>NZ_JAVFHO010000002.1:0-1870211 GCF_041953985.1 Paenibacillus sp. CR_12 | reverse complement strand
GGTAGCCGGTCCTAGGTTTAATGTGGTGACCGAATACTAGGGGACGGGGTCTCGTTGGAGTGATGGTAACACAGAAAAGGGGATGGGTTACAGCTGAGGTGGAAGGAACATAGAAGAGGGGCCGGGATCCAGCTGAGGTGGAATTACCATAGAATAGGGGCCGGGCTCCAGCTGAGGTAGACTTACCATAGAATAGGGGCCGGGCTCCAGCTGAGGTAGACTTACCATAGAATAGGAGCCGGGCTCCAGCTGAGTGGACTTACTAGAATAAGGAGGGGACCGCATGACAGAACGGCTGCCATGCCGAAGCGAAGGATGTTCGGCAACGATATTGCCGGCAACCGCGGCCAAAACCGGCGGTTATTGCATGCCGTGCAAGCAGGAGATGGAGCGCGCAGAACGGCAGCGTTACATAGAACAGCACCGGAGAGATATCGACTTGTACGAGGGGATAACGGACCCGGTAGAGATCCTTAAGATCATGCATGCCCCGGTGATGCGGGATCCATTAATCCGATATATTCCCTATCATCTGAAAAGAGAAGAGGTATATTCCGCTTTATCTGAGGGTGACGCCGACCGCATGCTGAATGCAGCCCTTGAACTGCTCGAATCGGGCGATGAGGACACCTGCCAGGAGATTCTTGTGTCCCTGATCTGCTATCGGGACTACTCGCTTGAATCCTGCATACCGATACTGCTGGAGCGGGGGATCTATTACCCCGGCATTTTGTTCAAAGATGCCCCTGCCCGAGGCCGGGACCGGATGCTTCAATTCGTTGAGCAGGACAGGGAGAACCGCAACCATCTGCTGTTGGCCTTGGCTTGGATCGGCGATGATCAGGTTGTGCGCCAATTTCAAGAATGGAGGTCCGATCCTCCATCTTGGGCTAAGGAGTTGTATGTCCCGCCGGAAGCTTATGCGCATGAGGGGGGCTGGGAGCTAACGGAGAATGGGAGCAAGCGCCGACTATTCTACCATGACAGCTACGCCATAGCGAAAAAAGTGCCAACAGAAAGCACCTATGCAGTTGAACCCGAGCCCGCACAATTTTTGAAGGAGGATTCCGCTTCCTGTCCATGGTGCGGAAGCAGCCTGACCATTTTGGCGGATCTGGACAACAGCCATCCGAAGCTTCGATTCCTGGGGTTGTCCGGAGAGAGGCTTCGTGTGAGCACCTGCGTGAACTGCAGTTGTTACGAAACGATATACATGGATGTGGATTTTCACGGAAAATCCGAATGGAGCCAGGCTAATATTAAACCGGAATATGTGCCTGGGCCTGATTCCGGGGAGGATGAGCGAAGCTTTAGTGCGGCGGGAAGCTCCTTGCGGATTGCGGACAAGCCTCGCAGCAGCTATTATGCCGCCTATTGGGCGCTCGGTCCGGCGGTCTCGCAAATCGGCGGTTATCCGGCTTGGATCCAGGACGCCGTCTATCCTTCCTGCCCTTGCTGTTCCCGAAGCATGACATTCATCGGGCAGCTGGATTGGGAACAGATCGAGGAGTACGGGGAAGGCATCTATTATATGTTCCTGTGCGCGGACTGCAAGGTCACGGCAACTCTATTCCAACAAACATAGGCTGAATCCTGCCATGTTTGAATAACGGCTTCCAGCTATCAGAAAGCGAGTATACTATTTTTTCCCTACGGTAAGCGTGGCTGGGGGCAGCGGACATGGTGTTGCGGCATGGAGCGACGGCTCCGTGACCGCCTGGGGTTATAACAAGTCAGGTCAAGTAGGTGACGGGACCAGCATTCATCAATTGGTGCCCAAGCAAGTCGCGGGTCTGACTGATATTGTTCAGGTGGCGGCAGGCGACAATTCTTCATTTGCCTTGGACAAGAACGGGGACGTGTGGGCTTGGGGCGATTATTACTCGCCTTATATTAACGGGGATCCGTTGTTGCCTTTCCAAAAAAGGGGAGGGCTGATCAAGCTGGAAGGACTTAAGGATGTAGCCAGCCTGGCCATTTCAAACCATGGTTCTGTCGCATTGCATAAGGATGGGTCTGCAACGATATGGAGTCCGACGTTTGATCCGAATGATCATTTAAAGATGACGGTAAAATACTTTCCTATCAAGGGAGTCACGAATGCAAAAACAATAGTGGTCGCCGGACATGAGGCCCTGATTCTCGCTAAAGACGGCAGCGTCGATATGTTAACGGTATATAATAGTTTCTACGGCCGGTTCCGCCTGGAACGCGAGTTTCGCGAAGTTAAACCGCTGGTTGCTTCCTCCATTACCGGAATCGCCGCGCATTGGTATGACGTGTTTCTGCTGCATGAGAACGGAACGGTGCTGCGGTGGAATGTGAACACGAAGCAGCAAGCGCCGGCTGCGGTGAAGGGATTAAACGATATCCAAGAGATAAGAACGGGGAACAACCGTTTATTTATGCTTAAAAACGACGGCACGGTCTGGCAGTGGAATTACAACGATCCGACGGCAAAACCTTTTCGAGTGAAAGGTCTGACAGGTATAACGGCACTTTGGGGAAGCAAGGGATATACCGGTTATGCAACCAATCAGGACGGCAAGGTCCTGGCTTGGGGAGAAGAGAAATATCAAGGCAGCGGCTCGCCTAACGAGAACGATGGGAATCCGGTCATGGTGCAGCCTCCTTTATCTTGGACGGTAAACGGACAAACGGTTAGCTTCTACGGTTCTTCCGCCATGGTGGAAGGCAAGCTGTATGTACCGTATAATAGCGTATTTGAAGCCTTGGGGATCAAAGTGAAGCGCGGACAGTCCAATCCGGATCCGAAACAGGGAAAACAGCGGTTTCCGATTTGGTCTTTCTCTTATGGCGGAAATACCGTATCCATTAAATCCAGTGATCCCGCCGTTGTATTGGTGAACGGGAAGGTGACGCGAGAAGATGCAAGCGTTCCATTCCTGGCGAATTCGACCATGTTTCCATTGGAGTTGATCACATCAAAGCTTGGCATTCCGATGTCCTGGAATAAGACGACAGGCGAAGTGATCCTGGGGAAAACGCCATAAGAATAGGATGAAGGCACGCCCAAACGGCGTGTCTTTCGTTATTTTGAGGAACTGCATCCATAGGAACTGTATCCATAACGATAAATAGAGAGCTTCCAAAATAATTGACGTATGGGCTGGAAGCTCGCCACTGTTCGTGGATATTCTAAAAGATCGCCCCCCCGTTTCCGAGGGAAGCGATCTTTTGTAGTTTGAATTACTATCAGTGGGCACCTTTAGCGCCTTTGGTCACGGCCCAAAAAATAAGAGCAACAGCGCTGACGGAGGCCCCGAGCACGCATACCCCATGCCAGCCGAAGTGTGCGTAAACATGGGTCGAAGTTATGGAACCGGCAGCACTTCCGATGGAGTAGAACATCATGTAGCCGCCAACGATCCGACTGCGCGCCTTCGGCCGCAATGCAAAAATCATGCTCTGATTCGTGACATGCACGGCCTGTACCGCCAAGTCCAACAGAATAATGCCAATGACCAAGGCGAACAGCGACCGTTCCGTGTAGCCGATGGGCAGCCATGACAGCAATAGCAGGAACAATGCAATTCCCGTCGTTCGCTGTCCATAACCTCGATCGGCCAGCTTACCGGCCTTTGCTGCAGCCATTGCCCCAACGACGCCCACGAGGCCGAACGCCCCGATAGCCGAGTGCGAAAGGGATAGCGGCGGCGAGCTCAGAGGCAGTACCAATGGAGTCCACAACATGCTGAAAGCCGTAAAAATCAGCATAGCCAACACAGCGCGGATACGTAATAGCCGTTCTTGCAGGAACAACATCCATACCGACTTAAGCAGTTGAGCATAAGAAAGAGTCTTTACCTTGCGCGCAGCATTTGGCAGCACCTTATATAATGCGTAAACCATGAGCAGCATCAACGCAGCCGAAACCAAATAAACGAAGCGCCATCCTGCAAGATCCTTCAGGAATCCCGAAACGGTTCGCGCAAGAAGGATCCCAATCACGATTCCGCTGGTTACCATGCCGACGACACGCCCTCTTTCGGCAGGGGCAGCCATAGTTGCCGCGAATGCCACGATGGTCTGCGTCACAACGGCAAGCAGTCCTACCAAAGCCAACCCTGCGAAGAGCATCGCACCGGAGGAAGCAGTACCAACGATAACCAGAGCTGCTGCGGAGATCGTCATCTGACCGATAATCAATCGGCGCTGGTTCAGCAAATCTCCCAGAGGTACGAGCAGCAGCAGTCCCATTGCATAGAAGACCTGCGTGACGGTAATCACAATGCCGATGATGGAATAATCCATGTTGAACTCGATTGACAGCTGATCGAGCAGCGGCTGTGCAAAGTAGATGTTAGCAACCGACATGCCGCAGGCAATCGCAAACAATAACGTCACGTAACGAGTCATTGGAGCAGCATAAATGCCTTCAGACGAACTTGGCGCCCCCTGTGACGTATCAGCCCCCGTTTCGTTACGGGCCGCTTTTTTATCCAGCATTCCCTCCAGTTTCATGCATCCAATCCTTTCGTTTTTTGTGTACTGATCGGTATAATAAAATCATCGATAAATATATCCCACAATGACAATTCATGTCAATACGTTTATTGAAATGATTAGAATTATACTTGCGGGTGTTGATATAAATGTAAAAATCGGATGTTCGGTGATTGACAAAAGCATTCGTAGATCTTAAAATTACTTTACTGATTGGTAATGAAATTAAACTATTTGCTTACCGCCTGTGATCATCGAGCTTCCTTTAAATCTAAAGTAACGAGAGGTGATTAACGATGGGACGAGTCCGCGAATTTGATGAAGAGAAGGTATTGGATGCCGCGATGCAGCTGTTTTGGGAGAAGGGATATGAGGCTACTTCATTAAGCGATTTGACCTCCATAATGGGCATTCAGCGGCCCAGTATTTACTCTGCGTTCGGAGACAAAAAAGAGCTGTTCGAAACCGCGCTGCGCAAATACACGAGAGGGCATGCTTCCGAGGTGCGAACCAAGCTGCAAAATCATCGATCGGTCAGGGATGCGTTTCGAGCCTATTTTGAGAATGTAGTGGATGAGGAATACGCCGAAAGCCGCAGCCGCGGATGTTTTTGCATTAACACGATGGTCGAGCTTGCGCCTCATGATGAGAAATTTGAAATTCTGACAAGGGAGCATCAGATGTATCTGGCGGTCATATTCCAAGAAACCATTGAGCGGGGCATACAATCGGGCGAGCTTGCGAAGGGCACAGACGCCAAAGCTTTATCGCAAGCGCTCATCGTATCCTTGATTGGGCTGACCGTGATGTTGAAATCCCGTCCGGAGCGCTCTTTCGTAAACAATACGATAGAGGTGACTCTTACATTGCTTAAATAGGATGCTTTCGAGGGTCATGCGTTACGAGTTGTTGCAGCCGTCCAACCATAGTAAACTGTTCTAAAAAAACAATAGTAGGTGTTTCGATGAATATGAACATACGGACGGGACGGATAGAAGACCTTCAGGAAATCATGGCTTTGGTTGCACGCTGCGTTACGTTTATGCAGGCTGGAGGCAGCGATCAATGGGATGATCGATATCCGAACCGGGAGGTAATCGGTGAGGATTTACAGCGCGGAACGTTGTTTGCGGCTGAAGGCGAAGGCCGTATTTTAGGGATCGTTGTTCTCGACGAATCGCAGGCAGAACAGTACCAAACCATTTGCTGGAAGCAGGACGAGGGACCGCATCTTATGATGCATCGCCTTGCCGTCGATCCGGAAGCACACGGGCAGGGCATCGCGCGAACATTGGTAGCTTTCTCCGAAGAGTATGGCGCGCGCCAGGGTTACCGAAGCTTACGACTGGACACCTATGCCAAGAATACGGCTGCGCTTAAGCTGTATCAAGGCTTAGGTTATGACCTGCGGGGAGAAGTGAATTTCCCAGGGAGAGCGGCAAGCTTTCCGGTATTCGAGAAGGTGCTTGGATAAACAGGCCGTGGAGCAAGCCTGCTATGGATCAGCGCGTAACGCGGGTCCGTGGCGGGCTTTCGTCGTTTATAGGCAAACAATAATTACGACCATGGCGATGGGGCTTGACGGGATGCCCATTTTGCATTCTATTTAGATTTTTTTCAAAATAGGTATTGCAATTGAATGCAGATGTAAGCGATAATGTATTTAGATGAAATTCTAAATAGAAATATGGGTGATGCACATTGGGGTTTCCGGAAACATTCAAGGCGTTATCTGATCCGGTGAGACGGGACATCCTGGTTATGCTCAAACGCGGCAAAATGTCAGCCGGAGAGATCGGTCAGCATTTCGATATGACCGGGGCGACCATCTCGTATCATCTGTCGCAGCTGAAGAAGGCCGGACTGATATTTGAAACAAAATATAAAAATTATATTTACTATGAGATCAACGTATCCGTCTTCGAAGAAATCATGCTGTGGTTTTCACAATTTAACGGGGGGAAACAAGATGAGGAAAAAAAATAGCTCGATGCTGGTTTTAACAACGCTGATATGCTTATTGCCGATTATTTTATCGATGACGCTGTACAGCCAATTGCCTGAGCAGGTGGCTGTTCACTGGAATGCGGCGGGCAATCCGGATAATTATGTGCCTAAGGCGGTTGCGGCGTTTGTGCTTCCGTTGATTACGGCGGTTATTAACGTCATTGTCAATGTGGGGCTTAACAACGATCCTAAGAAAATGAACGCTGCCCCGGTTTTAAGAACGATGGGTCTATGGCTCATCCCCGCACTGTCTTTCATTCTCATGCCAATCACGCTGTTTAAGGCTATGGGGGCCGAGCTGCCGATCCAGACGATTGCACCGGCTCTAGTGGGCATGCTGCTCGTGATCACCGGCAATTATTTGCCGAAGAGCAAACAGAACTATACGGTGGGCATCAAGCTGCCTTGGACGCTGAACAGCCAGGATAATTGGAATAAAACGCATCGTTTTGCCGGGTACCTGTGGATGGCAGGCGGAGCGTTCATGATCCTGACGGCGTTTCTGAAGGTGAACCTTGCCATCGCCATCGTCCCTGTCATTATTCTGATCGCGGCGGCTCCGGCGATTTACTCTTTTTCTTTGTTTAAAAAGGGCGTGTAACGGACGGGGCCTGCAACAGATGAACAATATTGCGAACGGCAACAAGCTGACTCCATAATGTGGGTCAGCTTGTTTATTTTACGGCATAGCTTGTGACGGCTTATTTGCCGTATGGGTCAATCGTCTGGATGGTGCCGTCCTCGTTGTAGGTCAGCTCGGTGAATTTGACGCTGCGTTTGTTGTCTGCTCCGCCGGACAGGGAGCTGTCATGGTAGAAGAGATACCATTTATCCTGGAATTGAACGATGGAGTGATGGGTCGTCCAGCCGATAACGGGTGTCAGAATCGTGCCCTTGAACTCAAAGGGGCCCGTCGGACTTTCACTCGTGGCATAGACGATTTTGTGCGTTGATCCGGTGGAGTACGATAGATAGTAGATGCCTTTGTATTTATGAACCCAAGGCCCTTCAAAATATCTTCGCTCTTCATCCCCCGCAACGATCGGGTTGCCCTTCTCATCCACGATGGATATTTCTTGGGGCGACTCCTTAAAAGTAAGCATGTCGTCGCTCAGCTCAGCGACCCGCGGTCCGATGGCAGGCGCATCTGCTGCAGGTCCCTCCGCATCCGGAATGTGTGAACCGGTCTGCCATTGTTCCAACTGTCCGCCCCAGAGACCGCCGAAATAAATATAGGCCCGGTTATCGTCGTCCACGAATACGGCAGGATCGATGCTGTAGCTGCCCGGAATGTAATGGGGCTCCGGCTTGAATGGACCGGAAGGCGAAGAGCTTGTAGCTACGCCAAGACGAAAAATATCGTCATGGTCCCTGGCAGGAAAATATAAATAGTAAGTGTCGTTCTTGAAGGCAGCATCCGGTGCCCACATTTGCTTCTTCGCCCATGGAACATCCTTCACATGAAGGGCTTCGCCATGGTCCACGCATGGAGCGTTCACATCCTCCATCGAGAGAACGTGGTAGTCCTCCATGTCATATTGGTCGCCGTTATCATTGGACGTGTTCTCGTGATCCAGGTCGTGGGATGGATAAATATAAATTTTGCCCTCGAATACGTGGGCGGAAGGGTCTGCGGTATAGATATGGGTTACGATCGGTTCGTTAGGCTTTACGGGCTTGGTCATCACATGTCCTCCTCGATTCTTGCATTGTAAGCGCTTGTATATATTTTATCAGACGCTTTCCACTCAAAAAACCTAATAAAATTAGGTTTTTCACCTAAAAATATTAGATCTTTTGGGATAAAGGGGAGTCGGATATAATCAAGCATAGAAAAGACAGGAGGTGCATGATGCAAAAATACTTGTCCATTCTCTCGGAGCTGGAAACCAAAATTTCGGAAGGACAGTATCGTCCGGGGCAGAAGCTGCCTTCCGTGCGGCGTGCGGCAGCCATGTACGGATGCAGCATCAGCACCGTACTGCGGGCATACGCCGAGCTGGAGAAACGGCATGCGATTTATTCCGTATCCCAAAGCGGGTATTATGTGGTTGACCGTCCGAAATCGGAGGAGGACGGGAGCGTTCATGCGATGATCGATTTTTCTTCGGCCTCCCCGGACGTGAATGTATTCCCGTATTTGGATTTTCAACATTGCCTGAACAAGGCGATTGATACCTATAAATATGAGCTGTTTACGTATGGCGATACGCAAGGGATGGAGAAGCTTCGCCATACCCTGGTCTCTCACCTGGCCGGAAATCAGGTGTTCACTACCGCCGAGAGAACCGTGGTCACGGCAGGCGCTCAGCAGGCGCTCGAGATCTTGGCGAAAATGCCGTTCCCTGGCGGAAAGTCCATCATTCTGGTGGAACAGCCCAGCTACAATAACTACCTGAAGTTTCTGGAGAGCGAGGGGTTCCCCGTTATCGGAATCGCGCGCACGGCAGCTGGCATCGACCTGCAGGCTTTGGAGGAGCAATTCCGAACCGGACGCATTAAATTTTTCTATACGATGCCGAGATATCATAATCCGCTGGGCACTTCCTACGGCGCCGAGCAGAGGAAGGCCATTGCAAACCTGGCGACCCGATATCGCGTTTATATTGTGGAAGACGACTATATGGCCGATTTAGGCGAAGAACGGGGATACGATCCAATCTATGCGTACAACAGATCCTCGCACGTGGTGTATCTGAAGAGCTTCTCAAAGATCATTTTTCCCGGACTGCGATTAGGGGCCGTCGTCCTGCCGGAACGTTTGCTCGAAACGTTCCATGCCTACAAAAGTTACGGGGATACGTCGCTGCTTTCCCAAGCGGCACTCGAAATTTATATCAGCAACGGGATGTACGAGCGGCATAAACAGAAAATTTACAGCCAGTACGAAACCCGAATGCAAGCTTTGAACGCTGCGGTGCAGCGGATCGAGGGGACCGGGTTCATTGAAGCCGTGCCCGGCGACGGCGGTATATATCAGCTGTTTAAGCTGCCCCAGACCGTGAACCTGGAGCGGTTGATCAGGCGGCTGAAGGAACGGAACGTTCATGTGGTGTCCGGCAAGCTGTTTTATCTGTCCGACTACCTGATGCGCGAGAAGTTTATACGTATCAGCATTTCCAGAGCGCGATTGGATCAGATCGAGGAAGGTGTTCGTGTTATAGTGGAAGAAGTAAAGCGGGAGATCGGAAATCTGTGGTAATGCCATATGTGTAACGAAGGAGCGAGGCTTGCATGGAGTCTAAAGAAAAAGTGTACAACACGGCGGTCGAAGCTACGCTGGAGGTCATTGGCGGAAAGTGGAAACCGGTCATTCTCTTTCATCTTACTTTCGGCAAAAGGCGAAATAGCGAATTTTTAAGCCTGATTCCCCAGATCACCCAGAAAATGCTGACACAGCATCTGCGGGAGCTGGAAGAGGAGGGCGTTATAGTACGCAAAACGTACAATCAGGTTCCACCCAAGGTGGAGTATGAACTGAGCGAGTATGGCTGGAGCCTGAAGGAGATTCTTCATCTGATGTGCCGATGGGGAGATGCGCATATCGAGCGAAAATACGGCGAGTCCGCAATCGTGCTGGAAAAGCCTGCACTTGAAGAAACGCATTAACCTGCAGGAGAAGAGCCGGCTATTCCTCTTATAGTCGGCTCTTCGTCATGCAGGTTGCGCGTTCGCTTATGGAATGACTTTACGCCGCCGGAGCTCGTCAAAGATGTTCATGAACATGGCCTCCGTATCGACATACTCATGAAACCCGAAGCGGCGGGCCTTCGAGCCGTCTGCAAAGAAATCATAATCCCAGGAGAACACGAAATCACCGAACTTCCAGGATGAAAGCTCTTCATAATCGTGCTTCGCAAGCCCATGCTTCTCAATCATGCGATTCCAAACCGGCTCTTTATCCGCCATGACCGTTTCCAGATTCATCTGCAGGGGCGGTGCGGTTTCCATCTCAAAATACGATGCGATCTTCGGCCACAATTCGTTCCAGCGGAACAGGTCCCCGTTCGTAATATTGAAGGCTTGATTGGCGCAGCGTTGATCGGTCGCCGCCCAAACGGTCGCCTTCGCGAGCAGATCGGCATCGGTCATCTCCAGCAGGCTGTGATAGGCTCCCGGCTTACCTGGAAAACGCAGAGGAATGCCGAGCTCTTTCGAGATCGAGGCATAGACGGCAATGACCATCGCCAGATTCATCGGGTTTCCAAGGGCAAATCCGCTGACAACGGAGGGGCGCAGCGCGGACCAGGTCCAGGCTTTGCCTTGCTGCCGTACCTCCAGGAAGTTCTGCTGATCCACATTGAACTCCGGCGGCATATGATTCGCATCCGTTTCCCGGGCCGGCGTCTTGAACGGACCGAGATGCGCGCCGTATACCTTATAGCCCTGCATCAGACTGACATGCTGCAGATTGTCGGCAATGGGCTCGATCGCCTCCACGACATGAACGAGCATGGCCAGATTCGGCGCGACGAGTTCGGCCCATGTTGGCCGGTCCTGATAGGCTGCGTAGAAGATATGCGTCACTTCGGTCAAGGAGCTTAATTTGGCGATCGTATCCTCCCGATCAAGCAGGTCCGCGGAGATATAACGTACGCGGTTCGTGGATTCCCCGCCTCGGCGCGATACGCCGATGATATCCCAGCCTTGAAGCGTCGCAAGGTACTCGATGAGGTTGCGGCCGATCACCCCGTTGGCCCCTACAACCAAAGCCGTTTTTTGCGAATGATGTGAACGTTGATCTGTATTCATATAAGTTCATCTCCTAACGTCATGTTCTTGATTTAATGTCATTTTGCACGTTAGGGTTCGGCTTGAAAAGTACGCACTTTGAAGTGATGTAATTACTTTTTGGTAACGTTTAAGCAGTACCATCCCTTTTAACCAAGGAAATATTTGAACTGCATTTATTGAGGACAAGAACTTGCAACGTGTATCCTTATCAATAGCCGTGTAATGCTGCTAAGTGTAGGGCACGATTTGCGTCCGTAAACCAAAAAAAGAAGCAGCTCATGAGCTAACTTCTAAAACCTGCTTTCCTCATCGGATTCTGATAATAACAAAGACAGAAATTGGACTCGACAGCCTGCTCCCATCGGTGATTGAGCGACCACACCCGCAGTAAAAGGAATCGGGGCATCCATTCCGAAGTATCGAATCAATTTCCAAACTTCACCATCGGATGAGTAGTAAAAGGAAATCGTTTTGTCTTTCTTCGTCATTTTCAAATAAGGATTGCTGACGAATACACGCTCAGAATTACAGTCATCCGAAACACCGTTCCGAGTAACGACGGACACGATGGTTGCATGTTCACCATTGAATTCATAACATAGCTTGGCCCAATTGTTCTCGTCTGCCATCAACATCAAGCACCCGGAATCATATAAATGATGCATGTCTACCTGAAGCTGCGTTATTAGCTGGAATGTTGAATCAACCTGAAGATGAAGATAGGGTGCAGAATGAGCAAAATGTTTTCCTGCAGGGTCTTTGAAAAAATCAGCTTTCGATGGAGCATCCATGATGAGCCCGTCATCTGTCGTAAACTCCCAATGTCCAGGTTCATTAAGCCACATTAGTTTCTCTCTTGCTTCAGGATGAAATAAATTTTTACTCATCGCCATTTCTCCTCTTTTACGTATATGATAACGCGGATAGCATCCATTGCAAACTTTTTCCTCATTATCCCATAAGACCCAGACGATTTGAGATCAAGATATCCTTAAACTGGCGGATCCCAAAAAAGACTTCCGGTAATTTCCCGGAAGCCTTTTTATCGAGAGGGATGGTTAATCCCAAGTGCTCGGTTAGATATAGGTAAGAAACAGGGTAGCGATGCCAAAGTAGATAACAAGCGAGAGAATATCGTTAATGGTTGTAATGAGCGGACCGGAAGCCACAGCCGGATCGATCTTGAATTTGAACAGAATGAGGGGGATGACGGTGCCGGCCATCGTGCCCACGATCAGCGTGGCAATCAACGAGCTTCCGACCACAAACCCCAAGTAGAGGTTGCCCTGCCAAAAGTATGCGATCAGGGAAATCAGAATGCCGCACGTCACCCCGATCATCAGCCCGACCTTCAGTTCCCTGGCTAACAGCCGAAACACCAGCGATTTGGTCATTTCTTTGGTGGTCAAGCCTCTTACGATGACAGCAAGCGACTGCGTTCCGGTATTTCCGGTCATTCCTGCAATCATGGGCATGAAGAAGGCCAGCGCCACAACCTGCGCCAGCGTCTCTTCAAATCTGGAAATGATCGTTCCCGAGATCAGCCCGATGAATAAGAGCAGGATCAACCACGGCAATCTTCGATAGGCGGCAACGGTTGCTTTGGTGTTGAAGTCGATGGTTTTGCCTCCGGTGGCGTTCATTTTCCGAATGTCCTCATCGGCTTCCTTAATGACGACGTCCAGGATATCGTCAACCGTAATGATCCCAACAAGACGGTTGTCCTGCTCAACGACGGGGATGGCAACCAAATCGTATTTTTGGATTATGTGCGCAACTTCCTCCTGATCGGCATCCACGGGCACGGACAGCACCCGGCTGTGCATGATGTCCACGATATATTCCTCCGGCTCGGCCAAGATGAGTCCCCGGTAAGACACCACGCCCATCAGCTTCTTGTCATGATCAATGACGTACAGATAGTTGATGGTTTCCGAAATGGAGACGTAGGTTTTCAGCTTCTGGACCACCTCCGAAACGGTGTAATGCTGGGGGATCCACACATAACGGTTCGTCATGATTCGGCCGGCGGTTTCCGGCGGGTATTTCATCAGGTTCAGGACAAATTGGGATTCCTCGTCCCGCATTCCCTTGAGAAATTCGTCCTTCTGCTCGGGTGACAGCTCGTCCAGCAGAATGGCGAGGTCGTCGTTATCCATCAAGTCCAGGATGATGGCCGTTCTCTCTTTGCCCAGCCTGCCCAGAACTTCGATTTGCCGGTCATGCTCCATTTCCTGAATCATGTCGGCCAGTTGTTCCTCGTTCAGAAACTGCAGAAAGCGGGTTTGGTCCGTGTCGCTCAGGTGGCTATGTATTTTTGCCAGGTCATAAGGGAGAAATTCGTCGATGATGCGCTGAAAATCATTTGACGTCTTTGCCTTTAGACTCTCTGTAATGTCCGGCATCCATTGCTCAAGTGTCCGGGAATTCACGCCATGACTCCTCCTTTCTTGTTCCGTCCCATGATAACGAAATGTACGTATTATAGGGTTCACCATAACGACTTGTTGTTAAACAGCATGGATACGGCAAGTGCATGAAAAAAGGATTGGCGAACGAAAAAAGAATCCTCGGCAAGAGTTGCAAACGCTTGCATTTTACAATAAGATATAGGCGCACAAATTCATGAGTAGGGGTGAGTATATGAAATACAGACGTCTCGGGAAAACCAATTTGAAAATATCGGTAGTCGGTGTGGGAACCTGGCAGTTTGGCGGTGATTGGGGGAAGGATTTCAACCAAAAGGAAGTCGATGCCATCTTGACGCATGCCAAGGAGCTGGGCATTAATTTGCTGGATACAGCCGAATGTTACGGGCCCCATCATATGTCCGAGAATTTCATCGGTGATTTCTTGGCGCGCGACCGCCGCGAGGATTGGGTCATTGCCTCCAAGTTTGGCCATCGATGGCATGAGCAATGGGAGAATGCTTGGGATGCGAAGCAGATCCGAATTCAGCTGGAGGAATCACTTAAAGCGCTTCGTACCGATTATATCGACCTGTATCAATTCCATTCCGGCTCGGATGAAGTGTTCAACAATGATGAGATGTGGACGATGCTGGACAAGCAGGTCCAAGCGGGAACCATCCGAAATCTGGGCATATCCATCGGAAGCAACAGAAATATCTATCAAACCGACAAGGCGGCGGAGGTGAATGCCAAAGCCATCCAGGTCGTGTATAACCGTCTCGATCAGGCGCCGGAGGAAGAGGTTCTCCCTTCATGTTTGAAGCAGGATCTTGGCGTATTGGCGCGAGTTCCGCTTGCGAGCGGCTACTTAAGCGGAAAATACAAGCCTGGCACGGTGTTCAGCGACAATGTGCGCAAGAACCGTGACCAGGATGAGATCGACGCCAAGCTGAAGCTTGTGGAGGAGATCAAGCAGAATGAAGTGCCGGAGGGCGTGAATATGGCCGAGTGGGCCTTGGCCTGGTGCTTGAAGCATCCGGCCGTCAGCTGCGTCATTCCCGGCTGCAAGAGCGTGGAACAGGTGGAGATGAACGCGAAGGCCGTGGAGCTGGATTTGGTGCAGGACGACCATCCGGGAGCCTGGAACAAATAAGCCGCCAATAGGGCGAGGATCGAAAAAGCACCTATACAGGTGCTTTTTCTTGTGTCCTCCATAGGTATTGGAAGAATTCTATTCTAAATCTTCTCCAAACAGGCATAACCGGTAAGTAATGATCGCTCGATTAGGGCAGGGTAGGTTCAATGCGTGGATGCCGCGCTCTTCCTGAACGTTTCAATCAGGCTGGTAAAGCTGTCCCCTTCACGGCCGTTCGCCATCCCCCGCTTGAAGATCTGCAGAACCGCCTCAGGCAATGAAGCGTCCACCCCTGCGTCATGTGTGGTATGAACGATGTGCTCAACGCTGGCAGCACCCATAGCGAGCCGATCCACGTCCCCCGGATATTCTCCTGCATCGATGCGCGGCGTATAGAATTCAATGAATTCCGGCAGCGAAGACATGGTGCTGATCGCATGGGGCTTCAATTGCTCCGCCGTGATGCCGTTTGCTTGGCCGATTGCAACAGCGTGAAGATAACTGAGCATCCCTGTCCAGAACATATCCATTCCGATCTGATAATAAAGCGCGGCGAGTCCTGGATCTTCACCCCGGTAATCCGTACTTGTCAGCACTTCAAGCACTTCTTTATGTGCCTCGAAAACTTCGATGGGACCACTGTAAAAAGTGAACGACTCCGGTTTGCCTATACCCGAAGGAGGAACCTGCACACCGCCGGTAAGGTGCATGGCACCGTGGCCCGCCAGCCATTTGGCTGCTTTCCTGGCGTTCTCCGGGGTATCCGAGCTAAGATTGACGAAGACTTTACCCGCGAGTATGTCCGCGGCATTTTCCAGGATGGCGTACATCGCATCGTAGTCGGTAAGGCTTAGAATTACTAACTCATTAGCGTTCAGTGCTTCCTTAATAGTGACGGCTCTGACCGCACCCCGTTCGACAAGCTCATCGGCTTTGCCGGCCGTACGATTCCACAAAGTGACCTCATGACCATGGCTCAGATAAGTGCGTGCCATCGCTTGGCCCATCGGCCCCAGGCCTATGATCGTCACGGAGTTACTACTTGGATTACTGTTTCTCATATTGAATTATAGCTCCTTTCAAATAAGTCTGACCAAATGCTAAACGATGACACTAGTGTCAAAGTCAAGATCTTTGTTGCTGAGAATCATTATCAATTATGCAAGGCCAGATCTGGATGAATCCTGTCTGCATGTGGCTGAAAGCTTTTATTTGCTTCACGACGGCAAAGACATGGCTGATGCCATGGACAGTGCTGACGTTTCTAACCAAAGATGCCTTGTTAAGCGACTTTTGTACTTAATTGGAGTTTGCCCATGCAAGACTCGACGATGCTGCAGAGCTATTACAGGGTAATAGACTCACTGTACGGGACTTTGTTATAGTAAACGTAACGGGATTTTTTGGGGAGGAACAGATGAAACCTATTAATAAACTCAGCATACAAGATGATTTTGTCGGTTTTTATTTGTTAAAAGAATTGAATATGAGACAGACCAACGGCACGCCGCCGAAAGACTATTTCGATATTGTTCTCGCGGATGCCAGCGGTCAAATATCGGCCAAGTACTGGGATGTGACCATACAGGATAAAGAAACGTTCCTGCCGATGCAATTGGTCAAAATCCAGGGGACCGTACTGAGCTACAGGGACCAGCCTCAAGTCAAGATCAGCCGTATCCGCAAGGCCACCGATGCGGATGGCGTCTCGTTAACGGATTTTGTGAGGGCGGCGCCCATTCGCCCCGTGGATCTGTTACATACGATCAAACTTACGATGAACGAGATTACGGAGCCGCAGGTGCGAAGCATCGTACAGTATTGCGTGTCGAAGGTGGAAGAGAAGCTGATGCATTATCCGGCTGCCAAAACCTATCATCATGCCTATTACGCCGGGCTGGCTTACCATATCGTCCGCATGCTGGAGATTGGCGATTTCATCTGCAAGCAGCGGCCGTTTCTGAATCCGGATTTGATCAGGGCGGGCATTATCCTGCATGATATCGCGAAGCCGGAAGAGATGATCGCGCAGATGGGCATCGTAACGGATTACAGCAACCAGGGCAAGCTGATAGGGCATATCGCCCTGGCGTCCAACTGGATCGTGGAGGCGGCGATCGAGAACGGCATCGCGCTTGAATCCGAAGTGGTTTTGGGCTTGCAGCATTTGGTGCTTTCCCATCATAACCTCGGAGAGTGGGGCAGCCCGGTTCAGCCGCAAACGGCCGAGGCCGTCGCGCTGCATCATATCGATCTGCTGGATGCCAAGCTGCAGATGGTAGAGGACGCCCTGAATACGACGCTTGAAACGGAGCCATGGACACCGATGATCCGCGGCCTGGATAATAAAGCGATTTATCGGTTGAAGGTATGACGATGAAGGCATTCCCCGATCCATTGGATTGTGGGGATGCCTTTTCATTATGGCGCAGGAAGGCTCATGCTCCCTGGATCGGCAGCGTAAAACGCACCGTTGCCCCGCGAAGCGGGTTGTTCTCGGCTACAATATGTCCTCCATGGTGCTGAACGAGAAGTTTGGCGATATACAATCCCAGACCGGAATGCCCTTTTTGCCTGGAGGAATGCACCTGACCCTGATAAAAAGGCTTAAACACCTGCTGCAGATGCCGCTGCTGCCCAAAGCCTGTTCCGTTATCCGTGACGGCCATCACTACCTGCTGCTCGGTGATCTCGATGTGCCATAGAATCCGCCCGGCTTCAGGGGTGTAGCGAAGGCTGTTGGATACGAGATTGTCCAGAACCTGGATGATGCGATAGGGATCGAGCATGACCGGAGTCTTGGCCGTTCGGTTATCGTAAACCTTCGATTGGAAGGCGATGTTCTTCCCCCTGCATAAAGCGGCATATTCCCCGGTTTTTTCGTCCGCCAATTCTTCGATATCCACGGGAAGCGGCTGGAGCCGAAAAGACACCTTCTCGATCTCCGCCATGGTGTTCATGTCTTGAAGAAGCTTCGAAGCGCGGGTTGTGTTCCGTTTGATGACCTGCAGGTGCTGCAGCCGTTTGCCTTCATCAGGCTCCCCGTTCATCTGCTCCAGCCCCTCGACATGGCCTTGAACAATCGTTAGCGGCGTCCGAAGGTCATGAGCGAGCGCCGCAAACATGGTGCTTCGTTCTTGCTCCATTCTCCACTCCCGCTCGATGGAATGCTCCAGCTCCTGACGCATGTCTTCAAAAGCCTTCGTTAGCCGGTTTACCTCCGTAATGGACGAAGCCCCGGACATGCTAAAGCCTAAATTACGCTCTTTAATCATTTCGGCTCCTTGCAGAAGCTGCTGCAGCGGAGCGCTGATTTTTCGGCTGAACCGCCTGCCGAATACCAAGGTGAACAAAACGATATACAAAAATGGCGTCAGGAAGAACGCAAGGAACCCAAAGGTCACCAAGGGATTCAGCGCAGGATTGGCCGCCGTTACCTTCAGGCTGTATCCAACCAGCAGAGCCCCGATCAGATTGCCGTCTCGGGAGACAACCGGCTTGTATACTACGATTTCATTCATGCCGCTGCGCGTCTGGTTTAATCGCGCCAGGATCTTCTGCCGGCTAAGCGATTCATGGATATGAAGATCCCCGTACAAGGGTTTGCCGGTAAGGGACACGACCAGGTAGGACATGCCCTGTGAGGGAATCACCTTTTCCAGCTCGGCTTGCCCCTCCGTGCTCATGATGGAGTCGCCCCGGCTCTGGGCGTATTCCGTAATCACGGGGATTTGCGCCTCGTAATGATTTGCCGGGAGCGCGATGTCATGGTTGAACAAGTAACCCAGCAGCATCACGAGCAGTCCCCAGGTCACAAGCGTAGCCAGCAAGCTGCAGAGCAGAATCGAGACGAAATGGCGGGCGAACGTATTTTTGATGGAACGCTGTTTCGTCATTGGGGATCCCACTTGTAGCCGATGCCCCAGACGGTTTGAATAAAGCTGCGGTTCTGTGCGTGGGCGGCCAGCTTGGCCCGGATTTTCTTGATATGCTCGGTGATGGTAGAGTCGTCCCCATCGGCGTCCAAACCCCATAACTTCTCGTAAATCTGCTCCCTGGAAAAGACCTGTCCCTGATGCATCGCCAGCAGTTCTACGATCTGAAATTCCTTATTTGTTAGCGTGAGGTCGTGCCCGTTGCAGCTAACGGCATGCCCCCTGCAATCGATCGTCAGGGCTTGGAACCGCAGGATGCCCTGTTCTTTTTGCGTGTGGATTCGCTGTTCCCGCCGCAGATGGGCATGGATTCGGGCTTTTAATTCCGCGAGGCTGAAGGGCTTGAGCAGATAATCATCCCCGCCTGCCGCCAGACCTTTAATTCGGTCCATTTCACTCTGGCAGGCGCTCAGGAACACAATGGGGCACAACGTCGTTTCCCTTAGCTGCTTGCAGACCTCAATGCCGTCCATCTCGGGCATCATCACATCGAGTATGATCAGGGACGGATGCTGCTTGCTCTGGATTAACGCCTCCTGTCCGCTTCCGGCCGTGAGTACGCGGTAGCCTTCAAGCTCCAATGAATCTTGTATAAAAGAGATGATTTCTTCTTCGTCATCCACCAATAGGATCGTTTCGTTTGCCATATCCATTACATCCTCCAAGAAATAGCTATTCAAAAGGTCTATCTGGTAAGTGTACACGTCATTTCTAAAGAAAGAATAAAGAAATGGCCTGTTACTTGAAGTTTATATATGCCCCTACTTCAACGGAGCAGGCGGAATCGTTCTGGAGAAGCGGAAGCGGTCGCCTTTGCCCCCGGATTTCAACCATTCTTAAATGGATAGATAGAAATCTGGGGGCAACAGCGATCGGAAGAATGATCCGCATGCGCAGTGATGCTTAAGCTGCTGTATACTTACAGGCCAATTTGAGTTTCTTTATCCTTTCTTTATGATTGTACCTTAACCTGTAGGCACAATGATAAGGAGGTACGATGATGGCAACGAATTCACAGCCCAGAATACAGCTCATCGATAGCTTGAGGGGATTTGCACTATTAGGCATCTTTTTGGTGAACATTACGTTTTTTACGACATCGCTGCAAACCATTTCATTCGGGGTCGAATTATGGTCGGGCTGGTACAATGAAGTCCTGATGATGCTGCGCGGGATTGTCATTGACGGCAAATTCATTTTGATTTTTTCCTTCCTGTTCGGCTACGGCATGGTGCTGTTACGGGAAAGCAGTCAGGCGAAAGGCCGCAGTTTTAACCGCATCTATGCCCGAAGATTAACGGCTCTGCTTCTGATCGGCCTGATCCACGGAATCTTGATATGGTACGGGGACGTTCTAACGCACTACGCGCTTATGGGATTCCTCCTGATGCTGTTTCAGCGCTGCAAGCCGAAAACGCTGCTGATCTGGTCGGTATCCCTGCTGCTGCTCGTTCCCGTTCTGCTAACGGGGGCAAGCCTGCTGAACCCGGCATCCGGCCAGGTATTCGAGCCGTTTAGCCCGACGGATGCCCATCAGATGGGGATCTATTTCCAGGAGCGGGATGCCGCTATTTACGGGGAAGGGTCGATGGCCCAGATCATGGCTCAGCGGCTGAACGATTATATCAGCTCGATATTCAATATGGTGATATTTTACCCGCAAATTTTAGGCATGTTCCTGATGGGCGCCTACTTCTGCAAGCGCCGGATATTGCACGAGGTCCCGAAGCACCGGCAAGGGATTATCCGATTGGCCCTTCTGGGCGGAATCGCAGGTCTTGCGCTTCAGGTCGTGATGACGCTGGCGGTTGGACTTCCGTCCTGGGTCGAGGCCGCAGCCTTGTTCGTGGGGGCACCGCTCTTGGCGCTGGCCTACATCGGAGCGTTTGCACTTTTATACCAGAATAATTTCTGGAAGAAGGTGCTACATGGGTTTTCCTATCCCGGCAAAATGGCCTTCACCAACTATTTGCTTCAATCGATCCTGTGCGGATTGATTTTTTACAGCTACGGTCTGGGGTGGTACGGAACCATTGAGCCGGTCTGGCAGATGCTGATGGCCGTGATTATTTTTATTGTGCAAGCAGCCTGCAGCAAAGTCTGGTTCAAACGGCTCCCGATCGGCCCGTTCGAATATGTTTGGCGCCTGTTTACGTATTGGGGAAATCCCGTGAAACAAAGAGAAAGGGTGCATGCTCGTTCCTGAAGAATCAGGCCGCCCATTTAAATCATCGCTGCATCAAAGCACCCAAGCTTTAAATAAAACTCTTGCAATTTCAATCCGGGGTGTAATACAATGCTTCTTAATTAACCAACACGATATGTTATAACAAGCGATGATGGAAAGAGTAAGCGAAAGAACGTTCCTGACAGGAAAGGGCTGCCACCGACTGAGAGCGCCCAGGTGAAGGTTCTCCGCCGAAGTTCATTCCGGAGCTGGTATTCTGATCGTTTGCATGTTTCGTGCAAGCCGTAGGTTTACCCGTAACCCTTGCGTTAAGAGGTTCAAGTGAGATGTGCTTGCTATATTTTTCGCATATCTAATAAGGGTGGTACCACGACTCCTCGTCCCTTTCCGGGCGGGGGGTCTTTTTGTTTATATATACCAGAAAAAATGCGAGGGAGAGATTCTAGATGAGTCAAGGACGTTTGGAGCAATTGAGATCGGAGCTTGATACCGTCAATCTTCAGCTGTGGAGCTGCTGTCGGAGCGGGCGCGGATCGCCAAGGAAATCGGTCAGGAGAAAGTGAAGCAGGGAGTGCCAGATTTCGATCCGGTACGCGAGAAGAAAATGCTGGACACCTTGGTGGAACATAACCAAGGCCCTTTCGATAATGAGACGGTGCGTCATTTGTTCAAACAGATTTTTCAGGCATCCTTAAAGCTGCAGCAGGTCGATCATAAGAAGCATCTGCTGGTGAGCCGGAAGAAGAAGCAGGAGGATACGCTGATTCAGCTGGGCAGCACGGTGATCGGCGGCGGCACGCCGGTGATGATTGCAGGACCTTGTTCGGTTGAGAGTTATGAGCAGGTGCGCCAGGTTGCGGCAGCCCTCAAGGAAGCCGGCATTACCGTCATGCGCGGAGGAGCGTTCAAGCCGAGAACATCGCCATACGATTTTCAGGGCTTGGGCGTGGAAGGCCTGAAAATTCTGAAGGAAGTGGCGTCCGAGTTCGGGCTGAAGACGATCAGCGAAATCGTGGACCCTGCCCATATCGAGCTTGCGTGCGAATACATTGACGTCATTCAGATCGGCGCGCGGAACATGCAGAACTTCGAGCTGTTGAAAGCGGCGGGGGATGTCCAAACGCCGGTGCTGCTGAAACGCGGGCTTGCGGCTACGATCGATGAGTTCGTGCACGCTGCGGAATACATCGTGTCCCGCGGCAATACCCAGGTGATGCTGATTGAACGCGGCATTCGGACGTACGAGAAGGCAACGAGAAACACCTTGGACATCTCGGCGGTGCCGATCCTGAAACAAGAAACGCATCTGCCGGTGCTGGTGGACGTGACGCATTCCACGGGGCGCAAAGACATTCTGGCCCCCTGTGCCAGAGCGGCGCTGGCTGCGGGTGCAGACGGCGTGATGGTCGAGGTTCATCCCGATCCGGCCACGGCGTTGTCCGATGCGGCGCAGCAGCTGAATATTCCGGAGTTCCATGATTTCCTGGCTAACGTAAGGAAGTCTGGATTGTTGTAAGAAGCGTCGTTTTTAACTTCTGGAAAATGAAGGGTTGACAAATCGCCGTTCATTCCCTAAGATAGTTATCAAAATTCATATCGAAATGTTTTGATTAGAAATAGTAAAAGCGAAATGACTTTTCAGAGAGCCGTTGGCAGGTGCGAAACGGTAACGTCGTTCCCTTTGAACTCGTCTATGAACAGCTGCCTGAACATGTAGGGTTAGCCGGAGTTCCACCGTTACAGGGATAGATGGTGATGGCCATCGAAGAAGATCATTTTGCATAAAATGAATTAGAGTGGTACCGCGGGTTCAACCCCGCCTCTATACGTAGAGGCGGGGTTTTTTGTTGGTTAAATTCCGGGTTTAACCAACCCTGCTTGATATAGATAAACCAAGATCAGCGACCAAGGAGGAATTCCGAATGGAACGAAATATTATCGTATTGGACACAACCTTGCGCGACGGAGAACAGGTTCCCGGCGCCAAATTGAACGTACAGCAAAAAATCGAGTTTGCGCAGCAGCTGAAGCGGTTGAACGTCGATATTATCGAGGCGGGCTTTCCCGCGTCTTCGGCAGGAGACTTTCAGGCGGTTCAGGAAATCGCCCGCACCGTGGGCGACAGCGTATCGATCACTGCGCTTGCGCGCGCGGTGAAGGGCGATATCGATGCCGTATATGAAAGCATTAAGCTTGCGCAAAACCCGCTGATTCATATCGTGCTCGGTACCTCGAACATCCATGTGGAGAAGAAATTCAACCGCTCCAAGGATGCCGTGCTTCAGATGGGCGTAGATGCCGTGAAGTATGCCAAAACGCTGCTGCCTCACGTTCAGTATTCGACGGAGGACGCATCCAGGTCCGATTTTGAATATCTGTGGAAAACGATCGAGGCCGTGGTAAAGGCCGGGGCAACGATGATCAACGTGCCGGACACGGTCGGTTATGCCGTGCCGGACGAATTCGGCGAATTGATCCGCAAAATCAACGAACGCTTGAAAAACCTGAACGATCAGGTGATCCTCAGCGTTCACTGTCATAACGACCTGGGACTTGCTACGGCGAACACGCTCAGCGCCGTGCGGAACGGCGCCGAGAAAGTGGAATGCACCATCAATGGTTTAGGGGAGCGCGCAGGCAATACTTCGCTGGAAGAAGTGGTCATGGGACTGAAGGTCCGGGAGAATCATTTCAAAGCTTCCACCAATATCCGGCTCAAGGAGCTGATCCGAACCTCCAGGCTGCTGACGCATTTGACGGGCCTGGATGTGCAGGTGAACAAAGCGATAACGGGCGAGAACGCATTCGCGCACTCTTCCGGTATTCATCAGGACGGTCTGCTGAAGGATAAGCAGGTCTATGAAATTATGTCGCCGGAGGAAGTCGGCGCCGACAGCATGGAGCTGATCCTGACGGCGCGTTCGGGAAGGCATGCGTTCAAGAACGCGGTGGAGAAGCTGGGCTTCGAGACAGGCGAAGGCGAAGATTTTGAAGCGCTGTTTGAGAAATTCCTGCTGCTGGCCGATGCCAAGAAGGAAGTATATGACCATGACGTCTTTTATCTGGTGACCCAGCACCGCACCCATGAAGAAGTCAGCAGCCATCTGTACGAGCTTGACTCCTTCCAGGTCGTTACCAATGATCTGTATCCGACGGCAACCGTGAAGCTGAAGAAAGGCAGCGAGACATTCAGGGACAGTATGGTGGGGGATGGTCCGATCGATGCGCTGTACAGCGCCATTAAAGCGTTGGTCGGTTTGGACGTGCAGCTGAAGGATTACAAAATCAACAGTCTGTCGAGGGGAAAAGAAGCCATCGGCCGGGTAAACATTCGTATCGAATACCAGGGCAAAATCTATTCCGGACGCGCGATGGATACGGATATTATCAAGGCCAGCGCGCTGGCATTTCTTAACGGAATCAACGCGGTATTGCTTGATGCCGGCCACGATTCGCAGGCTCAGGCGCAAGCGCCGGTGAGTGCACGATAATAATGCCGATGAAACGGTTTGGGCAGCGGCAGGACATCCGAAAGCCGTGTTTGCCTGTACGCCCCATGAGTTGGCTGCGTTCACCGAAGGGCAAGTAATAACAGTAAGTAATATAAATGAAAGAACCGACTTCGCGTAGCCCCGGAGTCGGTTTTTTTGTGCGTTGCGTAAAGTAGCGTTGATGACAGCGTTCCGATCCGGGCATATAACGGGCCAGCATAGGAAAACACAGGCGAGCTGAAAAAAGTACATGTCAACCGACGGGATTTGAATGATATTATGAAAGCGTTTTATAACCTATGGTGATACTCTTCGGGGGGAGCGGGCTATCCGGCTTCATCCAAAGCCGGTGAGACTCGAAATCCGGGCAGTCATGTAGAAGCAACTGGATAGGCAATCTGCAAGAATAGGGAAGGAAGCGATGTGGATGAGAAGAAAATGGAGTTTTATTGTGATGAGTGCGCTAATCGCCTTAACGGCAGTCGGCTGTAACGGTGCCAAGGAAGCGGATGGAGGGAAAGCCGGTTCGTCCGGGGCCGCGGTTGATGGCAGGCTGTCCTTTACGATGTCCATGGCAACCAGCGGGAACAAACACGCCGAGCGTTCGAAGGATGTGAACGAAGAGAGATGGGTGAAGGAGCTTGAGAAGCGGACCAATACGGACATTCATCTGACGATGCTTCCGCTGAAGGATTTCGATAGCAAAATGACGCTGATGTTCGCTTCCAACGATATTCCTGACGTTGTCCAGAACGTGGGAGGGGCCACGAGCAAGGGGATGTCCGGCTCCGTAGAGGCCGGCGTATTCATGCCGCTTGACGATTTGCTGAAGGAGCATGCGCCGAACTTGATGAAGAGCGTGCCGAAGGAAGCGTGGCAGGAGACCAGCTATGACGGCAAAATATACGGAATCCCGGCCTGGCTGTCCAATCCGTCCCGGCGGGCGTTGTTCATCCGTACCGATCTGCTGGAGAAAACCGGCCTTCCGGCGCCCAAGACGGTGGACGAGTTTCTGGACGTGATGCGTGCGATGAAGAAGGAAGGCGTGGAATTCCCGTATCAGATGCGGGAGAATTTTAAATATGCCGATACGATATTAGGCGCTTTTGATGTGCTGCCGTCCCAGTTTGAGCTGCAGAACGGGGAGGTCGTACCCAAGTTCTTCGACGTGGAGAATATGACGAAGGCGCTGGAGACCTATAAGACCATGTACGACGAAGGCTTGATTCCGAAGGATTTTGCAACCTTGACATCCAGTGACTACGGCAAAAACAACGAGAGCGGCAAATCGGGCATGTGGTCGGCCAACGCGCAGCTGCTCGCGGAATACCGAGGCAAGCTGAAGAACGCCGTGCCGGAGGCTAAACTGGACATCATTCCTGCGCCGAAAGGACCCGAGAACGTCGGAGGCCATCTGCTATACTCCAGCATTAATACGTCTTACTACATTAACAGCAAGGTGTCGGAGGAAAAGGCGATCGGCATCATCAAGTTTTTCGATTGGATGCTGACGCCGGAGGCGGAAACGTACTTCTCGTTCGGAATTGAAGGCGAAACCTATACGAATGAGAATGGAACGGTAAAGTTCACGGCGCCGACTACGCCGGAGGCCATGGATGAGGACCGCTTCCGCGCCATGTTCTGGTTTGTGCACGATATGGTTTATAACAAGGCAAGAGAAGAGCTGACGGAAGACGGGCGGGACATGATCAAGTATATGGATACCGTGGTCTTCAAGGAAGGGCTCGGATCGATACGCTTCTCGCCTGCACTGGACGCGTATGCCAAATATCCGGATGCTGCCCCGCAGGGCGATGACGTGGGCCCGAAGCTGGTTCTTGATCATATGATCAAAATGATCTATGGCAGGGAACCGATCTCGGACTGGCCGAACGTAATCGAGGAATATAAGAAAAAAGGCGGCCTTGAAATCATCAAGGAAGCGACCGACCGTTACAACGAAGGGAAGGGCGTCGTCGTTTCGGAAAATCGAAAGTAGGCGATTTTTGAAGCGAAGGAGATGTTGGCATGAGCCTGCATGATAACGGCGGCAAACAAGCCGTGTTTTTTGAGCGAATTATGGGACTGCCGGTCTTTGATACCCATACCCACCTTGTCGGCGATCGGCTTGGCGCAAGGGATTTCTGGGAAATCGCGCACTACTTCTGGTTCTATCGGGAGCTCCAAGCCGGAGGCTATCCGGATGGAGCGGAGAAGCTGCCTGAGGAGGAACGCATAGCTGTATTTCTGAATGCCTACCGCTCGACGAGAAGCACGCTGATGAACTGGACATTCACTTCCATTATGCGCGAGTTATACGGGATCGGGATCAAGGATGAAGATTCGATCAGGGAAGCCATAACCGCAGTGCGGCATTCGGCCGCCGAAGAGGGATGGGCACAGCAAACGGCAGACCGGATGAATATCCGCCGGTTTGTCGTGAACCATCCGGAGCACGCTGCATTTCAAGGCATGCGGGATCCTGCGGTATGGATTCCCCGGATTGACGGAGCGCTGGGTCGATGGGTCGATCAGATCGTGCAATCCGACGAACCGGCCTGGACGTTTCACGCGGTACGGGACGAGATAAACCGGCAGCTTGACGGTTATAAAGATGCGGGCTGCCCGGGCATTATGACCACGCTGCCGCGGTATGAATCGAGCGCGAACCTCCGCCGGGAGATCGGCTCGGCAAGCGGACGTGACGACATCTTGATGGAGCTGCTGCACTTTATCTGTGCGGCAGCCGATCGAAACGGCTTGCTAGTCCAGCTGTTTCTGGGCGTCGAGAGGTCATGGTGCGGCACGGCGTTCCCTGCGAACGATACGGAGCGGATCCTGAAGCTCGCCGCTTTATTCGAGACATACCGTTGTCCTTTTGAGCTTGTGCTTGCGTCGGAGCTGAACAATCTGGATGCGGTGCAGGCTGCCTGGAATTTTCCGAACGTTCATGTCGGGGGGATGTGGTGGTTCAACTTCCGGGCAAGCACGTACCGGGACAGCATGCAGTACCGTCTGGAAGCACTCCCGGCCAGTAAAAGCTCGGTGATCGTTTCGGATGCCCGATGCATGGAATGGAGCTACGGCAAGATCCTGCTTGTGAAGAAGCTGGCTGCCGAGTTTCTGTGGGAGCGGGTCACGTCGGGCTGGATCGATGAAGAAACGGCGCTGCAGACGGCAGAAGAATGGTTCTACGCGAGTGCCGTGAAACGCTACGGCATATCCGCCGGAGGAGCTTGACGGACAACGAAAGTTTTTATGCAATAGTCGATCCTAACGGGATCGGCTTTTGCTGGTTCAACAAGAAACCGTAGGAATTAGGATTGACATATCGATAAATCTCGATATAATGATACGTATGAAACCAATCGAAGTGTTTAAAGCGTTGTCCAATGAATCAAGACTGGAAATATTGCAGTGGCTCAAGGAACCGGAACAGCATTTTACGCCCCACGAAGGGATTGATATGAGGGAAATCGGGGTATGCGTAAGCCAGGTGACCGAGAAATTGAACATGACGCAGTCCACAGCATCGCAGTATTTATCGATTCTGAATCGGGCAGGCCTGATCAAGACGGAACGCTTGGGGAAATTTACGTATTATAAGCGGGATGAAGAAGTGATCCGGGAAATCGGAGAGTATTTGAAGCAGGAGATATAGAACAGGAACTGAATGTTTCCTTAGAGTAAGGAATATTCAGTTTTGTTCCGTATTACGTATCTATATATTGCGATATGTCTTTTCATTGGTTTAACATATCGACAATTCACGATATGTAAATACAAAATAAAGGAGTGGAATCATGACAGGTTCATGGAAAATTTATGTTTTGGCAATCGTCAGTTTTTTAGTAGGGACGTCGGAGTATATCATATCGGGGGTGTTGGATAAAATCGCGGATTCGTTAGGGATTACCATCACCGCTGCCGGCCAGCTAATCACGATTTTCTCGTTGGTATACGCAATCTTGACTCCCGTGCTTATGGCATTGACGGCTAAGGTGGAGAGACGGAAGCTGCTGGTCTATTCGTTAGGCGTGTTTGTGGTTGCCAATCTTTTGTCATTCGCTCTGCCGGGATATATCCCGTTTGTCATCGCCCGCGTACTTATGGCGATGGGCGCTGGCATGGTGGTTGTCACGGCGCTTGGAATCGCCGCCAAAATCGCGCCGCCAGGCAAGCAGGCGAGTTCGATCGCCACGGTGGTCATGGGCTTCACGGCTTCGCTCATCATAGGCGTTCCGCTCGGACGAGTCGCAGCCGCTGCTTTTGGATGGAAGTCGGTGTTCGGGTTGATTGCCGTCCTGGGGATTCTTTCGATGTTTGTCCTGCATAAGGCCATTCCCAAAACAACAGGCGATGCCACTGTCCCGCTGCTCCAGCAGTTCGCCTTGCTCAAGAAACCCAAAGTGGCACTTGGTTTGGCGATTACGTTCTTCTGGCTGGGCGGGTATTCCGTCGCCTATACGTACCTGTCCCCATATCTTCTGAACGTGAGCGGTTTGAACGAACAATGGATCAGTTCAGCCCTGTTTGCCTTCGGCATTGCCAGTCTCATCGGCTCCAAGTTCGGAGGGTTCAGCACGGACAGATGGGGAGTACCGCTTACCTTAATCGGCGGCATGCTTCTGCATATTATTGCTTTAATCGTCCTGACTTTTACCGATGCGGGCGCATCCGTCATGCTCGTGTTTGCCGTACTCGTGATTTGGTCGCTGGCCGCTTGGTCATCCGGGCCCACGCAGCAGTATAATCTCGTCCAGCTGGAGCCGAATTCCTCGGGGGTCATGCTTGGCCTGAACCAGTCCATGATGCAGCTGTCCATGGCGGCAGGCGCGGGTATCGGAGGGATCGCGATCGAACGAATTTCGTTGTCGTCCATCGCCTGGATCGGCGCTGCGGGCGTTGCGATAGCCGCGGTTGTGTCGCTTGTACTGTTTCAATCCAATAAGCAGGAGAGCACGGATCACGCGGCACTCGATGCTTGAAGGCATGACCGATTGTAACAGCCTGCTGCTCCGGGACCTGCGATGCTCCGGCAGCATCGCTGCTGAGACCGGCTTTGTTACTAAAATACGATAAGGGAAGAAAGCAGTAGCTACGGCTGAGGCCGAGACTCCTCGTACAGCCAAATGGACATCCATTTGACGCCCTCCAACCGGAACGTTTATGCTATGATCAATGATAGCGGAAAATTTGGTTCCAAATTTTGCAGGAGGAGGAGATCGATTGGCTAAGCTTAAAGACATCGCCGAAAGGGTCGGCGTATCCATATCCACGGTTTCGCGGGCCATCAGCAACGATGCTAACCGTCCGGTCAATGAAGAAACCAAGCAGAAAATTCGGGAAGCGGCGCTTGAACTCGGTTATAAACTACATGAACCACCCCGAAGCGTACATGCTTACAATACGGCCGACAAACGGGTTGTCTGTGTCGTCCCCCAACATTTGATGGACGATCACCCGTATTTTTCAACGGTTCTAGCCGGTTTTCATAAAAAAATGGAGGAGCTGGGCCAGCCCCCGGCTATCGTCCGCACATGCGAAGAGGTCGGGGATGCGGACCGGATACGGCTCATGCTGAGGGAGACGGGAGCGCAGGGTATTGTAGCCATCAGCTGGTACGACAAGGAGCTGTTTGAGCTGATGCAGCAGGCCGGAGTTGCCATCATGGGCGTGAGTTTGAATGATGACCGGCTGAACGTCCCGGTAGTAGACTGTGACCGGATCCTATCGGCGAGGGCAGCCGTACGCCACCTGATCGACCAAGGGCATTCGCGGATCGCTTATATCGGAGGCCCCGCATATTCCAAGCAGATGGAAAGCGAGGAACGGTATGTCGGATACAAATTCGCTATGCTCGAGGCCAACTTGGAGGTGCGCGAGGAGTGGCAGATGAACACCGGATGGAACGTGGATCGAAGCTTCAGTAAGTTGTCCGAGCTATTGGGAGGGCTTCCCAAAGGGCAATGGCCGACGGCAGTTTTTTGTGCAAGCGACATGCTTGCCATTCCAGCCATGCGGGCCGTCGTCGAGAACGGCGGCCGCATACCGGAGGATATCGCGATCGTAGGAATGGATAACATCGATGTGGCCCAGTACACAACGCCGCCGCTGTCCTCCGTATCCGTTCCCAAATACGAAATCGGCAGGGTAGCGGCCAAATCGATTGTGGATTATTTGGATGGCCATTTCCCGATGGCAACCAAGATATTGCTGCCATGCTCATTGATTGTGCGGGAATCCTCCAGATTTACCCGAAACGAGTAAAATATAACTTATCATGTTTAATTAACTGACATATGAAGAAGAGAGAAAATGATCAAACAGCCGTCGGCTTGAAAACCGGCGGCTGTTTTTTGCTGTTGCTCACCAAAAAATAAATCATTTCACGCCAAAAATATCCAAAAAAGTGTTTGACTTTGCCAAATGCCTATATTATTATGAGTGAAAATCAATGAGGTGTTTGGCGCTGAATCTTCCTTTTTTGGAGTTAGGTAATCAACGCCTGTATCATGCCATTCATATATTTGATTGCGTTTTCATTCCTTTTATATAAAGGTAATATAGTGATACAAAATATTCCCCGTAGAGAAGTTGAAGACCCTTCGGTTTGCAAGTTCAAACTCATGCAAGTATCGATATCTATCCAAAATAAATCCAAATATAACATGATATTGTCCAAAAATAATTCCAAATCACTAGAATAACGTCCGACTCCATCGGATTTTATTTATAAACTCAGAAGGTGTCATTATTTATGACATGGAATTCCTGGAATGCCGCATTGAATAACTGAGCCTTAATGCGGTTGTCGTTTTGTCAGATGACGATAACGGAGCAAAGGAGGGAAATCGTAAACCGAGTGCTTTACCCGCTGGATCCATAGGAAGAGAACACGATCCCCAGAAGGAATCCGGTTGAGCAGGGGGACCATGGAATGTAATTGTTTGTTTTGTTGGCGTTTCTAGATTAACCAATACATACCGAGGTGATGCTCATTGGCAAATACGACCCTGCAGCCCGCAGCAAAAGCGGTTTCCGATACGAAGCGTAAGCGCTTCATGTGGAATCGCATCCTTCGTAATTGGCAGCTTTATGCTCTGATTTCACCGGTCATCGCCTATTACGTCCTGTTCCAGTACGTTCCGATGTACGGCATCCAGATCGCCTTTAAGGACTTTATTGCAACGCAAGGGATATGGGGCAGTCCGTGGGTCGGCTTTGAGCACTTTGACCGATTTTTCAACAGCTATTATTTCTGGCGCTTGATCAAGAACACGCTGGGCATCGGTTTATACAGCCTGGCCGTCGGTTTTCCGATCCCGATTATTCTGGCATTGCTCATGAATGAGATACGGGCCGAACGTTTCAAGAAATTCGTGCAGACCATCACCTATGCTCCTCACTTTCTTTCTACCGTGGTCGTTGTCGGGATGATGATGATCTTCCTGTCCCCCCGTTACGGCATCATCAACCATTTCATTGAAATGTTTGGAGGCCAGCCGATCAATTTCATGACGGAGCCCTCCTGGTTCAAGTCCCTGTACGTGCTGTCGGATGTATGGCAGACCATGGGCTGGAGCTCCATTATTTATTTGGCTGCCCTTGCCGGCATTGACAACCAGCTGCACGAAGCCGCGCGTGTCGATGGTGCGACCAGGCTTCAGCGCATATGGCATATTAACATCCCGGGCATCATGCCAACGATCATCATCCTCTTGATCCTGAACATGGGCAGCATTATGGGCATCGGGTTCGAGAAGGTGCTCCTGATGCAAAACAACCTGAATATGGAGAGCTCCGACATTATAGCCACCTATGTCTACCGAATGGGGATCCAGAATGCCGAGTACAGCTTCTCCGCGGCGATCGGATTGTTCAATTCCGTCATCAATTTCATTCTGCTGGTTGCGGTGAACTTTATTTCGAAGCGGGTTAGCGAAACAAGTCTTTGGTAAAGAGGGGAGCATCGAACCATGCAAATTGAATCCAGAGGGGACCGTATTTTTAATGTCATCAACTATGCGATTCTGATCCTGGTCACCATCATCGTCATGTACCCGCTGCTTTTTGTGCTCAGCGCATCGTTTAGCGACCCGCAGGCGGTTCTGCGGGGCGAGATGCTGTTGTGGCCAAAGGGAGTCAACCTGAATTCCTACGCGAAAATATTCCAGAACCAGGATATCATCAGCGGCTTTACCAACACGCTGGTGTACACATCGCTGGGCACGTTCATCAACCTCACGATGACCATTCTTGCGGCCTATCCGCTGTCGCGGAGGGATTTTGTCGGGCGAAATGCCATCATGGCACTATTGGTTTTCACGATGTTTTTCAGCGGAGGGCTTATTCCGACGTATTTGCTGATCAAGAACCTCGGCATGCTGAACACGCTCTGGGTCATGATTATCCCGAATGCCGTATCCATCTGGAACATCATCATCATGCGCACCTTCTTTCAGCAGTCCATTCCCGGCGAGCTGCAGGAGGCCGCGACCATCGACGGCTGCTCGAACATCAAAATATTGACCCGGATCATATTGCCGCTGTCCATGCCGATTATCGCGGTGACCATTCTCTTCTATGCGGTCGGTCATTGGAATGCGTTCTTCAATGCACTGTTGTATCTGTCGGACAAAGATAAATTTCCGCTGCAGCTCATCCTGCGCGAAATCCTGATTCAGGGACAAACGAACGACATGGTCAAAATGTCGACCGAATCGGCGATCAAGCAGCAAAGGGAAGTGGAGGGCATCAAGTACGCGGTGTTGGTCGTGGCCAATATTCCGGTGCTGGCGCTCTATCCGTTCCTGCAGCGATATTTTGTCAAAGGCGTGATGATCGGGGCCATCAAAGGATAAATTCCTTGCATGGATAAATGGATGGAACACGATAAAGGGGAGGATTACGGATGAAGCTGAAGCAATGGGGAAGTTTTCTGTTGACCTGCATGTTGTCGGTATCGCTGGCGGCGGGCTGCAGCCCGAAGGGTTCGGGCGGAACGGACTCGGCCGATGAAGGGAAAGCCGCGATAAATGAAACGGGATTTCCGATTGTCGACGACAAGATGACGGTGACCGGCTTTGCCGGAAAGTTCTTTGCCAATGCCGACTGGAACAACATCAAACTGTGGCAGGAATATGAGAAAATGACCAATATCAAGGTGCAGTGGGACACGGTGCATAAAGACAATTTGGCCGAAAAACGCAACCTGCTGCTTGCCGGCGGCGATTATCCGGAGATGTTCTATGCTTCCGCATTCCCGAGGGCGGATTTGCTGAAGTACGGCAAGCAGGGCGCTTTTATCCCGTTGAATGACCTGATAAATCAATACGCGCCGAATTTTAAAGCGTTGATGGAGAAATATCCGGTCATCGAGAAGGGGATTACGATGCCGGACGGCAACATTTACGGGCTGCCGACGCTGTATGACCCGGAATTCCGGTCCGTGCTGTACGGAACGCCGTGGGTGAAGACGGAGTGGTTGACCAAGCTTGGGCTTCAAGAGCCGCAGACGCTGGATGAATTCTACGATATGTTGAAGGCGTTCAAGGAGAAGGATCCGAACGGCAACGGCCAGAAGGATGAATATGCTTGGGGTGGCGTAGGAACCGCCGGCATCGTCAACTATTTGCGGGGTTCGTTCGGCCTTAATTATCACGGAACCTCGAACATTAACGTGGATACCGACCCGGCGAGCGGGAAGGTCCGGTTCATTCCGACGGATCCAAGATACAAGGAACTGCTTCAATTCGTGAACAAACTGTATAAGGACGGCCTGCTGGAGCAGGATATCATGTCCGTGAAGAGCACGGAGGTGGACGCCAAAGGCGTGGAAGGCCTTCTCGGCGTTGTCGATAACGTGGACCCGGTCGCCATCTACAACCAGGAGGGTTATGTGGGGCTTCCGGTATTGAAGGGGCCGCACGGCGATCAGATGTTCAGCGCTACAGGCTCCCCGCTGGGGAACATCGGGATGTTTGTCCTGACCGATAAAGCGAAGAATCCGGCCGCGCTGATCCGCTGGATGGATTATTTCTACAGCGACGAAGGCATCCGCATGTTCTTCATGGGCTGGAAAGACGAAACGTATAAGGAAGATGCGGCCGGTAATGTGGATTACGTGGACGAAATCAAGAACAATCCGGAGGGTCTCAACCTGGACCAAGCGGTCGGGCAGTATCTGATATGGCCCGGCGGATATTATCCGGGCTTCGTGACGCAGAAATATTTCAAGGGAGCGGAAGGCCTGCCGACGTCCGTAGAAAACGCAAAGAAAGCCGAGCCGTACGTCATCCCTCAAGACAAGGTCTGGCCGCCGTTTAACTTTACGGCCGATGAGCAGTCCGAGCTTACCGGAATCCAGACCGACATTCACACGTACGTGGACGAGATGCGGGACAAATTCATAGCCGGCAACGAGTCTTTTGATAACTGGGACCAGTATGTCGCTAACCTGCAAAAGATGGGGTCGGAGCGCTATCTGTCCATTTATCAATCCGCGGCCGACCGATATACCGAATAAGACAATTACCAGAACATTAAAGGAGCGACATGAGATGACACAATTGAAAGCCATATTGATCGGGGCAGGCGCGCGCGGCGCCGGGGGGTATGCCCCCTATGCCCTGGACTACCCGCATGAACTGGCCTTCGTGGCCGTAGCCGAGGCCGATCCGGCGCGGCGCACCCGATTTGCCGAGGAGCATGGCATCCCGCCGGAGCGGTGTTACGAAACCTGGGAACCGCTGCTGGCCGAGGCCCGGCTTGCCGATATCGCCGTCATTTGTACGCAGGACCGTATGCACTATGGCCCAACCATGCAGGCCTTGGAGAAACAGTATCACGTGCTTTTGGAGAAGCCGATGTCCCCGGAACCGAAGGAATGCCTGGAGATGGAGCAGGCCGCCATCCGTAACAACAGGCTTTTGACCATATGCCATGTGCTGAGGTATACCCCCTTTTGGAGTGCCATTAAACGCGTGCTTCAGGAAGGGACCATCGGCGAGGTGGCTTCGATCCAGTTGAACGAGAACGTGGGATATTGGCATATGGCGCACAGCTTTGTGCGGGGGAATTGGAATAACTCCGACAAGGCAAGCCCGATGATTCTGGCCAAATCGTGCCATGACATGGATGTGCTGTCTTGGTTGATGGACCGTCCCTGCACGCAGGTCACTTCGTTTGGCTCGCTGATGCATTTTCGTGAGGACCAGGCGCCCGAAGGCTCGGGGGACCGATGCCTGGATTGCAAAGTGGAACCCGTCTGTCCCTATTCCGCTCCCCGGTTTTACTTGAGCGATGAGTACAAGGGCTGGGCAAGGCATTTTACCCAGGAGCTGACCAAGCCGAACATTATTCAGGGGCTTCGCGAGACGGACTATGGCCGCTGCGTATATCGGAGCGATAACAACGTCGTTGATCATCAGGTCGTCAATATGGAGTTTGAGGGCGGGGCCACCGCGATGTTCAGCATGTGCGGATTTACGCATGAACAGGAGCGCAGAATCCAAATTATGGGTACCCGCGGCGAGCTTCGGGGAGAGGAAGGCAAGATCACGGTATACGATTTCCTGACCGGTCAGAAGACGGAGATTACGATTCCTTCGCAATCCAGCGGACATGGCGGGGGCGACAGCGGGATCGTGGCCAGCTTCCTGAGAGAGGTTCGGAGCTATAATGGACAGGAGAGCCTGACGTCGGCAAGCGCCTCCGTGCGGAGCCATCTTATCGCGTTCGCAGCGGAGAAATCGAGGCTGAATCAAGGCCGGTCCATCAATCTGAACGAATATGCGCGGGAATTGATGGCTGAAGAAAACGCGGTAAAATAAACGGAAGTATATTTAAATTTCATCATATGAAAAATTCACAATAGTTTTAAAAGAAGAAGCGGGCTGATCCTGGGGACAGCCTGCTTCTTCTTTTTATTTGACCTGGTCAATGGACAGGCTGACTTTATAATTCCCGTACTTCAGAAGCTCTTCCAGAAAATCGTTCAAATCCTTGGGCGAACCCGCCCGTACCCTGAGCCAATAACAGCCCTCACCGCTGACGCGGTGGGTTTCGGCGACCATGTCGTGCGACTGAATAAAGGACAGGAAAGGAGAGTGAGCCGTATGTAAGGCCAAGAACACGGTGACAAAAGCGTGTACGGTCAGACCGATTTTGTCCGGATTCCAACGAAGCGTAAAGCCTTCAATGACACCCAGATCCTGCAGCTTGCGAACGCGGGCCCCGACGGCTTGTCCCGTCAAATGCACCCGCTGTCCGATCGCTTTGTGAGACAGGCTTGCATCCTCGAGCAGGTGCTGCAATATGCGAAGATCGACTTCGTCGAATTCATGAGCGCTTGGCATGCGAATGTTCCTTTCACGATGAAAGTGAGTTCCCCTAATTCCTTTCACGAAGCCGTAGGCAGGAATTATAGCGATCTCTATAATGGGTTTAAGAACCATATTAATTGAAACAAAGGGGAAATGAAAGTGAAACTTCAGCTTATACGTAATGCTACGTTAAGAATACAGTACGCCCATCTTGAACTGCTGGTCGATCCGATGTTTAGCGATGCCAAGGCGAACCCGCCCGTCTTCAACTCCGCGAATGACAGACGGAATCCGCTTGTCCCGCTGCCGTTCTCCATGGCTGACAAGCTCCGTCCGAACGCGGTGCTGGTCACGCACCTGCACCCGGATCACTGGGATCAAGACGCGATCTACGCACTGCCGAAGTCAACGCCGATCCTGTGCCAACCGGGAGATGAGGATACCTTATCTTCACAGGGTTTTGCGTCCGTGACGGCAGTATCGGAATCCTTGGAATATGAAGGAATCTCGATCATCCGAACCGGCGGCCGGCATGGAACCGGTGAGATCGGCCAGATGATGGGGCAGGTATCCGGCTTTATTCTGAAAGCAGAAGGACACCCGACGCTTTATATAGCGGGCGATACCATCTGGTGCGATGAAGTGAAAGAAGCGCTCGATGCACATAAGCCCGATATGACGGTTGTCAATGCCGGCGGCGCCCGGTTTCTCGCGGGGGACCCGATCATCATGGATGAGGACGATGTGGTCGAACTGCTGCGGTATGCTCCATATACGAAGGCCGTTGCGGTCCATATGGAAGCCATCAACCACTGCCTAGTGACAAGAGAAGCGCTGTCCGGTCGTCTGGCAGCTGAAGGCCTTGGCTCGCGAATCGAAATTCCGCAGGATGGCCAATGGGTCGAGTGGAAAGCGTAAAACCGCAACACGTTGCCGTTTGCTATAGCAGCGGGAAAAGCTTGCTGCCATCCGATGGCTTCAGCAGCAGTGAGACCGTCTGAATATGATATAATCTATGCAGGAAGCTCCGTGATACGGAGCTTTTTTGTTGTCCCGCCTCATCTACTGCTTTTCATAAAAATAATCCCTATTTCAACGGGAACGTAATTTAATCCTGACATGCTAGATGTCAAGATTTATGGTTTAACATTCGATTCAGAAGTCAAAAAGGACGAAAACGCAAGGAGTGTAAACGATGAAGCTGGACCGGCTGCTTGGCATTACGATGGAATTGTTGACCAAAAGAAGAGTGACCGCCACGGCGCTGGCTGCTAGGTACGAGGTTTCGGTTCGCACGATTTACCGCGATGTGGACCTCATCAATCAGGCCGGCATTCCAATCGCTTCCTATCCCGGTGCGGATGGCGGGTTTGAACTGATGAGCGGGTTCTACCTGACGAGGCAGCACTTCTCCGTGGATGACTTTTTGGCTATCTATAATCTCTTAAAGGGCATCGAAGGGACTGTGAAAGGGAGATATACAGCGATCATGAATAAGCTCGGAACCCTGCAGCCTGCCCTGTTGAACGGAGGATGTCATGAACAAATCATAGTCGAGATGAGCACGTCGGAACATGAGCGGACATGGGTCCGGCAAATGTTGAAAGCCATTGAAGGCTCGAACCTGATAACCCTTCATTATACCAGCGCATCCGGCAGCCGCTCAGAGCGGCAAGTGGAGCCGCTGCAGCTGTACTGGGAACAAGGCGTCTGGTATTTGGAGGCTTACTGCTTGCTCCAGGAGTCGAAGCGAATTTTCAGGGTATCTCGCATAACCGGTCTTGAAATATCCGAGAACACGTTCCTCCGAAGAGAGGGCCTGGAGCGGGAGGAGCAAGAGGAAGTGCAGGGAATTGAGGCGCATCTTCGTTTCGATCCGTCCGCCGGTCCGCGGGTGATCGAGCAGTTTCCGGATGCATGCGCCTCCAGCGAGGGATGCTTGGATGTCCAAACCATCTTCTACACCAAAGCGTATGCTGTCTCGGTGATCCTAAGCTACGGTGCCAAGGTGGAGATCCTCTCGCCGCCGGAGCTTAAGGAAGATTTGCTGAAAGAGCTGGAGGACATCCGTAAACGTTACGAACCATGACGCAACAAATATACGCGTACCTTTAATCAACGCACAAGGAGGATTTCCATATGACCATTTTAATAACAGGCGCTACCGGAACCGTTGGAAAACACATCGTGCAGCAGCTTGTGCTGCAAGGAAACGAAGTGAGAGCGATCTCACGCCATCCGCAGCAGGCGAAAGTGCCCGAGGGCGTTCAGATGTATGCCGGCAATCTCAATGACCCGGATAGTCTGATCCCCGCCCTGCAAGGCGTAACCGCGATGCATCTGATCATTTCCAGCGATGAGGCTTACGGAACCCTTCAGACGGATCCGCGGATTATCGAGCTGGCCGAGAAGGCGGGCGTAAAGCGGGTAACGGTATTGGTGGGCTATGAAGAAGGTCCCGTAGAAGCAGCTCTGCGAAACAGCGGAATGGAATGGACCCTGCTCAAGCCCGGTGAGTTTATGGCGAATATACGGACCGATTGGCAGGAATCGATCCGTGACGAAGGCGTTGTCCGCGAGCCGTTCGGCCATGCGTTGAGTGCGAGAATCCATGAAGCCGATATCGCTCGCGTGGCCGTTGCCGCACTTCTGGAGGAAGGTCACCATGGACAAGAATATTTCCTTACGGGACCGGAGGCCCTCTCGCGAACGGAAGCGGTTCGGATCATAAGCGAGGTAACAGGCAAGGAGATCCGTTTTGTCGAACTGACCGAGGAACAGGCGAGAGAGCAATGGAGAGAGCAGGGCTACGACGAAGAGTCGATTGAGTTTTTTGTGCAAATGGGAAAAAATCCGCCCGAGATCGGTTATACGGTACTGCCGACGGTGGAGGAGGTCACGGGGCGGCCGGCAGCAACGCTTGCCGATTGGGTCCGTGATCATCTGGACGATTTTTAAGAGCGGGCCTTCTTAAGATGATGGAGACCGCGATGATAAAGGAAGAGAAGGGAATGTGATACTTGTCTTACGCCATTGAAACGAAAGGGCTTCGTAAATCCTATAACGGAACGGAGGTCGTTCGAGGAATCGATCTGCGAGTCGAACAAGGAGAGCTCTTTGCCTTGTTAGGTCCGAACGGCGCCGGAAAAACAACCACCATCCATATGTTATCCACCCTGATAAAGCCGGATGGCGGGTGCGCCAGCGTAGCCGGATTTGATATCGTGGGTAATGCCCGAAACGTTCGGAGAAGGATTAGCTTTACGGGCCAGTTTGCGGCACTGGATGAAGGACTCTCCGGTCTTCAGAATTTAAAGCTGATCTCCAGGCTTTACGGTCATTCGGCAAAAGCGGCCCGGTCCGTAAGCGAGGAGCTGATCGAAGCCTTCGGACTCAGCGAAGCGAAGGATCGCGCGGTGCAGCATTACTCCGGCGGGATGCGGAGGCGGCTGGATATTGCCGCCAGTATCGTTACCGAGCCCGATGTTATTTTTCTGGATGAGCCGACGACGGGACTGGACCCGCAAAGCCGTGTTCAAGTGTGGGATGTTGTAAGGTCGCTCTTGAAACGGGGGACTACGGTGCTGCTCACAACCCAATACTTGGAGGAAGCTGATCAACTGGCGGACCGGATTGCCGTGATGGATAAAGGGAACTTGATAGCCGAAGGGACGCCCCGGCAATTGAAGGCTTCGATTGGCGACAGGACGTTAACCGTCCAATTCAACGAGCAGGCCGATCGGGATAAATTGGGTACGTGGTTATACGAGGCGCACGCCCTGACCGTATTGCAGGACGATCATCCGTTGGTACATAAGTTCCCGGTGAAGGATGCGATTGCTGCTCATCAGGCCATCCATACGCTGATGGAGAACGGGTTCGCCATTGACTATTTTGCCTTAAGCGAGCCGAGTCTGGATGAGGTCTTTCTGTCCCTGACCGACGCAAAGTCGAAAGGAGGCGCTCCATGAGTGCAAACCAGCATACAGCGACAGCGAATAAGGACGGCTTGCCGACGGTTCGGCGAGCGGTCATCGATCCTCCCTCTATCCTGACGTCGATCCGAATCTTTATGTGGAGAACCTGGCAGCATACCAAGCATAACGGGTTTGGTCTGGTGATGGATGCGGTTCTGTCGCCGGTTCTGCTGCTGCTCATCTTCAGTTACCTGTTCGGCGGTGCCATGGCCGGGTCAACCGGGGCTTATATTCAATTCCTCTTGCCCGGCATCCTGATCCTGACGGTCGTTCCCATGACAGTGTACAGCGGAACCACGATATGCTCGGATATTACCAAAGGGGTGTACAATCGTTTCCGAACGCTGCCCTTCTGGCAGCCCGCATCCGTGATTGGCTCCATCCTTACGGATGGGCTGCGTTATGCGGCCGGCGTTACTGCTGCCCTCGGTACGGGCGTGGCGCTGGGTTTCCGCCCCGAAGGCAGTGCCGTTCAGGTGTTGTGCGCCATAGCCTTCATCCTGTTGTTTGCCTTCAGCGTCAGCTGGATATTTGCGCTGGTCGGCGTCGTGGCCAAGCGTACGGAGACGGTGTCGGGGTCCAGCATGATCGCGATATATCCGCTGCTGTTCGCCAGCAGCATTCTGGTGGATTCGTCGACGATGCCGAAATGGACAGCGACCCTCATTGATCTGAATCCCGTCAGTATGGCGGCAACCACCGTCAGGGCGCTGATGAGCGGTACGGCAGGCCCGGCCGTGATCATGACCGGAATCGGAGTCTGCGCGCTGTTTATGGGGATATTTGCCCCGCTTACGCTTTATCTGTACCAGACGAAAAACGAGCGGTAACAAGCACAAAAAAACCAGGCCTGCATGAACATGCAGCCTGGTTTTTATCTATGGTACGTCATTTGCAGTCTATGTCCATCGTATCGCTATTTTTGGACCCACGATAAATACACAATACTACAACGGAAAGTATAAGTCTATATTTTTTTCGGGAAACCCCTATACTTAGAGCTATTCTTTAGCGAAGAGGGGGAAATCGGAGTGCTGAATCCAAACGAAAACGCAGAGCGGGAATATCTTGCATTGGTATTAAAGGAGCTTCAACGGGCATCGGAGGAATTAGAGGGGAAGGTGTCCGATTCGTATAAGGATATCATTGAAGCCAAGAAATACCTGTGGGTCAACATGGCCCAATTGGATGCGGCGGAGCGTGCGGCCAACCGGGTTGATATTTCTTTGTCGATCGATACCGGAGAGAAACAGGCGGCCAGGCTGCAGAGGATGCGCAAGCTGCTTGCCTCGCCTTATTTTGGGAGGGTGGATTTTCGTACGAATGAACCGAAGGAAGAAGAAGGCGCCTACTATATCGGCACCCATTCGTTCACGGACCCGGAGAGTCAGGAGCATCTCATCTATGATTGGCGCTCGCCGGTTGCCAGCCTGTTTTATGATTACAATGCCGGCCCTGCGTCGTATGAAGCGCCCATGGGGAGGCTGCAGGGCGAAATTACCGTCAAAAGGCAGTATAAAATCAAAGACGGCCACATGGAATATATGATCGAGAGCTCCATGAACATCAATGACGACGTGCTGCAGAAGGAGCTCAGCAGCAACTCGGACGAGAAGATGAAGAATATCGTGGCTACCATCCAGCAGGAGCAAAATGCCATCATCCGAAACGAAACAGCGCATGAGCTGATCATTCAGGGAGCGGCAGGCTCGGGCAAAACCTCGGTGGCCCTGCACAGGGTGGCCTTTCTCCTGTATCGCCATAAGGAAACCTTGACTTCCAGCAACGTGCTAATCATATCCCCCCATAAAGTGTTCTCCGATTATATATCGAGCGTGCTGCCGGAGCTTGGCGAAGAGAAAATCATGGAGGTCACGATGGAGGAGCTTGCTGCCAAAGAGCTCCGAGGATTATGCCAGTTCCAGACCTTCTCCGAACAGGTGGACGAAATCGTACACGCCCATGACGAGCAGGCCATCGAACGGATCCGGTACAAGGCCGGTTTGGATTTTGTGCATGAGCTGGATGCTTATCTGGAATATGGTGATCAGCAATTTTTCCAGCCAACGGATATTCAGATGAAGGGGGTGCTCATACCGGCCTCGGAGGTTATGGATAAATACCTTGGCAGCATGAGTTTGCCGGTCAGGCAGCGATTGGAGAAGACCGCCTCGGTCCTGTCGGGGCAGGCCCGTACGGAGGACGGCGAGAGGCTGACTTCGGCGGAAGCCAATAAAGTCAAAGCCGCGATCCGGAAAATGTTCACATATCAAAATGCGTTAAGCCTGTACAAGGCATTCTTCTCATATCGGAACATACCGGATCTGTTCATCATGAAGGGGAGGAGAACGATCGAATACGCTGACGTTTTTCCGCTGATTTACCTCAAGATGCATCTGGAAGGGAGTGCCTCCTTCGATATGGTAAAGCATCTGCTGGTCGATGAAATGCAGGATTATACTCCGATTCAGTATGCCGTCATCTCCAAATGGTTTGCTTGCAAAAAGACGATTCTCGGCGACAGCAACCAATCGGTCAACGTGTATACTTCAACCTCGCTGCCCGATATCCAGCGCGTGTTTCCTCAAGCCGATACGATCGAACTGGTAAAAAGCTATCGTTCCACGCTGGAAATCATGAAGCTTGCAAAGCGGATCCATCCGCGCAGCACCATGATTCCCGTGGAGCGGCATGGTGAAGAACCGCTGCTGATTGGGTGTCATGATGCGGCGCAGGAGCTGGCGTTCATTCAAGAGCTCACCCGAAACTTTCCGAATTCCGGGATGCAGACGATGGGGATCATATGCAAAACGTCATCGCAAGCCCGGCAGGTGTACGAGTCGGTCAGGGGGTTAACGGACAACGTGAGCCTGCTCGATTTTAGCAGCGACCGCTTTCAGGAGGGAATCACGATTACCTCCGCCCATATGGCCAAAGGGCTGGAATTCGACCAGGTTATCGTTCCTTTTGCGGGCGCCGCAAACTATCGTACCGAGATGGATCGAAGCTTGCTCTATATTGCCTGTACCCGGGCCATGCATAAGCTGCTGCTGACCTATTCCGGCGAGCCCGCGGTATGGTTGGCCGGCTCGGCGTAAACCGGATCAGGATTTTGCCATGCGCAAGAATATATCGTTATCCGGAGTCGCACCCCATGGGTGCGGCTCTATCTTTAGATTATTGGACTCAAATGACCTTGATTGACGTTATGTCTAAATTTAAATAAAACATCAGGCGGTTTAGGAAGGAGGACTCCTTTATATCTAGAAACTATTAATATGGGAGCATCACAGCAAACGTATGGAAGGGGGAACGTAACGGACTGAATAATCCAATAACAGGACAGGAAGTGATATGGGACATTGGACTCTCATCGAATACTTGGAGACTTTTTCAGGAAGACGTGGCCATTTTATGTGTTGTCGATTTGCTGTCACTTGGCAGCCAATATCATCCACGTGAATTTCCCGAGAGTGCTGGGCAATTTCACGGATGAATTGAAGGATGGTTTATTGTCGGTCGGCGGCGTTGTGCAGTACAGCTGGACGCTGCTGGGTATCGGCGTCGGCTTTGCCGTCATCGGCGGGATCGGCCAGTTTCTGGTCATGTACACGGGACGTTATTTCGAATTTATGAACCGGCGCCGCCTGTTTGTCCATTTTACGGGGCTCAGCGAGCGGTTTTATTCCAAGAACGGCGTCGGCAAGCTGCTAAGTTATTTCATGAACGACGTGACGACGGTAAGGGAAGCGATCTCGATGGGGATCAATCAGACGGCAAACGCCTCGATCCTGCTGGTCTCCACGATAGTCATGCTGCTGATAACGAATGTTCCGCTGTATCTGGTGGCCGCAAGCATCGTTCCTTTGCTGCTGATACCGATCATCGTTGTCTGGCTCGGGCCGATCATCAGGAGAAGATCGCTTCAGGTTCAGGAAGCGCTTGGCGTGATGACGGAATCGGCGGAGGAGCAGTTTGGCGGGATCCGCGTCACGAAGAAGTTTGCGGTGGAAGAGACGATGAAACGGCGGTTCGGGACGACGGTGGACAGCATCCGGGACAAGCAGCTGCGGCTGGTGCGCGTGTCGTCGCTCTTTCAATCGATCATTCCGTTTCTAGGCGCATCCTCCCTTATTATCGCCCTCTCATTCGGCGGTTACTTAACGATCATGGGACGCATCTCGGTCGGTAACTTTGTCGCATTGACGCTTTACATTCGCATGCTGATGAACCCGCTGCAGCAGATCGGGAATGTCATTAATGTCGTCCAGAGAGCGAGGGCCTCGCTTGACCGCTTGAACGATCTGCTTGATAAGCAGGCCGACATTAAGGAACTGCCTGGCGCCAAGGAGCTGAATCTGGAGTATCCAGGGATTGAGGTGCGGGATTTATCTTTTTCCTACGATGCTTTGGACGGCCATGAGGGAGGTTCCAGGCAGGTGCTGCGCGGCATTCGGCTGAGCGTTCCGCCCGGCGCGACGCTGGGCATTATCGGCCGTACGGGAAGCGGAAAAACCACGCTGATGAAGCTGCTGCTGCGCACCTACGACCCGCCTCCGGGGAAGGTGCTGATCGGCGGCGAGGACATTCGGAAGCTTACATTAAAAAGCCTGCGCGAAGGAATCGCTTACGTTCCCCAGGACGGCTTCCTGTTCAGCTCGACCATCCGCGAGAATATTGCTTTCTATAGAAGGGACACGAAACCGACCGTCGTTGAGGAAGCGGCACGAAAGGCACGGGTGCATGACAACATTGCGGAGTTTCCGGACAAGTTCGAGACCCGCTTAGGGGAGCGCGGCATTACCCTTTCCGGCGGACAGCGGCAGCGGACAAGCCTGGCGCGGGGAATCATCAAGGATGCGCCCATCCTCATTCTGGACGACAGCGTAAGCGCCGTCGATGCGGTGACGGAGACGGAAATCATGGAGACGATTCGCGATATCCGCCAGGGGAAGACTACGATCATCATTGCCCACCGGATTAGTGCATTGAAGCATGCCGATGAGATCATCGTCCTGGATCAGGGAGAGATCGTCCAGCGGGGTACGCATGAAGAACTGCTGTCTACGGACGGACTGTACCGGACGCTGCATGACATTCAGGAAGAGGGGATGAAGCATCATGGCACAGGCCATTAACAATTGGCAGCTGGATCAGAAGGCGGATTTGAACGCCCCGCAGTCCAAGCCAAAGTATATATCCACGTTCCGGGCTTTGTCGGGTTATATGAAGGAACACCGGCTGACCTTTGCCGGGTTTATCGGCTGCACCTTGATTGCCATCTCGGCAGAGCTGCTGCAGCCGTACCTGATGAAAATCGCGATCGACGATAATCTGATGGTCGGCAAGAACGATTACAAGAGCCTGATGATCATCTGCGGCATCTATTTTTCGTTATCGCTGCTCAGCATGATGTTTACCTATCTGCAAAATAATTTGCTGCAAAAAGCGGGGCAGAGCATTGTAGCGAGCATTCGCAAACGGCTGTTTGCCCATATCTCGAGGCTGTCGATGTCGTATTTCGACAAGGTGCCGAGCGGCAGCTTGATTACGCATGTATCCAGCGATACCGAAGCGATCAACCAGTTTTTTAACCAGGTGCTGCTCAGCCTGTTTCGTGACGGCTTCACGCTGATCTTCATCCTGGTGATGATGTTCCAGCTGGACGTCACGCTGACCTTATACTGCCTTATCCTGCTGCCGATCATTGCAGGGATCGCGATTGCGTTCCGGCGGTATATGCGCCACACCTACCAGATGGCGAGAACGCGGTTATCCCGGCTGGTGGCTTTCGTGGCGGAGAATCTCTCAGGCATGAACCTGATCCAAGTGTTCCATCAGCAGAAGGAGCAGGAGAAGCAGTTCGAGGAGCGGAACGACTCTTATTTCAAAGCCAACATCCGGGAGATCCGGACCAATGTGCTGTTTAACCGCTCCTACGAGATATTGAACAACCTGGCGATTGCGTTCGTGACGTGGCTCGGCGGGCAAGCCGTTCTGGGGACGACGCTGGAGTTCGGCGTGCTGTATGCTTTTATTACGTATATCCGTTTGTTCTTCCAGCCGATCAATACGATCACCCAGCAGTGGAATACGCTGCAATCGGCGTCGGTGGCGATTAACCGGATATGGAGCCTGCTCGCGATTCAGCCTGAGGTTACGGATCGACGCATGCCGGAGGCCTTGGAGAAGTCGAAGGTTCAGGGCCGCGTCGACTTTGACCGGGTCACGTTCGGTTACGAAGGCGGGGCTCCGGTCATTCGGGATTTGGATCTTCATATCCAACCCGGGGAAATGATCGGGATCGTCGGAACCACCGGCGCGGGAAAAAGCTCGCTCATTAGCCTGCTGTGCCGTTTCTACGACGTGAACGAAGGGAGCATTCGGATTGATGGAATCGACATCCGGGAGCTGGCGCAGTCCGATCTGCATCGGATCGTGGGCCTTGTGCAGCAGGAGCCCTATCTCTACTCCGGAACGGTGCTGGACAATGTGCGGCTGTTCGATGAGGACATATCCAGGGAACGGGTGATCGAGGCTTGCCGCTTTATCGGCGCGGATTCAATCATCAGGAGGATGAAGGAGGGATATGACACCCGGCTGTCGGAGCGGGGCAGCGGCTTGTCCGCCGGCGAGCGGCAGCTGATCTCCTTCGCGCGAATCATCGTGTTCCAGCCTAAAATTCTCATTCTGGACGAAGCGACCGCCAACCTGGATTCGCACACGGAGCAGCTCATCCAGAATGCGCTGCAGCTCGTTGCCGAGGGGCGGACGACCCTTGTCATTGCCCACCGCTTATCCACCATCATGGGGGCGGACCGGATCTTGGTCATGAGCAGAGGCCGAATCGTGGAGCAAGGGACCCATGAGGAACTGCTGGATTCCCATGGGTATTACGAAGAGCTGTATCTTCACTCCCAAGGACAGAAGCAGGAGCGGGAGGGGGTCGCAGGCTCGTTGTATCGCTCGAAATAAACGGCACCCGATTGGAGGACGGAGCTTCATTAGCTCTGTCCTCTTTTTGCTTCTGGACCTCCGATGAGGTGCGCAAATCTATAAGGTGCTAGCCAACAGGTCAATGAAGTTCAGCGCCGTTCTGGAGACATGGTGATCCTTCAGCCAGATTAAGGCCGAGGAGGCCGCAGCCGGGGTGTCCTTGATTTTGAAGGCGTGCACCGCTGCGGGCAGCTGCTGTTTGATCAGGGTCTCGGGAACGATCGCCACGCCGAACCCCGAAGAGACCAAGCGCAGCAGCAGCGAAATGTCGGAGCATTCGGCTACGATGTTGGGCTGCAGCTTCTGCTCCGAGAAAGCCATCTGGATCGTATAATACACGCCCAGCCCTTCCGTGCTTGGCAGAATAAGCGGATGCTGCGCGATATGGGGGAGGGTCGTCTCCTGTTCGATGGATGGCTCCGAGGTGAGCATGTAAAAAGGCTCCGTCTGCAGATGAAGGATCGAGAAATCGTCCAATTCAAGCGGCAGGCGAACGATCGCTACTTCGAGCGACCGGTTTCGCACGAGCTCACAGAGCTGATACGACTCGTTTTGCTGAATTTTATACGAGACTTGGGGATATCTTGCCCTGAACTCATGGAGCCATGACGGCAGCTCTACCGAAGACAGGGTATTGATACCAAGGCTCAGCGTTCCTTTATCTCCGTTCCCGACCTCTTTCACTTCGGCTTTAGCCTCTTCCATGAGCTGGGTCATTTGGAGCGCGTATTTGTACAGCGCTTTCCCCGATTCGGTGATTTCCAGCCGCTTCCCTCTTCGATATACCAAGACCGATCCGAGTTCTTCCTCCATGGCTTTCAGCTGCTGACTGAGCGGCGGCTGGGATATATGAAGCCGGTTGGCGGCGAGCGAGATGGTGCCTTCCTCCACGATGGCAATAAAATAGCGGAGCTGCCTGATATCCATATGCTTATGCAAACCTCCTTGTATATGAAAAACCTTCATAAATTCAATTTTTTAAGTATTTTTCATATGGTTCTGTCTCATGGTAGCATACCCATATATACGATAGAAAGAGGGGGAGTATCGGGTGCTGCGTATAACAGCTATGCTATTGATCCTTTTCCTGTCGGCCTGTCAACCAAATTCGGAGAAACACGAGGTGAAGAAGGATATGGATCGTCAACTCATTGAATCCGCCGAGCAAGGGAATGCGGAGCAAGTACGACAGCTTCTTCAATCCGGCGCTAACATCGATGCGACGGATGAACAGGGAAGAACGGCGGTGATGGCGGCAACCTACCGCAATCATGTCGATACGGTAGACGCCTTGATTCAGGCTGGCGCCGATATCAATATTCGGGATCATCAACTGAATAATGTGTTTTTGTATGCCGGTGCTGAAGGAATGCTGAACATCCTGAGGTTGGCCATTGATGCCGATGCGGATGTGACGCTCACGAACCGTTTTGGCGGTACGGCTCTTATTCCGGCCTCCGACCGCGGTCATGTGGAGATTGTGCAGGAGCTGCTGACCCGGACCAGCGTCGATGTGAACCATATTAATAATTTGAACTGGACCGCGCTGCTGGAGGCTGTCATTCTCGGTGACGGCAGCGAGAACTATCAGCGTATCGTGAAGCTGCTGCTGGATCATGGGGCAGACCCTGAGCTTCCGGACGGGAACGGCGTAACTCCCCTGCAGCACGCCCGGGAGCGGGGATATCAAGAAATCGAACGCATCTTAATGGAGGCTGCGAACTAAGGGATATCGAAAAGAGGGCAGATATAAGCGAGAAGGGGATGAAGGTTATATGAACAAACACAGCAAGGCATACTGGCTGCTGCATGTCCGACTGGAAACGGGTTACCGCTACGAGGATGACGTGGTGACCGGAACCGAAACGGGACTTTTTCATGTGAAGATAGAGAATGGGGCTTTTTCTGAGATTCGTCTCGCGGAGGCTTTGCCGGATTCGCTGCTGCCGACATGGGATATGAAGGGGAATCTGATGCTGCCCTCTTTTAGAGATATGCATATCCACCTGGACAAAACCTATTATGGAGGACCATGGAAGGCACCGCTTCGTCCGGCTCACGGAATCTTCAGCCGGATCGAGGAGGAAGAGAGGCTGCTTCCCGAGCTTCTTCCCACCGCCAAGGAGCGAGCGGAGGGACTGCTGGATCTGCTGCTGCGTTACGGTTCTACCCATGTCCGCTCCCACTGCAATGTGGATCCCGTCGTCGGTCTGAAAAATTTGGAAGCCACCTTGCAGGCGGTTGAAGGATATAAGGAAAAAGCTTTTGTGGAGATCGTTGCTTTTCCTCAGCACGGCTTGCTTCGCAGCCAGTCCGTATCCCTGGTCAGGGAAGCGCTCCGGAACGGAGCCGCGCTGGTAGGCGGGCTGGATCCCACGACGGTGGACGAGGATATGGAGAAATCGCTGAACACCGTGATGGAGCTGGCGGTGGAAGCCAACGCCGGCATTGATCTGCACCTGCATGAGTCGTCCCAGATCGGACTGAATGCCTTTAAACGGGTAGCTGATCTTACGGAAGAGGCGGGTTGGAACGGAAGAGTCACCCTCAGCCATGCCCTCGCTTTCGCGGACGTCTCACCAAGCGAGGTGGATGAAGTGGCGATTCGGTTAGCGGACTTGGGTATTTCCGTCACCTCCTCCGTACCGCTTGGCCGAACCATCCCGATCCCGCAGCTGCACCGCCGCGGCGTGAACATCTCGCTTGGGCAAGACAGCATTATGGACCATTGGTCCCCGTTCGGCAAAGGGGATAATCTGGACAAGGCGGGCACGCTGGCCGAACGCTTCCATATGAGCGATGAGCGTTCGCTCGGACAGGCCCTCGGGTTTATTACGGGAGGCGTGACGCCGCTAGACCAATACGGCCGTTATGCGTGGCCAAACGTCGGGGATACGGCGGATGCGGTGATTGTGGAAGCCAGCTGCTCCGCAGAAGCCGTTGCCAGGCGGTCCCGCCGCCATGCCTTGCTGTTCAAGGGAAACCCGGTTTACGGAATATGATAAAGGGGCAGCCGCTGCATGCCGGACTTTTCCGGCGTGCAGCGGCTGTTGCTGGTTGATGGGCAATAAGGCGCCAGGCCCCTTATTGATGAACGCCTTTGACAACGAAACCGTCTCCCGCCCGGTTCGGATTGGAGGGAATGGAGGTAACGGTTGAATTCTGGAGCATAATGCCCCCATCATCCGCCGTGAGTTTGGGGCGTTTCCCATTGACGCGGCAGCAGGAGAAGACAACGGGGGACAATCGTGCCATCGTGGCAAGCGCCCCATTGATTTGCGGCGCTTCGACGATCCATTCCGCCGAGGTCTGCGGACCGCTATACCGCTGCAATGTTCGAAAGGTCCAGTTCCGGGATACGTTGCGAAGGCAGATCAGCCAGTTCGACCCGCTGCACTTGATGATGCTGGCATGCATGCGGTCACCCGGCTGAATGGGCAGCGGAATGAACGTAACCGAGGCGGGGAGAATCTCCCACCAAGCATAATAATAAGCCTTGCCGTCTATCCAATCATGACCCGTTCCGGTCTGTATCAAATTGCTGTTGCTGAATCCGTCAATGCCGATCCAGGCCGAGGAGTAGGACGTCCCACGGCTTGGCCGAACAAACGGCACATTCCATTTGGCGGAGACCCGTTTGAAAGCTCCTTTTTTTCCAGTGATAGAGTATCCGCTCCAATTGCTTGATATCCATCCGATGTTACGACGCGGCTTGGCTGAAGTGTCAAGTTGGCATGTGTGATTCCACTGACCTGTCGTGGAAATCCCCATAATCTCCACCGCCTTTACTAGATTGATAGTTTATCTAATGAAGGATCGGTAGAGTTGGTATGGGTTATGTGTTAGAAAGTTTGAACGGCGGCTCTTAAATCTAGTTTTCAGGTTAATCCAGTCTTAAGGGATATGCCGTAAGGCAAAAACAAATAGGATCATGGCCCCTATGGAGGTGACCGTCCGTACATGGTTCCAGGCCGTCCATTTACTTAGGTAGGCATTCCAGACCTCGCTTCCTGCGCTGCTCGCAGGATCAACGGCAGCCAGCGCGTCATTGAGCGGGACATTGAAGGCCATCGTTACGATGAATCCCGTCAGATACAGCAGACCGGCGGCCAGCAAGTAGACGGATCCCGGTTCTCCCCAGCGGAGGACGGATAGGACCGCAAGAACGATACTGGTTAGGGCGGTACCTGTAAACAGTGCACCGAACGTGGGGTTGAGTATCGTTGCATTGATGGACTGCATGGCGTTAATCCCCTGTTCGTTCGGAATCCGCGATAAAGCGGTCATCATGAAGGATGAGAAGGCGAAGAACAGGCCGGCTATAAGGCCCGAGCCTGTCACTGAAAATAGAGCCAGCAAAAAAATCAAGCGATCACTCATGGGCAGGTTACCTCCAGTTTTAGCTGTGATTCTGACATTTGATTCCATGTATATCCACTTAATAATTGTTTGTACATACAAATATATTAGCGTTTTCGGCAAAAGTAAAGACCTAAAATTGAAGGAATGAAGATATAGAGGGATCTGTATACTTGTTTTTACTATATATGGTAATAAGCATATCTACGCTATTTACTAAATAGAGTTGAATATACGCTTTCGTAAGCGTATCCAAAATTTGGATCATATATTCAATGTGTTCAGCCAAAAGGAGGGATCCGTATGAAGTCAGGCAAGAGGGGGATTTGGCTAGTAACGACGGCTTTATTAAGCGTTTCTTTGTTGTTCGGTTGTACCGGTGGCAAGGGAACGCCGGCCGATACCGGCGATCCGGAGCCGGGAAAGGACGGAGAGACGGCCAAGAAAATCATTACCGTTACGTTTCGGGATGACGGGATCGGCGAGAACGGAGCGTTCTATAAATGGCTTAAGGAAGTGTCGGCCAGTTACCCTGACAAAAGCGTAGAGATTAAGCCGACACCGATTCAGGCATCGGAAGGCGATTATTTTGCCAAGGTGGCCCTGGCGCTGAAATCCAAAGATACGGCGCCCGATATCGTGACGGAAGATACCTTCATCTTGAACTCGGATGCCAGCGCCGGCTATCTGGAGCCGCTCGATGATAAATTGGCGGGATGGGAAGACTGGGGCAACGGCTCCTTCATCGAAGCGATGAAGAAGGGCGTCACTGCCAGCGATGGCAAGGTATACGGCGTGCCGTATAACACGGATTCCAGGGGCCTTTGGTATAACAAGGATATTTTCAAACAAGCGGGTCTTCCGGAGGATTGGCAGCCTAAGAATTGGGAGGAGGTCTTAAACGCTGCGCGAACGATCAAGGAGAAGGCGCCTGACGTTGTACCGATCTGGATGAACATGGGCAAGGCTACAGGCGAAGCAACCTCCATGCAAACCTACGAGATGCTGCTCTACGGAACGGGCGAAAGGCTGTATGACGATGCCAGCGGCAAATGGATTACGAAAAGCCAGGGCATTCTGGACGCGCTGACTTTTGTGGAAACGGTCAACAAAGAGAAGCTGGGACCGCCGCTCTCCAAAGTATTGAACGGCCAGGCAGGCAACACGGCTTCCCGCGAATACCTGCCGCAGGGCAAGCTGGCGATTTCGCTGGACGGCTCCTGGATCACGGGCAACTATATGGAAACAGGCGCGGCGCCATGGCCAGAATACAAAGACGTGCTCGGCTTTGCGCCGATGCCGACCAGCCAAGGACAGGAGCCCGGCTCGATCACGCTGGCCGGAGGCTGGGCGCTGTCGATTCCAAGCAATTCCAAGAACAAAGACGAGGCATGGGAATTTATCAAGTATGCGCTGGGCAAGGAAAATACCCAGAAGCTCGTCATGTCCTCCGGCAATATTACGGTGCGTGCCGATGTTGCCAAGGATCCGGAATATACGAAAATGCCGTTTAACGAAATCGCGACCGAATACCTGCAGAACGCAGAGTTTAGACCGGCTCAGGAGAAGTATCCGGAAGTGTCGACGCAGATCCAGACGATGGTGGAATCCGTAGCAACCGGAACATCGCCTGCGGATGCCATGAATAAATACGCGCAGGATGTTACCCGCATCGTTGGTGCGGATCATATCGTGGAGAAATAACCTGCTATAAGCAAAACCGGCTTGCTCAAGCGCTCCCGTCATCGCGGAGACTTGGGCAAGCGGTTTTTCAGATCATCCGTATGGAAGGAGAACCACACATGAGCAGTCTGTCCGTGGACGTTTACCCGAAACGAAGAAAAACGTATACCTGGCTCTTTTTTTTGCTGCCTTCAATCGCGATTATGCTCGTGTTTTTTATATATCCCATCCTGTTAACGTTCTTCTATTCCTTCACCAATCTGGCCTTGACCGGGGAAGCGGCGAGGGAGCTCAAATTTATCGGCCTCGACAACTATACCCGGATGTTCCAGGATCCCACGGTTCGGATCAGTATTTGGAACACGCTGGTTTTTCTTATCGGTTCGGCGGTGATCGGGCAGCAGGTGCTTGGATTTCTGATTGCGCTGCTGATGAAGCAGAGGAACAAGACCTTTCGGCGCGTGATTGGAACGATTGTGCTTGCGGGCTGGGTAACGCCCGAGATCGTGTGCGCCCTTTGTCTGTACAGCTTCTTCGGGGATGAAGGCACGCTGAATGCGATTATCACATTTTTCGGATTTTCGGAAGTGACCTGGCTGTTTACCGTACCGATGCTGACGATCATTCTTGCGAATATTTGGCACGGCACGGCCTTCTCGATGCTGGTATTTCAAGCCGCGCTGGATGACGTGCCGAACGAAATCGAGGAAGCGGCGGTAGTGGATGGAGCCTCCAAGTGGAAAATCTTCACGCGCATCATCATCCCTTACATCAAAAGCACCATTACCACGAACATGATGCTGGTTACTTTGCAGACGCTCGGGGTGTTCGGGCTCATCTATGCGATGACCGGAGGCGGTCCCGGCAACTCCACGACGACCCTGCCGATCTTTATGTACAATCAGGCGTTTGTGAACTATCAATTAGGCTATGGAACCGCTATTTCGCTGCTGCTGCTGTTGATCGGGATTGTGTTAAGCCTCCTGTATATCAGGTCGATGAAAGAGTAACCAGGGGTGAAATCATATGAATGCCAAACAACGTAAATTAGTCTATCGAATTCTGCCGTATGCGATTCTTGCGGGGATCGGCATTTGCTTCGTGCTGCCGCTGCTCTGGGTGCTTGTGGCTTCCGTCGATCCGAATGCAATGCAATCCCTCAAAGTGCCTAGCAAGATTACCGGCGCCAATTACGTAGAGGTGATTACCAGCAGCGAGAACCAGCGCGCTTATCTGATCGGCCTGGTGATGTCGCTTGGCCAAGCCGTATTGGTTGTCCTGCTGGCGCTGCTAGCGGCTTACCCGTTATCCCGTTATCAGATGAAATATAAGAAGCCCTTCATGCTGACCATTCTGTTCATGACCTCGCTGCCGATTACGGCCGTTATGGTCCCTGTCTACCAGCTGTTCCTGGGGTTAAAGCTGTATGACAACATTTTTGGCGTCATCTTGTTCTATGTAGCGTCGTCCATGCCGTACGGGATATGGATGATGAAGAATTTCATGGATTCCGTGCCGAGCGATCTGGAGGAAGCCGCATGGGTGGACGGGGCCTCGGTGTTTACGGGGATCCGCAAGGTGGTGGCGCCGCTGATGGTTCCGGGGATATGCACGGTGGCAATCTTTACGTTCTCGGGCAGCTGGGGCAATTTCTTCGTTCCGTATATCTTGCTGCAATCGCCCGAGAAATTCCCGGCATCCCTGAAGCTGTACCAGTTCTTCGGGCAGTACGGCATGGTCGACTACGGCAGCCTCGCGGCCTTCTCGGTGCTGTACGCCATCCCGGCGATCATCATGTATATTCTATCCCAGCAGTTCATGTCCAAGGGCTTCGGGCTGCAGGGCGGAACGAAAGGATAGCATGCGAATAAAAGGCAGGGCCGCTTGGTGCCCGACATAAAAAAACGGCAGAAATGCCGTTTTTTTATGTTTGACAGGCGAATCCCTTCCGTTTTGCTGTTCGTATCCGATCGGGTTTACGTTTCGTGCGTGCCGAAGTCCAATGAGTCGCGAAGACGTTTGATATCCCGGATCGGAGGCAATCCGAACATGCGGGCATATTCCCTGTTGAACTGGGTGGGGCTCTCATAGCCGACCTGAAATCCGGCGTCGGCCGCCGCGAAGGTTTTCGAGAGAAGGAGACGCCTGGCCTCTTGTAGTCGGATTTGCTTTTGATACTGAAGCGGGCTCATGGCGGTGATTTCCTTGAAGTGATGATGAAGCGAAGAAGGGCTCATATTGACGGCTGCGGACAGCTTGGCGATGTGCAAGGGCTGATTATAATCACGCTCGATCAACTGGGCAGCCGCCGCGATGCGCTGCGCATGACTGCCGCTGACGGCAAACTGCTTCAGGGATTGCCCTTGCTCGGCTTGAAGGATTCGATAAAGAATTTCCTTCGTGAACAGGGGGGCCAGGACGGGAATATCCTCCGGCGTATCCAGAAGGCGCACGAGGCGGACGACGGCATCCAGCAGCGCTTGATTCATCGGGCTGACAAACAGGGCTTTTTGGGAGCCGGATTTCTTGGGAGGGGTCTCTTGGCCGGATTTGATTAGCTCGAAAATCTGATGCTTGTCAAAGTCCAGCCGAAGGCACAGATAAGGCCGCTCGGGTGCCGCCTGGATTACTTGGCCGGATATGGGCAGCTGCAGCGAGACGACAAGATAGCTGGACGGGTCGTAAACATAGCATTCTTGTGCCAGCATGATTAATTTACGCCCTTGGACCACGATGCATAGCGCGGGTTCATGAATCGTGTGGACCAATTCCGTCTCGCTGGATGCCCGTATAAAATGCAGAGCGGGTATCGACGTACTATATGTACCGTCCATGCCCGTGTATTTTTCTATGTATCCTGCAAGTTCGTTGTGCGGATGGCTTCCTTCATGGTTGAACATTCAGGGTCGGTATCCTCCTCCGATGGTATATGGTTCAATCTTAATCAATCATGCAGGAATAGGCAAGAATCGTGGTGGATTCGGCTACCGGATGAATGCGGTGTGAAGGCATAATAGAACTATCCTCAATGGTTAAAGGCAGACAGCTATAAATGAAACTCAAGAGGATTAGATAAGAGCGAAGAGGAGGGAATGGAATGAATCCAGCTCTTGATGCGAATGGGGCGAAGCATCCCTATGCAGGCATGTGGGTTACGAAGGACGGATATATCCGCCACGAGCTCCTCCCGAACGGGCGTTATGATGAAGCAAGAGGACCGCGGCAAAGCGCCTATCAAGGCCGCTATTTCATGGAAGGCGATCACATCGAATATGTGGATGATACCGGGTTCACGGCCGACGGCGATTTTCGGGACGGCGTTCTCTATCATGCCGGAATGGTATTGTATCGGGAAATCTAACATTGTGTCATGGCAAAAATGCGGAATGGATTTCGAAATACAGAACAGGAACGGGAGGAGCGTTGTTGCATGTCTAGCGTAAAAGGAAAAGTCGTGGCCATTACAGGCGCGAGCAGCGGGATCGGCGAAGCGGCGGCCCGGCTGCTCGCTCAGCATGGCGCACATGTGGTGCTCGGGGCGAGAAGAACGGACAGGCTGGAGAAGCTGGCTGCCGCATTGAATGGGGAAGGCGGCTCAGCCGTTTACCAATCGCTGAATGTCGTTCATCTCGATCAGATGGAATCCTTCATCGACTTGGCGGTGAGCCGATTCGGGCGGGTGGATGTCATCCTAAACAATGCAGGCGTCATGCCTCTATCGCCCTTGGAAGCCTTGAAGGTGGACGAATGGAACCGGATGATCGACGTGAACGTCCGCGGCGTCCTGCATGGCATTGCGGCAGGGCTGCCGGTGATGCAGAAGCAGGGCTTTGGTCAATTTATCAATATCGCTTCCATCGGTGCGTATGAGGTATCGCCTACCGCTGCCGTTTATTGTGCCACCAAGCATGCGGTTCGCGCAATCTCGGAGGGGCTGCGACAGGAGGTCGGGAGCAAAGGTATCCGGGTTACGCAAATATCGCCGGGCGTGACGGAGTCGGAGCTGGCCGACAGCATTTCCGATGATACGGCCAGACAAGTCATGAAGGAGTATCGAAGAATATCGATCCCGGCGATATCGATTGCGCAAGCGATTGTGTATGCCATCGAGCAGCCGCCGGAAGTCGATGTGAATGAAATCATCATTAGGCCAACGGCATCAGGGAGCTAACGAATCAGCTGTTGAGTTCAATCTCAACAGCTTTTTATGATGGAAGGATTTGTTATGCTTTTTATCAAGATGTGTTGGGACTGGATAGGATCATGGCTCACGGCTGGATCACCACTTATGGCTCGCAGGAGAAGATCGTTCAGATCAGCTTTGCTTCCGAGGGGGGCGGCGAAGCCGGCAGCTCTCTGCTAAGACTCTGATTCGCCCTCTTTACCTATGGATGATGAGATATGTTATACTGTTTATAATATAAACAATTATTATCAGATGCAAGGATGCAGAAAGGAAACATGATCATGTCTAACGATGAGACGATAGATCCGGATATTGGATCCAAGCTGCCCAGAGGGGCGGCTCTCAGCTGGGGATTGGTTAAGCCGCCGCAGCGGGGACCGAAACGGGAGATGAGCCTTTCCCAGATTGTAGATACGGCCATCGACATTGCCGATAAAGAAGGGCTTTCAGCTGTCTCCATGAATCGAATTGCGTCCACTTTGGGTTTTACCGCCATGTCGCTGTACCGGTACATATCCAGCAAGGACGACCTTTTGGTGCTGATGCAGAACGCCGCGTGCGATATTCCCATTCCGGCGGAAGATTCTGCTGACTGGCGCGAGAATATGCGGGTCTACGTCAAATCGACGATGCAGGTATTCCGGGATCACCCCTGGTTCGGAGACATTCCGATTACGGGTATTCCCATTACGCCGAACAATCTGCGATTTATCGATTGGGGTCTGCGGTTCATGAAGGATCTTCCGCTGAATGATTATGAGCGGATGTCCTTGATTCTCTTGTTAAGCAATTATGCCAGAACGAGCGGCATGATGCAGCGGGATATGGACCGCGCCATACAGGCAGGCTCTACCCCGGAACAGTTTAGTGGACTCGATTATACGGAAGCGCTGAAACAGCTTATGAAGCCGGATCGGTTTCCGTTCCTGTACCCGGTTGTGATGTCGGGGGTCTATACGGAAGACAGCGAGGAAGTGAATCCGATAGGCAATGACATTGATTTCGGGTTAGAACGCATTTTGGATGGCATCGAGCAATATTTTCAAACCAAGAAACAACAGGAACCATCGGACAAGCCATGATGTCGGCCAAGTTACGGGGCTTGGTCGATCCAAAAAGTGCAGCAACAGCCGAGCAAAAAAAAACGATCCTCTCATGAGGATCGTTTTTTTTTGCTGATTGAGTCGGCCCAAGCCCGACTTGTTCAGCGCCTGGTTGGTTGGTATCGTTCCGGCCGGACTTTCATTAACGTTAGTTACGGGGGTACTGGTGGAATGACCGACTATGAGATAGGAAGGACACGGCAGCCTTTTGGAATCGGATGGAGTATCCTTCGCGCGCCCTTAGTAAAGCAGCCACCCGTATTTAGCGTCGTCCGGCTTTCCTCTTAAACGTCCACATGCTCCATACCATCGAGCCGATCAGGATGAACAGGCACCATCCGATCGCCCAGCCGATCTGATCCTGGATGGAGCCTCCCGTCAGTAATCCGCGAATGGATTCGATGACCGGCGTAATCGGCTGGTTGCTTGCGATCCCTTGCAGCCAAGCCGGCATCGTCTCGGTGGGAACGAAAGCACTGGAGAGGTAAGGGAGAAAGAGCAGGATGAATCCATAACTGCTGGCCGCTGCCGGACTGCCTGCAACGAGACCGATAGCGGCGTAGAGCCAGGTGAAGGCAAAGATGAAGAGCGCGATCAAGCCGATGGCGAGTATCCAATCCATAAGCCCTGCTGATGGCCTGAATCCAACGAGCAGAGCCACTGCGATAACAACGCCTGTCGCAAGCATGTTCCGGGCAAGGCTGGCGACCACATGCCCCGTGATGACACTCAAGCTTTGAATGGGCATCGTGCGGAAGCGGTCAATGATGCCATTGGTCATATCCTGGGAGACGTCGACGGCCGTGCTGGACGATCCGAAGCCGGCGCATAGCAGGATGATCCCCGGAACCACGTAGTTAACATACTGTCCGCTGGGATCGAGGGCACCGCCAAATACATAGGTGAACAGCAGCATCAGCATGATCGGCAGCACCATTGCCGTTATCATCGCCTCCGCGTTGCGGATGCTGTGACGCAGGCTGCGGCCGATAAAGACAGACTGGGTAACTGCTAAGGACGTTGTTTTTGTTTTCGTAGCCGTTGCCGTTGCTCTTATCATACAATTCCCTCCATTTTCTTGTCGGTAAGCGACAGGAATACATCATCCATATTGGGTCTGTGAAGACTTACGCGCGTCTCATTCGGGAGCAAGCGTATGAACTCCTGAAGCGTATGTGCGACGTCGCCGATGCTGCCGCTTGTCGGAATCCTGTGGATCACTTCGTCGCGTGCGTCGCGAAGCTCCAGCATTTCACCACCGACCCGGGTCTTCAGCTCGGCCGGACTACCTTCAGCCACGATTCGTCCCCCATCCAGAACCGCAATCCGGTCCGCGAGCTGGTCGGCTTCCTCCAAATACTGCGTGGTCAGCAGGATGGTGATGCCTTGGCTCTTCAATTGCAGGATGATATCCCACAGCGCACGGCGGCTGCGCGTATCAAGTCCTGTGGTCGGTTCATCGAGGAACAACACGGGCCGCGGTACGACAAGGCTGATCGCCAGATCAAGCCGTCTCTTCATCCCGCCGGAATACGTCTTCACGCGCTTGGCCGCCGCGGCCGCCAGATCGAAGTGCTCCAACAGCTCGGCGGTTCTCCGCCCGGCTTCCGCCGCGGATAGACCCGACAGCCTGCATATCATCCTGAGGTTTTCTTCGGCGGTCAGCACTTCGTCAACGGCCGCGAACTGGCCGGTCAGACTGATGGACTGCTGAACCTCCTGCTTGTGATCGCGGAGATCGAACCCGTTGATCCTCACGCTCCCGACATCGGGCGTCACCAACGTGGACAGGATGTGAATCAAGGTTGTTTTGCCGGCCCCATTAGGACCGAGAAGAGCAAATACGTTTCCTTGCGGCACGCTCAGGTCGATCCCGTCCAGAACGGTCTGGTGCCCAAAGCTTTTGCGAAGCTGACGAATTTCAACAGCATAGGTAATCATGAACCGAACATCTCCTTTAAATAATTGTGTATTATATAAACAGTTTAATTGATAATTAGTATATTGCATAAACAGTTATTGTGCAATACGATTTTTTTGCGTTTTGAAAACGGCATGATGATCTTGGGAGGACGAGGCGTCCGGACATAAAAAAGCCTGACGCGATGTAACGAAACATCGAGTCAGTCTCTTATAGGGATTAGTTCATGTATAAGCGATCTTATCGTTACGAACGATCCGATTCGTCATAAAGCTCCAGTTCAATGACGGTATTGCGTTTGTCGGGGAGCGGATAGGTAAAGTGTTCGGGACGCGCGAAGTTCACGAATGCGTCCTCGACGAATTCGGCCGCGCTCCATGGGCGGCTGAGGAACAATTCGTATCCGTCCGCGAGCAGCCGGGCCTTCTTCACTTTGTCGGCCATGCCGATGAGATTGATCGGTCCGATGGACTCCTCAAAGACGTGGGCATACAGTGTATTGCCTTTTTGGGTATAACGACCCCACTCCGGTTTCGGATAATCGGCAGCCGCGCAGCCATAGATGCTGTCTCCGTTCTTGCTCATCCAGTCGCCGATCTCCTCCAGCACGTCGAGGCTCTCCTTCGGGATGGAGCCTTTCGCGTCAGGACCGACGTTCAACAGCATGTTGCCGTTCTTGCTGACGCATTCCACCAGCTTGCGGATGATGGTGGTTGCCGATTTGTAATTGCGGTCAGCTGCGGCATAGCCCCAGTTGTTGTTCAGCGTAATACAGGCTTCCCATGGAATCGGGGCACCTGTCTGGTCCACAACCCCGTGCGGCGGAATGATCTGTTCCGGCGACGCGAAGTCGCCGCTGTATACGGACGGATCGGTGGTATAGATGCTGCCCCCGCTCTCGCCGCTTCCCTCCAGCCGATTGTCGATAAGAATGTGCGGCTGAAGCTCGCGGATCATTTTCATCAGCTCTGTGGCGCGCCACACCTCGCCGCGCATGTTATCATAAGAGAAGTCAAACCACATGATATCGAGTTTGCCGTAGCCTGTGAGCAGCTCACGCACTTGTCCATGCATGTAATCCAGGTATCGGTCGAAGTTTTTCGGATCGCGCTTGAAGGCTTCGTTCGCCCGCATCGGGTGAATCCGGTCTCCATAAGCCGGGTAGTCCTCATGATACCAGTCGATCAGCGAGAAATAGAGGCCGACTTTAAGGCCTTCTTCACGGAAAGCTTCCAGAAATTCCTGCACGAGATCCCGGCCGGCTTTGGTATTCGTTGACTTATATTCCGTCAGCTTGCTGTCGAACAAACAGAATCCGTCATGATGCTTGGCCGTCAGCACCGCATATTTCATGCCTGCTTTCTTGGCCGCTTTGGCCCACTCCCGAGGATTATAATCAACGGGATCAAATTCATCGAAATAGGCCTGATAGGCCTCGATGCTCATTTGTTCCGTGCTTCGGAGCCATTCGCCTCGGGCCGGGATGGAGTAAAGCCCCCAGTGAATGAACATGCCGAAACGGTCGTTCTGGAACCATTGCACGCGCTGGTTTCGATCATGGATGACTTGATTGGTTGGAGTGGTAGTCGTTGTCATGGATTCAAACCTCCGATTCTTGGAATTGTCGAGTTTGATTTTAACAAGAATGTGTTAGTATGAATAGATAATTACTTAACTCCGACGGGTATTATAATAACTTTAGAGGACAATTGAAGATGAAGAATGAACGAAATGAACATGAAGCCATTCAGCAGATGCTCCTGAACATGCAGGTTCAGATCTGGGAGGCCGAAAGAACGCAGTGCTGGCCGGAATGGAAGGAATTCGACTACACCGTGTCGTACAACAAGCTCTATTTTATCCTGGATGGGGAAGGGTGGGTGAAGATCGGCGATGAGGAGCTGTATCCCGTACCGGGTCAATTGGTTCTGATGCCGGCACGGACCCGGCAATCCTACTCTGTCATCAGCGGCCGTCCCTATCTGAAATACTGGTCTCACTTCTCGGCGACCGTGGGCGATTCCGATGTGTTTTCCTGGCTGAACGTGCCCCATTGCTACGATTTATCGGGGAACGCGGAGATGCCGGCATTATTCCAGCAGCTCGTCGATGCGCATCGTTCCGATACCCTCGCCGCGCGATTGAGGGAAAAGTCCGTGATGCTGGACATTCTCTCCCGCGTGTTCGAACACCAGCAGCCGCAGATTCATGCGGACAAAATGGAGGATATGGGCAGGCTCCACAAAGTGCAGCAGTACATCAAAAATCATCTGCATGAGGAAATTACGCTGGAGCAGATGGCGGGAACGCTGCATTTGCACCCGAATTATTTTATTAAGTATTTCAAACGGCATTTCGGAATCACGCCGCAAAAATATTTAAGCCTCAAACGGATGGAGCAGGCCAAACTCATGCTGAGGACGACGTCTCTAAGCATCAAGGAAATTGCGGATGCCACCGGCTTTGAATCGGCGAACTATTTCTCGAAAACCTTTCGGAAAGAGGTAGGCTACAGCCCCTCGGAATATCGTAACAATATATAGCAAAAAAGAGGCTGCTCCTGAATTTCGATTCGGGAACGGCCTCTTTTATTCCTAACCGGAATTGAATTGCCTAAAACCCTTTGCCTCCAAGCGGCTTAAGCCTGAGCGGCTCTGCGCCGGCAATCAGCGCCCGCCCGCGCTGCAGCAGCTCGGACGTATCCGCTCCCTGCAAGGAAGCGGCATGCGCGTCTTGGCTGCTCCACAATTCCGTGACCCATACGGCATTCGGATCGCTGTCCGAGACGTTGACGATATAAAGCTCACAGTCTTCGTTATCGCGAAGCATCGCGGCTGCTTCAAGCAGTATCTCCGCAAGTTCATCCCGTTTGCCCGGATGGGCGATCAGTTTCCCGTACATTGCAAATTTCTCCATGGATATCATCCTTCCTTTTTGGTCATGCCGATTAACATGCGTTCGTAATGGAGTGCTAGGCTTGTCGTGATCTCGGACAGTTTCAGGACGAGCGAAGCTGGCTCCAGAATGGTTAAAGCTTTGCCGTAGGGGAGAAGGAAGTAGGGCACATAGGACGTCAGCGAAGACGTGTCCAGCCCGAAACGAGCCTCGCCATCATGACGCGACACGAGGGTATGCCCAAACAACCAATGCTGGCTCAATTCATTCAGAACATGCTCGTGGGCTTGGATGACAACATCGACCAGGGGTTCCGTGCTGCGTGGATCCGGGAGAAGACTGCCAAGCAAGACATCCTTGGCAGAAAAATCAACGGGCCGCTCAAAGACCAGGTCTGTCGTCTCCAGACCGAGGATCCGGTCCACGCGAAAATTGCGAATCTCTTGGCGCAGACGGCAGTAGCCCGCAGCATACCATTGGCCTTTCCAATGGATAATGCCGTAGGGATCGAAGTCTCGGACGGTTCCGGAGCCTTCCCGGCCCTTCGAATACGTCATCTTCAGGGTTTGTCCCTGTGCCGCGGCATTCTCCAGCGTCTGCAGCAGCGGGCGAAGCCCGTCATGGACCGGAGGCTGCAAAACCGCGACGCCGCTGCTGTGCCGTTCGATCTGATGAAGCTGCTCCTCGTTCGTATAAAGCTTCAGCTTGCCGATCGCCCGCTCCAGCGCGTCCGTGAACGGATAGCCGGTTTCTTTGGCAAAAATCGAGGCATGCACCAAAGCCTTCTGCTCTTCCGCATCAAACATCAGCGGGGACTCGGCGAACGGTCCGAGAATCCGAAAGCCGCCGTTCGGCCCGGAATCGGCGATGATGGGCGCGCCGCTGGCGCATAACGAATCGATGCAGCGGTACACCGTTCGAACATGGATTTCCAGCTCATCGGCGATTTGCTGCGCGGTCATCTTTTTGCCCGAGCGAAGCATCCACAGGATCGACAGCATATTATCCGCTTTGGACATCAAAACGCGCTCCTTCCTTAGGGACGATCCCGACCGTTTACTTTTAAGTAGATTGTATCTTTTTTATACGAGCGGGTCCATGCCCTTGTCGATCCAGGAATCGTAGGTCGGACCGTAGAGCTCGGGAATCCGCAGGCCGGCTTGTCTCATCAGCACCGTCATCTGTCCGCGGTGATGCGCTTGATGAACCAGGGTAAAATGCAGGAATGCCGCATTGGTCCAGGGCTCTCCGTCGAATTCACGGGTAGCGCGAAGATCCTCCTCGCTCCACTGCGACTGAACCGCATCCAGAAGGGCATGCCGGATCCGGCGGTAGCTGTCGGTAATTTCGGCAGCCGAATCGGGAATTTTCTGCTCGCGGGACGGGCCCTCAAATTGCAAACCGAGCATGGTCATGTATTGAATCGACATGACCAAATGCCATGCCAGCTGACCGAGCGTGCGATGCTGCTCCGTCATGGCGGTTTTAAGCGAATCGTCGGTTAAAGCGTTCATGACTTGTTCCGTTATATGCGCCTCTTTTAACCATTCTGTCGTAAAATCCGCTTTGCTCATGTTCATGTGTTAACCCTCGCTTTGGTTTAGGATGTGTGCTGCAAAACGAGTATATTACATCATTCCTGACAGTTACGGTCAGTGATTATGGGCCAAAATAAAAAAATGGGATTGTATGCCCTAAGTATCCATCTTCATTTATAATGAATAAGGCTCAAGGATCGTTAAGGATTTTGGATACAGGAGGTGCATGGCATGCAGGAAGCGATTCGTGATATCCCGGGGGCTGATGGATGGATTGCCATTCAAGCGGTTGACAAGGGCTGGTCGGCAGATCGTAAATATTATATTCAGGATATGCAAGGCGAGGAGCGGCTCCTCCGGCTATCCGATATCTCTCAGTTCGAGAGGAAGAAATGGGAGTTTGAAACGGTTAAAAAGCTGGATCCCATCGAAATGCGAACGTCTCGCCCGATTGATTTTGGCGTCTGTCATGGTGGCCGGCAAGTGTATTCCCTGTTCACCTGGGTTCCGGGAGAAGATGCAAGGGAGGCGATTCCTTTGCTGGATTCAGAGGAGCAGTACCGGCTTGGCGTTCAGGCCGGCGCATATTTGAACAGGATGCATGGCGTTCCGGCCGACAGCGGATTGGATACGTGGGCGTCTTACTATAATTCAAAAATGGATCGATACATAAAAAATTATGAGAGCTGCGGCATCCGGCTTGCCGGCGCTGAGAACATCGTCCGATTTATGGAGGCGCACCGGTATTTGCTAGAAGAGCGTCCCGTTGCTTTTCAACATGGGGATTATCATGTCGGCAACATGGTGGTTACGCCTGAAGGGGAACTCGGCATCATTGATTTCAACCGGGCGGACTACGGTGATCCTTGGGAGGAGTTTAACCGGATTACGTGGGATGCCGCGATTAGCCCGTGGTTCGCTTCGGGTCGTATTCACGGATATTTCCAAGGACTAGAGGTGCCGGATTCATTTTTCAGATTAATGGCGCTTTATATCGCAAGCAATCAGATATCCTCCATTCATTGGGCCATCCCGTTCGGAGAGCAGGAAGTGGAGGTTATGATGAACCAGGCCCAAACCGTGCTGAATTGGTATGATGGATTCCGGACGCATGTGCCCAATTGGTATATAACGAATGCCGAGGTTATGGCAAATCGCCGCGAATAACAGCAATCCGGAAGAATTTAACCAAGCTGCTGCATGATACAATGGCAAAAAACCACAATGGAGGTTTGTACTCATGACATCAGCGGACATTCAGTTTATCGGCGGAAATAATGTTGCCATTAAAATTCCGAAGCACAAGTATGAGGAGACCGTGCATTTTTACAAAGAGGTTTTAAGGCTGCCATATTTGGGCTTCAGGGACGGGTCGCATGCTTTTCAGCACGGCCCGAATACCTTATGGCTGGATTGCATGCTCAACTATTCGCAGCAGGATGTTTGGCTCGAGGTCAACACGGAGGATCCGGAGGAGGCTGCCCGATATTTGAGAGAGCACCGGGTGGACCGCAGGGATGAGGTGGAGGTTTACGAGAACTCGCGGGGCTACTGGATATCGGATCCGTGCGGGACGATCATCCGGGTGAATCCCAGAAAAGCGAGTGAATAGACAGCCTACCCGGTAAATGTGGTTGCCGTTGACTACGCACCCCTTAGACGTGCGAAGTTATGTCGAAGCGCCTAACTCGCACCCGGCGAAATTTTAGGCTCACTCCCTAAATTCCATGAACCGGGACACAAAAAACCAAGCATCTCCTATCCAAGATAAAGGATGTGACAGGGAATGCTTGGTTTATCTTTTTTCTGTGGAATTACGCTACGGCTTTAGAACGACCTTGGTGCATTCGTCCTCGTGATCGCTGAATATCCGATAGGCATCGCTTGCCTAGTTCCAGAGGAAGCCGGTGGGAGATAATCTCCTTCGGATCAAATTCGCCGGCGGTGATCCTCTTGAACAGCTCCGGCATGTAATGAATAACGGGGGCCTGCCCCATGGTAAGGGTAATGTTTCGTTCAAAAATATGGCCGAGCGGGAACATATTATACAGCGAACCGTATACGCCGGTCAGCTGGACGGTGCCGAATTTGCGCACGGCCTGGATGGCGATATCAATCGCGCTCAATGTTCCGCCCTGGAGCTTCAGCTTTTGGCCGATGGCTTCCATCGTCGACTTCTTCCCGTCCATGCCGACGCAGTCGATCACGATATCCGTGCCGCCTTTGGTAATCTCTCGAATGTATTCGCCCATATCGTCATATTCTTCAGGCGCCCTGCACCCTGTTCGAACGGTACGTGGTCCGAGACATGTAACGGCTGTCTACCATATTGTATACTTCGGGATTTAGCGGACACAGGATACGTTATTTGCTCTGATAAGAGCTAAACTTTGATGCTTGCGGACATGAGGTCCGTTAATTGCATAAAAAGTCCGTTTTTTGGCGGCGAAAGGGTTAAATAACGGAACTGGTGTCCGTTGCACTTAGAGAATGGCCTGATTTGTGGTAAATAACGGATCTGTAGTCCGATGGGTATGGGGATAACGGCGCTTGTTTGGCGTGGGAACCGCATGTGATGGGAAGAAGCTACCTGTTTAGAATGGAAACCACAAGTGTGTTGAAGAAACTGCCTGTTGGTGTGGAAACCACATGCGTGGTGAAGAGCTGTCTGTTGGTAGGGAAACCACCGCATACATAGGACCGGCAACCATTTAATATGGCACCGTCTGATTGGGGATTTGCAGGTGTTTAGTCGCGTAGACACGTCCATGGCCGTTTTTCGTCGGTAAATCGAGGCTCCCGCGCCAATAACCGGCTTAAGAATGGCAAGTGGCTCTCACGCCAATGGCCGGCTTAATAATGGCAAGGGACTCTCACTAAAACAAAAGAACGCGTATTGGAAGGGATTCAATTATCCCGCCATACGCGTTCTTATTTAGGATGTTACTATGTTACTTTCGGATTGTCGGCGTCACCGTTACACCAGCTTCAAATATTCTACGATCGTCAGCAAGCCTTTATCGAAATTCTCCAAATTAAAATGCTCGTTCGGCGCATGCAGATTCTCGTCCGGCAAGCCGAAGCCCATCATGACGGCAGGGGCGTTCAGCGTGCTGGACAGCTTCTCCACGATCGGAATCGATCCTCCGTCTTTCGTGAACAGTGCACGCGTGCCGTACACGTTCTCGAAGGCGTCTGCGGCTTTTTGCAGCATCGGATGGGACGGATCGATATTGAAGGCGAATGCCTTTTCCTTCGGCTGGAAGGTGATCTTGGCTCCGACCGGGGTGTGCGCATGCAGATGCTTCTCGATCGCGTCAAGAACAGCCTGCGGATCCTGATCGGCGACCAAGCGGCAGGTGATTTTCGCATGGGCTTCCTTCGGAATGACCGTTTTGCTGCCTTCTCCCTGGAACCCGCCGTATACGCCGTTCAGCTCAAGGGTCGGCCGCGCTCCCACGCGTTCAACGAAGGAGAAGCCTTCTTCGCCGTACAAGGAATCAAGGCCGAGGTCCCGCTTCAGTTTATCCTCGTCGAACTCCTGCTTGGCAAATTCCTCGCGCATTTCGGGCGACAGTTCGAGTACGCCGTCATAAAAGCCTTCAACCGCGACGCGGCCCTGCTCGTCATGGAGCGAGGAGAGCAAGGACACCATTGCGTGCAGGGCGTTCGGCACGCCGCCGCCGTATGTACCGGAATGAAGATCGGTGTTGGCTGTTTCCAGGGACAATTCCAGCGAGCACAGCCCGCGAAGGCCCGTGGAAATGGCCGGTTTGCCAGGCGCGAGCAGGGATGTATCCGAGATCACGATGGCATCTGCCGCCAGCTTGTCCTTGTTGTTGTCAAGGTAGAGCGGCAGGTTGGGGCTGGATACCTCTTCCTCGCCTTCAATGCAGAATTTGATGTTGACCGGAAGCTCCTTCTCTTGCTTCAAAATGGCTTCGACTGCTTTGACATGCAGGAAGAGCTGGCCTTTGTCGTCCGTTGCTCCGCGCGCGTACAATTTGCCGTTGCGGACAGCCGGCTCGAACGGCGGCGTCTCCCATAGATGAAGCGGATCTACGGGCTGAACGTCATAGTGGCCGTAAACGAGCACGGTCGGCTTGCCTTCGGCATGCAGGTAGTCTGCCGTAATAATCGGATGCCCGGCCGTCTGGTGAACCTCCACATGCTCAAGTCCCGCTTCGGTCAGCTTGCCTGCGAGCCACTCGGCAGCCTTGGCGACATCGCCTTTGTGCTCGGACAAGGCGGAAATGCTCGGAATGGACAACCATTCCTTCAATTCATTCAGATGGGTTTCGCGGTGTTCAGCGAAATACGCTTTATAATCAACGCTCATGAATATGGATCCTCCTTCGATTTACATTGGCATTCGAAAAGATGCCGTATCTTACTATTCTAACCGTTTTTCGGAGAATACGAAATACAGCCGGATCAAATCGGAAACCTGTCTTGAATCTAATCGGGCAGCTGTCATGCAAAATTGTCCAAAAGGTTCTCCAGAACATGCGCAGTGCCGGACTGATCAGCTTTTGCGGTGTCGAACCGCATAAATCCGGCGTTCAGGCACCCAGGACGGAATAGGCAGTGTATGCAGCTTTCCCTCTGCAACACACCTCTTGTATCGCGGCTTCCGCAATCATGCCGTATCCCAGCCGGAAGCTGAGAATAACGGGAGCATCCGGTCTTCCTAAATCATATAATTCCATATTAAAAAGAAATACGCAGCATCATGACGAATCATGATGCTGCGTATTTCAATGGATGACCCTCCATCACCGAAGGGCTAATCAGAATTTATCCCAGCCGTTTCCAATTAGCTGGCGCTGCAGGAATGGCAACTGCTGCTGTTGTTGGATGAACTGCTGACGCTGTTGTTCATGTAATTGCTGTTGCGAACGGAACTGCTCTTGTGCTTGAGTTGGGGTTCGCTGCGGTTCAGCAGCATACGTTCCATGCTGCGTTTGATCCTTCGCATTGAAATGCTGCTGGAACAACTGCTGCCGTTGCTGGAATTGCTGTTGCTGCTGCTGCTGAAGAAGCTCATAATCTCGATGGCCAGGCGCTCCTTGATGATAATAGTGCTGATTAAGATGAGATGCGTGAGGCTGATGTTTCATTTGTCCTTGCACTGGCCCTTGCTGCGGGCAGTTTTTTGGCGGCCCGATGACAACCGTGTCGGTGATCGGCGCCAAGGTCTCTTTGACTTTGGCTTCATCCAGGCAGTAGGTGTGAGCGAACACGCTGGCCGGCGTCAATCTCAAGAGATCCGAACCTCCAATGAATTCAGGCACCGGCGCGTCAAAGACCGCGATCAGATGCGTATTGTCGACCGTCGCCATTTCATAATGCCACCAGCCTTGGGGCACGAGCGCAACTTGACCGGGCGTTACCGTGAAGTTCAGCAGCTCTTTCGTAAACGGATTGACAAGGGAAACGATGGCTGAGCCGGAAACGACATATACCAGCTCCGATGCATTTTGATGGATATGCGGCTCCACTACGTTTCCGGTACTGAGATATATATCCAGCAGGGAAGCGTTGCCGAGCGTGTTCAATTCTTTTACGGAGAGAGAATTGATGTAATTCTGACTATCTTTTTTGAAAAACGGATTATTGCTCATATCGTAAGTAAACCGAACGGACGGCGAGGTGAAATCCATATAAGAGACTGCCACTGTGACTCCTGCCCTTCATCATGTAGTAGGCGTTGACCCATAACATACGTTATGCCTATGGGCAAACATCCGTGAGCCCATTTTTAAGAATCAGCAGGATGCAAGCCGCCCGTTGACAGGGCGGCTTGCGTTAAACACTCATAGGGTGGAGCTGGCGAGGTCAGGCCGATTTCGGGATGGAAACCGGCGACTTCCTTCCGGCCGAGAAGCTGACCAATCCTGCCGCCAAGCCAAGCGCGAGCACGATTCCCCCGAGCCATGGATGGTATTGAAGCGTGGATGACGTATTGACCATGAAGCCTCCTGCACCCGCTCCTGCGGCTAACCCCAGATGGACAATGGAGGTGTTTATGCTGAGAACCAGATTGGAAGAACCCGGTGCCTGCTGGATAAAATAGCTCTGGACCGCCGGGCCCGCCGCAAACATGGACATCACCATGACTCCCATCAGCGATAGTCCCATGACCGATTGACCGGCGAGCAGCGGAAGCAGCGCAAATACCGCAATATGAACGAGCGTGCTGAGGACAATTACCTTCCCCGCCCCAAAACGGTCGACGCCATAACCGCCGAGCCTGGAGCCGATGGCTCCCAATAGGCCAAAGCCGAGCATAATGATGCTGATGCCGGACGGCGCGATGCGAAAAATATCCTGGATAAACGCCGTCACATACGTGAACAGTACCGAGTTGCCCGATTCCCGGAAGAACGTAAGCAGCAGGGCGCTGACGATAACGAGACTTCCCAGCACTTTGAATTGCTGGCGGAAGGGAACGGGGGCATCCCCTTGAACATCCGGCAGGAGCCTGATAAGGACAAAGGCGACCAACAGACTGAGCAGAGCCAGCAGCAGAAAAATGGACTGCCAGTTCAGCAGATTCGTGATCCATATGCCGATCGGAACGCCCAGCACCATGGCGCTACTGAAACCCAGCACGATGGTGCCGATCGCACGGCCTAACGTTGCCGGTGGCACCATTTTGGCTGCGGTACCCATTGCGGCAACGAGATAGACGCCTGAGCTTACGCCCAGAATGACACGGGAAGCCATGAGCGTCCATACCCCGGTGCTAAAAAAAGAAACAAGACTGCCGGCAATGAATAGCAGAAGCGAGCCGAGCAGCACCTTTTTTCGATTGATTCGAGCGGTAAGCGAGACCAGAAACGGTGTTCCGATCGCAAAAGCAAGCGAATAGGCGGTAATCAGCTGGCCGGCAAAAGCCAAGGAAATATGAAGATCGTCAGCAATCGCGTACAGAATACCCGAGACGACCAGTTCCGAAGTAGCGGTAAGAAAAACCCCGAGCGCCAATAAATATATCGTATATCGATTCATATCCATTATCCTTTCCGTTGGGAGATCGATATCCTCAATCGGATCATGGCTAGCACATGCCGTTTCGGATAGTAAAGCATGAAATCTCTTTGTGTTTGTATTATAAGCAGCGCGCATATATGATGTAAGAAGGCAAAGTATTTGGATATTATCCAGTCATTTTGACTAACTTACGATTAGTTAGTGATGGGGTGAGGCAATGGAGCCGGTTAAAGAAGACTTTCAGGAAAAGCCAGGGTTCAATCATATCTGCTCAGTGCTGCAAATTCTTGGAGCCAAATGGGCGTTCCTTGTCATCGCGCAATTAGCCCAAGGACCGAAACGGTTTAATCAGCTTCACCGGGATGCAGCCATCATCAAGACGCAATCCTTGACGGATGTCCTGCGCCATTTGGAAAGCAGCGGCATCGTGAGACGCGAGGTATTCCCTACCGTTCCGGTCACCGTGGAGTATTCATTGACCGAGAAGGGGATGGACTTCCTGGCTTCTTTGAAGGAGATGGAGAAGTGGGCCGAAAAATGGGGAGTGGAACAATCCTCCTGACGTTCCCGCTGCCACCAAAATGGTATGATATCAGAAAACTCATTTCCGACGCGTATACAGCGGAAATGAGTTTTCTTTTTTTTGAAAATTTCGTATTCTTATAGATAACATTTTCGAAAATGGGAATGAAGTGATAGGGAGGTGGTTGCCGTTTGCGAATCCATAAGATTAACCTGCTGACCAAGTTGTTGATTTCCTATTTGCTCGTGCTGATGTTTCCCGTGATCGTCATCCTGTGTTATTACTATCCCTATTCGGCGGACGTTGTGAAAGAGAAGGAAATGGACTGGAATGCGCATATTACGGAGCAGTTCATGACATCGATGGATACGTTTACCCGGTATGTATACAATTTGCCGTTCGAGCTGGTGCAGAATCGGGAATTCAAGATGTACAAGGCCGAGGAAAGCGACTACCAGCGTGTCCTCATTGCCAATGAGATGAAAAAATACAATGCAACCGATGCATTTATTTACAACACCTTGCTGTATGTAAAGAACATCGGTTATTTGTTTTCCAAAACTGGAAGCGCATACAGTTTGGACGACCTGTCCATTCCGGGCGTCGGTTACTACTATGAAAACTGGGCCGGCGAAGATATGATCCAGACCTTGAATGATCTCGAGTCTCCCGTCGTCAGGCCTGTTGAGAACGTGATTGTGCCCGGCAATAACCGGGTTCGAATGCTGACCTTCGTGCAGCCGCTGCCGGTAGGAGGCACGAATTCCCCCGGAGCCGTCATGATCATGGTAAGGGAAGATACGATCGTCCGGATGATGAAGTCCGTCTCGGAAACCTATAGCGGCGATTTTTTTGTGTTTGACGGCCAGGGAAGGCGATTGGTATCTTCCCATGATACGTCATACCAATCCTCCGATGACTTCCGGAAGCTTGTGCAGGGCATAGGGGATGAGACATCTTCCTCTTCGGGCATTTATGCGATCAGCGGATCGGATTATCTGGTATCGTCCTCGGTTTCGGACAAGAATGGATGGAAATACGTGAGCCTGCTGCCGGTATCCTCATCCCTTCAGGGCATTCGGACGATTCAGTTGAATACGGCCATCCTGGTCGGCCTGATCCTGCTGCTTGAAGTGTTTATCATCTATATATCGATCCGGAACAACTATCAGCCGATTCGCCGTCTGGTTGATCTTGCCGTTCAAGTCTTCGAACCGCGGGACCGCAAGCCCATGAACGAGATCGATACGATCAAATATACGCTGGAGGAGCTTTCGATGGCCAACAGCAAGCTTGACGAGCATGTGAAGGGATCGCTGCCGATTATGCGGGATAACCTGCTGTTTGAACTGGTGAGCGGACATCTTGCAGGCTGGGATGATTTCGAACGGGAAGCAAGAAAGGTCGGCCTCCGGTTTCAGCATGATTGCTTCTCGGTTGCCGTACTATGCTGCGAAGCGGATGGAGCAGAGATGGAGAAGATATTGGATTACTGCCGGCGCTATGAAGGACGGCTGCCGGAGGATATCCAAGGTTATTTCTTTAAAAGCATCTATCCGCAGGAATTGATTCTGGTGTGCTCCCATGCGGAGAATGTCCCGCTCACATCCTGCCTAGAACGGATGCAGGATGAAATATTGGAGCACACGGGCCGGCGAACGGTGATCGGCATCGGCAAGCCTGGCGAAGCCCCGTCTCCGCAGGACCTCCATCTCTCATATCTGCAGGCACTCCGAACGGCGGAGTTTCTGCGCATCCGAAAGACCGACGCCGTGCTGGTCTTTGATAACATCGGGATTCCCCAGACCGGAGCCGTCTCCTATTATGCCGAAATCCTGCAATCCCTCGAGCTTGCGATCCTCAAGAATGATGCAGCCATGCTGGCCTCTCTAGCAGAGAGAATGATCGGTTACCTAAGCAATGACAGCCTGCCGCCACATATGATTCAGAGCGTGTATCTCAATACCGTTACCGTCATCTTCAACGGCCTCCAGCGGTTCCGTCATGACGATCAGAGCCTGCTGCGGCTTACGGATGCGGCATTTAACCATCGTTATACGCTGGAACAGATGATCGGGATCATAAGGGAAAGCTATGCCAAGCTGTGCGATATGATCAAGGAAACCCTCCCCGTTTCCCGGGCGGCAACCCAGGATGAGATCCTGTCCCTGATTGCGGAGAAAGGGATGGATCCGAACTGTTCGCTGCAGATGATGGCCGATTATTTTGATATGTCGGTCTCCAACTTCAGCCATCACTTCAAAAAAACGATGGGGCAAAATTTCAAAGAGCATATCGATCAGCTTCGGATCCAGAAATCCATTCAGCTTCTGCGGGACAGCGAGGAGACGCTCGAAGCCATCTCCCAACAGGTCGGGTACACCAATACCTCGAGTTTTATCCGATCCTTCAAAAAAATGGTGGGCACGACGCCGGGGCAATATCGAAATACGCATAAAGCTTAAAACGAAAGACCGCTGATGCCGATGACAAGGCCGATTACAGCGGTCTTTTATAAACCTGCTTGCTTAGAAGCCATTCCTAGGCAGCTGTTTCACAGGCTAAGACGTTTCAATTTTTGAACATATACAAAATTTGAATTCCAAGCGCCGGTTTGCAATGGATGCGTTTACATTTATGGGATGATAGGCGCCTTCAAAAAATGAGGATGCCTGAAAAACTGTCCGTTTACGGTGCCCGCCGCCTTCATTTAGAGTGAAAACTGTCCCAAGGCAAGGCCGACTCAAGGCCGTATACCCCCATGGACCAGACCAACAAACGAAACCAGGAGGTAATGGAATGAAGAAAAGGGTAAACGTTTTCATCTCGCTTGTCGCCATGACGGCCATGTTGTTAACAGGCTGCAGCGGGGCCGGAGACGGCCAGAACGACTCGGCGGAGACTCCCGGAGACCAAACCGGCAGCAAAGTAAAGCTTACCGCCATCATTACCAAGCACCCGCTCACGAAGCCGCTGGCCGAAATGGAGTGGCTGCAAAAGGTTGAGGAGACGGCGGGCGTGGACATCGAATGGCAGGAGATTACCGCGGATTGGGGACAGAAGAAAGGGACGATGCTGGCCAGCGGCGATATTCCGGATCTGTTCATCGGGCCGAACGTCATTACGGATGCAGACTTTGCGCAATTCCAGGGTTTGTTCCAGGATCTATCCGGCATGCTGGAGCAGGCGCCCAACGTACAGAACATGTTTAATGAAAAACCGGATACGAAAATAATCGCCACGCAGTCGGACGGCAAAATCTACGGTCTCCCGAAATATCAGCGGTTCTGGCCCGCTACCGCCAGCAGGCAGTTCATTAACCAGCAGTGGCTGGATCACCTCGGTCTGAGCATGCCGACCACATGGGATGAGCTGTATGAAGTCCTGGTGGCTTTCAAAGAGAAGGATGCCAACGGCAACGGCGATCCGAATGACGAGATTCCGATGGATTGGCCGGGAGGCATCGGCGGATATTTTAACCCCGCGGTGCTCCTGGGCAGCATGGGCATTACGCTGACGGACGGCAGCGGACAAGGTTATTTCGTGGAAGACGGTCAGGTGAAGAACTTCCTGACGGATGAACGGTACAAAACGATGGTCGCGTTTCTGAATAAATTGTACAAGGCGGGTCTGGTCAACCCGGAAGTGTTCACGCATGATTATACGAAATTTCAATCCATCGCGCGCGGGGAAGGGGATACGGCCAAGGTCGGCTTTACCTGGGGATGGGTGGCGTCCGACCGCTTCGGCGAGCAGCTGGCACCGCAGTACGCTTCCATGCCGCCGATGAAGGCATCGGCAGATTATGCAGGGAAGCTGTCCTGGAGCTATGATCATTACTCCCTGAATTACGGCACCAACCATATCGTCATGTCCGCCAAGACCAAGAACAAAGAAGCGGCCATGAAATTCATCAACGAGCTTTATGCGCCCGAGGTGGGCATGCAGGTGCTGTTCGGGTCCCTCGGACCGAACATTAAAGATAACGGAGACGGTACATATGCCGTTCTGCCTCCGGCCGATGCCAAGATGGATCCGGGCACGTGGAAATGGACCTCGACGATGGCGGACCACGGCGCATTTTATATTCCCGATACCTTAAAGCTGACGCTTGGCACCGATATGCAGGAGGTGCTGGGTCAATCGGAGCCGCTGGAGGCGGCCTTGGAGGTGGATCCCGATAAAGACGTGTTCCCCGGCATGTTCATCAAGTATTCCACCATGGACAATAACGCCATGAGCCTGAACAATACGAACGTAATGAATCTGGCGGAATCCAGCTTTGCGAAATGGGTCACCAAGGGCGGCGTGGAAGCCGAATGGGACGCGTATATCAAGGAAAGCGAGAAGGCAGGCCTGAAGCAGAATCTTGAGATTATGCAAAAATATTACGACGATTACATGAATCAAAACTAGGAGGGAGGATATGGGGCCTCGCAAAAGATTGAACACCTTCAGACGTGATTACCAGCTGTGGATTATGATTTTTCCGGCGATTGCCGTCATTCTGTTGTTTAACTACGTGCCGATGTACGGCATCCAGCTTGCGTTTAGGGATTACGATTTCAGCCAAGGCTTGACCGGCGGAGAGTGGCGCGGGCTCGCCTACTTTCAGCAATTCATCGACAGTTACCTGTTCACCGATTTGATGCGAAACACGTTTCTGATCAGTCTGGCCACGATCGTGCTCGGCTTTCCGGCCCCGATCATCTTAGCGCTCATTCTAAACCAGATTCGCCGAAAAAGAATGAAGCAGGTGATGCAGACCACCGTATACCTGCCCCATTTCATATCCATCATCGTGCTGGTCGGGATGCTGAACGTGCTGCTGTCCTCCGAAACCGGGGTTGTCGGTCACTTTATGAAGGCCGTGGGGCTGGGGCATATCAATTTGCTAGCCTCCACCTCGACCTTTATTCCGGTGTACGTGCTCTCCGACATATGGCAGCACTGCGGCTGGAACAGCATTATCTATCTTGCGGCCTTGTCCACCGTGGATCCCCAGCTGTACGATGCCGCCAAGATCGATGGGGCCAGCCGCTGGCAGACGATCCGGTACGTCGACATTCCCGCACTCGTTCCAACCATCATCATCCTGTTCATTCTCAGCATGGGGAATATCCTCGGGACCGGCTTCGAGAAAATATTCCTGATGCAGAATTCGCTGAACCTTCCCGTCTCGGAGGTCATAGCCACCTATGTTTACAAAATCGGGATCATCTCCAACCAGTTCAGCTTGGCTTCGGCCATCGGTTTGTTTAACACGCTCATCAATTTCGTATTTCTGTATGCGATGAACACGATATCGAAGAGAATGTCGGAAACGAGCTTATTCTAATGATCGGGGAAGGAGAAACGGTTGTGGAACATGAAACTGCCAGAATGCGCATCAACGGCAAGGAGCTGGGATTTAAGATCATCTTGGGTTTTCTGTGCGTATTGATTTTTCTGCTGATTGCCTATCCGCTGTATTTTATCATCATTGCTTCGTTCAGCGACTCAACGCTCGTCTCTACGGGGAAGGTCATGTTTATCCCCAAAAATGTTAGTTTTTTCGGTTACCAGGAAATTTTCAAGGATATGCGGATTTGGACCGGGTACCGAAATACGTTGTTTTACACGGTGTTCGGCACCCTGGTGAACATGCTGTTCACGCTTCCGGCAGCTTATGTGCTGTCCAGAAAGGAATTTCGCGCCAGGCGCATCATCATGTTTATTTTCGTGATCACGATGTTCTTCAACGGCGGGCTGATTCCGACCTATTTATTGATGAAGGGTCTTGGCTTGACCAACACGATCTGGGTGTTTATTCTCCCGTTCTCCGTGAATGTGTTTTATTTGATCATTGCGAGGACGTTCTTTGAAAACTCGCTGCCGCAGGAGCTGCATGAAGCCGCCGTCATGGACGGCTGCTCTCACTTTACCTTCTTCTTCAAAGTGGCTTTGCCGCTGTCCAAAGCGCTGGTCTCCGTCATCGGGCTCTATTATTTGGTGGGGCATTGGAACGATTTCTTTACGGCGCTGGTCTATATCCGGGATACGAAGCTCCAGCCGCTGCAGATCGTTCTGCGGGATATCCTGCTGTCGAACCAGGTATTCTCGAGCGGTGCGGGAACGGGCGGGGATGCCGGGGGGTACGCGCAGCGATATGCCGACCAGATCAAGTACGGCGTCATTATCGTTTCGACGCTTCCGATTCTGCTCATTTATCCGTTTATGCAAAAATATTTCGAGAAAGGCGTCATGATCGGCTCCATTAAAGGTTAATGCACGATTTACGACTTAGATGATAAGGCAATAAAAGGGGGCTGTCCCGAAAGATCCTGGATCTGGCGGGAGGCCCCTATGTTATGTCAAATAGCGGGAGAAGGCACCTCCGGCATTTCAGACCGGGGGCGCCTCGGGCGTAAATCAGGATCAGGACTCGTGCTTGCTTTCATCCTTAAAGTAGATTCCGTTGCCGGAATCATCCTGGGCACTCAACCAGAGGCCGTCGGGAGTTTCGCCCGGTTCGCCGATCAATTGCAGCTTGCCGGGGTTGTTCTCGTATATATCCCGGACAGAGGGCACGAGAAAAACAGGTCCGGCAGCATCCTGGCTTCCTTCCGAGACTTGTCCAACCATCAATTCCACGTTGAAGTGGCTGGCGTAGAATTGGGCATCATTCTGGCGGAGGCATTGCGTGCCGCATTTGCGCAAGTCGTGGAACACGGAGGCGATGAGGTCGGTATTAAACAGATTATTATCGTCATAAATGAATGTTTAGGTCATCCTTCACATGAATAGCAGCATACGGGTTGTTTTCTCAGATAAGGCCCAAAGGAACTAATGCAGGCAAGCTCCAAAAAGCGCAGCTCCATCTTCCCAAACGACATACGATTATCTTATGGCCGTTCCCGGATCATCTCCACGAAATTCATGGCGGCAGCGGATAACGCTTCATGCTTGCGGGTGCAAACCGCAATGATATTTTGCAGCACGATGCCATCGACGTATACCTGGCTGAGCTCACCGCGCTCCACGTATTCCCGCACTACGAGCGAAGACACGAAGTTGGCTCCGTATCCGGCAATGACGGCCGTGATCGCTTCGTGCAGGCCGTTGAATTGCAGCGTGATGCGGGGCGAAGGCGCGCTGTGGGTGCGGCATAAGGCAAATAACCGTTCCCGCGTCGAGCTTCCTTCCTCACGCATGACAAAGGGCTCTCTCATCATCTCGTCCAGGGAGATATGCTGATTGGCATAACGGTGGTCGGGGGAGACGACAAACCACAGCTCATCCCGGAACAGCTCCTCGGTCTGTATCGTATCCGGCGATTCCTCAGGGAGGCCGCCGTATATCGCAAGATCCACGTCCATGTTCAGCAGCTGCTTAAGCGCATCGCTGGAATTCGTGGTGGTAATGCTCATTTCGACGTCTTCGTACCGCTGCTTGTATTTTGCGAGCCAGGCCGGCAGAAGAAAATGGGAGGGGAGGTAGGTTGCGGCCAGTCGGATATGCCCCCTCGAACCGCTGCGGTAATCCCGGCAGAATTGTTCGATCTGCTGCTCAACCGAGAAGAGCCTTTTGGCAAGGGGGAGCAGCTCGGCGCCAGCCTGCGTCAATCCGATGCCTCTGCCCTGCGGCTTGAACAGGGTAAGGGAAAGCTCCTTTTCGAATTTCTTAACCTGTGCCGTTATGGCCGGCTGGCTTATATTTAATAATTCGGCAGCCCGGGTGACGCTGCCGGTTGTGGCAATGACGTGAAACAGCCGTAAGGCATGTAAATTCATATGGAGCCGCACTCCTGTCTAATTTATATATTATATTTATATAACCCATTTAATTATATATTATTTTTATAATATTAAATCACATACAATGAATGTGTAAAATCCAATTTGAAGTTTAAGGGAGGAAACAGGCATGAAAGCGAATGCGAATGATGCTGCGACTTGGGGTAAAGTGGACGATTATGTGACGGAACATTTGATTCCTTATGACGAGGTGCTGGAGAAGGTGTTGGCCGCAAACCGGGAGGCAGGCTTGCCTGAGATCGATGTATCTCCCGCTCAGGGCAAGCTGCTGAACGTGATCGTTCAGATCAAGGGAGCGAAACGAATCTTGGAGATCGGTACGCTTGGCGGTTTCAGCACGATCTGGATGGCTAGGGGGATCGGGGCAGAAGGGCGGCTGATTTCATTGGAGCTCGATCCGCATCATGCGAAGGTTGCCAAATCCAACGTAGCGTTGGCTGGACTGGAGGATAGGGTCAGCATCCGCGTAGGCGATGCATTGGCGCAGCTGGAGCAGCTGGCTAAGGAAAAGGCGGATCCGTTCGATCTGATATTCATCGATGCCGATAAACCGAACAATCCGAATTATTTGAAGTGGGCGCTGCAGTTCTCCAAGGCCGGCACCGTCATCATTAGCGATAATGTCATCCGGAACGGAGAAGTCGTCGATTATCACAGCACAGACCCTCGGGTGCATGGCATCCGAAAATTCATGGATATGCTGTCGGCAGACTCCTCGATTGCCGGCACGGCCATTCAAACGGTTGGAAGCAAGGGATATGACGGGTTTTATATCGGAATTGTGCAGTAGAGGACATAACGGCCCGTACCATGCTCTGAATGCGATAGCCCTGCCCTTACGGAAGAATGGCATGAAGATTCCGATATTTGGGAGGGAGCGACAAAAGGGCTGCATCCCCCGTATGCCTAACGAGGGTGCAGCCCTTTTTATCGTATTCAACATAATATGTTAATTACATCTTTAGGTCATGACCCGTTCTGGAAGCGTCGCCCTGTTCCTTAGGGCTGAACGGCCACCAGTTGGCCCGGCCGAAGATGCGAACCATCACCGGCACGAAGAATGGCAGGAACAGGAGTGCATAAAGCACAAGTCCTACCAAGACGACCGTGGCGATCTGCATCATGGACAATACGCCGGATGGATACATGGCCGCAAAGGTACCGCCAAGAATGACCACCGCGGACAGAATGACCGTGCCCATGTTGCGCATGGCATGGAGAATGGCATCCTGAACGTTCCAGGCTTTGTTCTCGTTGAAGCGTGCCATCAGGAAGATGCTGTAATCCACCCCTAGCGCGATCAGCATGACAAAGCTGAAGAACGGCGTGGCCCAAGTAATGCCGGAATACCCGAAGCCGTGGACGAAGATCATCTCCGTAACGCCGACGGCGGTAAAGTACGTGATGACAAGCGAAATAATCAGGTAGATCGGCATCACGATGGATCGCAGCAGCACGACCAGGATAATGAAGATTCCGCTCAGCATGAGAATCACGGTACGCGTGTAATCTTCATTCGAGATGCTCTGCAAATCGTTGTTGGTGCTGGTAATGCCGCTGATGGCAACCTCGGCGTTCTCCAGCTTCGTGTCTTTTACTGCACGGTCGACGGCTGCCTGAATCTGTTCGACGCTGCCCAGCGCTTCTTCGCTGTACGGATTGGTTGACAGCACCACATCCAGCGTCATCACTTTGCGGTCATCGGACAAGTAGGTATCGAATACCGTCTGGAATTCTTCGTTCTCCAGGGCTTCCTGCGGGATGAAGAATCCGCTGAGGTCCTCATCCTGAACGTCCTGAATTTGCTGCAGGTAATCCTGAGCGGAATGCAGTCCGTCCGAAATTTGTTTCAGCCCGTCGGCGCTGGAATTCAGACCTTCCGTCAGCTCTCCGATCTGTCCGGTAAGATCGCCGAACCCGTCGGCAAGCTGCTTCTGGCCGCCCTGCAGCTGGTCCAGCCCGCCCGTAATGGAAGGGATCTGGCTTACGATTTGGCCCTGCCCGTTAGCGGCTTGCGAGAGGCCGGATTGAAGCTCCGCGATCCCGGACACAAGCTGCTGCAGACCGTCGGCAAGCGCCGTTTGCCCTGCGGCTGCCTTGGCGTAGCCGGCGTTGGCTTCCGACAAGCCTGCCGATGCGCCCTTAAGCTGCTCGGAGATCTGTCCCAACCCCGCGGCCAGCTCTGCCGTGCCTGCTGCCGTTTGGGTAACGGTGCCTTTAATCGTTTGATAATCGGTATCCTGAACGAGTTCCGGATGGCTGCTCTCCAATCCCGTGAAGGAGCCTTCAAGTCCTTTCAGAGCAGCGGCAACGCCGCCCAGCTGTTCCTGGATTCCGGCAACGCCGCCGTTTAGGGCCGCTAATCCGGTGTCGAGCTGTTTGTAGCCTTGAAGCAGCTGGTCGTGGGCAGCAGCCAACTCTTTCGCGCTTTGCGCTGCCTTGGCAAGTCCGGCTTTCAGCTCGCCGGCGCCGGCGCTTCCGCTTTGAATCCCTTTTTGAATGGCGCTGAGACCCTGACCAAGCTCGGTGATGCCGTCCTTCAGGTCGGCCGTTCCCTTCGTCAGCTCTTGCGCTCCCGCAGCAGCCTCATCCAGCTTCGGCGCATTCTCGCTGAGCTGCTTGCCTGCTTCGGAAAGTCCGTTCTGAATTTGGGTCAGCCCGTCTTTGGACTCTCCCAATCCTTCATTTAACGTTTTGACTTGAGTCGGAATGAGGAAATCGTTGATTTGCTCGCCGGTTGGACGCGAAAGTCCGCGAACGCTCGAAACGCCTTCAACCTTTTCCGCTTCCCGGCTGATTTTTTCCGCGAGTCCCATGTACTCCGCCGTATCCATCCGGTCATCGTTCTTGATCACGATGGTGGAAGGCAGCGACTGCCCGGGACCGAAGCTGTCCGAAATGATATTAAAGCCCTTGACCGAATCATAACTCGGACCGATTTCCTCCAGGCTGTTAAACGACAGCTTGCCGCTGTACGTAGCGAGGAAGGGCCCGACGATGACGGCCACGACGAGCATGGCGGCCCAAGGACGCTTGAGGGAGAAGGAACCGGCCGCTCCCCATAGTTTATTTTCGCTGTGTTCCAGCTTGCCGCGTGACGGCCAGAAGAGTTTCTTCCCGAGGACCGCCATGAAGAACGGCACGACCGTGACTAACGCAAGAAGCATAACCGCGATGCCGATCGCGACCGCAACCGCGGATTTATACAGAATGAACTTGGATAAACCGATGGCTGCAAAGCCGACGAATACGGCAAGACCGGAATAAAGCACGGTGCCGCCGGCTTTCCGATAAGTTTCGATAATGGCCGATTGGGTATCTTCGGACGTGGTGAGTTCTTCCTTAAACCGGCTGATCAGCAGGATGCAGTAGTCGGTTCCGATCCCGAACATGACGGCCACCATAAAGATCTGGGTGAAAGTGGATATCGGGAAGTTGAACTGGTCCACGAGAAAGGATACGACCGACTGGGACACGAGATAACTGAGCCCCACGGTCAACAGCGGCACGAACGGTGCCACGAAGGAACGGAATACAACGAACAGGATCAACAGAATAAAGATGACCGTAATATATTCCGTTTTCTTCAGGCCTTCCTCGGAGCTGACGATGGTATCTTCGTTGATGAGACCTTCGCTGGTCAGATAATGATCGGCTTGAACGCCTTCGAGCACCTGATCGACCTTCCCGGGCAGCTCTTTCACGGCCTCCTCGCCTCCGCTGACCTGAAGCGCGACCATGATGGTCTTGCCGTCTTTGGCGATGAGCGTGTCTTCCAGCTCCGTCTGCGTGAACGGTTCATTTATGGAATCGATATGTAGGCTGTCTTTATTGTCGTTTAAAGCTTGAACGCCCTGCCGGATGCTTTCCTTATCCGCTTCGCTTAACCCGTCGGGTTTGTTGAAGACAAGCGCAACCTGGTTCAGGGTTTCCCCGCCCTCGCCCCCGGAGGCTTCCTTTAGGATTTCAGCCGCGCGCGAAGAGGTATATCCATCCGGCACGGATAGCTGGCCCTTCTCCCGCACCAGGTCCGCCATGGATGGCGCGAACATAAACAGCGCGACGGCGGCCACCAGCCACAGCACGATGATGGCCCATCTTGCTTTCAGTATAGCTCTCAATTCTTTCTCCCCCCTGATTCAAACATCAATTGCCCCAGTTTCTCAAACATGGAGATAAACATTTCGATATCTTTTTCTTCAAAATGCTGCAGGTAAGGGGAGATGATCTCCCTCATCTGCTCCTGGGCCGATTCAAAAATCGTATGTCCGTACTCCGTTAAAGTCAGATACACCAGCCTGCGATCCGCTTCGTCCCGGGTTCTGTCGATAATGCCGGCATCCACGAGACGGTTGACGATGGCCGTGACCGAGCTTTTGCCGACCGCGAGCGCTTCCGCCAGATAGGATGAGGTACAGCGATCCATGCCGTTGATCAAGCGTACCACCTGAAACTGGTCGCTGGTCAGGTCTTCGCCGAGCTGCTCTCGAATCTGGGCATTGATCCGCCGCGATACCAGCAGGTAGACATCGACATACCGGTCGATCCACTGCCTTGCTTTGTCGTTCAATGATAGTTCTCCTCTCAAATAGTTCACGTATGAAACAGTTTCATTATTGAACTATATGGCAGAAGGAAGGAAAAGTCAATCTCAGGATAACGGCACATGCAGACCTCCACGGAATCATGCCCTTTGGCGGGTCTGCATGACCAGTTGATAAAAGGGGAAATATCCGCGACTAAACAGGGGGATGAGGCCTTATCGCGGATAATACGAAAATCCCGGATACTTCACGACGGGCCACTTCTCCTTGCGCAAAGCATCGGTGACTTCGTTTCCGACTCTCAGGTTATCCTGGACCAGGTCCCGAGGCGTCAAGGCCATCCATTGATTCAAGGATATATCCTCGAACCGGTCGCTTCTGAACATTTCCAGAAACCATAAGGATTCCGTCCCCGTGTTCTGTATGTAGTGGCCGAAGGCAAAAGGCACGTAACCGACGTCGCCGGCCCTGTAATCGAAGGTCCGAGCTGCTCCATTGCCGGCGAATACGGTCATTCTTCCCTGCCCGGTCAAGTAATACTGCCATTCGTCCTGATTCGGATGCCAATGGAGCTCCCGCATGGCGCCAGGTTTGATCTCGACCAGCGCGGCTGCAACGGTTTTGGAGATCGGGAAATTGCGGGAATCCACGATCCTTACGCTTCCGCCGGGGGTTATGACCGGTTCTTGCGCCAACAGCCGGTGCTTGAAGCTGAGCGGCACCGTTCCGTAGGGAGACTGCACCTCCTGGCTGGCAAGCGAACCCGGTACCTGGTCTTGAAAAATATAAACCTGCTCCTTCGGGATATGGGCAAAGGCGTTCTCCGGGACGCCGAAGTTGGCGGACAACACGTCCTTAGGCGTGTGGGCAAACCAGTCGGAGATCGATAAGGTGTTCAGGTCCGAGAAGTGGCCGTCGTCAAAGACCAGCAGAAATTCACAGCCTTCCTCGAGTCCTTGGATCGAGTGGGGGAGGCCGGCCGGAAAATACCAAAGGTCGCCCGGTCCCACATCCGCGATAAAATTCCTGCCGCTTGCATCCATGGCCGTAATCCGGGCGCTGCCCCATATCATGTAGGCCCATTCCGCCTGCTGATGCCAATGCAGCTCCCGAACCCCGCCGGGCGTCAGGCTCATGTTTACGCCGGCCAGCGTGGTCGCAATCGGCAGGTCCCGTACCGTAATTTCCCGCGACCAGCCGCCGTGATTCAGCTGCATATGCGTGTCGGAGAACGACATTTTCAGATTCGGCATCAAGCCCGCATCCGTGACCGGAGGTACAAGCATGTCGGGATTCTCGATATCCCTCATCACATCCCGCGGACCATAGTCCGGCCCGCCTGCACCGTCGCTGCGAATCGGCTGGGGTATACGGCCGGCATTTCCTCGTTTCTGGTTCTGATCCTCCATCATCGGTATCTCCCTCCATATGGTTAACGTAACGTATCCGGTTTAACTGCCATCCATTAAGCTTATGAGCCGGCGCTTGGCTAATATGTTGAGGAAAACGAAGTCGTCCAGGGGGAGATTCGCAATGACATATCTCACATTTGATCGAAAAGAGTGTTGACTTTTGAAAGCGCTGCACATACAATAGGTCTCAAATAGATCTATGATAGATCTATCATAGATTCAGGAGGGACGAGCATGAACGATAATGAGCTGCTGCTTGCTTTCTATGGCGATGATTTTACGGGTTCGACGGATGCGATGGAGGCGCTGGCCCGAAGCGGTTACCGCACGGTGCTGTTTTTGGAAGCTCCTTCGCTCGATCGGCTCAAGAAGTTTGAAGGCCTGCGCTGCATAGGGGTAGCGGGCACCAGCAGAGCCAAATCCCCGGAGGATATGGAGGCCGAGCTCCGGCCGGTATTTGAGAAGCTGTCCATGAGCGGCGCGCCGCTCGTTCACTATAAGACGTGCTCTACCTTCGATTCGTCACCGGAGGTTGGCAGTATAGGCCGCGCGATCGGGGTGGCCAGAGACTATTTTTCCGATCAGGTTACGGTTCCGCTGCTGGTCGGAGCGCCACGCCTCGGACGTTATACGCTGTTCGGACAGCATTTTGCGAAAATGCATGATACGGTGTACCGCTTGGACCGGCATCCCGTCATGTCGCAGCATCCATCCACGCCGATGCATGAGGCCGATTTGCGTCTTCATCTCGCGGAGCAGACGGCCGATACGATTGCATTGATGGATATCGTTGAACTGGATGGAGACGCGGATGCGGTTCTTGGCCGATATCGTGATAAACTGGAAGAGAAGCCGGGAATTCTGCTGTTCGATGCCTTGGATGAGGACAGGCTCAAGCGGTGCGGCCAGCTGATTCAGGACAAACCCGAAGGGGCGGGGGCATTCGTTGTCGGTTCGTCCGGCGTCGAATACGCTTTGGCTGCCCATTGGGATGAGCTCGGGCTCGCTGCCCCTTCGTCTGAGAAAATCGCGCCCGCAGCGCCCGTCCGGCCTACCGATACGATTCTGGCGGTGTCCGGGAGTGCTTCGCCGGTCAGTCGGCTTCAGATTGAGCGGGCGATAGCCGCGGGTTTCCGCGGCATTCGCATTACGCCGGACGCCATTGAAGATACCCAGGGAACGGCCCGGTCGGAGCTTGTTCGACAAGCTATAGACGTTCTCGCAGAAGGACAAAGCGTTGTGCTCTATACGGCGCTTGGCCCGGAGGATGAAGCGATCGGCGAGACCCGGACGCGATTGAAGGCCATGGGTTTCACCGGAGCGGAAGCGGGCGAGTTTATCGGCAGAAGCCTCGGGAAGTTAACCAAGCAGATCATGGGGCAAGCCAAGCTCGGCCGGATTGTCGTCGCTGGAGGAGACACCTCCGGTTTTGTCACCAGCGAAATGGGCGCCTACGGGCTGGAGATGATATGGGACGTATCCCCGGGAGCTCCGCTCTGCAGGGTATATTCGGACGACGCCAGCCTTGACGGCCTTGAATTGGCTCTCAAGGGCGGGCAGCTGGGATCACCGGATTATTTTATCAGCGTACGGGATGCCGGGTTCCCTGAACTGGATCAATAGCACGGATCAATTGCCAAGATAGGAGAATCAACGAATGACGATGGATAAAAGCAAAGGGACTGCTTCTTCACTTCTGTTAAAAGACGTGGCCTACAATGAAATCAAGGAAAGCATTCTGAACGAGAAGTTCGAGCCGGGGCGTTTCTTGTCCGAGCGGGAATTGATTGAGCTGCTGGGTATGAGCAAGACGCCGATCAAAGCGGCGTTGACGCGGCTGGAAGCCGAGGGCTTTGTCACCGTTTCATCAAAACAGGGCATTATCATCAACGATCTGTCCGTGAACCGGATCGTGGATATCTACGATCTTCGGATCGCGCTGGAGACGTTCAACTGCCAGCAGGTCGAATCCAGGCTTACGCCTGAGCAGATGCAGGAGCTGGAGGGCAATTTAGCCGAAACCGCCGATATCGTCAGCCGGCTTGACGTCAAGAATTTCGCACAGGCCGACCATGATTTCCACCTGATCATTTGCGAGTGTACGGGCAATCAGGAAATCCACAGGGTGCTGCTGAACTACCACGATCATCTTCAGCGAATTACCCGCCGGCATCTGCGGAAGGATCCGCACAGGATGGAGAAGTTCCTTGAGGATCATTGGAAGATCTATGAGGCCTTGAAAACCGGCAAGGAGAGCAGCGCCGACGTGATGCGCAAGCATCTTCAGGAATCGAAGCAAGCGCTTTTTATATAACAGAGAGAAACGGGATCAGACCGCCATCTTGAATTACTACGAGGGGGAGAGACAATGAAGGCTGTATATGTGGAGGATGCGTACAAAGTTGTCGTTAAAGACGTAGACGTACCGGAAATCGGGGCAGGGGAAGTTCTGATCCGGGTCAAAGCCGCCGGCATTTGCGGATCGGATATTCATACCTACAAAGGACTGCACTTGTTCCGGAAGCCGCCCGTCATTATCGGCCACGAAGTGTCCGGCGAAATCGTGAAGGTGGGCAAGGATGTCACATCTTTCAGGATCGGCGATCGGGTGACCGTGGAGCCCCAGGTCGGCTGCGGCAAATGCGATTACTGCTTGACGGGAAGGACGAATTACTGCGCCGAACGGGGAGCGCCGGGCCTCAAGGGCTGGTACGGTTCGATGGCCGAGTATTTCGCGGCGCCGGAGGCATGCGTGTTCAAACTGCCGGATCAGCTGGACCATGAGCTGGGCGTGTTGGTTGAGCCCTTCGCGGTAGGGGTCCATGCGGTACGCAAGGCCGGGATTGAAGTCGGAGACAAGGTCGCCATCCTCGGTGCCGGACCGATCGGGCTGCTCGCCATGACGGCTGCCAAGGCTGCTGGCGCTACCACGCTCATGGTGACGGACGTCATGGATTATGCGCTGGCATCCGCGAAAGATATGGGGGCGACCCATACCCTGAACATTCGCGGCAAAGAACATTGGACCGAGGAAGCCAAGAAGGAGATTGCCGGCGAGTTCGATAAGGTGCTGATTGCTGCCGGGGTACCCGGGATCGTGGATGACGCCCTTGCGTTGCTTCGCAAAGGCGGCCGATGCGTAACGATCGCCATGTTCCATGGCACGCAAACCTTCGATATCGTGAATCTGCAGCAGACCGAGAAGGAGATTGTGGGCTGCATGACATACACACGCGAGGATACCATTTCCGCCATCGATTTGTTGGCTAGTGGAGCGGTGGACGTTGGAGCCGTCATATCCCATCGGCTGCCTTATGAAGATGCCGCGGAAGGGTTCCGCCTGGTCGACAAGAAGGAGGACTCATCCCTGAAGGTCATCGTCACCTTTTAATTACCAACATATCCCCGCAGCTTCTGCTTTCAGTGGCGGAGGCTGCAGGAACTTCATATCAGATTGGGGGAACGACAAATGTGGAAAAGACTCGCAGTTGTCATGGTGGCTGCACTGCTCGTTGTAAGCGCTTTATTTATGACGAAGCCGAATACGGATGATGGCCCGATCAAGCTAAGGCTAGGTCACATTACGGGTGAATCCGATCCGTGGCATCTGGGCGCGCTCAAGTTTGCGGAACTGGTCAAGGAGAAAACGGGCGGCGAGATTGAGGTAGAGGTGTACGCCAGCTCGATGCTCGGGAATGACCGTGACCTGATCGAGGGGATGCAGATCGGGTCCGTGGATTTTGCCCTGCCGGCGGGCGTGTTATCGAATTTCTACAGTCCTTATGCCATCTTGGAGCTGCCGTATTTGTTCCGGGACAAGCAGCATTTGGAGAACGTGCTCTATGGAGACGTCGGCGATGAACTGAAGCAGAGCCTGCTTGACAATGCCGAGGTCCGCGGCCTGGAGTTCTGGATGAGAACCCCGCGCGAGCTGACGGCCAACAAGAAGATCGAAACGCCCGGCGATCTGCGCGGCTTAAAAATCCGCGTACCGGAAATTCCGGCTTCCATTGCGGCTTGGGAGGCGATGGGCGCGACGCCGACGCCTATGGCTTTTGGCGAAGTGTATTCTTCGCTTCAAACCGGGGTTATTGACGCGCAGGAAAATCCGGTTGCTTTTACCGCCAGCTCCAAGATTCAGGAAGTCCAGAAGTATATGATGATGACCGATCATGTATACGGTTACGTAATGCTCGCTATGAGTGAAGTGACGTATCAACGCTTGAATGAGTCTCAGCGTCAGGCTATTGAAGAAGCGGCCAAGGAAGCGACGGAATACGAGAATCAGCTGGTCTTTGAACAGGAAGAGCAGATCATCAATGAGCTTAAGGATTTCGGTACGGAGTTCGTGGAAGTGGATAAGGGACCGTTCGAGGCGGCGGCCAAATCGGTGCATGAACGCTTTGCCAACCTGTACGGAAGAGAGCTGTACGACAAAATCATCAACACGCCATAACCATTTTTTCTTCAAGAGGGGGGATAAGCCATGCGGCAGACATTAAAAGCGATCGATACGCTCAACAAACTCGTAGGCATCGCAGTGGCCATGATCCTGGGTGTCATGTCCATCCTGATTATCATGCAGATTATTTACCGGATTGTCGGGTATCCGCTTCACTGGTCCGAGGAGCTGGCCAGATACTTGATGGTATACCTTGTTTTCCTGGGTTCCTCGCTGGCGCTGCGCCATCATCGGCTGGTAGCGATCGAGCTGCTGCCGGAGCTCGTGAGCGAAGTCAACCGAAAGGTGATTCGCATCACCGTCATGGCGATATGCATCGTGTTTTTCGTTCTTTTGCTGGTCCAGGGCATCGATATTTTGAACCGGGTCTCCGTGCAATCGTCGGCAGCGATGGGGCTTAGCATGTCGGTTCCTTATGCAGCTATTCCGATTGGCGCGGTGCTGCTCATCATCAATGCGGTAGCGGTCATTCTGGAAACGATCGTTTCCGATACCATCCCGCCAGCGAAGGAGGAAGGATTATAATGCCTATCGTACTATTCGGATGTTTGATCCTGTTCTTCGCCATCAGCGTTCCGATTGCCGTTTCGATGGGAATGGCGTCTGCGGTGGCGATCTGGTGGGAAGGCGGCACGCCGCTGCTTGTACTCGTCCAGCGTTCGTTCACGTCAACCGATTCATTCCCGCTTATGGCGATTCCGTTCTTCGTGTTCGCGGGCACCTTGATGGAATTCGGCGGAATTTCAAGACGGCTGGTGAATCTGGCGAATGCGCTTACAGGCCATTTGCCAGGCGGACTTGGACTCGTAACGATTGTAACCTCGATGTTCTTTGCCGCCATATCCGGTTCCTCCGCCGCGGCAACCGCGGCGCTGGGCAGCATCCTGATCCCGGCCATGATCTCCCGGGGCTATCATAAGAACTTTACGGGTGCCCTTCAAGCGACGTCCGGTGAGCTGGGGGTTATCATTCCGCCAAGCATCCCGTTGATTCTATACGGGGTCGCTGCCGAAACATCGATCGGCGATCTGTTTATGGCGGGGCTTATTCCAGGAATTATGATTGGTTTATCGCTGATGATTGCCGTTTATATCATTGCGAAACGAAAAGGCTATGCACGCGAGAAGAGAAAGAGCCCTGCTGAAGTATGGCAGGCCTTCAAGGAATCCTTCTGGGCGGTCCTTATGCCGATCATCATTCTCGGCGGAATATACGGCGGCATCTTCACGCCGACCGAAGCTGCAGGCGTAGCCGTAGCGTATGCGTTCATCGTTGGCGTATTCGTGTATAAGGAGATTAAATTCTCCAAGCTGATCAACATTCTGACGCAATCCACGATTACGACTTCCGTCATCATGTTCATCATTGCAAGCGCAGGATTGTTCAGCTGGATCATGACGCGGGAAGGCATTCCGCAGGCGGTTGCAGGCTTTTTCGTGAACATATCCGACAATCCGATCGTGTTCCTGCTGCTGGTCAACGTGTTCCTGCTCATCGTGGGCATGTTCATGGAGTCCAATGCGTCCATCATCATTCTGGCACCTCTGCTGGCGCCGGTAGCGGCCGAATTCGGCATCGATCCGACCCATTTCGGCATCATCATGATCGTGAACCTGGCGATCGGGATGTGCACGCCGCCGCTCGGCATCAATCTGTTCATATCGGCCCAAATCGCGAAGATCCGGCTGGATCAAATCACAAGGGGCATGGTGCCCTTCTATATCGTGTTGATCATTGACCTGTTGCTGATTACGTATCTTCCGCAATTGTCGATGTTCCTGCCGAACCTGTTAGGCGGCAAATAGCGGTATGCGGGTAGGTACTCGTCTTATAAGTAATTATTGGGTGTAAAATAAGTATTGAAATACAGGAGGTATTGATCATGGCTAGCGCGGAAACGATTAGAAAAGAACTGCAGCATACCGGCAAATATATGATGCAATATGACCTTGCGTGGGGCAATGCGGGGAATATCTCTGCGAGAACGGAAGGGGACCGTTACGTGGTTACGGCGAGCGGGACGTTCCTAGGCGAATTGGAGGAAGCGGACTTGATCGAATGCGATCTGTCCGGAAACGTATATGGCGCAGATGGCCGCAAACCGTCCAAGGAAACGCCCATGCATCGGGCGATTTACGAGAGCCGTCCGGAGATCGGCGCGGTGCTCCATGCTTCTCCGTTCTACACAACGCTGATTGCCTGCTCCGACCTGGAGCTCCCCTCCAATATGTTCGTCGAGACGATGTATTATCTCGAACGGATCGAACGCGTGCCTTATTATCATCCGGGGAGCGATGCGCTGGGCGAGGGCGTTCGGGAAAAGGCCAAGATCGCCAATGTGCTGCTGTTAGAAAACCATGGCGTGGTGGTGTACGATACGACCATTCGCGAAGCGCGGATGGCCCTGCAGACATTGGAAGTGGCCAGCCGGATGCTGATTACTTCGATGAGCGCCAAGGTTGGAATTCAGGGTCTTGGCCCAGAGACGGAGCGGGATTTCCTGGAGAAGGCAGGTTATAAGCCAAGGCGCAACTGGAGTTTGTAGGATAACGCCAAATCGTAACGAATCGAAATGCCGTCGGATGATCAGATCCGGCGGCATTTTTTCTTGTGAACGCAGTTATAGGCGGGGCTAACTAACTCTACTCTTATAAGTAAAATGCCGCTGAATGCGGTCTGATTGCTGAGAAAGTACGTCGATAGACGTTTTTCTTGTATTGTTCTGCAACCTGCGGCTTGAAACGTCAAGCAGTCGCTGTGTTTTCCTGCAGGGCACCGTTATCGGAGACTACGTATTTATGCGGTGCGGCGCGATTCGTTTCCCAAGCGTTAAACCAAACCAGACCAGAAACAGAATGAGAGGCAGGGAGATCAGGGTTCCCATCGCGAATGCCGTGGCATCCACGATTCCAGTGGACAGCAGGCGGTTGAGCGCATAAATTCCGTATGGAATTTCAAGGACCGCAGCTGTAATGACGCCAGGGGTGTATGCCTTCAGCGCGATTGAGGCCCCCACATGTTTCACGCCGTCCAGCAGGAACACCGTAACGAACCCCGCGAACAGGCCGTTGAACGGGCTGCCGATATCGAAGGCGCGCGCCGTTAGAAACGTTACGCAGGTGAGGATGAACCCGATCAGCAGTACGGCAAAGGAGAATTGCAGGGTGATGTTCTTATCCCATGGAATGGAGACGGGCGAAAATTTCGTGATCCAGGGGCTGTTCTTGTTCTTCCTGAGCCACCATTCCATCGTGGCAATCTCTTCTCCGTCGTGAATGAAAAATACAACCGGCAGCAGCCACAACAACATGACGAAATTCCAATCTGGCATGAATGACAGCATAATCCTCATTTCTCCCTTCAATCTACGTAATATTCGACGAGGTAATCGCGGAAGGAAATCGCGGCCTTGGACAAGTATCTGGATTCCAGCCATGCGATTTGGAATACCCGGCGTGCGAGAGGTTCTTGAATGCTGAGCTTCGTCAGCTTTAATTCCTCGCTGCTTCTGCATTCCCCGATTAAAGCCACGCCAAACCCCGAACGGACCAGATCGGCGATGGTCCCGGGGTCTTCCACCTCGCAGACGACCTTCGGTTGAAAACCGGCTTGTTTGCAAAACTCGTTATTCATCTTCTGATACGGATGGCCCTCTTTATAACCCACAAAGGATTCTCCGGCAGCCTCGCTTAAGCGGATGCGATTGTTTCCGGCTAAGCGGTGGGTGGGGGGAACGGCCAAGAATACCTCTTCCACGTGCAATGGCAAGCTGCGTATATCCGGATGCCGAACGGGCATGGAAGTCAGAAAGAAATCCACTTCATTATGTTCAATCGTCTGAACCATATCCTCCATCGAGGACTGGATAATATGAAAGTTGACCTTCGGATGTTCGCGCAGAAACAAACGTAAAGGCTCGCGGAGCTGCTCCATGTTGGACAAGGCCAAATGAATGCGCCCATGCTCCAGCCCCGCAAGATCTTCCACTTCCCGCCGTCCCTCTTCCAGCAGCTGCAGGGCAGCGGTGGCTTTCGCCAAAAATGCTCTGCCGTACGGATTGAGGCGGATTTGCCTGCCTTGGCGTTCAAATAACGGAACCCCGAGATTCTCTTCGAGTCTGGAGATCGTCTTGCTGAGCGCCGGCTGAGCAATATGGAGCTCCTCTGCGGCTTTGGTCATATGTTCAAGCCTTGCTACGGTAACAAAATACTTCAGCTGCAACATTTCCATTACGGTTCACCGTCCCTGCTTATATACTCCAGTATATATATACATAGATTATTTTGTATTTTTTATTATCTATCGATGATTATAGAATGGTCTCAGAAACAAGATCAAGGGATGCATGAAAGGATGATCGATATGAGAGCCGCTGCGTTCAGTACGATTGGACCGCCGGAAGTTTTGCGCATTATGGACTTTGAAGATCCTCAGGCCGGCAACGGCCAGATCAGGGTTAACATCAAGGCGGCAGGCGTGCAGCCGGCCGACTGCGGAATCAGGGGAAGCGGCTGGGCGCCGCCCGGGGTGACATTGCGGATGCCGCAAATTCTGGGCAACGAATTCGCCGGAACGGTTGATCAGGTCGGAGAGGGAGTGACGGACTTTGAAGTCGGGGATGGCGTCATTGGCTGGTCATTACTCGCCTGCTACGCTGAATATGTCGTGGTCAGCGCAGACCAAGTTGTACGGAAACCCGATTCGATGCCATGGGAGGAAGCGGGTGCCTTGACCGCATCGGGGCAAACCGCCCATACGGCACTTGGGATGCTAGGGGTTGGCCATAAGGATACGGTTTTGATTCATGCGGCAGCGGGGGGAGTCGGCTCCTTTGCCGTCCAGATCGCACGAGCCAGGGGAGCGCGGGTCATCGGGACCGCAAGCGAGCGAAATCATGATTATCTTCGTTCGCTGGGCGCCGTTCCCGTTGTTTATGGACCAGGCCTTGTAGACCGGGTCAAGGCTTGCGCCCCCGAGGGAGTGACAGCCGCGCTGGATGCCGCCGGCGAAGAAGCCCTGCGGGCCTCGGTGGCGCTTGTCGGCGACCGGAGCCGCATCGGAACGATCGTGGCTTTCGATCTGGTAGAAGAATTGGGGGTGCGCCCGATCCGCAGCCAGCGATCCAAGGATCGATTAGCGGAACTGGTCCAAATGTATGAACAAGGGAAGCTGAAAATCCATGTGTCGCAGACGTTCTCGCTGAGCGAAGCGGCTGAGGCGCATCGTGCCGTGGAATCCGGTCATGTCCGGGGAAAGGTCGTGCTGCGGATAGACCAGCCATGAGATCCGCGCATGATTTCAGAGAAAAGGGTTGTTCCAAGAGTAGATCTTTTACTGCCGGAACTCCCTTTTCTTTTTTTTAGCTTTGTCCCCGAATTTCTACCGTTACAAAACCATGATTGAAATTTGGGGGCAACTGCGATTGGAAGAATGATCCGTACGTGCAGCGTCATACAAAAGACGGAGGGGGCGTCCCAGACTAAGGTCCAGGAAGAAACTGGTCCGCGGCAGCGTGTGAACTTTTTCCTCCGCGATATAATGGACATATACATAAACAGGAATGGACGTGGAGGATTTGAAGAGAAAACAGAGCATGATGGCCGTGAAAATTTCGTCGCTGTTGATATTTGCCGTGCTGGTCGGATGCGATGCTGCCCAAAATGCCGATGAAGCCGTAAACCGGGAGCTTGATAAATTAGCGCAAATCGGGAACCTAGCCGGCGAATCGGCGATAGCCATCAGCGATCAAGTAAAACGGGAAGGGAAGGAGTTCGAATGGACGACGGCTCAGGAAGCCGGCACGGCCGAGGGACTGGTCATCGACCATGCCGTAGGCAATATCGAGCTTATCGCGGTACCCGGTAGCGAGGTCAACGTGAAAACAACCGTGTGGTTCAACGAAAGTTTTTTCAAGAACGATAACATTCGCACCCGGGTGACGGAGCAGGCCGCTACCTCCTTGGCGCTCCAGGATGGCATGCTGGAATTAAGGACGCATCCTAGAGACGACTCCGGCATTAGCCTGTGGGACTGGTCGCAGAAGCAGTTCGGCGATTCCGGATTCATGATCGATTATGTGATCGAGGTACCGGAAGCCCTGCAGAATATCCGTATCAAGAATGATGTCGGGAAGGTAAGGGTGAACGAGCTGAAGGGGGCTTTCGAGCTGCAGCTGGGAGCCGGGGAAGTTCAACTCAACCAAACGGAAATCACGGGCAACTCAAGGATCGTATCCGAAGCGGGCAGCATCAAGCTGGATATTGGGAAGATCGACCCTGACGGCTCGCTGACGGCCAACACATCGGCAGGCAGCATCACCGCTGCGTTCGCGCCGTCCATGAAATATACGCTGAATACCGAAACCGAGCTTGGACAGATTACAGGAGCAAGCCGGGGACAGAGCGACGTCAACGGCGGCGGAGCGAAAATATCCCTGACGACCTCGGTCGGTTCCATCAAGGTTAATCCATAAGCGGCACATACACACAAACAAACCCGGATGAGGCTCCGGGTTTGTTTTTTTGTTACAGCAATAACCAATGTGCGAATGGATAGCGGATTACATTAACTTCAATACTTGGCACAATTGATATAAGTAGTGCACGCCGCGTATCTGGTTATGATTGAGGTGATTGAGGTACACCAGCGTGTCCTTGAGCACCCGTCTGGCGTTATGAACCTGATGATGCTCGAGCTCATGCAGGACGTCCTTGATGACTTCAAGCGGGTAATTGGCTGAGCGGAGAATCCGAATGATCATAATCTGCCGGATTTGGGCACCATCGAATTTCCGGTAGCCGTTAACCTGATCCCGCGGCAGAATAAGGACGCCTTCCTTCTCCCAATGGCGGATGGCCGAGGAGGGAACGCCGATCTCGGCCGCAACCTCCCCGATGGTCAGCTCTTTCTTGCGGCCTCGGGCATCGACTGCGTCAAGCTGCTCCGTTTCCAGAATGCGGATGGTCCGCTCCGCAAGGATTTTATCCTGCTGGAGGCGGGCTTGCACCTCGCTTACGATCCAGAGCGCATCATCCAGCTCCCTTTCCTGCAGCTTCTTCATGACTTGCTTCGTCACGTCTACGCCGAAACCGGGAAACATGGCGCGGATGCACTCGAAATAAGCGGCATGCTCCTCGGTATATAACCGGTAGCCGTTCGGCGCTCGCTCGGCAGGAGGGACAATTCCCCATTTCTCATAGTGCTTGAGCGCACTTGTGGTAATCCCGAGTTTCTTGGCGATATCAATCGGTCGAATGCCCATGATGTCCCCCCTACTTCATCCGGATCTGCCTGAATCCTTACTTATTGGGGGATTGTATCATGAAGTGCGTTTCCGAGAAAAGACGGATGAAAAAATAACCTGTCACCTTGGGTTTGAATCATGCTCAGAATCATTGCCGTTCCAAAAATGCCCGGATGTATTGAACGATTTCCGGTCCATGGGATTCCAATGCAAAATGACCGGCACCCTTCAGGAGATGCAGCTCGGCATGAGGCAAATCACGCAGATACGGATGGGCTCCGTTCTCAGGGAAGATGTGGTCGCCTTGCCCCCACACAATCAGGGTTGGCGGCTGAGCATTGCGGAAATATTGCTGCCAAGCCGGATACAAGGGAGGATTCGATCCGTAATCCAGGAACAAATCCAGTTGAATTTCCTGATTGCCGGGACGGTCGAGCAGCGCTTGATCCAAGGTATAGGTGTCCGGGCTGATGAGGGAGGCGTCATCGATTCCATGCGTATACTGCCACTTCGTTGCCTCGATGCTGGTAAGCCAGCGCAGAGCCTCGCGTTTATCCGGGTTTGCCGGATCTTCCCAGTAAGCTTTAATGGGATTCCAGAATTCTTCGAGTCCCTCATCGTAGGCGTTCCCGTTCTGAATGATCAGGCCTCGGATCCGCTCGGGATGTCGCGCCGCGATCCGGAACCCGACGGGTGCACCATAGTCCATCAAGTACATATAGAAGGTCTGGATATTTAATTGTGCCAGCAATTCTTCGATGAGCTGACTGAAATGGTCAAAGCTGTACCGGAACTGATCATGGTCTGGCGCGCTGCTGTAACCAAATCCCGGATAATCAGGTGCGATCACATGATACCGATCGGCAAGGGACGGAATCAATTGACGATACATATGGCTGGAAGTCGGGAAACCATGCAGCAGTAATACGACAGGCGAGCCGGGAGCTCCTGCTTCACGGTAAAAAATGTCCAAACCGTTGATTTGAGCCGTATGATACTGGATTTTATGTTCCATTGGATAAACGCCTCCTTGAATACCTGCGATTTTTTTATGAAGCGATTGCTATGTAGATCCTTTTGACAGGTCGTCATTTACTTGTAGAACACTTACCTCCTTTTTATTAACCGTCATAAATCATTTAATGGCATTATATATTCCGAATATTAACCTGTAAAGTTTTATTTTGGGTATTAAAAAAGGAATCTTAGAGGGTTTATCTAAGATTCCTTCGTTTGTTGTTTCTGACGCTCCAGATAAGCAGCGACCTTCATGCGGTTTCCGCATGTTTTGGGGCTGCACCAGCGCCTTGTGCCGTTTTTGCTATTGTCGTAAAAGCGAAGCACGCACGCCGGATTTTCGCAGTTTTTCACCAGCTTCAAGTCATGGGTAGTTAAAAAATCAACGGCAGATGCGGCGATCGGGCTCAGCAGGTCCAGCGGCTTCCGAAAAAGCATCCGGCTTTTGCGGCTGTACGCGCTGCCTTCGGCCACGAGCACGGTGCGCATGATTTGCTCCTTCAGCAGCCCGTTGATGAACTGCAGGCTTGCTTCGGTTGAACTCTCGTTCGCACTGCCCGGCTGAATCAGGTGAAAGATGTGGTCGCGGAGCAATCTGGCGGACTCCACGATCCGGGCTTCCTCCTCGTTGCCGTTATATACCGCCTTGCGCAGGTTGCGTTCCGCCTCCGACAGCAGGTTCGCCTTCACCATCCAATCCATTAAAGAATCGAAAGTATCCAGCAAATCCAGCGGCTGAGCGTTGACAGCGATCTTGGTATTCACGAAATCCAGCACGGGATGGTTGCCAATAAAATAAAATTCGGGTGCGATTTTTTTCGGCATGGGTACCTCTCCTCTGAAAACACGATACGTAGCGTAGATATTCATAGCCTATTATAAAGTCAATTGCGGTGCACAGACAACCAACAGGGCTTCAAACATTGTACATAAACCTTAAAGCTCCGTGACGGCTTTCGCCGTTGAAAACAGTGGTGGAGCAACCTTCGCAGGTTTGAAATTTTGTACTTGCATCAATGTTGTAAGATGGGTTTGTAAAATGAAGGAGGTAGGGAAGATGGAAGGAACGATTAAGATTCGCGGTGCCAGGGAGAACAATCTGAAAAATGTTTCGCTTGAGATTCCCAAATACAAACTGGTCGTCATGACAGGTCCGTCCGGCTCGGGCAAGTCCACGCTGGCCATGGATACGCTGCAGCGGGAATGTCAGCGGCAGTACATGGAATCCATGGGCATGGTGTCGGACACGGTCAGCAAGCCGAAGGTGGATTCGATTGAAGGGCTCTCCCCGTCGATCAGCGTGGGTCAGCACATTACGAACCGGAACCCGAGATCCACCATCGGAACGGTGACGGATATCTATACGCTGCTCCGGATTCTGTTTGCCAAGCTGGGGGAACGAAGCTGTCCTTCCTGCGGCGACAAGGTGATACCGAGTGTGGACGGAGAAGCCTATCACGGTCCTTCTGACGAGGAAGAAATCAGCGATTCCCACGAGACGGTTCATTGTAGGCGATGCGGTCATGGTCTCGACAAATTGACGATGTCGCATTTTTCCTTTAACAAGCCGGAAGGCGCATGCGAAACGTGCAGCGGACTCGGTCAAACGGTCAGCCTGAACATGGAAGCCGTGTTCCAGCTTGATTTGAGCCTAAGAGACGGCGGGGTGGCAATATGGTACAGCGCTCTTTCCGATTATAACATCAGCATTCTGAAAGCAGCAGCCAAGTATTACGGGTTTGTGTTCGATGAGTTTATGCCGCTTCGGGATTATGGCGACGTTCAGCGCGATCTCCTGTATTATGGCGTGGAGAGTGAGCCGTTCAGCCGGCACTTTCCTGACGTGAAGCCGCCGAAGTCCGTAGGACAAGGCAAGTACGAGGGCGTAGTCACCGGAATATGGAGAAGGTACCGGGAGAAGGGGAGCGAGTCCGGGGAAGCGTCCCTGTTTCATGAGCATGTCTGCCCGGATTGCCACGGAACGAAGCTGAAGGAGGACAGCCGCCGCGTCCGGATTGACGGCGTCTCCATTAACGAAGTTAACGCATGGTCGATCGGGGAAGCGCTGAATTGGATGGAGGCGCTGCTGAAGAAGCTGACGGCGGACCAATTAACGATCGTGGAACCGCTCATTTATGATTCCGTCGTGAGACTAAAGCGCATCATGGATGTCGGGCTGGGTTACATGTCCATGGAGAGGCAGGTCGTCACGATGTCGGGCGGGGAAGCTCAGAGGCTTCGGCTCGCATCGATTCTGGGCTCCGGCCTCACGGGCGTGCTGTACATTTTGGACGAACCGACGACGGGTCTGCATCCCAAAGATACCAGGGGACTTATCCAGGTTCTGAAGCAACTGAGGGATCTCGGCAACACGGTGCTTGTCATCGAGCATGACGAAGAAGTGATGCGGGCCGCCGATCATATCATTGATATCGGACCGGGTGCGGGAACGATGGGCGGCACGGTCGTCGGTCAAGGAACGCTGGAGGAATTGATAGGGAATCCCGAGTCCGTGACCGGATCGTATTTCCGGGATCCCACGATGCTGGCGGCTCCGAGTCGGCGGAGGACCGGAAACGGCAGCCTGCTGACGATCGAGGATGCACATCTGAGAAATCTGAAACATATTACGACCTCTTTCCCGCTAGGCTGTCTCATATCGGTGACAGGCGTATCGGGATCTGGTAAATCCACGCTTTTATTTGATCTTCTGGCGGAATCCGGAAGCGATCAATCAACTCCAATCGGCTGCAAAGCCATCACGGGCTGGGAATCGGTGGGACAGCTGATCAAGGTTGACCAATCGCCGGTATCCCGAATGCAGCGCTCTAACATTGCTACCTATACGGATGTTTACACTCATATCAGAAACTGGTACGCCAGCTTGCCGGAAGCTAAACAGAATCAACTGACGGCCAAGCACTTCTCTTTTAATACACAAGGCGGGCGCTGTGAGACATGCCAAGGCCTTGGCGTCGTGTCCGTGCATATGCACTTTCTGCCGGAGCTGGAAGTACGCTGCCCGGACTGCAAGGGCAAGCGCTTCAAGGAAGAGGTTCTCCGGGTGACTTTTAACGGTTACACCATTTCCGATATTCTGGATATGACGATTGAGGAAAGTCTTGCCCTGCTGGAAGTGAAGCCAAAGATCATGGAATTGACCCGGCTGCTCTGCGATGTCGGACTTGGATATTTGAAGTGGGGACAATCGGTGAGCACCCTGTCGGGCGGCGAGGGACAGCGGATCAAATTAGCAAAGGAACTGAGTAAAAAAACGAAAAACCACACGCTCTATTTGCTGGACGAACCCTCGACCGGACTTCACCCGGGCGATGTCCGGCAGCTTCTCGTCCTGTTAAACCGTTTGGTGGATGCGGGGAACACCGTGATGTTGGTTGAGCACAATCTGGACCTGATCTGGAATTCCGATTGGATCATCGATATCGGGCCTGGCGGGGGAGCAGCCGGCGGATCGCTGGTGGCGACAGGAACACCCGAAGAAGTGGCTGCAGTGGAAGCCTCGTTTACCGGCCGCTTTATCAAAGAAATCTATATGTGACGGGTTGAACGAGAAGGGAGGAAGTTGGAATGGAGCAAACCGTAGATGAGAAAGGCAAGGTAACAAAAACCACGGTTCGATATTTTATCAAGCTGCTGCGTTCTTCGGGCATTCCGAAGCTGGTGCTCTTTCTGGCGATCGTATTAAGTTTGGTCGGGGCGGTGACGGGACTTATCGTCCCGCTCATCACCGGCCAGCTCATCGATAATTTCGCAGCAGATGCGTTTAATATTCGCATGGTCGGCTTTCTGGCCGTCCTCTTCCTGCTGGAAGCCGTGGCCAGCGGTCTTTCGTATTATATGCTTGCCTATGTCGGGAACCAGACGGTGAACAAAATTCGGAAACGGCTCTGGACGAAGGTGCTGGCCCTGCCGGTTCCGTTCTTCGACAAGCATCGCTCGGCCGAGACGATGAGCCGTGTGACCAACGATACGAATGAAGTAAAGACGCTGATCACGGATCATCTGATCGCTTTTTGCTCGAATCTGCTGACCGTTTTGGGGGCTGTTGCGATCCTGTTTTACCTGGATTGGCGGATGACCCTCATCATCCTGATTGCCGTTCCGGTCGGGTTCGGCATTTTGATGCCCATCGGCGGAAAAATGTACAAAATCTCCATCAGCATGTATGGACAGCTGGCCCAGCTGTCCGCCATGCTGACCCAGGTGATCGGCGAGATCAGGCTGGTGAAAGCCTCCAATGCAGAGCGGAGGGAGGAGAAAAGCGGGTATGAGGGTATGGACAGCCTGTACCGTTTCGGCATGAAGGAAGCCAAGATTAACTCGGTTCTGATTCCGTTGATGTCGATGGTCATGGTCGTTCTGCTGGTGGTCATCATCGGATACGGCGGCGTTCGCGTTTCTTCCGGTGCGCTCAGCGCCGGCGAGCTGGTATCGTTTATCCTGCTGCTCTTCCAAATCATGTTTCCTTTCAGCCAGTTCGCCACGTTTTACTCCCAGCTCCAGAAGGTGATGGCGGCAACCGAGAGATTGCGGCTTATCCTTGAATTCGAACCGGAGAGCGATCATCGTGCGGTGCGGTTGGCACCGGAAGGTCATCGGGACGTTGAATTCAAAAAGGTTACGTTTGCTTACCATGAAGGTGAAACCATTCTGTCCGACGTAACCTTTTCCATTCCAGCCAAGAAGGTCACTGCCCTGGTCGGGCCCAGCGGCAGCGGCAAAACCACGGTTTTTTCCTTGATCGAGCGGTTCTATGCGCCATCCGGCGGGGAGATTTGCTTCGGTTCGGAAGCAATCCGCGATTATACGCTGGAGTCCTGGCGGAGAAAGCTCGGATATGTGTCCCAGGACAGCCCGCTCATGACCGGAACGATTCGGGACAATATCGTCTATGGGCGGGAGGAGACGGTCTCCGACGAGGAGATTGCAGAAGCAGCGCGGCTCGCGTACGCGGAAGGGTTTATCGAGGCCTTGCCGAGAGGGTACGACACGGAGGTTGGCGAGCGGGGCATCCAGTTATCCGGAGGTCAGCGCCAACGGGTCGCGATTGCAAGGGCTTTGCTGCGGAAGCCGGACATCCTGCTGCTGGATGAAGCGACGGCAAGCCTGGACAGCGACTCCGAGCACGAAGTGCAGAAGGCGCTGAACAATCTGATGGTGGAACGAACGACCGTGGTCATTGCCCATCGGTTATCGACCGTCGTCGAGGCGGACCAGATTATTGTGCTTGAGAAGGGTCATATTACGGGAAGCGGCACGCATGAAGAATTGATCCGAAGCCATCCGTCCTATGTCGAGTGGGCAAAGAAGCAGTTCCAGACGGGGGAATAGGGACGGGGCAGGAAGGATTATTTACTGCCTGAAACGAATATAACGACAAGGTGACATAGCCTTTAGTTTAGATGAGATTAGAGGAGATGAGCAGAGCATGGCACAGATCAAAATTTACGGCGTCCGGGAGCGGCTGAACCCGGTGAAGGAGCAGCTGTCGGAAGTGATACATTCGTGCGTGGTAGACGCATTTGAACTTCCGGCGGATAAGAAATTTCATCGTTTTTTTCCCATGAGTCGGGAGGATTTCTACTTCCCTGACGGGAGAACGGATCGTTACACGGTGATCGAGATCAGCATATTTGAAGGCCGGACGGTGGAGGCTAAGAAACAGCTGATTCGATTGTTATTCGAGCGGATTCAGCATACGCTGCATGTTTCTTCCCAGGACGTGGAGATTACGATTTTTGAAACGCCGCAGCACAACTGGGGAATCCGTGGGCTTCCCGGGGATGAACTGGCTTTAGGGTATAAGGTGAATATTTAGAGAGGCTTAGCTAGTATTAACAATTGCAAACAAGCGCTCGATTACCGCTGGCTCCGGAAGCCTGGTGATCGGCGCTTGTTTTTTGTTCATTCGTGTTTATTTACGGTGGCACTCCCGATTTCGTAAGGCGTGTAAACCCCCTCATACATGAGATGCATCGACATCCCGGCCGCGGCATGGTCCAAATTGTGGCAGTGATCCATCCAAAGTCCCGGGTTGTCGGCTTCAAACGCAGCTTCATACGTCTCGCCTGGCGCTACATTCAGCGTATCCGTCCACCAGGGACTTCCTACGACGGGTTCTCCATTACGCTTCAAGACGAGAATATGGTGACCATGCAGATGCATCGGATGATCCATGAAACCCCGATTCACAAACTTCATTTTTACGATATCCCCTTCACGTACCATGAGAGACGGCGTATTCGGAAAGACATAACCGTTGATGGTCTGCACATTGGTCATCGTGCCGTTATAGAAGCCCACGCGGTTGTCGAGCACAAGCGTAAAGTTACGGTCATAGACGGTATCGGCGTCAAAAGGAACCGAGGACGGCGTGCCGTACTTGGCCGGATTGAATACCGGGCCCTCCCGGCCAGGAAGCGGCAGGTCCCGATCATTGCCGGCCATAACAATCGCTTCGCTCCGTTCGTTGATCGCATCGGCAGTATGCGTCAACGATACCGCATGATCCGGCATGGCAAAGGAAATATCGTAGCGTCCGCCGGCAGCCAGCAGCAGCTTTTGATTTTGTATCCACTCGGGACCGTTGAGATCCACGCCGTCAATGGAGGTTACTTTAAAGGATGCTCCCGATAAATAAAACATTTTAGGCATGTTATGTGCATTGATTAATCTTAACCTCACGGTTTTGCCCGGCATTACGGTCTGCCGCTGGAGCTTTCCCGTGGCTCCTAAGGTGAGCGTTGTTCCATTGCTCGTTCCTTTCGGATGAGCCATCACGGTTAAATCGACGTCTTCCAAAACGGTAGCGTCATCCGGTTCGATGACAAGCGTGCCATACAGCCCTTTGGCAACCTGCACCGAGGATTGCTGATGGGAATGATACCAGTATGTGCCCGTCTGTTCCGCGATGAACCGGTAGATAAACCGTTCTCCTGGCATGACGGCATTCTGCGTTAATCCTGCCACGCCATCTTCCCCGTTCGGAACATTTAGTCCATGCCAATGGATCGTAACGCCATCCTCCACATCGATATTGACCAGGGTAACCTCGACCAGCTCGCCTTCCTGAATACGGAGTTCCGGACCGGGAACGAGTCCGTTAAAAGCCCATACCTCTTCGGTTTCGCCTGAGGGCAAGGTGAGCAGCTTTTTCTGTGCGCTTAATTCGAATGTGCGGTCAGGCTTTGAGGTCTGCGGTCCGCGCAAGCTGGCTACACTAATCGATTCTATATTCTCTGCAGAAATGCTCGATGCTTCCGCGTGATTTCCATGATGGCTATGGTTCCCGGGGCTTCCGCTGCTGTCATGACGGCCATGGTCCATCATGCTCATTCGGTCCGGCAGCCGGGACGAGATCAAGCCGGCGGAAACCATTGTGGAGGTGATGGCAATGACGAGCAGGCACTTCCATGAGAATCGGATAAGACTCTGCTTGTAGGTTACACGGTGATCCATGTTCAATGAATGCTGCCATTCCTTGAACTGTCTTCTGCGGGAAACCCACGCCATGCCCATCAGGATACCGAATGCAATCCAGACGGTTATAAAACTGCTGAATCGGAGTGGAGATTGCGAGAGAAACAACATGTATAAGCAGGAGCATGCTGCTGCGTAGAACGCTGCCGAAAAAGGCGCCGCAAGGATGCGGTTGTTCAGGTATCCGCTTGAACCGTCGTTTAACTTTGCATGAAGCTCCGATAATTTGCGACTCGTTAATACGGGCAGCGAGAAGAAAAAGACGGCGGAAATCGAGAGCGCATAGAGCGGCCACTGGATGAACACCTTGTCTTCGACAAACGCCCAATCGGCATTCCACAGCACCGCACCCGCAGCGAATTTAAGCCCTGTCATGATTTTGGCGGGCCACAACCAGAAGCGAAGTTTGTTTAGATGCTTAAGCAGGTCTTCCTTCGGTTGCGGCAGGCATGTCTTTTTTGCTCTGTAATAGACGATCCACCATATAAAAAAAATTAGAAATGTTAATACGTAGTCAAACATTAGCCAGCTTCTCACCATTGTGTACGCCCCTTTACATTTGTTTTGCATTCAGTGTACAGATCAAATGTGTAGAACTGTTGGAGATGATCTTTTCATTCTGTGTAGGATCACTTCTTATGCTGGAAACGGGTTATAATGGTTCTAAAAAGTGAGAGGTTATCGCAATGGAAACGACGCTGTTGCTTGTGGAAGACGAAGTGGCGATGCTGGAAACGATGAAGCTTTATTTAGAGGGCGAAGGGTTCCGGATTCTTGCCGTAACCAATGGTCAAGATGCGCTTGAGTGCGCCCGAAGAGAGCAGCCCGCGCTTGTAGTGCTGGATTGGATGCTGCCTGGAAAGAGCGGAATCGAAGTGTGCAAGGAGCTGAGGCAATCCAGTGCTTGTGGAATCATCATGGTGACGGCGAAATCAGAGGAAACGGACAAAATTATTGGCCTGGAGCTTGGTGCGGATGACTACATAACCAAGCCCTTCAGTTTGCGGGAGCTGACTTCCCGCATTCGCTCGGTTCTCAGACGAACGGCTCCAATCCAGGTTGAGGCGTCGCCCTTGCAGCGCGGAGATCTGTTGATATCGGAAACCAAATGCCAGGTTACGCGAAACGGGGAGCTTATCCCGCTGACTCCGACCGAGTTCAAGATCTTGCTGACGCTGGCCAACAGGCCGGGGGTTGTGTTCAGTCGATTGCAGCTTATGAAGGCAGCTATGGATGATGATTTCATGAATTATGAACGCACCTTGGACTCTCATGTCAGTAAACTGCGCAAGAAGCTTGAGCCTGATCCTGACCATATGAAATACATTCAAACGGTGTATGGGTTTGGATATCGATTCGGTGAGCCGAGATGACGGTGCGCGGCAAAATATTCATGGCGATGGGCGTCCTGGTTATGCTTGTAACGGCCGCGTATATCGGCACAACGCAAGGCTACTTGGGAAGCCTGTTTGCCCGGTATGCTCCCGAGGGAAGCGGGGGTGGCCTCGGAGGGGAGCATCTCGAGGGATTAAGTAAATATGTGCTTGGCGAAATGAAGATGAAGGCTCTTATGGTGACGTTGTTTGTTGCATGCGCTGTGGTCGTTTTGGGTTACTGGCTTTCAGGTCTAATCATTCATCCGCTCCATAAACTGATCGCGGTCATGCGAAAAGTGGCCGATGGAGACTTGACAACGGAAGTGCCGATCATGCGAAAGGACGAGTATGGTCAGGTTGGGGAGGCGTTCAATTCCATGACGCACCAATTACGAGAGGCCATGGACCTTCGAAAAAGACTTGTCGAAGATATAGCGCATGAATTAAGGACGCCGCTATCCATCGTTCAATCCAAGCTGGAGTTGATTCAGCAGTCCCCAACCGACGTGAAGCCGGAAGTTTTGCTTCCCCTTCACGACGAAGTGCTGCGTCTGGTGCATTTGGTGGATGAGCTTCATCTTCTGAATACGGCGGAAGCGGGGGAGTTAGTCTTATATAAAGAGAAGACCGATCTGAACTTGCTATTGGGCAATCTCATGGAGCTCCTACAGCCGGAGGCGGTTGCTTGCGGGGTTACGTTAAAGGGGCCTGAATATCGGGATTCGGCATGGGTTCTGGTCGATCCGAAACGGCTGAAGCAGGTATTACTTAACTTGTTGACCAATGCGCTGCGGCATACGCCGGAAGGTGGAAACATTTCGGTTCGAATCGATGCGAGGGACCTGTCCGGACAGATTGCGATAAGCATAACGGACACGGGCACGGGCATACCTGCTGATGCGCTTCCTCATGTGTTCGACCGATTCTACCGGGTGGATAGCGGAAGAGGCAGGTCGACAGGAGGCTCTGGTCTGGGGCTTTCGATTGCTAAACAGATTGCAGCGGCTCACGGTGGATACATCCAAGTACAAAGCGAGCTTGGCAAGGGGACGGAATTTACGGTAATCCTTCCCTGGAGCCATGATAGCAGTAAAATTTAACGTGCGAATGTGAAAGTATAAAAAGGGGGGAATCACTTTGACATTACAACAATTAAAGTATGCCATCGAAGTTGCCAACCGTGGTTCCATGAACGAGGCGGCCAAACGATTATTCATTTCCCAGCCCAGCTTGTCCAACGCGATCAAGGATCTGGAGGAAGAGCTTCGCATTACGATATTCGAGCGGACGAACAAAGGAATATCCTTGTCCAAAGAAGGCGCGGAGTTCCTCGGCTATGCGCGGCAGGTGGTGGAGCAGGCAGAGCTTCTGGAAGGGCGTTATCTGAACGCAAAGCCTTCCCCGCAGCATTTTTCGGTATCCACGCAGCACTACGCCTTTGCGGTCAATGCCTTCGTGAAGCTGGTCCAGGAATACGGGCAGGATGAGTACGAATTGGCGCTGAGAGAAACGAAGACCTACGAAATCATCCAGGACGTCAAAACCCTGCGCAGCGAGATCGGCATTCTCTACCTGAACGAATTCAATGCCAAGGTGATCAACAAGCTGCTGAAGGATGCAGGGCTTCAGTTTACCAGCTTGTTTACGGCGAGGCCGCATATTTTTATCAGCATCAAAAATCCGCTGGCCAAGCAGTCGATCGTGACCATTGACGAGCTTCAGAATTATCCGTATTTATCCTTCGAGCAGGGGGAATACAATTCGTTCCACTTCTCGGAGGAAATCCTCAGCACGCTGTCTCACAAAAAAAGCATCCGGGTCAATGACCGTGCAACCCTGTTCAATCTGCTGATCGGTCTGAACGGGTATACCATTTCGACCGGGGTGCTGAGCGCCGACCTGAACGGGAACGAGATTATTCCGGTTCCGCTCGCCTGCGATGAGACGATCAACGTCGGATGGATCAGCCATAAAAACGCGACCCTGTCCAAGCTTGCCGCAGCTTATGTCGAGGCGCTGCATGAAGCGATTGCCACCTGATTTTGATGGGATAGCTTCATACTATAGCTGGCTATAGTTTATTAGAGTTACTTATAACAGCAGCATGATGGATACCTTTCTTACTCTCCCAAACGGAAGAACAGCAGTTGGAGAAACTGAGGTTCATTAAAGATTTCGTGTACGAAATTTGGGTCTCGTAATTATTCATTCACCCTTTAGTACTCATAACGGCAGGCTGGCAGGCAGCCTACCATGAATGCTGAGGGGATTTTTTTTGCCAGAAAATCTAATATAACATATTTATGTACAGGATATTGCATGCTTGTGACTTTTTGCATACAATGGAATGGTAAATGATATGTACGTTAAGATACTTCGGATCCACGGGAGGAATTTCATATGTCCAGTCAATCGTTAAGCGCTTTCTTACAGGATAATCTAACGGAACTCAAGCAGCAAGGGCTCTATAATACCATCCAGCCTCTTGAAAGTCCGAACGGTCCGCTCATTGCCATTCAGGGTCGTGAATTCGTGAATTTATCTTCCAACAACTATCTCGGACTGGCAAATGATGAGCGACTGAAAGAAGCGGCCATCCGGGCTACGACCGATTTCGGAACCGGAAGCGGCGCCGTTCGCTCCATTAACGGAACGCTTTCACTTCATGTAGAGCTTGAGGAGAAGCTTGCGCAGTTCAAGGGAACCGAAGCGGTGCTGACGTATCAGTCCGGTTTCAATTGCAATATGGCGGCGATCTCGGCGGTGATGGCTGCCGGGGATGCCATTTTGTCGGATGAGCTGAACCATGCGTCCATTATTGACGGCTGCCGGTTGACCAAGGCGAAGGTTATTCGGTTTAACCATTCGGACATGGACGATTTGCGTTCGAAAGCAAAAGAAGCGAGAGAATCCGGTGTATACGGCAAGATCATGGTGATTACCGATGGCGTGTTCTCGATGGATGGCGACATTGCAAAACTCCCCGAAATCGTGGAGATCGCCGAGACCTATGATCTGATCACTTACGTGGATGACGCGCATGGATCGGGCGTGCTTGGCGGCGGTGCAGGCACCGTGAAGCATTTCGGGTTGTCGGATCGGGTGGATATCCAGATCGGAACCCTGTCCAAGGCGGTTGGCGTTGTCGGCGGTTATGTTGCCGGATCGCGCGACCTGGTGGATTGGCTCAAGGTTCGCAGCCGTCCGTTCTTGTTCTCGACTGCGCTGCCTCCAGGTACCGTAGCCGCTTGCATTACCGCTATCGACATCCTGCAGAACAGCAAAGACCTGCAAACGAAGCTGTGGGAGAACACCCGTTATCTGCAGGAAGGCCTTAAGCGCCTTGGTTATTCCGTCGGCCGCACGGAAACTCCGATTACGCCTTGCATCATCGGAGATGAAGCAACGACCCAGACATTCAGTACGAGATTGTACGAAGAAGGCGTGTATGCCAAATCGATCGTATTCCCGACGGTACCAAAAGGTACGGGAAGAGTTCGGAATATGCCAACCGCCATGCATACGAAGGAGATGCTGGATCGCGCACTTTCCGCATATGAAACCATCGGACGCGAGCTGGGTCTGATCTAATAAGGGGGCACGAGTTTATGAAACGAATTATGGTAACCGGTGCACTCGGTCAGATCGGCTCAGACCTGGTGGCGAAATTGCGCCAGATTTACGGCGAAGAATCCGTTCTTGCAACGGACATTCGCCAAATCCATCATGAAACGGTCCTATCGGGACCGTTCAAAACACTGGACGTAACCGATCACCATGCATTTCACGAAGCGGCTAAAGAGTTTCGGGCAGATACGATCATTCATCTAGCGGCTCTGTTGTCGGCCAAGGCAGAATCCAATCCGGCACTGGCCTGGAACCTGAACATGGGCGGTCTGTTAAGTGCGCTGGAGACGTCGCGTGCCTTGTCCTGCCAGTTCTTTACGCCGAGCTCCATCGCGGCATTCGGGGCGGACACCCCCAAAAACGCAACGCCGCAAGACACGCTGCAGCGTCCGCTAACCATGTATGGAGTCAGCAAGGTCTCCGGGGAGCTGTTGTGCGACTACTATTACCATAAATACGGAGTGGATACCCGCGGATTACGCTTTCCGGGACTGATCTCCCATTCCGCGCCTCCAGGCGGGGGAACGACGGATTATGCGGTTGAGATGTATGTGGCCGCGATCCGCAGCGGAAGCTATACTTCTTTTATTGATAAAGGGACCTACCTTGATATGATGTACATGCCGGATGCGATCTCCGCCATCATTGCATTGATGGAGGCGGATCCGGCTAAGCTGAAGCATCGCAATGCTTTCAATGTTACGGCAATGAGCGTCGATCCTGAAGGAATTGCGGCCAGCATTCGCCGGCATATTCCGGATTTCAGCCTCGACTATGACGTGGATCCGGTCCGTCAAGCGATTGCAAGCGAATGGCCGGACTCGATTGACGCAACTGCGGCACGCGAAGAATGGGGATTTGATGTACAATATGATTTGAACCATATGACCGATGATATGGTGTCAAAGCTTATGGAGAAGCGGCGGACTGATCAGAGCAAGATCAGTTAACGGCTTAGTTTCAGAAGGAGGATATGGTTACACTTGGAACCCATTCATAAAAAGGTAGGGAGAAATCTGCAAGCCATCCGTAAATCACGAGGCCTCAGCCTCGATAACGTAGCCGAGTTGACCGGTGTCAGCAAAGCCATGCTGGGACAGATCGAGCGTGGGGATTCCAACCCGACGATCTCGGTATTGTGGCGCATCGTCAGCGGCCTCGGCATTTCATTCACCACACTCATCGAGGAGGCGGAAACCGAAGTGACCGTGGTCTCTCCGGATGACGTGGAGCCTTTTCACGAGGCGGAAGGCGCGTACCGGGTGCACCCTTTGTTCTCCTACAACCTGCGTACCAAATTCGAGTCTTATATGGTCATCATGGATCCGGGTTGCGATCATGGGTCCGAAGCTCATAATGACGGCGTGGAGGAGTATATTTTTGTGCATCAGGGAGAGCTTGAGCTTTGGCGCGAAGATGAAAGCTATACCGTGCCTGCCGGAAGTTCCGTCCATTTCTCGGCTAACCGGCCTCATCGGTACGTCAACCCTGGTAACGAAACGACGAAATTTTACACGATTATTTTCTACGCGGATGCCGCAGCCAGGGGATGAAAACCTTCGTGTTGGCGGGCCAGTGATCGTGGTACTCTAGCGACCGTTTACGAGTTAAACGTGCTGTGAGTTGAGTTGTATGGCGGTGTGACGGGGATGCTTATACAGGTGTATCCGGCATTGCGATGGAGCGATACCTTCAGGGTGCTTGCCAGCGTGGAGCGTCCAAAGACCGTCAATGCGGTTTGGGCGTGTGGCGTGGTCAAAGCCTGACAAAGCCGCTGGTCTTGTAGTGCGGTGAAAGCCTGGCAAAGCCGCTTGGCCGTGTGGCGGCTAAGCCTGGCCTTGCGGAACAATGGTAATTGCCGTCCTGCCATGCCTCGGCAATCTGCCCAGTGTACACGCGGTGTTTAGCGGACACAGGAGACCTTATTTCGTAGAAAATAGAGGTTTGAGCGAAATTATCGGACAGGGAATCCGTTATTCTCTGAAAAGAGCGGTATTATGGCTGCTTTCGGAGTAAATAACGGATCTGGTGTCCGTTAGAACGTTTAATGGACCTCATATCTGGAAAATAACGGATCTGCTGTCCGTTACCGTACGGGGGCCTCTTATCTGGAAAATAACGGATCTGCTGTCCGTTAGTTACGGCGTGGGCGTTCGGCGGGTGTTCTTCTTGTCCCCCGTCGCCGCAGCTTCAATCTAGGCAGAATCACCAAAGCCGAGTGTGGACCGACAAACGCTAGTTTCCTTTGCCGCCTATGCTCCTTTAAGTAGTTAGTTATCGATTTGTCTGACAGTGCATCACCGTTTTTTGCATACCCATTATGAACAGAGGCGAGATCAGGAATGTAACCTGAAACTTGCCTTTTTGTTTTACCCTCCTGAAAAGCAAACAAACCGGCAGTATGGGTCATCCTCGTTCCTGTTCCCAGCTATTCTCTCTGTACCTTATTTCGCACATTTCTCAAAGTACCGTTACCAGTTACCGCATTTTCGCATTTTCCCCCACGTCTCTATTCATAAAAAAGAGGGGCATTTCTGCGCTTTCCCTTCCAAGTCATTCCCCCGTGTATCCAATCTCAATAAACACACTATGATCGACAGCCAACCAAGCAAGCCCGGACTACGCACCGTGGGCGCGATGCGCTTTACTTTGACAAAATAAATTAACTTGTGTTAATTTATTTACAAGAGTTAATCAAAGGCGGTGTATTCCCTTGCAACATCCGGATATCCCATTAAGGGAGTTAAAAAAAGCCAAGAACAAAATCGCGCTGTACGAAGCGGGATTATCTTTGATGAAGGATCGGATGTTCAGCCAGGTCATGCTGGAGGACATCTGCAGGAGCGCCGAAATATCCAAGGTCACTTTTTTCAAGTTCTATCAACGCAAAGAGGATTTGCTGATTTATTTTATGCGGGTTTGGCTGACCGAGCGGATGATCGAGATCGACCAGGAAGGGAAAAAAGGGTTTCAGGCATTCCGCCATCTGCTGTCCGAGGTCGCTAAGGAGCATCAAGTAAGGCCGGGCATGATGCCGAGTTTGATCTCTTTTCTCGCGGAGCAGAACATGCAGCCCTGCATGCCGGAGCTGAGCCGGGCGGAAGTATCGCTGCTCTTTCCCGGTCACGAGGAAGCGGGAAGCGAATCGCCCAACATGCATGCTCTATTCGAGCGGTTCATGAAGGAGGAAGCTCAAGCCGGCAGGCTGAATAAAGCCTTAACCTTGGAGCAAGCCGTACAGATTTGTTTCACCGTTTTTTACGGGGCGTTTCTGACGGCCCAGTTGTACAATTCCACGGAAATCGGCTGCTTTTACGAAACGCACCTAGGTCTGCTCGAAATCAAGGAAGGGGAGTGAGCAAGCGTGAGCAAAGTAATTCCAGGTCGATATACCGCCCACATGGACGGTTCTTTCGTTGTATTCGTCATCGGGTTTCGAATTAACAAATGGTGGGCGGTACATAAGTGGCTGCCGGTCATGAGCGCCATGTCCCCGATGCTGCAGGAGCTATACCGGAACAAGGAGGAGCTCGGCTTCATGGACGGTACCTATCATTTTTCGGGGCGCGGGCTTACCCTCATCCAATATTGGAGAAGCTTCGAACACCTCGAGCACTATGCCCGCCACGGAGCCAACCACCTGACGGCATGGCGGGATTTCAACCGCAAGGTCGGAACGGGAGGGGACGTGGGGATTTTTCACGAAACCTATCTGGTCCAGGAAGGCCAGTATGAATGCCTGTACAACAACATGCCGCGCTTCGGTTTGGCCAAAGCCGGAGCCCATGTATCCGCGACAGGCCGCAGGGAAACGGCAAGCCGTCGGCTTGGCCGCGAGGGTGAACCCGCTGTGCCGACTCCTCCCAATCCCTAGACCCTTATAGATTTTCGGCGACGGTTCCTCTGCGTTTCCCTCAGCTAATGATAAGTATGATTACCATAGGATCAAGACCAAGTCAATGCTATGGAAGTAATGATGCTTTAGACGCGTTTTTCTTCCGAGGTTCAAAAAAGTGTTGGTAAACCCCGTCCGTTCTTCTATGATGAAATTACTTTCAATCGATGACGAGATAAGGAATTAATCGCTCAGGGGGATGCCTATGGGAAGGAAAGCGTGGTTTTACCGTCAGCTTTTATCGTATATGCCGGTCTTCTTTATCGTGATTTCCTTTGTGTTTTTTGTCTTTTTCCAAATGCTCGGGGAACAGTCGCGGCAGGGCGCGATCCAGGCTAATGAGACGATGATTCAGCAGGCGATGCGTTCGGTCGACAATTCGCTGAAGGCCATCGATCAGATGCTGGTGCAGGAATTGCTGTTCAACCCTGATATGTCGGGATTTTTCAATCAAGAGGATCAGGACAACGTCTATTTGAACATGCAGGCCGTGAAGGCCATGAAGCAGTTCAAGGTTTCCAACCCGCTTGTGGATTCCATGGTCCTCGTTCGAACCCAGGATGAATTCGTCCTAAGCTCTTCGTCCACTTTCCGTTTGCAGGATTATGCGGATTATGACTTTCTCCAGCCTTATCTGAGCCAGGTCAATAGCGAAGCAAAATGGAGTGCCCTGCGGAGTTTCCGGGAATTCAGCTTTAACAGCACGCAGCAGGTGGTCACCCTGGTACGGGATGCCCCCTTCGTTACCCATGGCAAAGGCGTGATTGCCGTCAATATCAAGGTGGACGCCATACATAACATGATTCAGGGCATGGTTAATCCCGAAGTTAGTTTCATTCATGTGATGGACACGGGGGGCCGTTCCTTGATCGCCGGCACCTCGGGCGCCGAGCACGGGGAACTTGTGTCCCAAGCGGTATCCCCTTACACCGGATGGGTTTACGAAGGGGGGCTTACCCAAGGCAGGGTGGTGGGTATCGTCAGCCAATTGTACAATGTCTGGTTTATCGTCGGCCTTCTGATGTGCATGGCCGGCGTGGTCTGGATCGTATTCGTCACGCGCCGGAACTATAAGCCGATCGAAGCCATCGTGTCCCGGATTTCGAAATATTCGCAGACCAAAACGAGCGTTCTGCTCCATGGCGGCAAACAGGATGAGTTTGCTTTTATCGAATCGGCGCTGGAGAGCCTGCTGGAACAGGCGAGCAGCTTTCAGCAGCAGCACCGTGAAGATTTGCTCCTGCGCAAAGCGTACCTGTTTCAGCAGCTGATGGAGGGACAGTATCCTTCTCATCTGGAGCAGTGGAACGAGCAGCGTGAAGCCATGGGGCTGCCGGACCTGTCCCAACCACAGATCGTCAATGTCATTGAAATCGATAAATACCCGCTGTTTTGCGAACAGTATCCCCAGCAGGACCAGTATCTGATCAAGTTTGCCTTAAAAAGCGTCGTTCAAGAAATTGCGGCCGGGCGGGAAACGATGCTTTGGACGGAATGGATTTCAGCCTCGAAGCTGGGAGTTCTCGCGGCAGCGGAAGATCAGGATCCGAATCGGCATGTGGCCACGCTGCTGGAGCAAGCCCGCCAGTGGGTGGAGGAGCACCTGAAGCTGACCATAACCGTTGGCATCGGGGAGAAAGCGGAGCGGTATACGGATATCCCGGAATCCTATGAGCAGGCACGCGCCGCATTGAAATACAAAATGATCCTCGGCGACAACCGAATCATTCATTACGCCGAAGTATCCGGTGAGGACCGGGGGAATGCATTCGATTTTCTGAACCTGATCCGCTCGATGGCGCAGTCCTTCCGGCTCGTCAACAAGGATTGGCAGGAGAAATACAGCACCCTTATCCATAACATCGAGCAGAACATACTGGACCGGGACGGCGTGGTGAACCTGGCGGATTACATGATGTACTCGCTGGGACGCGAAATTTCCTGCATGGCGAAGGAATTTCAGGAATTATGGCTTACGGAGGGGCAGCCTGCCTTACGGAACGCGCTTCAGTCGTCCGATACGCTGGAGGAGCTGGAACAGGAACTCGGGGAGGCTTTATCCGCTCTGTACGACAGCATCCTCGCTCTCATGGAGGGCCGAAATCATGCGGACACGATTCAGAAGGTACGCTTGTTTATGGAGCAGAACTCGAGCAACCCGGACCTGTCCCTCAATTATTTAAGCGAACGCTTCGGCATGAACTGGAAAACGCTGAGCAAGCTGTTCCGGGAGGAGACCGGCCAGAAATTCGTGGATTATTTGATCGAGCTACGGATGACCCATGCCCGGAGACTGCTGGAAGAAACCCTGCTGCCCGTACAGGATATCGCCACCGAAGTCGGGTATTCCAACGCCATCTCGTTTGGCCGGATGTTTAAAAAGCTGATGGGAATGTCGCCGGGGGATTATCGTGAGCAAGCTGCTATCAAGCAGCAGAAATTCGGGAATTAACGAGTCCTTCGGAGTCCCTTCCATGCATACTCGAACCCAGTATAGAGCCCTGCGGACGGTGCTGTCCGGCGGGCTTTTTTGCCGTCAACGGAGAGAGGTTTAGCGGCGGAAAAAGGTTTATCGCTCTTACGGCCTGCCGGCTCTGAAATTTTCCCCTGCTCGCGGAAATACGTTGATTCGGAGAATCTTGTTTATTGATCGGATGGAACCGTCCGCTCTAAACTTGGGACCAACACAAAGCGAAGGAGGGTGACCCCATTGGCTCGTATGAGCAGCGCAATCCCAGTACCTGCAGATGCACAGGCACCAACGAATCTACCATCGAACAAGCCCATGAACCGAACGAGGAAGAAGCTGATGAAGCACTGGCAATTCTACCTGCTCGTGTTCTTCCCGTTAGTCTACATCATCCTCTTCAAATACGTTCCGATGTTCGGCGTATTGATTGCATTCAAGGAATACAACGTCGTACAGGGGATCTTCGGCAGTCCCTGGGTAGGGTTCGATTATTTCCGGCAATTGTTCGACGCGCCGTTCTTCTGGCAGTATGTCCGCAACACGCTCGAGATTTCCCTGTACGGCCTGCTGGTCGGATTCCCTGCACCCATTCTGTTGGCGCTGGCCCTGAATGAGATCAGGAACGGCCGATTCAAGAAAACCGTCCAGATGGTGACCTACGCGCCGTACTTTATTTCAACGGTTGTCATCGTCTCGATTCTGATCGTGAACCTCTCGCCCAACACGGGGCTGATGAGCAACCTGTTCCGGGCGCTGGGACTGGAAACCGTTGATTTTCTCGGCGTGCCGGAGCTGTTCAAATCGATCTATGTCTGGTCCGATGTATGGCAGTTCACCGGTTACGGGGCCATCATCTATATTGCGGCCTTGGCGGGCGTCAATCCCGATTTGTACGAGGCGGCCCGAGTGGACGGGGCGACCCGGTTTCAAAAAATCATCAATATCGATATTCCCAGCTTGTTTCCGGTCATCGTCATTTTGCTCATATTGAATCTGGGCAATCTGATGAGCCTGGGCTTCGAGAAAATCTATCTCATGCAAAACCCGCTGAATCAGAACACGTCCGAGGTCATCTCCACCTACGTGTACAAGGTCGGCCTGCTCGGAGCGAACTTCAGCTTCTCCGCCGCCATCGGCCTGTTCAATTCCGTTATCAATTTCATTCTCTTGGTCATCGTCAATTACGTATCCAGAAAAGTCTCATCCACAAGTCTATGGTAGGAGGAATCGCATGAGCAGATCAACCGTACGGGAGTCCGCTGCAGACCGGATTTTCCTTGGTATCGTGTATTTGTTTCTATCCGTCGTCCTGATTGTCATCCTGTTTCCGTTGCTGCATATTGTAAGCGCATCCTTCAGCTCCCCGGGCGCGGTGTCGTCGGGCAAGGTGTGGCTGTGGCCGGTGGACGTGACCCTGATCGGCTACAAAGCGGTATTCCAGAATTCCAATATTCTGATCGGGTTTGGCAACTCGTTGTTCTATGCCGTTGTCGGCACGCTTGTCAACGTCGCATTCACGGTGATGCTTGCATATCCGTTAGCCCGAAAGACGTTTTACGTTCGCAACCTCATCATGATGCTGCTGGTGTTCACGATGTTTTTTGACGGCGGGCTCATTCCGAACTATCTGCTCGTGAAGTCGCTCGGCATGCTCGACACGCGCTGGGCCATGATCATACCGGGTGCGTTAGCCGTGTTTCAGGTCATCATCGCCAGAACCTTTTTTCAAACCACGATCCCGGAGGAGCTCGCCGAAGCGGCCGAAATGGACGGCAGCAGCGACATTACCTTTTTTCTGAAAATCGTCCTTCCGTTATCCAAGCCGATCCTGGCCGTGCTCGCGCTGATGTACGCCGTCGGCCATTGGAACTCCTATTTCAACGCCCTGATTTATTTAAAGGACAGCAGCCTGTTTCCGCTGCAAATCTTCCTGAGGGATATTCTGATCCTGAATTCCGTCAGCGCCGAGATGGTGACCAACGTGAATGAGCTGCTGGTCCGCGAAGGGCTGAAGGATCTGCTGAAGTATTCGCTGATCGTGGTGGCAAGCGCCCCGGTACTGGTCATTTACCCGTTCGTGCAGAAGTATTTTGTCAAAGGCGTGATGATCGGGTCCTTGAAAGGGTGATTCCTGCTTATTGTGAAGGAGGTGAGGCCGGCAGTATAGAATGGGTAATTCCGATGATCGGACACATAGGGGGTATATGCAAAATTAGGTTTCGTTTATGAAGTACGGGCAGACATTCCATATTAGGGAGGAATTGATTTGAATAGGTTCACTGGATTAGGTTTAAGTCTGATTCTCGCGGCAGTGCTGGTTTTATCCGCTTGCGGCAAATCGAGCGAAACAGGAACTGGAAATCCGGCAAGCCCTCCGGAGTCGGGGGCACCCGTTGAACTATCGGTATTCGCTCCTCAGTCCGCCGGCATCGAGAGCCTCGATGTCAATCCATTCTCCAAGCATATCGAAGAGAAGCTGGGGATTACATTCAAATGGAATACGACGCCCGACGCGGTATTCAACGACAAGAAACTGCTGATGCTGGCCAGCGGGGATTATCCGGCGCTTATTATGAATGCCGGCATATCCAAGGCGGATCAGATCAAGTACGGAATGCAGGGGGCCTTTATCCCTTTGAATGATTTAATCGACCAGCATGCACCGAACATCAAGAAGGCATTGGAGGAAGTTTCCTATTTGAAATCCGCCATGACGGCCCCGGACGGCAATATATACGCGCTTCCGAAGGTGAACGAGTGCCTGCACTGCACGTATGGCCAGCGGATGTGGATCAATACGACCTGGCTCGAGAAGTTAGGGCTTGAAATGCCAACGACCACCGACGAGTTCTATGAAGTGCTGAAAGCCTTTAAGGAGCAGGACCCGAACGGCAACGGAAAGGCTGACGAAATTCCGATGACCACTTCGCTCGATGTATGGGGAGGAGGAGTTGACGCCTTTTTGATGAATGCTTTTATATACAACAATGGCACGACTTATCTAAGCGTGAAGGATGACAAGGTGATTTTGTCGGCGGCTGAGCCCGAATGGAGGGAAGGGCTGAAATATCTGCGTAAGCTTTACAGCGAAGGACTGATCGATAAAGGAGCCTTTACGCAAAACGGCGATGCCGTCAAGCAGCTTGGCAACAAAGCGGAGAATGTGGTCGGCACCGTCGGTTATGCGCTGATCAGCAGCGTGCTGGAGCCGACCGACGCCAAGCCCCGCCATAAGGAATACGATGTCGTTCCCCCGCTGAAAGGACCGAATGGCGTACAGCTAGCAGGTTATAGCGTCGGAGCAGGGGACGGATCGTTTGTCATTACGAACAAAGCGACGGAGGAGCAGCGGATCGCAGCGATCAAGCTGGCGGATTACTTGTTCTCCGAAGAAGGCACCGTGATGACTTCCTGGGGGTTCGAGGGAGACGGATGGCGAAAGGCAGAGTCCGGTGCGCTTGATTACAACGGCGAGCCGGCCGCATACGAAGCGTTGAAGCGGGATGTGCCCGAGGGATCCCTTGACGTAACCTGGTGGCAGCTCGGCACGATGCTGATGGTGAATTCCCTCCGCGAATCCTTTGTTGCTCCTGAAGATCCGCTCGGCAACGGAGCCTACGAGTATCGTTTATGGCTGGCTGCCAAGAAATATGAGCCTTTTGCCAAACCGGAGTTAGTGTACCCGACCGATGTGTTCATCGATCCGAAAGACGCAACCTTTATCGCGCAGATTCAGAAGACGATTCAGGATTACGTGAAATCGAACCTGGCCCAGTTCGTAACCGGCAGCAAAGACATCGAGAAGGATTGGGATGCCTATGTCAGCGGATTTAAGGGGCTTCAGCTGGATAAGTATCTGGAGATTCATCAGAAAGCATTAGACAATCAAGGATGAGGTATGGGAGGTTTATCGCTTGCACAATTTCATTGAATACGCTGCCAACATCGAGCCCTCGGAACGTCAATTAGCCGTACAGGAGATGGAGTTTTACGCCTTCTTTCATTTTACCATCAATACGTTCACGGATATGGAATGGGGCACGGGAAAGGAAGACCCGGCGCTGTTCAATCCGGCGCAGCTGGATGCGGATCAATGGGTCAGCGCTTGTGTCAGCGCCGGGATGCGCGGCCTGATCCTGACCTGCAAGCATCATGACGGCTTCTGTTTATGGCCGAGTCAGTATACGGAGCATTCCGTGAAGAGCAGCCCTTGGCGAAACGGACATGGGGATGCGGTGAAGGAGGTTGCCGATGCCTGTAGGAGAAAGGGGATCAAATTCGGCATCTACTTGTCCCCATGGGACCGGCATGAACCGTCGTATGGGGATTCGACGCGGTACAATCAATTTTTCCTGAATCAGCTAAGAGAGCTCCTGACCGGCTACGGCGAGATTTTCAGCGTCTGGTTTGACGGAGCCTGCGGCGAAGGGCCGAACGGCAAGCGCCAGGAATACGATTGGGATGCGTATTACGCCCTGATTCGGGAACTGCAGCCGAATGCCGCCATCTCGGTTTGCGGGCCGGATATTCGCTGGTGCGGGAATGAAGCGGGGCATTGCAGGGAGTCGGAGTGGAGCGTCGTTCCGGCGTCGCTGCGCCAAAATGAAGCGATCCAGGAAAAGTCGCAGCAAACGGATGACCGGGAGTTCGCGCGCCGCTATGAATCCAGCGAAGAGGATCTCGGCAGCCGGAGCGTCATTCAAGGCGAGAAGGAGCTGGTATGGTATCCGGCCGAAGTGAATACCTCGATCCGTCCCGGCTGGTTCTACCATGCGTCCGAAGACGATAAGGTTCGATCGCTGGAAGAATTGCTGCATATTTATTACGGCTCGGTTGGCGGCAATGCCACCTTTCTGCTCAATATTCCGCCGGATACCCGCGGACTCGTTCATGAGAACGATCTGCGGCGTCTGCAGGAACTCGGGGACGCCATCCGAACAACGTTTGATACCGATTTGGCAGCCGGCGCGGATATTACGGCTTCCGAAACGAAAGCCGGATCGGATGCTCGAAATATGGTCGATGGTAACAAGGATACGTATTGGAGCCCCGAGGAGGGTACGGAATACGCCGTGATTGAGCTGGACCTCGGGCGGGCGATCGATTTCGATCATATCGTATTGGCCGAATACCGGTACGGGCAGCGGATCGAGCGCTTCGAGCTTGAATATATGGAAAACGGGAACTGGCACACGATCCAATCCGGGACGGTAATCGGGCGCAAACGCATCTGCCGCTTTCCCGCCGTACGCAGTCAATATATCCGCCTTACCATTTTGGAATCGAGATGGTGTCCGCGCCTGTCCGGCATGGAAGTTTACCGGAGCTCGAGGGATTGATGGGAGGACTGCAGATCTGCAGCCTCCCCTAAGGATTGGCAGTAATAAGGCGGCCATCGCAAAAGAGCGGTGGCTCCTTTTTTTCGAAAACGCAAAATTTACCTTCCGTTCCATCCAGATTAGTGTAAGATGTACGTGAAAGTACCTCATTCCATTGTAGAGAGGATGCAATCTGCATGAGTCATTCCATAACGTTTGAAACCCGGCTGTTAAGCTCTCTGTCCAAAGTATTCGCCGATGAAGAACTGTCCCCAGCCTCGTACGACGCAGGGGCAGCGTTTAGCAATGAGACATTCTCGTTTCAAGTTGCCTACCGTTCCAATCGCTTGTTGAAAAACATCCGGGTTATTCTGCAATCCGAGTTAAGCGAACGGGTTACCGTCCGCTCCGTAGGCCTGGTTCCGTCGGAGCTGCCTACGTATCATGACCATGACGAGTTTATCTTAAGAGCTACGCCCGGGCTATATCCGGACCCGCTGCTGCCTCTGGCATCAGATCCTGTTATAACCGGATGCCCGGGCCAGTGGAGAAGCCTCTGGATCACGGTACAGCCTGAGGAAGCGATCCAGGGAGGTACATATGAAATCCGGATCCGTTTTGAAGCGGAATCGGGAGATACGCTTGGGGAAGAGGTATTTACGCTGGAAGTGATTCCGGCAGCCTTACCTGCGCAGAAGCTCATTCATACGGAATGGTTCCATGCCGATTGCCTGGCAAACTACTATGAGGTGGGGATTTTTAGCGAGCGGCACTGGACGTTGATCGATCAATTTATGCAGACCGCGGCACAGCATGGGATCAATATGATCCTGACTCCGGTGTTTACGCCTCCGCTGGATACGGAAGTGGGCGGAGAGCGGCCGACGGTACAGCTGGTCGATGTCGATGTGAGCGAAGATGGAAAATATGCGTTTGGGTTTGACAAACTCGACCGCTGGGCTGACCTGTGCGATTCCAATGGCATTCAGTATCTGGAATTCTCGCACCTCTTCACGCAGTGGGGAGCCCGGCATGCGCCGAAGATTATGGCTAACGTGAACGGACAGCCGGAGAAGCTGTTCGGTTGGGAGACGGATGCGACTGGAGAAGCGTATCATGCCTTCATCAGACAATTCATTCATGCTTTGACCGGTTGGATCGAAAGCCGGGGACTTGAGCAGCGCTGTTATTTCCATGTATCCGATGAGCCGTCCGAGTCCCATCTGGAGGCTTACGGGCATGCAAGCCGGTTGATGAACGAGCTGCTGCCGGATTACCCGATCATCGACGCGCTCTCCGATATTTCGTTCTATGAGCAGGGGCTGGTGAAGCGTCCGATTCCGGGCAGCAACCACATCGAGCCTTTCCTGGATCAGCAGGTAACCCCGCTGTGGACCTATTATTGCTGTTCCCAATACAAGGAAGTGTCCAACCGATTCTTCAATCTGCCTTCGGCGAGAAACCGGATCATCGGGATTCAGCTGTATAAGTTTAACATTGAGGGATTTCTCCATTGGGGATATAACTTTTGGAATTCGCAATACTCGAAACGCGCCATTGATCCGTTCAAGGTGACGGATGCGGATTGCGGTTTTCCTTCCGGAGATGCTTTTGTGGTATATCCCGGTGAAGAAGGGCCGATCGAATCCATTCGGCTGAAGGTATTCCAGGAAGCTCTTCAGGATTTGAGAGCGCTTCAACTGCTGGAAACCCAGATCGGCAGGGAGGCAGTTCTGCAGGCGCTGGAAGAAGGGCTTGAAGAGCCGATCACTTTCAAGACGTACCCAAGGGATCCGGAATGGCTGCTGTCGAAGCGGCAGTGGATCAATGATAAGATCAGGGAAAGCTTGGCTGTGAAGTAAGCGGGCCGGGAGTACGGCTTATTTAGACGAATCAGGGCCGTATAGGCCGAACGAATACGGCGTAATACTGCCCCATCTTCCTTTGAGAAGGTGGGGCAGTTTTTGATTTTCCGATCTGTTTTTTCGCCAGATGGGTACCAAGAATGTTTCATTCTTGCTTGTGCATGATCCCGTATGGTTCCATGATATAGAGAACGTGCATGTCATCAAGGTATACCGGCGCAAAGGGCAGTCCAATCCTAGGGATGAGATGGCCGGGATTCTGCCAACGATATCGGCAAACCACGCCCGTGGCGAAAGAGGCCTGCTGTGGTTCTAGTGGTGCCGCCGAAATTATGCCATCATAAGAGCAAGGGGGAAATGAACGATGTATTTGGATTTCAAGTTGGCGAATGACCGCCCGGCGTATATTCAAGTCAAGGATTACATGAAGCGCTTGATGACAACCGGGGCGCTGCAAGCCGATCAGAAGCTTCCCTCCACGCGTGAGCTAAGCGCGCTGTTTCGAGTGGGCCGCAATACAGTGCTGAGCGCATACTCCGATTTGGAGGATGAAGGCTATATCTACGCGGTTAAAGGGCAAGGACACTTTGTTTCCCCTTCGATCAGCGGGGCATCCGCACAGCCGGAAGGCAAGCGGCTGGACTGGGCTCCTCGCCTGAACGAGTATGCCAGGCTTGCGGAAGCGAACGATCTGATGAAGCACGGGATCCGTGCTGACAAGGGCTCCATATCGTTTACAAGCATCGCTCCCGACGAGAAGCTGTTCGACCTGCCCAATGTCAAGCGTGCATTCCTGGACCGGATGTCGCTTGAAGGCGATATCCTACTAAATTACGGTTACGCCAAAGGCTATAAACCGCTTATTGATTACCTTCTCCGTTACATGGAGAACAAAGGGGTGAATGTTCAGGGCAAAGATATGCTGATCACCAGCGGTTTTACGGAAGGCTTAAGTCTGGTGCTATCCGCCTTGAACCAAGGGCATGGCCGCATTCTCTGCGAGAATCCCACCCATCATACCGCCATTAAAAATTTTAAAATGCACGGGTACGCCATTACCGGCGTCGAGATGGAGCAAGACGGCATCAGCCTGACAGGGCTCGCACGCGAGCTGTCGGAGCGGTCGTACGACATGGCGTACCTTGTGCCTTCCTATCATAATCCTACCGGAATCGTGATGTCCCACCAGAAGCGGCTGGAAGCGCTGCGGCTGCTGAACGAGCATGAGATTCCCGTGATCGAAGACGGCTTCAACGAGGAGCTGCGTTATTCGGGCTCCCACATCGCGCCTCTCGTTGCATGTGCAGGGGGGGAGAACAACAGCGTGATTTACCTGGGCAGCTTCTCCAAGATTCTGTTTCCCGGCCTGCGAGTCGGATGGGTGCTGGCCGACAAGACCCTGATTCATTATCTGGAAAGCGTGAAGCGGGCCCGCAGCATTCATACGTCGACTCTGGATCAGTCCTTGCTCTTTCAATATCTGTACAATGGCAACTTCGAGAAGTATTTAAAGAGAGCGAAGGCCGAGTACAAGCGAAAATATGAGCTTGCGATCCGCTGCTGCGAGGAGTGGATTCCGATGGAACGGCTGTCCGGCGATGGCGGGCTTCACCTGTTCGTTGAATTCGGTCCGGACTTCCGGACGCGGGAGCTGCTGGAGGCTTGTTCCGCCCAGGGCGTGGTGTTTACGCCGGGCGATATTTTCTATACCGATGGCGGCGGCCAGCACACCATGCGTCTTGGATTCTCCCGCGTCTCCGACGAGAACATCGAGAAGGGGATTCGCATTATCGGCGAGGCGGCGAGGAAGCTGGTGTGATCGGGGTGCAACAGAGATCGGAGGAATAATCCGCATGCGGAGTGTCGATTAACATACAAAGAATACTTCTCCGAGAAATCATGGGCTGCAACGGAGAAGGCGGAATTATTTTGGAGAAGCGAAGCGTTCTCCTTTGCCGTCAGATTTCAACAACGAAAATTCAAAATCAGTGGAAATCTGAGGGCAACAGAGATCGGAGGAATAATCATCCGCATGCGGAGTGTCGATTAACATACAAAGAATACTTCTCCGAGAAATCATGGGCTGCAACGGAGAAGGCGGAATTATTTTGGAGAAGCGGAACGTTCTCCTTTGCCGTCGGATTTCAACAACGAATATTCAGATCAGTGGAAATCTGAGGGCAACAGAGATCGGAAAAATAATCATCCACATGCGGAGTGTTGTACAGGCAATCAGCTTGAAGAATTTATTTAGGAGGTCTACATCATGAAGGTTGGCGTCATCATGGGAGGCGTATCATCCGAGAGGGAAGTTTCGCTCATGACCGGCAAAGAGATGATCGCTCATTTGGATAAAAGCCGCTACGAGGTTTATCCGATCGAGATTCACGATAAACGGGAGCTGATCAGCAAAACCGAAGGCATCGATATTGCGCTGCTCGCCCTGCACGGCACGTTCGGAGAAGACGGAACGGTCCAGGGCACCCTTGATACGCTGGGGATTCCGTATACCGGCAGCGGCGTTCTGGCCAGCAGTCTCTGCATGGATAAAGATTTGAGCAAGAAGCTGCTGCGTTACGAAGGATTGCATACGGCTGACTGGATCATGGTCAGCTGCATGGAAGAGTTGGCGGCCGCCGACGTGGAGGGGCTCGGTTTTCCCGTTGTGGTGAAGCCGAATGCGGGCGGATCCAGCATCGGTACCCGGATCGTGCGCGACTCGGCTGACCTTGCATCCGCCGTCGAAGAGGCGCTGCGGTGGGACCGCTTCGTCATGATCGAGCAATGGATCGAGGGAGAAGAAATCACCTGCCCGGTCCTGAACGGCGACATGCTTCCGATTGTGTCGATCAAGCCGAACTCGGAGTTTTTCGATTATGCATCCAAATACGAAGAAGGCGAAGCGGATGAGCAGGTGATCGAGCTTCCCGCAGAATTTCAGGAGCAGGTGCGCACAGCCGCGCTTCGATGCTATAAGGCGATGAAGTGCAGTGTATATGCCCGGATCGATATCATCCTGAAGGGAAAGATTCCTTATATTTTGGAGGTCAACACGCTTCCGGGTTTAACGAAGACCAGTCTGCTGCCAAGAAGCGCGGAAGCGGCGGGATATTCGTTCAGCGGACTTTTGGATGCCTTGATTGAAACCTCATTATCGGAACGAAAAAGCGAAGGCAAGGAGTAGAAGGATATGAAGACAACGAGCAGCTTTCTAACATCGAGGGTGCAAGTCATGCCGCCATCCGGCATCCGGCAATTTTTTAATGCTGCGGAAGCGGATGACGAGGTCATTTCGCTCGGCGTGGGCGAACCGGATTTCGTGACGCCCCAGTGTGCGATCGATGCATGCAAACAGGCGCTGGAGCACGGGCGCACGATGTACACGCCGAATGAAGGGCTGATGGAGCTGAGGGAAGGAATTGCAGACTATCTGCATGCCGGCTTCCAGCTGCAATACGAGCCGTCGAGGGAGGTCCTGGTCACGGTCGGCGGCAGCGAAGCGATTGATCTTGCGCTGCGGGCGCTCATCTCGCCGGGCGATGAAATTATCATTCCCGTACCGGGATATGTCGCCTATGCTCCTCTTGTGCAATTGAACGGCGGCACCGTCGTCGAGCTGGAGCTATCCGCCGAGCATGGCTTCAAGTTGACGGCGGATGCCCTGCAGCAGGCGATCACGCCCCGGACGAAAGCGATCGTTGTTAACTTTCCGAGCAATCCGACAGGAGCCGTCATGACCCATGAGGATTGGCTTCCGATCGCGCGCCTTGCGGTCGAGCACAATTTGGTGGTGATTTCAGACGAGATGTATGCCGAGCTTACTTATAGCGGCACGCATACGAGCGTCGCTTCCCTGCCGGGGATGCGGGAGCGGACCGTCATCATCGGCGGATTCTCCAAAGCCTTCGCCATGACGGGCTGGCGGGTCGGCTACCTCTGCGGCGATGCCGGGCTGGTGGGCGCTATGGTCAAGATCCATCAGTATACCGCGCTCTGCGCGCCCATCATGGGACAGATTGCGGCCATCGAATGTTTAAAGAACGGGCTCGGGGATCGGGACGTGATGAGGCAGGCTTACGATGAGCGCCGACAAATGTTTGTGCAGGGACTGAGCGATATCGGCCTGATCTGCCGCGATCCTCAGGGAGCCTTCTATGCATTCCCCAGCATAACCGGAACCGGCCTCGGCTCGCAGCAGTTCGCGGAGCGATTGCTTCGGGAGGCCAAAGTAGCCGTTGTGCCGGGCCATGTATTCGGTGCCGGGGGCGAAGGCTTCATTCGCTGCTCGTATGCCGCTTCGTCCGCTCGACTCTGCGAAGCGCTCGAACGAATGGAACGCTGGCTTCAAACGCATGTACGTGCCGAAGGTCTTCATGCCTTACAGAATTCTTGACAGCTTCCGGTAATCGGTAGCGGTAATCCCCTCCAGCCTCCGGAAGATGCGGCTGAAATAATGAATGTCCGGGTATCCGACGCCTTCGCCAACCATCTCGATCGAGATGTCGGATTCCCGAAGCAGCCGGCGGGCTTCCCGGTGACGAACGGATTGCACGAATTCGCTCGGCGGCATCCCGGCAAGGCGCTTAAACAATTTGGCGGTATGATCCGCGCTTAACATCAAATGCTCCGCGATGACTTTGTTGCTCCAGTCTTTGGCTGGAGCTTTTTCGATTTGAGCCATCAGCTCGATCAGCTTGGCCTCGTGCGGCGACGTTTCCGTCAATGCCCGGGAGGGGTGCGTCCGAAACAGTTGAACCAGCACATCCAGCATCAGTCCCTTGCAGGCAAGCTCGTAGCCGGCGGGACGCAGGGTAAATTCCTCTACGATGCGTTCCATCATCTGTACGCATGGCAGGGGAGGCGTATAGATAATCCGGGAAGAAAGGGGAGGGAAGGCGGATGACACGGCTTCATGCGCGAACTTATCCTTATCCACCACGGCTTCGTTCACGATCATATCGGCTTCCGTCTGGATGTCCAACTCATCGAAAAAATCAAAATGGATACCCAGAAAACGCGCGTCGGGATGGGAAACCACCTCATTTTGGTGGTAAACGCCGGACGGCAGAAAGATCAGCTGGCCTGCTTCGACGACATGCCGGTTCCCGTACATCGTGGTAACGGCTTCCCCATGGCATACATAGAGCAGTTCGAAATCATATAACCTGCGCTGCGGGAGAGCTCCCGTCGCCATGCGTTGAAACTGTGCATAATGAATGCTGGGCGACCATTCGCGGAAAGGCGCTTCGCGTTTTACCGGATAATCGGGGTCCATATCGGCCATCGTAGATTCACTCCCAAATGTTATTAAGAGAATAGAACGGAATTGTCCAAATAATCGCTTTTCTTTCTAAATCATTTCTTGGAATGTTTATTTATTATATAAGTATTATTACATCCAATTGGTTTATTTACAACTTGACGGAAAAAGTCAAATGATGCGTTTCAGAAAACATTTGTAACATCATCAACCTATGAATTTTAGGAGGGATTTGCGATGAAAAAAGGGATTAATATCTGGTCGTTCCCGGGAGAGGCTTCCATCTCAGACTGTATCCGATTGGCAAAAGAAGCGGGCTTTGACGGCATCGAATTGTCGCTGAACCAAACGGGTGAGCTCGGGCTCCAGGCAGGCGATAAGGAAGTGCAGAACATAACGGCACAGCTGAAGGACGCAGACCTCGATATTGCAGGATTGGCGACAGGCTTGTATTGGGACTATCCGATGACCAGCGACGACCCGGCCATCCGTGAAAAGGCCATGGACGTTTGCAAAAAGCAGCTGGAGCTCGCGGCTGCATTCGGTGTGGATGCCATTCTTGTGATACCAGGGGCGGTAGGCGTCGATTTTGTTCCCGGTTCCGCAGTCATCGATTACGAATATGCTTACGAGCGGGCTCAAGAATCCATTCGCAAGCTGGTTCCGTACGCGGAAAGCGCCGGCGTTTCGATCGCGCTCGAGAATGTATGGAACAAATTCCTGTTGTCCCCGCTGGAATTGCGGACCTTCATTGACGAGATCGGTTCCGACTATGTCGGCTCATATTTTGATGTAGGCAACGTCGTGCACAACGGTTATCCGGAGCATTGGATTCGGATTTTGGGCGAGCGGATCAAGAAAGTCCATTTCAAGGATTACCGCAGGCAGGCAGGCGGATTGCACGGTTTTGTCGACCTGCTGGCAGGAGACGTCAATTATCCCGCAGTGGTGGAAGCTCTGCGCCTGATCGGCTACGACAACTATGTCACGGCAGAGATGATCCCGGCCTACACCCATTATTCGGAGCAGATCATATTTAACACATCCAATGCGATGGATGCGATTCTTGGACGGACGCCGTCTTTGCGTAAGCCGGACGCGCGGCAGCATCAAGGACAATCATAATCATAAGGGATACGGAGGGAATGAGAATGCTTAAGATCGGAATATTGGGTTTTGGTTTCATGGGCCGCATGCATTTCGACAATTATCTTCGTTTGGCTCAAGAAGGCGCAGACATCGAGCTGGTGGCGATTTGCGATCTCCTCATCGATGAGCTTAAAGACAGCAAAGCCAACGGGAATATGGCGACCGAGCGGGATGTCTACGACCTGGAGCCCTATCGTCTTTACGACCATGTGGACAAAATGCTCGAGCATGAAGATCTGGATATCGTGGATGTGTGCCTGCCAACGTATTTGCATGCGGATATGTCCTGCATGCTGCTGGAGCGCGGCATTCACGTCCTGTGCGAGAAACCCGTTGCGGGCAGCTCGGAAGAAGCCTGGCGCATGGTGAAAACAGCGGAACGCACGGGCAAAACGCTGATGATCGGACAATGCCTGCGTTTCTGGCCGGCTTATGAATATTTGAAAGAATGCGTGGAGGACGGCCGCTACGGCAGCATCGTTGCGGGCGAATTCTTCCGGGGATCGGAGCCTCCTAAGGGCTGGTTCCTGGAAGGGGAGAAAAGCGGAGGCTGCATCACGGACATGCATGTGCATGACGCGGACATGATCCACTGGCTGATGGGCAAACCGGAGCGGGTGTCCACATTCGCCAAAACGATCATTGAAGGAAGCTCGTACGATATCGTATCCACCCATTACACTTACCCTGACGGGAAAGTGATTAACGCCCATGCGGATTGGACGCTGCACGGCGAACATGGCTTCCATATGGGATACCGGGTAAATTTCGAGGAGTCTACCCTGGTGTTCGAGAATAATGAATTGAAGGTGTATCCTGAAGACGCACCGGGCTTTACAGCCGAACTGTCCGAAGATTCCGGCTACTACCGCGAGCTTCAGTATTTCATCGAGCATGTTGCGCAAGGAAAGCCGGTAACGGTATGTACGCCAGACAGCGCGGCAGGATCGCTGGAAATTATCGAAGCCGAGATCCGTTCAGCGAGAGCGAACGGGGCTTTGGAGACCGTGACGGGGAAACAAGCGGTATCTTAAGGTATACAAGTTTCAAGTTCCAACATACATCATGGTGCGACAATGAACAGGCCGATCAGGAAATTTCCTGATCGGCCTGTTGTTTGTGTTTATCAAGTCCGTTCCAAGCGAACGTTGCGGTTTGCTTGGAACGGTCTCAAAGCTTGCGTCGGTTTATGCTCTGAACGTTTTCAAGAAGTCCACGGCAAGCTTGATGTCCGCTTCCGGATTGGTCTTCACTTCGCGTTCGATTGTCAAATACCCGGTATAGCCGATATCTTTAAGGGCTTGCAGGTAAGCATTCCAGTTAACGCCGCCTTCGCCAAGCGGAACCTCACGGAACTTCTCGCCGGATTCCGCCATATCGGCAATTTTGTCATGGTCAAGCGCGGGTGCTTCATATCCGAAATCGCCGTATACGTCACGAGGATCGATGTAGTCTGCCAGCTTGATTCCGTCCTTCGCGTGCGTATGAACGATATAATCCTTCAGGTTGTATACGCCCTGTACTGGATCGTCCCCGGTGACCATGACCATGTTGGCCGGGTCAAAGTTAACGGATACGCCGTTGGAGCCCAGGCCGTCCAGGAATGATTTCAAGTGAGCCGAAGGCTCCGGCCCCGTCTCGATGGCAAAAAACGCGTTCATCGAGTTTGCGAAGGTGCTGAGCTCTACGCAGGCCTTATGCATCGTTTCGTATACGCGGCCGTTGTGATCCTGCGGCACGATACCGATATGGGTCGTAATGATATTGGTTCCAAGCTCCAAACCGAGCTCCATGATCCGCTTGGATTTTTCGATTTTGGCCGCATTTTCGGCAGGATCCTGAAAGCCGTGTCCGCCAAGGTCACCGACGAGGGCGGAAATTTCAAGTCCCAGGGAATCGATATAATCCTTCAATTCTTTTCGAGCGGAAGCGGAGAGGTTGGCTGGATCCATTTCGCCGTGAACGGCATAAATCTGTACGCCGTCCGCCCCGACCTCCCGTGCTTTGACAAGACCTTCTCTTACGCCAACCCGAAAGCTGTCAACGATAACGCCAATTTTGTTAGGCATGATAGGCTTCGACATCCTAATATCCCCCTTATATCATCCTTATGTGATCCATAAGCCTTCTGCCTTAAGCTTCGTTCCAGGCTTTACGGACATATTCCAAACCAAATTTAGCACCCGTGCGGCAATCTTCCATCCCTTCGAATTCAATCGAGATATAGCCGTCGTAACCGGATTCCTTCACGATGCGAACGACTTCCGGCATATCGATATCGCCTTGGCCGACAATCGCGCCACGCAGCCAGTTGCCGCTGGAGGTGTTAAACCAGCCGGATCCGGGCGCGCGGTTAGCCGGACGATAGTAGAAGTCCTTGAAGTGAACCATGGACGCGAGGCCGATGTTGTTCGCGACAGCCACGGTGGATACCTCGTCTGCACAGAGGAAGTTTCCGATGTCCAGGGTTGTTTTGAAATTAGGGTGGTTCACGGTCTGAACCAGAGCTTTGACGCGGTCGCTATGCTGAATGAAGTAACCATGGTTCTCCACGCTGGTGGTAATGCCGCGTTCTGCCGCGTAATCGGCAATGATGCGGCATGCATTGGCCAGCCGCGGAAGTTCCTCCAGGAAATGCGTGATGGACAAGTCCTTGGAAGAGCCTACGTCATGGCGCATCAGCTTGACGCCAAGCGCAGCCGCAATGTCCACTTCGCCTTTAACTCGTTCAATCTCCGCTTCATAAGCAGCGTCATCCAATTCCGCAAAATTGGCGCCGATGGCGTAGTTGGAGATTTCAAGCCCTTTGGAGGCGGCACGGGATTTGATCGTATCGATCAGCTCCGGCGTTTCCTTGAGGTTAAAGCCGAGCGGAACGATCTCGATATGCTCTCCGCCGATCTCCGCAACGTAGTCGATGACGTCGGTAATGGTCATTTCGCCTTTGTTCATGGCCTGGTACAGGCTGTACGAGCTTATTCCGAGTTTCATAGGAGAACTTCAGCCCCTTTCTCGGCGGATTCATAGATGCCGCACAGAATCTTCATGATCTCAACGCCGTCTTCAACCGGGCTGAGCGGTGTTGTGCCATTCTCGATACAGGAAATGAAGTGATTGACCTCGCTTTGGAAAGCAGCATCGAAGTCGAATCCCTTGTTGTCGGTTTGCGGCTGGATGTTGATGATGGTATCGTGCTTCTCGGTTACGATGGAAACCTCAGGGTCGATCTCGAATCCGCCCTTGTCTCCATACAATTTAACGGATTGCAGATTTTCCTTCGAGTGCAGCGTGAAGCTTACGTCCACCAACAAAGAGGCGCCGTTTTCAAAACGGATCATTGCATTCGCCATATCCTCGACGGTGTTCTTCTCAGCATCATAATCAGCTGCTTTATAGAAGGACAGGTTGCGCACGTTTGAGCGATTGCCCAGCTTCCGGTATGTATTGGCACTGACGGCAACCGGCTTCGGACGGCCCATCATGTACCAGCACAGATCGATGACGTGCACGCCGATATCGATGAGCGGTCCGCCGCCGGAACGTTCGATGTCGGAGAACCAGCCGCCCGGATTGCCGAGGCGGCGAATGGAGGAAGCCTTCGCGAAGTAGATCTCCCCGAATTCACCCTTGTCTGCAAACTCGCGGAGCATTTGAGCGTTAGGGTCATAGCGTCTTACGAAACCGACCTGGAGCATCTTGCCGGAGGATTTCACGGCCTCCTGTACTTGAAGCGCTTCCTCAACGGTGCGGCAAAGCGGTTTCTCAACCAGAACGTGTTTGCCGGCATTCAGTGCCGCAATGCTGATTTCGGCATGCGTATTGTTCCAGGTACAGATGCTTACCGCATCGATTTCCGGATCGGCCAGAAGTTCTTTATAGTCCGTGTAGACTTTGGTAGCGCCGTATTTTTCAGCTGCGCGCTGTGCTCTTTCTTCGTTTAAATCGCACACGGCGAGCAAATTCGCGTTCGCATGTTTTTGATAGGATTGCAAATGCATAGCAGAGATTGATCCAGTGCCAATGACGCCAACATTAATAGATTTCATGAGTTCACTCCTCTGAATTTACTGCATTACACTTTCGTATTATAATGCTTTTAGAGGAAGACACCATGATAAACCGTGCTGTTTGTTTGTACAATTGTGCTGTCTTACTGGAAGGAGATCAGAGCATTGGACAAAACACTGCGAGAACCGATGACGATGCCGGATCCTCAGTTTCCGATCAAGGTTCATCGTTGCGAGTTTGATGGCCGGGGACAGGTATTATTTAATCATCACTGGCATGAGCATCTTGAAATATTATATTTTGTTTCGGGGGAAGCGACGCTGGAATGCGGCTCGACCACCTTTACCGCCAAGGAAGGCGATATGATCGTCATTAACCGAAATGAACTGCATTATGGCCTCAGCCAGTCGGACCATTTGTTTTATTATGCGTTAATCGCAGATTTCTCGCTGCTGCAGAGCCATTCCCTGGATGCGCCCGAGATGAAATTCATCACGCCGATCACCCAGAACCGGCTGATCTTCGAGAACCGAATCAGCGGGGATGATGCGCTGGCGCCCATGCTATCCATTATCAAGGAGCTGGAACGGCAGGAATTCGGTTATGAGCTGGCTATCAAATCGGAGCTGTACCGATTGCTTACGCTCCTGCTTCGAGGTTATGTCGCAACGGTTCTGACGCAGGATGAATACGTCGAGCGGATGAAGAACGTCGAGCGGTTTGCACCGATATTCAAGTATATCGAGGAGCATTACCGGGAGGATCTGTCGGTGGAGCAGTTATCCGGCATGGCCGGCCTCAGCCGTTTTCATTTCAGCCGGTTGTTCAAGGAAATCAGCGGCCGAACCGTAACGGAGTACGTGAATGAAACCAGGCTCAACCGGGCGGATTACCTGCTCCGCGAAAGCCCGCTTACGGTATCGGAAATCGCGGCTGCTACCGGATTCAACGATATTTATTATTTCAGCCGGACCTTCAAGAAATATAAGCGGATGGCTCCATCGGCTTTACGGAAAAAGTGATCCCGGGGTTTTGCGGTTCTATCAGGTTCCATATAGACATAAATATAAAAGCGACATATAATGAGTAATCATATTGATTGCATAAAGCGGCGGAGACGACGGAGAACCCTTTTGCTTACATGCATACCGTATTTGGTATGCATTCCGAGCAGAAGCGGTTCTTTTTTTTAGATTATGAATGTAAAAGTTTTCAGCGAAGCTGAACCCATTCGATAATCGCAAGAAAAACGTCCACTAAATGCGGTCTGTCTTCTGTGAAGGTACGTCGATAGATGTTTTTCTTATTATATGTTGAGAGAGGAGAATGTCAGGTGGACACAAGCTTATCCGCCAAGATGCGGACCCGTTATTTACAGGACATGTCGGCAAAAAAGCTGGATGTGCTGGTGATTGGCGGCGGTATCACGGGGGCGGGCATTGCTTGGGACGCCAGCTGCAGAGGGATGAGCGTGGGCTTGGTGGAGATGAATGATTTTGCTTCGGGAACGAGCGGCAGATCAACGAAGCTGATCCACGGGGGACTCCGGTATTTGAAGCAAGGGGAAATCGGCCTGGTACGGGAGGTGGGCTCCGAACGGGCGCTGCTTCACCGCAGCGCTCCGCACCTGGTGGAGCCGATCCCCATGCTGCTCCCTATTTATAAAAAAGGCACCTATGGTTATTTTGCCAGCTGCGTCGGGTTGTATCTGTATGACTGGCTGGCGGGTGTCAAACGCAGCGAACGGCGGAAGATGTTTCGGAGGGAGAGCACCCTGGCCCTTGAACCGCTCTTTCGGAAGGAGGGATTGAAAGGTTCCGGTTATTATTACGAATACCGCACCGATGATGCTCGTTTGACGGTCGAAGTGGTAAAGTCTGCAAGGGCTAAGGGAGCGCACATCGCGAATTACGCCAAGGTTCGTGAATTCATTTATCGAGGAGGAAAAGTAGCAGGAGCACAGGTGGAAGACAAATTGAGCGGGGAGACCTATGCGATATACGCCAAAAAAATCATAAACGCCGCTGGTCCATGGGTGGATCAGGTCAGGCTGAAGGATCATTCGCTCAAGGGCAATCAGCTGCTCTTAACAAAGGGCGTTCACCTGGTGGTGGATCATGCCAAGCTTCCCGTACGGCAGGCCGCTTATTTTGATGTGCCGGGCGGGCGTATGATTTTTGCCATTCCGCGGGAGGGCAAGACGTATATCGGAACGACTGATACCGTCTATAAAGGGTCGATTGAGACGCCCGGCATTACCGAGGAAGACCGGCGCTATCTCATCGATGCGGTCAATCATGCGTTTCCGGAAGCAGGGCTGAAGCCAAGCGATATCGAATCCGGTTGGGCGGGACTGCGGCCGCTCGTTCGCGAGGAAGGAAAAGGTCCTTCGGAAATATCACGAAAAGATGAGTTGTTTATATCCGATTCCGGTTTGATCACGATTGCAGGCGGAAAGCTGACCGGATTCCGGAGAATGGCCGAAAAGGTCGTTAACCTTGCTGCCAGACAGCTTCAGGACGCTGATGGCACTATCTATCCTCCTTGTACGACGGATCGGGTTCCGATAAACGGAGGAGGCTTGAACGGACTCACCTATGCGGAAGCTCAGGAGAAGCTTATTAAACAGGGCGAATCCCTCGGCATCAGGCACGATGACGTGAGGAGCCTTATGACCAGGTACGGTACCGGTACCATTGAACTGTTTAAACGGATCAAGGCTGCTTCCGACAAAACAGAAGCTGTCGGATTTAGATTGCTGCGTGCCGAAATCGAGTATTCCATCGAATGCGAAATGACGATGAGTGCCGTGGATTTTCTGTTAAGAAGAACAGGCTGGATGTTATTCGACCGGCCCAAAACCGAGCGAGTCATTGCTTCGGTCATGAGCTTGATGGGAGAATACTTAGAGTGGGATTCTGAGGAAGTCGACAGGCAATGGGAGCTGCTGCAGGACCAGTTGCAGGCGGCATGGGGAGTAGCGGAAGGTAACAGAATGGAGCTGACTGCAGCTCCGACGGATCGGGAACACGTCAATGATGCGGTCTCCAAAGAAGAAGCCGGGCATCCATCGGCCGTGTCGGCGATGAACCGATAAGGTTTATCATCATGATGATCTTGTCAAATGTAAAATGTGGATGTAGTATAACCATATAAAGTTATAGAGCGGGCAGAGATGATGAGAAGCCCTTTGCATAACGAGAATCTTTCATTTGTCATGAATGAAGGTTTCTTCCATGCAAAGCGCTTCTCATTTTTTTGTATCCGCAAGGGACCGCCGGTCCAGGGACTAAAGGACATGGCGCTGTCATATGTATACCTTACGGACAAGGGCTGGAGATATAACAGGGATATTTGACCGGACCTGTCCCATGACGTTTGCAGGCGAAATTACAGATTGAACATGCAGAGGAGAACGAAGTATGGATCATTTTGCAGGGTATATTTTTGATTTGGACGGTACGATTTATCTTGGGGCCGAGGCCATCGACGGTGCGGTGGAGACCATTCATTACTTGCAGGGATTGGATAAGAGGCTGTTGTTTTTGACCAACAAAACGATAGACTCTAGGGAGAATTATTTGAAGAAATTAGCGAAGCTTGGCATTCAGGTTGAATTGAATCATATTCTGAATCCCGCGCTTGTTACGATTCATTATCTTCAGAAGCATCATCCGGACGCAAAAGTGTACGTCATTGGCGAGGATATATTGAAGGATGAGCTGCTGGACAATGGGATACGATTCGCCTCATCCCCGGAGGAAACCGACGTCGTGGTCGTATCGTGGGATCGGGATTTTCACTATCGTCATCTGGATTTTGCTTATCAGGCGATCAAGGGGGGCGCTGAGGTTATTGCTACCCACCCGGATCGAACATGTCCGATGCCTGGCGGCGATGTTCCGGATTGCGGCGGCATGATTGGTGCCATCGAAGGCACTGCCGGCATTACCATTACGACGGTCATGGGCAAACCCTCCGTCTTGACGGCATTGACGGCTCTTGATATTTTGGGAGTGAAGGCCGAGGATTGCCTGATGTCGGGGGATCGGCTGGAGACGGATATCAAGATGGGCAATCAGGCGGGAATGAGCACGGCTTTGGTGCTGACCGGGGTGTCGACCAAGGAGGATCTGATGGACAGCAGCGTGAAGCCCACCTATGTGCTGAATTCGGTTCACGATATTTATCTCAGCGGTACTGCCTTGCAGCAGGCAAACGAAGCGCAATGACGAGTATCTACAAAAATATGCCGGGGCAACGGGAGAATTGGAGAGGTTGCGGCGGCAACGAGGTGAAGACATGAAAACCAGTGTTGAAGGTGCACAACGAATTTCGTATTGCTTGAAGCGTAAACCCATTATTACTTCATTAATGAATGCGGATGAACTTCCTGCCGTGTTAGCGACCGAATCGAACATCGTATTTATTCTCAAGACCGATATTTTTATCATTGAATCGATCGTCGAGGAGATTCGCGAGGCAGGCAAGCTTTCGTTTGTGCATTTTGATCTGATTGAAGGGATCGGCAAAGATAAGACGGGAGTTAAGTACTTGGCTGAGAAGGTTGGCATCGACGGGATTGTCACGACAAAAAACACGGCGATTGTGGAAGCAAAGAAGCTGGGCTTGTTAACGGTTCAGCGTCTGTTCGTATTTGACTCCGTCTCCCTGGACAACGGGATCAAGATGATTAAGGCCTCCAATCCCGATGCCATTGAAGTGCTCCCGGGCATGGTGTGCCAGCGGATTATGGAACGTATTCGCGCAGAGGTGGACGTGCCTGTCATTGCTGGGGGGCTCATGATCGATTTGGAGGATTTTGATACGGCTCTAAAGAGCGGTGTAATCGGCATATCCACCTCCAGCAAAGAGTTATGGCGCTGGCAGGATGAACATATGGCATAACGAAGAGCCGCCTTACATGATGAAGATGGGTGGAGATTAGGAATGGATGTGTTTCAACTGGATACGGAGACCATGCTGATGCGGCTGCTGTTCGCTGCATTGCTCGGCGGTTTGATCGGTTGGGAGCGGGAACGCCGGAATAAGCAGGCCGGGTTAAAAACCCATCTCTTGGTGGCCGTCGGATCGACGCTGATTATGCTGACTTCCATCTACGGGTTTGATTCTGCACTGATCAATCATCCCAATGCGAGGTTTGATCCTGCCCGGCTGGCGGCACAAGTTGTAAGCGGTATCGGTTTTCTTGGTGCCGGAGCCATATTGCGGCGTTCCAATCATATCATTTCAGGTCTGACCACGGCCGCCACTTTATGGGTGGCAGCGGCTATCGGTTTAAGCGTGGGCTCCGGTTTTTACTGGCCTGCGATCATCACGACAGCGATCGTTCTGGTCAGCACGCTGGTGCTGAATAAATTGGAATCGAGGTTTCTCTTTATCAAAAAGTCCGGCAGCTTAAAGATTATCATCGAGGCGGGTGACCGTCCGGTACATGTGAGCACGATTACGGAATTGCTGCAAAAGGCCAATATGACGGTGGAAGGCATGATCGTGAACAATGACACGACGGAAGACGATTCGACCAAGGTCACAATGGAATTCCGGGTATACTCGTTCAACAGCAAGGGAATTAACGGATTGTTCGAGCAGTTGTGGCAGGTAGAGGGGATTAAGCAGGTTCGCATGAACTGGCGTGATTGAGGACTCGGCGTTGCTTCGTTGCTTGATAGGGGAGTTATGGACCGACATATCATGGAACATGAAGCGGTGAAATGACCTGTAAAAGCTGAGCCCGGGGGGGAACCCGGACTCGGCTTTTTTTGGTTTTCTAATGGATGGCGGAAGCATTGAGTGACGAGTCGCCCCTGCTCCGCGCTTTCGTCCAGTTAAAAGCCGAGATGCTTCTGGCTATCAGAAACTGGGCTGCATAATACGTGGTCATGATCCATACGTTCGAATAAAGGATATCGGAAACAAACATGTTCCAGGACAGGATCGAGTCCGAGATGACAAAGAGCAGACTTCCAAGCATGGCTAACCGGTTTCCGGTCATGACGGAGGTCCAGAGCATGGTCGAAATGACCGCAATATAAGCGATGACGGGAAATATCAAAGCCTGCTCCCCATTTGAGTTGAGAGAGGTCACCAATTGAATGCCCATCCAGACGGAATAGGCCGCAATCGGAACGATGCTGAGGAGGCGGGGAAGCGAATATCGCCATTGTCCCAGAAAGCCGGCCGTATAGAACAGGTGACCGATCAGAAAAAAGGTAAGGCCGACGACAAACCAGATCAGCGTACCGTCACCGATCATGCAGAAGAACAGTCCCGATAACAGAAGATAGTGAACTTTCGTGGCACGGGGCGGGAATTGCCGATATGCAAACAGGATGATGAGCCACATGGGGATGAGCTTGAACAGCAGTTTGACGAGCATGGGCTCGGAAGGAATGAAGAAAATGTAAAGCAGACTCATGATCAGGATGAATAATGGCAGCAGATATCGTTTCAATAAGAATCCCCCCGGTAGAAATATAATCTCATGCTTAGACAAGTTCTTCCTCAGCGACTCAATTCCTCTTTCCTGATCCTTGACTGTATAAAAGGTATGTTGAGTAAATATAAATGGGGGGTTAGGCATAGCGAACCTGGGGCGTGAGGGGAGTGCATATCCAGTGGCTGCACGGAGTAATCGGCAATTGCTTTATGGATGGGTCTATGGGTTATAGACATTTTATAATGGAAATGGAAAAAGAGATAGTGAACTGAGCAGAAGGAGGGGATAGTTTGTGATGAAGAAACGTCAAGGAGTGAAAAAGCTGCTGGCCGTTATGATGGCGGCAGCGATAGGGATCGCCGGTTTCCTGTTTGGAGGAGAAGAAGTTTGGGCTTCGGGCACATCTTCAGACAAACCTATTGAAATTAGGGTGAATGGCGGCAAATTGCTGCTGGATTCGCCTGCTTTTATTCATCAAGGGAGGGTGATGGTGCCATTCCGCGGCATTTCGGAAGCTATGGGTGCCGAGGTGCGTTGGAATCAAGCCGATCGGTCGGCGATCGTGAGCAATGGCAAACATACGACGAGTTATACCGTTGGGCATACCCGTGCCGTGAAGGACGGCAAGGTCGTGACCCTGGATGCTCCGCCTCTTCTCAGGGAGGGACGGGTTTACATCCCGCTCCGTTTCTCGGCTGAAGGGCTTGGAGGCAAGGTATCCTGGGATAACAAGGCTAAAGAAGCTATGATTTATCCGCTGCTCACGCCGAAAGAAGCAGAAGCCGCCCTGTCCAAAATCAGTGCTGAAGCGATCGCATTTTTGAAAAACAAGGATTTTGAGAAGCTGGCCGAACTCGCTCATCCAGACGGAATCACCTTTTCTCCGTATGCTTACGTCGACCGGCAGAAGGACGTAACGCTCAGCAAGCAGCAGCTGCGGCAGGGATTGAACAACGACGCCGTTTACCGATGGGGTGAGTTTGACGGCAGCGGAGAACCGATTTCGATGACTCTTGATGGCTATTACAAGAAATTCATTTATTCGCTGGACTTTGCGAAGGCGCCGTGGATCGGATATAACAAATCGAAGAGCGAAGGAAATACGGTGAACAATGCCAGCAGCCAGTACAGTGAGGCCGGCATCGTGGAGTATTATTATGATGGAGTTGATCCTGATTATGCGGGCATGGACTGGGAAAGCCTGCGGCTAGTGTTTGAGCGGTATGAGGATCGTTGGGTATTGTCCGGCATCATACATGATCAATGGACGATCTGAGACTGGCCTGATTAGTCGAAACCATGATGAAATGATGGTTTCGACATTTTTTTTGAAAAAATGCTTGCTTTTTAGCTTGGGGCGTAATATACTCTTAATTACGGTGATCAACACGATCACGACTTACATAATATGCGGTCGTGGCGGAATTGGCAGACGCGCACGGTTCAGGTCCGTGTGGGCTTACCCCCGTGGAGGTTCGAGTCCTCTCGACCGCATCTATGAAGCAAAGCTGTTTTTCAAGTGGAATTCGACTTGAAAAACAGCTTTTTTCGTTCCTCTTCATGTGGAAATCGCGTTATACTGAATAAGAGCGACCGTTCCGTATGAGGGTGATGGAATGGGACGAATAGCGTAAATAGCCGTTTTGGTATTTAGAACATAAGGGGTGTGATCGCATGATAAAACCTCGAAACAGGATGGGCTTTATGCTGATGATGTTGATCGCAGTCAGCGTAGCTGTCGGATGTCAGCCATCGGATAAAGGGAATGGGGCCGGGTCTTTGCCGACTGAGGCATTGGGAAATTCCCACAAGGGAGATATTCCTGAGACAACGCCGCCTTCCGGCACGGATGAAACCTCAGGCCATACGGATGGCAGCGCAGGAAACGGTTCCGCAGCAGACACGCAAGAAGATCCAGCGGCAGAACCCGATGTGGATTTATCGGATGTGACGGCAGTCCGGCTCGTTAATCATAACTCAGGCTGGATCGGCGGAGAAGGCTGGATTGCTTTTAGTGATGACGGAGGCACCGAATGGGAGGTTCAAGCTCAACTGAAGGGCACAGTACGCCAAATCTTTGCGCTGAACGGAATGCAGGCCTGGACCGTGATGGAGAATAACGATCTGTACCGTACAACGGATGGCGGAGAAACATGGAACCGGATAGGAAGCACGCCGAATGCCGGCTTTCTCCATTTTATCTCGCCCGAAACGGGATTCAGCGGTCAAGCCAAAACCGAGGACGGAGGCAAGACCTGGAGCATTCAGGATATGCCGGATACGACCACCCGAGGCCATGACCAAAGAGCCGCCATTGACGGAGTCGTTCAACATTTCAAAAACGATGGCGTTAAGCCTGGGAAATGGTACGTTATAAACGAGACGAAGACCCATAACTAATCATAACAAAGCAGACCGGAAAATTACCGGCCTGCTTTTTTTGAGCTTATGCCTGAACGTTCAGCAAGAATCAGGCAGAACGACGAGCCTCACATGGTTTTTAAGGGAGCTCTTTGAATATTCTTCGGGAGCCTGCCCAAAGACCGGCTGCAATACCGAAAAAACCGAAGAGGGATACCAGGACCATCAGATTGTAGGAGTGCCATCCGAGCAGGAATCCGATGCCGCTTCCCATGGTCGTTCCAGCCAGCAATCCCAGTGAAGCGCCAATTTCCTTCTGACGCAGCTTCATTGGTCAGTCACCTCATTCCTGGATGCTTTCGTACGCCCGATGTTACTTGTATTCCCTGAAAACCTCAAACTATGCCATGACACAAAATAAGCCCGGCTTGGCCGAATGGAGTCCGGCAAGCAGAGCATTTGTGTCAGATCATAAGTATGGTTACTGGTTTAACGGCTAGTTTTATCGGGACTCTTGCTTCAGTGCGCAATCTGCGAATAACACAGACTTAGGGATTCGAAAGAACTGTTCCGCTTTCTCCTGAAATGCTGCTGAAGGTACGGTGCCTTGGTGCAGCCATTTGCGGAACGTGCCGGGATGCACGCCGATCCAGCGGCTGACATCGCTCACCGACAAATCATGAACCATGCACAGGCCTGTCAGAATCCGATTGCTGACCGGAGAGCGTGTCAGGGTGCGTTTCATGAATCGGGAAGGCGCTGGCTGACAGATCAAGGGCGACTTGTCCAGCAATTCTTCTCTGAAGAGAATGTGGCGGGGATAACCCAAGTAGTCGCAGGCTTTCTCCAGGTTGTTTTTTCCGGGAACGCGTCCCTCATATACCCAGGCGCTGACGCTACGGGAGGATACTCCCAGTTCCTCGGCCAATTGCGACAATTTGATATCGTTGGCCATAAGTACGGCTAGCAGGACGCGGTTACGAATTTGGCAGCGGGTCGGCCGACGAAAGCGCTTGACTCGCACGCCTTTCCCCAAATATTTACGGTTGATCAGGGACCACGCCTCAATGGAGTGTTTTTCTTGCTGCAGTTGTGTAGGCATAATTCCTCCGATTTTTTTTAACACAATACTACAATATTCGACACTAGCTTTTCAATAGCCAATCACTAAACATTTGTTTCCATTTCGTTGTTACATGATTTATGGAGCCGGTGCGGTGGTTCGATAGACCTACAATGTGTATTTGGTCTTGTTGGAACATTGTTCGTATTTATATAAAAATTAACGATCATTCCCCTGTATAAATCGAAATTTATCGCAAAAGACGAACAATTTCAAATATTCGTATTGACTCATTCGTAATTCCGTTTTATATTAACTATGGTTGTTGAAGAGAAAAATAGGCTTATTCGTATATCCCTGAAAATAAGGTTCAGGGGTTTCTACAAGGGACCTTAAATTCCTGACTACGAATAGGGTGCGCAAGCATACCTATTCGGAGCAGGATTTTTTTGTGCCTGAAATCGGTGTGCGCAAACGACAGTCAAACACACAGGGGGATATGATGAGCAAATATGATGTTATCGTTGTTGGTGCCGGTCCTGCGGGAATTTTTGCATGTTATGAGCTGACATTGAAATCACCGGGCAGCAGGGTGCTGCTGGTTGACAAGGGACATGATATTTACCGGAGAAGCTGTCCGATTCTGGAGGAGAAGATTAAGCTGTGTCCTCCGGCGGTAGGCCGGAAGGAATTCGCCGGTTGCCTGCCGGCCTGCTCGATTACGGCCGGATTTGGTGGAGCCGGGGCATACAGTGACGGCAAATTCAACATAACTACAGAGTTTGGCGGCTGGATGACCGATTATTTGCCCGGATCCAAAGTCATGGAGCTCATTCAATATGTGGACGCCATCAACCTGGAGCATGGGGCGACGCCTGCCATTACAGATCCGACGACCCATGCGATCCGCGATATTGAACAGCGAGGATACGCAGCAGGCCTTAAGCTGCTTCGCGCACAGGTAAGGCATCTTGGAACCGAGCAGAATTTGGAAATCCTGAAGTCGATTTATGAATATTTAAAGACAAGGATTGATATGGCATTCCGGGCGGAGGTCGAGGACATCGTCACCGTCAAGGAGGACGGCACCCACCGCGTCACCGGCATCGCGATGAAGGGCGGAGAGGTCCATGAGGCGAATCTGGTGATGGTTGCCCCCGGCCGCGACGGGTCTGCCTGGTTGACCGGCATTCTTAAAAAACGCAGATTGAAAATGCATAATAACCAAGTGGATGTCGGCGTGCGCGTCGAAACCTCGGATGTGGTCATGCGTGAAATCAACGAGCATTTGTATGAAGGCAAATTCATCTTCAACACTTCGGTCGGGACCCGCGTGCGGACATTCTGCAGTAATCCTTCCGGCCATGTCGTGGTGGAAAACCACAGCGGCGTCATGGCCGCCAACGGCCATTCCTACAAGGATCCGGCGTTGGGCTCGGCCAATACGAACTTTGCGCTGCTGGTATCCCATAAGTTTACGGAGCCGTTTGATAAGCCTAACGAATACGCGCGCGAAATATGCAAGCGGGCGAATGATCTGTCCAGCGGCGGGGTCATCGTGCAGAAATTCGGCGACGTGCTTCGCGGCCGGAGATCCACCGAGGGCAGAATCCGCGAAGGGTTTCTTGAGCCGACGCTGAAGGAAGCCGTTCCAGGCGATCTTGGCTTGGTGCTGCCTTACAACACGATGAAAAGTCTGATCGAGATGGTTGAAGCGCTTGATCAAGTCACGCCGGGGATCGCGTCGGAGCACACGTTGTTCTATGGCGTCGAGGCCAAGTTTTACTCCGCAAGGCCGAAGCTGTCGGATTCCTTCGAGACGGAGATCAAGGGGCTGTATTGCGGCGGGGATGGCGCCGGAATTACCCGAGGGCTTGCTCAGGCAGGAGCCGCCGGGGTCTGGATTGCCCGGAACATGCTGAACCATATTTAGCGCATAAATCCAAATGACCGGCTTTTTTAATAGGATGTTCATTCAGGAGCACGTTCTGGCGCCGTCCAGTCGATGCTCCTGTTTGGTTATAACTGGAGAGCCTTGTATGTTCCTCATGTACGTGGGAGCGATTTCTTTTTCCGGTCGAACGGGGTATGATAGATACGAGAGTTTTAGTTTTACATATATGCTAGAGATGGAGGAACGGACGATGATTAAACATATTGTTTTTTTTAAATTGAAGGATCCAACCGCAGAGAATATTGAGAAAACCGTGCAGGTGCTGCGTGACATGGACGGGAAAATTCCGATGCTGAGATCCCTTGAAGCGGGTGCCGATGTGATCCGCTCCGAGCGCTCTTATGATTTGGCTTTGATCGTTGAAGTGGACAATCTTGAAGCTTTGCAGGCTTATGCCGTTCACCCCGTACACCAGGAAGTGATCCAATACATCAATACGGTGAAAGATCATACGCTTAGCGTTGATTTTGAAGTGTAGGCGTAGATAGACTTACAACAACAGGCTGGAGGAGATTTGCGGTGTATTATGTGAATCAAGAGCAAATTGAACGGCGGCTGAACGCAATTCCGGACATTGCGGAAGGTTTGCGGGCCGCGGCGCAATCTTGGGACGGAGGCCTGGTGCTGGGCCTGGTTCAGGAGCGTGCGCTTCATCTGGCGATCGAGGTCGTCACGGATGTGGGCAGCTACCTGATCGACGGATTTATTATGCGGGATGCCAGCAGTTACGAAGATATCATGGATATCAATCATGAGGAAAAGGTGTTTCCGCAAGAGGTTCATAAGGTTCTGATGGAGCTGGTTCGTTTACGTAAGCCGCTCGTACAGGACTACTATGATTGGGACCGGCAGGCGTTGCATTCTTTAACGCCCGTACTTCCCGATGTGCTGGAGCAGTTTGCGGGAAACGTTCGCGAATATTTAAAGAACGAACTGTACTGATGGCTGCTTAGCTTAGCTTGAATGATTTCTCCCATGCCCGCATGGGCTCGTTCATCTATATGACTCATGGAAGAACAGACCTTCAGGGAATCCTCTGAACGGTCTGTTTTTTGTTGAATTCGTACCGTTGCCGGCATGTTCCTTGAGCGGGCGGGAATATTCGTTGTTCTCTGGCCGAAATAAAAAGATCGCCGATGTTGTGTCAAGACAAGCCCAACCTGCTTATAATGCATCAAGCGACTAGGCATTCGCCCGGTCGGACGAAAGGAGGAGTTCCCGATGACAGAATGGAGTGCGCTGGCCGCTGCCGCCGGCATCGTGCTGATCGCGGTTGCCGCGGTGGTCATGATGCTGTCGATTAGAAAGCTGATGCGGCGGGCTGAGACCATGCTGGGCCGGCTTGAAGAAGACAGCGCCCGATTGGCACAGGAGGCTTCGCAAGTGCTTGAGCAGGCTTCCGTCTCTTTGGAGATGATACAGCGTCAGCTGGCAGCCGGCGAAGCTTTTGCCGCTTCCATGTCCAGTGCAGCGACAGCCTTAGCCAAGACGGCCGATGCGGTTCATGCTGTTGGGAAAAAAGCTTCCATAACGGCCATTGAGCATCTGGAACGTGCTCGCCTCGATAATGAACGGCAGATCGGGGAGATGTTCCGTTGGGTGGATGCCGGGATGACGCTCTGGCATTCCTGGAACAAATATGCCTCCAAGTCCGGCGAAGGGCAAGCCAAATAGAAGGAGAGATGGGATATGAAAGAGAAGAGCAAAGGACTCCTCTGGGGAGTATTGATCGGCAGTGTTGCAGGTTCTATTACCGCACTTCTTCTGGCTCCGAAATCCGGCAAAGAGCTTCGGGATGACATTGCTGACGGCGCACGCGGAATCGGTGCTAAGGTGCAGGAGGCAGCGGAGAAGGTAGGAGAGCAGGGAGTTAATCTGATCGGCATCATGACGGATCGTGCCGAGCATGTCATCTCCGACATTCAGTCCTGGCGGAACCGGCAGGAGAGCTGGCTGGCAGAAGAGGAAATCGCACAGGTGTCCTCGTTTGATGAGGATTTTGAAGAAGAGGCGTATGTGCCCTCTGTTTCGGAAGAGAAGATCAACGATTAAAACCAGGATCATCAGTCTTCAGCACATCGATTACGGGAATAAGGATCACGCCAAAATACATGAAAAGCCGGGGCGGCGCCAAACGCCCCGGCTTTGCTGCGTTTAGGTGTTTAGCATGGTCAGGCGGGATTATTGTCCCTTGTTCCTATAATGGAAATTCGGCGAATGCATGTCATTATGATAGGATGCATGAAAAATATGCGTGGTGGCCGGCGAAACCGGAGGAATCAGCCAGCTCCAGTCTCCGGTAAGCTCGCGCCCGGCCTGCGCTTCACGCCGTTCGAACAGACCGAACTGGGCTGCAGCCGAGTGATGGTCCACGATGCTGACGCCCGCCTTTTTGTAGGAATAGAGCACGGCCACATTGAGTTCGACCAGGGCACGATCCCTCCACAAGGTGGCTTCGCTTGAAGTCTCCAGTCCCATCAGCTTGGCGATGAGCGGAAGCTTGTTGTAACGGGCCTCATCTGCGAGGTTGCGGGCACCGATTTCGGTTCCCATATACCATCCGTTGAACGGAGCGGCCGTATACGTAACGCCCCCGATCTCAAGCAGCATGTCCGAGATGAGAGGCACCCCGTACCATTTTAACCCTTCCTCTTTAAGCTCCGGAAGATCAGGATGCTCCAGGCAGACCTCCAGCACGGAGGATTTCGGTATCGGCAGCCACTCGGGCGGCTCATTCCCCTGCTGCACCACCAGCGGCAGCACATCATGGGCGGTCAAGTCACCCTGCCAACCCATCTCCATGCATTCCTTCGTGAAGGCGATCGAAGCCGGGTCGCCAATCGTGCCGTCCGGCGTTTCGTAACCCGCATACCGAATCAATTGATGGTTTTTGATCATTAGGGGAGCTTCCCCGGGACGCGCAGCTCTGAAAATGGTAATCGTAGGTATGATCTTTCCGCCATTGGTGGCACTCTCGATATGGTGGAGAAGCGCCGAAAAGATGTCGGAGGTCTTCGTTAAGTGTCTGGCATCAATGACCTTCAGGCGATCCCAAAACAGTCTCCCGATACAGCGGTTGCTGTTTCGCCAGGCCATTTTGGCCCCGTGCGTCAGTTCCTCTATCGTATGTTCATATGTACCTGTCCGCTCGATCTGTGAGCGGATGTCGCGGATCCGGGACTGCACTTCTTCCCCGGTCCGGTTTAACTCTGCATAACAGAGCCCGATAAACTGCTCCGCAGCCTGAAAAAGGCCCGTGCGATGTATGCTGTCATTCACGTGAGATTCTCCTTTTCTATACGCGCGCTTACTATAGTATAAACTACCTAAGCTCCACATCTGGAGCAAGAGTCCTACAATTGCTTGAACATCGTATCCAAGGTTTTTCACAACGGCGCCCTTGTTGAAGATAGGGGGGAATTGGGGTAAGATTTAAGGTACATTTCGATCCGAAATGACATATGGTATCACTGTAAACCATGAATTTGACAAGAAGGAAGCGGTGGGTTCGTGCAGCAAGCAATCGCAATACTAGACTCGGGTGTGGGCGGGCTGACTGTCGCCAAAGAAGTGATGAGACAGCTCCCGAGAGAGAAGATTATTTATTTCGGAGATACAGCCCGCGCACCCTACGGACCCCGTACACCGGAAGAAGTCCGTTTATTTACGGAGCAAATCGTAGATTATTTAATTCAATATGATCCCAAAATGATCGTTATCGCCTGTAATACGGCAACGGCGGCGGCGCTTGATTATATTTCGTCCAAAGTGCCCGTGCCGGTCATCGGTGTCATTCATCCAGGGGCACGAGCCGCCATAAGCGCAACGAAGACCGGACACGTCGGCGTGATCGGTACGGTCGGAACCATTGGCAGCGGAGCGTATACAGCGGCTCTGAAACAGCTGTCACCATATATCGGGGTAGAGAGTCAAGCCTGCCCCGAATTGGTACCGCTCGTCGAACACGGATTGTTCCGGTCCAAGGATTCCCTGCAGGTGGTGGAGCGATCGCTACGAGGCATCAAGGATACCTCCATTGATTGCCTGATCCTGGGTTGTACCCACTATCCGTTTCTCATGAATACGATTCAAACCGTCATGGGGCCGAATGTGAAGCTGATCAGCTCCGCCGATGAAACGGCACGCGAAGTCAGCACGATTCTGTACGATAAAGGCCAACTCGCGAGCAGCATGGAAGGGCCGGTGCATCAATTTTTCTGTACAGGAGATCCGGAGATTTTTCAGAGCATTGCAACCGAATGGCTTGGTGAGCATATCAAGCGGACGCCGGTGGTATGGCAGATTACGAAGCTATAATTCACGGTTCATACTTTAAAGCTTATTAGAATGATTGCGAATACGAGAATGCGAGGCAGGCAGGACAAGGGATGGGGCCCTTTCCTGCCTTTCTTTGGTTTCACGATCGCCTTCATACGATAGGAAGGGGCTTGGCGCCGTTTTCGATCAGCTGCATTATTCATGTCGGACAAGCGGCTGCTCATATACATGCATTGGACACTAATTGAAGCGGCTTAGCCGCGGAAAGGAATCCATTATGCAGCAATATGTCGTACAGAAAGGCGATACACTAAGACGCGTGGCTGCCAGACATGGTCTGGCGTATGAACAGCTGATTACGGCAAATCCATGGGCCGCCCAGCAGCCGTATCTCCAGCAGGGACAAATGCTCTATCTTCCTGCATCGCTGCGCCGGCGGTATGTCATTCAGGAGCATGATACGTTTGATCGTATTGCCAGTGCGTTCCGGTTTCGCAAGGAAGCCTTGGAAGAATTGAATCCCGGTTTATCGGCTAATCAGCTGCCCCAGGGAAAAACGATCGTTCTGCCGGGCCCAACGCATAAGCATTTGATACGGTTAACCGGCGAATATGGGCCGGGGGATCTGGAGCGCGATATCCAAGAGATGCAGCTGCTTTACCCTGCCATCGAGTGGAGCGTCATCGGACGGAGCGTGCTCGGCAAACCCATATATGCGGCCAAAATCGGCAAAGGCCCGAAGAATCTTCACATGAATGCGGCGCTGCATGCCAATGAATGGATCACCACTCCTTGTCTGATGCGATTCATGGAGGAGTACGGCAGGGCGTTGGTCCAAGATTCAACGGTTTATCATCAGGAACCGACGGCCTGGTACCAGGACTATACGCTGTGGGTTGTCCCGATGGCAAACCCGGACGGAGTAGAACTCGTACAAGAAGGAATCACACCTTCTCATCCCTATTATGAACGTCTGCTGGAATGGAATGGCGGTCGCGAGGACTTTCGCCGCTGGAAGGCGAATATCAACGGCGTGGATTTGGGGGACCAATTCCCGGCGCATTGGAACGAGGAAGTTGCTCGCAGGGGCAAAACGCGTCCTTCTCCGCAGGATTATGCGGGGGCTAAGCCGCTGAGCGAGCCGGAAGCCGAGACCGTCTATCAGCATACCCTGTCGATCTCTCCGGAACGAGCCGTTTCCCTTCACAGCCAAGGCAGGGAAATTTATTGGAATTACAGGGACTACGAACCTCCGGAAAGCGAGAACATGGCCAGAATAATGGGTCAGGCGGGCGGTTACAGGCCGGTGAAGCTTCAGGGGAGCGATGCGGGCTACAAGGATTGGTTCATTCAGCATTTCAGGAGACCGGGCTTTACGGTGGAGATCGGTTATGGGATTAATCCGCTGCCGCTCGAGGATTTCGAGGACCTGTGCGTCGAGGTGGGATCGATCCTATCGGCGTTCATGTCTTTGGAATAACCTGATAATGAAACGAGAAGCATTCCTAAACGTATACAAAGATAGAAGAATCGGCCGCTGCTTGTCATGGATCAAGGCAGTGGCCTCTTTTCGCCCTATGATTGATTGCGGGCCGCATAGGAATGGCCGGGATTTCTTAGAGATTCAGGAATTGGGTAATATATATTCATGCAATTGGAATGGAGGTATGCACCATGAAGTGGAGAAGATTATGGTCGCTTCGGCGCTGGTCGCACGTATTCCAGCGGATATTCGGGTACTTGGCCTCTTCCCGGGTTGCTTTAGGGGACAAGCTGTTATTCCTGGTTCCGGTTGCGCTGTATTGGGTACTGCCGGATTTCATGCCTTTCCTGCCGATCGATGATATCGGAGTCACGATGCTGCTGATGAACTGGTTCGTATCCCGCGTCGAACGGAAATATCCGGGTTTGCTCGATGAGAACCAAGGCACGGTCAAGCGCGCAAGGTAAGCGGCCTTCAGTCAGCGGCAATACGGACAGAACCCTTGCGAAAAAGTCGGCAGGGGTCTACAATAACATATTGAATGAAACATCCGTGAGGAGATGAATATACGTGAAATGTAAAATTACCCGCAATGCGGCCAAAGTGATAAAGCGAGAGCTGGACAAGGAAGAAAACAAGGACAAAAAACTTCGCGTGCTGGTTACCCATGCGCATGGCGATCATGCCCACTATGGACTGGATCTGGACACACCTAAGGAAAGCGATGTCGTCGTATCGACGGATAAAGAGATCGACGTCATTTTGGAGGCTGGACAACCTTTTTTGGACGGCGTCAAAATCGACTATCTTTATTTTCCCGAGGAAGGCTTTGTCATTACGAATCCATCCCAAGGGAATCACGGCGACCACTAGGATACTTCAGAACAAAGAAGGTAATGAATAATGGCTAATGATATTCGCGTCTGCGAGAAATGCAGGCATACGAAATTGAAGACAATCATCCCGAAGATTCAGAAAATGGTGCCGGATGCCGACATTAAGATCGGCTGCAAATCCTATTGCGGTCCTTGCGGCAAACGCGCATTCATTTATATCAACGGCCGGTATGTCAGCGCACCTACAGAGGATGAGGTGCTGGCAAAGGCGCTGCCGTTTGTGAAGTAACCAACGGGCTGTTCGGGCCCCCAATCGAAGATTCATGGATTTCCCATTTCTACGGGTATAGTTCCTGGCTCAGCCATCCATGCTAAGAGGGCAACAGGAACACGACTTTAGAAGGGAGCATCCGTCATGAACAGTCACGATTCCAGTCTTCACTCCAACAGTCCAAGCAACAGCGCGTTAGATTCCGTGGAGAAACTGCACCGTGCCGTATCCTCGGCCATGTCTCATCCGACGGAACAGTTAATTCAGCAAGCGGAGAATTCGTTATCCCATACAGAGCAAGCAGTCGCTCAGGTGATCGAGCAGGGGAACCGAAACGCCGTGGAATTGGCGGAAGAGTTGTTAGGTGAAGAGAAGGAACGCCTGTCCAAGCTTCGTTCGGCTAAAAAGTAAATCATCCTGTGCAAGCCCGTTCCAGAGCTTTCAAGCTTTGAACGGGCTTTTTGGCCAACTTATATGAAGCTGGGGCGGCCATCCTAGAAGAAGCTCAGGTGATATGTGGTGAAGCGTTTGCCAAGATGGGAAACCGACTCGAGTCAGTGCTCTATTGGGCAGGGTGGAAGAAGCAGGCGGCAAGAATAAGGGTCTTCTTGTAAGGGGACATGGTCTTATCGAAAATCGCATTAAAAAACAGGCTGATCATCATGATCAACCTGTTTTTTTGGTTAAGCGGGGCGCCTGGGTCTTGGGTTGAACCTAAATCGAAGCTGTTCTGTTACTCCATTTCACCCTTGCCCTGTGCTTTAAATAACTTCAACAGATCGTACGTGATGACTTGGTCCGAGATTTGCAGCTGCTTCCGGGTTTCGTCGTACCCGTCACGGCAGGCCTGGATATCGGTTGGCTGACGCGTTGTCAGATCATAACAGGTTCCACCTTCCAGCCCGGCCGTTTCAGAAGGCAGGTAGAACACCTTCTCTTCGGAAAAAGCGCCGCTGCGCAGCGGAATCAGACGCGGCTTATCATCAAACAGATGGCCCCCGATCCAGTAATACGGGGCTTCCGATACGCCGAGAAGATGAAGGATGCTCGGCGTCACGTTCATCATGCCGGCGGCCTCGGGATATACTCCGGCATTCCCGCCGTCAGGCAGGCGAATGAGCAGGGGGACCTGGTTCATGATCTGTTCCATGTCGAGTGCGTTCAGATCCCGTCCAAGAAACTTCTCATAGTCCGATATTTCCTTGATCGAATTATCGTGATCGCCATAGATGAGCAGTATGGTATTATCCCACAGCCCTTGCTGCTTCATCTGCTCCTCGAACTGGCCGAAGGCTTCGTCCACATAATGGATCGACTGCAGATAATCCCCGAACATCGTGCCTTCAAACTCTCCAGTATCCAGCTTGCGGGCATCCTTCGGGACATAATACGGATGATGGCTCGTTAACGTAATCAGGAAGGAATAGAAGGGCTGCTCGATGCCTTTCATACGATCCAGCGATTGCGCGAAGAATGCTTTGTCGCTCAGCGACCATCCGAGCACATCGTTCATTTCATAATCCTTCTTGCTGTAAAAACGGTCATAGTTCATTTCCCGATACATCGTCGTCCGGTTCCAGAAGCTGCTGTCATAGGCATGGAACACGTTTGCTGCATAACCCTGCTCCTTCAGAATCTCCGGAAGAGTATCGTACTCGCGGTCGGCATATCGCGTAAACACGGAACCCGTGGGCAGGGGAAGCAGGGAGCTGTGCGTGACAAAGTCCGCATCGGACGTTCGTCCTTGCCCGGTTTGATGGTAGAAATTGCTGAAATACATGCTGTCCTTCATCAAACGGTTGAAGTTGGGGGTGATTTCCTGCCCCCCAATCGACTGGCCAATGACAAAATTCATGAAGGCCTCCGTCTGGATCATGATGACGTTGCTGCCTTTATACTTGCCGAACAAAGCCCCGGTACCGGATGCTTTCCCATGCTTGGCATCAAACCATGCCTTGACCTGGTTGACCTCTTCATCTGCCAGCTTCGGCTGGCCGATGAGATGATCCCGGCCGTAACGGTACAGATCATATCCGTGAAAACCGATCAGTCCCGTCACGTTATATAGCGTAATATTCCACCAATTGCCTTCAAAGAGGCCGACAGCCCAAGTATCGGACGCTTTCTTGATGGGAACGAAAGTCATCACCATGCCAAGGATGAAGACGAGCGTACCAGCTGCCAACCGGCCAAACACCCGTTTCCGCCGATGCCGCTGAAATTCACCCGGGAACCCGTACGTTTCGGAGGTCGATGTCCGTTTGCGGAACACCATCACGGCCGTAAACGGGACGATGACAAGCCAATCGATAAAAAAGAACAGGTCGACGCCGTGTATAAGGGAACGGATGCTGTCTCCGAGCGAGCCGACTTGCCCGGCCTGCATGAGCACCGGCACCGTTATGAAATCATCGAAGTACCGGTAATAGATTAAATCGGCGTACAGGATCCCCGTCCATACCAGATTCAGTAGGGTTAATGAAGCAAGCCGGCCTCTTGCCGGGAGCCATAAGGTCCAGAAGGAGATCAGCAGGAGCGAGCCGACGGCGATCACATAGTCGGCCCGGTCCAGCTTCATGTTGGCAATATGGAGCTGATGATCCAGCATGATCAGCTTGTACATCATGAGGATAAGGAATAACAGATAGGCGGTGTAGCGGTAATGCAGTCCTCTGGAGACCCGGCTGCGGATATCGATCCATGACGGCGATGAGAGCACGAGGGTATCCTCCTTTATCTAAAACTATAACATTCTCGAAACGTTGTCTGATTTCTATGCAAGAACGTAGATAGACGCTTTTCTAATTATAGCTTGGCCCGGCATGAATTCAAACGGCGATGCAGACAAAAAAGCCGCCCGAAGGCGGCGGTTCAAGCGGCGTCATGACTTTATTCCGCCGATTTGTTACGCGGTGGCAAGGGCCCCAGATATTGATAATACTGGCACTCGATCCGGCCGTTGAACAGCTTGCGGCGCTTGTCCGCCTTGCGGCCGAAGTAATGCTCGAATTGCTTGGTCGGGCTGATCGCGAAGAAGGACCAGGTCGGAAGCGAATGCATGACGGAGCCGAATTGGCGGATCAAACGTTCAACTTCCTCTTTCTCGCTTAACCGTTCGCCGTAAGGCGGATTAGTGATAATACAGCCGAATTCGCCATCAGGGATGGCTTTGGCCGCTGGAAGGACCTTGAAGTCGATTTCGCCGGCAAGGCCCGCGCTTTTGGCAGCGGCTTTGGCTACTTCGATGGCTTTCGGGTCGATATCGCTTCCTGCGATATGGAGCGGAATATCGTCCTTCACCGCATCAAACGCCTCCTCGCGCGCATCCTCCCACAGGCTGTCTCCGATGATATCCCAGTGCTCGGACGGGAACGACCGGCGCAGGCCAGGCGCAATGTTCCAGGCCATCATAGCAGCTTCGATCAGGATCGTGCCCGAACCGCAGCACGGGTCATACAGCGGGCGATGCGGGCCCCAGCGGCTTAACTGAAGCAGGGCGGAAGCCATCGTTTCTTTCAGCGGAGCTTCCGTCACCAGCTTGCGGTAACCTCGTTTATGCAGGGCTGGCCCTGTCGTATCCAGCGTCAGGATGGCTCGATCCTTCAAGAGAGATACCTCGACTACATAACGGGGACCGTCCTCGGGGAACCATTCCGTGCGGTGCGAGAGCTTCAGCTTCTCCACGATAGCTTTTTTCACGATGCCCTGACAGGCGGGAACGCTGCTAAGCTGCGATTTATGGGAACGTCCTTCCACGGGGAATTCGCCATCCGCCGGAATCCATTCCTCCCACGGCAGCGCTTTGGTTCCTTCAAAGAGCTCGTCGAAGGTCAGGGCCGTAAATTCCCCCATCTTGACGAGGATTCGGTCCGACGTCCGGAGCCATAGATTGCAGCGGCAAATATCGATCAGGTCACCCGAAAAGGTAACTCTTCCATTCTCTACTTCCATGTCGGCATACCCGAGCTCTTTCAACTCGCGGGCAACGACGGCTTCCAGCCCCATCGGGGCCGTCGCGATCAATTGTAATCGAGGCATTAACGATGTCAACTCCATTTAACATGTGTACGGCGAGAGTCGCCGCCGGTTCAATCTATATAGTATAGGCGATTGCATTGACTAAGACAATTATCATATGATAGTTCTCGTTAGGTTTAACGGAGTCAAGGCATGTTATGAGAAAAAGGAGGCAGCTTCATTGCTTACGACCCCTGATGATTATGTTAACCAATTATACCCTGAAGATGAAGAGCTTCGGCTTGTAATAGAAGCCATCCGCGAGCACGGGATGCCGGAGGTTTCGGTGGCACCGGCATACGGCCGGCTGCTGACCATGCTGGTACAGGCTGCCGGCGCAAGGAATATTCTCGAAATCGGCGCCCTTGGCGGATATAGCGGCATCTGTCTGTGTCGCGGACTTGCAGCCGACGGCAAGCTCACGTCCTTAGAGCTGAAGGAAGAATATGCGGCACTCGCAGGACGTCATCTGGAGAAGGCCGGATTCAAGGATCAGGTGGAGTACCGCATCGGTCCGGCGGCGGATAGCCTGGAGGCGTTGAAGCAGGAAGGGCGGACATTCGATTTTTTCTTTATTGATGCGGATAAGGAGAACTATCCTCTGTACTTGGAATATGCCATGGAGCTTGCCAATCCCGGTGCCCTCATTGCCGGAGACAATTGCTTTTTGCGGGGCCGGACGCTGAACTCGGAGAAGAACGGTCCTTCGGTTCAGGCCGTCCGCCGCTTTAATGAAATCATCGCGACGGACGAGAGGCTGATCAGCACGCTGCTGCCCGCCTATGACGGGCTGATCCTTGCGCGCGTGAAGGGATGAAACAGATAACACAAAGGGGCTGTCCTCGGGTCGGTTAGACCACGGGACAGCCCCTTTTTGGATAAGACGGTTGCTGTTATTCTGCTGGCAGGCTCAACGGTATTTGGGCGAAGGCTTATGCGAGAACAGTTTCCGTCTCACCCATAACATATTGATGATCAGCAGGCAGCCGGATGTAATGAACAATCCTTCGATTCCGATGAATCCGGATAAGAATCCGCCGATCACCGCACCCAGCATGTTGCCAAGCGCAAGTGAGCTTGTGTTGAAGCCGAAGGAGCGGCTTTCCATGCCGTCCGGCGTGTAGGAGCGAATCAGCGCGTTGACGCTTGGCAGCAGCCCGCCCATGAACACGCCCATCATGAACCGCACGATGATCAGCTGCCACACGGATTGCACGAAGGCTTGCGGGATCAACGTAAGTCCCGTACCGATCAAGGCGTACGTCAGTATGCGGTGCGCGCCGACCTTGTCGCTGAACTTGCCGAGAATCGGGGAGGCGATCATGTTCGACAGCCCCGTGACCGCCACGACGAATCCGGCCCATATCGCGATATCCACCGCGGATCCATGAAGCTTCTGAACATACAGCGGGAGCAGCGCCATAGGGCTGATCATCGCGAATTGAAGCAGGAACGTGACGGCGAATAACGCCGGCAGCTGCGGAATGTGGCTCAGCTCCTTGAGCCCGGCGATAACCGATGGTTGCGGCGCCTTGGCCGCCCGCTCGCGGTTGAAGTTTTCCTTGACGAGGAACAAGGCGAGCAGCGAGGCCGTAAAGATTAACCCGCCTGTAATATAGAAAATCGGCCGGAAGCCGACCCAGCTGGCCATGAGTCCGCCGATCAACGGACCGAGTATGGTTCCGGCGACTTGTCCGGATTGCATGATGCCCATCGCAAACCCCATCCGATTCTTGGGCGTCGTGCCCGATACGAGCGATATCGCCGCAGGGTTAAATCCCGATATGGTACCGTTCAGCAGCCGAAGAGCCAGCAGATGCCACGGATGGGTGGCAAAGCCCATGCATGCGATGACAAGCGCCATGCCGAAGCCGGAGCGCAGCAGCATGATTTTGCGTCCGTACTTATCGGCGACTTTTCCCCAGATCGGCTGAAAAATAAACGAGGTCAGGAAGTTGGCGGCAAAGATCAATCCGGCCCATACTCCTATCTCCCGGTCTCCTACGACATTCAGGTCCTGCGCCAAATATAATGTCAGGAACGGGGTGATCATGGTCATCCCGGAGTTGACCAAGAACTGCCCGAACCAAAGCACAATGAGATTGATTTTCCAATTGGTCAATGTGCCTTTCACTTCCTTTCTAAGCTGTCGGGTCCGGCTCGAACCGGACGTATGTGGAATTACCCTAAAAAAGCCGTTCTTCCAGTATAACATATTTAAAAAGTGCCAAATGCTAACAATGTCATAAGATTGTCATGTGATTTTCATAGGATGTCCATGTAAGACGGTTGTTACTTACTTTTAAAAAGGGCATAATGTTCTTTAGGAAACTTTATACACATTGATGGGGGCCTAATCATGACCTATAACGATCAATTCATCCGCGCTTGCCGCAAGCAGGAAGTGGACCACGTTCCTGTATGGTACATGCGACAAGCGGGACGCTACGACCCGGAGTATCGAAAGATTAAAGAAAAGTACTCCCTGCTGGAAATATGCAGTCAACCCGAGCTGGCGGCAGAAGTGACCCTGATGCCGGTACGGAAGCTCGGCGTGGACGCGGCTATTTTATATTCCGATATCATGAATCCCGTTGCCTCGATCGGGGTAGACTTCGATATTGTGAAAAATATCGGTCCCGTGATCGACAATCCGATCCGATCCGCAGCGGATGTAGAGAAGCTTCGCCCGATCGACGTGGAAGGTGATCTCGGCCATGTATTGGAGACGATCCGTATTCTGGACAAGGAGCTCGACGTTCCGCTCATTACGTTTGCCGGTGCTCCGTTCACGATTGCCAGTTATCTCATCGAAGGCAGACCTTCCAAAAATTATCTTCGCACGAAAGAGCTTATGTACAGCGAGCCGAAGGTATGGTTTTCGCTGATGGACAAGCTCGGCGACATGGTGATCGCTTATTTGCGCGCCCACGTGGCAAACGGCGGGAAAGCGTTTCAATTGTTCGACAGCTGGGTTGGAGCTTTGTCTCCAAAGGATTTCCAAACGTTTGTCCTTCCAACCATTCAGCGTATCTTTGCCGAGCTTCAGGACCTTAGCGTTCCGAAGATCTATTTCCCGGGGGTAAGCTCAGGAGAGCTGCTGCCTACGCTTACGGATCTCAGCACGGATGTCATCGGTCTCGACTGGCGAGTGTCCATTACGGAAGGACGCCGCCGTTTGGAGCATAAATATGCCGTTCAGGGCAATTTGGATCCGACGGTTCTGACCGGGCCGATGCCGGTCATTCAGCAGTATGCCAAAGAAATTATCGATCAGGGGATTCAGGAGCCGGGCTTTGTGTTTAATCTAGGACACGGTTTATTCCCGGAGGCTTCCCTGGAGAAGCTGCGTGAGCTGACCTCGTATATTCACGAATACTCCGCTCAAGCATTGCAGGCAGGAGCACAACGCTCTTAAACGTTGAATATTTTATTAGCCAGAGGTGAGATGGTATGAAGAATAAGATTGGCGTATTGGTCATGTCCTACGGCACGCCGGAGAGCATGGAAGGAATCGAAAGTTATTATACGCATATCCGCCGTGGATATAAGCCGTCGGAAGAGCAGCTCAAGGAGCTGACGGACCGCTATGAGGCGATTGTGGGAGGCGTGTTTCCGCTCCGCGAGAACACGGACCGGCAGGTCCGCACGCTGCAGGATACATTAAATGCGGATCCCCGGGCCATCGATCTTGAGTTTGTGTGTTATCAAGGCTTGAAGCACGCGGCTCCGTATATCGAAGACGGCGTGGAGCAAATGGTCCGGGACGGCATCGAGGAAGCCGTCGGCATCGTGCTGGCTCCCCATTATTCCACCATGAGCATCGGATCCTACGTGAAGCGTGCGCAGGCGAAAGCCGATGAGCTGGGACTTCAGATTTCGTTCGTGGAGAGCTATCACATGCATCCGAAACTGATCGAGGCTTTTGCAGACCGGGTGTCGGCGAAGCTGAACCAGTTCGAGCAAGCGGGGGCTGTTCGGGACAGCGTGAGGGTGCTGTTCAGTGCCCACAGCCTTCCGGAACGCATTTTGTCCGTCGGAGATCCTTATCAGGATCAGCTGCTTGAGACATCCAAGGCCGTAGCCGAGAAGGCAGGCGTGAAGCAGTGGCAGTTTACGTGGCAAAGCGCCGGCCGGACGGCGGAGCCTTGGCTGGGCCCGGACATTCTGGATACGCTGCAGGCGCTGAACAAAGAAGAACAGGTGGAGGACGTGCTGGTCGCGCCGGTCGGTTTCGTATCGGATCATCTTGAGGTGCTGTACGATTTGGATATCGAAGCCAAAAGCATTGCAAAGGAGATGGATATGCGGCTTGAGCGCATCGACTCCTTGAACAGCGACCCGCTCTATATGGAGGCGCTCAGCGACTCCGTGATCACCTTGATTGGACTGTAAGCCGTATTACCCGATTTTCGAATTTCTCAACAGAATGCTTTGATATGGAACTCCCCGGCGACGGGGGGTTCTATTCTTTATGGGGAAGCTGGTATAATGGGGGAAGCGACTTATTGCGCGAGCTCATGAGTGAATAAAGGAGTGACCTATGCAGCATCTGTCACGATCAGAGAAAAGCAAGGCCGAGAAGAAGGCCCGTAAGCAGCGAACCGGACAGGTTTGGCTCATTCTGAACCTATGCCTGATTTTTATGATCGCTGCTTTGCTTGTTTATCATTTTAAATTCAAGGAAGATCCGGTTCCGCAAACGGCTTATCCCCCTGGTATGCCGGACTTTGGCATGGAAGGGGAGCAGGCGGGAAGCACCGGCTCCGGGCAGCAGGATGTAGGCGCGGGAACGGATTCGGATCCTTCGACGACGACGGAGCCCGGCGAACCTCCCGATTCCGCGATAACGGGGCCTGATGGCAGCGCAGCGGATGAACCTGCCGATGACGAGATGGCAGCGCGGGTGGTCATGCATTTTGCAGGGGACACGTTGTTCTCGGGCAAGGTGGAGGCTGAGCTGAAGAAGCATGGATACGATTATCCCTACAAGCACCTGGGTACCGCATTTCTGGAGGACGACCTAACCGTGCTTAATCTGGAAACCCCGGTTACGACCGGAGGCGTTGGCGCCGCCAACAAGAAATTCGTATTCAAGTCCTCTCCGGACGTATTGCCCGCCCTTCGGGATGCCGGGGTGGAAGCCGTTAATCTGGCTAACAATCACATTCTGGATCAGGGGCAGGAGGGGCTATTGGATACCTTGAAGCACCTGAAGGACCATGATATCCGTTATGTGGGAGCAGGACGGAATGAAGAAGAAGCCTTTGCGGCCGAATATTTCGAGCTTCAGGGCATGACGGTTGCCTTGCTTGGGTTCAGCCGCGTCCTGCCGGAGACGACCTGGTATGCGCTGGAGAACAGGCCGGGGGTCGCCGGGGCTTATGACCATGTGCTGCCCAAGGCGGTTGAAGCGATCCAGGAGGCAAGGAACAAGGCCGATCTGGTGGTTGTCATCGCCCATTGGGGGGAGGAGCTTCATAAGACGCCGAATGTCCATCAGATCAATCTGTCACGCGCATTCATTGACGGCGGCGCCGATCTGATTATCGGCGGCCACCCGCATGTGCTGCAGGGATTGGAGCAGTACAAGGGCAAGTGGATTGCGTACAGCACCGGCAATTTCATCTTTACCAAATCGTCGAATGCGGATACGTGGAAAACAGCCGTGTTCCGGGCTTCATGCAGCAAGCAAGGAGACTGCGACCTGAAGCTGACGCCTTACCGTACGGAGATCGGACAGGTCATTCCGCTTGAAGGCAAAGAAGCTGAAGCCCTGCTGAAAGAGGTCCAGGAGCGATCCGTCGGCGGCGTCAAAATAGCGCTTGATGGTGAAGTTATAGCAGGCAAGGCCGCAGACTAATTCGTTAAACGTTACATCAAGGAGGTCCCACCATGAACAATTTATGCGTGGCTCACCGGGGGTTTTCCGGTAAAGCGCCTGAAAATACGCGCGCAGCCATTCAGATGGCGATGGATGAGCCCTTCGTGCATTGGATGGAGATTGATGTGCAGCTGACTCAGGACGGGGTCCCTGTCGTGATCCATGACTTCAGCGTGGATCGTACGACGACCGGGAAGGGCAAGGTGAAGGATCTGACCTGGCAGCAAATCCGGAGGATGGACGCCGGAGAATGGAAGGGACGCCAGTTCAGGGGAGAGCAGGTTCCATCGCTGGATGAGGTCCTGCAGCTGGTCAAAGGCCGATTGAAACTTAACATCGAACTCAAAACGAGCGGGGACATGTATCCCGGCCTGGAAGCCGCTGTCCTGGAGCGGATTCAAGCCCACCGGATGCTGCCGGACGTGGTGCTTACTTCGTTTGAACCGAAAGCTTTGATGAAGGCAAAGGAATTGGAGCCCGACGTGAAAACCGGACTTATCATCGATGCGCATCCTCGCAATTTGCTGGCACGCTTGAAGCAAATGAAATGTTCCTTTTTATCCATCGGCTATTCCCACCTGGATGCGGCTTTTGCGTCGGATCTGGTGAAGAACGGCATTACGCCCATGGCTTGGACGGTGGATGATGCGAAGAGCATGAGATCGCTCGCCCGAATGAATCCCGCCATCATGATCTGTACGAACCGGCCCGATACATGGGGCCAAATCTTTATTCATAAAATTGCACCAAAAGTTCCGTTCTGGCGAAGAAAATGGAGGTTTTAATTGATGTGTGCCCTAGTGAATAACGTTTATTGTGTAGGACGTAATTACCAACTGCATGCGGCGGAGCTCGGCAATGCCGTACCGGAAGAGCCGATGATTTTTCTTAAACCCTCGCATGCCGTCGTTCCGCTGGACGGCAGCGTGCTGAAGCTGCCGATGGACAGGGGCAGCCTTCATTTTGAAGGCGAGCTTGTTATTCAGCTTGCGGAGGATTACGCGCCAGGCAAGACCGTGGACGAGCTTGTAAAAACGATGGCCCTTGGCATCGATTTCACGCTGCGTGACGTACAGACGGTCATTAAGGAGAAAGGACACCCGTGGACGGCGGCAAAGGCGTTTAAATCTTCCGCACCGCTTACGCCATCCATTGCTTTCCCGGGAACCGCCAAGCTTGAGGATAAGGATTTTACCGTCTGGAAGAACGGCGCCCAGGTCCAGCGGGGGAATGTGAAGGATATGATCTTCTCTCTTCAGCGCATCATCGATTACATCGGCGAGCATTACGGTCTTGGTCAAGGGGATTTGATCTTCACAGGCACGCCGGCCGGCGTGGGACCCACGGAATCCGGCGACGTGTTCGAACTGTTCTGGGGAGACGTCCGTCTGGGCCGCTGCGAAATCGGGTAATCTGACAAGCTTTATTATGGGAGGGATCGCGGATGGATTGGCTGATCGGGGCAGCGGGTGCCGTCATCGTGGCAGGAGCCGCTTACAGGAAACGATCGTTATCGGAATCCGGAGCCTTAGCCGCTATTCTGATGGGTACCATATATTACGGAGCAGGGAACGCGTTTTGGTTCGGAACCCTGCTTCTTTTTTTCATAACGTCCACGCTGCTCTCGCGGCATGGGAAGCAGCGGAAGGCGGACCTGGAGAAATCCTATGCCAAGACCGGCCGGCGGGATGCCGGTCAGGTCTTCGCCAATGGCGGCATCGGCATGGTGCTGTGTCTGTTGAACGTATGGATTCCGTCCCATCTGTGGGTGTACCTGTTTATAGGCGTCATGGCTACGGTGACGGCGGATACCTGGGCCACGGAGGTGGGCAGCCTTAGCCGGAAGCCTCCGCGTTCCGTGCTGAACGGAAGGGTGCTGACAGCCGGGGAATCCGGCGGCGTGTCCTGGGTCGGCTCCGCGGCGGCGGCGGCGGGGAGTATGCTGATTGGGGCAGGCGGATGGCTGCTGGCCGAGTGGAGCGGCATGAATGCGGATCTGTTGCCGTATGTCCTGGCTGCCCTTGCGGGCGGCATGGTCGGAGCTTTTGCCGATTCGTACCTCGGTGCGACCATGCAGGTAATGTATCGCTGCCCGGCGTGCGGCAAATCGGTGGAAGTGTCTCGACATTGCGGCCAGGATACGGTGCGCATGCGCGGACATGCCTGGATATCCAACGATGCGGTCAATCTGGTCAGCTCATTGCTTGGCGGCGCGGCAGCTTATGGGATTGCGGCGTGGATTGCGTTATAATGTATCCGTCTTACCGATGAAGGAACGATCAACGAAATCTATAAATGTAAGTAGGGATCATAACTATGAATATATTGACCGTGGAACAGGTAACGAAAAGCTATGGAGACAAAATTCTGTTTCAGGATGCTTCCTTCGGGATGGAGGACCAGGATAAAATCGGGATCATCGGCGTAAACGGCACGGGGAAATCCACGTTTATGCGCGTTATCGCGGGGATTGAGCCGCCGGATGCCGGTAAAATATCGATGGGCAATCGCATCCGGGTGCGTTATCTGGCCCAGAACCCCGAGTTTGATCCGGACAATACCGTCCTGCAGCAGGTATTTGAGGGCGATCTTCCAGAGATGAAGGCGGTCCGGGAGTACACCGAAACGATGGAACTGCTGGAGCTGCATCCGAATCGCGAAGACCTGCAGCAGAAGCTGCTGAAGCTCAATCAGACGCTGGATACGCTGCAGGCGTGGCAGCTGGAAAGCGATGCGAAAACCATCCTGTCCAAGCTGGGCATCCGGAATTATGACGCGAAGATGGGGACGCTCTCAGGCGGCCAGCGTAAGCGGGTCGCATTGGCTGCGGCCTTGATTCAGCCTTCCGATTTGCTTATCTTGGATGAGCCGACGAACCATATCGACAATGAATCCGTGGCCTGGCTGGAACAGTATCTGCAGAAGCGCCGGGGTGCGCTGCTCATGATTACGCATGATCGGTATTTTCTGGACCGGGTGGCCAATGTCATGCTGGAGCTGGACCACGGGCGGCTGTTCCGATATGAGGCGAATTACAGCCGCTTTCTGGAACTGAAGGCGGAGCGCGAGGAGCGTGAGGCTGCTTCCGAGCAGAAGCGCCAGAATTTGCTGCGGAACGAACTGGCCTGGATTCGCCGAGGAGCCAAGGCGCGTACGACCAAGCAGAAGGCGAGGATCGAACGATTCGAGAAGCTCAAGGATCAGGAGATGGTACACAGCTCCGGCGAACTGGACGTCTCGGTCGCTTCTACCCGGCTGGGACGAAAAATTCTGGAGATTGAAGGTCTGCGGAAGAAGAGCGACGACAAAGTTCTCATTCAGGATCTTTCCTACATTGCCGTTCCCGAGGATCGGATCGGCATCGTTGGCCCGAACGGCAGCGGCAAATCCACGCTGCTCAATCTGATTGCCGGGCGGCTTCAGCCGGATGCCGGGGAAGTCGTGCTTGGCCCCACGGTCAAGCTCGGTTATTTCACCCAGGAGCATCAGGAGATGGACGGCAGTCAGCGAGTGATTGAGTATATCAAGGATGAAGCGGAGGTTGTCCGCACGGCGGACGGCTCGGCCATTACCGCGGCCCAGATGCTGGAACGCTTCCTGTTCCCGCCGGCGCTGCAGTGGACGCCGATCGCCAAGCTGTCCGGGGGCGAAAAGCGCAGGCTGTACCTGCTGCGGGTGCTGATGAGCGCGCCGAACGTGCTGCTTCTCGATGAACCGACCAATGATCTGGACATTCAGACGCTGTCCGTCCTGGAGCAGTACCTGGATGAATTCCCGGGCGTCTGCATCGTGGTATCCCATGATCGCTTTTTCCTGGATCGAACGGTGGACAAGATCATGGCGTTTGAGGGCAACGGACAGATCCGTGTCCATGTCGGCTCTTACAGCGAATATGCCGAATGGATGCAGCGCCATGGCGGCGAAGCCGCCGGGGGCAAGGCGGAAGCATCCAGTGCCAAGCCTGCTTCGGGAGGCTCAGGCAGCGGTTCCGCTCAGGAAGCGCCGCGGGAGCGCTTGAAATTCAGTTATAAAGAACAGCGGGAGTACGAGCAGATTGACGGTCTTATCGAAGCCGCCGAGAACAAGCTCGCTTCGATTCAATCGGAGATGGAGACCGCCGGCAGCGATGCGGCCAGGCTTCAGGAGCTGATGAAGTCCCAAGAGGAGACGGAAGGCGAGCTGGAGCATTTGATGGAGCGCTGGACCTATCTGAACGAGCTTGCGGAGAAGATTGAGCAGAGCAAGAAATCTTGAATATGCATGCGTAACACCAATAATAAAGGGGCGTCCCCAGGCTTATGGCCTTGGCGGGACGCCCCTTTTTCTGTATGGAGATGACTTATTTCACGTAGGCAGCCAGCAGCTTAACGGTGTTAAGAACAGCCTGTTTATGCGTTCTTTCCATCGCATGGGATGCATGAACGCCGGGACCGATCAACGCAGCCTTGATGTTGCTGCCGGCGGAGAGTGCCGCGGATGCATCGGAGCCGTAATGCGGGTACACGTCCACCGCATAAGCAATGCCTTCGCTTTCAGCCAGCTGGATCAGACGGCTGGTCATGCCGTAGTCGTAGGGACCGGAAGAATCCTTTGCGCAGATGGATACATCGGTTTCCTTGCAGCTCAGGTCATCGCCGATGCAGCCCATATCGACCGCAATCAGTTCATGGATGTCGGCAGGAATGTAGGCGGCGCCATGTCCGACCTCTTCATAGTTCGAGATGAGAAGCTTCACATTGTAGGCAGGCTTCCAGTTATCCCGTTTCATGCTTTCGAGCAAGCCGAAGAGGGCGGCGACGCTGGCTTTGTCATCCAGATGGCGCGATTTGATGTAACCGCTCGGCGTAATGACCGCACGCGCATCAAAGGACACAAAATCACCAACGCCGATTCCGAGTTTCTTCACATCTTCGGCAGACTCCACCCATTCGTCGATCCGGACCTCCATATGGGCTTCCTGGCGCTTGAAATCACGGGCATCGCTGTACACGTGAACGGAAGGATGCGTGGACAGGATCGTGCCCGTATATTTCTTGCCGCTGCGCGTATGGATGATGCAGTATTCATTCTCGATGCTGTTCATCATGTATCCGCCGACGGAGGTAAGCCGGAGCGTACCTTCCGATTTCACGGCACGAACCATGGCGCCGAGCGTGTCCACATGGGCGCTCAGGCCGACGGTTCGGCTGCCGTCTTGTCCGGGAACGGACAGGATGGCTCCGCCTTTCTCATTCCATTCCAGGGAAACTCCAAGCGAAGCGGCTTCCTGCTCGATCCGCTTCATGATGTCGTGGGTATATCCGGTAGGGCTCGGCGTATCCAGCAGTTCTTTTAGCAGGTCCAGCACGTAAGTTTCATTCGGTTGTATCGACACGGGTTGTTATGCCTCCTTGGTTCGATGGGACAGCCTTCCTATTCAACGGGAGCGTCCTTCTGATCTTTCTTGTTTTCCTCTTCCGCAGCTTGTATTTCAGGGGTGTATCCCGTTACTTCACGGATATGTATGAGCTGCTCCGCTAACGAACGGATTTCCTTCTGCATTTGATATTGACGGTAAATCCCGAACGTGCCGACGATCAGTCCCCCGATCAGCGAGCAACCGATAATCAGCAGAATCAGCGGTACGTTGACGGTGCCGAATAACAGGTTCACGGCAACCGGATTGACATTGATGACGGCGAACACAGCCGTAATCAGGGCAAACAATAAGGCTGCGATTAACGACCATTGAATTTTCATGGGGAACACCTCCTTCCTCCAAACAGTATAAAATCCCTCGCCCGTAAAGGGCAAGGGATTTTATTCCACCGGTCAATTGAGATTCGCTTAAGCCCTCGAAAGCAGGGCTGTTTATTTCGTCAACTGCTCCATCTGGTTGATGACGTCTTCAAACACGCTCATCGCCTCACGGATCGGCTCCGGAGAAGACATATCCACGCCGGCCTTCTTGAGGATGTTGATGGAGTAGTCGCTGCCTCCGCTCTTCAGGAAGCCGAGATAACGGTCAACGGCAGGCTGGCCTTCCTCCAGGATTTGCTTGGAGAAACTGGTCGCAGCCGAGAAGCCGGTCGCGTATTTGTACACATAAAAGCTGTTGTAGAAATGAGGAATCCGTGCCCATTCCATGCCGATCTCTTTATCCACCTGCATGCCTTTGCCGTGATATTTCACGTTCAGCTCGTAGTAGATGTCGGAAAGATCCTGTGGCGTTAGGGATTCGCCGCTTTCCACGCGTTCATGCACGATCTTCTCGAACTCGGCAAACATCGTTTGACGGAATACCGTCGTCCGGAATTGATCGGCATAGTAGGTGAGCAGATACATCTTCTGCTTCGGATCCTTGGCGTTCTTCAGCAGGTAATCCATCAGCAGCGCCTCGTTCGTGGTGGACGCCACTTCGGCCAGGAAGATGGTGTACTGCGCATCACGGTATTTCAAGGCGTTGTCGGAGTAGTAGGAGTGAAGCGCATGGCCCATCTCGTGGGCAAGGGTAAACATGCTGTTCAGATTATCTTTGTGGTTCAGCAGAACGTATGGATGGGTGCCGTATGCGCCCCAGCTGTACGCGCCGGTCCGTTTGTTCTCATTCTCGTACACGTCGATCCAGCCGTTGTCATAGCCTTCCTGCAGGCTGCTGAGATAATCGTCACCAAGCGGCGTAAGGCCTTCCTTGGTCATTTGTTTCGCTTCCTCGTACGTGATATCCCATTTGTACTCTTCTACGAGCGGAGCGAACAAATCGTACATATGAAGCTCATCCACGCCCAGCAGCTTCTTGCGGAGCTCCATGTAACGGTGAAGGAGCGGCAGGCTCTCGTGAATGGTGTCGATCAGGTTCGTGTAGACTTCCTTCGGAATGTTATCCCCATAGAGAGCCATTTCCAGAACGGAAGGGTACTTGCGGACGCGGGAGTAGAACATATTTTTGTTAACGTTGGCGTTCAGCGTAGCCGCAATCGTGTTTTTCTGCTTGCCGTAGGTTTCGTAGACGGCTTTGAAGGCACGCTCGCGAACCTCGCGGTTCGGGCTCTCCAGGAATTGAATATAATTGCCGTGCGTAAGCTCGACGTCCTTGCCGTCCTCGTTTTTGATTTTCGGGAATTTCATGTCCGCATTGTTGAGCATGCCGAAAATGGTCTGCGGTGCAGAGGAGAGGTTGCCGACTTGAGCCAGCAGCGCTTCTTCCGTCTTGGACAGCACGTGCGCTTTCTCCCGTTTCATCTCCGTCAACGTGAATTTGAATTCCTTCAGGGTAGGGTCCTCGATCAGTTTATCCAGTTCCGCCTCGGACAGGGACAGAATTTCAGGCGTGATGAAAGAGAGGGCTTCTCCGGCTTCGACGTTCAGTTTTTTGGCTTTGGCGGTTAGTGCCTGATATGTAGGGTTTGCCGTATCTTCGTCATGGTGCATATGAGCGTATACGTATAAGCGTTCGGCATGGTATGAAATTTCGTCTTCGAGCTCGAAGCATTCCTTGATGGAAGCTGCGTTGTTTAACTTGCCTTGGTAATCGGCGGTCCGTTTCAGCAGATTCTTCAGCTCAGCAAAGCTTGCATCCCAAGCCTTTTGATCAGCAAATAAATCCTCGAGTTTCCATTGATGCTCTTTAGGGACATCAGCGCGTTTCAACAATTGTTCCATGGAAATCCTCCTTGAATGATATGGATTAGTTGGAGTCCGGGTTCCTTCAGACAAGACTTCGGAGCGGGCAGCGGATAGAGCTAGCAGGCAGATGGCAAGCGTAATGCAGAGCACCTTGGCGCCTCTCATGGCATAATACCTCCTCGAATTGAAGCATCCGAGCGATAGTATGCCGCGTACCCGCCACTTTCATCCTATAAATTTACGAGGAACCCAGATTCAAGAAACTGTATACAATAAGGTAAAAGGCAAACAAGATAAAGGCGACGGCAATCAGGGCCATCCCCCTTCTCAGTCTTTGGGGTATCCGATCCCGGTACATGATCATGATGGCACCCAGACTGAAGGCCAGAATAATGAAGATGACGATATTCGTATAATCCATCCATTACACCTGCTTAAAGGCAGCCATCATTTCTCTCCACTCATCTTCCCGGCCTTCGAAATCTTCTTTGGGAAAGCGGTTTTGAGCCCAGTGCATCAAGGCTGGCCGACTCATGAAGGTATGGGTCTCTTCACCCCACTGGTCGGAAATTTCGCGAAGAACGATGTATCGGCCCTGAACTTCGACCGTCATCATGTTCCACTTGTCTTTTTTGTATATTTCATGTTTTTTGATCATATGCATCTCCGTTTGCTACTTAGGCTTTTGGGTAAATGATAACGCACTCGCGGGCTTAAAAGCAAATCATCTTCTGATTAAAATAGTGTGCCGAAAAAAGCCCCTTAGGGTGAATTGACGGATTGCATTGTCAGAAAACATGGGATATAATATGGATATTCGCCATAGATGGCGGTATTTTTAGGAGGTTGTTCATTTGAAAGGTACAGTTAAATGGTTTAACGCAGAAAAAGGTTACGGCTTCATTTCCGTTGAAGGTGGCGAGGATGTATTCGTACACTTCTCCGCAATTCAAGAAGAAGGCTTCAAGAGTTTGGAAGAAGGTCAAGCGGTTGAGTTCGACATCACAGAAGGTAACCGTGGTCCTCAAGCAGCCAACGTAACAAAACTGTAAGCTAACTCCCGATACGGAGATCTTATAGAATTACCAAGGCATGAAGCACAGTTCTCTACCGAGAACTGTGCTTTTTTGTATTCTTTTGGGTCAAGCAGGTCTAGTCAGGATCAATCAAAGGCAGGTTCGGATCGATACCCGGTCCGTACTTGCCTTTATTGATCTTATACTCAGGAGCGTTTCGCGCTGTATTCTAGGCGCCGAATCCAGAGGTATGCATCTCCTCCGGCTTGGCGAAGAGGTGCCGGTAGATAAAGCCGAGGCAGGCAGCGAAGGACAGGAGGGCTGCAAGCAGGTAGAAGGACGATCTCCCCGCGGCTTCGAACAGCAAACCGCCGAAAGCTCCACTGAGAAGCCCTGAGACGCTGGACCAGAAAATAATGAAGAGCGCCATCCCGGTCGCCCGGTACTGCCACGGAATGATCCTGGTAATATAACGGACCGCGGTTACATAGAACACGCCGAAGGTAATGCTGTGAAGCGACTGGACGGCGAGCACCGACAACGGATCGGACGCCAGCGCCATGAGCAGGAATCGGAGCGCAAACATCAGGCTTGCAAAGCCGAGCAGCGGCAGCTCCTTCATCTTGTCTCCATACTTGCTCAGCAGGAAAAAAATCGGGATCTCGCTGGCAGCCGAGATCATCAAGGACCACCCGATAAGACCCTCGCCCGCACCAAGCCCCGATAAGGTGAGCGTCAGAAAGGCTTCATTCATGCGGTGGGCGATGGCAAGACAGAAGGTGCAGCCGAAAAACCACAATATTTCTTTTGAACGCAATATTTTGAGCAGGGCTGCCAGTTCCACAGGCTCTGATTTGGCCGCGACGCCATCGCGGATAAGAAAGGAGCATATGAGCGTAAACACGCCGATCCCGATGCCGATCGACAGCGCAGCCGAAGCGCCCGCTGCACCGATGGCATATCCAATGCCAAGGGCGAAGAACGCGTAGCCGAGCGAGCCGAATACGCGGATGACGGTAAAGCTGCGACCGTACCGCTGCGCCGTCTGGATGGCCATCGTATCCGCCAACGGATAGACCGGGTAGTAGAAGAAATAAAACAAGCTGATCGTAATCAATACAACGCCGAAGCTTGCAACCTGCCATAGGATAAGCATCGTGACAAGCTGCCCGATTATCAGAATGTTCATGATGCGCTTGATGGTCCGGTATTTGTCGCTTGTGTAGCTCCAAATCATGTTGGAGAACATGGATATCAACGGGCCGATGGCATACAGATAGCCGATCTGCGCGCTGCTGAAGCCGATCTCTTTGTAATAAAGCGGAAAATAAGAAATGACAAGGGCTGTCGTGCCGAATATCGTAAACATAAAGGCGCGGAGCCAATTCTGATCCGGTCTGGACGAAGCGGGAAGTTTCATGCTGGGGATCTCCGTTCTTTCATGAACCCGTGGACCGGTGGATGAAACGGCATTCGCGAAGTTCATGGTCTGTTGTTCAACTCCGACTAGTATATAACATATCGCTGATTGGAGATAGATGGATAATAGAATGCGTTAACGGCCGCCCCCCGTCAATGATCTGTGTTATTTGTGCAAAATGGGCGATCATATTATAATAGGTTTGATTTGGATAGGTATAAAAAGACAACCATGTGGAGGCAGAGTTCATTGAATAATCAAGAGCTAAGCCGTAAGGTTCCGCGCAGTCCGGTCGGGCTGATGAGCCGGGTGTACAAATTCATACTCCCGGAAGTGCGGAGCGAATTGGAGAAGTGGCGCCGGGAGGCTGAGCAAATTCCGGATGAGGAGCTACGAAAGCAGGCACTGGCCAGTATAGATACCAAAAGATTTCACTGCCAGGGCGGTGCGGTGTATGCCGCAGCCAATCTGCCGGAAAAGCACATTCTCATTCCATTGATTGTAGCTTACCAGACAATTAGCGATTATCTCGATAATTTATGTGACCGCAGTACTTCGCTGGATCCAGCGGATTTCAGACAGCTCCATCAGTCGATGCTGGATGCCGTTACACCTGAAATGGAGCCGGCTGATTATTACGCGCTCCGGTCCGAAAGGGAGGACGGAGGTTATCTTCTCCGCCTTGTGCAGAAATGCCGGGATTGCATCGGGCAATTATCAGGATATGAAGCGGCAAAGCCCTACATAAGGGATTTGGCTGGGCTTTATGCCGATTTGCAGGTATACAAGCACATCCATCCGGATAAGAGAGAAGCGGCATTGCTTGAATGGTGGTCCCGGCATGCACACCGGACACCGCATCTGCGGTGGAACGAGTTTGCGGCTGCAACGGGATCAACCTTGGGTGTGTTCATGCTGTTCTTGGCTGCAACCGATCCGTTTCTGGATGACGAGGATGCATCGTCCATTCATGCGTCTTATTTTCCGAATGTATGCAGTCTCCACATTATGCTGGATTATCTTATTGATCAAGACGAAGACAGGCTGGGCGGCGATCTGAACTTTTGTAATTATTACGAAGATGCCGATACGATGCTGAACCGTATAGCTTCCATTGTTGAGTGGGCCCGGAAGGATGTCAGAACGATTCCCTCGACCCCTTTTCATCGTATGATCATTGAGGGGTTACTGGCGTTATATTTATCCGATCCAAAAGTCAGCGAGCAGCAACTGGTTCGCACCGTATCCAAACGTTTGATGAAGAAGAGCCCGATGACCCGGATTTTTTTCTACGTCAACAGCCGATGGATTCGTAAGCATAAGCATGAGTGACATTGAAGGAGGAAAAGAGACATGGCAGAGGTTAAAAAAATTGCAGTTCTTACAAGTGGTGGCGATTCCCAAGGGATGAACGCGGCGCTGCGCGCCGTTGTACGGAGCGGTTTGTATTATGGACTAGAGGTATACGGGATTCAACGCGGTTACCAAGGTCTTCTCGAAAACGACATTATCAAAATGGACCTTCGCAGCGTAGGGGATATCATCCAGCGCGGAGGCACGATTCTTCGTTCCGCCCGTTGTGAGGAGTTCAAGACGGCGGAAGGGCAGCAGAAAGGCGCCGACATTCTGAATCAGCACGGCATCGACGGTTTGGTCGTCATCGGCGGAGACGGCTCGTACCAAGGTGCGAACAAGCTGAGCAAGCTCGGAATCAAAACGATGGGTCTTCCGGGCACGATTGATAATGATATTTCCTTTACCGACTATACGATCGGTTTTGATACAGCGGTCAGCGTCGTTGTAGACGCTGTAAACAAATTGCGCGATACGATGTCTTCCCATGCCCGCTCGTCGGTTGTAGAAGTTATGGGACGCCACTGCGGCGACATCGCCCTTCACGCGGGCCTGGCTTCCGGGGCGGAGACCATCCTGGTGCCGGAAGTGGAGTACAATCTTGATGAAGTGGCGACGCGTCTTCGCGAGAATTTTGCCAAAGGCAAGCGCCACAGCATCATTATCGTAGCGGAAGGCGTCGGACGCGGCGAGGACGTTGTCCACGATCTGAAAGAGTGCCATGCGTCAATCGATGCCCGCGTAACCGTGCTTGGTCATATCCAGCGCGGCGGAGCTCCGACTCCGTTTGACCGCAATTTGGCAAGCCGTCTCGGCGATTTTGCGGTTCGCAGCCTGATTGATGGCCAATCCGACAAAGGATGCGGCATCATCAAAGGCGAACTGGTCCTTACGGACATTGACAAGGTCGTTAACACCAAGAAGGAATTTGACCGGGATCTGTACGATCTGGCATTGCGATTGTCCCAATAAGTCCGTTTTGGCGATAACGATAAAAGACCGTCTCCATGGCAGAATCCATTCTGCTTGGAGACGGTCTTTTTTAGTATAAATGTTAGACCATCCTGATGTCGCGATAACAACTTCCGCGAAATGCGGTCCGTTGTCTTATGATGCGGATAAGGACGTTGCCTTTGCCTGGCCAGCGAACTTGCGTTGGACTTTGACCAGGCGCATAAGCATCAGGGCCGCGCCTACCCCAAGACCCGTGATCAACCCGATCCAGTAGCCGAAGGCTTGCCAATCGGTATAGTTGGCGAGCACGTATCCCACAGGCAGGCCAATGACCCAGAACGATAGAAATGCGAGCATAAAAGCGACGTTAACGTCTTTGTAGCCTCGCAGCGCTCCTTGGGTCGGCGTGGCGATCGCGTCCGAGATCTGGAAGAAAATCGCGAACAGCAGGAAATGCTGGATCAACGCCACGACCTCAGGCTCGTTGGAATATAAACCGGCAACCTGGCGGCCGGCCATAAACAGGACGACAGCGGTGATCAGCGACAGGATGACGGCCGTGCCGATGCCGAGCTTGGCGTACTTCCAGGCATCCTTCATCCGGCCCGAGCCGGCTTCAAAGCCTACAAGAATGGTTAAGCTCATGCATATGCTTAACGGCAGCATGTACAGTGTCGTAGCGAAATTCAAGGCGGCCTGATGCGCGGCAATGGTAGCCGTGTCAAAGCTGCTCATGAGCAAAGTCACCGCGGCGAAGACTGCGGTCTCGAGAAAAATCGAGATCCCGATCGGCAAGCCTATTTTTAACAGGCCCTTCCAAGCGCTCAGGGATACTCCCCGAAGCTGCCTGAAGATACCGAATGGAGAGAATGGGTGATTTCTATGGATGATGACGATGGCGATCGCCAGAACCGTCCAATAGGTAATGGCGGACGCCAGGCCGGCACCTACGCCTCCCAATCGCGGAAAGCCCCAGTAACCATAGATCAGCAGGGCATTCAAGCCTACGTTCACCGGGAGGGTGATCAGCGTGATGACCATCGAAATTTTCGTTTGCCCGAGCGCATCGATGAAGCTGCGAAGCACAGTGTAGGCAAACAACGGAATGATGCCGATCGAGATGGTGGCAAGAAAATGGGAAGCAATCCGCCGAACCTCAGGCTCCAGGTTCATGGCAGCAAGAATGCTCGGTACGACGGCATACCCGATCGCAAGGACGACGATGGCCAGTAAGACGGACAGCCAGAGCGCCTGGTTGACCTGATAGGCGACTTTTTGTTCCTGTCGTCCGCCGACGAGCTGCGAAACGATGGGGGTGATCCCCATGAGAATTCCGCTGAGTCCGGTTTGGACCGGAATCCAAATGCTTGTAGCGATGGCTACGCCTGCCAAGTCGACCGAGCTGAATTTTCCCGACATATTGGTGTCAAAAAAAGTAATGGCCGATAAAGCAAGCTGCGTTACGAGAATGGGGATGAGAATGATCGCGAATTGTTTCAGCTTTCCCCGTGTTGTAGTGGTCGGTTGCATTGTGATTTGCCTTTCTTTCGTTGAAGTTTTATGACGCTGTCCCTATATTGTAGGACCCTGCCCTGAGCGGGTAGATTACGGGCTTAGTGAGCGGCAAGCCGTAACTCAACCAGCGTTTGAATCGGGTGCTTCAGCTTGCTTGTTCAGGGCCGGAAGTCCGGCCCTAATCTTCATCATAGCATTGGCTGTCAAGAGAGGGGTTCACCATCGTTCAAACGGAAGAAAGGGCCAGCCATAAAAGATGGCCGACCCTTTCCAAACGAATGAGTGATTATTTATGAGTGACGCCTTCCGTATAACGGTTGGAAGCATTCCAGAGTAAGTATTCATCGACGTTCGTGTCTTTGAGGGCGCGAATCTGCTCCTCGATTTCCTTTTTGCCGTATTTGGCATAGTTTCCGCTTCCGAGCCAGCTGGCGGTAAAGTCCTGAATCCAAGGCCGGATGATCGGCTTCTGCTCTCCCAGCTCATCAAGCTTCTTGTGGGTGTCTTCCATGGATCCCTTGATCGTCTGGTAAGGAGCCTTGTCCGGAACGGGGGAGCCGAACCAGCCCGCCGTGTAATGGCTCGGGTATACCATCGGGCTGATGATATCGACGTTTTTGGAGATTTTCACGAAGTCCTGCCCGATGCCTTCTGCCGCAGGCACGGAGGCCGCATAGCCGAAGATGTCAACGGAGACGCGGATGCCGAGCGGCGCGAGCTCTTCCCGGGCGTACTGCACAAAATCGGATACCACGTCCACGCGCGATTGATCCGTCTTGGTATATTTCAGGGAATCGGCCCGTTTCTCGAAACCTTCCGGAAAACGAACATAATCGAACTGGATTTCCTTGAATCCGAGTTTGGCGGCTTCTTTGGCGATCTCGATGTTGTAATCCCATACCTCTTTGCTGTACGGGTTGACGAAGCTGTCGCCGCCGCCGTTGGTCCATACGGTGCCGTCGCTTTTACGGAAGGAAAGCTCCGGGTTTTTCTTGGCGAGTATGGTATCCTTGAACACTACCACCCTGGCGATCGGATAGATATCGTGTTTCTCCAACCGCTTCATCAGCTGCTTGATGTCTTTGATAAACGGCTGGGATTTGCCGAGCTCCTTCAGTTTAGGATTATCGGTCTTGTACGTTATGTATCCTTCATCATCCTTGATGTCAATGACCATGGCATTGAGATCGGTGTTGTCCAAAAGATCCACCAGCTGATTCATTCTGGAGCCGCCTGCGCTATAAGCCGTTACATAAATGCCCTTGACTTTAGGCGCGTCGACCTGCGGATCGATTGCCGTCGTATTCGGCTTGATGCCGCTTTGCCCCTGGCCTTTGCCCTCGGTTTGGCCGTGGCCTTGGTTGTTGTTTGGGTGCATGCCTTGGATCATGGCGGTGTTTAATGAGGCCTGAAGTTTGGCGGTAAGATTGCCTTCCTGCGGACTGGAACTGCCTAAACCCGCGGATGCCAAGATGAATAAAGCCAAGATGATATTCATAATTACTCTCTCCCTTGTGTACATTCACATCATGATTATAAAGGAACGGTTGCCTTCAAAAAGAACAGGATTGTTACAAACGACAATAAATTGGAAACGGTGGGCGAGCGTACCTAGTTCATTAAACGGGTGAAGGGCGTTTTAAACGCTAAAGTTCGACATTAGCGGCAAGTTTACCGTGAACAACGTTTGAACATGGGGAGTGACAAGTCGGATTAGAAACAGAAAAGAAGATAGATAGCGGTTACATGCGGCCTTTTGCTGCTTAACGGGTAATGACGTGCCTATAGAATTCACATTTTCTCATAAAAAAATGCCGTTTTTCACCGGTGGATTTTACCTGGACCGGAGAAGAACGGCATTTGTCGTGCAATGATCGCGTGTTGCTTTAAAATTAATGAAGCGGAGTTTGATTCTGATGCTCGCAAATGCTGAACTGAATGATCTCAAGAGCGTCCTCCTGCTCCAAAATACTCAGCCCGTCCCTAAGAACGATCATGGAATTCAATTCGTTCTGTCTGAAGAACGGTATCATTTCCGGGAACCACTTCATGACGATTTGTGACAATTTTACCGTTTCCATTTCCATAAAAATCACCCTTTCCTTCCGAATTGGTTAGGCAGGACGTTCTTTTGTAAAACGGAAAAACAATTAAAATTGGGCCTGAGCGTTCGCCCGGGAATCAGATCTCATGAATATTGTAGGAACCGCGCACTAATATTATACCACAAATTTACCGCTCCCTCACACCTGGTAAATATTTAGTTCTTGCGGAATTGCCCCATGACGGCCGTCGTTTCCACGATATTGACGAAAGCCTCGGGGTCGGTTTCCGTAATGATTTGCTTCAGCTCAGCCAGCTCATATCGCGTCGTGACGGTCATGAGCATATCCTTCTCTTTATGGCTGAAAGCTCCCTGGGTTTTGATCTTGGTTATGCCGCGGGGGCGCTTGAGCAGCTTCTCCAGCAAGGCCTCCGTCCGGTTCGTCACGATAAAGACGGTCACCTTGATGTGGCTGATGTGAAGCATATCCACCATTTTACCGGCAACATAGATGGAGGCCATGGAAGCGAGCGCCAGGTTCCAGTCCTGCTCCAGATAAGCTACCGCCATGATGACGATGGCGTTCAGCGTCACCAGCACGCTGCCGACGGGGAAGTCCCGATATTTCGTGACCAGGGAGCCGATGATATCGAAGCCCCCTGTCGAACCGCCGACCCGAAAGGAGAGGCCGGTGCCGAACCCGACAAGCACGCCGCCGAAAACCGCGGACAGCAGCATGTCGGTTGCAACGTGGTTCACTGGGATGAGCTCCAGAAACAAGGTTGTGACGATAACCGAGAGGATGCTGAGACCGACGAACCTTTTGCCCAGCTTGAACCAGCCGGTGATCAGGATCGGAATGTTGAGGACAAAATACATGATGCTGATATTAAGCGGCGTGAAATATCCGATCACGAGGGCCACGCCGGATACGCCGCCGCTGAGCAGATGATGGGGAATCAGAAACAGATTGAATCCGGCGGCGATAATCATGCCCCCGAATACGATTGAGAAATAGGTCCATAGACGCTTCAGCATAGGAATCACCTCCCGGTTATTATGACTTCTTTAAGCTTGCTGGTATTCCAGAAATGTTTTGTGATATAATGTATTGGATATTCTTGAGTAGTCCGTTACATTGATAACTTTGCAAGCTTATCAGGATGATTATACATTAACCAGTCACCATACTGGTGATAAGAGAAATATACCGGTTCACCTCGTGCAGAAAATCCTGCTGGCCGGGAAAGCCTATAAACGTTACCACTACTTAAGAATACAGAGAAGAAAGTGGAAGTCCACAGATAGAAGGAGTATGAACCTATTGAAAAATTTCGCAGATTTTGGCTTGGAGCCGCGCGTGCTGCAAGCAATCACTGAGCTTGGCTTTGAGGAAGCCACACCGATTCAATCCCAATCGATTCCGATTGCTCTAACCGGCAAGGATATGATTGGACAAGCACAGACTGGTACAGGTAAGACAGCAGCATTCGGCCTACCTCTTATCCACAAAATCGCCAAGGAAGAGGAGCGTATCGTCGCTCTAATTATGACACCGACCCGCGAACTTGCCATTCAGGTTGCTGAAGAAATCGGCAAGCTGTCCCGTTTCAAAGGAATCCGTTCCTTGGCCATTTACGGCGGACAGGATATCGGGCGTCAAATCCGCGCTTTGAAAAGAAAGCCTCAGATTATTATCGGTACACCGGGTCGATTACTTGACCACATCAACAGAAAAACCATCCGTCTTGATGACGTACAAACCGTTGTACTGGACGAAGCGGATGAAATGCTGGACATGGGCTTCATGGAAGACATCCAGTCGATCCTAAAGCTTGTTCCTGAAGAACGTCAAACCTTGCTGTTCTCCGCAACTATGCCCGCTAACATTCAGAAGCTGGCATCCCAGTTCCTAAAGGAACCTGAGCATGTATCCGTTATTCCTAAGCACGTAAGTGCTCCACTGATCGACCAAGCATATATCGAAGTTCCTGAACGTCAAAAATTCGAAGCCTTGAGCCGCCTTCTGGATATGGAGTCGCCTGAGCTTGCGATTGTCTTCGGACGTACCAAGCGCCGTGTCGACGAATTGGCAGAAGCCCTGCAAAAACGCGGATATTCGGCAGATGGCCTCCATGGCGACCTGTCCCAGCACCAACGTGATACCGTCATGCGTAAATTCCGCGACGGCAGCATCGATGTGCTCGTGGCGACAGACGTGGCAGCACGCGGTCTCGACGTATCCGGCGTTACCCATGTCGTAAACTTTGACTTGCCGCAAGATCCGGAAAGCTATGTACACCGTATTGGACGTACGGGCCGTGCGGGCAAGGAAGGTACAGCCTGGTCCTTCGTCACGCCGCGTGAAATGGATCATCTGTATTTCATCGAGCGTGTGACGCGCCACCGTATTCCACGCAAGCCGCTGCCAACGATTGCCGAAGCGATCGAAGGTAAACAGCGCATCATCGCTGAGCGCGTGCTTGAAATCATTGAGCAAGGGGAATTGACCGAGTACAAAGGTCTTGCCATTCAATTGCTGGAGCAGTACGATTCCGTACAATTGCTTGCAGCTGCAATGAAAATCCTGACAGGCGACAAGAAGGAAGCATCCGATATTCACCTTACCCCTGAGGATCCGATCCGCGCTAAACGCCGGAAGCCGGATATCCGTAATGGCCGCAAACCTAGCGGCGGTTATGGTGGACGCGGCAACAGCGGCGGATATCGCCGTGACGGCGGAAGCGGCGGCGGAGGTAACCGTGGCGGCTACTCCAAAGGCGGATACAACCGTGACGGCGGTGGTGGTTACAACCGTGATCGCGATGGCGGTGGTTACAACCGTGACCGCAACAACAGCGGTGACCGCAAACCGCGTTCCTACAGCGGCGGCGAGCGTCGTCCTAACCGGAGCGGGGACGAATAATAACGGCTAACTTCCTTTACCGGGAGTAATCTGCCAAAAACACCAAAAGACGAAGCAGCAGCCCACGCCAAGTGGAGCCGCGCTTCGTCTTTTTGTTCATGGTTAAAGAAGATGCACCCTGAGTGCATCCCCTTTAACCGCGCAGTTTAAACCCACGATCAGCCCATCTGTTTCACGATAATGACTAAGGAGACATTAGATATAGAATGTGCTAAGAATAATTACAAGCAGGATGAACAGAACCAGGACAATACCAACGTTATTTCCGTAGCCGTAACCTCCGCCTTCACAAGACATACATAATCCCTCCTCTTTAAATTTGGAAATTCAAGCTTGTTGAATGGATTACGTGATATCGTATGGAGAAACAGGGCCACTGGATTGGATATACACCCAGGTTCGTATAAATTAGGCTCTGGCAATGCATGTACAAAATAAGGTATATTAATAGATACATGCATGATTTGAGTGAGGAGGAAACGGATTTGGAAATGAAAGGAGCCATGGGTGGCTTATATAAGCTCACCGAGTGGATTACCCGTATTGCTTTTTCGAACATCTTGTGGGTTATTTGTACATCGCCTTTCCTGTTTATCGTTCTAACCAAATTCCTAATGGCCGTTCAGACGCCGGAAGCGCATAACGAGCAGCTGCTGTCGAACTGGATCCTGGGAATATTATCACCGTTTGTTTTATTTCCGGCTACGGCGGCTTTATTTACCGTTGTGCGGAAATGGGTAATGGGCAATCCGGACGTGTCCGTGTTCAAAACGTTCTTTAAGGGCTATAAGGAAAATTACAAGCAGAGCATGATCGGCGGTATTTTTTATACGCTGCTGTTCGTGATTATGTACGTGGATTACACGGTTTATATGACGCAGCTCGATGGCTTCCAGCTTGTCGGCATCGTGATGCTGGTGCTGCTCATTGTACTGTTTGTCTCCCTGTTTAATTTCTTCTCCATGACCGTTCATTATGAGATGAAAACGACCCAGCTCCTAAAAAATGCGGTGCTGCTGACTCTGATTCGTCCGTTCCGCGTATTTTCGACTTTGATCGGAAGCGCTGTCTTGGCGTATATCGGCACGCAAATGCCGGTGCTCTTCGTGTTCTTCCTGTTCTGCCTGATGGCCTTGTTCGCGTTCTTTAACTTCTATGCGACCTTTACCAAAATGCAGGAGCAGCAGGAAAAAATGAAGAAGGCCGAGGAAGAGGAGTCGGAAACCGAGCAAGCTCTTCTGGAAAGCATGGATTCTGCCAAAAAGGGAGAGAACGGATCGAAACCTTAAATAACGAGAGGTTTACTTTTCCGGCAAAACCCCCTATAATAAGACTACATCCTGCGATGTTCGTTTCGGTTTTCCGTTGTTTTGAACCAATGACGATGTCTAGGGAGATCTATACGTAATCGTGGCTGAAATGCCCTGTCTATATGACAAGGGGAATTCATAAGCGGTTCTGCGGTCACCCACCTGCTATAGCAGGTTCGAAGACAATGTTTACCGGACGGCATAGGCGGGTTTCGTCAAGCCAATGAATGGGCACCTCTTTTATTTCGAATTCGAAGTGAAAGAGGTGCCTTTTTGCTGTATATAAAGGTTTGCTGAAAGCATAAACAATGTTAAACTAGAGTATGGAAAGGAACGGTCATTTATAAAGGAGGAACGGTCTTTGTCATTAAAACGAGTTCTAATCGGTATCGTGCGCAGCTATGACGGCACAAGCGACCGTGCTAAAGATCCCAAGCTGAAGACGCGTTATTACAATCTTTCAAAAGAAAAGTGTTTTGAAGAGGTTTCCTCGACACTGAAAAAAATTCCGGGTTACAAAGTTCTGCATGAGGTAAAATCCGTGGGAGAAATCACGTTAGAGAAAAGAACCTCCTTTGGACGTACACTGGACATTACCGTATCCGTGCTCGGCATCAGTCCGGTTCGCAGCGCAGTTGACATGTATTCGGCATCCCGCGGTTCCCTTGGGGATCTGGGGGCGAACTACCGGGTCATCTTGAACCTGTACGCTGTACTGGACAAAAAACTGAGCAAGTATAAAGTGGATGCTTAGTAGAATAAGAAAAAGCGGGAGAGCTGCTCTCCCGCTTTTTAAAGGTGTGCCGCATATGTAGCCTTCGGCGTGTTAACGCAGAGATTTCACGGCATCGATGGCAGCTTCGTAATTCGGGTGCTCCGTCATTTCGCCAAGGTATTCTACGTAGGTGATGGTATCGTTAGCATCCACGACGAAGATCGAACGCATGTCGAGCTGAAACTCCTTGATGAGCACGCCATACGCTTCACCGAAAGAACGCGATTTATAGTCGGACAGCGTAATGACCCGGTCAACGCCTGCAGCTCCGCACCAGCGGGCCTGGGCGAACGGAAGGTCGGCACTGATCGTAAGGATCACGACATCGTCGCCAAGTCCGGCGGCCTCTTCGTTGAAACGGCGCGTCTGTGCGTCGCATACCCCGGTGTCGAGGGAAGGAACGACGCTGATCAGCTTGATTTTACCTGCATAATCTTTAAGAGATACGTCTTCGAGCAGGTTCTTGCTCACGGTAAAATCCGGCGCGGCATCACCAGCCTTGAGCTGTGGTCCGATGAGTGTAATAGGATTGCCCTTGAAAGTGGCAGCTCCTGAACGTTCTTGAGCCATGAGAAATCTCCTCCTTGGATATCAAAGTTTGGTGATCAGGTTCATGGTACATTATAATCTTTTTAAAAAGGGAATGTCCACTAAAGGGCACCCCTGGCCTGGTTTAGGATGAGGAGGATGCTATGATATTCGTACGTTATGAGAATTGGAAAAGTTATTTGCGTTATTATCCCGTTACATCGCTGCTGCTTGTGATCAACCTGGTGATGTTTGTAATCACATCCTTTGACGGCGGTTCGAGGAATCCGATGACGCTGCTGAAATATGGAGCTTTGTCGGATTTGCCGCAGTTCGTCGACCAGGCATGGAGATATTTTACGGCGATGTTCCTCCATAACGGATTTGACCATTTGTTGTTCAACAGCTTCGCACTGCTGGTATTCGTTCCCCCGCTGGAGAGAATCATGGGGAGCTGGAAATTTGCCATTCTATATCTGCTCAGCGGTGTTCTCGGTAATGTAATCGGATTGGCTTATTATGAGCGCATGGAGGACTATACCTTCCTTGTAGGCGCCTCAGGAGCCATATACGGAGCTTATGGCGCTTATCTGTACATCGCCTTGTTCCAGCAGCATGTCATTGATGAGTCGTCCCGCAAGACGCTGTTCACCCTGCTTATATTGGGGATCTTGTTCTCGTTTACCCCAGGGGTCAGCCTTGTAGCCCATGTCGGCGGATTGGTAGGCGGATTTTTCCTCTACGGTCTCATGATTCGATTATTCAAACGTCGAACATAATCGGACCTAAGAGGGTCTGTTATAATAGAATTGGATGATTTGGATAAAGTCTTCAAGTCTTCTAGGGAATAAGAATGGAGCGATAAAAGGCGTGGAATTACGACAGTTGCAATACTTTGTAAAGGTTGCGCAAAAGGAACACGTTACCCAAGCGGCAGAAGAGCTTCATGTGGCTCAGTCGGCCGTCAGCCGTCAAATACATCAGTTGGAAGAAGAACTGGGTGTTAATTTGTTCATGCAGAAAGGCCGGAATCTGCAGTTAACCCCGGTAGGCCAGCTTTTTTGCAAACGGGTGGAGAGCATTATGAAGGATTTGGACCGTGCGGTCGTCGAGATACATGAATTCCTGGACCCGGAGCAAGGGGAAATCCGTATCGGTTTCCCTCACAGCCTGGGCATACATTTGATTCCGTCCATCGTGGCTGAATTTCGGAAGAAGTACCCGAACGTGAAGTTCCGGTTTAAGCAGGGCATGTTCCCGACTTTGATCCGGGACGTCGTCGGGGCTGAAGTGGATTTGGCGTTTGTGTCTCCGTTTCCGGATCGCCACGATCAAGTGGACGGAGATATCGTGTTGACAGAGGAGCTGTTTGCGATCCTGCCGCCGAATCACCCGCTTGCGGGGGAGCAGTCCATCAAGCTGGAGCAATTGAAGGAGGAACGCTTTGTGCTGTTCAGCAAGGGCTACTCCTTGCGCCCGATTGTATGGCATGCCTGCCTGGAGGCCGGGTTCACGCCGAAAATTGCTTTTGAAGGCGAGGAGACGGATACGATCCGCGGGCTGGTTGCTGCCGGCATGGGGGTCAGCCTGCTACCTGAAATGGCGCTGTTCCAGACGAATCCGCTTCAACCGGCACGCGTCCGAATCTCGGAGCCGAAGGTAACGCGTTCCATCGGTCTGATTCACCGCGCGGACGAGAAGCTGCCACCGGTTGCGCAAGCCTTCCGTGCGTTTCTGCTTCAATATTTTGGCATTGATCCGTCGCCGAAAAAGGAAGAGAAAGCGGAATGACGCTTCTCTTCTTCTAAGAGTCTAGAATTCAAGATGGACATCATCAAGTGATTATAAAAAAAGAGGGCTTTCCGTCTCCGCCAATCAAGGTAGAGAGGAAAGCCCTTTATCGTTGTTCTTCATGTCAAACGGGTTTATTCGCGGTTGCTCGTAAAGATCATGATGTAACGGATCAGCTCGAGCAGCGAGATCAAAGCTGCAGCGACGTAGGTCAGGGCCGCAGCGTTCAATACCTTAGCGACTCCGCGTTCTTCGTCATTGGCAATATAGCCTTCTTGAACCATCAGCTGACGGGCACGGTTGCTTGCGTTAAACTCGACCGGCAGCGTGACAAGCTGGAAGGCAACGGCGCAAGAGAAGAAGATAATGCCGAGACCGACCAGGTTCATGGCTTGGAACAGGAATCCGGCAATCAAGAGAAACGGAGCGATACCGGATGCAAAGTTAACGACCGGGAACATCTTGTGACGGGCTACGAGCATCGGATAGTGCTCCGCATGCTGGATCGCATGGCCTACCTCGTGACAAGCGACGGAGACGGCCGAGATGGTACGTTCGTAATAAACAGGCTCCGACAACCGGACTACGCGTTTGGTCGGGTCATAGTGGTCAGAGAGCGTGCCTGGCACCGGTTCAATCGGTACGTCATGGAGTCCGTTGGCATCCAGCATATGCCGCGCTGCATCGTATCCGGTCATGCCGGTGCTGTTTTCAACCTTGGCCCATTTGTTGAACGTCCCTTTGACCCGGAACTGAGCCCAGAGAGAGAATATAAACGCAATAATAATGAGTATAAACATCCAGTCAGAATACATTTATCATACCCCCATACAAAGTTGTCAATTTGGTGTTGCATCATTACATCGAAGTGAACTGGTTCAGCAAAATTTGCAGCGACTCGATACAGGCAGCTCCTTTGGGAAGAATGTTAGCGAGCACCTCCCGTGCTTGACTGGGTTTTAATTCGCTAAGAAGCGGGTTGAGCTCCTTGACATCCCGTTCCAGCTGTTTCATCTGTATTTCGAGTTTGGTTAGCTTCTCCGTCATTTCGGAATCATCGGCAACCGACTTCCAGCGATCCAGTCTCTCCTTAATCTCATCGAGAGTATATTTCTCTTGCTTCAACTGATTAATACGTTCGAGAGTGCTTAAGGTTTCAGAACTGTACAGCCGGTAGTTTTTTAACGTCCGTTTTTCAGGGGAGATCAAACCCAGCTTCGTATAGTAGTCAATGGTTCTTTCGCTGATTCCGGCAGCCTTGGCCAGCTCACCGATCCGGAAAAGGTTTCCGCTCGTGATCCCCATCATTCATCACCTCGCAAGCCTTCATTGAATTGGACATTAATGAATGCATTTATATTTTCATTTTAATAGAAATATGATACATGATCTTCAACCATACAGTCAAACGTCATAGTTGTGACAAAAAACCTTGAAGCCTAGTTTATTTTGGACTGAGCATCATGTTAAACGATTTGCACTGTATGCACTTAATGTTAGATTATATTACATAAAGGAAGTTTTTTTTGAAAAAAACCGTTGCGGATTTTTAATCTCCCCCCTATAATGACAATAAGAATTCAAGGTTATGTTATATTAGTTAACACAAAGGGGAGTGTAAAACATGAAAAAAAGATGGCTAGGTTTAATGGCGGGAGTAATCGCTCTACTCGCATTCCCGGCGAGCGCGTTCGCCGCTGATGGGGGAGCCACGAACGTTGAATTGACGGCTGGTCTGAACTCCGTATTCGTATTCTTGGCAGCGCTGCTCGTATTTTTCATGCAAGCAGGGTTCGCTCTGCTGGAGGCCGGTTCGGTTCGCATGAAAAATGCGGGACACGTCGCAGGCAAGACCTTTCTGACCTTCGGCATTTCGATCGTAGCCTTCTGGGCGCTAGGGTTTGGTCTAGCCTTCGGTAACGGCAACAGCTTTTTCGGATTTGAAGGCTTTTTCTTAAGCGGAGACAATGCAGCAGGCTCATTTGATTCCTTGTCCGCATACGATGTGCCGACGACCATCATGTTCCTGTTCCATCTGTCCTTTGCGGCCGTATCCTTGGCGATCGCTTGCGGCGGTATGGCAGAACGGGCAAAGCTCAGCGTTTATATCGTGTTTGGATTGCTGTTCACCATCGTGATTTACCCGATCGTTGCTCACTGGGTATGGGGCGGCGGCTGGCTCGGCGCTCTGGGCATGCAGGACTTTGCCGGATCGACGGTCGTTCACTTGACAGGCGCAACAGCAGCACTGGTGGCTACCATTCTTCTGAAGCCTCGACTTGGCAAATATAATAAAGACGGGAAGCCTAACAGCATACCGGGTCATAACCAAGTTTTATCCGTACTCGGCGTATTCATCATCTGGATCGGCTGGTTCGGGTTTAACCCGGGCAGCACCATCTCGGCACTCACAGACGGTTTCTTCGGTTTCGTGGCATTGAATACGAATATCGCGGCGGCGGCAGGCGCACTGGCCGCATTGCTGATCTCTTGGGCGGTTCTTGGCAAAGCGGATATTCCTAGCATGCTGAACGGTATTCTCGCTGCATTCGTTGCCATCACAGGCGCTTGTGCTTTCGTGGAGCCTTGGGCGGCCGTTGTGATCGGCGCCGTAGCGGGTACGATTACGTTCTTTACGGCGCAATGGTTTGACCGCAAAGGTATCGATGATCCTGTATATGCATTCTCCGTACACGGCATTGCCGGTATGTGGGGTGCCGTGTCCACCGGATTGTTCGCGGCTCCTAGGCTTGTTGAAATCACCGGCGTAGGCAAGGAAGGGTTGTTCTACGGCGGGGGCTTCGGCCAGCTCGGCGTTCAGCTTCTGGGTCTGATCGGCACGTTTGCATTCGTTCTGGTGATCTCGTTCATCATTCTGTATATCATGAAAGTTACGATGGGCATCCGCGTAACGGAGGAAGAGGAATTGATGGGTCTTGATATCAGTGAACATGGAACCTACGGATATCCGGAACAAATGAAACTTTTGGTGGAATCGGAAGGGAAATCCCCAGAGTTTCGTTCCGGAAGCAAGGCGGTTCCCGGTAGCGACACGGCTTTATAAGAAGCTCACCATTATCATTGTTCATGAAACAAGTCAGAAGGAGGCCGCGGCATGAAACCTCTGAAATCCGTAAATCTGTTTCCGGCATTGTCGGAAATTCGGAAAGCAGCAACAGCCCAGCAATTACGAGATGAACGGATCGCTTGTCAGAACCAGCTCATCGAGATGCGCAGTAACATGGAGCTGAGAGAGTGGATCGCATCCGTGAATACGATGCACGATCTGATTGGACAGCGTGCCGCGGCAATCTGTGAGCAGGACATGTGGGAGGCTGGCTTTGGCCGGCCTCCTGCGCGTTATGCGTTCGTAGCTTTTGGCAGCTGCGGAAGGCAGGAAGCTACGCTGTGGAGCGATCAGGACAACGGTTTGATCATTGGCGATGAGCTGGAAGAGGAGGCGCTCCCCTTCTTTCGGGAATTTGGGTTTCGGCTGGCGAATCTGCTGGAATATCTCGGGTACCCGAAATGCTCCGGAAAAGTGATGTGTTCCGAGCCATTATGGAGCAAGCGGCTTGGCGATTGGAAGAATCAGATCAGCGAATGGTGCGGAGACCGGCAGTGGGAACCGATACGAAACTTCATTATTGCTTCGGACCTGCGCCATATATCGGGCGATACCGAGCTTTCGGAGGCGTGGGTGGACCATTTCCGCAGCTCCGTCGAGCAGCATCCGGACATCGGCCATGCCGTGCTGCGAAACACGGTCAAGCATAAGGCAACGCTGAATGTCATGGGGCGAATCGTGACGGAGCGGTTTGGAGAGCATGCCGGCGAGTTTGACGTGAAGTATGGCGTTTATATTCCGCTGGTGAACAGCATACGCACCATGGCGCTGCAGCGGGGCATCATCGAAACCTCGACGCAAAAACGCATGGAAAAGGTGATGCTGCTTGAAGGCGGGAATCTGCTGCTGGAAAGCGTGCAGCGCGCTTTTTTGACGGCGCTTCGGTTGAGAAACGATACGCCCATTCGAGTGGAGGACGGGCTGATTACGAGCAGCGGGTATATCCCGCAGGAGCAGCTCAAGAACAAAACCATGCAGTACGAGCTTCGCGATACGCTTGGAGTGGTGAGACGGGTGCACCGATCATTGCAGCGCGAGCATCGTTTTGCGGAGAGGAGAAGCCCATGACTGAACCGGTACAATCGAACGGCGGTTTCTGGAGATCGCTTCGTTCGGGTAACATCAATTCCGCCATCGCCTCCATGCGCGGGGCGCAGACAGCCCAGCAATTGGCATTCATCCGATCCCAGATGAAGGATAACCGGAGGCCGGAGGTTCTGGGCACCCCGCTGGACGAGCTGGAGGTTGTCGTGTTCGATCTGGAGACGACGGGGTTCAACCATCAGCACGGCGATGAAATACTGTCTTTCGGTGCGATCCGGGTCATCGGGGAGCAGGTGATCGAGAATGAAACCTTTCATATGATCGTGAACAGCGGTGCCCCGGTGTCTCCATTCATTGCCGAGCTTACGGGTATCACGCAGCAAATGGTTGATGCAGCCCCGCCTTTAATGGAGGGGCTGCATGATTTCATGGCCTTTATAGGGGGGAGGGTGCTTGTTGCCCATGCCGCCGCGCATGACCGGGGTTTCTTGAACGCCGCCTTGTGGAAGACCTCCAAGGTTCGATTAACGCATCGGCTGCTCGATACGATGATGCTCGCGCAGAGGTTATATCCCGAACAGAAGGATTACAGTCTGGATGAGCTGCTGCGAAGCAGCGGCATTCCGGTGGAGGGAAGGCACCATGCTCTGTCCGATGCGCGCATGACCGCCCGGCTGTGGGCCGATTACATGAAAGACATTCAGGCGCGCGGCCAGGCTACCACGCTAGGGGATTTATACGTCTATCTAAGCGAGGGGTAGCATTGGGATTGGAGATTGGAGGTGTCCGCCAGTTCGTCATTCCTTTAGAATTGCAAAAGGGACCGGGGCAAGGGAATAAAATGCCCTTCCCGGAAGCGACTTGGAGCTTGGCGGCAGCTGGCTGAAGGATTCGCGTTCTTCCTCACTCCGGATAATTTTGTAGGCATGGAGCTGCAATGCGTTTAAGCCGGAGGCGCCGGGAACTGCAGGAGAAGCAATAGCATACACCCGGAGCAACCCGCCGAAGGATTGGAGCTGAAGCAGATCCTCGCCCGAGGGGTCAGGCGTGGTATGCGGGTGACTGTGAAATAAACCGACGATGCCATTTTCAGCCAATACCAAGCGAGTCCACTGAACGGGGTCCAGATGAAAAGAATGCAGCGGAAATTCCGCTGTATTTTTTACGGGAATAAATTGCGTAACGGTTATGGACTGGCTTGCTTCATCGGCATGCCCGATAAGGACGCCGCAAGCTTCCTCCGGCAAACGATGATGCATATGGTCCGACATATGCTCTTTGACGGCCTCGCGCAGCAGAAGCCGCTCCAGGGACGCGTGAGACGGGTTCATGTATAATCCTCCTGGATCATATAATTGGTCCGATCTTATGATGGCGTCGATCGCGTGTTTGAAAGATCGGGGTTTCAGGGTACAATAGGGACTATAAGTGCGTGTTCAAAAGCGGACTTTTTGAACAACCTCTATAACTAAGTTTAGCAAAGGAACCTATACCTATGAAACGTAACATCATCATTATCGTCCTGCTTCTTATCGCAGCAGGCGCTGTTGTCTATAATCAAGCCGGCGACGATATCCAGGCCGTCTTCATGCAGGAGAAGCCGCTTCCGACGGAGACGGGGGCCAAAGCCGGCCTGCTTGCCCCGACCTTTACCTTGAAGGGGATGGACGATAAGTCCTATTCCGGCGGCGGAGCGCGCGATAAAGCAATGCTTGTCAATTTCTGGGCATCCTGGTGCGAGCCGTGCAAGCAGGAGGCGCCGGAGCTCGACAAGTTGGCTGCAGAGTATGCAAGTGAGCTCGAAATCTACGGCGTGAACGTGTCCAAGTATGACAATGCGAAGAAAGCGCGTCAATTTGTTCAGGATTTTAACCTTCAATACCCGATCCTTCTCGATACGAAAGGAGAAGTGTTCGAGGAGCTGTATAAAGGGCAGGTTTTCCCGACCAACGTGCTGATCGATCGTAACGGCGTGATTCAGGAAATCATTCTGGGCGCTCCCGATCCCAAGGATCTTCGTAAAAAGGTGGCCAAGCTGATAAATTAATCGTTTGCTTAGCCAGCTGACAAAACCAAAAAAAGCGCGGCCGCCATGTCTTGAACATGGTGGATACGCGCTTTTTATATTGGACATAACCTAATGATTTACCAAGCCTTGCCTTGCCGCAGACTCATGCACCTGCTCCGGGGAAATCTGGCCGAGCAGCGCATAACGCATACTGTCCACCAGCGCTTCCCAGCTGGCCTCGATGACATTGCTGGATACCCCGACGGTGTTCCAGGCATTCTCGAAGTTCTTGGATTCGATCAGAACCCGGACCTTGGCTGCCGTTGCATCCTTGTCATCCAGCACCCGCACCTTATAGTCGGCAAGATGCATTTCCTTGAGCGTCGGGAAGTATTGGACCAGCGCTTTACGCAGCGCATTATCGAGCGCATTGACCGGACCGTTGCCTTCCGCAGCGGTATAAATGCTCTCGCCGGCGACGTTGACTTTGACGAAGGCTTCGGAGACGACCGGCTGTCCGGCCGACTTCTCGACCAGCATTTTGAAGGATTCGAAGGTAAACAGCTCCTTGAGCTCTCCGTTCGCTTCCCGAAGAAGCAGCTCCAGGGAAGCGTCTGCGCCTTCGAATTGATAACCTTCATGCTCGAGATCCTTGATCTTACCGATAATATGCTTGGATTGCTCGCTTGCCGGATCAAAGTCAAGCCCCATGTCCTGCGCCTTCGATACGATATTGCTCTGCCCCGCGAGCTCGGAAACCAGCACGCGCTGTTTGTTTCCGACCTTCTCCGGTTCGATATGCTCGTACGTTCTGGAATCGCGCAGGATCGCCGAAACGTGGATGCCCCCCTTATGGGCGAAGGCGGCGTTGCCGACATACGGCTGGTTAACCGGCATGTTAACGTTGGCGATTTCGCTGATATACCGTGCGGTATTCGTCAGCGTGCGGAGGTTGTCGTCACCGATGCACTCATACCCGAGCTTCAGCTGCAGATTCGGAATGATGGAGCACAGGTTGGCGTTCCCGCATCGTTCCCCGTATCCGTTCATCGTTCCCTGCACGTGCCGGACACCGGCCTGCACGGCGCTTAGGGTGTTGGCAACGGCAAGCTCGCAGTCGTTGTGGGTATGAATGCCGAGCGGAGCGCCAGGCAATGGACCCGTCAGCGACGTGACAATGTCCGAAATCTCGTGGGGGAGACTGCCGCCGTTCGTATCGCACATGACAAGCCAGTCGGCGCCTGCTTCCCGTGCCTTGGACAATACGGCAACAGCATATTCCGGATTGTTCTTGAAACCGTCAAAAAAGTGCTCGGCATCAAAAATGACCTCGAGGCCTTTCCGCTTCAGGAAAGCGATGGAATCATAAATCATGGCCAAATTCTCTTCGAGTGTCGTTTGAAGCGCCGTATGGACGTGGAAGTCCCAAGACTTCCCGACCAAGGTAGCGGCAGAAACGCCGGATTCCAGAATGCGAAGCAGATTGGCATCCTGGTCGGCAATGGAACCTTTGCGCCGGGTGCTGCCAAAAGCGGTTACTTTTGAGGTTAAGCCGAGATCCTGGACTCTTTTGAAAAATTCGATGTCCTTGCTGTTGCTTCCCGGGATACCGCCTTCAATATAATGAACACCAAGAGCATCGAGCTTCTTGGCGATTTTGACCTTGTCGTCCGCTGACAAGCTGATTCCTTCGCCCTGGGTTCCGTCGCGAAGTGTCGTATCAAAGATGGAAATGGACTTAGACATGATGTCCTCCTTTGGGTGTCCGGGATTGGACCGCATTGTTTATAATTTTGTATTATAGCATTTCTTTGCGGGAAAGTAACAGAGTAAAACAAACTTTTCCCGCAAGGGGCCCATCCATGACCCTTGCGAAGGCGGACGGTATGCTGGGGGCGTTAAATCGGGCCAGCCGTGCGTACATGATTTGCTTCGCGGACAAGATCATACAGGCATCGATCTCTAAAAACGGTATAATGGAAGAGGCACCATTTGCCTCAAGTACCGTAACCATCATTCAGACCGAACCTTAAATAATAGGGCTGCCCTATTCCCTATAAATTATGAAGAACCGTACCGAAGAAAGAAGGAATGCTGCGTGGGACCTATCGACGATTATTATCCGGCCAGCGGCCGCGTTATCCTGCATGTGGATATGAATGCTTTTTACTGCTCCGTGCATGAGGCGGAGGAGCCGGAGCTCTATCGTGGCAAAGCCACGGCCGTCGCAGGCAGCATCGAGCTGCGCAAAGGCGTCATCGTCACCTGCTCCTACGCGGCGAGGTCGCTGGGGATCCGCACCGGTATGAACGTGAGGCAGGCGCTGCGAATCTACCCTGACCTGATGATCATCCAGCCGGATTTCCATCTGTACCGCAAGTATTCCAATGCATTCATGAACATAGCTTATGCTTATACGCCGCTGCTGGAAGCGACTTCGATCGATGAATGTTACCTGGATATTACCGGCTCGAAGCAGTTCGGCACCCCTCTGGATATCGCTCGGGAAATCCAGGAGCGCATCCGCGAGGAGCTGTCGCTTCCGTGCTCGGTCGGCATTGCTCCCAATAAATTGCTGGCCAAGATGGCCTCGGACATGAAAAAGCCCAACGGGCTGTCCGTGCTGCGAATTCGGGACGTCCCGCAGGTGCTTTGGAACAAACCCTGCGCGGAGCTGTTCGGCATCGGGAGCAAGACGGCCGACAAGCTGCGCAAGCTGAACATCCAGACCATTGGGCAACTGGCTGCCGCCGACGAAAGCCTGCTGACCTCGACCTTTGGCGTGATGGGGTCATGGATGAAACGAGCGGCTAGCGGCATCGATCATGCCCCGGTCGTCGCGGAGCGGGAACAAAGCAAGTCCATCGGACACACGACCACGCTCCCGCAGGATGTTACCTCGGCTGAGGAGGCCAGAAGGGTGCTGCTGAACTTAAGCGATCAGGTAGCGCGCCGCCTCCGCAGGCAGGGCTTGGTGACCAGCGGCATTCAAATTACGCTGCGCACGCCGGACATGAAGACGATCACCAGGTCGAGGCATCTTGCCATTCCGACGGAAAATACCGAGGACATCTACCGGGAAGCATGCGAGCTGTATAACCGGCATTGGAAGCAGGACAAGCCTCTCCGTCTGCTCGGCGTCACGCTGCAGCAGCTCACGGCGAAGGAGGAATCAGCCATTCAGCTGGACCTGTTCGACTACGAGAAGCAGCCCAAGAAAGAGTCGCTGACCCGGGTGATGGACGAGCTGCGCAATAAATTCGGCGAGAGCGCGGTACTGACCGCCGGCATGCTGGGCGATGACCCATCGTCCTTAATCCGCAATCATAAGCGGAGAGGTACTTCTTTACAGATGGATTTTGTAAGGGAACTGGGGAACGATAATAAAAATACCGATCGTCAGGACCGAGATCGCGATTAGCCGTTTTTTGTTCGTCACAGAACAGCTCATTGGCCTGCAAGTACAGCCGATTTTTGTCGGAAAATGTTAGGAAATTTATTTGTATTCCTAAAACAATTGTATTAATATATGTAGATGGTGGCGGCAGAACCGTCAGCTTATACTATGTTTATAGAGATGTTTATAGATATACAGGAGGAAGAGAGACTATGGCGAAGTTTACTTGGGTAGATAAAGATACCTGCATCGCATGCGGCGCATGCGGCGCAACGGCACCCGACATTTACGATTACGACGACGAAGGCCTGGCAGAAGTTATTTTCGACGGGGACAACAACCGCGGGGTAACGGAAATTCCGGAAGATATGCATGACGACATGCTGGATGCTTGCGACGGCTGCCCAACAGATTCAATTCGGATTGCAGACGAGCCGTTTAACGCAGAATAACAAATTCCGCTCGATCCCTGATATTCCATCTTGAACTCATACCGACGTCCTCTGCCCGACTAAGGCAGGGGGCGTTTTTTCATATCCGGGGACTCATACATAATCGGAGCGTTTATTCCGATATACAGGATAATAGAGGTAAAAATGTCATTATAGGAGGCTCTCGAATGAACAATTCGCTGTACCTCAAAAGATATGTGGAGACGCATCCTGATAATAAAATGGCCTGGTACCTGCTGGGCAAGGAGTATGAGCAGGCCGGCGAGCAGGGCAAGGCGAACTACTGCTACAACAAAGCCGAAGGGGTCTACGAAGCCTTTGAGCTGAGTCAGGTCCCTTCCGACATATGGAAAAATTACGAGCAGCGCTTATTGGAGATGGAGAAGGACAAAGAGCGCAAGCGAAAGAGGACCCGGCGTTTGCTAGCGGCGCTGGTGCTGCTCCTGCTGGTTTTCCTTCCGCCCGCCCAGGCGCCGGGCTCCGCTACAGGGAATGTTGCGGAAATTTTGTTCCCGCCGCATGAGCCGGCGTCCGCCAATGCGCTCAACAAAGAGAAGCCGGATTCGCGCAAGGAACCGCTGTACACAGCCGTTGCTTCCGGCCAAGGCAAGGACTCCGCGGGTCCGCTGTCCTCATTGCTTCAGCATCCGCAGCAGCTGCCGAATTGGTCGGTTGCGCTGGGTATGAAGCGTTCGGGCAAATGGCTGCTGTGGAGCCGGGACATGGAACGGTTATACGGTCTGCATCGGAATGATCAAGGCGCGATCGCTATTCAGCCTTACGAGGGAGCAGCCGAAGAGTGCGATTGCGAGCCTGCGGACAGTTCGAGGCTTAAGCGGAGCGCGGGGCAGTGGGCCGATCTGCAGGTAGAGACGGCCGTTCTGCAGGAAGCGGCCAAACAGTATAAGGCTCGGCACGGCCGCCTGCCCAAAAGCTTGGATGAATTGACGCAACCGTTCCCGAGCAATTGGCTGTCCGGCCGCTCGAAAGCGATGGAGCAGATGTTCGAAACGTTAATGCGGCAGCAATCCCAAGGAACTGGCGGTCAGGGGCAACCGGGGCAGCCGGGGAACAGCTTGGAGGAACCTGGATATTGGGGGACTTCGCCGGACGGTGATCCCTTTTTCGAACAGCCGCTTCAGGTCATCATTGACCGGAAACGGCATCGGCTGGCCGTCGTAAGCGGCGGCATCCTGCTGCGTAATTATGCGGTCGGGCTCGGCGGAGCGAAAACGCCGCTGGGTGATTTTCATATCAACGATAAGGTAGTCAATCCGAACGGAACCACGAAGGGTCCCTACGGCACGCGGGGAATGCAGCTTTCCGATACGCTGTACGCGATACACGGGACGCTGGACGTGGACAGCATCGGCGCGAACGAATCCGAGGGCTGTATCCGTATGCTGACTGAGGATGTTGAGGAGCTGTTTGACCTGGTTCCGATGGGAACCGTCGTGAAAATAAGGGAAGGGGTCCTGCCCGAGGACCTGTGGACGCCGAAAGAGCGTTTTAAGCTCAAGCATACCCAGGGTCAGACCAACCCGGGCAAGGTGTATCACTGGCTGGATTAAGGCTGGGCGATCACAATCAGAACGATAATCAGGATAATCAGAAGAGCGATGCCGGAGCTGATCCATAGTATGGCCTTCTTATTAACCTCTTCTTTTTTCTGCTGCAAGGTCGGAGGCTTACGTTTGGCTGACATGTCTTTCCCCTCTTTCTCTCATGATCGTGAAATGATTTGTGCAATCTTCCTTTATTGTAAGGGGTTTGTCCTAAAATTGCCATATCGCTTTCAAGCCGGGACGATCGCTCAGTTTATGCCGAAGAACTTTCTTTTTGAGGAAGAAACGGATAAACTGAAGGATAGAGAAATAACTGGATGAGAGGAAGAGTGGATGTGCTGTACCGCAACATAGGCAAACCTATATTTTTTAGACTGGACCCCGAAAAAGCCCACCACCTTGTGGTTGGCGGCCTTGGACGTGCCTCCGGCGTGGTCGGCGCAGACGCTGTCATGCGGGGGATGTACGGTGTAAACGAAACGCCGGATTTGGCAGTGGACCTGTTCGGGCTTCATTTCCCGACGCCGGTCGGACTTGCCGCCGGATTGGACAAAAACGCTCACGCCGTCAAAGGCTTCTCCTCCATCGGCTTCGGATTTATGGAAGTAGGCACGGTAACCCCGAAGGGACAACCGGGCAATGAACAGCCGCGATTGTTCCGGCTTCCTCCGGATGAGGCACTCATCAACCGGATGGGCTTCAATAACGAAGGGGCCGAGGCCATGGCCAAAAGGCTGTCCGCACTCAAGGAACGCCGCATTCCGGTTGCCGTCAACATCGGGAAGAACAAGGCGACGCCAAACGAGAAAGCCAACGATGATTATGAAGCTTGCATTCAAGCTTTATTTCCGCATGGCGACTTTTTTGTTGTCAACATCAGCTCGCCGAACACGCCGGATTTGCGCAGCCTTCAGCATGGGAGCGAATTGTCATCCCTGCTGGAAGCCGTGATGAACGAAATGTCGCGGCAGGCGAAGATCCATGGGGGCGAGAAGGCCGTTCTGGTGAAGATTGCGCCGGACGTGAGCGATGAGGAGCTGGAATTCATGGTGGATACGATCAGCGCCAGCGGCGTTTCCGGCATTATCGCCACGAATACGACGCTTTCGCGGGACGGCCTGACGCACAGCAACGCCAAGGAAACCGGAGGCCTGAGCGGCAAGCCGCTGCGGAACCGCTCGACTGAGATCGTGTCGCGGATCTACAAGCAAACCGGCGGTTCGCTTCCGATTATCGGATCCGGGGGGATTTTTACGGCAACGGACGCTTATGACAAAATACGCGCAGGCGCAAGCCTGGTGGAAATTTATACAGCACTTATCTATGAAGGGCCTGAGGTGAACCGCAAGCTTCATTCCGGTCTCCGGGAGCTGCTTGCACGGGATGGCTTCAGCCATATTTCCGAAGCCGTCGGCGCTAATCATCGGTAAAGGGGTAAAGACAGGAGGCAAGGCGATGGACGTTAGAGACTGGGGGACATTTTTGCTTCCGTATGAGCAGACCGTTGAGGAATTGAAGGTCAAATTCAAGACGATGCGTGCCGAACTGAAAAAAAGGGAGGAATACGCACCCATCGAATTCGTAACGGGTCGGGTCAAACGGATTTCGAGCATACTGGACAAGGCGAAACGCCTCAATGTGCCGATGGACCAGTTGGAAACCGGGATTGAGGATATCGCAGGCATTCGCATTATGTGTCAATTCGTGGAGGATATTCGGCGGGTGGCCGAATATATCCGGGCGCGGAAAGACCTGACTGTGCTATACGAGAAGGATTACATTACCAATTTCAAAGAGAGCGGCTATCGGAGCTTTCATATGATCATTGAATATCCGGTGCAAACGGCTTTGGGGCAAAAGAAGGTGCTTGCCGAAATTCAGATCCGCACGCTGGCCATGAACTTCTGGGCTACAATTGAGCATTCCCTTAGCTACAAGTACCGTGAAAGCCTGCCGGATGACATTCGGGCGCGGCTGAAGAAGGCCGGAGAAGCGGCCAATACGCTGGATACGGAAATGTCGAGCATCCGTGAGGATATTTTGGAGGCGCAGCGGCAGTTCGAGGACGATTCCAATATTACGACGCAGGTGCTGAACGCGATACACAAGCTGTACTTTTTCCATCTGGTCAATGAAGCGATCGCATTCCAGAGCCGCTTTAATGCGATATGGCAGGATCATGACATGGATGAGATGAAGGTGCTTCTGGACGAAGTGAAGGAGCTGTTGGCGGCAGCCAAGAAGAAAGTAAATGAAGATGAGCTATGAGCCGCTGTATGTCGCTTACCTCGTCTATTTCAACCGGGACCGGGATTACTTCGAATGCCATGAGGTGTTAGAGGAGTTGTGGCTGGAGCGGGATCGCGATCCCAGGTACAAGGGGCTGCTGCAAGTGGCCGTCGGGCTCTTTCACTTCCGGAACAACAACGTACGAGGAGCATACAAGATGTTCACAAGCGCCGCCTCCCGGCTCGAAAGCTATCCCCGTGATGAACTCGGGATCTCGATGGGGAAGCTGGTGGGCGAGGTGCGGGACTACGCCAAGCAGCTGTTATCGTATGACGTTCATCCGTTCCCCTATAGGGATCTGACGATCGAAATTGGGGATACGGAGCTGAAGCGGGCGGTTTTGTTGGCATCGGAGCGGATCAAGCCGAACATACCGCAGCGGCGCAAGCCGGAGCGGGCACATGCCAAGTAGCGTCGAGAGAATAAGTAAAAAAAGAGCTGCCCGTCTGTAGAAGGATCTACGTGTGGGCAGCTCTTTTTTTTTGTATGATCATGCGATGGATCAGGACTCGGTGCCTTTATATTTGTCATCGATGAACTGTTTGATTTCCTCGACGGATTTTCCTTCGTCATGGAGCCGTTTTGCATCCTGCAGCTCGGTCAGGCAGATGCCGCACTGGGCACCATGGTCCGTCCATTTGACTTCGCCGTCCTTGCTCTCGGCGATGAAGCAGCGGTGAAGGGAATCATGATAGCCGGTCTCCTCGTCCATGCAGCCGCAGTAGCACTTGATTTCCTTGATAATGTCCTCAAGTTCTCCGACCGTGGCATAGGTTGCTTGCGTATTGTCGGTGTAATTGGACAGAAACTCCGGCATCACCGTCAGGCTGGCCGTGGTCTCGTATCGTTCGGAAGCGGCGCCGTGCTGATGGCTTGCAGCGGATTCTTTGCCGCCGCATGCGGTCAGCAGCATGCCCGATATGACGAAGGTAAAGAGAATGGCGCGGGTGCGGTTCATTTCGTCACGCTCCCTTTGTATTTAGCCAGGAATTGCTTGAAGTCGTCGATGGAGTAGCCTTCGCTGGAACCTTCCGGTTTCAAGCCGCCGACCATGCGTTCCTTCTCTACGCCGTTCTCGAAATAAACGAGCGTCGGGGTGAACTCGATGTTGTATTCTCTCCAGCCCTCCTGATACTCGCGGAGATTGTACTGGTGCATCGTAATGCCGGCGTCATCGGCCAATGGCATCAATTCCGGGGTCGTCGCCCGGCAGTGCGGACAATCGGAAGCAAAGAAATACACGAAAAAGTTCTCTTTGTTGTCGACCTTGCTCTTCAGCTGATCCGGCAAAATGATTTGCTGGTAATTCGGATCATTAAGGAGCTCCTGTGTAGCCGGGTTCAGGCTGGAGACCTTCTTGCCGCCGTATAAATCGCTTGCTTCTCCTTGACCGTTCAAGAAAACGAGTGCGGCAACCAACAGTACGAAGACTCCCCCGAAGGCGTATAACGCGGTGTATTTATTCTTTTTTTTGCGGTTCATGGATCCACCCCCTAATGAGTAATATAAACAAGGACTTGTCCTTTTTAATGTAGTTTATTATACAATATTAAAAGTCGCAGCGGAACATGCGAAAGTTCGCTTCGGCTGTGCGAACATACACTTCAAACCGATACGATACAGAACAGGTAGGTACTTAGTATGGCATTACGTCTGCCTTCGCCGTTTCTGGCGAAGATGAAATCGCTGCTCGGCGAAAACTATGACAATTTTATGAAGTCTTATGAACAACCCCCGTTTGCCGGCATTCGGGTGAACACGCTGAAGATCGGCAAGTCCGATTTCTTGGAAATATCCCCCTTTGCCCTTGCGCCCATCCCCTGGTGTCCAACCGGTTACTATATTCAGGAGGGGGAGCGCCCGGGGCGGCACCCTTACTATCATGCAGGGCTTTATTATATCCAGGAGCCGAGCGCCATGGCTCCCGTCGAGCTGCTTGATGTTACGCCGGGCGACCGGGTACTGGATTTGTGCGCCGCTCCGGGGGGCAAATCCACGCAGATTGCGGCGAAGCTGAAGGGGCAGGGGGTGCTGATCAGCAATGATCTGCATCCGGACCGCACCAAAGCGCTGGCCAAGAATTTGGAGATGTACGGCGTGCGGAATGCCGTGGTGCTGAATGAGGAGCCGGAGCGGATTGCCGGGGCTTTTCCCGAATTTTTCACGAAAATATTGATAGATGCTCCATGCTCCGGCGAAGGGATGTTCCGCAAAGACGAGTCCATGCTGAAGTACTGGGAGGAATCGTCTCCGCTCAAGTTTGCGGAGATGCAGCGGGACATCCTGAAATCGGCGGCAGCCATGCTCTGCCCGGGAGGTCGGCTCGTGTATTCTACCTGCACATTCTCTCCGGAAGAGAATGAAGGGATGATTGCGGAGTTTCTGAGCGAACATCCGGATTTTCGCGTGGTTCCGGTGGATCATTCGGAATTCTTTTCCCCGGGAGAAACGGACTGGATGGCGGGCCAAGGGAACGTGAAGGACGATGTGCTGGGACAGCTAGCCGGCACCGCTCGATTGTGGCCGCATAAGGTCAGAGGCGAAGGGCATTTCATGGCCGTGCTTCAGCGGGAAGGCGAGCTGGACCTCCGGGAGGCCGAGAAAGACCAAGCTCCTTGGATCCAGACAGGCAGCCTGAACCACGGTTCGCTTGCTGTCTCCCCGCGGGCCGACTCATCCCGAGAGCGTAAAGGGAAATCCGCTCTCCGGGAAGAGCGGCCGGGAAAACCCGGGAGGGGCAGCAACGGGGCTTCGCGTCAGCAGGCATCCCGCCGAAGCGGGGGAGATCGTCAGTTCAATCCGACTTCGATCGACCCGTTCCAGGCCTTTATCCAAGAGCAGCTGCACGTAAAGCTGCAGGGATATCCCGTTGTCTACGGCAGCCATGTGTACGTATCGCCACTGCCGGAGGAGCGTCTGAAGCAGCTGAAGGCCATCCGTCCCGGATGGTACATGGGACAGCTGAAGAATGAACGGTTCGTGCCGGGGCATCCTTTGGCCACGGCGCTGCAAGCGGATGAGGCCGCCCGGCATGTGAGCCTGTCTTCCCAGGACGGCGAAGCGGTCCGGTATTTGAAAGGGGAAACCTTGTCGATTCCGGAGGAACGCGTGACGTGCCGGCCGGGTGCTGAAGCGAAGGGTTATGTGTTAGTGTGTATAGACGGATACTCGGCCGGCTGGGGTAAATGGCAGTCAGGCATGTTGAAGAACGAGTATCCGGCAGGGTGGAGGTGGACATCGGTATGAGTGGCAAAGGCAGGACTACGCAAAGACTGGACAAGGTGCTGTCCAATCTGGGATTCGGCTCGCGGGCCGAATTAAAGAAAAAAGCGAAGCAGGGGAGCATCGTCGTCAACGGAACGGTAACGAAGGATCCGGGAAAACATGTGGATCCCTACGCGGATATCATTGAGTTTGAAGGGGAAACCATTCAATACCGGGAGTACGTGTATCTCATGCTGCACAAACCTCCGGGCGTCGTCTCGGCAACCGAGGATCTGCGCGATCGTACGGTGCTGGATCTGCTGGATGCGGAATATCGGGTCTTTGAGCCGTTTCCGGTGGGCAGGCTGGATAAAGACACGGAAGGACTGCTGCTGCTTACGAATGACGGCAAATTGGCCCATGAGCTGCTGTCGCCCCGGAAGCATATTCCCAAGACTTATGAAGCGACCGTAGAGGGCCGCGTGGACGAAGAGGATGTGCGTCGGTTTGCCGCAGGAGTCACATTGGATGACGGATACGTAACCTTGCCCGGAGAGCTGGCGATCCATTCCCATGAGGAACGGGACGACGGAGTCTCGCTGTCGCGCATCTCGCTGACCATCCATGAAGGCAAATTTCATCAGGTCAAGCGGATGTTTGAGGCGGTAGGCAAAAAAGTCGTGTATCTCAAAAGAATCAGCATGGGCGAACTTCGATTGGATGAAAATCTCGAGATCGGAACTTACCGGGAGCTGACCGAGCAAGAACTGGCTTTGATCGGAAGAGCCGGATCAGAATAGAGAAATAGAGACTTAAAGGATGGATGGAGAATGGGATACAAATTGGTCGCGCTTGACGTAGACGGAACGCTGCTGAATGATCATCACGAAATTACGGAGAAGACCAGGAACACCGTGATGGAAGCCGCAAAACAAGGGGTAGAGATCGTACTGTGCACGGGCAGAGGGCCGCTGAATTCGATTCCTTTCATGAAAAGCATGGGTCTCGGCGGTTATGTCATCAGTCATAACGGCGCGGCAACGGTCGAAGTGGAGACCCATCACATCGTGCATCAGTTCGGCATGGACCCGGGTCAGCTGGAACCCTTCATGAAATATTGCCGTGAGCACGGGGTGCATTTTGACGTGAATACCGCCTTCGAGATGTACGTGGACCAGGTGGATGAGCTTGCCGGACCGGTACGTTCGATGTACGAAAACTATTTGATGCTGCCAAGCAATCTGCCGTCATGGGAGGAGCTGTCGGACCCGGTCGTGAAATTTACGGTATTCGGCGAATCCGCCGATATCGACCGCGTCTATGCGGATTGGAGCAAGTGGACCCTGCCCTTCAACATGCTGCGAAGCGGCGAGTTCTTTATCGACCTGATGCACAGCCAAGCATCCAAGGGAAATGCGCTGAAGCAGCTGGCAGCCAAAAGAGGCTATCGGCCGGACGAAGTGCTGGCCATCGGCAATTACTTCAACGATATTACGATGCTCACTTACGCGGGCATGGGCATTGCGATGGATAATTCGCCGGTAGAGGTCAAGGCCGCCGCCAATGCGGTAACGGCTTCGAATAACGAGGACGGCGTACACGAAGCGCTGGTGAAATACTGCTTGTCGTAAAAATTGAATACTGCAGAAGCGAGAACCCGCCATGGGACACTTGAAAAAGTGCCCGAAGGCGGGTTTTTTGCGTGAATGGGAGCCGGTTAACCGCATTCTCTAAGAAGATGAAGACAAGCATATCCTTCCAGATTTGGATTGACACGATAGAAGCGTCATGCTATTTTTATAAATGAAAATGATAATCATTATCAGTTATAAAATCTGAAACCCCACGCCTGCATATCGTTTTATCGAAAAAAGGAGGCAGCTCATGCATACGGAAGAAGAGCAGATCATAGATAACGCATCGGATTCGGATCGCAGCGGAAAAACCAGCCTGGTGGAGATCAAGGAGTACATCGACAGCCATTATCACGAAGCGTTAACCATTGGCAGACTGGCCGGAATGGCTAATATCTGTCCCAAGTATTTCGTAGACCTGTTCAGGAAGACATTCGGCCAGACCACGATTGATTACCTGACGCATGTTCGCATGAATCACGCCAAGCGTTACTTGGCCGAATCGGACGATCGGCTTCGGGATATCGCACAGAAGGTTGGTTATAAGGACGAGTTCTATTTCAGCCGGATATTCAAAAAGAAGGTGGGCATGTCGCCGTCGGAATATGCCCGAAATTCGAGGCAGCTGATCGCGGCCTGTTCTTCTGCGATCATCGGGCAGCTGGTGGCGCTGAACGTCATTCCAGCCGCCGCGCCGCTTGATGCGAAGTGGACCCCGTTTTATTACAATGCCTACAATTCGGAGATCAAGTCCCGCTTGAAATTGACGAACCCTTATCCGGACAGCCGCTTTGAGGAGAATATCGAGCAGCTGTTCCGCGCCAAACCCGACGTCATTATCGGCATGGATCACCTGGGTGAAGAGGAAATCGCCAAGCTGGAGCCTATCGCCCCCACCTTCATTGTTCCGTCCCATGCAGGGTGGAAGAAGCAGCTGGAGCTGATCGCGGCATTCCTGAACAAGGAAGAACAAGCACAGTTCTGGATCGGACAGTATGAGCGGAAAGTGGCGCGGGCACGCTCGCGAATGCAGGAAGTGGTGGGGAATGATCGTGTTGCCGCGCTGCGGATATATGGGCAAAATCTCTATTCCTACGGTAACCGGGGGCTTGAGGAAGTGCTGTTTCAGGATTTGCAGCTCAAGGGAGCTTGCCGATCTGATGCCAGCCGGAATCAGCAGATAACGATGGACGATTTGCTGCGGTGCGATCCGGACCGGATTCTGATCGCGGTATGCCCGGAAGCCGCATCGCGGCGCTATTGGCTCGCGCTCCAGCATTCCGCCGAATGGCATAGGCTTCGAGCCGTCGCTCAAGGAAGGGTCTATACGATCTCGTCCGATCCTTGGTTCGAATACTCCGCGCTTGCCGTGACGAGAATGCTGGACGAGGCGATGCTGCTGTTTACAGGAGATAGTCCAAACGGAGTTCTGGATAAAAGCCATGGTGAATCGTTTGCTACGTAATATATACTCGTCTTAATTGAGAATCATTATCACAGGAGGAGATACATTGTGGCAAAACGTTTCAATCGTGGAAAGAGAATTTGGAGGATCAATATAGCGGCACTTGCGTGTTGTGCCGTCATCATAGGCTTGCTGTCAGGCTGTGGGGATAAGGCGGAGACCGAAGCGTCCGGTGGCGATCAGGAGGCAGCGAAGACCGCAGCGGTGGAGACGTCCGGCAAAGCAGGGAGCAGCCAAGCGTCGACGGAGGAACCAGGGACGAACCGTGAGGAGACGTCCACGAAGGAGGAACGTACGGTAACGGATGAGCTTGGGCACGAAGTGAGGATTCCGGCTGAGGTGAACAAGGTGTTTGCGCCGAACATGGAAGATTCCTTGCTGAAGCTCGGCGTGAAGCCCGTTGCCCAATGGGCCAACGGCAAGCAAGGACACTCTTATTTGCAGGAGGAGCTGGACGGCATTCCCCTGATCGATTTTTCGGGTGGCTTGCCTTCGCCGGAGGCCCTGATGTCCTACGAACCGGATCTTATCGTGCTTCACACGGAGACTTACGCGGCGGACGGCACCTATGAGAAATACGCCAAAATCGCGCCGACGTACGTATTCAAAAATGCTTCCGGGAATGTCGAGAAATCGCTGACCACCCTGGCAGATCTGCTCGGGAAGGCGCCGGAGGCCGAGACCGCCTTGAAAAATTATCAGCAAAAAGCAAGCGAAGCGAAGGCGAAGCTGAGTTCCGTGGTGGGGGACAAGAACGTGGCCATTATCCGTTTCGCACCCAGAGGAGTCAGTTTGATGGGCGGAAATTACCTGTGCGGATATGTCATCCATCAGGACCTGGGACTGGGCAAGTCCAAGCTGGTCGAGAACGAGAATGCAGCTAACATATCCCTGGAAATACTCCCGCAGCTCGATGCGGACTATATATTCGTCATCAACGCCTATGATCAAGGAACGGAACGCATGAAGGAAATGACGGAAAGCCCGATCTGGAAAGGCATGCCCGCGGTCAAGAACGGTCAGGTCTATGAAGCCGATAACGAATACTGGCTGGGAAGCGGCCTGATCGCTTACGAGAAAATCGTGGATGACGTCGTTCGCTCCATTGCGGGTCAATAGGAGGAACATATGAGCCATCATACGACTTCCGTAGACATGATGAGGCGCAGCGTGGTGCTGGCCCGTGCGGAGCATTGGGGGATGCGCTCGAGGGGCGGGCGCCGCTATCGAATCATAACGGCACAGCCGACGGGACCGGCCCCGCCGTCCGGATATCCGGTCATCTATTTACTGGACGGCAACAGCGTGTTTCACACGATGGTCGAGACGCTGCGCCTGCAGTGCCACAGGCCGGACAAAACCGGGATATTGCCGGCTGTCGTTGTAGGCATCGGTTACGAGACGGAGGGGCAGTATGCTTCGGACCGGTTCTATGATTACACGCCCTATCCAAACACGAAGTTCAGGAACAAGCTGGACGGGGATTCCGTGCCGGAGCAGGGGGGAGCTGCTGAGTTTCTGCAATTCATCGAGGAGGAGCTGAAACCGCAGATCGAGGGCGAGTTCAACATTGACCGGCATCGCCAGACGATATTCGGCCATTCCCTCGGCGGGCTGTTCACGCTCTATGCCATGTTCAGCAAACCGCAGGCGTTCTCGTGTTACATCGCCGGCAGCCCTTCTATTCACTGGAATTCGGAGTGTCTACGCGAGCTGGAGCAGCGCTATGCCGATCAGGTCAAGGAACAACCTTATCCTGTTCGGCTGCTGCTTGGCGCAGGAGAGCTCGAAAGGCCCCACGTCACCGGCAATTGCATCCGCGCATCTGAGCTCGCCGAACGTCTGGCTGTTCTGTCCGAGTACGGCATACATGCCGAATTCAAGGAGTTTGAGGGGGAAGGGCATCTATCCGTGCTGCCAGTCCTCATCAGCAGAGCATTACGGTTTGCCCTTTACCCTGAACACGAAGGAGATGATCACCATGGAGAGTACAGGCATTAGAGGAAAAGTAGCGCTCGTGACCGGTGCCGCCCAAGGAATAGGCGAAGCGGTGGCACGGGCCCTTGCCCGGCAAGGAGCCGTTGTAGCGGCCTGCGACCGAAAGGAGGCCGAGCTGCTCCGCCTTGCGGCCGACCTATCCGGATCAGGCGTTCATGCCGCGGCTTACAAGACGGATGTGAGCCGCAGTGCCGAGGTTGAAGCGATGGTCGAACGGGTTGAGGATGAGCTGGGACCGATCGAGATTCTCGTCAACGTTGCGGGAGTGCTGCGGGTCGGCGGGGTCGAGTCGCTTACCGACGAGGATTGGCAGGCCCACTTCAACGTCAATACCCACGGCGTATTCTACACCTCGCGCTCCGTCGTGCGACGCATGGCGAGCCGTCATTCCGGAGCTATCGTGACGGTAGGCTCGAATGCGTCCAAGGTTCCGCGGTCCCAGATGTCGGCCTACGCAGCCTCCAAGGCGGCGTCCACGATGTTTACGAAATGCCTGGGGCTCGAATATGCCCGCCACCATATCCGCTGTAACGTGGTTTCCCCGGGCTCTACGGATACCGAAATGCAGCGTTTGTTATGGAAGGATGAACATGGTGCAAGGCCCATTATCGAGGGGGCGCCGGACTCCTTCCGCCTCGGCATACCGCTTGGCAAAATCGCAATCCCTTCGGACATTGCGGATGCGGTCGTTTTCCTTGTATCCGATCGGGCCGGGCACATGACGATGCAGGACGTATGCGTGGATGGCGGCGCGACGTTGGGATGCTGAGCATTTACGGGTTTTCATGCTTGATGATTTTCTAAATTCAATATACTAGGTAGGCTCATAAGCAGAGAGGAGACTGAAATGTTACGCTATGATGCTCCAACCGCAGCGGAGGCTGCGCAACTTATGGAACAATACCAGGTCGGTTCGTCTTTCTTCTTCTCATCCCCTCGCAAGACGCTGTTAACGCATGGAGAGTACTCAAGACTACTGCCGGTTCCCGCGGGAACCGGGCACAGATCGCTGCCGGAACGCGTCCGTGAATTGCTGGAATTCGCGAAGCAAGCGGGACGGCCGGATGCCGTTGTTGTTGGCGCCATACCTTTTGACATTCAAAAACCGGCCAGTCTGTTTATTCCGCTTTCGGCCCAGTGGCACGATTCCCTTCTATTCTCTGAAGGCGGGGATCCGGAAATGCCCCGAATTTCCAGTTACAAGGTGCTTTCCGTTCCGGAGCCGACGGCGTTCAAGGAAGGCGTGAACCGGCTGCTGGACCTCATTTCTCAAAAGAAACTCCATAAAGCGGTGCTTTCCCGAACGCTGGATATCACGCTTCCTCATGCCCTGTCCATTCCACAGATATTGACTCATTTAGCTTATCACCACTCCCATGGCTACACGTTTGCCGTACCGTTGGCACCCGAATTGTCCCACGCTTCAAGCCCGTATGCCGTTGCATCCACCCGGACGCTGTTTGGCGCAAGCCCCGAGCTCTTAGTTACGAAGAAGGGTTCGCGAATCAAAGGAAATCCATTGGCGGGCTCTGCGGCACGAAGCGCCGATCCCGCTGAAGATCAGCGGCGGGCGGCAGCCCTGCTGTCATCCGCCAAAGACCGATATGAGCATGCCATCGTAATCGATGCCGTGGCATCGGCCTTGCAGCCTTATTGCAGCAAGCTGGAGGTTCCCGCCGAACCTTCGCTCGTACAGACCAAAGCCATGTGGCATCTATCCACCGAAATCAATGGCGTCCTGAAGGATGAATCGGTAACGTCATTGGAGCTTGCCCTGGCGATGCATCCGACGCCGGCAATCTGCGGCACGCCGACCGATGCGGCCCGGGATGCCATACAAGAGATCGAGCCGTTCGATCGCGGCTTCTACTCGGGAGCCGTCGGTTGGTCGGATGCCAACGGGGATGGCGAGTGGGCGGTGACGATTCGCTGCGCAGAAACGGAAGGAACCTTATTGCGGGTGTTCGCAGGTGCAGGAATCGTGACCGGTTCCATAGCGGAGGCGGAGCTGGCCGAGACTTCGGCCAAATTCCGCACGATTCTGGCCGCGATGGGTTTGAATGAGCAACAAACAACGATGTCGGAGGAGGAATGAGGAATGTTGGCAGGTTGTAAGGCTTGGCCGGAGGAATTTGCCGCCAGCTACCGGGAGGCAGGCTGCTGGCAGGGCGAAACCTTTGGAGAGCTCTTGCGTAAACGGGCTGCAGCGCATGGGGAACGGGTTGCGGTCGTGTGCGGCGACCGGCACATAAGCTACGCCGAGCTGGACAACCGGGTGGATCGATTGGCCGCGGGATTTCTTAAGCTCGGCATTAAGGCACAGGAGCGGGTTATCGTTCAGTTGCCGAATATCGCTTCATTTTTCGATACGATATTCGCGCTGTTCCGGATCGGAGCGCTTCCCGTCTTCGCTCTGCCCGTTCATCGCCGGAACGAAATCGTATATCTGTGCGGCTTTAGCGAAGCCGCCGCGTATATCATTCCCGATATGGAAACGGGCTTTGATTATCGCGACCTGGCGGCTCAGGTTCAGGCATCGGTGCCTTCCCTCCGCCATGTCATCGTAGCCGGCGACCCGGGTCCGGGGGCGTTCGTATCCCTGGACGATTTGTACCTCGATGATTCGGAGCGCTCTTTGTACGGATCAAACACGGAAGGCCCTGATCCCGGCGATGTCGCGTTTCTCCAGCTGTCGGGCGGGACGACCGGACTGCCGAAGCTCATACCGCGCACGCATGACGACTATATTTACAGCTTGCGCATGAGCGCCGAAATCTGCTCGCTGGATAAGGATAGCGTTTATTTGGCGGTACTTCCCGTCGCGCATAATTTCCCGCTCAGCTCGCCGGGCGTGCTGGGGACGCTGTATGCCGGAGGCAGGGTTGTTCTTGCCCGGTCAGCGAGTCCGGATGCGGCATTTCCGCTGATCGCTTCCGAGGGCGTCACGATAGCGGCGGTCGTTCCGCCCCTGGCCATGATTTGGCTTGAAACGGCACCATCCCGTTCCGAAGACCTCTCCAATCTGCAGGTGCTGCAGGTAGGCGGGGCCAAATTCAGTGCGGAGGCGGCCAAACGCGTGCAAACGGTGCTGGGATGCAAGCTGCAGCAAGTGTACGGGATGGCGGAAGGCTTGGTGAACTATACCCGGCTGGATGACCCCGAAGACATAACGGTGCATACGCAGGGGCGGCCCATGTCCCCTTACGATGAAGTGAAGCTGGTCGATGAGGATGATGTCGAGGTAGCCCCCGGCGAAGTCGGGGAATTGCTGACACGGGGGCCTTATACGATTCGCGGCTACTATAAAGCGGACAAGCATAACGAAAAGGCTTTTACCACGGACGGCTTCTATCGCACGGGTGACCTTGCCAGCATGACGCCTTCAGGTTACCTGGTGATCCAAGGCCGTTCCAAGGATCAAATTAACCGAGGGGGGGACAAGGTTGCAGCCGAAGAGGTGGAGAACCATCTGCTTGCCCACCCCAGCGTGCACGATGCTGCCGTGGTCGCGATGCCGGACGAGTATCTGGGCGAGCGGACCTGCGCCTTCGTTATCGTTCATCATGGCGCGGTTAGCGGCAATGAGCTGAAGGCGTTTCTCAGGAATAGAGGGCTCGCTGCGTACAAAATCCCGGATCGGGTGGAATTTATGGATTCCTTCCCCCACACGGGTGTCGGCAAAGTAAGCAAAAAGCAGCTGCGGGAGCTCGCGGCTCAGAATCAGGACGCACGGCTGAAACTTTCCAAATAATATCGAAATGAGGAGATATGGATGGCACTTCCTAAGATTTTACCTTATCCCATGCCAGGGGAGACCGACCTGCCCAAGAACAAGGTAGCATGGACGGCGGATCCGAACCGTGCCGTGCTGCTCATCCACGATATGCAGCAATATTTCATCGACGCGTTCACGCCTGATCAATCGCCGGTCGTGGAACTGATCGCCCATATTCAGAAGCTGCGTTCCTGCTGCGCGGAGCTTGGCATTCCCGTGATCTATTCGGCCCAGCCCGGGGGCCAGGCACCGGAGCAGCGCGGCCTGCTGCAGGATTTCTGGGGATCCGGCATCAACGACGGTCCCTACCAGAAAAAGTTCGTGGATGCGGTGGCGCCGTCGGAACGGGATATGCTGTTGACCAAATGGAGGTACAGCGCCTTCCAGAAGACCGATCTGCATGAAATCATGCGCGAGTTCGGCCGCGACCAGCTGATGATCTGCGGGATCTATGCTCACATCGGCTGTCTGTTGACCGCCGGCGAAGCTTTCATGAAAGACATACAGCCGTTCTTCATTGCGGATGCCCTTGCGGATTTCTCGTTAGAGAAGCACCGTCTGGCACTTGTTTATGCAGCGGAACGCTGCGCCGTTACGCTGACCACGGAACGACTGATCGCTTCGCTGACTCCGGCGCGTCACCCCGTCTCGGGTCGTTCCGAAGCTCGAACCGGAGAGGGAAGACCCGCAGATGCTGTGGAGGAGCTATCGCCGCTCACGCTGCAGACGCTGCGAGAGAACGTAGCGGAATTGCTGCAGGAACGGCCGTCGAGCATCGGCGAGGATGACCATTTGATTGAATACTGGGGACTGGATTCCATTCGCATCATGAGTTTGGCCGAGCGCTTCCGGCGCGAGGGCTTGGATATCAGCTTTGTGGAGTTGGCCGAGCAACCGACACTGGCGGGCTGGTGGGGATTGCTTTCGGACAAGCAGAACGTGCGCGTGTCACCGCCCAATTATGATTACTATACGGTGTAAAAGGAGGGAATTCATATGCTTGAGCAAAAGAGGGAGCGCTGGTCCCTGTCCGGTGCGCAGCTGGGGATATGGTATGCCCAGCAGCTGGACCCCGACAATCCGATATTCAACACGGCGGAATGCATTGAGATTCGAGGACCTGTAGATCCGGTTCTCTTCGAGAAGGCCTTGCGCCAGGTGGTGGGGGAGGCCGATGCCCTGTTTGCCCGCTTCGGCGAAGATGCGGACGGTCCTTGGCAGTCGATCGATACGTCTCCTGACTGGCCTCTGCACGTGATGGATGTCAGCGGGAAGGTGGATCCCCATCTTGCTGCCCAAAGCTGGATGGAGCATGACCTTGCCCAAGCTATCGATCTAAGCCAAGGACCGCTGTTTACGGAGGCGCTGTTCAAGCTCGCCGCCGATCGCTACTATTGGTACCAACGCATTCATCATATCGCGATCGACGGGTTCGGCGTATCGCTTCTGCTGCAAAAAGTTTCCGAGGTCTACACGGACTTAACGGGCGGGGACACATCCGGCATAGGCCCGTTCGGCAGGTTCCGGACGATCCTGGAAGAAGATGCGTCATACCGCATGTCGCAACAGCTCGACTCGGATCGCCAATTCTGGCTGCAGCGCTTTGCCGATGAGCCGGAGGTGGTCAGCTTAGGGGGACAGGCGCAGCGTTCGGCGCGGAGCTTCCTGCGCCGTTCGGCGCAGCTCCCGGCATCTTCAATGCAACGCTTGCAGGCGGCAGCGCAAGCTGCAGGGACAAGCTGGCCGGATGCGATTGCGGCTGCTGCGGCCCTATATGTCCATCGTATAACAGGCGCCGAGGAGGTTGTCCTTGGATTGCCGGTGATGTGCCGCTTAGGCTCGTCATCCATCCGCATTCCGGGCATGGTCATGAATTTGCTGCCGCTCCGGGTGCGCGTCAGGCCCGATATGACCCTGATCGATCTGCTGCGGCAGGTCGCACGGGAGAATCGCGAAATCAAGCGGCATCAGCGCTACAGGCATCAAGACATCCGGCGTGATCTCAAGCTGCTTGCGGACAACCGCAGGTTATTCGGACCGCTCGTGAATGTGATGCCTTTTGCGGAAGAATTGAATGTTGGCGGTTTCCGAGGCAGCGTCCGCAATCTTGCGTCCGGTCCCGTGGATGATTTGACGATGAACGTGTACGGCGGATTGGGCGGGCACGGGCTGAGAATCGACATGGATGCCAATCCGCAGATTTACGGCGCAGATGAGTTAGAGTCCCATTTACAACGCTATTTGTATCTGCTGGACAGCCTTGCCGAAGCGGAGCCGAATGATCCCGTCGGGGGCTTGGACTATATTTTGCCGGACGAACGCGAGAAGGTGCTCGTTCAGTGGAACGATACGACCCGCGCCTTGCCGCAGATCAGCGTGCCGCAATTATTCGAGGAGCAGGCTGCGCGTACGCCGCAGGCGGAAGCCGTCATATGCGAAGGGCTATCCGTTCGTTACGAGGAGCTGAACAGGCGGGCGAATCGCCTGGCCCGCTTGCTGATTGCCCGGGAAATAGGGCCTGAGCGAATCGTTGCCCTGTCGCTGCCACGGTCGGTGGATATGCTTGTTGCCATCCTCGCCGTTCATAAGGCCGGGGCGGCATACTTGCCATTGGATCCGGACTATCCGGATGATCGGATCGCTTATATGCTTGCCGATGCCAACCCGGCATGCTTGATAACGACCCGGCAGCTGTCTGAACATTTCGCGGCTGTCATGGAAGATAAGGACGTAATCCTGTTGGATGCCGCGGCTACCCTTCAGCGATTGGAGCAGCAGGCCTTTCATAATCCTGTCGATGCTGATCGCGTACGTCCGCTGCTGCCGCTTCACCCGTCCTACGTTATTTATACTTCCGGATCAACCGGCCGACCCAAGGGGGTCATGCTCACGTTCGAAGGCCTAGCCAATCTGCTGTCGGATATGCGCGAGCGTTTGGGCATCGGGGAGCGGGACCGCTGGCTGTCGGTCACCACGATGTCATTCGATATCTCGGTCATGGAGATGCTGCTGCCCCTGGCATGCGGTTCGACGCTCGACATCGTGATGCGGGATACCATTCTCGACGCAGCGGCGCTCATACGCCGAATTCGGGAGACGAGAACCACCATCATGCAGGCGACCCCGACGTTATGGCAGTCGATTGTCGCTTGCCGCCCAGGGAAATTCGAGCGGCTCAAAGTCATTACCGGGGGCGAGGCGCTGCCGGTCGGTCTTAAGCTTGCGCTTCAGGACCTGAACTGCGAAGTGAACAATCAATATGGTCCGACGGAGACAACGATTTATTCGACGGCGGCAAAACTCGATCAAGCCCCAGAAAAGCCATCCATCGGAGGACCGCTGTGGAATACGAGACTGTATGTGCTCGATTCTTCGCTCTCACCGGTTCCGCCAGGCGTAACGGGCGAGCTGTATATTGCGGGCTTGGGGCTTGGCCGGGGGTACTTGGGAAGACCCGACTTGACGGCGGATCGGTTTGTCGCGGATCCTTACGGCCCCCCGGGCTCCCGGATGTATCGAACAGGCGACCTTGCCCGCTGGCAGGAGAACGGCTGGATCGATTATTTGGGACGCGCCGACCATCAGATCAAGCTGCGCGGCTTCCGGATCGAGACCGGCGAGATCGAGTCCGTGCTTGCGGCTCATCCGGCAGTGGAGCAGGCTTTTGTCATGGTTCGCGAGGATCGGGTCGGCGATCGCCGGCTTGTGGCTTATATCGTTCCGTCGTCAGACTGGCCACATCCCATCGATTCGGCAGATTTACGGAGTTATGCCGCAGAGAAACTGGCGGAGTATATGGTGCCGTCTGTCATCGCAGCCCTTGAAGCGCTGCCGCTCACGCCGAACAAGAAGGTGGATCGCAAAGCGCTTCCCGTGCCTGATGTCCGGCTGGCGGCCGGGCGTATGCCGCGAACGCCGCAAGAGGAGATGCTTTGCACGATTTTTGGCGAGGTGCTGGGCTTGCCGAGGGTTACCATCGACGATGATTTCTTCGAGCTTGGCGGTCATTCCCTGTTAGCCTGCCGGGTCATGGTCCGTATCCGGGAAGCATTCGGCGCAGAGCTAAGCATTGGCAGCCTGTTCGAAGCGTCAACGGCCGCGAGTCTCGTCAAGCGGCTCGATCATGCGCAAGCAGCCAGACAGGCCGTGCGTCCCGCGGCAAGATGCGAGCGCTTGCCGCTGTCGTTTGCGCAGCAGCGGTTATGGTTTTTATATCGGTTGGAGGGTCCGAGCCCGACCTATAATATTCCTCTTGTGGCCCGTTTGTCTGGTGACCTCGATCTGTTATCGCTGCGTATGGCACTGGGGGATGTAGTGGCTCGGCATGAGTCGCTGCGCACGGTGTATCCTGAACACGACGGGGCTTCGTTTCAGCGCATTTTGGATGCCGAGAGGGCCCGGCCGGAGCTAATGGTAACCAAGATCCGCGAAGCGGAGCTTGCGGATCGATTGGCCGATGCCGTCAGGTACCGTTTCGAGCTTGCAGCCGAAACTTCCCTTCGGGCAGAGCTGTTCAAGCTTGGCGATCGAGAGTTTGTCCTGCTGTTGCTGCTGCATCATATCGCCGGAGACGGCTGGTCGCTTACCCCGTTGACGCGGGATCTAGCGGATGCCTATGCGGCAAGGTGCCTGGGGAGAGAGCCGACATGGACTCCGTTACCGGTACAATATGCGGATTATGCCATGTGGCAGCAGAAGCTGTTTGGCCGCTCGGGCGACGAGAACAGCCTGATTGACCGCCAGCTGGAATATTGGACCGAAGCGCTCTCCGGCTTACCGGAGCAATTGGAGCTGCCTACCGACTTTCCACGGCCCGCCGTGGCCAGCTATCAGGGCGGCAGCGTGCCGTTTTCGATATCCCGTGAGTTGCATCAGCAGTTGAATGGGCTCGCGCAGAGCAACAGGGCGACTTTATTCATGGTATTTCAGTCCGCGATGGCTGCGCTGTTTACGAAGCTGGGTGCAGGTACGGACATTCCGATCGGTAGCCCCGTATCGGGTCGGAATGACGACAATCTGGATCATTTAATCGGTTTCTTCATCAATACCCTTGTGTTTCGCGTGGATACGTCGAACGACCCGACGTTCGATGAGCTGCTGCGACGGGTGCGGGAAAAGAGCTTGGCAGCCTTCGAGCATCAGGACGTGCCGTTCGAGCGGCTTGTCGAGACGCTTAATCCTCCGCGTTCCCGGGCGAGACATCCACTCTTCCAAGTGATGCTGGTGCTGCAGAACACGCCGGAAACTTCGCTTGAGCTTCCGGGAATCAGCTCGAAGCTGCAGCTGCAAAACGTTGGCACTTCGAAGTTCGACTTAACCTTCGAACTGACCGAGCGGCGGGATCAAACCGGCGAGCCGGACGGAGTGGACGGCTTCATTGAATTCAGCTCGGATTTGTTTGAGCGCGGGACGGCGGAAGCGATGGCGGAACGATACGTGCGCGTATTGGAAAGTGCTGTCGTTGAACCAAGTAAAACCATCAGTAAACTGGATATTCTAACCGTTGATGAACAGGAGGAGATTCGTCGACAATGGAGTGCGCCGCTGCCAGTCACCGAGCAGGCAACTTTGTCCGAGCGGTTTGAAGCGCAGGTCAGCCGCTCGCCTCAATCGGTCGCGATTGTTCATGACGGCCAGTCTATGAGTTATGAGGAGCTGAACGAGCGAGCCAACCGGCTTGCCCATTTCTTGATTGCCTCCGGCGTCGGTACGGAGCAGATCGTAGCTCTCGCGCTGCCGCGTTCGGTGGATATGGTCGTCTGCATTCTGGCAGTGCTTAAAGCGGGGGCCGCTTACCTGCCCCTGGATCCGGAGTATCCGGAGGATCGATTGGCTTACATGTTGGAGAATGCTTGTCCGGTATGCATCATGACGAGCGTTCACGTGATGGATCAGCTGCCGAGTTTCGGACGATGGCTGCGCGTTGTCATCGATGGACCTGAAGAGGCTATGCAATGGCAGGGTTATTCCAAGGAGAATCCAAGCGACCGTGAGCGTCTTGGACGGCTTATGCCGCAGAATGCCGCTTATATCATTTATACCTCCGGTTCCACAGGCAAACCGAAGGGCGTGCTGGTGCCGCATCAGAATGTCGTCCGGCTATTCGATTCCACCCGGCATTGGTTCCAATTTAATGAAACCGATGTATGGACCTTGTTCCATTCGTATGCCTTCGATTTCTCGGTGTGGGAAATATGGGGGCCGCTCTTGTGCGGCGGCCGGCTGGTCGTGGTTCCGCATACGGTCAGCCGTTCGCCTGAAGAGATGATAGGCTTGCTGGTCCGGGAAGGCGTGACCGTGCTGAATCAGACGCCGTCGGCGTTCTATCCTTTGATTCAGGCGGATCGGGAGCAGCCGGAGACGGGTCGGCAGTTGTCGCTAAGGTACGTAGTGTTCGGAGGCGAAGCCTTGGAGCTTGGACGGCTTACGGATTGGTATCGGCGCCATGCCGACGATGCCCCGCGTCTGATCAACATGTACGGTATAACGGAAACGACCGTGCATGTCAGCTACATGGAGCTGAACCGAAACCTGGCGCTCCCGGGAGCCGGCAGCCTGATCGGCGAAGCGATCCCGGATCTGCGGGTGTACGTGCTCGATGACAGGCTTCAACCCGTTCCGTATGGCGTCATCGGGGAAATGTATGTTGCCGGCGCAGGATTGGCGCGCGGGTACTGGGGACGTCCCGACCTTACCGCCGACCGGTTCGTGGCGGACCCATACGGCCCGCCGGGGACAAGAATGTACCGAACCGGCGATTTGGCGAGACGTTTTGCCGACGGCACGCTGGATTATTTGGGACGGTCCGACCATCAGGTGAAGATACGCGGCTTCCGGATCGAACTTGGCGAAATCGAATCGGTCCTCGTGCGTCATGAGGCACTCTCGCAGGCGGCTGTCATCGTGCGTGAGGATCAGCCCGGAGACCAGCGGCTTGCGGCTTATGTCGTCGGCAATACAGGTGAATCGCCTTCGGGTACGGAGCTGCGCCGCTATGCCGCTTCGCTGCTTCCTGATTACATGGTTCCATGGGCCTTCGTCATGATGGACAAGCTGCCGCTTACGCCTAACGGAAAGCTGGATCGCAAAGCGCTGCCCGCCCCCGAGATGTCGCCGGATGCGGATGGGCGCAATCCGCGAACTCCGCAGGAGGAAGTGTTATGCGAGCTGTTTGCCGAAATCCTCGGCGCCAAGCGGGTCGGCATCGATGACAGCTTTTTCGAGCTCGGCGGTCACTCTTTATTGGCGGTCCGGCTCATCAGCCGGGTTCGCGAAGCGCTCGGCAAAGAATTGAGCATTGCAGCATTATTCGAAGCACCGACGGTAGCGGGGCTAGTCGACAAGCTTGAGATGGGCGGCGGGAACAGCGCGCTGCAGGTCGTGCTTCCGCTTCGGTCGCATGGAGATCAAACCCCGCTGTTCTGCGTGCATCCGGCAGGAGGATTAAGCTGGTGCTACGCCGGTTTGATGAAGCATCTCGGCATGAATTATCCGATTTACGGCTTGCAGGCAAGGGGCATTGCCCATGCGGAGGAGCTGCCGGGATCACTGGAAGAGATGACGGCAGACTACATCGGCCATATCCGCTCCCTACAGCCAGCGGGTCCATATCGGCTGCTCGGCTGGTCTTTGGGCGGCAATGTCGCTCAGTCGATTGCTGTACAGCTGCAGGAAGCGGGTGAAGACATTGAATTGCTCGCCATACTGGATGCTTATCCGAGCCATTATTTGCCGATCAAGGAAAAACCCGACGAAGACGAGGCTTTGACCGCGCTGCTGGCGCTTGGAGGCTTCGACAGGGAGAGCATTGAAGCGGGGCTTGGAGACGCGCCGTTAACCATAGCGGCTGCCCTTGAACTGCTGCGAAAAGAGAGCAGCGCGCTCTCGTCCCTTGAGGAAGAAACGATCATGAATCTGAAGACGACCTATGAAAATTCGGTTCAACTGCTAAAAGCTTACATTCCGAAGCGGTTTGAGGGAGATATGTTATTCTTTCACTCCACGATCATCCCGGATTGGTTTGACCCCATCGACCCGGAGATGTGGGAGCCTTACGTAGGCGGCAAAATCGAGCGGCACGATATCGAATGCCGTCATAAGGATTTATGCCAGCCGGGACCTCTGGATGAGATCGGCAAGACGATTCTAAACAAGCTTGAAGAAATGGCATCTAAAACAGAGACAACGAGGGACAGGAGGGAACTGATCTATGACCAATCCTTTTGAGCAAGCCGGCGGCAAGTTTCTTGTACTGATGAACCACGAGGGCCAATATTCGCTCTGGCCGGCGTTCGCGGCTATTCCGGCCGGCTGGAACCAGGTTCTGGGACTTAGCACGCGGGAGGAATGCGTCGCCTATATCAACGAGAACTGGGTCGATTTACGGCCGCGGAGCTTGTATGCCGATGCGGGAGCAATTCCGGAACCCGGACCATGAGCCATGGGCTGAATCCAAAAAAAGTAGTATGCATCGTCTATGTGGCCGCGATGTTTGTGGTTGCCATGGACGCCACCGTGCTGAACGTGGCGCTTCAGACGATCAGCAGGGAGCTTGAAGTGCCCCCTGCGGCTTCAGGCGTGCTGAATGTCGGTTATTTGGTCAGCTTGGCCATCGTTCTGCCGATGGCGGGCTGGCTTGGCGATACATGGGGAACGAAGCGTACGTTTCTCCTGGCACTGGGCCTTTTTACCGGAGCATCCGTATTGTGCAGCTCTGCAGACAGCTTGGCTGCGTTGACGCTTTTTCGCGTGATCCAAGGCATCGGCGGCGGCTTGCTGACCCCTGTCGGCATGGCGATGCTGTTCCGCATGTTCCCGCCGCAGGAGCGCGCGAAAATCTCCCGGGCGCTCATCCTGCCTATCGCGATTGCGCCTGCAATCGGCCCGGTTGTGAGCGGGCTGCTTCTTGAATATTTGACGTGGCGGTGGATCTTCTTCGTGAGCTTGCCGATCGGCATTCCCGCTCTCGTGTTCGGTTTATTCTGGCTGAAGGAGCATCGGGAGCCGGATGCCGGCAAGCTGGACGTGCCGGGCCTGCTGCTGTCCGCGCCGGGGCTTGCCCTGCTGATGTTCGCCTTGAGCCAGGGACCGCTGCACGGGTGGGACGCCCCGCGGGTATGGGGCGCCGGCCTGGCTGGCATCCTGCTGTTATCTGCTCTGGTGAAGGTGGAGCTAAGGGCTGCGAAACCGCTGCTGGATTTGCGGCTGCTGGGCAATCGCTTGTTCCGAACGTCAGGTATCATCGCAATGTGTGCATCTGCAGGTCTGCTGGGCATGCTCTACGTATTTCCCTTGATGTATCAGAACGCCCTGCACGTCTCCGCCTTGGATACGGGGCTGACGACGTTTCCCGAAGCCATCGGGCTGATGGTTGCCTCGCAGCTCGTACCCTGGACGTATCCAAGGATGGGCCCTAGGCGAGTGATCATCATGGGATTTGCGGTTACCGCGCTGATTTTTATTATGCTCAGCATGGTGGACGCCGGGACGAATCCGTGGTTTATACGGGCCCTGCTATTTGGCGTCGGCATTTTCCTTGGTCAAACCGTGGGATCCGTTCAGATCGCTGCCTTCGCCACCATCCCGCCTGCTTCGATGGGGCGCGCTTCCACCTGGTTCACGGTGCAGAACAGGCTTGGTCCCGCCATCGGGCTGGCTGTTCTATCAGGCATCTTGGCTGCCGTTGGAACGGAGACCGTAAACGCGGCGGGGGAGTTGGGGCCGAATCTGACGGCATATCGAGCAGCATTGCTTGGGGCCGCTGGCTTCCTGCTCATCGGTGCAGGCGCGGCGTTATGGATACGGGATGCCGATGCGGCGTCCACGATTCGCAAACCCGCTACAATACCGGCCAAGGAACAGGCGACTCCAGCCGAGAAATAACCGTGCTAAACATCCGGATGCCATAGACGAGATCCCCTTGGATTTAGTGGACATACGCTTAGTTTTCGGCGATGGCCGGATAGCCGTAAAAGCATTTCAAGTGAAAAAGGGGCTGTACTCCTGCATGCTGGTGCAGAAGAGTACAGTCCCTTTTTACGAAATGAATCAGCAAGCACGCAATCGTCTGCTAATTTGATCCCATTGGCCTTTTCGTATGCTGAATGTTATTTAAAACTGAATGTTATTTAAAATCGTATCCGCTGTAACGACAGTCTTTCTCTGTTCGCCACTTATTGGGGGATTAGAAAGGGGCGCTACTTGGGATTGCGCAGGCCCTTGGGCAGGTGATTCTTGAGCTGGCCGCCGCTGGCTTTGCCCCAGCCGAGGGGGAGTCCGTCCGTAGTCACCAAAGTCCAGCCCCGATATTCGGAAGGAATGGAGATCACCTCTCCCCGCAAATAAGCAGCCGTTTCGCCAGAATCTGAAGGCAGATCCCAGCTTCTGGCGGCTTGGCCTGAGTTCAAGGACATGGCGAGGGCGTGAGCCGGCTCGATCCGATTCTTCTTCAGGTGGGCCAGATGAAGGCCGGCGCGCGGCATCTTCAGCCCCTTCAGCTGCTTATCGTGCCAAGGGACGCTCTCGCTGACCGGCAGCCAATATAATTCTTCGCCGAACAATATCGGCGTGCCGCCGCCAAGCTCAAAGCCGGGGAGGTCCTGCTTCGCCCAGTCTTGAAAGTCGGCCAGGGCGGAAAGCGCAGGAGCCTGTTTGCCGCCCCGGTTTGATTTGGCCTGAGCCTTACCGCTGTTGGTAAAGGTCTCTTGATCGTCGCTGTAAGCCTCGGCAGCCGGCGTTTTGACCAAGATGGCAACAAAATGCCCCTCGCCCCGCTCCAAATGTGGCCATAAGCGCTTCATTTGCTGCAGTTCCAAATCGGGATACTGCGAGAGAATGCGCTCGATCATCTCCTCATTTTCCGCCGTGTTGAACGTACAGGTGGAATACGCCAACGTTCCGCCTGGCTTGAGCATCCGGTAAGCCTCCTGGACAATGTCCCACTGCCGCGCAACGCACAGATCCACGTGTTCAGGCGACCATTCTGCAATTGCAGCGGCATCCTTTCGAAACATGCCTTCACCGGAGCATGGCGCATCTAGCATGATCCGGTCAAAGCAGGCAACGAAACGGCGGGATAGCTGATCCGGTGCCGCACTCGTAACGACGGTATTCGTTATTCCCATACGTTCCACGTTCTCGGCCAGAATGCGCGCCCGTTCGGGGTGGATCTCGTTGGAGACGAGCAGTCCCCGGCCCATCATTTTCGAGGCGATATGGCTTGTCTTGCCGCCGGGAGCGGCCGCAAGATCCAGGATGGTCTCCCCGGGCTGAGGATTCAGCAGTTCCACCGCGGACATTGCCGAGGGCTCCTGAATATAATATAGTCCGGCGGCATGATAAGGGTGCTTTCCTGGACGAACGCTTTCATCATAATAGTATCCGGTATCACACCAGGACACCGGCGTCAGTTGGAAGTCCCGGATGAGTTTCTTGACGCTGTCTGCGGCATGAACCGCTTTCAGCCGGTTAAGACGCAGCCCATGGGTGCGGGGCGCATCGTAGCTGTCCCAAAAGTCACATGAGGCATCCCCAAGGATTTCGTTCATGCTGGTGACGAAACCGACAGGCAATAGTTCCTTTCCCATTCGTTAATAGCTCCTTCTTTAGAATAAGGTTCATGTTGCTGCGTTAATGCAGTTAATCCCTGTTCAGAGCCCATTTCTTCTTTTGTCTCTAAGGAATCGGTCATTAGTTTATCACGTTGCCGCAGGGGGAGTAAAGAAATGTCAAGCAAAAAAAGACCGCCCCCTTCATATCGTGGGCAGTCTGCGCCAGTGTTATCCGGCGGATTCCGTTGGTTCGGTGGATGCGGTTTTGAGGGACCGGTAATCCGACACCTTGTTTTTGCCGGTCGTCTTGGAATGATACATGGCTTTGTCCGCCTGTTTCATCAGCTCATCGCCGCGAACGCCTTTGCGCAGCACGCTGTATCCGATACTGATGGTTACGATGCTCTCGCTCGCCACTCGGGCTCGGATCTTCTCGGCGACCTGCGCGGGTTTGGCTTTGCGGTCAACGACCAAGGCGACCAATTCCTCGCCGCCATACCGGCCCGTAATCCCGATGCCTTCAAGCTCTTCCTCCATGATGGCGGCGACCTGCTTCAGCACTTCATCGGCTCTGGCGTGTCCCTGGGTATCATTCAGCTTCTTGAAATTGTCGATGTCGCAGAAGATGGCGGATATCTTCAGCTCCTGCGCCGCGTAATGGTCCAAATGCTTCATAAAGTGCCTGCGGTTGTAAAGCCCGGTTAATCCGTCCGTAATGGCGGACCGGTAAATGGACTGCATCAGCTCCACGATGCGCCTGAACAGAATGAAGAACACGATGCTGTAAAAGAGCACAGGCAGCGCGAGCGCCAGTCCCTGAAGCGCAGGCGACAGGCTGCCGGAATAGGCATGTACCGCTTGCAGAATCGTCCAGATGACGTAAACGGCAAGCCCGAGCGCGTATTTGATCGGCTGTCCGATCCGCGGGGTTACTTGCGTGTAGGCCAGGTAGAGCGCAGCGAGCTGCAGCACGTCAAAATATATGCTTTGCCATATCGGGTCAAGGGCGTATGGAAGGAATAAGGGAAGCATGAATGGAAGCATAAGCAGTGCGGCCGACAACAAGGGAAGCCAATAATGCATGGTTTTGATTTTGCGGTACAGCATGACAACCGAGATGTTCAGCAGAACGAACGAAAAAAGCTGGATGAAACGCAGAACGTCCGACTCCGGTGAGAAAACAGGTTTTCCCGTCCAAGCCGAATGGATGTTCAGGCCCTCGTATGTCATAATGAAGAAGAAAGCTGCCGCCATATATATGTAAGCATTCTTGCGTTGCTTGCTGTACATAAAGAGACACATGATCAGCATCATGAGAGCGATATAAGCTCCGCACACGGCAAATATGGTGGGTAGTGGAGAAGTGGACCAGTAGTTCAATTCATAGGACAAATCGATTCACTCCTGAATAGGGATAGGTTTCCTTTGCATGAAACATATGTTCTAATATATCATATCGAAAAAGAATCTGAAAAGAGATTTAGAGAAAGGGGGATCCCCATGAAACTTCTTCAGGCATTATTCTTCCCTCCTGAACAGCCGGGCGGCGTCTCGTCCATGATTCCATATTTGCAGGAGCGCTTTCATTCCTCCCGTTGGGAGATGGAAATGTTCTGGCTGCCTAAGCGGATCCGCAACAAAGGCCAGGAGGATCCGATATTCCACACGTTTGATTGGAGAGAGTTCGAAGGGAGCCCGATCGTGGCCAAATACCTTCAAACCTACCGGGATTATCTGTGGTGGACCCGTCTGCGCATTCAAAAGCCTTATGATCTTATCCATAGTCATCATCCGATCGCAGGCATGTCGATGAAAGCCGTATTTCCCGAGGTGCCGCTCATCCAAACCGTGCACTCCAGTTACGAGCGCGAGCTGATCCTCAACGGAAGAATCAAGGAGGGAGGGCTGGAACACCGGTTCCTGGTGTCTTTGTACAAGGAGCTGGAGCATATCAGCGACCGGCTGCTGACCGTGTCGAACTCCTTCAAGGCGTATATGTCTCCCTACGTGAACACGCCCGAATCGATCGGCGTCATCCATAACGGATTCGATGATAAGAGATTCAAGCCCGTTCCCCATGAAAATGCGGTGCCTCAGCTGATTACGGTATGCCGTTTGGTGCCTGCAAAAGGATTGGATATTCTGCTCCAGGCCTGCGCGGAACTAAAACGGAAGGGATATGATTACGTCCTTCATATTATCGGCGACGGACCTTCCCGCCAGGAGCTCGAGGAGATGGCCAAAACGCTGGGCATCTACCAGGAGACGATTTTTTACGGCTATACGCTGCATCCGGAGGAGTTCATGCCGTTCTTTGACATCTTTGTCCTGCCTTCGAGAGCAGAGGCGTTCGGATCGGTGTTCGCGGAAGCGGCGCTCAGCTGTCTCGCCTTGGTAGGGACCGACGTCGGCGGCATCGCCGAGCAGATTGAGGACGGGGTCAACGGTTTGCTTGTACCGCCTGAAGATCCGATGGCGCTCAGCGTGGCGCTCGAGAAGGTCATCAGCGATCCGCTCTATCGTTACGAGCTGGCCCGGACCGCTTCGGATAAGGCAAAGAACCAATACTCCTTGTCCAGATCCGTGAACGAACTGAAAAAAATGTATTTGAAATTTCAACCCCAGATAGAGAGTTAGGGATCGGTTATGGCTTCTTTTCGATTTATTCACGCTGCGGATTTGCATCTGGACAGTCCGTTTATCGGAATCAGCGGACTCGATGACGATCTGCGGTCTTTCGTTCAGGAATCGACCTTCCGTGCGCTGGAGCGGCTTGTGGAGCTCGCCATCGGGGAGCAGGTTGATTTTATCGTCATCAGCGGAGACGTCTACGACAGCTCCAACATTTCGCTGCGGGCCCAGCTTCGCTTCCTGGATTCCCTCAACCGCTTGGGGCGGGAAGGGATCGCGGTTTATGTGATCCACGGCAATCATGATCCGCTCGACAGCACGAAGCTGTCCATGACGCTTCCCTCCCATGTCCATGTGTTTGGAGCGGAGCCTGCAGCCGTAACGACTGTTCGCCGTTCGGACCAACAAGAAGTGGCGGTCATCGCCGGCATGTCGTATCCGACCTCGAAGGTCACGGATAATATTGCGATCCGTTATCCCGCTCCATCACCGGGGCTCTATCATATCGGGCTTCTCCATGCGAACGTGGACGGAGATCCCCAGCACGAAACCTATGCTCCCTGTACGAAAAGGGAGCTGGTTCAGGCCGGATTCCACTACTGGGCGCTCGGGCATATCCACTCCCGCCGCACCCTGCAGGAATCTCCTTATATCGTGTACCCGGGCAATATCCAGGGACGCCATGTCCGGGAGACGGGCCCGAAGGGGTGTTACGTCGTCGATGTGGACGGCAGCTTCAACACGAAGCTCAGCTTCCATGAGCTCGATTCGATGCGATGGAACGTCGTTGAAGCGCCTATCGATGCTTGCCGGGACGTCGACGACTGGCGACGCTCCCTGGAGTCCATCCTCACCGATACAGCCAGAGCCAACGCGGATCGGTTAAGCATGATCCGCGTTCGGGTTACGGGACGAAGTCCGGTTCACCGTCAGCTAGAGGGCGGATACGTGCTGGACGAGCTGCTGACCGATCTGCGGAGAAGAGAGGCCGCAAAGGGCAAGACATGCGGCTATCGGGGCTGCGTCTGGATCGAGAGCTTCTCGCTTCAATCCGGGGATGCGATCGATACGGAGAGGCTGTTGGCGGAAGACAGCTTCACGGGGGACTTGCTTCGCCTTGTCCGGAAGGAGCAGGAACGAATTCATGATCCGGACGGGGTTGTTGCCAAGGGTTTGGAGCCTCTTATGGAACATGCGGAGATCCGCTCGTTGCTTGACGAGACGAGCCCGGAGGAAATGCTGGACTGGGTTCGCAGGGCGGAGGAGCTGACTTTAGGGTTATTGCTGCGCGACCGTTCGCGGGAGGAAGGTGCCGGAAGATGAGGCTGGAACGGATGAACATACAAGGATTCGGAGCCGTCCGGGACATGAGCATTTCCATCGATGCCCCCGTAACCGTGCTGTATGGGCCGAATGAAGCGGGGAAGAGCACGGTCCTGCATTTTATCAGCGCCATGCTCTACGGGTTTCCGGGCAAGGGCCCGCCGGCGGAACGCGGAGAGCCCTCCGGGGAAGGCGTTCACGGAGGCGAGCTGCGTTTTCTTGATAAGGAGGGGATACCTTGGGTGGTCCGGCGCTGTAACCGGTCCAGGGAAGGGAATGCCGCCTCCGGCAAGGGCGAACGTGTACATATTCATAAACAAGCGGATAATGGGGTCGTGATCGAGCTCGGGCAGCAGGAGCTGGAACAATACGCTTTGGGCGGCGTGTCCAGGGACATGTTTCGCCAGCTGTTTGCCATCTCGTTAAGCGAACTGCAGGAAATCCGCGGTCTGCACTCCGCCGAGATGAGCGGCTACCTGTTCCATGCCGGGATCGGCGGCGGAGCCAACATCCTGGAGGCCGAACGCAAGCTGTCCCAAGAAATGGACAAGCTGTATAAGCCTCGCGGGAAGGTACAGCAGACAGCCAAGCTGCTGCAGTCCATCGAGGATTTAAGAACCCGGGTTGCAGACAGCCGGGCTTACGTATCCCGCTATAACGAGGTCGTAAGCTCCATTCTGGAAATAGAGCGCCGTTTAAACTTGCTGGAGCAGGAACGTGCCAGGACCGGCGAGGATTTATCGCTGCTTCGCAAAGCGCTGGACATCCGTCCGGCTTGGCTGGAATGGCAAGAGGCCGGGGTTGAATTGAAGGATCTGATGGACAGCAGCCATTTCCCCCCGGATGGAATGCCCCGTTATGAGAAGATACTGGAGGAAGAGCGGGTCCTTCATGCCCAGTCCATCCGCGTAGAGCAGGCGATCGAGGATGCGGAGGATAAACTGGGGGCTCTACCCGTGAACGATTTCTTGGAACAATACGGCGAGCGGATTGAGGAGCTGTGGGCAAAACGAAGTCTACATGAAGCCGGGAACCGCGAGCTTGCCGAGCTTACGGCCGAATATAAAGCTCAGGAAAACCGGCTGGAGCAGCTGCTCCGGGATATCGATCCGGCATGGACCCGGCAAGAGCTGCTGTCGTTGCCGGTGTCCGCCTCAGACCGCGAGGAGGTACGGCGGATCGGTGCTGCCTTTGCCGGGTACGATCGCCGGATGGAGGCGCTGTTCATTGAACAGCGCGGGGCCCAGCGCTCGGCGGCTGCAGCCGAATCGACGCTGCGGGAAGCAAGGCGCCAGCTGCGCGAGGAGTCGGAGCGGGGCCAGGAGGCCTTTGCGATGATTAAGCCTGCTGCGCCGCAGGAGACGGCTGCGCTGTGGAATCAGCTGCAGCTGGAAATCGAGCGTTGGCGCGAGCGCAGACTGTCCGGTGCCGAGCCCGTGCCTGTTTCGACACGCCGGCCGGGGAGAGGACGACTCCCCCGGATGTATGCGGGGCTGCTATCGGGCATGGCGGTCATGACGCTGCTGCTTGCAGCCGTGTTGTTATGGACGGGAGCCGCGGAAGCCGCCGTGGTCTCGGGCATCGTGATGCTGCTTGGTATGGGATATATATACTGGAGCGCTCAACGCGGGCGCGAGATTCAGGAAGAAGCTTCGGAAGGCACTTCCATGCTGGACGGTCAGGGAACGGAACATGTGGACCATCTATACTCCAGTCTGGTCTCAGCTCCCTATGCCGCGGCAACAGGGAGCACGATTCCGGGCAGCCGAAGGGATCGAAACGCTGTTTTGACTCGTGACCCCCTCATGGTGGAGGCGAGAATGCGCGAGCTTCGGTCCGTGATGGAGGGCTGGCAAGCCTGGCGGCAGCGGCTCGATCGATTGACGTCTGATTGTGCGGCGGCTGAGGAGAAGTCTGCCCTGCAGGCGGCTGAATTAAAAACGATCCATAGCGCTATCGAGCAGGAAGAGAAGCGGTATTTGGAGCTGGAACGGCAGTGGGAGTCCTGGCTGATGTCCCGGTCACTCCCGCAGAGTCTGTCGCCTGACGTGATGCTGGATGTATTCGTGAAGGTTGAGCAGGGACAGGAGCTGATCCGCCAGCAAAAATCGATTGGTCTGAAGATGGATGTCCTGTTAAGAGAGGCCGAGGATTATATCGTCCAATGCCATGAGATCATTGCGGCGGATCCCGAAGCCGACCCTGACGGCAACCGAAATCCGGGCGTTGCTGAGCTTAGCGGCATCCATTCCCGTTGGAAGGCGTACCAAGAGGATTCAAGGCAGCGTAAAGTCCTATCCGAGCGCATCCAGGAGCTGCGCAAAGAGGTGGCTGCGATGGAAGAGGAGCGGGAAGGGCTGCAGCAGCGCAAAGCGGCATTACTCGCCACGTCCCGATCGGCGGACGAGGAAACCTTTCTTCGCATGGGAGCCGCCGCCAAGCGCAGGGAGGAGCTTGTCCGCACGATCCGCCATCATGAAATTACCATGTTCAGCGGATGGGATGAAACGGGCCGCAGGCGGCTGGTGCAGCTGCTTGAGCTCACCGACGCTGCCGAGCTCGAAGCTCAGTGCGTCGAGAAGGAGGAGGCCGCATCGGCCGCGCACAGCCTAAGGGACGAGCTGCAGGAACGGCGCGGGCGGCTGCTTCAGGAGAGGGAGTCGCTGGAATCGGCTGGCAATCAGGATTATGCCCTGCAGCAGCTGGAGGAGCACCGATCCGCCCTGCGGGAAATCGTGTCCCAATATGCGGTGCGTTCGATGGCCTCCGAGTTTATCAAACGCACGAGGCGTTTGTACGAGGAAGAAAAGCAGCCGCAGGTGCTGCAGCTGGCTTCCCGGTTCTTCTCGATGCTGACCGGCGGTGCGTATAGCAGGGTTGTGATGCGCTTGGGAGACCAGAGCCTGCTGGCTGAGCGCCCGACGGGTGAGCTGGTGGAGAGCAGCCGATTGAGCCGGGGAACGGCGGAGCAGCTATATTTGGCCATGCGGCTCGGGTTGATCCAATCGATGCCGCATGCGGCGGGCCTGCCGCTGTTGCTTGATGATCTGTTCGTTAATTTTGACGGCGATCGGCTGCGGCATGCGCTCGGGGCTATCCTGGAGCTGTCCCGTAACCGGCAGGTTGTCATGATGACGTGTCATCGACATGTCGCCGAGCAGACGATGGAACTCATGCCGGATGCACGGCTCATCCCGATGCAGCCATAAGATTGGGCTCCCCAAAGGCAGGCGTTACGCACCTTTGGGAGAGCCCTTTTATTTACCCCTGATTTCAGGTGTTCCGAATAAAGTCAGCCGGAGCACCCAGAGCAGGCACAATCCCCCGAACATCGGATAGAGCAGAGAAAGCAGGGAGCTGAAGCCGAACTGGCTGAAGAAATAACAGAACACCATGATGCCAAGGGTGATCACTCTCGGGGAGAGCGAGGTTCGCTGCTGAACCTGCAGGGTGATGCCGTAAATATTGGCAACGAAGGTGCTGAAAATTTCTAGGAAGATGAGGATGAGATAGATGATCTGTACAAACCAGCCCAGCTGGTTGGCGATGCTGCCCATCGGAATCTCGTATTGGCTAATGCCGGGCATATGGGCGGACATCGCAAAATGCGCCGCCATCAGCATAAACCCTACGCCCGTCCCTCCAATGATGCCTCCCCAGGTTACGGTTCGCACGCTATCGGTCTGGCTGCCGAGCGGGACCAGCACCGGCATCGCCATCACCAGGTTAAAGGCGGTGTAGAGCAGCGGCGCAAGCCAAACCGAAGGCAGGCTGTGGTCGGTGGTCAAGGTTAAAAAACGGGTAGCGCCCGGGGACTGAAGCGTTTGAGAGATCACCGCCACCGATAAGGTCAGCATCATGGGTACGACGAGACTGTTCATCGTCATGATGGACTGGATGCCTTTTCTGAGAATAAAATAAGTCCCGATCATCGTGACAAACAATCCGGTTTGATAACTCAAATTCAGATGCTCCACAAACACGGAACCGGCACCGGCAAGCATGATGCTGTTCACCCCGAGCAGAATGACAAACATGAAGAGGCTGATCCAGACGCCGGCTTTCTCGCCAAACAGGAATTTGTTCAAATCCTCAAAGGATTTGGCCCCGATCCGCCTCGATATCGTCATGATTTTCGTGCCGAGCCAGATGAATAATCCCGTCGTAAGCACAATGGTCAGTGTAGCCCAGTGGCCGTACTGGGTAAAGAATTGAAGGATTTCTCGGCCGGTAGCAAAGCCAGCGCCAACGACGGTTCCGATATATGTAAAGGCGATCTGTAAAACACGTATAAAATTACGCAAGCCTCGCGTCCCCCTTGAAAGTTAATCGTCTGCATAGTACAAGGTATGCTTGGCTGAGCCGGGACATGACTTCTACCTGTCCAAGGCCTTCGACTGGAGGGGAATTGGACGCATAGCGCCAAGCAAGCGGAAAGCTATGTCAGGAATTGTGACGGGAACTAGCAAGTTAAATGACGGAGCATCCGTTTGTACTTGCCGTACAGGGAGGAATATGTTACTTTTACGACAAAGGAATCATGGGAGGTCTTTGGGATGGATTGGTTAAAGGAGCGGATTGTTAAAGAAGGCGTCGTGTTGTCAGATCAGGTGCTGAAGCTGGATGCCCTGCTGACGCATCAGGTTGATCCGGCATTGATTATGGACATGGGCCGGGAATTTGCGGCGAGATTTAAAGAGAGCGGCGTGACCAAGGTCGTTACGCTGGAATCCTCAGGCATATCGGTTGCCTTTGCCGCAGCGCTTGAATTGGGAGTCCCCATGGTATTCGCCCGGCGCAAAAAAACTCTGCTCGCCGATCCAGACGCCTTATGCGAGCGGGTGCCGTCTTTCACCAAAGGCATTGTCACGGATATCATGGTGTCGCGCCAGTTTATCGGCGAGGGCGATAAAGTGCTCTTCATCGATGACATTATTGCAAACGGAGACGCCGCGAGAGGGCTGATCAAAATCATTGATCGGGCCGGGGCGGAACTAATCGGGCTTGGCGTTGTGATCGAAAAGAGTTTCCAAGCCGGGGCGAGAACGCTGCGCGAACAGCATGTTCACGTGGAATCGCTTGTCACCATATCGTCGCTTGAGGGTGGGAAGATTTCGTTCAGCTAAAACTTAGGGTCTCCTTAGGCTTGTCTTCGACCGATTGTCACGGGCCGGGTCTTAGGTCATGAACGGTTGTACCCTAGTCTAATCGAAGAGAAAAAATGGTAATTTGAAGTGAATGATAATGGGATTTCCGCCTAAAATCTCAACTAAATCTTTTCGCCTCCGTGATTTTCGCTTATAATAAAGAGGTAGGCAAGAGAGAGGAGGCAGCAACATGGGGAAACAACCTGTAACCGAGCCGTTTTTGATTGAGAAGCTGAATGAAGCGAAGGTACATTTTGAACGTGCTTTGGATTGTAAACATACGGAGTTTGATGATCTATATCCCTATATGATTGAACATCCTCAGTTCTTCTGGTACAAACGCTATGTTGCCTGGTCAGAACTGCTGACGATTGCCGGATTGTGCGAGGAGGTTTCCTTCGAATGGAAGGAACAGTTTACGCCTCAGCAGGTCGAATATATCGAGAAGCGCGTCATGTCTTCCACCGTGCTGGATTATTGGTACGAGAAGAATGACAGCATCGAGCCGGCTCAGCGTTAATGGGTATATAGAACATCTCTTAATCGGGATGTTTGTCGATATCGCAACGCATTCAAAAGACCTAAATGATCTCATTTAGGTCTTTTTTTGCACAGTAAGTGATGAAGGAGGCATGGCGATGATCAGCGATGAAAGACTCGATGAGCTGCGGATCTCCGGAGAACTGGTCCGGGTTGTGCGGGATGGGCTGGAGACCAATGATATCATAGGGTTCGTCGTAGCCTGGGACCCGGAGCAGGTTATCATCCGCCGCAGAAACCGGCGGGTCGTTAAACTGGATCGGCGCTACAGCTACCAGCTCAAAAAAGAGCCAAGAGTCAGCCCGGTCGAAGAATAAGCATAGATCTCGAATTCGTCGGACAACTTAACCTCGGAACTATTTTTTCGGGAAGAGGTGCTTTTGGTTATGGAAATGTCCAATGACAAGGTCTCGGCATACAAGAATGAAATTCAGAATTTGAAGCAGAGCATGCCGGACATGGCAGAAGCGTATCATCAGTTCACCGGCGTTTGCTTTCAGGATGGCGAGCTGGATGCGAGAACGAAGCAGCTGATCGCGCTTGGGATCGGATTGTTTGCCAACAATGAGCTGTGTACCTTCTACCATATGGAGGAAGCCCGTGCCAAGGGAGCCTCGGATGCTCAGATCATGGAGGCCGTAGCCGTGGCGTCTGCCGCCAGCGCGGGACATGCTCTCTCGCAGGGACTGACCCGCGTGCAGCATAACCTTCATTGATCCGTGATACAAAATAACCGTCTCTCCGCAGCGCTAATACAGCCGGGGAGGCGGTTATTCTTTCGTTTAAGGAACGGCGATGTTAGCGCGCGAAAGCAGCGGCAGGAGGATGGGCTTGCTCGGAGGAATCGCTCTCAGGCGGAACCAGTCCGAGATACGCTCGCATGCGATCCATCATCTCCTCACGGAAGGATGGCCATAGAATGTTCATCGACCCAATGTACCCCCGGCAAGCATATCGTGCCTGAATCCCGTCCTTGCTTTGCCCGATGTCATATACCTTGATCGCCCGCTTGGTGAATTCCTGCTTCACCTCGCGAAGAAGCACTGCAGCACGTTTGGCGCCGTTTCCTACAACCTCTACGTACAAGTGAGGGGTTTTGAATACCCCGCTCTCCTGAATGATCCGGCAATCCCGTTCAAACACTTTATGAATGAACATCAGCAGCAGGTAACTCTTGATCAACGCCCGTTCTTCCGTTGTAACAGCCTGAATGGCCATCAACATCACCGCCTTTATATAGAAAATGGATATTGAATGAGAACTTATGTTCCTATTTTAACCGAAAACAAGGTTTTTAATCAAGTTCAAAAAAAGTGTTGACTCGATTTATTTAGCGTGATATTATATATCTTGTCGCCGCTGATAAGAGCTTGGCTCGAAGGTGGTCAACATACATGCGGTCGTGGCGGAATTGGCAGACGCGCACGGTTCAGGTCCGTGTGGGCTTACCCCCGTGGAGGTTCGAGTCCTCTCGACCGCATCTAATGAGAAAGCTCGTAAACTGTTCTTGCAGTTTACGAGCTTTTTTGCTTTGAATTCTATGGGACTGTTCGATGCAATCGATAGCCAATGCGGCAGAGGCCGAAATTACCGCTGACCTCTGCGGCACGAAACGAATAGGAGAGCCAACGATCTTACGGTGGCCGGCAATCTTCTGCAGTCCGTCGGAAATGCGCTGCAGGTGATTGCGGAAGCGGAGGATTACTGATTAACATTTATGCCTGTAATTACATATTTGAGTAGCTTTTCTCAAACAATACGGTTAGGTAAGGCTATCATGATGATGAGTGGAAAGGGGCGTAACAATGCGGAAAAGATATAGAAAATCGATTATCTTGCTGTGTTTGGTATGGGGGATCTCGAACGGAGCACAGATCGGATACGGGGCGGGGGTGGTCAATGCTCCTGATTCGTTCAACCATGATACTCGAAAAATGCACGAAGAATCCGATCACAGCAGATCCGGCCAGGAAAAGAAGCCGAATAAGCTGGCTGTCATTATCGATGATTTTGGCAATGATCAGAAAGGGACCGAGGAAATGCTTAATCTGCCTGTCAAAATCACGGTGGCCGTGATGCCGTTTTTGCCGACGAGCAAGAAAGATGCCGAGGCCGCGCACCAGCAAGGGCATGACGTCATTATTCATATGCCCATGGAGCCTAAGCAGGGCCGGTCTTCCTGGCTTGGACCGGGTGCTATCTTAAGTTCGCTCACCGATGAGGAAATTCGTAAACGCATGGAGGAGGCAATCGATTCGGTTCCTTATGCCGTTGGGATTAATAATCACATGGGCTCCAAGGTTACCGGGGATGAACGGGTCATGTCCATCGTGCTCGACGTTTGTAGGGAGAGAGGGCTGTTTTTCATCGACAGCAAAACGAATTACTACAGCGTAGTCGGCAAACTGGCAGCGAAGAAGGGAATGCCGTCCATCGCCAACGATATCTTCCTGGATGACGTTCATACCGTTCAGCATGTGAGCAAGCAGCTGCAGACCGCGGCGCAGCATGCGGAAGAGAGAACTTCCTGCATTGCAATCGGCCATGTTGGCGTATATGGAATCCGGACGGCAGAGGCGCTGAAAGGCACGATCCCGGAACTGCAAAAAAAGGTGGAGTTCGTCGGGATCAGCGATCTCGTCAGGGAGCACTCAAGCTGGCGGCCTGATCCGCTGCGCTCGTATTAGATCTTCCTTGAGCCCCGAAACAGGTCCGGAATCGAGTGACGAGACCGATGGAATGTCCAAACGTTAAATATCAGCCGAGACCGGGTATGAATATAAAACGAACGGCCTTCCGCGCAAGAGTCCCGGTGATTCCGAGTTTCATGCTTGGAAGGCTGTTTATATGTTGCGCTATATTATCGGATGCGGGCATCGGTGAGTTTGAATTGACCTACCAGCTGCTGCATCGATTTCGCTATGGCTTCGACATTGCCTGAGGTGTACCTTACGCTTTCGATTTCCTGCGACAGCTCCTGCACTTTGCTCTCCACATCCTTGGAAATCTTTCGGTTCTCCTTGCTGACCGAAGCGATTTTCTCCATCAGCTGAACCACTTCATCTACGGCCTGGTGCTTGCGCAGATCGTCTTCGGCTGCGGCGGCAAGCAGCTCGGAAGCCGCGGAAACCAGCAGGTTTCCTTCTTCCACGACCCGGGTCCCTTCCTTCATCGAGAGCACGGCGTGCTGGGCGTCCTGATAGATATGGCCGATAATCCGGTGGACCTCTTCCGTGGACTGTCTGGTCAGTTCGGACAGCTTGCGGATTTCGGTTGCAACGACGGCAAAACCTTGTCCGTGTTCTCCGACCCGTGCCGCTTCAATGGAAGCATTCAGGGCCAGCAAATGGGTTTGGGAGGATATTTGTTCGATCGCGTGCAGTACGCCTGTAACTTCCTGAACGGTTCCCATGAACGTGCGGATGGTCTGATTGGTTTCCTCGACTTTCGCAGAAATATGAGACATCTTGTCTCCGATCCGGACGACTTCATTCTTGGCCACATCAATCTGCTCATTCGCTTGGCGTTCCAGCTGGCGGAGCGTCTCCCGCATCCGTTCCGCGCTGTCCTTCACGGCATCGATATCCTGCAGCTGGCTGCGCATGCTGCGGATCATCTCGCTAATGTTGCTGCTGACACGCTGTGCGGAAGTAACGGTGACGGCGGTGGTGTCGTTCATTACCTGTTGGCTGGAGGAAACGTCGCCTGCCGTCAACTTCACCTGCATCATGATACTTTCCAGCGAATCGATCATATTGTTGATCCATTTGGCTAATTCGCGCGTTTCATCCTGATCGAATTGGCGAGGGTCCAGCCGCTGCGTCAGATCTCCGCTGCCCTCGGCATTCATGCGGATGAAGCGGTTGAGGCTGCGAAGACGATCCGCGATTCGCCCGATTTCTTTGCGGCCGACCAGGGAAGAGGTGAAAAAGCCGGTGACCAAGCAAGCTAACCCTCCCGCCGTGGCTGCGAATGCCGGGGATAAATAAACAGCCGTAATAAAAACAAAGACAGCCGTCAGGAGGCTCGAGATAAGGGTAAACAAGCCGTGGAGTTTGGCATGTCTGAAGCGGATGCCGCGAATGCGGTAAACCTCTTCGAGGTCCCCTTCGCACATCATCCCCCAAACATCCGGACAATGGGGCAGGCGGAACGTCACGCCTTTGCCGATTACCGGGATGTGGCGGTAATCGGAATAGCCCGGAAAGGACACGAACAGATTGCTTCCGTTCGCGATGGTGTTGGCTACGCCTGGATGAAGCTGACCCGTTGCCGGGTCGGTGAACATCAGCTCCAGCTCCGTATGTTCCTGAACCGACACGGTCCCCCAGTCGGTCGTGACGCCGTCCTTCAGGTTCTCGCCGTGCGTGAAGGTTCGGTCTTCAAAACGGCTTCTGGAAAGGGCTGTACCCGGAGCAATATGTTGATTCATCTCAGGCTTGGCCATGAATATATAGTTGTCGCCCGAATCCGGATAGACGTGGCCGGATTCCCGCTGAATTAAATCCCCGATCACGTCGTTTGGGACGCGGCCGCACAGGATGCCGGCGAACGTATCGTTGACGTAGACGGCATTCATGAACAGGAGCGTCATTTTGTCATGAAAGGCAGAGGTTCGGGGACCGATGGTTAACGTGACGGGATCCGCATATGGCCCGAAGAGCAGTTTGCCGGTATCCGAGCCGGCGAGATGAGTGATTGCCCCGCCCAAAGGGCTGCTATTGCTGTAGCTGGTTCCAATGTGAGAAGCGTATGTAGAGTACGTGACCTCACCCGAAGGACTCAGCAGGAACAATTCCGTGAAATCGGCAGCGCGCGAGTACAAAGCGGAGAAGAGCTGCTCCTGGTTCAAAGGGGCGCTTGTAGAGAAGGGATAAGGATGCTCGCCGACGACTGTTGAACCATGGGGCTTGTCCTTGTTCAGCTGCTCCTTCAGTCGGTCCAGATGTCCCCAATATTCATGGCTCCAGGAGAAGAGCAGCTCTTTGCGCGTCTCGGCAATGCCTTCGAATATGTCTTCGATGTCTTCCTTCAAATTACGATTCAGACGCCATGAAATCCAAAGCGGAAGTCCTTGGCGATACCCAAGCCAGTCAAACATAGCGATCTCCCCCAATTCCCATTCGATTAATCGTTCTTTGTATATGTTAGTTATACTACCATATTTCCCGGTAAATTCTACAAAAAATTTCGAAAAAAATGATGCTTTTTTCATATTGATGTTAGTTTTTATGACATAAATATGGGTTCGAAGGCCTGGGTGCTGGATTCTGCAGACTACACACTCAACAAAAAAACAGCTCTATCTACAGAGCTGTTAAATAACTGATAATCCCGTCAGCAATGGCTTCGGCTATCATCATTTGGCCGTTCCGGCTGGTCAATAACTTCCGGTCCTCCATATTGCTGAGGAAGCCGGTTTCTACGATGACGGCAGGTACTTGGGTTTGATTAAGCAGATAATAAGGCTTGCCTACCATGATGCCATTGTTGCTGCGATATACCAGATTCAACTGTTCCTGAATGGTTTCCGCGAGCAAGGTGCTTCGGCCCTCGGATTGATGCAGTACGATGCCGCCGCGCTTGGACGCGCTCTTTCCCCAATTCACGTGAATGCTTACCACCAGCTTGGTCGGGATTTCGCTGCTGAGCTGCTTGCGCTGCGACAGATCGCGGCGATGCCGGGAGGAGCTTCGATGCCAGCGGTTATCGTCGCTTAGCGCGTAATCGGCGTCGCGGTTCAGCACGGCATGATAGCCTTCCTTGCGTAGCAGCATGAACAGTCTGCGTGAAATGGCCAGATTGATATCTTTTTCGAGAATGTCTCCATACGACGTTCCGCCGTCGATTCCGCCATGACCCACATCGATCAGCACGACGTCATGCACAAACGGGTGTAGGTGTCTTAGCTCGGATTGGTCGATTTCCCGTCCGGCGGAATGGGTGGATTCCGGTGTTTCGGATATAAGCCTGGCTGTCGGCATCACTTGCTGATGAACGGCTCGTGCGGGAATCTTCAGGGCTTGCTTTTTTACTGGGCTTGCTTCCGTGACAGAACCGGGGAGTGCCAGCGTCAAGAGAAGAAAACATACTCCAGCTGCCTTAATCATGATGGATTCCTTCTTTCACGTAAAATTTCGGCTTTATTAGGATGCGCATTAGACGGAAAAATCATGCCGTTAAACAGGAGTCTAGAATCGATCGGAATGGAGCACACTGATACTGGGAAGCGGATAAACCATAAGGAGTTGATTCGTATGGCAAGCGGAGATGAATTGATCAAATATATTACCGAACGCGTGGTTAACTATATAGATAAGCCTAAGGAAGTTCGGCGCAGGGCGAAGGTGAAGGAATCCTGGACCACAAGGTGGTTCGGCATGATTCCGTTCTCCATGTCGCTGTGGAAAGACGACGTATCCTCCAAGCGCAAAAAAAGGCAAAAGTAAAGCTGCTGCTGTTCATTTGCTGTATGTTCCTTAACGAAGTCAGCTATTGTACAGCGTGCGCACGGCACCCTGTACAGCCAGATGCTAGACTTGGGGCATGTTTAGGTGTTTTAAAATGGTGGGCGACGCTCGGAAGTGACCATGGTTAAAAAGACTTGAAACGATGAAGGACGCGAGCCCTGATCAGGGCCGCGTCCTTTTGTCCGTCTGGGATGCTGAAGGCATGAGGGCTTATGGTTGGTTCGCATGAATGACGGACTTGTTAGCCCGCTTGCTTGTACTTTCGCGTCATTTGGGTTGAGCATAGAACTGGCCTTGTCCGATCAAGCGGGATGCCGGCAGGAAGCGGAAGGTATCTGTGTTCCGCAATGGAACCGACACATAGAGCGCTGCCGAATGCTTCTGAATCCCTGTCGACCAGCGGTGCCACCCGATTAAGGTAAAAGGGGCTCCGTAAGCAGCATTGCTATTTTTGGACTTGAATATCAGGCTGGAGTGCTCCTGCAGCAATTTACGCAGATCGGCACTGCTTCGGGCCGTCAGATTGCTTGAGGTCAGCCATAGCAGATTATCGTAAGGATCCCGGGAATCGCCGGCTGCAATGGTTGGCGCTCCGGCAATCCAGCGAGCGGATGAAGTTACCAATCCCTTGCTTGCCGCCGGCATCGAAGCCGATGCCGGCTTGACCGCCGTCGTTGTCTGCTTGAGTTCTTCCGGAAGGATTTCGCTATTCAGTGCACTGATATAAACCGGCTTCTTGCCGGGAAGCTGAACCTGCCAGACAGGGGATACGTCATACAGCTTGCGCACGCTGCTTCCCTTCGGCAAAGATCCGCCGGCCTTCAGAAATCCCTCGGCCGCAAGCCGTTCATTCAGCGGTGCTTGACTGTAGGGAAGGGTGGAGCCGATCCCGTATTCGCTCAAGATATATCCACCGTCTTCTCCTGCGCTGATAATCATGTAGCCCTGAGGCAGTCCCTGATCGGAAATCGTGACCAGCCAGCCGTGCGTGCCCGGACCAAGTGGGGTGAAATCCAGCTCTGCTCCGTCCCAGGCAGTAAATGGCGCATGCACCGATAGTTGATCCACGGTCTGTTCTGCAAAGTCTACCAAACTTTCCGGTACTTGAGCCCTGGCGCTGCTGTAGGCTAGGCTCGATGCAGACTGGACTGCAAGCAGAGCGTCTGCCGCACGGACGGCGCTCGCAGGATTGGGGGTGTCTGCTTCACGAGCCGCAGCCATGCCTGCCTGCGGGTGGGTCGTGCTGAACCACAGGAGTGCCGTTACGATGACGGAGGCAGACCACCTTCGATATTGGATAAAGCGTTTGTTGTCGATTGATTTAGGTTTGCGCTTGTTGTCCTTGTCATCCTGGTAACGGGGTTCCATGTTCCACAGCTTCAAATCGCTAACCGCCTTTCCTTGGCCCTTACGCGCCATGGATGTGATGGAATCATCATATCGGACAAGCTCTGCAAAGGCTGTTGCAAGCTGTCGCGGCAGGGGAAGGGAGAATGGTTCTTTTTTTGCCTGCTTTTGTAGAGAGGCGTCATGAAGACGCGCCCACGGGCGAACACAGATGAAACAGACCGCAGGTTATGGCGGACAGGCTCACTTTCGGCTCGTACTGCCACTGCATTTCCGACCGGCGGTTCTTGTACTGCTCCTCGATTTGCGCCTTTTTCTCTTCGTCCTGCTCTTTGAGCAAATCCTCGTAGTAGCCGTCGATGACCATCAGCTCGTCTTCGAGGCGTTCCTTAGCTTTCGCCGCCCAATCGTAATCCAGCTTGCTCAGCTTGTTGATCAGATGATTCTCCAGGGCAGCTACGGCCTGCTCAAGGGTGAGAGCCGCCGGTCTGACGTGAACGCTCTCGGGCAGGCGTGGAGTCAATTCGCGCCCATGCAGAATGGCGGGGAAGTCTTCGGTAATCGAGCGGCTGGACAGCGAGATTCCGAGAAAAAACAAATCCTCCCGCTTCAGATCGCAGCTGAACTCCACCTTGAAGCAGACGCCCAGCCACTGCTCATAAGGCGTGGAACGGCCCCTGGGACGCGGTTCGGCATCCCGCTGCTGGAACAGATACACGCATTTGCCCTCTTCGCGGGAGGCATTCCAAATCTGGGCGAGCCGGCTGCTGCCGTAGCCGATATTCTCCCGCTGAATCCGGCCTGGCCCCAAGATCGGCAGTACCGGGGCGTTCCCGTAATAGCGCGCCAGCAGCGGATCCTGCGCAGGTGCGTTGAGCTGGGTTTTGGCTTTGGCTTCTTCGGCCTTGGCGAGCCGTTCGTCGTATTTTTCCGGATCAAACACGAAGTTGAACGACAGCGTTTCGGCGGGAGCCCCGGTCCGTTCCACGAACCCCCAGTAATAGGGGCGGTTGGTGAGCATTTTGTCGGCCTGCGGCGACAGTTTCACGGTGACATGCTCGGGCGATTTTTCGATGACGGTGCATTCGGTGGCTTCCAAATAGGCCATGAAGTGCTGCTGCACCTCCTGCGGCGTCATGGTCATATTAGGCTTCTTCCTCTCTGAGAGTTTCTTCGGCCGTGCTTTCCAGCTCGACGTCCTGCTTGATATGGTGAATCGAGTCGCCCAATGTGCTGATGCGCTGGCGGATTTCATCATCATTGCCGGACTCCAGCATGATTTTGTACAGGCTTTTCTCGATCGATTCCTTCTTCTCGAAGCGCTCCAGGATAACGTCAAGCCCGCCGATGACCATCTCGAACATGTTGATCTTCTCGTGCAGCAGGTTCAGGATATGCTCCTCGATGGTTCCCGAAGTCGACAGGTTGTAGATCTTCACGTCATTGGTCTGGCCTAGACGGTGCACGCGTCCGATCCGCTGCTCGACCCGCATCGGATTCCAGGGCAGGTCAAAATTGATCATATGGTGGCAGAATTGCAGGTTGATGCCTTCGCCGCCGGCTTCCGTCGCGATCATGACCTGCGCCTTGCCGCGGAAAAGGTCCATCATCCAGTCCTTCTTGCCGCGGTTCATGCCGCCCCGGTACGGGACGGAGACCAGCCCGTGATCGCGGAAATAATTGAGCAAGTATTCCTGCGTGGCCCGATATTCCGTGAACACGATGACCTTCTCGTTCATTTGCTGAATGAGCTCGATGGCTTTTTCCGCCTTGGTGTTTGCTTTGATGGCCTTGATGAGATAGACCAGCTCCCAAATTTTATCGCGCAGCGGAGAGTCCTCCGGCAGCTTCTTGGACAGATTAACAAGGGTCACGAAGACGGCATCCCGGCTGCTGCATACTTCCCGCTGCAGGGTGACGAGCGACAGCATACTGCTTAAATTTCCCCCAGCTGCCTGATACTGATCTTTGACGAAGGACGTAACGCCGTCGTATAATGACTGTTCTTCAGGCGAAAGGCTGAGTCCCACGTTGCGGACGGACCGCTTCGTGAACTTCACTTCGCCTTCGCCCCGACGGTTGCGGATCATGACCTTGGACAGCTCATCCTTGAGCTGGTCCTGGTTCTTCGGTCTTCGTTTATCCACGACAAAATTTGCGGCAAACTGTCCCTGGCCGCCAAGCTGGCCCGGTTTCAGCAGCGTGATGAGATTGAAGAGCTCGCTGAGGTCGTTCTGCACCGGCGTGGCGGTGAGCAGGAGACAGTATTTTTTGCGCAGCTTTTGGATGAATTGATAATTGGATGTTTTCTTGTTCTTGAGCTTGTGGGCTTCATCGATGATGAGCATGTCGTATTCCTGGTTCAGCAAAATCTCCTGATGCGGATCGCGCTTGGCCGTATCCATGGAGGCGACAACGATGTCATTGCCCCAGGAGTACGCTTTTTTCTGCGCGACCGCGGGAATGCCGAACTTGGAGTTCAGCTCGCGGACCCATTGCAGAACCAGGGAAGCAGGTACGAGAATCAGCACTTTGGATACCAGTCCGCGCACGATGTATTCTTTTAAAATGAGACCGGCTTCAATCGTCTTGCCAAGTCCCACCTCATCCGCCAAAATGGCTCTGCCCGACATCTCGAACAAAACGCGTCTTGCGGTATCGGTCTGATGGGGGAGCGGGGATAAACCGCCAAGGTGCTTGAGGCACTGCAGTTCTTCAAAGCTTGTAACAAGGCGCGATTTCTCGCCCTCAACGGCAAGCTGGGCCAGACGATAGTCACCCCAAGGGCCTCCTTTGTCCAGTCGGCCAGAGAGATCGTCAAACCAAGAACGGTCGATCTGCAATGGAACGGGAAGGCGCGGGTCGAAAATCATGCCTGAGTCGGCAGATGGCTGTTGGTTCATGTCGATCTCCTCCTGTGATGAAAGATTCCGGGCCAACGGTGTATATGTAGTATGGACGAAAAAAGAAGTCTTCATAACCTTGCACGGATTCGGGAGCCGCGGAATACCCTATAGAGCGCACGGCTGCTGGAATTGGATATTTTCATCCTTTTTTTTCATAGGGATCAGCGAAAAAGAGAGCGAGAGGAAGAAAGCGGAAGCTTGCGCGCGGGAGCTTGGAACTGTCGGCTTAATTTTCACATTATCGGCATAGTTAACCTATATATAGTGTAGTATAATGAACAAATAGCACTATATGTGGTGTATATAGTGGTTTTGGATGTTTGACCGGCTACATAACAGGTTATGTTGTTGGTGAGCACATACTTGGGAATCTTTTAAATTTTATATCTTATATAGGAGGTAGTTGCACTTGAGTACGATGCAGAATCAGCGGCTGGAAGGTTTAAGCGAGAAGATCTTTTTGGACCGGTATGCCTGGAAGGATGCGGACACCAACAACGCCAAGGTCGGCGACGTGGTGCTCGTGCTGACGAAGGATGATCCTAAATTTCCGACCAAGGAAGTCGGCGAAATCGTGAAACGCGAAGGCCGCAAGGTCACCGTGAAGACACGGAAGGGCGAGCTTGTGGAGTCGGATGTGGAGAAGCTGACGTTAACCATCGAGAAAACGCCGGAAGAAATGTGGGATCGACTCGCGGCCGCCATGTCATCGGTTGAGGCAACGCCGGAACTGCAGGAAGAGTGGCGCGGGAAATTCCGCGAGATTCTGGATGATTGGAAGCTGGTGCCGGGCGGACGGATTGCGGCCGGAGCGGGTGCAAGCGATGAATTGACGCTGTTCAACTGTTACGTCATTCCTTCCCCGAAGGACAGCCGGGGCGGCATCATGGAAACCCTGAGCGAGATGACCGAGATTATGGCGCGCGGCGGCGGTGTCGGCATCAACTTGTCTTCCCTTCGTCCTCGGCGCGCGATCGTTAGAGGCGTGAACGGCTCCTCCAGCGGTGCGGTATCGTGGGGCGGATTGTTCAGTTATACGACAGGCCTGATCGAGCAGGGCGGAAGCCGCCGCGGCGCGCTCATGTTGATGATGAACGATTGGCACCCGGACGTGGAGGATTTCATTACGGTGAAGCAGACGATGGGACAAGTCACGAACGCGAACCTGTCGGTATGCGTCAGCAACGCTTTCATGAAAGCCGTGAAGGAAGACCTGGACTGGGAGCTGGTGTTCCCGGATACCACCGATCCGGATTACGATGAGCTGTGGGACGGCGATTTGGATAAATGGAAGAAAGCCGGACGCAGCATCATTCCATATAAAACGGTTAAAGCACGCGAGGTATGGCACACCATTATCGAATCCGCATGGAAATCGGCAGAGCCGGGCGTGGTCTTCATGGAATACTACAACCAGATGTCCAACAGCTGGTATTTCAACCCGATCATCTGTACCAACCCTTGCGGCGAGCAGGGACTTCCGGGCTGGGGCGTATGCAACCTGTCCGCGATGAACCTGTCGAAGTTCTACGATGAAGCGAATCATGACGTTGCATGGGATGAGCTGGCTACGACGACGCGTTACTCCGTGCGTTTCCTGGATAATGTCATCGACCGGACGCCTTACCATTTCGAAGAAAACGAATTGAACCAGAAAAAAGAGCGCCGCGTAGGCCTCGGAACAATGGGTCTGGCCGAGCTGATGATCAAGCTGAACATCCGTTACGGCAGCCCGGAATCGCTGGAGTTCCTGGATAAGCTGTATGGCTTCATCGCGCGCGAAGCGTATCTTGCATCCGCGGATATTGCCGAGGAGAAGGGCTCGTTCCAGGCATTCGATGCCGAACTGTATCTGCAAAGCGGCTTCATGAAAAATATGGCCGAGGTGTATCCGGAAGTTGCCGAAGCGGTCCGCAAAAAAGGCGTCCGCAACGTTACCGTCATTACCCAAGCGCCGACGGGAAGCACGGGTACGATGGTTGGAACTTCGACGGGCATCGAGCCGTACTTTGCCTTCAAATACTTCCGTCAAAGCCGTCTCGGCTTCGACGAGCAGTTCGTGCCGATTGCTCAGGATTGGCTGGACAGCCATCCGGGCGAAGAGCTTCCGGACTATTACGTCACCGCGATGAGTCTCTCCGCCGAGGATCACATCCGCGTGCAGGCGGCGATTCAGCGCTGGGTGGACAGCTCCATCTCGAAGACGGCGAACTGTCCGTCCGACTTCACGGTTGAAGATACGAAACGCCTGTATGAGCTGGCATTCGATCTGGGATGCAAAGGCGTAACGATCTACCGCGACGGCAGCCGCGACGTGCAGGTCCTGCAGACGGAGAAAAAAGAAGACAAAGCCGCCGAAGCGACAACAGCTTCTACCGCGGAAGCGGCGCTGGAGCAAAGCGCTGCAGGCCAAGCCGCTGAGGAAACGGCGAGCGTGGAGCCGGCTGCTGCAAGCGTGGCCGTGACAGCCTCCCCGAGCAAGAGCGGACTGGATAAACAATACAAAAAGCGTCCGCAAGTGCTGCGCGGCGCAACCTATAAAATGAACACGCCGTTCGGCATGGCGTACATCACGATCAATGATCTGGACGGCATTCCAAGCGAAATCTTCCTGAACGTCGGCAAAGCCGGATCGGATGTGTTCGCGATGGCGGAAGCCCTGGGCCGCGTATGCTCCCTGTTCCTCCGTTACGGAGACCACGGCAACAAGGTGGAGCTGCTGATCAAGCACCTCAAGGGCATCGGCGGCACCGGCGCGATCGGCTTCGGCGCGAACCGCGTCGAGTCCATCGCCGACGCCGTGGCGAAGGCGCTCGAGACGCACGTGGCCAACAACGCCGAGGCGGATCATGACCATGATCCGGCACCGGTCGCAGCCACGATGGCGCCTGCCGATGCAGGCGAAGGCGGGGCAACGGCAGCTGCGGGCCACGGCGGACATGGCGCGCACGCAGGCGGCAGCATGTCGCTGGATCTGTGCCCGTCCTGCGGCGGGGCATCCTTGATTAACATCGAGGGATGCAAGACGTGCGGGAACTGCGGGTATAGTAAGTGCTCTTAAGGAAGTCGTAGGGAAGAGCTCCCTCCAAAATTTGATTTTCCCGCGCAAGCTAACGAATATGATAGATCAATAAATAAACAGCGGCAGTCAGGACATGATTTTCTCGTCCATGGCTGCCGCTGTTTCCATGATTAGAGCATGGAATAAAACGCTTACGCCATTCGTAACGTATATATTAAACATATTGAATGAAATGTGGTGATTCGGTTGAGCTCTACGGAAAGAATGCCTTTGTATCAGAGGATTCAAGAGTATATACGCGACTTGATATCGTCGCAGGTACTGAAGGTTGGAGATCGTATACCTACGGAAAAGGAACTCATGGAGCGTTTTGGAGTAAGCAAGATTACGGTCGTTAATGCCCTGGCCGGCTTGGTTAACGAAAAAATCATAACCAGGGTGCCCGGAAAGGGGACTTTTGTAAGCGAGCCCGAATCTCAAATGCCGGCCACTCCTCCTATAAGTACCGTAAAACCTGTCCATAAGACTAGCGGAGAAATGGGGACGCGGTTGATCGGGCTCATTATGCCCAGCATTTATGATTATTTTACGATTCGACTTATACAAGGTATTCAGCAAGCGCTGAAAGAGAACGATTACCGCTGCGTTATCTATTTATCAGAGGGCGATATTGATAAGGAAAAAGAGGCGATCCAGACATGCAGTAACATCGGAGTAGAGGGGTTATTGATTTTCCCGGTGGACGAGGAATTATTCAATGAGGAAATATTAAGCATGAAATTTGCGGGGTTTCCGTTTGTTCTCATCGACCGTTACCTTCCCGGGGTGGAAACGCATTATATCGCATCGGACGGCAGGCTTGGCGCTAACATGGCGGTCAATTACCTGTGGGAGCTGGGGCATCGTGATATCGCCATCTGCTCCGATTCGCCCATACAAACCGTAACCGTTCAAGAACGGATCGATGGATATATGAATGCCTTCAAGGAAAAGGGGGCACTCATTAACCCTGCCCATATCGTAACCGGTTTTGAAATCGGAAGCCTTGAGCAAGCTGAAACCCATCCATTGTACCGCTATATCAAAAATCGGATGGCAACGGCTTATATTACGCTTAATGGAATTCTTGGGGTAAAAATCTATCAGATTGCGCGTCAAGCCGGATTGAAGGTGCCTGAGGACATATCCATCATCAGTTTTGACGATCCCACTTCCATCATCGAAGGATACGGCGCGTTTACGCATGTTAAACAATTTGAACGAGACATGGGCTACCGTGCGGCTTATACGCTGCTAGAGGTCATTAACAGTGATGACGGGCAAGACGGAAAATACTTTAAAACCCTAGTGGAGCCGGAATTGGTCATTGGCGAGACGACGGGAAAAAACGTTGCATCCACTTTCTGATACCAACACCCGCTTCTTCCTATATATGCAACCTAATAACGAGTCCGATGCGCTTTCTATTCGAGCCTGACAATGCAAGCGATGGCTGCGCGGACTCTTTTACTAGGTCAACCACTCATAAAATCCTCCCCCCATAATAGTTCCCAAAATCAATTCGATAAAGAAATCCAGCAGAAGCTCTTCAAACCCTACACAGGTCGCTACATCTCAGAATATTACTTTTTATCAGACCATTTCATAAGGATATATTGAATATAATGTATCCTTGCCAAGGAATAAAAACACCTGAAAAGAAGGTTGGGGATAGGGGCTTTTGCCCCGTTTATCTACAACTTAAGGTTACTTTTTAACCAAATGAGGAAATTGTGGAATGATTCCTACACCATATTGAATATATTTAAACTATAAAATTGAAACCGCTTGCAATGGAGGAGGGGGAGACAGTCGCTATATACCGTACGACGAAGATGTAGGAGGTGTTCGGAGAATGGTACCAAAGGGTGCTCTTATCCCTGGATTGGAACAATTAAAAAAGAATAAGAAACTAACTAGAATATGGTATTTCAGGCACATATACTTATTTTTGCTTCCTGCTATCATCTGGTTCCTGGTGTTTGCTTACTATCCGATGTACGGCATTATCATCGCATTCAAAGATTACAAATTCAATTTGGGGATATTGGGGAGTCCGTGGGCAGGATTTAAATATTTCGAGCAGTTTTTAAACGATTCCAGTTTTTACGATGTGCTCCGAAATACGTTATCCATTAGCGCCCTTAAGCTTATTTTCGGATTTCCAGCTCCCTTGATCCTAGCCTTAATGCTCAATGCCGTCATGCACAAAAAAATCAAAAGAGTGTTTCAAACGATTTCCTATCTGCCGCACTTCGTTTCGTGGGTCGTTGTCGTTACCTTGCTTCAAAAAATCCTGTCTCCGAACGTAGGGCTTATCAATGACATTCGGTACCAAATGGGTTTGGATCCGATCTTTTTTATGGGAAAGCCGGAATTATTCTATCCATTGGTCCTCATATCCGACATCTGGAAAGGCGTAGGCTGGGGTTCGATCATTTATTTAGCCGCGTTAACGAATATCGATCCACACTTGTATGAAGCTGCGGAAATCGACGGGGCTGGAAGGTGGAGCAAACTATTCAAGATCACGCTTCCATGTCTTACGCCAACGATCGCCATATTGCTTATTTTCTCACTCAGCGGAATACTGAACGCGGGTTTTGACCAAATTTGGCTGATGCAGTCCCCGGCAACCTTAAGCGTCTCGGAGATCTTGGACACTTATGTCTTAAAAACAGGCCTCCAACAGGGGCAATTAGCATATTCCACGGCCATCGGTTTATTCAAATCTGCGATCTCGCTTCTGCTCATCGTTGCTGTCAATAATATATCCAGACGCGTGAGTAACGTATCGTTATGGTGATCAGCTAGCACTGAAGATGAGGAGGTGTGTGTTATGGGTGGAAGTAGGCTGTCGCCGGCAGACAAAATGTATATGACGCTTAACTATGCGGCGCTGCTTTTATTCTGCGCTACGGCGCTATATCCATTTATCTATTTTCTAGCCCTGTCTTTCAATGACGGTTACGATGCGATGAAAGGGGGAATCTATTTTTTCCCCAGAGTGTTTACATTAGAAAACTATGCAAAAGCTTTTAGCAACACTTTGATCCTAAATTCCTTCTATATTTCCATTACCCGAACCCTTGTGGTTACGGTTGCCTCCGTATTTTTGACGGCCTTATTAGCCTACGCCCTTTCGCGGAAAGGTTTGCCGGGAAGAAAATACATCGTATTCTTCTTTTTCTTTACCACGTTGTTCAGCGGCGGACTGATTCCGACGTTCATCCTGTTCCGGCAAATCCACATCCTGGATACGTTTTGGGTGCTGGTGCTGCCGTCCCTATATAACTTTTTCAATGCGATTATCATGAAAACCTTCTTCGACGGGATCCCTGAAGGTCTGTCGGAATCCGCCCGAATCGACGGCGCAAGCGAGTTGTCCGTATTTGCCAGAATCATTCTGCCTCTATCGATGCCGGTGCTTGCTACCATTGCTTTGTTTGTCGGGGTGGGCGTGTGGAATGACTGGTTTACCGGTCAGTTTTTCATACAGAATGAAAAGCTGCAGCCTGCCGCTACGTTCCTGAACAAGATGATCAGCGAAGCGTCTTTCCAGTCGATGACGTCGTCGTCGGGAAATAGCGGATCCGCCATACAAAACATGACCGAGACGCAGATGGAACTGCGAGGCGTTACGCCGGAAGCCTTGCGGATGACGTTCGTCATCATTATAACGACGCCGATCATCTGTGTGTATCCGTTTCTTCAGAAATATTTTGTGAAAGGCGTACTGGTAGGTTCTCTTAAGGAGTAGTCGGTATAGAAGGCTATGCCTTTTATATAAAAAAACTTCCAATGGAAGGGGATTGTAGGATGAGGAAGAACAAGCGCAGGAGTGTTCTTGGCATGACACTAATCGCTTTACTGCTTCTAGCAACCATGACGGCATGTACGGGAAAAGGCGGAGGGGAGGATGCAGGTACGGTTGACACAGGTCCGAAGGAGCAAGGTACTGAAGAAATAAAACCGGTGACCTTGTCTTTCCTCAGTGCTTGGAACGGTGGCGGAGCCGGTTTCCCGCAGGACCAGGAGAATAATCCCGTAGCCGGGCAGATCAGGGAAAAAACCGGGGTCACGTTGAAACTGGAATCCATCACGACAAGCGAAGTAGAAAAGCTAAACACCATTTTTGCTTCCGGTACGGTTCCGGATATCGTTAACGCACCTTTCTGGTCTACGACAGGAGGAGAAGGACAAGTCATCAAGAAGGCGGCCATGGAAGGGCAGCTTCTGGATTTAACCCCTTATCTCGATAAATACCCGAATATTAAAAGACTTGTGACTACCGGGATCGCGAAGGATTTTGCCGAGTTCGATCTCAATAGTCCCGAATTCGAAGGCAAGACGTATCTCATTCCTACGGAGACCCCGGACGGTACCCCTGAGAGCATTCATAATTGGAATTACGGCCTTTTTGCCAGGGGAGATATCCTGAAAGCTTTAAATGTAAAAGCGGAGGATATTGATACGCAAGAAGAACTAGTGGATCTATTGATCAAGATCCGAGACGGCGGTTTCAAGGATATTGGCGGGAAGCCGGTCATTCCTGCCGGAACCATGTGGAACGGGTGGGATTACGGCCAATTCCTTGCCGGATGGACGGATTACACGATTTCGGACTACCGTGAAGTGGACGGAAAACTGATTCACTGGACGCAGTCCAAGGACCATGAAGCTAGGTTGTTATACATGAGAAAGTTATTAACGGAAGGTTTGTTTGATCTTGAAGCTTTCAACAATACGAGTACAACAGCGAATGAAAAGCTGACGACGGGCAAGCTTGCCGTATTCGGAGCCCAGCCTATGTTAGTTGATTTACAAAAAACGCTGTATAAAACGAATCCGGAAATGCAATATGAACTACTCGGGCCGATGAAGAATAAGAGCGGAGAGATTCGAACGCAAGTGGAAAAACCCGGCCGTTCCGGATTCCCTGTCCTTTTCTTAAGCGCTAACATCAAAGATCCCGATGCCGCATTGCGGTACATTGATTATGTCAACAGCGAAGAAGGCCGATTGCTTGCATATTTCGGAATCGAAGGAACGCACTACACGATGGAAAACGGGGTACCCCAATGGATCTCTGATGTGAAAAAACAATTCGATGAAAACCCGGATCTGAAAAGAGACGCAGGGCTTAATTATCTTCCAGGAAGGTTCATCGGAGCATTCTCCTCTGAAGTCACTTGGCCTACGCCGGAAGATCAAAAAACGGAGTGGCAAAAGCTGGAGGAAAGTTTCTCGGCAAAAATGCCTATCAAAATCATAGACAAAGTAAGCGCCAGCTACCTTGCAAGAGAGTGGCCTAAATATCAGGAATATATCGATAAAACCAGCAGTTTGAATTTCGATGAGGAATTTAAGAAAGCGTTTTTTGCAGGGTCAGATGAAGAAGCTCTCAATATGCTTCATAGCGTTCAAGAAAAATTCAGAGCGGCCGGCGTGGAAGAAATGGCGGAGTTCGTGGCTCAAAAAGCTGCAGAACGTGATGATGTCGGGTTCTAGTGAAGAGGTTTGCGGGATGGTGTCACTGCCATCCCGAATATTTCATGAATACTAGGTCAGTCTTCTTTTAAATATGCAAGAGAGGGGACAACTCATGTTAAACCCGGTCGTTTCAGCAGGCGCATTCACTGAACTCGATAAGTTTATGTTCGAATCGTGGGGTTATTTTGTCATTCCGAATGTGCTGTCGAAAGAGGAGGTCAAAGAATGCCTGCAGGCATCCATTCGAATTCATGAAGCGGCAGGTACGGTCGGTTGGGGTCAAGTCGGCAGAGGATATGAGTCTGAACACGCTCTTGAAAACTTAATGGATCATCCATCGGTTTTACCGAAGATAAGGGGTTTACTTGGCGATCGATTCATTATGCAGTCCGGGTGGAATACGATGCAGCCGGCAAGGGGGAGGATGGGAGGCTGGCATCAGGACGGATCCAGCGCTTTCGATTTTAAGAAACTGGGGTACCCAGTCCCCCTTATTCAGCTCCGTGCTTCATTTTTATTGACCGATCAGGAAGAACCCGGCATGGGGAATATGGAGTTCATTCCAGGCAGCCACCGCAGTCTCGTTCCACTACCGGATTCGATCCGGACTGCAAATTCGGGTACGCCGATCAGCCATGTGGTATGTGCATCTGCAGGATCAGTCCTGGTGTTTCACAACGCCGTATGGCATCGGGCGCACGAACATAATTGGGATTACGACCGCTATACCATGCATTACATCTATAGCCCTCCGTGGGTAAAGCCCTCGGACCGTTTTCATAACGATGTCAACTTTATGCAAAGAACTACGCCTGTGCGAAGAGCTTTAATGGGGGATTTTTCAAGGCCTGATGCGCCATTTGGAGCAAGTTATACGCCACCTCCCTTTGAAGAAAACTAAAATCTTGTAAAAAATATAAACGATGACGGAGGGGAAACGCATGTTGAACGTTGCGATGTTAAGTAAGTGGCATGTGCATGCAGATGATTATGCAAGAAGGTTGCTATCTCACGGTAACGTCAAGCTCACGGCAGTCTGGGACGAACAGCCTGAACGGGGAAGCGAATGGGCTGCCCAATTGGGAACGGATTTTGAAGCGGATTTGGATACGCTGCTAGAGCGGGAAGACATCGATGGGGTTGTGGTGGATGCTCCTACAAGCATGCACGCTGACGTCATGGTAGCTGCCGCTGAGGCCGGCAAACACATCTTTACCGAGAAAGCCATGGCTCTTACCGTAGAAGAATGTAATCGGATTTCTGCAGCGGTACGCAAAGCAGGCGTCAAGTTCTGCATTTCATTTCCGGCTCGCACAAGGCCTCACCAATTGTTCGCGAAGCAGCTGATCGATGACCATGTATTGGGGGACGTGACGCTTTTGCGCATTCGGAACGGCCACGACGGCGCGTTGAACAATTGGCTCCCGGAATACTGGTACGATGAGAAGCAAACCGGCGGCGGTGCGATGATGGATTTGGGATGTCATCCGATGTACTTAGCCAGCTGGATGTTGGGTCAGCCCAAACGAATCACCTCCATGTTTCATTATTTCACCCATCGTGCAGTGGAAGATAATGCGCAGTGCTCCATTGAGTTCGTCAACAATGCGGTCGCACTGGTCGAAACAAGCCTTGTGACGTACAGAACCCCTTCTGCACTTGAGATTTACGGTACGGAGGGCACCTTGATGATCTCGGATGATACCGTTAGAGTCATCTCGAAGAAGCTCGATTCCCCCTTTTCCGGATGGATCTCACCCACTCAACTCCCTAAAGAGCAGCCGCTTCCGATCATCCAATGGGCGGATGCATTGATTCATGACAAGCCGATGCCCTTCGGTTTGGAAGAGGGAACGAAATTGACGGAGCTATTGGAAGCGGCATACATCGCTCATAAGGAAAACCGAACGGTAGAGTTCAAATAACGCGAGGGAGGGAATGCCATGAGAACCGTAAAAGTAGGAATCATCGGTTGCGGAATGATTGCGAACGGGAAACATATGCCGTGTTTATCCAAGTTAGACAACGTGCAGATGGTGGCCTTTTGCGACTTGAAGCCGGAAAGAGCCGAGGAAGCCGCGAAAAAATACGGCACGCAAGGCGCTAAGGTGTTTACGAATTACAACGATCTGCTTGCCATGGAAGAGATTGAGGTCGTGCATGTGCTAACACCGAACAGCTCGCACGCGACGATTTCCATTGATGCGCTCGAAAGCGGCAAACATGTCATGTGCGAAAAACCAATGGCCGTCACAGGTGCGGAGGCCAAGGCGATGTACGAAGCCCACTTGCGAACAGGCAAGAAGCTCACCGTCGGGTACCAGAATCGTTCCAACGCCAAAAGCCAGCTGTTAAAAAAGATGATTGCCGATGGGGAACTTGGAGATATCTATTTGGCAAAAGCGGTCGCTACCCGAAGAAGAGGCGTTCCGACATGGGGCGTGTTTCTGGATAAAGAGAAGCAGGGTGGCGGTCCCATGATCGATATTGGAACCCACTCCCTGGATCTGATCCTATGGTTGATGGATAACTATGAACCGGAGAGCGTCGTCGGCAGTGTCTTCCATAAACTGAAGTATACCGAAAATGCCGCGAACGAATGGGGGGCCTGGGATCCAAACGAATTCGAGGTAGAGGATTCGGCCTTCGGGTATGTGAAATTTAAAAACGGAGCGACGGTCATCATTGAAACCAGCTGGGCCCTTAACATTGCGGAAGGTGGCGGCAACCTGCTGTGCGGAACGAAGGGAGGAGCGGATTTTGCTAAAAATGAACTGCGGATCAATGGCGAGCGGGACGGAAGCTTGTTCCTGAATAAAATCGAGGTGAATCCGAATGCGCGAGAACAATTCAGGGGAGAAGAATTGACCGATTTCGAGTATGAAGCCAAACAATGGATTCACAGTATCGTGAACGATACCGAACCCTTGGTTAAACCGAGGGAAGCGATGATTGTTTCACAAATATTAGAGGCCGTGTATATATCCGCAGAAACAGGAACAACCGTTTATTTTGATAAAGAATAAGGACCAGGAGATTTCCGCGAAGGCGGGGATCTCCTTTTTTATTTGCGTCATCGGTCTGAACCCCTAGATGAACTGTTGATCAATGGAATCCAGTATGCTGTTTTATTTACGACGGGCAATTCATTCTGGCAGGAGACGAGACTTTATCCCATGGTTTTGCTTCCCTTTATTTTCTTATTATTTGCAGCGGCCATGATTAGTCGGAGTTTATACAAATTGACAGGAAACATTTGGCTCGGTGCAATGGTGAATACCTTGATCATCACGATGATTGGAGTTGCGAACACGGCTACCTTGGCTTCTTTTCAGAGCTAGTTGTAGCTGAGGTGCACCTCTTAGAATGCATTGGAATAAATCTTGGTTTATCCGATGACAATCTGGGGGTGCTGGCTACTCGAATTTCGAAGGAGGCACGTTGTAATATTTCTTGAACGCTTTCGAAAATGTGAACGGATCCGGATAGCCGAGGAAGCCGGCGATCTGCTGGATCGTATATTTTTTTTCATAGAGATAATCCCTTGCTCGGTTCATTTTGATTTGGGAAATGTATTGCCCTGGCGTGATGCCCACGCTTTTCTTGAAATAGGAGATAAAATACTTCTCGGAGACGCCGGCAATCGCCGCGAGCTCGTTCATCCGAATGGAACGCTGCAAGTTCGCATCCACGTATTGGAATACGTCCTGCAGGACATCCAGGCTTCCTTCTGTTTTTCTCGGCTTCCTGCCATTCAGAAATTTGCCGGCGTAGGCCCCATGCCCGTGAAGCTCGAGAATTTTAGCCATTACGACGAGAAGAAAAGCCTTTAAGTAGAGCTGGTTTCCCAACGTCCCGCTGCTTTGCTTCAATCGATGATAGGCCTTGGTGAACAGCGTTGCTTCTTCCCGGATCAGGTCGCCTGCCACAATACCCGGGAGTTGAAACTCGCCCAAAATTCGCTGTTGTTCTCCGATGCCGAAATCGAAATGTATGTATAAGAACCGGCAAACATCCTCGGTCGTCGAGGCGATATAGGGCATATCGGGGTAAAAAAACACCACGTCCCCCGGGACAGCCGTATGTTCGACCCCGTCGATGGTGATCTTCACCGAGCCCGATTGAATGAACCAGAGATCGTAATCGGGATGCGACTTGTGTTCGATCCAGCCCGGGTCATGAGCTTGTTCCGAATAAGAGCTCATCCGGAGGCTTATATACTCCGAGAGTTCGTTGATTATACTCATGTTCATTTTCTTGGCGCACATCGGATTTCCACTGTCTCCTCTACCGCATGACATTATTGGTTTTAAGCAAGTATACTAAAGAATTTATGAGATGTGAATTATCATACTATATGACATGTTTTGAAAACCATCGTACATTCCGCTTTTCGGCCACTCTCCTATAATGGACTTATATCCTATGAGGAGGGTTAATCATGAATGGTTCCAACATGCAGCAGCCGAAGGTGGTCGTCATCGGAGCAGGCAGCCTGTTTTTCGGTCGTCAGTCCATATGGCAGATGGTCCACTCCCCCTACCTGAATCGGGGAACGCTTGCTTTGGTCGATACGGATGAGGAGAGGCTGTCGAAAATGGTGCGACTTGCCCAGATGGTGGCCCGGGAGAACAACGTCTCCTTGAAGGTGGAGGGCTCGACGGACCGAAGACAGGTGCTTCCCGGGGCCGACTTCGTTGTACTCAGCTTTGCCGAACAGTCGGTGAAATATCGGGGGATCGATTGCCAAGTATCTTTGAAGTACGGCATCCGCATGTGCTCCGGAGATACGATCGGACCGGGCGGCATATTCCGAGCGATGCGGGAGCTTCCGGTCATCATGGAATGCGCCAAAGACATCGAGGAGTTGTGCCCCGACGCCTGGGTGATCAACTATATTAACCCATCTACCGTCCATGGTATCGCATTGCACCGATATGCGCCGAAGCTAAAATCGTTCGCGCTGTGCGACAGCCATCATATGCCGCATAAGAAGGCCCATTATGCCGTGCGGGCCGGCATTATCGGGGACCAAAGCGAGTTCACCGCGGAGATTGACCGGAAGTTCGACTTCCGCGTCGCCGGCGTCAATCATTTCACGTGGCTGCTGAAAGCGGAGTTCGATGGAAAGAATGTCATGCCTACGATTGCGGAGGCCATGCGCAAGGCGGCTGGCGAAGAGAACAACGGCGGCGACCAAGGCGCAAAAGCGCTTCATAACGACGCCATCACGTATGAACTGTACGATATTTTCGGGTACATTCCTACCTGCACGGCCCATACAAAGGAGTATGTCCGGTACTGGCAAGCTCTCGGCAAGACGCAGGATTCCATTCCGCCGTTATCGATTTGGGAGACGGAGGACCGATATCAGCGACACGACGAGATGTGGCGCCAGGTGGACGACTTCCTCTCGGGGAACATTCCGATTGCCGATTACATGAACACCTTCGGCCCGGATCATGCGACGGACATTATCGAGAATATGGTGGGAGATCTGGGAAAGCGGTTCTTCATCAACACGCTAAACCGCGGGGCGGTAACGAACATGAGCGACGACTCGTTCCTGGAGCTGCTGTGCGACGTAAGCATGGATGGGGCGAAGCCGGTCCACGTAGGCGAGATGCCGCGGGGAATCCGAGGCATGCAGGAGCTTGTGCTGGATACGCATGAGCTTACGGCTGAGGCCGTCGTGGAACAGAGCTACGAGAAGCTGAGGAGAGCGATGCTGACGGATCCGCTCGTGAATTCCATCAGCGACGCGGACCAGATCATCAAAGAACTGCTGGTACTGGAGCGTGAGATGATCCCGGACGCTTGGTACGAAGATTGACCTGAACTTAAAAGTTAATGCGGAGTACATTTAGCCCCGGTTAAAGGGAGCCATTCGTTCTAAGTGAAGCATTTGCTCTCAGGTTACCGCCGAAACTAAAAAAGCAGAGCGAAAAGACCACAAGATTCCCTAATCAGGAATCATGTGGTCTTTGGTTTAATACGGCCGAATTGCGTGGAGCCGGCATGCTTCAAGTGGCAGCTGTATTTACTTGGTAGTGTTAAGTATGGTTGAAAACAGTTTTTAGACAGCCGCAAAGACTCGTGTAAAACCTTATTTGTAACAGATACCATTCCATTGAAAAGAGAGGCAATTCCAACGCTCAGATGGGTATTGTAGCGTATTGCTGGATATCGAAACAGGAAAAAACCGGTCGTTAGTGATCTTATGAACTTGTAAATGTTTAACATTACTAATAGTATATGATCAAGAGGTGATTTTTTGTTGAGAAAAATCTGTATCATTTTCGTGTTCATTTTAAGCACCCTGACTCTCGGGTGTTCGCAACTGGAATCAAAACCATTAGTTGTACCAAACGAATATCAACATGCTAAGGATATACTTGATCTTTTAAACAATGAGGGGCTCAAAATTCAAGAAATTCATAATTCTAAGTACACTGCATTCTTCAATACAAATCCTAATTACTCGATGTACATTAAATCTGATATGGGAGTATTCGAACTTGTACATCTTGAACATAAGAACGGCAAGGAAATAGATATTGTAGTAGAGGAAGCAACTGATAGTGGGGAATATAAATATGTCGTTTCAGAAAATGGTGTAGAACAACTATTAATCCTAGGCTCTGAGAATTATTTTAATAAATCGGACGAATACATTACTATATCGAGAGATAAAGATTTGAATGATAAAATTAAAAAAGCACTAGAAGTTCAATAGACCTAATATGAGAACAACAGAAACGGACTAGTCACGCTAGTCCGTTTCATTTTAAACTCCAAAATTCCACAATCATACTTTGCAGTGTAGGCTACCTTAATCAAGTATTAAGGGTTATTAGACTATTTAGTCACTAAGAGGGGGAGACTGGCGAATGAAAAAGTCACTACTTCAATGGGTTATCATGCTATCGGCAGTATACTGTATAGGACATATCTTATTTGATTTTAAAGAAACGCGATGGATGAGGATTCTTACCGGGGCAGTTGAAATATCATTCTTTGGAAGCATACTTCTCTATATTTATTTAAAAAGCGCCGAGGGAAATGAAAGGAATTAAGTATGAAGAGATATATTGAGTTTTCTTTTTATCTACCGTTTTTTGATTTGATAGATGATACGGACGAGGTATTCAATTTAGAAGAAATAATGAGACAACTAGATATTGGTTTTAATAAGATGGAATTGTATAACCAATATTTATCTTATGGTGAAGGACCACATAGAGCAGGAAAGGGAGACATGTTTGTCTTTTTTAAGAAAGATGATAAGGATAGTTTTATATTAATAGATTTGTTTAACGATTTTACCGATCAGCATAACATGGTGAAATTAGGAGTCCGTTGTGAAATTAAATATGATAAGCAGATAAGGAATATACTATATAATATTCATTCTGGGGCAGAGATTAAAAGTAAAATGAAAGAGAGTCATGATGATTTACTGAAGTTGGAGATCAACAGCGAAGATTATCCAAAAGAAATCCGTTATGGGGATCGAAAATACATAAAAAACATTTATTATGACGCTTTATAAACATCATGTTAGCAGTTCAAGAAGGCAGGAGATACATCTATAACATAATATTCGCGTTGCGGGGGCTTACACCCCTCGATCGTCCGATGTATAATCATGGAAGATAACTCGGATGACATCGAGCCGACCTAAGATAGGAGCTATCTAAGGCCGGCTCTCGTCGTAAATAAAGGAACGTTATCAGAAATTAGTGCAACTTATTAAACCAACAAATCATTTATGTTTTTCATGGGAAGTTATTAATATTGCAAAGTCCAATTGCAAGCAGGGTAGATACAATCTTTATTATTGACGCATTGGGCTATTCGCCTCTCGGTCCGAGTGAAAAATGGGAAAAGAAGAAGATATATAAATTCTGACGTCAGGAGAGAAAGCACATATGGGCAAGAAGAAAAAAACCTTACCGAAAAATTTTGATGAACTCATTGAAGCAGGCGATTTATCCGCATTACAAGAGGTATTTACCCGATGCGAATTGGATGCCCGTGGCGGTTACAGTAAATCAACAGCCTTGAGCTTTTACCAAGTACCGAATGAATTGGTTCGCTGGCTCGTGGAACAGGGTGCTGATATCAATGCTAGAGACAATTACGGAGCAACGCCTCTGCACAAACATGCAATGAGTTGGTGTGGTCATACGGAGCTGCTGCTTGATTTGGGTGCAGATCTGGAAGCCGTTGATGATCAGAACGAGACACCGTTATTTGCCGCCGCAGGTTCATTTAAACCAAAAGCGGTTCACACGTTGGTTGCTAAAGGCGCTAATATCAGCGCAATAAATAAAATGAGACAGACTCCATTAGAAAAAGCTTTGGCCATGTGCAGGAACGCGGACATTGTCAATATGGCGGAAGTTGCCGATATTTTGCTAAACGCTGGAACAACTGTAACGCCGGAGATGCAAGACTCTATTAAGCGAATCGGAAACGACTTTGAATTTCACAGAGAAGGTTTTAATAAAGAATATTTGAATCAAACCGATGAGGCACTTTTACGTCTATATGAGCTATTTGATGTTCCTCCAGTAGAGAAGCGAAAGACGCACGACGGCGCCTCTTCGATAACAGTATCAACAAAGGGATGGCAGGCACAACATCATGAACTCTGGAATTTACTCATTCCTTCAAAAGGACATGCAAAAACCGTACAGGGTGAGGTTATCCGGATTACTGGTAAAGTGTCATACGAAATTATAGATAATGGCGGGATGAATTGGGATCATCAATATCGTAAAATGCTCAATCGTTTGATACATTACTTTAGCTTGGGTACACCATTAAATCCCGCTTCACTTCAGGAGGCAGGAATATTAGCGAATGAACTGCACAACGGAAATGGCAGCGATGAACCTGCGAGACTGTGCGAGCTGGCAGTGCATTGGGTTCTCAGCAATCCGAATCCTATTACTCTGGAGCAGCCTGACTATAAGCGATAACATATATTCGACTTATCAATGTATATAATAAGCATTTTTAAGCAGAATACATTCCCTTTTTCTAAGCACTTCGTAGCTAAGAAAAAGGGGATATTATTTAAATTTAATACATAAGAAATGTAAAGAGCGAAGTGAAATGAAGGAACTAATGAAGTGCGTTGTAGAATTACTCGAAGAAGATATTGACATCTGATAACACCATATTCACGAAACGCGGCTTACACCCCTTGGTCTGCCAGAGACATGGAAGAAGTCATTTCAGGCAGACAACCCTGCACCACCTAAATGCATGGTAGCCTGTCGCTCTGCTCCTTTAAGGGGTTAGGATTCGTGAATACAAGAACTTTATAGGAAATATCCGCAAAATATTAAAGAAAGGGAGTTTTTTATGGAGCTTCAAGAAATCAAACAAAAATTAAAAGAGACCAGGGACGAATTATTTGGAATTCTTACTGGGTTGAGCGGAGATCAATTAAACCAACAGAAAGACTTAAACAGTTGGAGTATTAGTCAGGTCTGTCAACACCTTTTTAAAACAGAGGAATTATATGTCGTAGCTATAAAGAAAGGGTTAAAGAGCAAAGAAGATTCGTTTATAGAAAATAAATCAGTCGAATTTCTGCTTGATAGAAGTCAAAAGCTAGAAGCTCCTGACATTGCCAAACCAACGGATGAATTTTTAGAATATGAAGAGATCATTGAGAAACTAAACAATTCAAGACAGAAGTTACTTGAGCTATTAAATACAGTAGAAGACGAGTCAGTGCTGAGTAGAAGACATTTTATACACCCAGTCTTTAATGAGATGTTATTAATTGAATGGGTTAAATCACTGTACTTACATGAACAAAGGCATATTAATCAAATAAATGAAATTATAGATAGACTTAAGTAAATAAGCTGCATATTCGAAAAAAAGGTGGATACAACCTATAGTTGGACGTCGTGAATACATTAACGTTAGCCGAAATAACAAAAACCTAAAAGACAGGAGTTACCTTTAATGTTATATACATTAGGACAAAAAATCGGAGAAGGTGGATGCTCTGAGGTTTTCGAAGTAGGGAATAATAGAATCGTAAAACTAGCCAAAGAGAATACAAGTTTCGAAGCTTTAAGAAGAGAGTATTTGAATAATTGCATCGCTTGGGAATGTGGACTCCCTATTCCTCAGCCTTTTGAGTTAACGAAAATGAGTGGAAGACCGGGGATTGTATTCGAACATATTGCAGGTAAAACTATGATGGAGCGTTTTTTTAATCAGGTTATCGTTAGCCATAACAACGAAGTTAAACAAGCGGACGTCCAGCTTACAGCTCAACTACTATTTCGCGTTCACCAAGCATTAGCTGAAGGTAAGGAATTGCCTTGCCAGAAAAGCATAATAAAATCAAACATTTTGAGTGTTAATTACCTGAGTGCCAGTGAAAAAGAGAGCGCAATTTCCTTATTAGAATCGCTAGAAACGAAACAATGCCTGTGTCATGGTGATCCAAATCCACGCAACGTAATCGTCAGGGATGACGGCGAAGCAATCTTGTTAGACTGGATGAATGCAACCATAGGAAATCCTGAAGCAGATATTGCTGAGTATATTGTAATGATTCGATATGCCGTATTGCCGTCCTCCTTTCCCGAGGAAACTAGAGATATGTTTGATTCGATTCGTGAGGATCTAATTGACATATTTATAGACGAATACTATAGACTCTCGGGGATTTCTTATGATGATATAGTGCCTTGGATAATACCGATTTTAGCAAGGAAATTGTCTGCTGATGCCATATCTGATGTTGAGAAGAAGAAGCTAGTTGCAGAGATAAGAAGAGACTTAGGGAAACAGAAAAATCGAGTTTAGGCAATTCTTTCACGCTGAGGGTCATCCGGCCCTCGGTCCGGCAGAGGTTTTCGAGGAGGAATGGCCATACAAAGCTGCGCAAGCGTACCGATCCTAACGAGTGGGGCGTCATTGCAATGTGTTGGGCTATGAATTGGCAGATTGCCCCGTCTTATTCAAGTAGTCCCTTACTTACGTTGATTTTCCGGAACCGTTACCACGCACGATCGTAAGCCATTCTCCTTCATCAAGGGTTAGATTGATTTCCCGAAGTGTCCAATCCTGGTGCGAATCGTACCGGAACCATACGTTATTAAACGAAATAACGTTTTCCATCATTCTGGCCGGATTTGGTTCGTTATGAATCATGGAATAATTTCAAAAACGGTACCTTGGTTAGCATCAGCCACTTTCATCGAGCCATAAACCCCTAAATAGAGTCTGGTTTGATTCAGATTCGTTCCCAGACTAACATAATACGCGGATTGAGACCCAAACGGATCATCGGTTTCAATAACATGAAAATCATTTAGCTTACCATCCGTTCTTACCTTGGTGTAAGCTAAGACCCCTCTAACGGGAAGTTGAGATTCAGGCCCACGAGCCAGATCGGTAAACACAACGTTTCCTGATAGAGAGGGGATTTCACATCCCATATAGGGCTGTACTCCTGTAAGTGCGGTCGCTCCAAACTTATCGGTTCTGGAATCTTCATGAAAATAACTCGTCAGAGGCTGAAGACGCCGTACGGAAGTTCTTACGGCTTCCTCGTAATAAGCAATGGTTTTCTCGTTCAAAGCCGGATTTGCAGAGCAGCCGGTTATGATCGAGGTCGGAAAAGCACCTTCCCACCCGCGCCAGCCCAAGTTAATAAATCCTTCATGGTCAGGTTCCGTTTTCATTAAAGAAGCTTGTATAAGCTGAGTAACCGGTATCGGTTTATAATGTACGAACGAAAAAATCGACTCTACGAGATCCTGTCCGACATTTCCTACGTATTTGATATACTGATTGTAAAACCTTTGAAATGAAATGCCGGGTATATTGCGAACGCCTTTGGCGATTACCGTAAGCGTTTCCTGAATGGATACGGGCAGTTCATGAAAACGCGTAACGACGGGCGGATTATCGATATACGTATTCTTAACGACATCAATTTCGATGATTTTACCTGCGATTTCCATATCGTCTTGGCTTAAATTAAACGGATCATAGCCTGATCCGCCATCACCGGTTGTCAAAACAAGCTTTCCTGTTTCAGGGGAAAAGTTTAGGCTATTGACACCGTTATGATTTAAAAATGGCCTTCTGATATTAAGTAACGTCCGCCTTTTGTGAGGTTGGCCATTCGATTGCAGAATCCATTCTTCGACTGTATCGATATGATCGTATTGATGTTCTCTGTTTGCCCACTTTAGGTTTAAGGTGCTAGCATCGCAAGGGTTAGGCTTAAAAGATTCAGGAGGAGCACCTGGAAGGGCCCCTGGACCTTGGGTTCCAGCTACAGAATAATGGAGATAAAACAGACGATTATAATAAAATTGGGGATGAAATGCCAGCCCTAGCAGTCCCCGTTCATCATATCCGCCGCTAGAACCACCTAGTTTCAGGATTCGCGGGCGAATATCTAAGAAAGTCTCTATAACTCCGTTTCCTATGTAAAAGATCTCTCCTACCTGAGTCGCAATGAATAATCTTTCGATGGAGTCGCCCGGAAGAATCGTTGTTTTCAACACAGTGGGTAAATTCAGCTTGCTAACGATGGGCCGCAAACTAACTTTAACTTTCGTCAATTCACTTAACCCTCCTTTTATGGCTTTCTTGTATAAGCTTATGATTAGAACCGGTTATTATTCCGGAGGAGCGGCTGGTAGCGTCCATATCATGGTGCACTACGGTCCATGGATGAATAGAGGAGCAATGATAAAAATCCTCGGAGAAATATGAGCGCAAAACGATTAGCAGCACATCCTTTCTTTTAATGAGAGATATGCTGCCAATGTAAAATAATGTAGTAATCATTCCTATTGATTTAATCCAGCACATCTCGTCATACTCTCTCTATATTTACCGGGAGTAATGCCTTCGACCTTCTTAAAAACCCGAATGAAAACCGTATCGCTTGTATAACCGACCATCTTGGCAATCTGTGCGTTGGTCAGTCCAGGATCCGACATCAGTTTCTTAGCGTGATCCATGCGTACGACAGTCAGGTAGTCGTTGAAGTTTTGTCCACTCACTCTTTTGAAAAATTGTGAAATATATTGCGGCGTGATCTGCAAATGCTCAGACACTAAATTCAAGCTCATATTGGGATCGGCGTAATTCGCTTGAATGCAGGTTTGAATTTGCAGCAGGAGCTGTTCATTGTGATTGCTTCGTTCCAGTTTGAACGATTCGGCGGCCGATACATACAGGTCCTTCGCTTTTTCAAACATTTCGTCGGTTGTTTTACAGGAAAGCAGGAAACGCACGGGGTGGATGTCACCTTCTGTAAGCTTCCGGTAGGCCAGCGTATCCGAATCCGATGCCATGATACGCAGAAGGGTGCCGGCAAGACTGAATAATAGGCATCTCCCGAGCTCCGGAGTGATGGATTCGTCGCGAAAATTTCGATCGAACAGCTGTGTAAGCAGTTGGACCACTTGCTCTGTATCGCCGCTTCGAATACAGTTGATTAACTGCAGCTCGGTTTCGACGGGGTAATAATACTGCAGCTTTTTCTGGCGAATGTCATGATAGTAAAAGGTCGACAGCTGCCCATTGACCATCCTGTACTCCAAGGCGGCAGCCGCTTCCAAATAGGCTTCTCCAATCTGATGCTGGCCCTTATGAACGCCGCTTATGGCTATGCTGATCTCCAGCTTGAACCTAGTCTCCAGCATGCGATGCAATCCGGATACGATGTCCTTCACCCGGCAAGCCGGATGATCCATCTGATCCGGTTTTAGATTCACGAGCAGGGCCAGCCGGTCTTTCTCCAAGTCGATCGTATGTATCGTATGCCCTTCATAGACTGTATCTTCAGCCAGATTGGAGATGATAAATCGCACCAAGGCCCATTGTTTTTCACTTTGATTCGGGGCAAACCGGGTCATGTCGTCCACTTGAACGAGAATGACGATAAAATGAGAAAACGGAAAATGGATGCCCATAAATTCCAGCGATTGTTTCATTTGCTCTGGAGGCTCAAAGTAGCCTTGAAGCACACGATGTAAATAGTTAGAACGCAGAATGGGCAGTTGTTGAGTCAGTTTGTTTTTAATATGCCTTTCCTCGTCCCAGGAAATTTTCATCATTTCCAGGATGTAGTCCAATTCATTCACTGCAGGTTTGCGTGGATGAGACTTTCCGGCCTGAATGGCCTCTACCATTCTTTTGATCGGAAAATAGTTTCGATAAGCGATTCCATATGCAGCCGCACTCCCCGCAAGGATACATAGCAAGAGAAGCCACAGCGCAAGATGCTCCATTTGTTTCACTTTCTGCAAATATACATTCAAGGGCATCACAGCAATATAGTACCATCCGACTTGTCCCGAGGTTGTGAATGATACCGTTACATCTTGACCGTTCAGATTGGAATTGCGCAAACCGGAGTTCGACTTCAGTTCATTCAATATCGAGTTTGATAACGGACTTGCACCGGGGGTACTGCTGATGAGTTCATGATTTTGGTTCACGATATAAACGGAACTCCCGTTTGCGGACTCGATTTGTCGTGTCATTTCGCGAATCTTGGTTTCATCGATCAGAACCGTAAGATTCCCTTTCATATTGGATGTTTCTTCGACCGGCAACGATTGCATAAAGGTAATCACTTGCATGGGATCATCCTTCAGGTAGCCGTTTCGTTGTAAGGTGGAGGACGGCAGGTAGGTTTGACTATGATAGCTAGTCATCTGCTTACGCCATTCTTCATAGGTCAGATGTTCAAAGCGATAATATTTATCATAAAAATTGTGAGAATCGGTTACGAGATTCGGTTTGATCACAGAATCGCTTCGGTCCAAAAAAATATAGAAATCGTACACAAAATCCTTGGTCATTCTCGAATGCATCGTTAAATAATCTCTTGTAAACTGGACCAAATGATACCGTTCTGACAAGTCTTTGATTTCCGTATCCAATAAATAACGCAGCTTCGGATTGAGTATAATCTGATGGGATAACTGTTCAATTTCTTTGAAATGGCTGTCTATATTGAGACGCATCTGCTCCAGCATGCCGAGATTGGACCGTTCCGCATTGGATTTCATGATATGTTCAATATTGGTATAGAACACAAACCAAATCAGGATGGGAAGCAGGAGCAGAAGACAATTGGATACGAGCATCCTGATGAACAGGCTTCTTCTTCTGCTCTCGGCATTCTTTCTTCGAATGATTGAAAACATGGCGATCACTCCTAGTATAGAAAAGCTTGCTCAGTCCCATATACTTCGGGAAGAGCAAGCTTGCTCCCTTCATTGGATGACCGATTCGTGTGATGATCATTCTTTTAACGCACCGATCAGGACACCGTGCACAAAATACTTTTGCAGAAACGGATACAGGCATAATATCGGAAGTGTAGAGATGATAATCGTCGCATATTTGATCGTGATCCCGATGTCCAGCCGATCTGTGGCTGCTGCGCCGGTCGTCATGCTGTCCGTACTGTTCGAGATCAGAATTTCACGGAGCACTAACTGCAAGGGAAATAACTCCCGATCACGCAAATAAATCAATGCGCTAAAGTATGAATTCCAATGTCCCACTGCATACCACAAAACCATGACGGCAATAACGGGCATCGAAAGAGGAACAATGATTCTGCTCATAATGATCCAATCATTGGCCCCGTCGATCCGCGCGGATTCCTCCAAACTAACGGGTACCGCTTGAAAGGCGGTTCGCATAATGATCAAGTTAAATGAACTGATAGCCCCCGGCAAGAGAAGAGCCCACGGCGTATCCAGCATGCCGAGACTGTTCACCAGCAGAAAGGTTGGAATGAGCCCCCCATTGAACACCATCGTGATCACGATGATGAGCATGATGGAATTGTTGAAATAGACGTTGCGGCGAGAAAGGGCATAGGCACCGAGCGTTGTCATGAATAGGTTGATGATTGTGCCGCCAGCGACATAGAAGAGGGTGTTCCGGTAACCGGTCAGAATCATGGGATTATCCATGACGGCTTTATACGCATCCAGATTAAACCCGGTAGGGAAAAACAGCATGCCGCGAAATCGGGCGATTTCTGCAGGATCGCTTAAAGATGCGAATAATACGTATAGGAACGGATAAAGCGTGACGAAGCAAAGCAGAAGCATGAAGCATGTATTGACGACGGAAAATATCGATTCACCCAGGCTGCGTTTGTGAAACATACCGTTCCTCCCTTACCACAATTTATGTTCGCTCACTCTTTTGCTAATGGAATTGGCGAGTACGATTAGAATGAAGCTGATGACCGAATTGAATAACCCAACGGCAGCGGTGTAACCGAAATCGGCTCCCAGTATACCTTTCCTGAATACATAGGTGGAGATGACATCGGCCGTCTCATAGGTCATCGGATTGTACATCAAAATAATTTTCTCGCTCCCGACGGAAAGCATGGATCCCATGTTGAGAATGAGCAATATCACAATGGTCGGCATGATTCCGGGCAGGGTAATATGCAAGGTCTGTTTCCATCGTCCCGCTCCGTCAATCCGGGCCGCATCATAGAGAGTCGGATCGATGTTGGCTATGGCGGCGAGATAGATAATAGAGCCCCATCCGATTCCCTGCCAGACGCCGGAGGATACGTACATGAACCGAAACCACCCCGGCTCCTGCATGAATGCAATCGGTTCAAGTCCGATCATGCCAAGAAGTTGATTCACCAGACCGTCGCGGGCAAAGAAATCGATCATCATCCCGACCACAACGACGATGGAGATAAAGTGCGGGAGATAGCTTATCGTCTGTACGATCCGTTTAAAAAAACTCCTGCGAATTTCATTAAGCAATAAGGCCAGTATGATCGAAGCGGGGAACGCAAACAGCAATTCATAGATATTGATCAGCAGGGTGTTCCGAATCAATCTCCAAAAGTAGTAGTTTCCAAAAAAACTTTCAAAGTGATCGAAACCCACCCACGGACTTCCCCAAATTCCGTCGGCAAGTCCGTAATCTTTAAAAGCGATTTGCAGACCATACATGGGTCCGTAATGAAAAACGATGTAGTAGGCAACGACGGGCAGCAGGATAAGATAAATGTAGCGGTTCCGAATGATGTCCTTTTTTATCATGCTCCATTTCTTCTCTGCCCGGCTCCCCGTTGCCGTCTTCACAATGTTTCTCTGTACATTAGGCATGGTTTACTCCTTCTTTGAATACCGGAGAACGGCAAGCCGCAAGCTTTCCGTCTCCAGTGTAGTAGGCTGTTATCGGTTGTTATAGCGTTCCAATCCGGATTGCTGCATTTGAATTGCCTCGTCGATTCCCATGCTTTTCAGGGTAGCGACATACTCATCGAACTTATCCAGCGATTCTGCGCCCATAATAAATTTGACGATCATTTCATTTTTATACGTATCGATATCGTTCATGATCGAGGCATATCGGCTATTGTTTTCCCTGGCGATGGTGATCGGAGGCATTCTTTTTTCATTCGAAGGTTCTGCCCAGACGGTCAAAGCCTCCTGCTGCTCCGGTCTGGCCGCATATTGCTCCATATAGCGTACATCCTGCAAGAAAGGACCTGCATCAGCGGACAAGACATGCTGTTTCAGGGATTGGGCAAGGGGCAATCCTTCCGGATTGTTCATGACGGAATCCATATACCTCGGATAACCGTCCTCCATCGTATAGGATGTGCCTTCTTTACCGAAGTTCATGATCATTCGTCCTTCTTCACTATAGAAATAATCGAAGAATTTTACGGTTTCAGCGATGTGCTTGTTGCTTTCAGTTATAGCAGTGAATATGCCGACAATCTGATTGTCCATTTGACCGAAAATCGGTTTATCGCCAGATTGTAATGTCGGATAGGGTGTGGCAACAAGCTTGAATTGTGGTTCCTTAGACTCCATTAAATCCATAAACCTGCCCATGCCTCCGCCTACGGCCATAACAGCCGCACCGACCTGATTGCCGGTTATTTTGGCATCGTACATTTTGCTGTCATTGGCTGCAAAGTCTTTGTCCAGCAAGCCCTCATTATACCAACGGTTCATAGTTGTAAGGTATTCCTTATATTCGGGTTGAACAGGGCCATATTTGACCGTATTTCCTTCGTGATAGAAGCCGTTCGGGATGCCAAAAGCGCCAGTAAAAGCAAGTTCGCCTGCTCCCATCATGATCGGAATTTCATCCGCCTTTCCGTTGCCGTTGGGATCTTGTTCCTTAAACGCTTTCAAAACGGTGTACCATTCATCGATGGTTCTAGGAATAGGCAAATCCAACTTGTCCAACCAATCTTTACGTATAACCGGGCCGGAGTGGGTTTGCAGTTTTCTCACGGGGCGGATGAACGGAAAACCGATAAGATCGCCATCGTCCGTTGACGCCTGTCTTCTCCATTCCGGGTTTTCGTCCAGCAGCTTTTTGAAGTTAGGCGCGTGGTCCAAATAGTCATTTAATGGAATGATTTTACCATCCTTAATCGCTTTTTGAGCGCCTCCCGGATAATTATTCCACGAATATTCAACGACATCGGGCAGCGATTTCGAGGCCATCATCAAGTTGAATTGTTCGCCAGCTTGGCCTTGGGCCGGGTGTTGGTAATCGATTTTGACACCGGTTTTATTTTCGATTTCTTGAATAGCGGTAATCTCACCATAGCTTTTCATAATGGCGGCTGCGTCGGGATGCATCTGTTTCCAATACGATAAGTTGCTCAAAGGTTGGGTTGACTCTGTGGATTCCGTACTCCCCTTTGGCATCTTCTCACTGCTGCAGCCGGCCATCGCTGTGGCGGCCAGTCCCAGACATGTTATAACAGGTATAAGCTTTTTGATGATGTTCCTGCTCATCTGCATAAACCGTAGTTCCTCCTCCATATTTGATGTGCTTTTGACATATTCAGCATAAAGGATGGTTGTTTTTTCCGGAATCATATAAAATCAGGAAAGGGTTGCCATTATTAAGATCAAGCACTGGCGAATATAAAACTGAATCGACCATATTAAAGATTGTCCCTTCTACAGCGGGGAGAATGTGTGAGGAGGGGAAGAAGATGACATTTGTTTATTTAATGAACAATCAAAAACCGTTAAATCATGAAATCATTAAGGGTCATGTGGAGTATTTAAGAGGCTTAGAATCGCAAGGCAAACTTATGCTTTGTGGCCCTTTTGCGGATTATCCTGGAGGAATCGTCATCATTCAAGCAGAGGATTTAATGGAAGCAACGGACATTGCCAATTCTGACCCATTTATTGCATCGGGGTGCAAATCATATGAAATCAGAACGCTAATGCTGGCTAATGAAGAAAATAATTATTTACTTTAAGATATGATACATCTTGCAATTCAACTGTTAGGGAATTCCCGAAAAACAGAAAGGACAAAAAATGATCTATAGATGAAAAACTTATATAGTTGAATCATCTTTCATCGAGAGGAATTTGTGAAAAGCACAGTACCTAGAGAAACAACAATATTAGATTAGTTAAAATAAGAGTAAAGGAGGTGCTGAAGTGTATTTTCTCCAAATGTCGGGTTTTCCGGGCTCGGGAAAATCAACGCTTGCTAGACGAATTGCCAATATAACTGGGGCTGTCATTGTTGACCATGATATATCTAAAACGGCAATATTAAAGTCAGCAGAAGGACTTGATATTGAAATGAAACATCTTGGCAAAATTGCATACACGGTTGATTGGGATTTGGTCGAGTTTTATTTATCACAAGGTCATGATGTTATATTTGATGCTCCTTGTTTATATTCGGAGATGCTTGATCAAGGATTGCGATTAGCAAAGAAATATCACGCCAAGTACAAATATATAGAATGTTACCTTAACGATTACAAGGAAATTAGTAACAGACTTCAAAATCGAAAACGAATGATAAGCCAAATATCGGAGACGACTGAAGAATCATTTATATCTGGTTTAAATGAAAGTAAACGACCATTAGATATAAAGTGTCTGACTATTGATTCTTCGCAACCCATTGAAAGTTACTTAAACAATGTTTTGGATTATCTAAAGGAAAAATAATACTAACAACTAAGAAAAGAGCACTCCGCAAGATCGAAGATCTCTTGGAATGCCCCTTAGAATGTACCCTCTATAAACCTCAGTTTATATTTTGCATTTTCGCAGGCGATGGAGCCGCACCGGCTGACTTCCGTTTGGCCAGATCCAGCTTACGCTGCAGCATGCCGAGCACGATATCCGCAACGATTGCCAGCACCGCGGCAGGAATGGCGCCTGCAAAAATCCGCAGGGAGTTGTTGCTGTTTAGTCCAGCGTAAATTTCTCGTCCCAGACCGCCTCCTCCCACGAGGGGAGCGATCGTCACCACGCCGATGGCAATAACAGCCGCGATACGCAGGCCCGACATGATGTACGTCAGCGCCAGCGGAAAACGTACTTTCACAAGCATTTGGAAGGGGCTCATCCCGATACCTTTTCCCGATTCCAGGTAGCTGGGATCCACCTGTTTTAACCCCACGTACGTATTCCGCGCGATTGGATTCAGGGAATACAGGAAGAGTCCCACCATGACCGTTGTCGTTCCGAGTCCCATCCATAACATGAGAACCACGAGCATGGCCAAGCTTGGTACCACCTGTAGAATGTTGGTGATAAACAAAATGACCTTGGCCGCCCATTTACTCTTAGAGCAGAGGATGCCAAGCGGCACCCCGACGATGAATGCCAGCCCCAGCCCGATAACCACCATCGTAATATGCTGGATGAAATACTCCCAGAGCAATTCTTGATTTCGTGATATATATGACAAAAAGTCGGCAAATGTTAAATGTTCACTTTCCATGCTTACCCTCCTTTAGCTTTTCAAGAAGCCCTGCTCTTTCAAGTACGCGATCGCGACCTCACGCTCGCTTTTCTTCTCAATGTCCACCTGATAATTAAGCGATATCATCGTATCTGCATCCAGATGACCGATTAGAGGCGTTATCGTATCCTCAATTTCAGGATGCTTCTTCAAAAGGTCCGAACGCAATACCGGACTTGCATCATAGGGAGGGAAGAATTGCTGGTCATCCTGAAGCGTCTGCAATTGGTAGGCTTTCAGCCGGGAATCCGTGGAATAGGCCAACACGATATCCACCTGCTCATTGGCTACCGCGCTGTAGACCAGGCTGATTTCCATGGGGAAGACCTGACCGAATTTGATGTCGTATGCTTTGGAGAATGCCGGATATCCATCCGTGCTTCTCTCCAGCCACGTCGTATCTACCCCAAGTTTCATGGAGGCCATGTCTTTTTTGACGTCGGAAATCTTGGCGTACCCGTTGGTTTCGGCAAGATCCTTTCTTACCGTGAACGCGTAGGTGTTCTCAAAACCCAGCGGATTCATCCAGGTGAACCCGAAGTGTTCCTGAAATCCATCCTGTGCCTCCTTCAAGACTTTCGCTCGGTCTTTGGTGCCACTAATCGGGAAATGGTTGTTGAATATTTCACCGGTATATAGTGTCGCCATCTGAACGTCGTTTCGTTTCATCGCATTGATGACCAATGAACTTGATGCCAGATCCGGGATAACATCCACCTTCAGATCGGTTTGGTCTTCAATCAGCGCTTTATACATTTCAGCAATAATCTTGGTTTCGGTATAGGTTTGCGTCCCGATGGTGATGTCGCTTTGAATTCCGCATGCGGAGGTAAAAGCGGCGAGAGCCATCAGGCAGACTAACATCGGTATCCTTTTCAGCTTTTTCAGTTTCATCACGCCTTCCTTGTTCCGTCCGGTTCGCTGCTTACGGTTGACGTTAATCATATCGCAGCGTCCCGGGTTTGATTCTGATGGTAGTGCTTGCTCAGCCAGCCCTCCAGCAGACCAAGCAGTCCGTCAGCTACAAGCGCCAACAGAATTGCACCGATGCCACCGATGAATATCATCTCGGGTTTATTGACCCCAAGTCCGGATACGATGAGCTGGCCTAAACCGCCAGCACCGATCAGGGAAGCCAGTGTTGCCCAACTGATGATATACACGGTCGTAATGCGGACACCGGACATGATATAAGGAAGCGATAGGGGAAGCTGAATTTTCAAAATCGTTTGTGCGGTGCTGTATCCCATTCCCCTGGCCGAATTGAGCACGCCTTTATCCACGGAGTGAAAACCGTCATAGGTATTCCGCAGAATAGGCATCAGGGAATACAGAAACAATGCGAGTATGGCCGGCTTCATGCCGATCCCGAGCAGCGGAATCAGAATTGCCAGGAGTGCCAGGCTGGGAACCGTCTGAAACAGATTCGCAACGAAAAAGGTGATGCTGTTCAACCAGCCGACCCGGTTGTAGACCAGCAGGATTCCGATCGGTACGGCAATCACAGTCCCGAGCAGCACGGCAGAGAACGAGAGGACCAGATGCTCCTGCAATGCCTTCAGAATATCCGGATAACGATCCGTGATGAAGCTCCAAAATGCATTCATATCACTCACCCTCTCCGTTCAGCACCGGAGGAACCATCGTTGGATAGACTTCGGCCAGATGTTTAACCACACTGCCTCTTGTGATTAGTCCGAGGAACCGGTTATTGCTGTCTACGACAGGGAGGTTGCTGAGCTGGTGGCTGTCCATAATCTCGATGGCCTGCGGAAGCGTGCTTCCCGAAGCCACGGAAAAACGGACCGGATGCATCACATCCGCGACGGTTTTGCCTTCTTCGCCGTATTGGTCGAGAACCCGGTAGATCGAAACCGCGCCTTGAAGCTGACGGTTACGATCCACGATCAGCAGCGAATCGACCCGCTTCATTTCCATCATCTTGATGGCTTCAGCCAATCCCCGGCTCGGGAATGCCGTGACCGGATTCGTAATCATCACTTCATCCACAAGCGGAATTTCATATGCGCTTTCATTCTCATTTTGCAGACGTTTCGAACCGATAAAGTCACGCACAAAATCATTTGAGGGATGCCGTAATATGCTGTCCGGTTTACCCGTTTGAACCACTTCGCCATCTTTCATCAGAACGATGGTATCCGCGATTTTAATAGCTTCGTCCATATCATGCGTTACAAAAATAATGGTCTTATTGAGCTCCTGCTGAAGCCGGATCAGCTCATCCTGAAGCTGCTCGCGGCTGATGGGATCCAGCGCGGAGAACGGCTCGTCCATCAGGATGATATCGGGTTCCGCCGCAAGCGCCCGCACGACGCCTACGCGCTGCTGTTGTCCGCCGCTTAGCTCGGATGGATAGCGAGTGCCATAAATGGTGTGATCCAGTCCGACCATGTCCAACAATTCATTTACTTTTTGATCTGTTTTGTCTTTATCCCACTTCTTCAGACGCGGAACCACGCCCGCGTTCCTGGAGATATTCATATGCGGAAATAAACCAACGCTTTGAATGACATAGCCGATATTGCGCCGCAGTTCAACCGGATTCAATCTGGAGATATCCTGACCGTCAATCAGAACTTTGCCCGACGATGGCGTATTAAGCGCGTTGATCAGCTTCATGGTTGTTGATTTGCCGCAGCCGCTCGGACCGATGAGGACGGTAATTTCCCCTTTTTTGAATTCGAGATTAATGTCCTTCAGCGCGTGAAAGCCATTATCATAAACCTTGTTCACATGCTCCAGTACTATCATTCAATCGCCCCTTTGCAAGCAGTATCCATATTATGCGGAGCATTTGGCATATCATCCATCGGGGACCCAAAAAAGAGTTGAGGAAAAGTATATTGCTGAGTAGGGAAGGCGGCAGCCTCGTTATGTAGATACAGAAATGAAGCTAAGCAAGTTAGCTCTAAAAGAAATCAAAATGGAATAGGATTAAGCGCATCATCAAGGGGTGGAGAAAAACCAAGAGGAAACCCTGAGGGTATTAACGTTAAGCCGGCAATCTTTGTTATGGCATAGACTTACATGCCCCAAATTCCACCTTTATATGCATATTAGCTTTCTAAGCGGTGTGCAATCCCTTATTACATCCATCCGAAGGAAGTATTCCAAGCCTTTTAGCCCCTATTCGTATATAAGGATCATTTGTGTCTTCATCCATGAATCCTGATATACCTGTGAGAATCAAGCAGCTACGCCACTGCTTCTCTCAGCCCAAATGGATATATGCAAAATGCGTTTGCAGGCAACGAGTCCTTGTTGAGTAGGACCGTATAACTGCAACGGTGCAATAATATGTTTTATACATTTACCCACTTGGTCAAGGGATGAAACATGTACATCGAACGATTTTGAAGATTTGGTCCCTAGGGGCCAGAAGCCTCCTCGGAGGTAGGAGATATCCTGCCAATGGCTGGGAGTATTTACGAAGAGCGCGAATACACGTAATATGGAGGTACTGATGAAGTGCGGAGATAAGATGTTAGCTGAAAAATTAACTGATGCCGGAGAGGATGGAGACCATGAAATTAGAGATTTTATCGGTGCCCTCGTTTTGGAAAACGGAAATGAAACAAAAATATTATCAACTTCATGAGGACAATAGTAAATTGGTTGTTCTGTTTCCTGGAAAAAACTATCCCTGTGATAAGCCCATTCTACATTTTGCTGGAACTTCCGCGATTCAAAGCGGTTATGACTTAATGGTACTTGAATATGGATATCAAGCCGCGAGAACGGATTTGGATATTCATGATCTGCAAAGAGTAATAGAAGAGTGCCACGAATCGGTTCAACGAATCATAAGCAAGTATAAAGAGATTGTTTTTATTAGTAAGAGCATAGGCACAATCGTCGCTGGAGAAGTTCATGAAAAACTTGAAATTCCAATAAAACATCTATTTTTGACGCCGATTAAAGACACCATTCACTATATCAACAGGTTTAAGGGACTTGTGGTTTATGGTTCAAAGGATGAAGTGTTTAATCATGAACTTGCCAACCAAATTATACTCGACAAGGCCACAGAGGTCATCGAAATTCCTAATGCCAACCATTCTTTAGAGACCAATCATGCTTCGGAAAGCGTTGAGGTTCTAAGCAAACTGGTAGGGATATATACGAATTTTCTAAATTAGAGTAAGTTCTGTATGAAAAACAAGACGAATTTGTCTAACACCAAATTCACGATTCGAGACATTCGTCCCTCGTCCGGCAGTGAAGCTATTATATTAGTTCTCGAGTTCGTGATAACAACGTTTTGTGAGATAGCTGCGTACAATACATTTGAAACGCTACTGTAAAAATAAACTAATAAAATCCTATAAAACCGTTATAAAATGAGTTATACTGAGGTAAGAATGAGTAAGGAGCCGTGCGGGAACACGACTCCAGAGTACAATAACTGCATAAAGAGCAGTCGGCCACACTAGTTAGGTCGAGAAATAGACCGTTACCTTAGCCAGGGCGGTCTATTTCTTTTTCATGTAGGTGAGCAATGCCAAAATGAACATGCCGAACATGAACATTAAGGAGATAGCATCTTTGACCTCCATGGGCATCACCTCCCTTCGGGGAGATTAGCCGACCGCCCTTATAGCCGATTATTGTACTAGAAAATTATAACATATAAAACCAGAACACATATCATTGAAATACTAATAACTGGAATACATAAGTTTGTAGATACAGAAACGTTTAGAGAAATGACCCAAACCATGTAAGGAGAACAACATGCCTCAATTCCCCCTATTAGAAACGGAAAGATTGGTATTAAGACAAATTAAACCAGAGGATTCTAGAGACATCTTTCATTATTTCTCTATGGACACCGTTACGAAATTTTATGATGTGGAGAGTTTTACGCATATTGAACAAGCAGAAGAACTGATTCGTAGATGGAATCACAGGTTTGAAAACAATCAGGCCATCCGTTGGGGAATCACTTTACGGTCGGAAAGCAGAGTCATTGGAACATGCGGATATCATGGTTGGATGAAACATCACTATAAAGCTGAGATTGGATATGAGCTGGCACCAGAATATTGGCGGCAAGGTTACATGACGGAGGCGATTCAGAAGATCATGGAGTTCGGATTTAACCATCTTGAATTAAACCGGATTGAAGCATTCGTAGAGCCAGAGAATACGGCATCAAGAAAGTTGCTGGAGAAGATGGGATTAAATGAAGAAGGGACATTGAAGCAGCACTTTTATTGGAGGAATCAATTTGTTGATACGGTCATCTATGCATTACTTAAAAGAGATTTTCAAGCGCGTTAAGTAGTGGTTTGATGCATCAGTGAATTATGTTGTTTACACACGATGTTGAAATGAAGGGAATCCCAATTTATATAAGGAGGCTGCGGTGAAATGAGCGTACTTAAGAAATTAAGAAATGACTATGTCATTTGGCATGCCAACCGGGTTAAGTTACCTGAACGCACACCGGGCAACATCGTCAGAAAAAAAGCTGTTTTTTCCGGTAAGGTGCAGAAGGTAGGATTTCGCTTGGAAATATATTGCATCGCTCGAAGAATGAATTTAACGGGATGGGTGAGAAATTTACAGGATGGAAGTGTGGAAGCGGAATTTCAAGGGGAAGCGTCACAAATTGATTTTTTGGTCCGTTGCATGCGTTCATTGAAACGGGCGTCCGTAAAGAAGGTGACGGTAGCTGATCTGCCTATTAAAGAGGAAGAAGAAAGCTTTATGATCGCAGAATAAAATACATGCAGCAAGTCCCGGACTCATCATGGGGAATGATTTGTACATTGCGGAAGAGGATGGAATCTATGAAATCCCGAACCTCTTATTCAAGGACCGTGCTGTTGGCATTGCCGGCAGGCGGTCTTTTTTTATTGAATGGAATTTGGCGCTGCGGGACCGTTTTATAGTAAGCTGATATCAGTATGAATTTATAACTTGGGAACTGTGAGGACATGAAGATGACAAAGAAGCTGTATTACGAATCCGCTTATACCCGGGAGTGGGAGACACGAATCACGCAGAAGCTGGAACGGGAGGACGGGACCTACCTGGTACTGGAAGAGACGGCCTTTTATCCGCATGGCGGAGGACAACCCTGTGATCTCGGGTGGATCGATAAAATCCCGGTTCTTGATGTCGTTCAGGAGGACGGAGAGATACTGCATAAAATCGAACGTTTACCGGAGAGGGAAGAGGTAACCTGCCGGCTGGATTGGGACAGAAGGTTCGACCATATGCAGCATCATAGCGGTCAGCACCTGCTGTCGGCCATGTGTCTGCAGGTATGCGAGGCGGAGACGCTCGGCTTCCACCTGGGTCAGGATTATGCCACCATCGATATCGCCCGATCGGATCTGCCTCAGCATCAGCTGATGATGCTGGAGCTGGAAGTCAACGACCAGATTTACCTTAATCGACAGGTAACGAATTATGTTGTGAGCCGGGAGCAGGCTGCCGGCCTGCCGCTGGTGAAGCAGCCGAAGGTAACCGACGATATTCGGATCGTTGAAATCGAAGGTATCGAATATAACGCATGCGGCGGCACCCATGTCTCGGCAACGGGTGAGATCGGCATGATCAAGCTGCTGAGAGCAGAGAAGCAGAAGGGACATATGCGTCTTTATTTTAAGTGCGGGTATCGGGCGTTGAAAGAATTTAATGCCGGAATGGAGATCCTCGGAAGCCTGTCAGCCAGGTTCAATACGGCAAAGGAAGAGATTCTGGACCGGATTGCCAAATGGGATCAGGAGCAGAAGCAGCTCCAAGCTGAACTAAACGCAGTGAAGGCCGAGAATGACGCTTACCTGGCCGGGAAGCTGTTGGCTGAGCGCCAAGGCAGACTGGTCAAACATGTTTTTGCGGACAAGCCGATGAAGGATATGCAGAACTTGGCAGCCAAGCTTACCGAACAAGCCGAGGTTATCGTGCTTTTTGCGTCCAACTCGGACCATAAGGTGGTTCTCGCCCAAGGAGGGGAGAGCGGACCTGCTTGCGGTGCTTTTTTCAAACAGCATCTGGCGGATTATCGAGGAAAAGGCGGGGGCAGCGATAAGATTGCCCAAGCTGGCTTTAGCACACTGGAGGATGCCATGGCATTTTACCGGTTTACGGCGCAATCATTAGGTCAGCCAGAAGAGGAATAAGCGATCCGATTAGCAGAAGCCGTTCCTCAGCAGTATGCTTGATGCTAATGTCGAGGATGAACGAAGAATACACACATGAGGTGAACAGGGGATTCAGTTTCGGCTAGTGAACAGTAGGTACCCTCGGGGCTCGGCTTTCATTGATAAAGGCCGGGCCCAGTCCTGTTTCGAGTTCTCTTTGCCTCAGTCAGACAGCACAATGCAATTAAGGACTTCTGTCTCTTTTGTCGGGTACTAGTGGATACCAATATAATGATCACTATCCTATGTCGTCATCTTTTTTTGAGTCCGGGTTAAGAATACGATGCACGTGAGCAAAACAACGACTAATGCGATCCACTGCGAAGTAGCGAGAGCACCGAACTGGCCTCGGATGATATCGCCTCTGAAAAATTCGATAATAAATCTCCCTAAACTATAAAGTATGAGATAAAGACCTGCTATTAGGCCGTTAGGTCTTTTTCTTCTAGCCATATAAATCAGCAAGAAAAAAATAGAAAAGCTGAATACGCTCTCTAATATTTGCGTAGGAATGAGTTTGACATCATTCGGGGCAAGCTCGGAATCGTGAAACGTAATTCCAAACCACCCCTCCGTTTCTTCACCATAACAGCAACCGGCGAGAAGGCAGCCGATTCTTCCAAAGCCCTGCGCTAATGCAAGGGAGGGCACAAAAAGGTCAAGGTATTTTAGAAAGTTTATCTTTTTCTTCTTACAATAGGCATAACCGACCCCAATCCCCCCGATAATTCCACCGTACACCACGAATCCTTCCGAAAAATTCAGAACCATCGAGGGATCCTGGATGATATGGTTCATTTGAGTGATCCAAAACAAAAGCTTAGCGCCGACCAACCCGCCTAATAAGCTCCAAAAAGTCAGAGAGGAAACATGGGATAGTTCTACTTGTCTAGAAGCTGCTCTATAAGCAACAACCTTGTAAGCTATCAGGATTCCGATTGCAATCATCAATCCATAGCCGTAAATGGTCAGAGGTCCGATATGAATGAGTTCATTGTGCATATGTTTCATCTCCTATTTGATAAAATTCTTCCGTCTAAACGCGATTGTGATTGAACTACATATTGTAGTGTAATTATTCAAAAAAAAGGGATTATGAATCCCCGCCCAACATGAGGAGCAGCAAAATGGAACAGGATCTCAGAAAAGGCTTTAGCAGGGCTAACGGAACATTGACTCCTCGATCAGGCTCAAGAACCTGCATGACCCGGTACTCCAATGTCGTATTCGCAAAATGCACGGCTGTCTCATACCGCTGAAGCTTTCCGAGTTTCGCTAATTGTAATAAGACGCTGCCTAAATACTGCTCCGTACCCATCTGCCGGATGGCGTAGCGGTCAGCAAACAGCTCTTGCCACGTCTGATAGTAGCGAAGAATCGGTTTAACGATCGGCAAATATCCAAAGGCGTCTGCCAGCAAGTTCGAAAAAAACATTTTTAATCCATCGTAATTGCGGCAGTGATATCGTTCATGCAGTAAAATGGCCTTTATTTCCTTGTCAGTAAACATCGCTAAAACGGTAGTGGAAACGACAATTTTCGGTTGCAGAAGACCCATCGTCAGAGCCACAAAGGCATCGTCCTGTACCACGATGATTTCCGTGCCCCAGTCGCGGTATTTGTAGTTGAGCCGCTTGGTTAATTTGTCGTGCCTGTTGGCACGGAAGTGCCTTAACCATTTGTGCGATAAAACCAACTGCCGGGTACTTCGCCAAATGATCTGACCAAGGGTATACGCAATGACAATGTCGATTAAGGCGTAATTCAGTACGGGGCCTTGAACCATTCCGTTTCGAATCTGGTATGTAATGAGCATTCCCATATGTACCATGACAACAGCTACGAATACGATCATCAGCGCGTAGGCACATCTTAGCCGTATGGTAGGATTCATTGCTTTTTCCCGCGTTTGATATCGTTTAATTTACGCTCCAGCTTTGCGATCACCTCGGGATCGACATCATCCAGCGCATCGATCATGTGGTTCACGACCAAGCTCCCATATTCTTGAATGAGTCCCTGCGACACTTCTTTCGTCTGTTCGGTGAGAAATTGCTCCCTCGACTGCAGCGGACTGAACTTGGCTGCCCGTGTCCGGCCGGTTCCCGTCATCGCCTTTGTCAGCAGGCCTTTATCCAGAAGACGATTCATGACGGTCATCACCGTATTGATCGAGATCGGGCTCTCCTGATTCAGGATCGACTGCACTTCCTTGATACTCAGTGCCTCCGAAGACCAGAGAATATCCAAAATTCTTGACTCCAGTGGTCCGAAAAATCGATTCAGGCCCTCGCCTTCGATATTCATTTTCTTAATCTTCATTCCTATCTCACCCCATACTACACATCGTAGTATGGTTATGGATAAAAGTCAACTTTCCTTCGTTCACCGCATACCTGAGCGATCATATCTTTCCCTCTGTTCGTTCTGTAGTGAATCCTTCATTTGTCGGGCGCTGCATTGGTGACTGAAAACGTCCGTGACAAAAGGTTTTTTGCCGTGCAGTCGAGAATAGAAGAACTAGGAGAAGTTCAATGAGGTTTAATTTAAAGCAAAGGGCGATTACGAATGGTAGAATTTCCGATGATTGAAACCAATAGACTGTTCATTCGAGAATTAACACTTGATGATGCTGAATCCATATACATGCACTTTTCTTACCCCGAAGTCACAAAATTTATGGATATCGAAGCATGTAAAGACATACATGAAGCATTGGACATTATTACGTTTCATATCCATGATTCGGGCTGCAGGTACGGGCTGTTCGGAAAAGACAAGAACGAACTCATTGGAACATGTGGGTTTCATTGTTGGATAAAGGACGAAGAAGAAACAAGAGCTGAGATCGGTTTTGATCTATCCCCGGATTACTGGGGGAAAGGATTCATGCAAGAGGCTCTGCATGAACTGATTCCGATAGGGTTTAATTTGATGAAACTTGATTGTATCGAAGCGACAACGGAAATTGAAAACGTTCAATCACAAAGGTTATTAGAGAAGATGGGATTCACTAAAGAGCCTGATTTAAAGAATCGTTTGATGTATTTTACATTATATAAAAATCAAAAATAGACGGATGATTCAGGAGGAGATAGAGTGACCGAAAGATTTCAGTTGAAAAATGTTGGTGTCGAGGATCCTTCAGATGAAAGCGGCATGTATCGAAATCCTTATGATCGAAACGATCATGGGAGCCATCCTGGGTGGAGGAGCAGAGTGGGATTCTGAAAATGGCCTGGAAATTGTGATACGGGGCAGTGAGGTTCTAGAGGTGCGTGAGTATTTAGGATATGGCGCAGACGCCATTTGGAGCGAAACCGACGAAAGTGAATAAGAAAGAGCGGTGCATCGGCAGCCAGCGGTTTTAAAATCGTTTAGGATTTTGACATCCTATAACAAGGTGTCTGCGCTGATGGAAAGAAAGCAGACGAAACAAAGAGCCGGCCTTAGTTTGAGATAGACCTAAGGCTGGCTTTCGATAAAGGTTTATGAAGTTACCTGGAATCCCCAATAAACGACTTATTTTTCACAAGCGATTAAATCTTTATCTCGATCAAGTTTCTTATTCGCATTATACAGTTCTTTGGAAACATGAGGCTTGTGTTTGGTTTTACCACCTTTGTTCTTTGCAGAGGATGATTGGGCAACTCCGCCTTTATAATCCTTTCTTAGCTCTGTACAGTTTTTATAGGACTTCGCTTTTGCAGCTGCATTAACAGACGTAACATTTAGAGCCAACAATAAAACAGAACAAACAATAATAGTTTTCTTCATCATTTAAGTTTCCCACCTTAGAAATGATGAATATATGTTAACTGGAATTTATTACTTGTTCAAGTGTTAATTTTTTAGAACCGTCACAAGTGCTGGTTATCTCATGGATTAAGGGGGCTAAGCCATTGTCCAAACTGGTCAGGCAAGCGGTTTTTATAGATAGGGACGGAACTCTTGGAGGAACTGATCGGGTTGTTTTGCCCGGTGAATTTGAGCTTTATCCGAAGGTAAAGGATTCGATTCAATCTCTCAGAGCCGCTGGGATGCTTATTTGTTCGTTTACGAATCAACCTGGAATTGCTCGTGGCGAAGCAACGATGGGAGAATTCGAGTCGGAATTGTCAGCCTTTGGTTTTGATAAGATTTATCTTTGTGGGCATGAGCATGGAGCGGATTGTGAATGTAGAAAGCCATCCGCAGGGATGCTGTTGAAAGCCGCAGAAGACAATCATCTGGACTTAGCCAAGTGTTATGTCATAGGGGACAGGTGGACGGATATGGTGGCTGCCAAAGAAGCCGGCTGCAAGAAAGCGTTAGTGATGACGGGGGCCGGAGCCAAGGAACTGGAAAAATATAATAACCACGAGTTCTTCGGCAAATGGAAAGATGCGTATCCCGATTTTATCGCGACAGACTTGAATGAAGCCGTGACCTGGATATTAGAAGGGGGAGTAAATAAATGAATCCAGCCAAGCATTTTGTTTCTGCCGCTGCCATCGTAATCAATGAAAAGGACGAGATTTTGCTCATTAAAGGACCGCAGCGAGGATGGGAGATGCCTGGGGGCGTCGTGGAGATCGGAGAATCTCCCGAACAAGCTGCGATTAGGGAAACGAAGGAAGAATCGGGGATCGATATCGAAATTATGCAGTTTTGCGGTATCTTCCATAATGTGAAAGACAGTATATGCAATACATTGTTTCTGGCCAAGCCCGTTGGAGGAGTCCCGATCATAACCGAAGAGAGTTTGGAGACAGGTTTTTTTTCAGTCGAAGAAGCACTGCAGATGGTTAACTTTATGAACTTCCGGGAGCGAATTGAAATGTGTTTAAACCCGGCGACTCATCCGATCTATGTCGAGTTCTAGAATCGTGAGGGTATAGGAATGCTGCTTATTTTTACAAGAAAGGCTGTGTTAGGATGCTATATGATTTGCAAGGTGAAGGGAATATGTCAACGATCGTGGGCATGTTATATGGCGCTGTCAGAGAGAACAGTGAGCGGCTAAAGTCCGTATCCGAGGGCATGTCGCAAGAGGAAGTTGACTATAAGGGACCTGGTGGCCATTATAATAGCGCCGCTCAATTAATAAAACATATCACGTACGTTGATCTGAATTGGGTTTATCGGATCAAAAGAGAGGCGCTGCCTCCGTCGTTAAAGGACGAATACGGCCCGATGATCGATGAACATAACAAGCTGCCGATGGTCCGAGGGATCTCTTTGGACACGCTCCTATCCAAATATGAAGTTGTATTCAGTTTGCTGAAAGATGCATGCTCGCAGTTAACGGATGCCGATCTGGAACGCATCGTCACATTCGGACACGAGAATGAAAAGCAAGCCACCCTTCGCTGGGGCTTGTGGCATATGGCCGACCATAACCGTTATCATCAGGCCCATATTAATCAGCTTAGAAAGTGGTACTCCGAGCAAAGGAGTGGAATGGAAAGTGAGTAAAACCATGATGACGCATAAAGAAATGATACATATCGTGCAGACCCAGCTGGCGATTGATCTGAATTGTACGGTGGATGACTTAAACGGGGAAAAAGACCGCGTGATTTATGTAGACGCCAGAGAGAATCCAGGGCGGAGACCGTATCCGAGAAACGAACGTTATTTCGAAATGTTGTCGATGGGCAAATCGATTGTGGTGTCGGCTACGCCGGAACGGCTGGCGATTGCCAAAACGTTTATGCAAGGGAAAGACAGGGATACGATTTTTTCGCTGCCGTTTATTAGGGGGCTTTATTTGCATTTTCTCCCGGATCTAGAGAGAATCCAGCCGATGCCGCCACCGGCCGGGTTTTCGTATGAAGTGGTGGAGGAGAATGAGATTTCAAGGCTTAGGGGGCTTGAGGGATTGGAGGATGCCATTGTAACCGACCCGGGGCGTCCTTATCAGACGGTATTGGCCGTAATCGCCAAGCACAATGGCAAGATTGTTGGCATGGCAGGGGCTTGTAACGTGTGTGCCGCGATGTGGCAAATCGGAATAGAGGTACTCCCTGGCTTTCGCCAAATGGGATTGGCGTCTTATCTTGTAAACCGTTTAACGTTTGAGGTATTACATCGCGGACGCGTGCCGACTTATGATGTGATCTCTAGCAATATCGCCTCCCAAAGAGTGGCTTACCGAGTGGGATACTACCCGGCGTTCGTGACGGATTGGCGAGTTGATTTTAGGGATTTCGAGTCTAACTAAACCAATATTCAAAAAATAAATTTACCGAAGGGGGCGTATGCCAAAAATGAAGATTGTCGAACTCAATGGAATGAATTTAGTAGGAATAAGAGTAGTATGCCCTGGCGACCAGTATGTCCATGAGATTCCAAAGGCTTCTGTCGTACTTAAGGAAAGGCTGAATGAGATATCTGGGGTTGTACAACCAGCAAGATTGATCAGGGCATTCTTCGTTGAGGATGTAACGGAAGAGGAGGATGGTTACTGGGTATGTGTTGAAGTGAATGACATAAGGGAAGTTCCAGAAGGTATGGTATCTGTAGTAGTTCCGAAACAAAAATATGCAGTCCAACGACATAAGGGACCTAATTATGAAATTAGAAATACATATGACGAGCTCCACAACTGGATAAAAGAAAATAAACATGAAAGATTGCTAAGATCCTGGCATCTGGAGATTTCAGATGAATGGGGACATGGGGATGTCAATCATATCGAAGTAGACTTGTATGACACCATTAAATAGATGCAGCAGCTAATTGCGCCTTCCATAACTTGCTGATATAATTTTGCGTATGAAATGGGATTGGGGGTTACACCGATGGCAATGCTGAATTGCTCATTAGCTAGGAAGTCCTCATGCAAAGCCTGATCTGGGGCGATACTTTGCGTGGGGTGCGATAGGATGAATTCGATCGCCCAAACTTAACTTTATCGTTTCTAATAACAGGCTTTGCACCTTATTGAACTTTGAATAAGAATAAGGGGCTGAAAGCTATGAGTACGACATTTATTAGAAACCACCAGTTTAACGTGATTAAAAAACAATCGGAATTCCTTCTGAAGACGCTGCGAACCGTTGCGGATCGACGCGTTCTGGAAACCGTCAGGTTCAGTTCTGTTGCCAACATCATGGATGCCTTTCCATCGCTGACCGAGGATCAGAAGCGGATGCTGGGCCAAGTCTCCACATTCGAGAAGGCCGAGGATTTCGAGCGATATCTGAACGACTTGGAACCTTACCTGGAGTCTTTTCCGACGATTACGCCAAAACAGATTCAGAAGTTATTTCCTAAAAATAAGAAATTGAAATTACCGGATCTGACCTCGATCGATTTTCGATACGTAACCTATTTGGGCTGGGTCGATATTGCCAGCAACAGGTTATTTATCGTATATCCGTTCGAAGGACGCTTCATCGGGATCGAGGGGAGAATCACCCCGACCAACAAGAAAGGGTACTGCCTCTTCTGCAATCGGCATCAAGAGCTCGCCTTGTTCTCGGTCAAGACCAAGCCGTCCGGTGCTTCGGCGGATAATCTGTCTGCCATAAGCCATTATGTTTGTCTGGAGAGCCAAGGCTGCAATCACAGCATTACCGACACGGCAGCTCTGGAGAAGTTCATTCTCTCCGCCAGCAAATAACAAATTAGAAATAGGCTGCCCTAGAGGCAGCCTATTTAGGTTTCGTCCGCTTTGTTCACATACTCCACCGAGTAAATATGCGTCCTCGTTAGATCAATGACCTCTTTTATGAAATCCTCCTGCGATTCCCTGAAATCGTTTCGAATCCAGTTCAGAATCAACCCATGAAAGCCGTAGGCGGTGTACCGCTTGAAGTAGTCCATGTTCACCGGGATCTGGTTAATCGTTTCGAATATAAATCGTTCCTGATAGATTTTTACGATCGTTTGAGGAAATTCGGTATGCAATCCCGGCAAGGTATCCTCGTATTTGATCAGCTCAAAAAAATCGCGGTGCTCGTAGATGTAGGCCACGATATTAAAGGACGGGGCACTGAGGTTCGCCGTATACACTTTGTGTCCCGGTATGTAGGGCTTGCCCACCGATTCTTCCAAGCCCTGGAGTTTGGAAGCCAGCACATCGTCGGCTAATTCGATTTTGTCCTGGTAATGGACGTAGAAGGTGCTGCGGTTATAAGCAGCCTTATCCACGATTTCTTTCACCGTTACAGCATGATAACCCTTCTCTTTTACAAGTTGAATAAAGGCGGATTTCAAATGTTCTTTCGTCCGATTTCTTCGTGCCGATGTCACGAGTTGTTCATGATTCACGAAAAGAGCGCCCCCCAAAAAGACAGTTTGGTTCCAAGTGTTGACTAGATCGACACTTCATCACAGGTTAATGATTGTTAAATGTGAACAGAATAGTACAATTGAATTGTAAGCAAAATAGTACTAAATTTAATATCTTAATTTAATTGTAATCAATATAGTACTATTTTAATCCATTATACGGGGGTATCCAAGATGGGGAAATTACAAAACAAGGTTGCTGTAATTACCGGTGGTGCATCCGGCATCGGTGCGGCGACCGCGCGTCTTTTCGTTGAAGAAGGAGCCAAAGTGGTGCTTGTCGATCTCAATGAGGACAAAGGCAAGGCCTTTGAAGCCGAATTGAAGGCGCTTCATCATGAGGCGTTGTTCGTTAAAGCGAATATTACCAGCGAGGAAGAAGTAGCCCATATCTTTAAGCAAGCGACGGAAGCTTTTGGCAAAGTGGGTGTTGTATTTAACAACGCCGGCATCGGGCGCGTTCATTCTTCGCATGATCTAGAGTACTCCGAGTGGCGAAACACCGTAAACGTGGACTTGGACGGCGTATTCCTGGTCGCCCGGGAAGCTATTCGTGAAATGTTAAAAGCAGGCGGAGGCACGATCGTTAATACCGCATCCATGTACGGTTGGGTCGGCTCGCCCGGTTCCGCGGCATATAACGCCGCTAAAGGAGGAGTCATTAACTTGACGCGTTCCCTGGCACTGGAGTATGCCGAGCACAATATTCGGATCAATGCGCTGTGCCCGGGCTTTATCGACACACCGATCATTCCGGAGGAGAGCAAGCAAGCGCTGGCAGCGGCCACGCCGATGAAGCGTTTGGGACAAGCCGATGAAATGGCAAAGGCTGTTCTGTTCATGGCTTCGGATGACTCCTCGTTCATGACGGGTAATACCTTGACGGTTGACGGCGGATATACAGCCCAATAATGGGTGAACTTTAGACATACAGAGAACCATGACATCTTACTAGGAGGCATACACCATGAGCAAATTTGATGGAAAAGTGATCGTGATTACTGGCGCAGCAGGCGGGATCGGAACGGCAGCCGCCAAAAAACTGGCGGAACAGGGGGCCAAGCTTGCGCTGGTCGATTTGAACCTGGAAGCCGTCCAACAAGTGATTTCCGATTTGGGCCTGGACGATTCCAGAGCAATTGCGCTGCAGGCCAATGTCGCCAAAGAAGAGGAAGTCAAAGCGTATGTGGATGCAACGGTCGAGAAGTTCGGTAAAATCGACGGCTTTTTCAATAATGCGGGGATCGAAGGGATCACTGCCAATGTAGAAGACTATCCGACCGAAACCTTTGAAATGGTCTTCAATGTCAACGTCAAGGGTGCTTTCCTTGGGCTGAAATACGTGGTTCCCGTCATGAAAAAGCAAGGTTACGGCAGCATCGTGAATACCTCCTCCGGCGCAGGCCTTATCGGTTCGCCCGGATTTGTCGGATACAATAGCTCCAAGCATGCCGTGATCGGCATGACGAAAGTGGTTGCATTAGAAGCTGCTCCGTTCGGCGTGAGAGTGAATGCCGTAGCGCCTGGAGTGATCAATACCCGCATGATGCGCCAAATCGAGAAAAATACGGTGCCTGAGGATGCCGAAGGTGCAAGAAAAGCATTCGGCGCCGCCGTTCCGCTCGGACGATACGGAGAAGCGGAAGAGGTAGCCAACGTAGCTGTTTTCTTGCTGTCCGATGATGCGTCCTATGTAACGCAATCCATTTATACCGTGGATGGCGGCCAAATCAACCAATAAGTTTACAAATTGCTTAGTAAAAGGGTCTTGTCCAGTGTTTATACCGGTCAAGGCCTTTTTTATATTCGTTAGGAGTGGTGGTGCAGCGGCCTGTTTTCCCCGATTATTAGCGGGCCATTTTTCCTGTTGGGGTCATGCGGATTTTGGAATATAATGGTGTGTAGTAAGGGAGAGCAGGTGCTGATTTGGGTTTGTGCCGCTTCATGCGAAAGATCCGGAAACTGTAATGCACAGTTAATAAAAATTGAAAGGGGATACGAAATGACGGAGATCAGCCAAGTCCATATGGAAGATCTGTGGTCGGTTCGAAGAGAACGCTTAGGCAATCGATGGTTAATCGGCGTTCAGAATGAGCTCCCGCAATCCTATGAGGACGAACAGCGCTTGTTTGCAACCCTTAGATCCAGAAGAGACGAAATACAGCATCAAACTGCCGATCCGAATACGTACATGGTAATCCATGAAGACGGATCGAAGATGACGGTAGCCTTGATGGTAAGTCGTATCGGGGAGATCCCGGAAGGCATGGTATCCTTGAATCTTCCGGAAGAGGAATACGAGGTTTTCCGGTTCGAGGAGAAACATATTTGTTCATTCTGGCAGTATTTCTGCGAAACCGATCATCGGAGCAAATATGGCGTCAATGCTGCCAAGGCAAGATTTGAAACCTTTAACGACACCTTGCAGCCGAATGGCGTGACGGAAATTTATTATCCGAAAGAATAGGAAGGATGCCCGAACATGTATCATAGATGACAGAAGCCGTAAAGGGAGGAAGGAATATGCGAGCGACTGAAGATATCATGCAGGTATGGAGGAAGTTCAACGATTTTCCGATGGAAACCTTAACGAAAGCCTGGCACAGCTTAATAGACCCGGAATGCAAACAACGAACAACGGATGTCATGAAAGAGCATCGCGCATTGTATGGAACGTCGGGCAATTGTTTTGATTTGGCGATTTGGTTAATCGATGAATTCAGACAGAACAAACGCCCTTGTTATGGAGTATTGACGGAGCATTTGCATGTCGCCGTGGTCGCCGTCAACGAAGAGGGCAATAAATATTTCTGCGATCTTGGAGATCAATGGATTGAGCCCATTTTGTTGGAACCGGGTCATGAAGCGTATACGGAAGAATTTGTCGATGGTTTCTTTCCAGGTTCACGCATTAAACTGAACACCCGAGCGAACCGTCTCTTGGTAACCTACGGAAGACCAAACGGGAAGGAAAGCAGTCAAGCATTCGACTTGACGCCTGTATCCGATGAGGCATTGATCATCGCCGGGCAAAAAACGCAGCGCCTGTTCAGCGATCCGCTTGTAGAAAAGAGGATTTTTACGGATCAGGAGGTTCTCCATTGGGAATTCGATGATTACGAAAGCTACCTAAGTTCCAAGGAAGGCAGAATAGCGGAGCCTCAGCTGAAGGATATCGGGGAATGGGCAGAACGAATACATACGATGAGCGGGATCCATGAAGAAGTCGTCATACGGGCATTGGAAGTTTACTCGAAGAAGTCTTCGCATCCTTAACGCTAGGCTTTTAACACCTTAGTCTGGGGAGAACGTTACATCCAAAAGGAAAAAACAGCTATTGCCGTGCGGCTTCAGGAAATTTTCCCGTGCTTAGGGTTGCCGGCAATAGTCCGTTTCGTTTTCCTTATGGATATCAAGATAAGGCTCGCTTCAAAGGAAGCTTCATGATTAAATGTTTGTTCCCCTATGCCAGCCCATCGCCAACCCGCTGACGGCTACCAAGACAATGCTGTACCTCCGTTCAAATGCTACATGTCTCTTAAGCTACATCGGTTCGATCCACTTTGTTAAAAGCAAGATAGCCAAGGATCAGGCCAAGCAGGCAGAGAACAATCGGGATGGCGATGAATTGGAACAAGCTGGACGAGCTTCCCCCGTCGGACACCGATGCGTTAATCAAGAATCCAATAATGACAGCCGAAGTAATCGTGGAAGGCGCCGATTTTTTTCTCATGCCGAACGATAACGGAATGAGGCTGATGCCGGCCATCATAAAGGCGTTTAGCACCGTGGGCGGAACAGCGGCCATCATGGCAGCGACAGGAATAGACGCGTCAAATAAACCGATCATCGGATTCAAGAAGTACGTAAACAGATGGATCAAGAACGTTGTTATGATGATGCTGAAAAAACAGAACCCAAACACAATCGATAACTTGGCTTGAATAATTTTTTTTCGCTGCAGCGGGTAGGTGAACAACACCTGGATCATGCTGCTCTTGTATTCGTCAATCACTAAACGGGACAGAAGAACGCTTGAGAATATGATATAGGTGATTCGAATCAAAACACCTGATAACGATATGAAATCTGCATAACTCATGGGCTCGTGTTCCCCTTTGGAACCCAGCGCCATCAGCGTAACGGCGGCGAAAATAGCCGCAATGCAAATAGCTAATCCCTTGAAATATCCGGACAGATTATTCTTTTGCCATTCCAGCTGTATCAATTTAAGCATAGCGTTTGCCTCCATGAACGAGATTGATGAAATACGCCTCTAACGACCCGGCATGCTGTCCCCGGATGTCCGCCATCTTTACTTCCGTTAATAATTGCCCCTGATGAATAATGCCGATCGTATCGGCAACCGATTCGATTTCCGACACGATATGGCTCGATATGAGAATGGTGGTTCCGTAGTTCTTCTTGAATAGCAGTAAGAGCTCCCGAATATCCTTAATTCCGATCGGATCCAGTCCGTTGATCGGTTCATCCAGAATGAGGATGTCCGGTTTCGTCACAATGGCCCGTGCAATCCCTAACCGCTGCTTCATTCCTAGCGAGAATTCATGGATTTTCTTCTTTCCGACTCCGTGAAGGCCAACGATCTCCAGCGCTTCCTTAATCGCAGACTTATTGTGATATCCGACGTATCTGCAATGAAGATCCAAGTTGGCTTCGGCCGTAAGCCGGTCGTAAAACACGGGATATTCAATAATGCTGCCTATTCTCTTTAGGTATTGAACCGATGTGGGGAGAACCGGTTGATCGAATACTCGGATTTCACCGGAAGACGGTTTGACCAGGTTTAAGATCATTTTCATAATGGTGGTTTTCCCGGCACCGTTCGGACCCAAAAACCCGTAAATTTCCCCTCTGTTAACGTTCATACTGACGTTCGTAATGGTTTCTGTACCCTTGTATACCTTGCTTACTTGATGGATTTGAATCATGGTTTCCACTCTGATTTCCTCCCGCTCTCTGATTGATGTGCTACATTTAGCTTAAGGAACGAAAGTAAAAATAAAGTAAACGGAGCGGAAAAAACTCGTAACATTTGACATAGCGTAAGCTCGTAAACGATGAAATAAGGTAAGATAGAATTACATGTTCTGGATTAGTTTGAAACGAGGGAAGAATAGCAAATGGAATCTGCAACCATATTGGCCGTCGATGACGAGATTGGTATTTTGAAGTTATTGGAGATTACGCTCCGAAAAGAAAACTTTACGCATATTGACACGGTCTCATCCGGAAAAGGCGCACTGCAGCGCGTCAAAGAAAAATCATATGACATGATCCTGCTTGATATTATGCTCCCGGATCTAAGCGGCTTTGAACTCTGCACGGAGATCCGGAAACATACGAACGCGCCGATCATTTTCATCAGCGCGCGCTCTACCGACTTCGATAAGTTAACGGGGTTAGGCATCGGCGGGGACGATTATATAACAAAGCCCTTTAATCCATTGGAGGTCATTGCCCGAATCAAGGCGATTCTTCGTAGGCAAAAAATTATGGAGAACGAACTTCAACGAAACACGGCCTACGATTACGGGTACCTCTCATTTCATCCGGAATCGGCAACGTTAATCGTGAAGGGCCAACCAGTAGATTGCACGGCCAAGGAGCTGGAGCTGCTGCATTTCTTCTGCAAGCATCCCAATCATATCTTCACGACGGCTCAGCTTTATGAGCTGGTATGGGGGAGTGACGTGTTCGGGGAAGAAAAAACGGTCACGATCCATATCTCCAAGCTGCGCAAAAAGATAGGCGATGATACCCGCAAACCCGCAATCATCGTGAATTTAAGGGGAATCGGATATAAATTCATCCCTCCGAACGAGGCACTGGCATGCGAATAAAAACTCGGTTCACGGTACATTTGGCGTCAGGGCTCATTCTGTGGATTCTTGGGACGGGGATTCTCCTTGTTATTCTGCTTGAAGGTGTTCTTCCCATGCTAGGTATCCATTTCAGCGAGGATAACGAAGGGCTTATCGTAGGAGCGATCTTCGGAGTCAGCACGCTGCTATGTATAGCCCTGTTCGGATGGTATTTTGGCGGCCCGATCGGATTCATAATGACCTGGATTCAACAGCTTTCGAAAGATGATTACAAGCAACCGGCCGATTTGTCCAAAATCGTTACCCGAAAAGGGAAACTGCGCATGCGGTACCGCCTCTATCAGGAGGTGCTCCAGCATCTTCAGTCCTTGGGCAGCGTCCTGCAAGCGAACGAGGCGGAAAGAACCCAAATCGAACAGGCCAAACAGGAATGGATCGCGGGGATATCCCATGATTTGAAAACACCTCTAACCTATATTAAGGGCTATTCGGCTCTCTTATTGAATGAACAATACGAATGGTCGAAGGAAGAGGCGATCTCTTTCATCCGGGAAATGGACGATAAAGGGAAGCATATGGAGGAATTGATTCAGGATTTAAGCCTCGTTACGCAGCTCAACCGGGCTGATGGCGCGCTGCCGTTACAGAAGGCGAATCAGGATATCGTCGAGTTCACCAAAAGGGTGGTAGCCGATATCAGCAACAATCCGCAGGCAAGCAACTACCTTTTGCATTTTCAAACGGATTCGTCTGCCATGCACGTGGATTTTGATGCGAAATACATGCAGCGCATCCTGCAAAATATCATGATGAACTCGATTATTCATAATCCGGAGTTTACGGAGATTTTCGTCCGGATCACGGACGCAGGAGAGTTTGCCGCTATCCGCATTACGGACAATGGCATAGGCATGCCGGCCGATACGGTAGCGCATCTGTTCCAGCAATATTATCGCGGGACCACGACGGATGCTGCCTCTGAGGGCACCGGACTGGGAATGGCGATCGTTTACAAGCTGATTCAAGCTCATGACGGCACCATCACAGTGGAGAGCAAGCCTTCGCAAGGGACAACGTTTACGATTCGATTGCCGAAAGAAAGAGGGAGATATGGATGAAGAAACTACCGACGATCCAATTAGAAAGGTTGATTTTACGGCCGTTCAGTTTAGAAGATGCAAGAGTTGTACAGGAACTGGCAGGCGATAAGTATATTGCAGAAACAACGTTATATATTCCGCACCCGTACGAGGATGGGATGGCAGAACAATGGATAGAGTCACATTTTGCTAACTTCAATGAAGGTCGATCCCTTGAGCTAGCTATTGTACATAAAGAAGAAAATTACGTAATTGGCGCAATCAGTATAGGCTGCAATCGAAATTTTGATCACGGTGAGCTTGGATATTGGATAGGGAGAAAATACAAGAATCACGGCTATTGTACGGAAGCGGCAAAAGGAATCGTACAATATGCGTTTGAAGAGATGCGATTAAACCGCATTTTTGCACGTCATCTGGGGAACAATCCTGCATCAGGCAAAGTCATGTTAAAGCTGGGAATGAAGCATGAAGGACTGTTAAGACAACATGTAAAAAAATGGGGTGAATATGAAGACCTTGCGCATTATGGTCTGTTGAGGGAAGAGTATGTATCAGAGAATAGCTAAGGACTCTGGTTGAAATCAAAAACTGGATCGCGGGTACATCCGAAAAACAAACGATTAAACGGTGGTTTCTGTCTTTTACCATTCTATGACTCTGGTAATATACTATATCATTCCCAGCTAAGGAGTGATATAGATGGCAAATCGTGATGTGCGTCTTGAAGGCTCATCCCTTAATAGGGGATGGGTCGCTTTTTATTTTTTCAGATAACAACGGCCTTGACAACGGATAGCGGCATGATATGATATTACCGACAGACAGTCGGTCTGGTAAAGGAGGGGGAAGCATGCGAATCGTAAAAAAAGCGGAGGAACGCAAGAATGAAATCCTTGACGCAGCGGATACGCTTTTCGGTCAGAAGGGCTTTGACGGCACAAGTACCAACGATATTCTCGAAAAGGTCGGCATTGCGCGCGGAACTTTGTATCATCACTTCAAGTCGAAGGAGGATATCATGGATGCGCTGATTGACCGGTATACCGTCCGATTGTTGGATCGGGCACAGGCCATTGCCTTGGACAAGAGCATACCGGTAATCGAGCGCATCATCCGCGTTGTGATGTCGCTGAACATAAGCGGCGATGGAGAGAGCAGCAAGGAAATCATGGAGCATATTCACAAGCCTCAGAATGCGCTCATGCATCAAAAGATACATAAGGTCATTATTAACGGTGTTCCGCCGATCCTGACGGACATCATCCGCGAAGGCATCGAGCAGGGGCTGTTCAGCACGCCGTTCCCGTATGAATGCATGGAAATGGTAGTGATCTACGCGAATACCGTTTTTGATGAAGATCTGGTAACGATGACGGACGAGGAGCGAAGGCAGCGAGTTCTGGCCTTTGTTTGCAACGTCGAGAGGCTGCTCGGCGCAGAAAGCGGAAGCCTGATGGACGTTATGGGGATGTTTGGTGGAGGAGATGAAAACGGCCAAGCATGAATCAGCGCGTGAAAGTTCATCAGCAGGGGCGACGGCAGAGAAGCAGACCTTTCTCCTCTTCATCTTAGGAAAGCTGTTATGGTAGACATCGGTTAAAATGCTTGAACACAGGGGGGCCTTATGTATTTCAGAATCATCCGAAGGGATATATCCAAAAGCAAATGGATCACGTTGATGACCATGATCTTCGTTGCGGCAGCAGCGATGCTGGTTTCGCTGGCGGCCGTGCTCATTTTAAATTTATCCGGAGCGGTACATACACTCATGACGCAAGCCAAAACCCCGCATTTTATGCAAATGCATTCGGGTGACATCGATACTGAACGGCTAGCAGCTTTTGCGGAGCAGCACGGCAATGTCGAAGATTTTCAAGTGACAGAATTTCTCAACATGGACGGTGCGCGGATTCGGTTAGGGGAGCATTCGCTTGCCCATAGCGTTCAGGATAACGGATTCAGCATACAGAGCAAGAAATTCGATTATCTGCTTGATTTGGACGGGAACATCATTCACGCGGACGACGGTGAGTTATATGTTCCCATAAATTATATGAGAGACAATATGGCAAGGGTTGGCGATGCTGCGGTGATCAGCGGGAAGGCATTTACCGTTGCCGGATTCCTCCGCGATTCGCAGATGAATTCCACGCTCTCCGCCTCCAAGCGTTTTCTGGTCAGTGACAAGGATTACGCGGAGATCAAAAACTCGGGCAGTACGGAATATTTGATTGAGTTCAGACTAAGGGATTTGTCGGAGCTAGGCGCATTTGAAGCAGACTACGCTTCCGCGGGTCTTGAAGCGAATGGACCTACGGTTACCTATAAGCTGTTCCAAATGATGAACGCCCTTTCCGACGGGATGATGATCGGCGTCATCCTTCTCGTTAGCATTCTTGTCGTAGCGATATCTCTGATGTGCATACGCTTTACCCTCTTAGCCAAAATTGAAGACGATTACCGTGAAATCGGCGTCATGAAGGCGATAGGGCTGCGTGTTTCCGACATGAAAAAGATCTATCTCGCGAAATATGCTGCGATTACCGCGGCAGGCAGTATTCTCGGCTTTGCCCTTTCGGTGCCTTTCAAAGGATTGCTTCTTGAGAACATACGTCTCTATATGGGAGAAAGCAGCCATTCTTCTTATGCCTTGCCGTTCGGACTCATCGGCATACTGCTTGTCTTTCTGACGATCATCGCCTATGTAAGCAGAGTTCTGAATCGCTTTCGGACCATATCGGCTTCAGAAGCGATACGCTTTGGCACTTCACCCGAGAAAAACACGGGCGCCGGAAGCTTTAATCTGAGCGGAAACAGGCTGTTTAGCACCAATGTTTTTCTCGGGATGAAAGACGTACTCGCCAGGAAAAGACTTTACGCTACAAGCCTGACGGTAATCGTGATCTCGGCATTTATCATGATCGTACCGCAGAACCTGCACAACACGATCTCGTCCAAAAGCTTTATTCAATATATGGGCATCGGAAGCTACGACATGCGGGTTGACATTCAGCAGACCGAGCAAATGTCGGAAAAAACGGCCGAGATTCTATATACGATGAACAACGACCCAGCCATTACAAAGACAGCCGTCCTTACAACCAAAACATTCAAAATCAAAACGGGAGACGGGACGGAGGAAAATATCAAAATCGAGCTTGGGGACCATACGGTGTTCCCTATAGCATATGCCAAGGGCAAAGCACCCGCAGAAGACGAGATTGCGCTTTCGGCGATAAACGCCGATGAGATGGGCAAAAAGGTCGGCGATATCATCACGGTGGTGATCGAAGGGAAGGCGAAAGCCCTCACGGTAAGCGGAATCTACTCCGACATTACCAACGGCGGCAAAACCGCAAAGGCTGTATTCACCGACGATACGGCGGACACGATGTGGAGCATTGTCTGCGCTGAGCTATCCGATCAAACGCTTGTCCATGAGAAGGTCTCCGCCTATGCGGAGAGGTTCGATTATGCAAAGATCTCGGACGTTGACGACTTTGTATCGCAAACGTTCGGCTCGACGATTAGCTCCGTCAAAACGGCCTCCAACGCTGCCGTTACGGTTGCGCTGATGATAGCGGTTCTCGTTACCTTGCTGTTTATGAAAATGCTGGTTGCCAAGGACCGGCATGCGATTGCCGTCATGAAAGCCTTTGGCTTTACGAACTCGGATATGAGGGTGCAGTATGTCTCGCGTTCGGTATTTGTTCTGATTGTCGGCATCATGGTTGGAACGCTTCTGGCCAACACGGTCGGTGAGATGCTTGCAGGTGCCGCAATTTCCTCGTTTGGAGCGTCGACATTTCATTTTGCGATCGATCCGCTTTCGGCGTATCTGTTCAGCCCCATGTTGATGATCGGCGCGGTGCTTTTCGCAACCGTGATCGGCGTTTCTGGCGCGGGACGAATCAAAATATCCGAACATATGAAGGAGTAACTTATGAAAAAGTTGATTATCTGTGATGATATCGTAAAATCTTTCGGCGAAGGTGATGAGCAGCGCCGTGTTCTGGACGGCGTGTCCGCCTACATTCACGAGGGCGAGTTCGTTTCGGTTATGGGGCCTTCGGGTTCGGGAAAATCAACGTTCATGTTTGCATTGAGCGGGACGGATGGCGTGAATGGCGGAACGGTCTTTTTTGACGGCAAGGATTTATCGGCAGCCTCGGAGAATGAGCTTTCAGATATACGGAGGACCCATATGGGGTTTGTCTTCCAGCAGCCAACGATGCTGAAAAACCTCAATATCCTCGATAATATCATTCTTCCATCCATGCGGGACCAACGAAAAAACGTTGCATCCATAACAAAAAAAGCAAGAACTCTTATGAACAGGGTGGGAATCGCAGAGCTGGAAAAGCGAGATATCACTCAGGTTTCGGGAGGACAGCTTCAGCGTGCTGGAATCTGCCGGGCGCTGATGAACAGCCCGAGAATCATTTTTGGCGATGAGCCTACGGGCGCGCTCAACTCCAAATCGGCGCAGGAAATCATGGACATTTTCTCCGAAATCAACGCGGAAGGCACGGCGGTCATGCTTGTAACGCATGACGCTAACGTGGCGGCCCGGACGGAGCGCATTATGTTTATGCGCGACGGGAACATGGTCAGTGAACTCAAGCTTCCCAAGTACGACGGAACGGATGTGGATTGCAGGGTTGAGCAAGTGAGGGCGAAAATGCTGGAGATCGGAATATAATGTATAATGATGGGAAAATAATTCTTCACTTGATCAGTCATTGAAATGATAGATAAAACATGGAAATGGCGGTGTTAATCGATGTTTGAGCAGTCAAAGCATTTGGTTGCTGTTTCAGCTTTAGTGAAGAATAGAGACGGACATGTGCTGATGGTTCGGACGCATTTGCGTTCGGATACGTGGGAACTGCCCGGAGGCTTCGTTGATGCCGGGGAGCCGCTGGATCAAGCCGTGAGCCGGGAGTTTCTGGAGGAGACGGGCGTGGATATACGCCCTTTAGGCATTTCAGGAGTCTACTACAATGAGAGGCTGCACGTGTTGTCCGTCGTTTTTCATGCGGAATACGTCAGCGGAGAAATAACCGTTCAACCGGAAGAAATTGTGGAAGCGAAATTCGTAGACTTGGTAGATTCCAACCTGGATGAATACATAAAAAGGCCCCACATTCAATCGCGCACGTTGGACGCCATCCGTGCAGAGCGTTCGGTCCCTTATGAGACTTGGGATTTGAACCCGCCTCAGTATAAGCTGCTGTCCAGATTGGACGGGAAACCGCTGAATGCCAAAACGGCATTTTTACTCACGGGGAAGCCGAGGATGGGCAAAACGACCCTGATCAAGAAACTCATACATCTCGTCGGCCCTGATCTTTGCGGCGGTTTTTATACGGAGGAAATAACGAATGCAGGCGATCGAAGCGGTTTCAGATGCGTGGCTGTCGATGGAGAAAGCGTAGAGATTGCAAATGTGGAAAGTCCCAGCCATATTCGAATTGGCAGGTACGGCGTAGATGTTGAGAAATTCGAGGATTTTGCTATTCATAAACTACGGGAAGCCTTGTCCTCCAAGAAAATCATCGTCATTGACGAAATGGGGTTTATGCAGATGCTGTCTGCCTCTTTTCAAAGCATGGTACATGAGATTATTAGTGATCGCCGGATTGTACTAGGAACGATACCCGTCGAGAGTCACCCTGAAATAGATGCAATTAAATATCGGAAGGAAGTCGGCATCATCAGCTTGAACGAATTCAATCGTGATAGGATGCCGGAATTATTGATAAAGGATATTTTGAAGGCATTGGAGGGATGAGGGACATGCGGATAGAGGATATCTTCTCGGATCTGCCAACATTAGAAACAGGCCGAACGATTTTAAGAAAATTAAGAAGCGAGGACGAGCCAGATATCTTTCGTTACGGATCGGATGATGAGGTATCGAGATATACCTCCTGGCCGACGCATCAAACGATGGAAGATACCCGCCATTATCTAAACAAGGTGCTGCAAAAATACGACCATCATGCCGTGGCCCCGTGGGGGATCGTGGACAAAGAAACCGGAAGGGTCATCGGAACTTCAGGATTTATGGCTTGGAACGTTCATCATGACAAAGCAGAACTGGGATATGCCTTGTCCAAGGATTATTGGAATCGCGGTTACATGACCGAAGTGATCAGGACCATCATCTCTTATGGATTTGAACGAATGAAGCTGGTTAGAATCGAAGCCAGCTGTCTGCCGTCAAACCTAGGATCAGCCAGAGTGATGGAAAAGGCCGGCATGACCTTTGAGGGAATCATAAGACAGTCGATATTCGTGAAAGGCAAACATGAAGATCTGAAATTATATTCCATTGTCGTGGATGACTACCGGAATCAGAACAAGACCCGTTAACGGGGCTTGCCGGATAACGGCCATCGCAAAAATCCCTTCGTGCATGCACGAAGGGATTTTTACATGAATGGTCGACAGCCTGGAACGATCACTTCGCGGATATCCCGGCATACATGTTCCGGTACACGGCCGGGGTGAGGTTCTCGAACTTTTTGAACGTTTTGATGAAATAGCCCGTGTCGCAAAAGCCTAGATCATCGCTCACTTGATGGATCGGCGAATCGGTGGATTCCAGCAGCCGCTTGGCCCATTCAATCTTAAGCCGGGCGATGAAGACGGAGAAATTCTCCCCGGTCTCTTTCGTAAATATACGGCTGAAATAGCTGGGGCTGATGTGGCACAGCTTGGCCATCTCCTTCAGGCTGAAGTTTTCATGCTTGTGCGTAAAAATGTAATCAAACGCGGGCTGAAGCACCGGATTCGAAGAAGCAAACCGCCCGGCGCCATTCTTCAATTTGGTGTCGATCAGCGCCCCTGACAGCTCCTGCTGGATGGATTGAATGCTGCGGACCGCGCGATCGGACTCGCTCAGCGTTTCAACCGACACTGGCGCGTCCATGTTAGACGTGAGCACTTTTTTGTACATATCCACCTTGGTATGCTTTTGAATGGCTTCCTCCACGATATACGTGCTCAATTGCAGCAGCAGATCCACGCACCTTGTTACTTCCTCGTATGACAGGACTGGCAGGGCGTTGTAATCCTCTTCGAGCTCCTTGAACTTCCGGTTTGACTCCACATTGGGCGGCCGGGACACGATCTGCTCCAGCATCGGCGCGTCAGGCTCCCGGAGCTTGAGCTGTCCGGCCATGATCGCGCCAAGATATTGGTTATCGATGATGATCGGAATGGCGATATCGATAATGTTAAAATGGCACAGATAGATGTATGGCTTGTTCTGGCGAACCGCTTCAATGCCGGCTCGCGCATCGCATTTTTGGCAATACTGCGAGAGATGGCCATCCTGGCGCACGCCTTGGCAGAAAGGCTGGCAGTAGCTGTGCTTGGTCACGGGAACGCCCTTGTAATCGACCGTAAGGATCGCCATTTTGGTCACAAGCGATAAGGAATCCTGCAGCTTCTCCCATTTCTCCAAATCGATGATTTCTTCTAAATCGAACCGGGATTTGGACATGACGATATTCTCCTATGAACGTAATAGAAATTCTATTCATCATTATAGCGAATAACTCTACTAAAGGACAAGATAATACAATTTGCCATCTAGATGACAAAGAAACACGATGAGAAAACGCTTTATTCCGATCTCATTGTTTCATGCTTCCCGAATGAGCACAACCTATAATAATACATATAGTCAAATTAGGAGGAATGAAAAATGAGAAGGGCATTTATCAGTCCGACAAAATATGTGCAAGGTGAGAACGAACTGTTGAATCTGGGATATTTCGTTAAAACATTCGGAGATTCCGCGCTGCTGATCGCCCATCCGGATGACGTTGCCCGCGTGAAAGACAAGCTGGACGCAACGAAACAGACATTTAATATAACGCTCGTTGAAAGCGGATTCCGTGGAGAATGCTCCCGGGAGGAGGTTGCCAGATTGCAGGCATTGGCCAAGGAGCATCAATGTGCCTGCACGATTGGCCTCGGCGGAGGCAAAGCGATCGATACGGCAAAATGCGTAGCCGAAGGCGAGGCACTGATTATCGTTCCGACGATTGCGGCAACGGATGCACCGACAAGCCATTCGGCGGTTCTCTATACCCCCGAAGGCGAATTCGACGATTACGCTTATTTTAAGCAAAGCCCAAGCGTCGTCATGATCGATACAACGGTTATTGCGAAAGCGCCAACTCGATTCCTTGTTGCTGGAATGGGGGATGCGCTCTCGACTTATTTCGAAGCAAGAGCGACGGCTCAATCGTACTCCAATGTCAATGCCGGTTTGCCGTGCGGCGGCGAGGCCAAGGGAACGATCACCGCGTTGGGACTTGCCAAGCTATGTTATGACACCCTGCTCGAGAACGGATATCGGGCGAAACTGGCCTGCGATCAGAACATCGTGACGCCTGCGCTGGAGAATATCATCGAGACGAATATTCTGTTATCGGGTTTGGGCTTCGAGAGCGGCGGTTTGGCAGCGATTCATGCGATTCACAATGGCTTGACGGCTTTGGAAGGAACGCACCATTATTATCACGGCGAGAAGGTAGCCTTCAGCACGATTGCCCAATTGGTGCTTGAGAATGCGGAACAGGATGAAATGAAGGAAGTGCTGGATTTCTGTCTGTCGATCGGTCTTCCCGTATGCCTGGCGGACATCGGCGTAGAGCATGTCACTTACGAGGAACTGCTTGAGGTTGCCAAGAAGGCATGCATTGCCGAGGAATCCATTCATTCGATGCCGTTCCCGATTTCGGAGGAAGCGGTAGCATCGGCCATTATGGCGGCTGACCAGTTGGGCCGTCAATATAAATCAAGCAAGGAGATCTAAGATGAAGAAAATCATGAACAAACCGGAAACCTTGGTACGGGAAATGTGCAATGGGCTGGTACTGGCGCATCCCGAGTTGGCGTTCGACCCTAAATACAAAGTAATTTCCAAAAAAGAGATCAATCAAGGTAAAGTCACCCTGATCAGCGGCGGCGGAAGCGGGCACGAACCGGCCCATGCCGGATTTGTGGGAACCGGGATGCTGGATGCGGCGGTGTGCGGGGACGTATTTGCTTCTCCATCCCAAATCGAGGTGTACCAAGCGATCCGCAGCTCCGCCAGCGATAAGGGGACGCTGCTTATTATCAAGAACTACAGCGGCGACATCATGAACTTCAAGAATGCTGCCCATCTCGCAGGCGAAGACGGCATTGAAGTGGATTACGTCAAGGTGGACGATGACATCGCCGTGGAAGACAGCCTCTACACGGTTGGGAGAAGAGGAGTTGCCGGAACGGTGCTCGTTCATAAGGTGGCCGGAGCGGCCGCGGAAGCGGGACTGTCCCTGCCGGAAGTGAAAGAAGCGGCGCAGCATGCGATCAACCATGTCCGCAGCATCGGCTTCGCGTTTAGCTCCTGCACCGTTCCCGCGAAAGGTACCCCGACGTTTCAGATCGAGGATGGCGAGATGGAATATGGCGTCGGCATTCACGGCGAACCGGGAATCCGCAGGGAGAAAGCCGTTCCAGCGGATGAGCTGGCGCAGCGGATGGTTACGTCTTTGCTGGATAACCTGGAGCTGGATGATGCTTCGAATGCCGAAGTTGCCGTATTGATCAACGGGTTTGGCGGCACGCCGCTGCAGGAGCTGTATTTGCTGAACAATTCCGTGACGCGTGAATTAACGGCTCGAAACAAGCGGGTATTCAAAGGATTCGTCGGCAACTATATGACCAGCATCGATATGGCCGGTGCCTCGGTAACGATCATGAAGCTGGACGAGACGCTCAAGAAGTGGCTGTCTGCGCCATGCGATACGCCGGCACTAACGGTCAAGGGCGCATTCGAGCCCGTGAATTATACCGAGGTGATTCCGCAAGAGAAGTCAGAAGGCACGGTATCGTATAAAAACAATACGGATGCCGCGGCAGCGGTGATTAAGAACAACCGGTTATCCTTGCAAAATATCGTGTACCTGATCGATCAGATGAGCGAGGTCATCATCGAGAACGAGGTGCCGTTCTGCGAGCTCGACGCCCATGCGGGAGACGGCGATTTCGGGATGAGCGTCGCCAAGGGCTTCAAGCAGCTAAAATCGGAGTGGAACGATCTGCTTACCCATCACCTTCGCGATATCGGCGATTTCCTCGACGCCTGCTCGATGATCATTATGGAGCACTGCGGCGGGGCTTCGGGACCGATCTGGGGATCGGCGTTCCGATCCGCAAGCAAATATGCAGGGCAGAAACAGGAGCTGTCCGTTCATGAGGTCGCGGAGATGATGCAGGCCGTCGTCAAAGGAATTCAGGATACGGGCGAAAGATCCTTCGGAAGAGGAGCCGTCGTCGGCGATAAGACGCTGATCGATGCGCTCGTGCCGTTCGCGGATGCCTGGATGCAGAGTGGAGAGCAAGGCGAAGACATGAAGCCGGCAGCGATCAAAGCGGCCGAAGCGGCGGTGCTCGGCGCGCAGAAGACGGCGGATATCGTTGCCCGAATGGGTAGAGCGGGCACGGTAGGGGAACGCAGCATCGGATACCCGGATGCGGGCGCGTATGCGCTCGGGGTTATTTTCACCGAGCTGGCTAAAGCGATGAAGTAATTCCGAAGCAAGAAAGACAGCAATAAGCTACTACAACTACTACTAACTAAAAGAATTCAGAAAAAAACCACCAATTAAAGTTGGTGGTTTTTTTATTTGGATTGGTGAATGGTCAAAGGGAATGAAATGGACAGAGACATTTTCATTCTGCCCTTCCTTGTTCTCGTGCGAGTTAACGCATATTCGGTGTTCGCAGGCCATGTTCGCACAACGCTTGATGGAGCACAATATGTAACATATGAATCCTGATAACAGGTTCATATGTTACACATACTCCGTATTAACTATGATCAAAAATCGCGGAGATTCGGATGAAAAATAAAGGACAGCAGCGGGATTTCGCCGGACAGACGGGTGACAATGCACATCTTACACATTTACGATGTCATGCTGTCTTCTCTACACTTTGGAATGTAAGCGTTACCTGTTAATCACTGAAACGTGATGTACGTGAGTGAACCAGATAACCTGACATGAATCGATATGTAAGAAAGGAGGGGAAACATGAAGGGAAAAAGACTGCTTGCTGTGATATCCGAAAGACGTTCCATCCATCGCGAAACGAAGCCGCCTAATCCAGGTGTAAACCAAACGTCTCTTGGTAAACGAATCAGGGTGAACTGGGAGCTCTATCTGTTCTTGGTGCCGGCCTTACTGTATTTCCTTGTATTTCACTATGCGCCCATGTACGGCATCCAGATTGCCTTTAAGAACTTTATCCCTAGCAAAGGAATCATGGACAGCCCATGGGTGGGCTTCGATCATTTCGAGCGTTTCTTCAATTCCTACTATTTCTGGGACTTGCTCTGGAATACGTTCAGCCTCAGCTTCTACGAGCTGATCATCGGGTTTCCGCTGCCGATCATCCTGGCGCTCGCTTTCAACGAAATCCGGACGGGTCCCTTCAAGAAAATCGTCCAGACCGTTACGTATGCGCCTCATTTTATATCCGTTGTTGTCATGGCGGGTATGATTATTACCTTCTTATCGCCGTCCACAGGCATCCTGATCCAATTGATCAAATGGATGGGCATCGATGCGCCGAACTTTCTGTCGGATCCGGCGTGGTTCAAGACCGTGTACGTTCTGTCGGGGGTCTGGCAAAGTACCGGATGGGGGACCATTATCTATCTGGCCGCGCTGTCCGGGGTCGATCCCCAGCAGCATGAAGCCGCGATTGTGGATGGAGCCAGTCGTTTCAAACGATTGTTGCACATCAACCTCCCGGCCATTCTCCCAACGATCACCATTTTGTTGATTTTGAACATGGGCAACATCCTTACGATTGGCTTTGAAAAAATACTGCTGCTGCAGAACTCGCTGAATATGGAATCTTCCGATGTCATTTCAACTTATGTTTACCGGACCGGTCTGGTCGACGCGCAGTACAGCTTCTCGACAGCCGTTGGCCTGTTCAACTCCGTGATCAACGTCATTCTATTGGTAACGGTCAACCGGATTGCCAGACGCACCAGCGAGAACAGCCTATGGTAGAAAGGAGGAAAGTGCATTGGTTACCGCGATGAAGGAATCGAAGGGGGACAAGATTTTTCTCGGCAGCGTTTATATCTATTTATGCATCGCCCTGATTGTTGTTCTGTATCCGCTCGTTTATATTCTCAGCGCATCGATCAGCAGCCCGCAGCAGGTGAATTCCGGTGCGATGTGGCTGTTTCCCAAGGAGATTACCTGGGCCGGATACCAGCTGGTCTTCGAAAATCCGAAGATTTGGAACGGATATCTGAACACGATCGTCTATACTGGAATAGGAACGCTATTGAACCTGGCCGTGACACTGCCTGCAGCTTATGCCCTCAGCAGGTCGGATTTGGTCGGCCGTCAACTGTTCTTGGGATTTACTCTGTTCACGATGTTCTTTACCGGAGGGCTTGTGCCCACGTATCTCGTCGTCCGGAATTTGGGGCTGATCAACACGATGGGGGCGCTCATTCTTCCCGTAGCAGCATCGGTATGGAATATCATCGTTGCCCGGACGTTCTTCCAGACGACGATTCCCAAGGAACTGCAGGAAGCGGCATATATGGACGGCTGTACCAACCTGAAGCTGTTCGTCCGCATTATTCTGCCGCTGTCCGCGCCGATTATTGCAGTCATGGCATTATTTTACGGGGTCAGTCACTGGAACAGCTATTTTCCGGCTCTGATCTATCTCAACGATGAGAGCAAGTATCCTCTGCAGATGGTGCTGCGGCAGATTCTGGTTCTTCAGGAAATGACGGCGGAGACGACCGGCGCCGGAATCAGCGGGGATGCCGCCAGGGCAATGAATTCCAAAGCCGAAACCGCATCATTGATCAAATACGGGGTTATCGTTGTATCTACTCTGCCGATTGTGGCTCTCTATCCTTTTTTACAGCGATACTTTGTCCAAGGGGTCATGATCGGCTCTGTAAAAGGATGATGAATGAAAGCGTTTTATAAGATATGAGCTTGAGTATGCAAAGGGAGGAAACATGGATGAAGATGACAAGCAAACCTTGGAAGCTGGTGTTGACGGGGATGACAGCCCTGTCCCTGCTCGCCGGATGCGGTTCGGCCGGCGATACGAAATCTGCCGGAACAAAGTCAACGGAAGCAGCCGCCGTGAATAAGGAAGGCTTCCCGATTATGAATGAACCGATTACGCTGACCATGATGGCACCTGATGTCGGTGTTCAGAACTGGAAGGATATGGTCGTGCTGCAGCAGATGGAGGAAAAGACGGGCATTTCGTTCCGATACTTGAACGCACCGAAGGATAGCTTTGATACGAAGAAGAATCTCGTATTTGCCAGCGGCGATTACCCGGATGTCTTCTATGCTGCAGGGTTGACCGCGGCCGAACAGATGAACTATGGCGAGCAGGGTATTCTGATTCCGCTGGAGGAGCTCATCGAGGAATATGCTCCGAACTTCAAGGCGCTGATGGACGAAATTCCGGAGATTCGTAAATCCATTACGGCTCCAGATGGGCATATTTACTCTTTGCCTGCGGTCGATTTAAGCCAGCACTGGTATCGCAACCCGCTGTGGTACAACGGTGATTTCCTGGAGGCCCTGAATATCGACAAGCTTCCGGAGACGACCGAGGAGCTCTACACCTTCCTGAAGCGGGTAAAAGAAGAGGATCCGAACGGCAATGGAGTCGCCGATGAAATCCCGATCTCTTCCGTATCGACGGCTACGACCAATGCTCGTGATTTGCGTACTTGGCTTCTTGGCGCTTTCGGCGTTTATGAAGACGAAATTTATGTAGACGATGCGGATGTTGTTCATTATACCCCGATAGAAGAAGGCTTCCGAGAGTATCTGGCCTATATGAACCGTCTTTGGAAAGAGGATCTGCTTGACCATGAAAGCTTCTCGCAAACCGCAGAACAGAAAAAGGCCAAGGCACAGAACGATCAGGTGGCCCTGTTCTCCGACTGGCATGCCTACATGACCAAAGGCGGAGAACCGTCCACCAAGGATCCGATGTTCGCTCCGGTGAAAAGCGATTTGGTAGACAAGCCGGCCATCGCCAAGAACAGAGGGATTACGACAGGGGCATTTGCCATTTCGGCTACCAATCCTGCTCCTGAAGCATCGATCCGTTGGGTGGACTACCTTTACTCTTATGAAGGGTCGCTTTTTTTCAACAAAGGACCGGAAGGGATGCTGTGGGAGTACACGGATGAAGCCAATCGCGTGAAACGCTATTTGTCTGTGCCGGACGGCATGGAGATGGAGGATTACCGCGCGACTTTGACGCCAAACTACGGCATTCCGGCTCCTACCATCAACACGGACGATATCAATAAAGGATTAAAGACCGACTTTGATCTGTGGGTTGAAAAGGAAACGAAGGAGAAACTGCTCGATCGGGGAGCAAGACCTCCGTTCCCTGCCTTGTTCCTTACCGTGGAAGAGCAAACCGAGATCAACAGCCTGAACTCGGATCTGAGCACGTATGTACAACAGATGGAGGCGAAATTCATAACCGGCGCAGAACCGTTGTCCAATTGGGATAACTATCTGAACACGATGAAGAAAATGGGTGCCGACCGAGTTGTTGAAATCTATCAAGGCGCATATGACCGCTGGAAGTCGAGCTAAACATAGAATGATAGAGGGCCTGATAAATCTCCTGAATATTATACAAATGTGGAGGCATAGCCTATGAAAATGACGAGACATCCGAACAATCCGATCGTCGTTCCAGGAACGTACGAATGGCGTAAAGTCACCGTATTCAATCCTGCGGTTATTATAGACAACGGGAAGTTTTACATGATTGAGCGAACCGCAGGCTCGCTAACGCCTTGCAAGAATGTTTTGGGACTGCTGGAGAGCGAAGACGGGGTGAATTTTACGCACGTGAAAGACGAGCCGATCGTGACGCCTGACATGCTGGGCTTTCCATATGGAAGCGTCCAGGACCCGCGGATTGTCAAAATCGACGGGACGTACTATCTAAACTATGCCCTTAGGCCATGCGCCATGAGTTACTATCCGACGGGAGCGGGGATACCGGAGCGGTCGATACCCAAATATCCGGACGGCTGGGGGGAGGAGGAGGGCCACTGGCTCACTCGCTCTTCGATCGTGAAGTCGGACAATCTGATCGACTGGGAGTTCGTTGCCGATACGACACCGCTCGATATCAATGACCGCGACAACATTTTGTTCCCTGAGAAGATTAACGGAAAGTATGTATTGCTGCGCCGTCCGGAGGAATACGTGGGTGCAGCTTACGGAACGGACAGCGCGGCGATATGGATTACGTACTCCGAGGATCTGGTTCATTGGGAAGAGCCGAAGCTTCTGGCCAAAGCCGAGAATCCGGCGTGGGAATCCAGGAAAATCGGCGGAGCCACGCCGCCTGTGCGAACCGATAAAGGCTGGCTGGTCCTTTACCACGGCGTTGATGATCAGGTCGTTTACCGTGTTGGGGCGATGCTTCTTGACCTGAACAACCCTGAGAAGGTCATAGCAAGAACGAAGAATTACATTATGGAACCGGAAACCTATTACGAGAAATTCGGTTATCAGATTCCGAATGTGGTGTTCCCGACAGGAAACGTGGTCAAAGACGGTCTGCTCTATATCTATTATGGTGTGACCGACACAGCAATTGCACTGGCTACCGTGCCGGTCGATGAGCTGGTTGAGCATACCTTGAACGAACCGCAGTGAGTGAAGTAGAAGCATCCGGGCCCTTTCGAGACAAGTTCTCCTAAAGGGCCCTTCTGTTATATATCCAGCCTATTCGAACGATGTTGTTTGCGGTACTGACCGGGCGTAAGCCCGGTTTCTTTCTTGAATTTGCGGATGAAATTGGGTGCATCCAGGTAGCCCACCTGTTCGATGATTTCCTTCAGGGGAGCGCTTGTCGTCACAAGCAGCCGAATGACTTCCTCCGTACGCCTCTTCCAGATATACTGCGAGAAACTGATCCCGGTCTTCTCTTTGAAGCTGCGGCTTAAGTAAGAGGTAGAGACGGAAAATTTAAGGGCAACATGCTCCAGGCTGAGCGTATAGTCCCCAAACTGCTGATTTACATAATGTACGATATCATCGATCAGTTTTGGCGCTGCTTGCTCATGGTTCCGTTCAACCTTCTCGCAAACCTCTGTCGTGAGCGACAACAGCTTGTCCTCAAATTCCTCCAGCGTCTCAAACGACGTATAGTCCGAGATGCTGCTGAATGCTTCGTTCATTCCAACCTCAGAGGCGGACCGAAGCAGCGCGTTCAGCAGATCGAAGCAAATGCAGCGCAGCAGATGAATCTGCAGCGGTTCGCTGCGGATGGTCTCCATCATCTCGGCGATCATCTGCACAGCCACCGACTCGTTGCCTTGCTTTAGGCTTTGCTCCAGCTTGAGCAGCGACTTTCTTGGAAGCCATACGCCTTTGGCGACAGGATGATTCTGCTCTGCCAACTGGTCGAAATAGGTGATCCGGCTGCTGCCGACCATTCGGTGCTCGAGTGCGGTTGCGGCTTCGATGAAGGATTGGTTCAGCTGCCCCAAATCCCGGTAGGGCGTACCTACGCCCATGCTCGGATCGAGCCGAGTGTTCTCGGAGATCAATCCCTGGACCGCGCGAATGATCTGCTCCATCCGGAGCTTCAGCGAATCTTGACCAGGGTCAGGAAGCGATACGATCAGCGCAAATTGATTATCGGCTGAGAATTCAACGCCATAGATATTCGCTTGAAGCCCTGATGGTTCAACATGGCTGAGAATTTCATGCACCTGCTGACGATCCTTCTGGACGACATCCTCGGCCGCATCGTTTTCTTCCCAGGACAGAATCACACAGAAATAAATGACTTGTTCTTGGGGAGATTCCAGTCCGACTCCGGCGATCATTCGCTCGATTTCGGGATCATCCGGCTTTCCGTGCTTCAGCAGAAGCAGCATGCATTGGTTGCGCACGAAGGGCTCCTGCATATCGATCCGGGTGCTGTAATCGTGAAGGGTCTGACGAATCCATTCCCATTCATTGCGCGTTTTGGGCTCTGGGGAATCGCTAACTCTGAGCTTGGCGAATTCCATCAAATCCTTAATCGGGTGATATTGGCGTCTAGCCAGCACAAAAGCGGCAAGCACTCCGGTTATGACGGCGATGCCAAACACCAGCAGAATGAGCGTCTGTACATGAGCGACCCGGCTGAAGAACTGGTAGCTTGGCATGATGGTCATGTAGTTCCAGCCATTCTCCCCGGATTTGACGGATACGACGGAATACTTGTCATTATTCAGGGAGAGATTGTGTATGCCGGCATCAAGCGCAGCCAATGTTCCAAGGTGCTCTTGAGACAGGGTTACGCCGTGATTGCTCGCTGTAAGCACTTCATCATTTTGATTGAGAATGTAGCTGCTCCCGGTGAAATCGCTAAGAATGGAATCCATGACCCCGGTAAGATTGGACTCTTTCACCATATATACGACGCTCCCGTACGGATAGGGGGCATTGGGCTTGATCGGTACGATGATGGTCAGCATCGTCTCCTGCCTGGAGTTGTTGATCGTAACATTCTCGGCCGGCCGTATTACCATCTTATTCGTCTCGTTCAGCGCAAGGGTGACATCTTCCAGACTCCAGTTCTCATAACGATAGAAGGAGTCGAACGCAACGTTAACATTCGTCAGGCCGCGGTAAGAGTAGATAATCGGGTCGTTATGATAGTATAAGAAGATGTCTTCAATAATGCTGCTGTTTGCCTTATAGTTGGCCAAAGCTTGTATGGCTTCCACTCTGTAATAATCATCACGGACCATATAAGGGGTTAAGCGTCTGTCGTAAGCGATCCGGCCGGAAAGCTCCCGAAGCTCCGCGATACGGGAGTCGATGGTCATTGACACCTGGTTCAATTGATTGATGTTGGATTGTTCGATCTCGGTACGAAGCCCGTTGACAGCGCTATCATAAACAAACATCGTTACTCCAGTCAGAGGAATCAGGAAGATCAGAATATAAGACAGAACGTATCTTAAGAGCAGCTTCGACTTAAAGTGATTCCAGTTTATTCGGAAAGTGAAAGTGGATACGATGAATGATTTGAGGTTGTGAATGGTCATTTTGGGTGCATCCTCCATTGCATTCTTTTCATGTCATGCGAAATTCCGATTTGATCAACAAGGATAGGGTTATTTGAAACATTATATCATTATAATGATTATTCGGAGAAATATTAAGAATAAATTCATCATTATTCATTACATGATATAACTCGTAGTTTTCATAGTCTCACGGCTTCAATCCAACTCAGTCAGATTTCGATCGTCTTCGCTTTATAGGAAGATTTTGTTATGATAGGGACAAGAAAAAAATGGGAAGTGGAAGCTGTGGACAAAAAGGCGAAAAAGGTTTTACTTCAAACGTTCTGGTCATCCAGCGGCTGGAAAAGCAGTCCTTTGCCGTTCGTCGGGGAGGACTTTGATTACGCGAAGAGCATGAGGCTGATGTTCGACCCCATCACCATCGGACATGATGAGCTGAACCAGCGGCTTCATAGCTTACATAAGACGGTTACTAAAGAAAGGGTTGCTGCCGCATTTCTGCACAGCCTGTCCACGAGACAAGTGCATCTGCGAAGCGCGCTTTCCAGTTGGGCGCTTACATCGCGCCTGCCTCTGCATCAGTACGAAGAACGACGCTCGGCCATGCCGAATTACAGCAGCTGCGGAGATTGTAACCATGCCGGGCTCCAGTCCGACGGGAATTACGTGAATGCCGACCTGAACGTGCTGAATTTCGAACGGGTCAAATGGGGAGGCATCCGCTTGAATCAGCTTCTCTACTGCTGGCTCGATCTGGAGCTGTTGAGCCATGAGGAGGGCCTGACGGTGGACAAGGAGGATATCGCCATTCTGAGGAAGCTGATGACAGCCGTCGACGGATGCGCCGAATCAGAAAGCCCGCGTCATCTTGAGAAGCGCTTGAAGGATGTTCTGCCTTCAAGCAAGCATGAACGAGACGTGCTGATGGAAATTCTGGGATATGCCGGCGTGCTGGTTCCGAAGGATACGCCCCGCACGCGTCCGAGAAGGGACGACGATTTCTTCTCGATGTCGGAGTGGCAGGGAAGTGACGGATATTCCACTGAAGCGCTGCAGTTTTATTTCGGCGAATATCTGTAGACCGCGCTGCATCATTATAGGTTACAGAATACGTACCGGTTTAGGAGTTTAAGGGAGGGTTAGAATGGAGCCGCAATATCATACGCTGTATGATCACGGAGTGCTGCCTTATACGAGGGAAAGCTTGGACGTCCTGGGAATGCACGATAAGACGGTGGAAACGCTTGTGCATCGGGGAATGCCGGTCTTTGATCCGCAGGAGCCACCGTTGGGTCTTCTGTTTCATGAAGCGTTACCGCTACAGGATATTCATGGAGCCTATATCGCGATCGGAAGGGAGATCTGGAGCGAAGGGCTGCATGTCGCGATCCAAAAGGATACAGGGGGAGTGTGGGCAGTCACGGAGGGAGGTACACAGAAACCGACCTACATAAACGCCTCCATCGACAGCCTGCTCGCTTTTATGGACCGTGTGCTTCGCTTCAAGCAGCAAACGGAGCGCTTGCAGCCTGATCCACCTCCCATGATTTTGACGGCAGAACAATTTCGCGAGAAACTTGAGAAGTTCAGAAGTGGAGAGATCAAGCCGGGAACCCGTCCGGACGCCTCGCAGGCTCAGCACGAGTGGAAGTCAGCCTTCGAACAAATGAAGCGGGAGCTGAAAGAGATGGATCTCCCTGCTGTACGTTCCTCTTCATGGTGGGGAATTGTGCTGGAGGAAATGAAGGATCGTTTGAGGTAGCCGATGAGCATTTATTGACGGGATGGGAGGATGAACGTTGGGCTTTCATGACACGTACAGATTTGGTGTGCATGCCATCATATTGAACGCTGACGGCAAGCTGCTCTTATTAAAACGGACCTATGGGAATAAGGGATGGAGTTTGCCCGGGGGCGGGGTGGATTCCGGCGAAACGATCCATGAAGCGATTTTTCGCGAATGCCGCGAAGAACTGGGCCTTACCCTGCAAGATGCGGTCTTGACCGGATTTTATTATCACAGTCATATCAACGCGCAGGTCGGCATATTCCGCTGTTCGATCCCGCTTCACGAGGAAATTGTGCTCAGCTCCGAGCATTCGGAATACAAATGGGCCGAGTTGTCGGAGCTGAGCGAGGTTCAGCGGTTAAGGGCCCAGGATGCATTGGCTTATCAAGGAGAAGTCAAAAGCCGGGCGTTTTAGCATTCATCCTGTTCTTTTAAAAACCGGATTACCGTTACTGTCCCGATGTAGAACATCAGGGTTACGCTTACGAACTCTGTTGACGATGTTCCATCCGAAGCGGCAGAGGTTGCATCCATAAAGACATCCAGCATATAAAAAAAGAGGCTAACCGTGAGAGCGGTTAGCCTCTTTGATTTCAGTAAAGCCGGGTTACCTGCTTATGTCCTGAGATCATGGCATGTGGATAAAACCTTTACTCCTTCAAAGAGCCAATCAGCAGCCCTTTTATGAAATACCGCTGCAGGAACGGATAGAACAGCACCACCGGCCCGATCGTCAGAATGGCGGTGGCCATCTTCACCGATTCTTGCGGCAGCGTCTGGCTGCCGAGGATGGCACCGCTGCTCTGCATCTGCTGAATCATGCTGATCTCGGAGTTCAGCTTAAACAGCAGGTATTGAAGGGGATACAACTTCTCGTTGTCCACCAGCATGATGGCGTTGAACCAGTTGTTCCAGTAGGCAATGCCGTAGAACAGCGTAATCGTGGCCAGAACGGGCATGCAGAGCGGGAAGTAGATCCGGAACGCGATATAGAAGTCGCTCGCGCCGTCGATCTTGGCCGCCTCCGTCAGGGAAGGCGGAATTTGGGACATGTAGTTGCGCACAAGAAACAGGTTGAACGGATTGAACACCAGGGACGGTATGATCAGGGCCCAGATGGTGTTGTTCATGCCGAGATTCAGGTTGATCAGATACCAGGGCACCAGGCCCGTGTTAAATACCATCGTAATGAAAAAGAACAATCCGAGCCCGTTGCGGTAACGGATATGCTTGGCGGCCAGCGTATATCCGGCCATGGACGTGATGGTGACCGCAAGGATCGTGCCGACGACCGTCACGATGATCGAGATCATGTAACTCCGGTACAGCGGCGTGCTGCCGAACAGGAGCAGCTTGTAGGCATCCAGCGACAGCTCGCTCGGGAACAACTGGTAGCCGAATTGCTTAATGCTGGCTTCGTCGGTAAAGGACACCATGAGCACAAGCAGCATCGGCAGGATGCAGAGAATGGAGATGATGCCGATCAGCGCGGCATTCACGGCGTCGAAAAATTTAGGTCTGGACGTCATCTAGATTTCGCTCCCTTCCGAATGATTCCGGCTTGCTTTAGAACAAGGCATGGTCCGGATTCACCTTCTTCACGATTTTGTTGCTGCCCCATACGAGAATAAAGCCGACCACGGATTGATACAGCCCGACGGCCATGGCCTGTGCCGGATTCCCGATGGTGCGGAGGGAACGGAACACATACGTATCGATGACGTCAACCGTCGGATACAGCAGCCCGTTGTCCTTGACGATGGCATAGATCATGTCGAAGCTGCCGTACATGATTTTGCCCAGAGCCAGCAGGGTTAAGATGGATATGGTCGGCAGCATGAGCGGAATGGTGATGTGGCGGATGAGCTGCCAACGGGTAGCGCCGTCGATCCGGCCGGCTTCGTAATAACTGTCGTCAATTCCCGTGATCGCCGCCAGATAGATGACAAGGTTCATCCCGAGGTCCTTCCATACCGCCGCGGTCGTAAGAATCCACGTCCAGTATTGCGGAGAGGCGTACCAGTTGACGGGGTCGATATGGAAGAACGCCAGGATCCGGTTCAGGATACCGTAGTCGGTCGACAGCAAGCTGTAGATGATGTAACTCACGATAACCCAGGACAAGAAATGCGGGAACAAAATCGTGGATTGGGTCACCCTCGAGAACCAGCGGCTGCGGAGCTCGTTGAACAGTATGGCCAGCGCCATGGCTGCGAGCGTGCCGACGATGATAAATAGAAAATTGAGCTTCAAGGTGTTGAAGGTGACCTCCCAAGCCCGGGGCGACGAGAAGAAGAACTTGAAATTGTCAAAGCCGACCCAGGCGGAATTGAAAAGTCCCGTCTTGAAGTTGAATTTCTGAAACGCAATGAGCATGTACGGAAGCGTGAAATAACCGAAGACCAGCGTATAGATGGCAGCCGGTACGACGAGCAGGTAGGCGGATCCGTTCGAGCGGATTTCGCGCAGGAAGCCGAAGCGGCTTTTTTTCATGAGTAGGCACGTCCTTTCGTAAGTGATGGGGGCTGCAAGCGTAGCAGTTCTGTTTCGAGTGTAAAGAGAGTTGCCGCGTGCAGTAAACTATGAAAATGGAGTTTGAGCGGATTGAAAGGGGGAACGCCTGCTTTAAAAAACGGCAAAAACTTCGAATTTGAGTATTTCGCACAGTGTCGCCAGGATTGAATAATGACCGGAAAAGCTTGGTTTTATAAGGGGTTTAGCCGATGAAGCCTATGAAGGGAAGTTTGGGGAGGAAAATAAAGAATGCGTTTTCATATTGATGTATGCCCTGAGCAAATGTAAGATGAGAATAAAATATCTATCCGTTCCAAGCGATCGGATGGCTAAGCAACCCCATTAAATTAACATGAATATTACATATAATGTTAGTAATATTCAAGAATGATAAGATCACAGTTTACTATATAGACCGAATGATAAAGGAGGGAGAATATGATCCGGCAGCGATTATTCCGTTATGCAGTGTATCGAAATATGTTTCTCAGCTTTGTTTTGCTCACGGCAGCCATGATTGCCCTCGTAACCGTCGTCCTGTACATGATGTTCTCCTGGAGCACCGCGAAGGAGGTAGGAAAAATATCCGAGTCGATGCTGAAGCAGAACAGCGCCGTATCCAGCGTCATCCGCGACCAGGTGTATAACGTGGGCAACCTTCTGCTCAGCGACAAGGAGATCGTGAACGCCCTATTGGACAAAGAGGCTGATCCGCTGAAACAATATGGCGTGTTCGGTACCCTTAACCGGGTCCAGTCCACCTATCCGTTCATCCATTCGATCGGGATCTATAACGGCTCGAATAACACGTACCTGAATACGAAGGGGATTACCAAGGAGCAGGAGAAGGCGCTGCTGGAGGAAATCAACAGCAAAAATACATCTTATTTTCATCTGTTCCCGCGCAAGATCTCTACCGCCACTTCGGCGAAGCGGAGCGAAGACGTCCTGACTTTCGTTCTCCTTCCGAGCTATTATTCGCCGCTAAGTTCCAAGGGCGCGATCGTAATCAACATGAGCATCGACACCATCCAGGATCTGATCGGAGGCTACCGCAACGAAGCGGTGGATTCGCTTCACGTCATTGACGACAAGGGAACCATCATCACCCATTCGGATCGGTCCCGGTTCATGGAGGATGTATCGCAGGAGTCCTATGTCCAGTCCATTCTGGAATCGGACGCGGAAAGCGGTTACTTCACCCGCTCCATCGACGGCCGCAAGAGCCTGGTTACCTATGTCAAATCCAAGGATATGAACTGGACGTTTATCAGCGTCAGCCAATATCAAAATCTGTTGTTCAACATGCAGGCGCTCCGAACGTCGGCGCTGGTTCTCGCTTTGGCCTGCTTCGTCGTCAGCATGTTCTTGTCGATCTGGCTGACGCATCATGCGTACAACCCGATCCGCCACCTGCTGGAGAAAATGAGCGCCATTCCGAAGATGAAGGAAAACCGTCGGCAAATCAACGAATTTGCCATATTGGATACCACTTACGCGGAAATGACGGAGAAAATGAAGTCGATGGAGTCCGAGGCTTCCGTCGCCCGGCAGGCGCATGTGCTGCAGCTGCTGAAAGGCGGCGACGAGACGGCATTCCGCCGTTTGGCCCGCGAAGGCAAGGGACCCTATTTCTTGGCGGCCGTCCTTCTGCTCGACAGCTTAGACGGCTCGCCCGGGGGCGAGGACGAGGAGCTGCAGTCCTATACCTGCGCGGCCGTCGCCCAGGCGGCCCAGCAGATGCTGGAGCCGGAGGGAGCGAGCGTGGCAACGGTGGGGGACGGAACCATTGCAATCATTCTCCCCATGAAGCAGAGCCGGCTTCCGCTCCATGTATTGGGCATGCTGGAGGAGCTGCAGGGCGAGATGCTCCGCACGCTCCGCGTGTCCGTCACCGTCGGCATCGGAACCGCCGCGCAGACGTACGAGGAGCTGCGCGAATCGTTCGATTGCGCGCAGTCCTGCTTCCAGCAGCGCTTTTTCGCGGGAAAGGGCAGGATATTCCATGGCGATCCGGTCATCGCCGCGGAGTCGGAGCATTCCGAGGCGCAGTATCCGGACAAGCGAGAGAAGCGCATCATCGAGGCCATCAAGCTGCAGCAGCGGGATAAATTGGAGAAGGAAATCGATCAGTGGATCAAGGAAATACGCGATTACAACTACCATGAAGTCATGTTTTTCATCAACCAGTTCATCGGCGGCCTGTACAAGCAGCTCAATGTCCATACCGTGAAAAATCGGGAAAGCGCGGATCTCTTCCTCGATTTTACGCGGCGGATTACCCGCTTTCAGACGCTGCAGGAAACCGCGGATGCCCTGAAGGATCTTGCCCTTAGGCTCTGCAGCCTGTCCGAGGAATCGGGAGCGGTCCGGCATGCGGAGGTGGTGGATTTTATCCAGATGTACGTACGCAAGCATTATGCAAGGCCGGATATGTCGCTCGAGCAGGTGGCGGGCGAGGTGAAGCTGTCCCGCAGCTATGTCGGCAAGCTGTTCAAGGCGCATTGCGAGCTGTCGTTCAACGATTACCTGAATGCCGTTCGTCTGGAGAAGGCGCGTGAGCTTCTCGCAAGCACCGAGGAGTCGGTTCAATCGATCAGCGAGCAGGTGGGCATTCTGAATACGACCTATTTCTACACGCTGTTTAAAAAGCACTACCAGATCTCGCCGGCCCAGTTCCGCAGCCAGCATGCGATCGAGACGAAAAAGGCGCAGTGACGGGCAGATTCAGTGTTTTAAAATGGCGAAAACCATCATTTTGAAGTATACGTTTTCCCTACTGTCTACTTAAGATAGGAATCGTACCGCATGACTAAACCAAATGAAGACAGGGGGACACATGCATGAAAAAAAGGAAAGCGCTAGCACTATGGTTGGCCGCGATATTCATGGTTTCCGTGATCGCAGGCTGCTCCGGCGGCGGCGACGCCGGCAGTGAGAATGGATCGGCGAGCGGGGAGAACGGCGGAGGGGACAAGCTGCCGGTACGGTATTTGCTTCCGGGCTCTGCGCCGCAGGATTTGGATGCGGCGGTCAAAGCGATCAACGAGAAGCTGGAGGCCGACGGACTGAACCTTACGTACGAACCGACGTACATCGCGTGGGACGTATGGGATCAGAAGACCAACCTCATGATGTCGACGGGCGAGGAATTCGAGCTGATTGCCATCATGCACGATACCAAAGGACCGACGGTGCTTGCGGGCAGCGGCGGTATCATTCCGATCGACGATCTGCTGGAACAGTATGGCACCGAGCTGAAAGCTTCCATGCCGGACTGGATTTGGGAGTCGTCGAAAATCAACGGCAAGATCACGTACGTGCCGAACTTCTGGGCGGATACCGCGTATAACGATGGCATGTTCACGATCCGCACCGATCTGCTCGAGAAAAATGGCCTGAAGCCGCCGACATCGCCGGAAGAGCTGCTCAATGCAGCAGAGACGCTGCAGAAGAATTGGCCGCAGGACAACAAGAACGTATATATCAAGATGCTGGAGGAGCCAGCCTACTTCCTGCATACGACCTACGACACCTATCCGTTTACCGTGGCCGACAATATGATTTACATCGACCAGCAGGGGAACGTGAAGTCCTGGTTCGAAACCGAGGAGTTCAAAAAAGACGTGAAGTTCATGAACGAGGCTTACAAGCGCGGGCTGATCATGAGCGATCTGCTTACGACGCCGACGGAGGTAATCAACCAGGAGGAGCTGGCAGGACGTTATCTCTACCGTCCGGGCGACGTTGGCTTGAGCGATGCCATTCTTCAGACGTTCCCGGATGCGAAGCTGGATATTTATTATTTGGCCGACCAGCCGAAATTCAGATCCTACGCGATCCGGAATTCCAACGGGATCTCAGCCACGTCTCCGCACCCGGAGGCCGGCATTCAATTCTTGAACTGGGTATACAGCAGCCAGGAGAACATGGATCTCGTCCAAAGCGGCGTGAAAGATGTGCATTGGAAGGATACAGGCAAGAATACCAAGGACTATCTGGCCAAGAACGAGAACGGTTCCCCGGCTTATGAGCTTCCATACTGGCTGCTCGGCCACGTTGAGATGAACCGTTATCCAACGAATACGGACCCAGCGCGACTGGAGCGCCGCACGACGGTATCGGAGGACGCCGTGAACAGCATCACGATCGGCTTCACCTTCGATCCGACCAACGTTGCTTCGCAGTACGCCAACTGCATCGCCGAGCTGAAGACCAGCGTCTATCCGGTCATGCACGGGGTCGTGAAATACGAGGACGCCTACGATAAAATGCTGGCCGCAATGAAGTCCGCCGGTCTCGATGAGGTCGTTGATGAATACAAACGGCAATTCGATGAGTGGAGAGCGGGTCAGTCGTAAGGTCAGCGCACTAACGGCTAAGAAACATTGAAACAGGGCAATCCTTTCCCCGGTTTGATAACCGGGAAGGGGTTGCTTTTTTTCGTGCGTCGCCATGGAGCGTTCCGTGAGGAGTACAGAGGGAATTCGAAGGAGGCTCCAAGGGGATTCGAAAGTGATCCACGTTACCGTTTAGGACTTCAATTCTCCGATATTGGCCAAAATCAAAGTTTTCTCTCAAAAGTAAAGTGTTCAAGACAGGGATTCCCGGGCTAGAGTAAAGGTCATAAGAAGCCTTGAGACTGCTCAAAGAGTCAGAAGCGAAAGTCTTTATTAAGGCTGGCCGCACGGCAAGAGCCGTGCAGAATAAGGAGGACGTAGTTCATGACCAAGCAAACACAAGCCATCCGGGAAGGCTGGCAATGGTTTACGGAAAGCCGGTACGGCATGTTTATTCATTTCGGGCCTTATGCCCAATACGGGCGCGGCGAGCAGGTTCTGTTCCGGGAGCATTTGGACCAGGCCGAATACGCGCGGAAGGCCTGCGAGTGGAATCCGGAATTCTTTGACGCCGAGCTTTGGGCGTACACCGCGCGCAAAGCGGGGATGAGATATGCCTGCTTAACGACGCGGCATCATGACGGGTATTGCCTGTGGGATACGGCCACGACGGATTATTCCAGCGCGAAGCAGGCGCCCGGCCGGGATCTGGTACGCGAATTTACTGATGCGTTCCGGGCCCAGGGGCTTCGGGTCGGCTTATATTATTCCTGGATCGATTGGCGGATCCCGGCTTACTTCGACGGACCGGAGAAGGATCCCGAGGGCTGGGAGACGATGAAGCAGTATTTGCATGCCCAAGTGGAAGAGCTGGTCACGAAATACGGGCGCATCGATCATTTCTTTTTTGACGGGGTCTGGCCGCGAACCGCGGAGGACCTGGACAGCATCAAACTGGTGGAACGGATGAAGTCGATTCAGCCGGACATCCTGGTGAACAACCGTCTTGGGCTGTCCGAGGAGGAGAAGCTGCATGCGGACGGCGGCGGCGGCTCGGGCGATTCCGAGGTGCTGGGCGATTTCGGCTCGCCGGAGCATGTCATCGTCCCGGATCAGAAGCGGCTGTGGGAATCCAGCCAGGTCACCACGTGGAGGCTGTGGGGGTACACGAACGGCGAACGATGGCGTCCGGCCGACGTTCTGCTCGACATGCTGTGCGAGTGCGCGGAAAAAGGGGGGACCGTGGGCGGCAATCTGCTGCTTAACGTCGGACCGCAGCCCGAAGGACAGCTTCCGCCGGCGTTCGTGGAGCGGGCGCTGAAGATCGGGGAGTGGCTGGACGTTCACGGCGAGGCCATCTACGGCTCCGACGGCGGGAACCTCACGGAGTTCATCACCTACGGGCGGCAGACGATGAAAGACAACAAGCTGTATCTCATTATCCGCTTCTGGGATGGGAGGCCGGTGCTGAGGCTGGCGGATCTGGTGACGCCGGTATCACGGGTGACGCTGCTGACAACGGGGCAGGAGCTGTCGTTCCGACAGGAAGGCGACGTGCTGTGGATCGAAGGGCTGCCGCGGGAACGTCCGACCGAGCTCTTCCCGGTCATCCGCATCGAATGCGAGGAGCGGCCGCAGACCAATCCATGGGGAGTGAACCGCCTTTGGACCGGCGACCCTTCCCGGATCGCCGACTGGGCGCGAACGCGCGGTACATCCGTATACGTCGACGGCCAGCCGCGGACAAGAAAGGAGTAGGCGATGAGAACGCTGGTATTTTACGACGAGCATTTTCCTTACGAAGGCGAACGTCCGTCTGCTGAAGCACTGGAGCGATTGCGGGAATGGGCGGTGGTCGCAGGTGCCGCGGACGTGGCTGATCGTCTGACGGAAGGCGGCTGGGACGCGCTGGTTCATCTGCACGGGCCATACTTTCCGAAAGCGGCTTGGGCGGCCATCGAAGCCCACCTGAAGGCCGGCGGCGGTCTGGTTCATGCCAGTGGCGTGCCTTTCCGCAGGCCGGTTCGAGAGCTGAACGGAAGCTGGCATGCCGAACGCGAGCAGCTGGCTTACCATCAGCGAATGGATATCCATGATGCGCTGGCGGTTGACGTATCGCGCGTCCGGGAGCTGAAGGCCTCCGCCGAATGCCCGATCCTGCTGGGGCGCGAGGAGCTGTTTGGCATCGAGCCGACCTGGGGCTTGACGCTGCATCCGACCAAAGCGAGCGACATCCCGGCGGAGATGGGGGCATGCGGTCCGATGGACGCCGTCATCTCGCCGCTGCTGATCGGCATGGACCGTGATCGACGCGAGCGGTCCGCTCCGGTCGTCATGCTGGAGCAGCATAAGGGCGATTACGCCGGGGGCCGCTGGATTCTGATCAACCAGCAGCTGAGGGCATCGTTCTGGGAGACGAAAGGGATGGACGTCCTGAAGGAACTGGCCGATTACGCGGGAACAGGCGTGACGGAGCTGTGGCTGAAGCCGAACTACGCCTCCTACGAGCCGGGCGAGCAGATGCGGCTGACGATCCAGCTGCAGTCGTTGTCCCGGACGTCTGCCCCGGCGCAGACCTGGCATTTTGCGGTGAGTCTTATCAAGGAAGCCGACGGCGAGACCGTCTGGACCGGACAAGAGAAGTCGGAAGCCGGCATGGAACAGCGGGATCTGCAGCAGCTTCGCTTGTCCGTACCCGTACGGCTGGAAGCGGGCTTGTACCGGATCGTTTGCGAAGCCGAGTCCGATTCCGGGGAGCGCCGCACCCTGACCCAGGCGGTATGGGGCGTCGATCGTCCGCTGCTGCAGGCGGGAGAGCGGCTGGAATGCGGGCGCGATTACTTCCGCCGCGGCGGGCGGACGGTTCCGATCGTTGGCATGACGTACATGACCTCCGACGTCGCGCGCAAATTCCTCCATCTGCCGAACGTGCAGCGTTGGGATGCGGATATGGCGGAGATGAAGCGGGCAGGAATCAACCTGATCCGGACGGGCATATGGACGGGGTACCGGATGATCATGTTTGCCGACGGCCATGCGGCCGAGGACGTCATGCGGGCGATCGATGCCTTTATCCTGACGGCCAAGCGGCATGAGCTTGAAGTGACGTTTACGTTCTTCTCGTTTGCGCCCGAAGCCTGGGAAGGCGTGAACCCCTACCTGGATCCGCGATCGGTGGAGGCGCAAAAGCGCTTCGTCGCCTCCATCGTCGGACGTCACAGGGGCACGACCAACGTGCATTGGGACCTGATCAACGAGCCTTCGCTGTTCGATCCGAAGCGAATCTTCGAGGGGCCGGTATCGATGGGGGACCGGTTCGAGCGGCAGGCCTGGTCCGAGTGGCTGCGGCAGCGCCACGGGGATGATCTGGCGCTGCTTCAGGAGCGCTGGAACATGACGCCGGGCGAGCTGCCTTCATTCGAGTCGGCGCCTGCGCCGAGTCCGGACGACAAGCTGTTCAACAGCGTGCTGCAGCCGAAGAAGTGGGGACCGTGGATCGATTTCACGCTGTTCACCATGGACATGCATAATCGGTGGGCGTCCGAGCTCATCGGCACCATTCGCCGCTCCGATCCCCGCCAGCTGGTAACGGTCGGGCAGGATGAGGGCATCTGCTCCCAGCGTCCGTCGCCTTCGTTCTATGGCCCCGCGGTCGATTACACGACGGTCCACTCCTGGTGGCAGAACGATCACCTGGCCTGGGACGGCATATTTACGAAAACGCCGGACAAGCCGAATCTGATCCAGGAGACCGGCATTATGCACGTGCAGCGTCCGGACGGCATCGCCAAGCGGACGGAGGAAGAGCTTCGCAGCATCCTGGAGCGGAAGTACGCGTATTCGTTTTCGACCGGGGGCGCGGGTGCCGTGCAGTGGATTTGGAATATTAACTACTTCATGGATAATGCCAACGAATCCAACATCGGGGCGCTTCGGGCGGACGGAACGCAGAAGCCGGAGGCCGATGTGTCCTATGACTTCGGCCGCTTCATGAAGGAAGCAGCCGGCCTGTTCGACGATGAACGGCAGCTGGAGGATATCGCCGTCGTTTACCCGTATTCGAATGATTTTTCCAGCCGCAAGCTGGCGTACGAAGCGACGACGAGGGCCATGCGCGCATTGACGTTCGGCATGAACGTCCATCCGCGGGGCATCGGCGAATATCAGCTGGAGGACCTGAAGCGCTATCCGGCCAAGCTGATCATCGTGCCGAGCGCGCATAATTTCGACGATGGCGCGTTTGCCCAGCTCCTCGACTTGGCAAGGGAAGGGAGCACGGTCTTGTGGACCGGCCCGCTTCGCACCGATGCGTATTGGGGACCGGCACCGCATCGTCTGCAGCAGGAGATCGGCGAAACCGTCCATGCCAACGTTCTTCGGGAAGAAACGCTGGAGCTGGCGGGAGAGCATTTCGCCGTTTCGTTCGGCGAGCGGAAGATTAACGCGCTGGCGGTGGATCGTCCGGCGGGCCGGTTGGATGGGACGCTGGCACCCGTCACGGTGACCTTGGGCTCGGGACGGTTCATCTGGTGCCCGCTCCCGGTCGAGATGAACGAGCGCTGGGAGCCGATCCAGGCGCTGTACGCGGAAGCTATCCGCTCCGCAGCCGTTTCGCCTGAGATGGAATGGCCGAAGGGAGGCGAGCTTCCGGGTATTTACGGCCGCAAGCTGACGTTCGGGCAAGGAAGCTTGTACGTCTTCGTCTCCGAGCATGGGGCAAGCGCAGAGGTCGAGGTAAAGGACCCGGCAACCGGAAAGGTCTACGCTTTCGAATTGGAACGGGAGCGGACCGTGATGTTTACGACCGATGCCGGGGGACAAGTGCAGACGGTTTACCGGCCGGAGGAGGTTCGCATCCGGCAGATCCAACCATCTTGAGGCGTGCTCGCCCATGAAAAGGTTGGAAGACGGTTCTAGCCGTTGATCTGGTTTGTCCAGGTGCGGTGCAGCCATTCTGCAGGATACGCATAGTGGGAGGTTCTTCGGCCGAGCGGATCGTGCCGGAGAGCCTTTTTCTTCCATCGGGAATTTCGGCAGGGCTGCTGCTTAGGCGGTGTGGCATTGAATCCGATGGGGAAGAGCATAAAACCGAAACCCCATAGGATGCGGGAACATTCAACGAACGGTTGCATGAGATCAATAAGAACGAATCTAACAGGAATAGGAAAGGGTGTGCGCCATGGACTACAAGGACGCTGCATGGCCGGTCTCACGGCGGGTCGAGGACTTGCTGGAGCGGATGACGGTCGAGGAGAAAATCGGGCAGCTGATCCAGCCGTTCGGCTGGAAAGCTTACATAAGAAGCGACGAAGGTACGATCAAGCTAACCGAGGAGTTCAAGTCGCAGCTTGCGGAGGGAGGAATCGGTTCCTTGTACGGAACGCTGCGGGCCGATCCCTGGACCGGGGTGACGCTGGCGAACGGTCTGTCCCCGCGGGAAGGGGCGGAAGCGGTTAATGCGATTCAGCGTTATGCGATGGAGCACTCGCGGCTGGGGATTCCGATTCTGTTCGGGGAAGAATGCTCCCACGGGCATATGGCGATCGGGGCGACGGTGTTTCCCGTACCGCTTACGATCGGCAGCACCTGGAACACGGAGCTGTTCCGCAGCATAAGCCGCGCCGTTGCCGCCGAGACAAGAGCTCAGGGGGGAGCGGCCACCTATTCGCCGGTGCTGGACGTGGTACGGGATCCCCGCTGGGGCCGTACCGAAGAAACCTTCGGCGAGGACCCCCATTTGGTGGCCGAATTCGCGGTTGCCGCCGTGCAGGGACTGCAAGGCGAGCGCCTGGATTCGCATACCAGCCTGCTGGCTACGCTGAAGCATTTCGCAGGCTACGGCGCTTCCGAAGGGGGACGCAATGGGGCCCCAGTTCACATGGGCCTTCGGGAGCTTCACGAGGTCGATTTGCTGCCGTTCCGCAAGGCCGTTGAAGCGGGTGCCTTGTCGGTCATGACGGCCTATAATGAAATCGACGGAGTCCCTTGCACATCCAGCGGGTACCTGCTGCAAGACGTTCTTCGGGAGGCGTGGGGCTTTGACGGCTTCGTCATTACCGATTGCGGCGCGATCCATATGTTGGCATGCGGTCACAATACGGCCGGATCGGGCGTGGAGGCGGCGGCCCAGTCGCTGAAGGCCGGTGTCGACATGGAGATGTCCGGGACCATGTTCCGGGCACATCTTCACCAAGCGCTGGAGCAAGGGCTGGTCACTGAAGACGATCTGAATATGGCAGCCGGACGCGTGTTGGAGCTGAAGTTTCGCCTGGGACTCTTTGATCGGCCTTATGTGGATCCAGCCTGGGCAGAGCAGGTCATAGGCTGCAAGGAGCATATCGCTCTGGCCTACCAGGCGGCGGCTGAAGGCATCGTGCTCCTGAAAAACGAGGGGAACCTGCTGCCTCTGGATTCGAGCAGCGGAACCATTGCCGTCATTGGCCCCAACGCCCATGCGCCGTACCATCAGCTTGGCGATTATACCTCCCCCCAGCCGCCGGGGCAGATCGTAACGGTGCTGGACGGCATCCGCCGACGGCTGGGAGACAGCCGCGTGCTGTATGCGCCGGGCTGCCGCATACAAGGCGATTCAAGGGAAGGGTTTCCTCGGGCGCTGGCATGTGCCGAGCAAGCCGACGTCATCGTGATGGTGCTTGGCGGCTCCAGCGCACGGGATTTCGGGGAGGGCACCATCGATCTGAGAACCGGTGCCTCGGTCGTGACCGGACATGCCGAGAGCGATATGGAATGCGGGGAAGGGATTGACCGCTCGACCCTGACGCTGATGGGCGTGCAGCTGGAGCTGCTGCAGGAGCTCCAGAAGCTCGGCAAGCCGGTGATTGTTGTCTATATCAACGGACGGCCGATTACGGAGCCGTGGATCGACGAGTTTATTCCGGCGATCGTCGAAGCTTGGTATCCCGGCCAAGAGGGAGGCAGCGCGATTGCGGACCTGCTGTTTGGCGATATCAACCCGTCCGGCCGTCTGCCGCTGTCCATTCCGAAGGAGGTTGGCCAGCTGCCGGTCTCTTATAATGCCAGACGGACCCGGGGCAAGCGTTACCTGGAGACGGATCTTGCGCCGCGGTATCCGTTTGGCTTCGGCTTAAGCTATACGGAATTCCGTTACGGCCGTCTGACGGTCGAGCCGGCCGTTGTTCCCATAGGCGGCGAAGCCACGGTCCGGATCGACGTGACCAACGCGGGAGCACGGGACGGCGCGGAAGTCGTTCAGCTGTACGTCTCGGATTTGGCCGCCTCCGTGACCCGTCCCGAGAAGGCCTTGAAAGGGTTCCGAAAGGTGTTCCTGAAGGCCGGGGAAACGCAGGAAGTAACGTTCACCATCGGCAGCGAGCAGCTGGAATTGATCGGCCTTGACCTGAAGCCGGTGGTGGAGCCGGGCGAGTTCCGCATTCAGGTCGGTCCCGACTCGACGAGAGGAGTGGTCGCAAGCTTGATGGTGGAAGGCTAACCGGTCCGTCCCTCCCAAACATAATGAATCTTAACGATACAGGTTCAACCCGGCGAAAGCGGATATCCTGAAGTTGTCGGATGTCCTTGCTTTACCCGGGCTAACCGGTCGTGAACAATCGTTTAACCGTTATGGTCCGTTTTCATCCTGTATATCGGTAAGGCGAAGCGATCATGGTAACGAAGTGGAGGAAAACGATGAAGCTGCTGTGGTTCAAATCGATTTATCCCAAAATCGTGGCCGGCTTTTTGTTGGCCATTATGCCGGTTTACGCCGCTGCCCTCTACATGAACGAGTCCGGGCTTGCGAGCGTGGAGCAGGAAATTACCCAGTCCTTGAATGCGAGGACTAATTTTTTCATGCGCACGCTGGAACAGGAGCTGCGATCGACGGTGCTGCTGATGAACGATTTGTCGCAGGACTCCGACCTGCAAAAGCTAAGCACCATCGCGCCTGCCATGAGCCGTTCCGAATATTTTCAGGCGATCAACCGCCTGCAGGGCAAAATGCGGCTGCTGCAAAGCTCCAATCAATACGTTCAGGAAGCCAAAACGTATATTCCGTTGATTGAGAAAACGATTGAGCAGGTGTCGTACGAAGGAGCCATGCCGCCAGAGCAGATGAAGGCGCTTGAGGAGCATCCCGAACGGGTCATTTTCGAATGGAAGAACAAGCTTCTGCTGGGTATGGTATACCCGGAACGATTGCGAAACGGCCATCCGCCTAATTTTGCGATTGCGGCGGAGCTCTCCGTTCCGAAAATGCAAACGGCGCTCCTGCAGCTGGCCACGGGGGACGGGGGCGCCGTTCTCATCGGCGTGGACAATAGCTGGGTCCTGACTCAGGAGGACGGAGGCAGCATCGGTCCGCGGTTGGCCGAACGCATTGACTTGGAAGCGCTAACAAGCACCGAGTTTTCAAAGCTTCCCTACAACACGAAGGTAAAGGCGGACGGGGCCAACTATTGGGTTAGCGTGGAGCGCTCCGCCTTTTTGAATGCCGACCTGGTGGTGTATGTGCCCGAAGCCGAATTCTTGGGCCCGCTGGGGAAATACCGCATGATCTTTTTCGGGCTGTCGGGCTTCTCCCTGCTGGTGGTTATTCTGTTCTCGGGCTGGATCTACAGCCGAATTCATCAGCCGCTTCAGCGGATGGTGAGGGCATTCCGCAACATCGATTTCGACAGTCCCCGGGTGGAGCTGCGCCATAAGCATCATGACGAGTTCCACTATCTGTACGAGCAGTTTAACCATATGGTGAAGCGCCTGCAGGTACTGATCCACGAAGTGTTTGAGCAGAAAATCCGCTCGCAGCGTTCCGAGCTGAAGCAGCTCCAATCCCAAATCAACCCCCATTTTTTATATAACAGCTTCTTTACGCTTCATCAGATGGGAGAGATGGAGGATTACGAGAATATCGTTCGTTTTACGAGGCATTTGGGGGAATATTTCAGGTTCATCACCCGCAACGCTGCCGACGAAGTTTCGTTGAAGGCGGAAGTGGGGCATGCCAAAGCTTACGTGGACATTCAGTCCATCCGTTTCCATAACCGGATATCGGCTTATTGGGATGGCATCCCCGGTGATTGGGAGCAACTGGACGTTCCGCTGCTCATCCTTCAGCCCTTAATCGAAAATGCATACGAGCACGGACTTGAGGAGAAGGAGGCGGACGGGCAAATCCGGGTTACCATCGCCGCTGAGCGGCATGTCCTGCATATCGTCGTGGAGGATAACGGGGAGACGTTGACGGACGAAAGGCTGCGGAACCTGCAATCCATGATCGAGAATTCGGACGTGAAAGGAGAGATCACCGGTTTATCCAACGTGCACCGACGCCTTCGATTAAAATTCGGGCCTGCGGGCGGATTGACCTTTTCGAGAAGCCGGTTGGGCGGTTTGAGAATCGATATGACACTGCCAAAGCAAGAAAGGAGCGAGACGGATGAAGAGCAGGTTCAGAATACTGATCGTGGATGACGAACCTTTTATCGTGAACGGGCTTGCGGAATTGTGCCTTGGCGCGGAGTTTCTCGAGCTTGAGGTATATAAGGCTTATTCCTCTTCGGAAGCCTTGGGCTGGCTTAAACGGGCGAAAATGGACATCGTTTTGTCGGATATCAAAATGCCGGGGTTAAACGGCCTTGCCCTGCAAAAGGAAATATCCAGGCAGTGGCCCCATTGCAAAGTGATTTTTTTGACCGGATACGACGACTTTTCTTATATCCAGGAGGCCACCCGGCAAGGAAGCGTCGATTACGTTCTCAAGGCCGAGGGAAACGATGCCGTGCTGAGCGCGATCGAGAAGACCGTGGAGCTGCTTGACCAGGAGATGGAAGCAGACATTCTGCTTGCCAAAGCGAGGGACAATATGCGCATGGCGCTGCCTTTTTTACAGCAGCAGTACGTTCTGGAGCTGATGCAAAAAGCCCCTGGTCCTATTCGGCGGGAGGAGCTGGAGCAGCGCTTTGCGGAGCTGGAGATGAAGCTGGATCCCGGCAAGCCATGCCTGCTGCTGTTATGCAGGCTGGACGGCTGGCAAAGGCAAGAAAGTCCATCGGCCCAATCGCTGATGCTGTACGCAGTCCAGAATATCATCGGCGAGCTGCTCGGCCCGATGACCGACGGCATGGCAGTGGAGTTCGGCAGGGCCAAGATGATCTGGATATTGCAGCACAAAGAGGAGGGGGAGGAGCATCCGGAGGAGGTTCGAAGTCCGGCGGCGGAACGGGTCCAGCGTTTTGTCCACGGGATGCTGGAACAAATTCAGGACGTTTGCAAAACGCTTCTGAAATTGAAGACGTCGTTTGCCATGGCTGGCGAGTGGGTCGATTGGGAACGGCTGCCGGACAAGTTCGAAGGACTGAAGCAGCTGCTGGACAGCGGCCTCGGGATCGGCCACGAATCTTTGTTGACCGAAGCCCGTGAGCGCAACCGCCCGGATCGTACGGGGCATTTTCTGGGGCGCTCTCGCTCGCATCTGAAGCGGATGGAGCTGCTGCGCGGCTGTTTGGACAATGGGGACCGGGAGGAATTCATGGAGCTGTTCCATGAGGTGACCGATACCTCTTCCTTCCCGCCGGAGGTTGAATATTTGCTGAGAATGGAAGTGTATTACGGCCTGGTGTCCGTGATGATGCCGTCCCTGGTGGATATGGAAGCTCTCTGCCGGAACGTGGAAGGGGAAGGGGCGGTGGATTATATCACATTGACTCATCTGGAGGAGCATGATTCCTGGACGGAGGCGGCCGAATATTTCGAAAGGCTGGCGGACATCATCTTCAACCGGAAAGAGCAGGGGAAGCAGGATCAGCAGCATGAGGTGATTGCCAAAGTTCAACGGTATATCGAAGATAATCTGGGAGGCGACCTGTCCTTGACGCAAATCGGGGAGGCCGTGGGACACAACCCTTCGTATTTGTCCAGATTGTACAAACAAGTGACCGGTGAGGGCCTGTCCGAGTCGATCAATGCGGCACGGCTGGCCAAAGCGAAGCAGCTGCTGAAGGAGACGACGGACAAAATCCATGTCATCGCCGCTGCGGTGGGTTTCAGTTCTCCGCCGTATTTTTACCGCTTTTTCAAAAAAACGACCCATTTGACGCCGCAGGAATACAGAGAACTTCACAACATGTAAAGAGAAGATATCAAAGTAAAGAGCTTGAAGTAGATAGCTCTTTTTTTGTTCCCTTATACTCTATACAAACATCGAATTCAAGGAGGTCGCAAACATGAAGAGAAATAAGATCTTGTCCGTATTGTGGATCAGTATGCTGGCTTTCGTGTTTATTTTAAGCGCTTGCAGCAAAGGGGAAGGAGGCGGAGGCAGCGCGGCGGGTTCATCCGCCGATAGCGAAGCCTCGGCCATGGAGCCGGGCGACCCGTTCGGCAAGTATGATCCTCCCATTCAGCTGGATGCCGTCCGGTTTGTAGGAGAAGAAGTGAAGTTCCCGTCCGGACAGGATATTAAAAACAACGTGTGGACCGACCTATATAAGGAAATGGGCATCAACCTCAACTATAAATGGGTGGTAACGGGCCAGGAGCAGTATGAATCCAAAATGAATATCGCGATTGCTTCGAATGACCTCCCGGATATCATGCAGGTGACGCCGGAGCAGCTGCGCCAGCTTGCGGATGCCGGGCAATTGGCGGACTTGACGCCGGCTTTCGAGAATTACGCCAGCGATGACCTGAAGAAGGTCATGGAGATCGAGAAAAACGCGCTCCCTTCCGCGACGTTTGACGGCAAGCTGTTGGCGATCCCGTCCACCCAGCCGGTAATCGGCGGCTCGGCTCCCCTGCTGTGGGTCAGGGAGGATTGGATGGAGAAGCTGAATCTGCCTGAACCGAACACGATGGATGACCTTGTGACCATTGCGGAGGCGTTTGCCCAGCACGATCCGGACGGTAACGGCAAGGCGGATACCTACGGACTTGCGCTGACCAAGGATATCGGATTAAACAGCTCTTCGGTAGGTTTCTTTAACGGCTTCGGCGGTTTCCCGCAAATTTGGATCGAAGACGCGGAGGGGCAACTGCAGTTCGGCAGCATTCAGCCGGAGATGAAGGAAGCGCTGGCCAAGCTGCAGGACATGTTCAAGAACAAGCTGATCGACCCCGAGTTCGGCGTAAAGGATACCGTCAAGGTCTTTGAATCCGTGACCACCCACAAAATCGGCATGCTGATCGGACCAAGCTGGTATCCGGCATGGCCTTTCTGGGACATGGTGAAAGAAGATGAATCGGTGAATTGGAAGTCCTACCCTATCCCGTCTTTGGAGGGCGGTCCGGCGACGGTGCAGATGCCTTTTGCCGTATCCCAATATTACGTGGTCAAAAAGGGGTACGAGCATCCCGAGGTCATCGTCAAGCTGGCTAACCAGTACTACGAGAAGCTGTACAGCGACAATGCGGAATTTGACAAGTATGGCCAAATCATCGAAGACGGCGTATCCATCGGAGTCAACAAATATTCGCTGGTCGAGGTCGTCAATCCGAACAAAGACCTGATCCGGCAGGAGGAGCTGGCCAAAGCGCTAGAATCCGAAAGCGACGCGGACATCACCAGCGCCGAAACGAAGATCATGTTCAAGGAATTTCAGGAATATCTCGCAGGCAACAACCCGATGGGCTGGTCCGGCTATGCCGCCAATGGGCCGGAAGGCTCCATGAAGCAGCTTCGCGATTTGAACGATGCGGGCAAAGTCATCTCGAACGGTTATGTCGGCGCTCCGACCGAGACCATGGCCGACAAAAAGGCGACGCTCGACCGGCTGGAACAGGAAACGTTCATCAAAATCATTTTGGGCGAGGCGAGCATCGACGCCTTTGATGAGTTCGTGGCTAATTGGAAGAAGCTCGGCGGCGACAAGATTACGGAAGAAGTTAATGCATGGAAGGCCGCCAGATAAGAAGTTCGGCTAACGGGAACAGGGGAGGGAGGTTTCTGACACCCGCCCCTGTTCTCATTTCACCACCTGCTGAAGGCGAATGGGATACACATTGACAGACAGGAGGATCGCCATGTTAAGCAAAAAATTTCGGCGGCAGTGGCCGCTTCATTTGATGATCTTGCCCGGCATCGTCATCGTACTGATCTACAGCTATTGGCCGATGATCGGCATCGCCATGGCCTTTCAGAAATTCGTTCCGTTCAAAGGCCTATTCGGCTCGGACTGGATCGGGCTGGACAATTTCCGCTATGTGTTCGATCTGCCGGAAACCGGCCAAATCATTTGGAATACGGTGTTTATCGCCTTCATGAAAATCATCGGGGGATTGGTCGTGCCGATCCTGGTTTCGCTGCTGCTGAATGAGCTGAGGAACGAGCTGATCAAACGGGGCGTGCAGACGCTCGTCTATTTGCCGCATTTTTTGTCGTGGGTCATCCTCGGCGGAATCTTTATCGACATTTTGTCGCCGACGAACGGGATCGCGAACCAAATATTGGGCTGGTTCGGCATCGAGCCGATTTTTTTCCTGGGCAGCAACCAATGGTTTCCTTATACCCTCGTCATAACGGACATCTGGAAGGAATTCGGCTTTAGCACCATCGTCTATTTGGCCGCGTTAACCTCCATCAATCCTTCCCTGTATGAGGCGGCTACGGTCGATGGCGCAAACCGCTGGAAACAGACCTGGCACATCACGCTTCCCGGCATGATGCCGATCATCATTTTGCTGGCAACCCTCTCGCTCGGGAACGTGCTGAATGCCGGTTTTGACCAGGTGTTCAACTTGTACAGCCCGCAGGTGTATGAGAGCGGGGACATTCTGGATACGTTTATATACCGGATCGGCATGCAGGGTGCCCAGTATGGGGTAGCCACGGCAATCGGCCTGTTCAAATCCTTGATCTCGTTCGTCTTTATCGTGACGTCCTACGCCCTGGCATCCAAGTTCGCCAATTACAGAATATTTTAGGAAGGAAGGTGTCCCGTATGCATAAACCGTCACTCAGCCGCAAATTTTTTCTTGGCTTCAACTACGCTTTTCTGATCGGTCTGGGGCTGCTCTGCTTTCTTCCCATCGTTCATATCCTGGCGGTTTCCCTCAGCTCCAAAGGCGCGGCGACGGCAGGGATCGTGAAGCTGTGGCCCGTCGATTTTACGCTCAGCTCCTATCAGTACGTATTGAACAAGCCGCAATTTATGGTAGCGATGTGGGTCACCGTGCAGCGCGTCGTTCTCGGGACCGGGATCAGCATGCTGCTGACCCTGCTCATCGCTTATCCGCTGTCGAAGGAATCGCGGGATTTTAAATTCCGCACGCAATATGCCTGGTTCTTCGTGTTCACGACCCTGTTCTCCGGAGGCCTTATTCCAAGGTATATGACGATAAGGGATACCGGACTGATCGATACGATTTGGGCATTGGTCATCCCGGGTGCGGTAGCGGTGTTCAACGTGATTTTGCTGCTCAATTTTTTTCGCGGCCTGCCCAAGGAGCTGGAGGAATCCTGCTTCATTGACGGCGGGAGCTACATCACCAGCCTGTGGAAAATATACGCGCCGCTGTCGCTGCCGGCCATGGCTACCGTAACGCTGTTTACGATCGTCGGCCAATGGAACGAATGGTTTGACGGACTGTTGCTGATGAATTCTCCGGAAAAATACCCGTTGTCGAGTTATCTTCAGACCGTTATCGTGCAGACCAATCTGACGTCGATCAATGCGGACGATGCCGCGGCACTCTCCGAAGTGTCCAACCGAACGTTTAAAGCCGCGCAGATATTCATCGGCTCGCTGCCGATTCTGCTGCTGTATCCCTTCCTCCAGCGTTTTTTCGTCAAAGGCATCGTGCTTGGCAGCGTCAAAGAGTAATCCGAAAATAGGCGTTGTGTTTCGTTTGATCTCCGTGCTTTTTCGTTATATATGGTATAATTTTCTAGTGAGATGCTAGACGCTAGATGCTATGGCTAGCATCGTCAATTCAGGCTTACCGATACAGCGATCAAGAGAGGAGAGTGCACCATGAACAAAGCGTATCTTCAATTGTACGATTATCACATTTGGGCGAACGAAAGATTATGGGACCATTTGCAATCCTTGCCGGAAGGCGTGTTTCTCCAGGAAGTGAACCTGGGCTTTACATCCATCGCCGAAGTATTCGGTCACCTTGCAGCTGCGGAGGAAGTTTGGTTTGCCCGAATCAAGGAGGAAAGACCTCCGTCGCTTGCCGCGAGACCGTTCGGGAATATGGCAGCAGCTCGTCAATACCTGAGCCGGCTCCAAACCGAGCACCATGAATATTTGGCGTCGGTTGGCGATATGGGGAAGGTTGTGACTTATCACAACACTGCGGGTGAGGCATTTCAGAATTCGATTTCGGAAATTCTCCAGCAGGTCGTAAATCATGGAACCTACCATAGAGGCAATATCACGACCATGCTTCGGCATTTGGGACACAAAGGAATCATAACGGATTATATTGCTTTTTTAAGAGTGTAGTTTAAACGCACCACACATAGGGGACTTCCTGCTGCCATGATCACATGAGCCGGGGAGTTCTTTTGCTATTTTTACCAAACGGAAAAGAGGATGTAAAATAGAATAAGAATGCCAGGTTTACAAGAGGGATGATGGGGAGTTGGTTTTGGTAGAGAATGTTTATAAATATCGTTGGTATAGAGCTTCCTGCGGCTCTCTTATATGATGTAAGGAATGCCCTCATAGCTATAGAAATTCATAGGATCAATAGAGCGACGCGGGTGAATCGCTGACACATTCGAGGAATACCAAAACACGAAGCCATATACTGCCTATAATCGGAAGGTGATTCATATGAAAAAGATTCGGAGATCCAAAATCGTTGAAGGTACTTCCATACCGGGAATAATCTGCAACGGAGGTCAGTACTTTTATATTGGCGTAGATATCTATGAAGACGGCATGATCAATTGCTGGGAGCTGGTTGACCTCAAAGGGCTAAAAAACAAGATCGATTCGAACTGGCTGACGCCTGTCGTTCCGCTTGGCGAAAATCTGTCGATCCATGGACTGGGTGCGTTCCGAGTCAAGGAAGCGAACTGGAGATTTCATCCAGACAGCTATTATGAACATATTAAGCAGACCATTCGCGTGATGAATCCGGAATTCGTGAATATCTATGAAGTTTCAGAGCGTGAGCAGAAGCAATGGGAGACCAGAAGAGTGGCCCACTCCCCTCGTCCCACTGATTTTTATGTGAAGGATGAAATGTTCTATCAAACGGTGGAGGGCGACGGTTTCCACATTTTCATGAAATATGAGGGTGCGAATTATTTAGTTTATTTGAATGTGTACCAGGACGGTCAAGTCTTGGTACACGACCTGCCCCTTGACGTCCGCAGCCATCTCGATGAGCTAAACGAATGGTTTCAGGACGGGACGCTGTTCACGACATTCGATGGCGCGCTGCCTCTTAGCATAGCGGGACTTGGCGAGGTTACGCTGTCTGAACCGTTGTATGCGGCAGACATGGAGGAGAAGTTCAAGGAACTTATCGACATCCACAGGAAATTGAACGGGGAGAAATCCGCGCATGAAGAATGCAGGGACGCTTATTATTTATATCTAGAAAATCCCACCGAGTTTTACAGGGAACATTTAAGAGAGAAATATGAACGGGTGCCCGAGCATGAGCGGATGTACTTGGGTGATATGGATTCTAAAGATTGGGACTACCAAAGAATCCTCTATCGGCCGGATGAGAAGCGGGAAGTGTAGCGGTTATCATATAGCTGGGTTGATGGGAAACAAAAAACATTTTAAAAAAAGTGAGGTCATTTCAATGTATAGTTCGTACGGAGCACTGTGTACGGAAGTGTATGATCTGAGCAAACCGTTAGGTTTCTCGTTTGGCGACGTGGAATATTATACAGAGCGCCTACAAGACGTTAAGGGCAAGGTGCTGGAAGTTGGATGCGGATCGGGCCGGGTATTAATCCCGTTGCTCCAAGCGGGCATCAACATCGAAGGCGTGGATAATTCGGCTGCGATGCTGGATTCCTGCAGAAGAAGATTAGCGGAATTGAGCCTTGAGGCTAAGCTGTTTGAAGACGAGATGCATAACTTTTCGTTGGCGGATGCCTATGACGCCATTATCATTCCAGCAGGATCTTTTCAGTTAGTGGAAGGACGCGAGCGGGCTGAATCGGCTCTGAAGCACTTTGCATCCAATTTGACGCCTGGGGGCAGGTTGATCGTGGATTTGTATATTCCTACGGATTTGGACGCGAATCACACCTCGACTAGAAGCTGGGAAACTTCCGGTAACGAAGTCATCATTCTGGAGGAAAGACGTACGGAATGCAATCTGCTTGACCAGCGCATCGTATCGATCCTGAAATATGAAAAATGGAAGGAAGGCCATCTGGTTCAGACCGAGCTGCAGCGGTTTCCTCTAAGCTGGTATGGGATGCATGAGTTTGAACTCATGTTAGAGAAGCAGGGATACGATGAGATTACGAAGTCGGCTGACTATCGCTGGATGAATCAACCTGTAAACGCGGGTCAGATGATTACATACGAGGCTAGGAAGGCTTCAAGGGGGCGTTAACAGGCATCAGGGCGTTTATATGAGGTGCCATGGGTACCTTGCGCGATGACGAATACAAATCAATGAGGTGACGGTATGCCGTATGACTCAGACTTAACTGCTTCAGATGTGGAGCGGTTGCTCCCATACCTCGAATATTTCCAAAATTCCGGGTCCGTTTTTTACCATGACGTTAATGGATATCGATGTGAAAGCAAGGAAATCGGAAGTTTTCGTAAAGCGTTGGATGACGTCGGCTTCCTCATGGTATTTAACTGGAGCGAATGGTTAGCGGAGAATGAGGCTTATCGAGATTTAGATAACCCTGTGGGGAGCAGCATTCGCAGCGCCGATCTGGTAACCCTTAGAAAATTGATGACCAGTTATGTTCGCGGTGACCGATTCAATGAAGGGTTATTCCTCAGCGTATGCATGAAAGGATATGTTGCTGAAATTTTATTGCGACTGAGAGAGTTGAAGGGCTCGTTATAATATTGGAAGGTTGAGCGGGGAAATATCGCATTTTTGAATATATTGATACTCTGAAACTTATAAGAAAGGTGCCTTTATGGAGATCTTTGGAGAGAACGTCATTTTATCAAAAATCACTATACATGATCTGGATTTTATCTGCGGAATGGAATGCGATCGGGATCTATGGCATTTTGAAGAATCGGTTGAGTCAGATCAACAAGTCGTTCGCAGCAAATATATGGCCAGAATCAATGAGGGAGGCGAAGCAACAGCCTATGATTTTATAGTCAGATTAGCTGATGATGAGATTTGGCAACCGATCGGACTGGCTCAAGTATGGAGTTTATTACTCCATTCTTGAAAAAGAGTTTTTTGGTGACGAGGAAGACGGGATTAGGTAAGCTGTGAATTATGAAACGGAACTATATCTATAAGATGGAGGGATTTAATAATGACTCATACCCCAATGCCCATTCAGAAAAGGATAGCGTCTGTATTTATTCATGTTAACGATATGGAAAAAGCGGTAGAATGGTATGCAAGGCTTCTGGGTGTGCCTTTCAGATCCGGTCCCTATGAGGAGATGTACAGCATCCAGCTGGACAATCTGTTGATCCTGCTGGACAGCCACCGATCCGGTCGGTTTACGCCTGCAGAGCAGGCTTTATTCGCACTGCCAACGGATGACATTGACCAAACCTACGAATATCTAAAATCCATTAATGTGACGATCATCGGAGAGATTGAGCGGTTTCCGGATATTTCGTTTGTTTCGATTCAAGATCCCGACGGGAATCTCATGATGATCGTGCAGGAGGATAACTAGAAACAAATATTGAAGACTAGCTGCATACTCAACCTTAAGGAGCTGGAAGGACATGATACAATCCATTGTTCATATCGCGTTAGTCGTGAAGGACTATGACGAGGCCATTGCATTTTATACCGAGAAGCTGAATTTTACTTTGATCGAAGATACATATCAGCCCGAACAAGACAAACGCTGGGTGGTTATTGCTCCTCCCGGGTCGGTCGGCACGACGATATTGCTTGCCAAAGCATCCAAGCCGGAACAAGAGCCGTTTATAGGCAACCAGTCGGGCGGCCGAGTGTTTCTGTTCCTGAATACCGATGACTTCTGGAGAGATTATCGCGAAATGTCGTCGCGGGGAATCGAGTTTGTAAGAGAGCCGAAAGAGCAGGATTACGGCATGGTAGCGGTATTCAAGGATTTGTACGGGAACCTGTGGGATTTGCTGGAGCTGAAAGAAGATCATCCATTGATGAAACGTTTGAAGTAATCGATACATCGATCGTTTATTGAAGAAACGATAAGGAGGAAGCAATAGATGTCCACTATTCTCAATGTGATTGTCATTGCAGCGCATCCCGATGAACCCGAAATCTATGCAGGAGCGATCTCCGCAGCCTACGCAGAGATGGGCCATCGGGTGAAGTTCGTTACGTTAACCGATGGATGCTGCGGTCATCATGAAATGAGCGGGCAGGACCTGATCGACCGTCGTATACGGGAAGCCCATGAGGCTGCCCGGCATCTTGGGATTCTGGAATATGTCGTTTTGCCCATACCCGATGGCGAATTGATGCCGACACCGGACGTACGCAAGGAAGTGATCCGTCAAATCCGCGGCTGGGAGGCAGATATCGTCATCACGTTCCATCCGGACGGTCCCGGCCATGTGGATAACCGAAATGCCGGGAAGGTCGTGCGGGATGCCGCAGATTTTGTGGCGAATGTACCTAATGCCGTGCCCGAAGTACCGTCATTAAAAAAATCCCCGATCTATCTGCTGATGCCGGATTACGCGGCACGGGCGTCATATCAGCCGGATATGGTCATCGATGCCGGAGGCGTCATCGAGAAGAAATTGCTGGCCTGCGATGCCCATGCTTCCCAGTTTTACGAGTTTGCCCCTTGGCAGGGCGGTTTCTTGCATGCCGTACCGGATACTTGGGAAGAGAAGCGGGATTTTATTCTGAAGTTTTGGAATCGGTTTCTGCGCGTGTCGGACGAAATGCTGCCTACGCTGACCAAGCTGTATGGTCAAGAGTATGCAGCCGGCGTACAATATGCCGAGCCTTTCGAAATTGCGGATTATGGCCGAAGACCGAATGACGCTGAAATGAAGGTATTGTTCCCGATGCTAACGGGTACTCGCGTGTAATCGATTCTCGGTTAAGCCATAAAAGAGCGGATTTCCTCTTCAGGGAAATCCGCTTTCTTTATATGACCCTCCAGATAAGCTTACACCTTCTCTATTGGTAATTCTGTGACGGGACAGAATCCGGGATTCGCCGAATTTAAAAGCTCGGCAAATGGCGGCTGGAGCTTGGCAAGCTCCGCATAATAACTGCTGATTACATGATTGCCGCTAACCGACCCATTCTGGAAGTTCAATGGCCAATGAGTATGGACGTGACTGTAATAGTATTTCTTTTCCCGTTTCGGCAGTTTGTAGATACTGGGCGGTGCATGAGTGACGACATCGAACAGGTTGGCTATACGAAAGCTGCTTCGAACATATTTGGCAAAGGCCTTGGCAAAATCGGGATCGCCTACGCGCGGTGATCCGTAAGTGAATACATGGGGGGATTGGTGATCCGTGTTCGCGGCAACATCCACGGCGCACAAGGTGGCAAGTGCCCCTCCGAGACTGTGGCCTGTAATGAACAAGGTCTTATCGACAGGCAATCTTGCAAGCGCCGACATGATCTGCCCGCGGGCGGAAGCGTAGATGCTGGTGAAGCCGCGGTGCGTGAGCGCGGGATCTTTGATGTATTTGAAGTTCTTTTGGGAGGCTATGGCATCCGTGATCCAATCCGTGGAGGACATGGTACCCCGAAAGGCGATTATAATCTCCTCCGGCGATTCAAGGATAAACCCGAAGCGTTCCGACACGCGGATCAAGGAATTCGCTTCAATGGTGTCGAACAGCGAGAAGTTTAGCGGAAGGACAAATGAGCCGTCCGTGCTGGTGAATTGTGTATAGGTTTGTCCGCAGATCGCCGCCAGGAAAATGGCCCATTGTTCTTGCTCCGTGCTCGCACCCATGTACATCCCGCCCTTCTGTTCTCCTACACTATATTAGGGAGAGGAAGGAAAGGTGCCTATTGCCCGTTGGTTTGTCAAACGGTTATCAACCGAAGGGAGTCCGCGGGATTTCCTGACTTTGAGGGTTTGGGAAGAACCAAGTTATATGGTACCATTCTATAGACATGGATTGGTCTTTGGTCTAACCGTGTAAAGGCATTCGAGGTTTCAGATTGTACTTATACGATACATAGAGAGCAGGGTTAAATAGAAATGACGGATAATAATCAACAACGCTTCCGTTTCAGTGAAGCACCCATCTGGGAACTACAGCGGACATATTATGAAGAACTGGGGATGAAGGCGTGGAATAATGATCAGGTCCCGCAGTATATTACGAGCAACCCCATGATTGCTACGGCTTACGCCGAAATGATATTCGGATTCCTTCGAGATCGCGCGGGTCGGGGCGATATCTTCGAACCCGTGACGATTCTGGAATTGGGCGCCGGAGCCGGACGCCTCGGTTACCATGTGCTGCACAAGCTGTGCGAGCTGAGAGATGATTCGGGGATAGCGCTGCCTCCTTTCCGCTATGTCATGACGGATTTGCCGATGAAAAATGTGACGGCATGGCAGCAGCATCCTGCCATGCAATCGTATATTGAGCAGGGACTGCTGGATTTCGGGAGGTTCGATGCCGTGCATGATACGGAATTGAACTTGGTAGTGTCGAAGACCACGATTCGTCCCGGAGACTTGAAGCAGCCGCTGCTGATCGTCGCCAATTATTTTTTTGACGGCATTCCGCAAGAATTGATCTACGTCGGGGAAGGCCAGATTTATGAGAGCGATGTGGTCATCGAATTTCCGGAGCAGCACCATAAGCTCAAGCCCGCTGAAGCGCTGGAACGCATGAAGCTGGCCTACGAGCACCGCCGGGAACCAAGATACGAAGAAGATACTTACCCTTATCGCGATGTGATTGCTCATTACCAGCAAGAACTGGAGGATTCGCATATCCTGTTTCCGGAGGTGGGCTTGACCTGCTTGGAACGTCTGAATCGGTTATCCACGTCAGGTTTCATGCTCCTCACGGCGGATAAAGGAGATCATCGCATCGATAATTGGAAATTCGCCGAGCCGCCGCAATTAATTTACCATGGCAGCTTTTCGCTAACGGCTAATTATCACGCGCTGCAGCATGTGTTCGAACAGCGAGGCGCACTGGCCATGTTCCCTACGCAGCATTATAAGAATATTAACGTCGGCTGCATTCTCATGCTGGAAGCACCGGCGAGTTATGCCAATACCCGGCTCGCTTACCGTCAATTCATCGAACGCTTCGGACCGGATGAATTCTTCAGTATGAAGGAATGGGTCGACCGGAATATTGAAAGCATGGGCTTGCAGCAAATTTTGTCCTTCTGGCGATTAGGCGGGTATGACGCCGAGTTCTTCATTCAGAGCGCGAAGCGCATCTCGAATCTGCTGCCGGAGGCCAATGACGAAGAAATGCTGGATATCCGTGCAGGCATCTTCAAGATGTGGTCATCGTATTATGTGATGGAACAGCGTTATGATCTGGCTCTGGACGCGGGACTGGTGCTGTTTGAGATGGATATGTACGAGGAGGCCAAGTTCTTCCTGAAGGAATCCGTGGACACGGATGAAGACGAGCCGGTGCCAACGGTATTATACTGTTTGGCGATCTGTTGTTACGAGCTTGGCCTGGACGAGGAGGCTCTGGAATATACGCGCGAGGCGCTCGTTCTGGAGCCCGATCATGAAGAGGCTTTGGCTTTGCTGAAATGCTTTGAGTAAATGGATTGCGTTTTTTTCATGATCATGAAGGAAGTTAATCATTCTTCCCTATGCAAAAGAACAACACATCAGACCCGGCCTCCCGAGATTCTTACTTGGCCGGGTCTGTTTATTTTGAAACGCTTAATGCTCAGATGGCTCTGCGCGTTTCCGGGAAGTGGAGTATAATGTATAAGGACATCGATTGCAATGATACGGACAGACCAACATATAACGACAGGTGAAAAACAATGAGAATAGCTTTTTTTGATTCAGGTTTAGGCGGTTTAACCGTGTTAAGGGCGGCTATGAAAAAGCTGCCCCATGAAGACTTTTTATTTTTTGCGGACACCCTCCATGTGCCATATGGCACCAAAGCTAAGGAAGACGTGAAAGCTTACATACATCAAGCGATGGAAACCATCATGCAGGAAGAGGTCAAAGCCATCGTCGTTGCGTGCAACACGGCTACAAGCATGGCGATCTCCGATTTAAGGAAGGCCTATCCGATTCCGGTTATCGGGATGGAGCCTGCCGTAAAGCCGGCTGTTGAAATTAACCGTGCCAGCGGGAAGCGAATCCTGGTGCTTGCCACGCCACTGACCCTGAAGGAGTCGAAGTATAAGGACCTGGTCCGGCGAGTCGATAGCATGCATATCGTGGATTCCCTGCCTTTACCGGAGCTGGTCGAGCACTGTGAGGCTTTGAATTTCGACCCCGAGATCATGAACGCATACTTCACGAAGAAGTTTGAAGCCTTTGATCTGAATGAGTATGGAACGATCGTTTTGGGCTGTACGCACTATCCTTTTTACAAAAGGATTTTGTCGGATCTGCTGCCGGATCATATCCGAATTATCGATGGCAGCGAAGGTACCGTGAACAGACTCATCCAAGTATTGAGCGGCCAGGATCTGCTCAGCTCCAGCGGGAGTCAGGATGTTAAGCTGCTAAATTCAAGCCAATCCGCGGAGTATACTCAGAAGATGGAGAAAGCGCTCAGCATATACAGGGAGATTGAGGGATAGGAAACTGGAGCATCGCCAAAGGAGGAGGGGATCATGAATCGCTATCTTTCCATTTTGATCATTATTTTTCAGTTTGGATAAAAACACGGGAAAGGACCGGAAAATTGAAATTAAAGTTACTAATCATCTGTGTGTTAGTGATTCTGGTTGGTTGTAATCGACAGGACGATGAGATTATCACGGAAACGCCTAAAGAACAACATGTTAAATTCCTCGAGGATTACGGATGGAGCATTGACAGATTCGTATCCGAAACAAAGTATGCTCCTTCGACATTACCATCCTATCAAAAGCATGTGAAGGATATGAAAGATTTGGGGCATGTGGACTTAGCGTCATTTCTGGATAGAGAGGTTATAGAGACGGGCTATATTTTGCAAGAGAAAACAACGACGTATAATCAGATTGTAGGATATATACTGGAGTCAGATCATAAAATCATAGGTGGGTATCTAGTATTCAATCATGAACTTGAACAAAAGGACGGTACATTTACAATTGATCAAAGTGATATGAATCCCATGCTTCATCGCAAGGATCTTGGAAGCAACATTCTGCCTTAATCGGGTCGGCCGACCGTTGAGTATAAGAAAAGATAAGCAGCGGAGGTGTTATAGTGACGACGATACCGGAAGATTTCACCTACTTAGAGCCCTGGGAAGACGAGACTTCGGATCGATTCGCGGATGAATTATATAAGGAAATTTCGAGCGAGCATATGTTGTTCGGAGTACAAGTGAAGACATTAGCAAGAAGATGCGATCGGGATGATTTTTTGTTTTCTCTAATAGAACAACCGGGTACGTATGTGCAGGTGCATTTAACCTGGAAGCATGAAGAGTCGGCTGATTGGCCGAAGACCTTGTTGTTCAGCAGCTTCGAAGACTGGGTGAATACATCGATGTTACCCGATAACAGGGATTATTAGTTCAATCATAAAATGGAAAGGATGCACGCTATCTATGATCGGTTTCATTGTGATTATCTTGATTGTCGGCTTGGCCGGGATTATCAGCAATCAATATTCTGCCCTGAGAAGAATGGAGCGCATGCAGCGTTCTCTGGATGAGCTTAATATGAGAATACATGAAATGAATAATGATGAATCCAAGCGATAACCTATCAAACGGCAGGTGTATGATATGAACCCTTTTAATCAATCAAAAAAAGAAATCAGAACAACGTTTGAGATCGACTTGCTGCGCTTTGCCCAAGCGAAAGAACCTACAAAACCGCCTCGCCCCTGGACGGCTGAGGTCATCATTCCGGCTTCCGGATGCATCGCTTGCGGTTGGGATGCCGATGAGAATCTGGTTCTGATCAGCAGCTCCGGTTACAGTTTGACGCAGGCCATAACCGGAACCGTCATTCACAGAGACCGGGATTCCGACCTAACGGAAGATCATATGAGCGGAGACCACTTAAGTTTTCGTATTCCGCTCAGCGGACAGGACATTTCGATTTTTGGATTTGAGTCGGGGGATGGGATTCACGCAACAAACGATGGCTGGATGCTGGAAGTCATTCATCCTTGGTGGCCAAGGGCTTCCGTTATTTTGGACCAGGTGTTCGTCCCTAATTATGAGTATCTGAAGCAAGCCACGATGATTGATTTGAACCGGCTGGACGGAAAAATAAAATGTGGTTTTTCACCGTCGGGCAAACACTTCGTTATTTTGGGGTCTGGCGGTGCGCTTTTGTATTCGAGGGAATAAATGAGATCCATTACCTGACGTTCTTGTATCCAATTTACATAGTGACGGATTGCTGATCCGCTCAAGGAGAAATGAAATGACAAAGCCGCAAATAACCTATGGCATGTATACAATGTGCATGATTCGGAATGACGACAAGGTTTTGCTTATTAATCGTCCGGACCAGCTCGGTTTTCCCGGTTACCTTGGGCCTGGAGGAAAAGTGGAGTTCCCGGAGAGCCTATCGGAAGGTGCAATTCGTGAGGTTTATGAAGAAACCGGGCTGATTGTTAACAACCTGGAGTATAAAGGCATAGATGAGTATGTGGTTCCCCAGACGAATTATCGTTACATGGTATTTAACTATTTGACAGATTCTTACGAAGGTGAACTCTTAGCGAATCCGCCAGAAGGGGAGCTCGTTTGGGTACCGATTCAAGAAGCGATGGATTTACCTATGCAGCCCTGGTTCAAACGAAGATTCCCCCTTTACTTTGAAGAGGGGACTTTTGAAATCTCCATTGTCTGGGATGAAGATGGACAGAAGCCGATCGAAGAGAAAATCAGAAATTTACGATGATATGATGGATTGCGGTGTAACCAGAATGGGAGAAAACAATCGATGATGAAATACAATATTTGTTTCGTTCGACGCGGTGATGAGATTTTATTATCAAACCGTGATAGAGCACCATGGATGGGATGTTGGAATGGAGTGGGGGGCAAGCTTGAATATAACGAGGCGCCCAGAGACTCCATGATACGTGAGCTGTATGAGGAGACGAACATTCGGGATAAGGATTGCCGATTAACCTTCAAAGGCCTTGTCACTTGGACATCGGAAGGCAAGAGCTTGGGAGGAATGTACCTTTATCTTGCCGAAGTACCTGAGGACTACATTTATGAGACCCCAATAAAGACGGACGAGGGCATTTTGGATTGGAAATCCACGCAATGGATTCTGACTGCAGGAAATGCCGGAATCGCAGCCAATATCCCTAAGTCGCTCGAGCTGATATTGAATGATCCGAATTGTTACGAACATCATTGTACGTATAAGGATGGTAAACTACTGCAGCACACATCGGTTGAGATAAGTTCTATGGTTGAAACGAACGAGGAGATAAGAGCCGAATTATTTAAGAAATATCTAGAAGAACAGGTTAGGTATTAACCTGGCATAAAATCTATCACACCACATGACCCGACTCAGATTGGAATGATCTTAGGCGGGTTTTGTTGTTATATGCGGGAGGAATCATGCGAATTAAAAATATGTTTTTACTCGTTTTACTGCTTCTGGTTGCATGCTCTCCGGTCGAAGAATCCGTCTCGGCTAAAGCTTCGACACCCACAAACGAACAAGCGGACGCTGTAGACCTTCAGGCTAAGATATTAAAAGTATCTACAGATTTGCCATATGATTCGAATTGGTGGGTTGTATCTAGGGATACCCATAGGATGACCATCCATGTTGAGGCAGAACATATAGAGTCGGTTCTGTTCTGGGTAGCGCCAACGGGTACAGAAACTTGGAAGGAAAGGGAGCTTATCGGTTATGACATCGACGGATCGGATGGGTGGTCGTTATCCTGGGAGTTTGGCAACCGGAAATTCCACGATCATATCGCTGTTCAAGCTTTAGGCATGGACGGCCGTACGCTGGCTAACGAGAGCATCAATGTACATACACTCGAAGAATGAAAAAATTTTGAAGGTGCTGAATGGTTTGAAAAAATGGATCGTTCCAACCATCATGGTTTTCTCGATTTTTTTGATTTTGTCTTATAAGTGGTATACACATCCGAGACAAATTGTTCAGAACATAGAAGCAGTAGAGTTTCAATTAGGAAAGAACGCAGAGCAGGCGATCATGCCGGTTCGTATCGAAATCGATGGTTATCTGGCACGGTCCATCACTGGAGAGAAGCGTTTTGACGGCTCAATCCAATTATTTAGCGATGACAAACGACTTACAAACGAGAAAAGTTATACCCAAATCGTATTTAATCTAAGTGGGGGAGGAGTCCTGGTCTATGATGAAACAGCCAATGGAGTTCCTAAACTGAATTCATACGGATTGATTTTTATCGATAAGGATTTTAGCAGCGTAGCTATAGCCAAACATGTAACCGAGAATGGAGAAACAAATACAAAGTCGTGGGAGGCCACACGTGGGATGATGATTGCCGGACCGGCTAGCAGCAGAGAGGAGGGGCTGCGTGTATCCAATACTTTGATGGCTGACTTTTTAAAGGTGGTAACATTAGATTGAGGTTTACCAGGTGGATCCAGCTTACCGAGGGAGGAGTAAAGATGGATACGATACAATTCAAATCCTATATCCATGAGCTTTTCGGCACGTTATTGAATGATTTTGAGGAAGACGACGAGTATGGCTACCATCTTTTTTCATCGAACCACTATCTACGGATAGGCTACGCCACCAATCTGACACCGGAGGTTGTCCAACAAGCGGCAGTCGAAAAGGTCGATCTGATTATCACGCATCATGATGCATGGAGCTTCGTGTACGGGATGAAGGAACGGTGTTTAGAGTTGCTGCAGGAGCATGACATCGCTCATTTCTATATCCATCTTCCCTTGGATTATGCCGAGTTCGGAACCTGCAATTCGTTGCTGCGTGAATTGGGGGCGGAACATATTGTCCAATCATCCCGGCATATGGAGGGGAATAGCTCGATAGGTATCGGAGAACTGGAGTCTCCGGTCTCGATGGAAGAGCTTGTAGAAACCATGTCCTCCGCTTTGGGCGAACACGTGTTTTATCAGCAGAATAGCAATAAACCCATTCAAAGGATCGGCATGATAACCGGAGCAGGTAACGGCACGAATCAATTGAAAGAGGCCTTGGACCATGGCTGCGATGTTTACATTACCGGGGAAAAAACGCTCTATACGGTTCAATATGCCAGGTTCGTCGGATTGAATCTCATCGTGGGCAGTCATACGTTTACCGAAATTTTCGGCGTACGATCGCTCGCCCAGAAGCTGCAGGAAAGGTATCCAGATGTGGAAGTTATCCAGTTGTACGAGGAGCATATGGAAGCTGTGAACTAAAAAGCGCATCGGAGGGATAACGGTTGAAGGACTCCAGCTTTGATTTTTACGAAGAACTTGCGGATACGTATCATTTGATTTTTGAGGATTGGCATGAAGCGGTAAGATGGCAGGGTGAATTCTTCAATCGGTTTATTCGTTCGTTACATGACGAGAACCCTGAGGCTCGGTTCCATCTCCTGGACGCATCATGCGGAATAGGGACGCAGGCTTTGGGATTGGCACGGCATGATTTTGTCGTAACGGCTACGGATTTGAGTCCCAAGTCGGTGGAGCGGGCCAGAAAGGAAGCCGAGAAGCTGGGGATTCCCATTGATTTTGAAATCGCCGATTTTCGGTCTCTAGAGCAAGATATTGCTGGGCAATTCGATGTCGTATTGTCTGCTGACAATGCGATCCCTCATTTATTGTCAGATGAGGAGCTAAGACAGGCATGCCGCAACCTGTATGCCAAACTTCGTAACGAGGGTCGCTTGTCGTGTCCATTCGGGACTACGACGCTATTATTCAGAACCGCCAGCGTGCAACGGTTCCACGAATCTTGGATGAAGGAAAACGTATGGTTTTTCAAGTTTGGGACTGGGCGGAAGGTGGATTTCACTATGTACGAACCAATTTATTATGCAAGAAATCGATGGAGCATGGCATACCCAAGTCAACAGCACATCCTATAGAGCATTAATGCGATCAGAATTAAGCAGTTTGCTGGCGGAAGCGGGATTCATCGATATCCAGTGGCACGTGCCTTCAGATTCGGGCTTTTATCAGCCGATCGTTACGGCAAGGAAGCCAGGAGCATAGACATAGGCCAATAAGGCGGGATGAGTTAATCCAGTATAAAAGGAGGAGTTAAGAATGGCACAATTACGGGGTCAAGAACAAGTCGAGGAGTATCTTCATCAACTTGAGCATCCCTTGAAAAAAGAAATCGAGGAGGTCCGAAGCTTCATTCTGAGTGTTGATGATCGAATCACGGAGCATATCAAATGGAATGCACCCAGCTTTTGCGTTCAGGGCGAAGACCGGATCACCTTGAATTTGCAGGGGAAGGGTTTTATTCGCTTGATTTTTCATTGTGGAGCCAAGGTAAAGGACCATGATATAAAGGGAACACTGACTGAGGATGCGGCGGGTTTATTGGAATGGTCGTCGCATGATCGGGCCATCGTGAAAATCGTTGATACAGACGATTTGGAGCAAAAGAAGGAACAGTTAAAAGCCGTTATTGCTAGATGGATTGAAGTGACGAGTGGATGACTAGTAGAGTGTCGAAGTTTACTCTGGAAATTGAGTTCGAATCTAAAGCGAATGAGGCCATTTATAACAGATGGTTGTCAAAGGAACATGGAATTACGTGCGTAAATACTGGAATTGAACATACAGTCGAAAGGCTCAAGAGGGAGATTAAACAACATGATCATTCATGAAGTTACCGATCTCCGTGCCGTAGATCTTACCGAACTCTTGACTGAAAGCCAGGAAGAAGGATTCAGGAATATCCATCGATTAGTGCATGAGTATCATAAGGGTATCAATACCTTTCATCATGAGAATGAAGCCTTGTTTGAATGTCGAGTTGGCCATAGAGTCATCGGCATCTGCGGGTTAAATCGGGATCCGTATGCGAACGGAAGCATAGGCAGGATCCGCAGATTATATGTACTAAAGGAATTCCGGAGTCAAGGAGTCGGGAGAAGGCTGGTTGAAGCTGTGATTCGTATGGCGAGCAGCCATTATACGAAACTCGTATTAAAAACAGACAATCCCAAGGCGTCTGCATTTTATAAGAATCTAGGTTTTCGGGAAATTGCCGACGGTGGAATGGTCACGCATGAACTTGTGCTATGATGTAATCATGGTTGCCCCGTCTCATATGGATTGAACATTCAAGCATAAAAAAGGCTGCCATGAAGGCAGCCTTCCCTATCCTTCATAGGCTTGCTGTAGCGTTTGCATATCGATTTTTGATTTCGTCTGGAGTAAGGCCTTCATGACGCGTTCCGATTTAGCCGGATCGGGATCGGTTATCATTTCGTTTAAGTTAGCCGGAACGATCTGCCACGATACGCCGAACTTGTCCTTCAGCCAACCGCATACTTGCGCTTTTTCGTCACCGCCTTCGGCCAGTTTCTCCCAATAGTAGTCAATTTCTTCTTGCGAATCGCAATGCACAATAAACGAAATAGCTTCGTTGAATTTGAAATGCGGACCGCCGTTGAGCGCAACAAAATGTTGTCCCTCTAATTGAAATTCCACCGTCATTATAGCTCCTTCGGCGAATGGCGAGTGATCGTTGCGTTCTGCGCCGTATCGCGTAAATCGTTCGATCCCCGAGTTTTTGAAAATCGAAACGTAATGCTGCGCTGCCTCCTCGGCTTGGTGATCAAACCACAAGTTAGGGGATATCTTCTGGACTCTATTCTTCATCATCCCAACTCCTTCATCACAGTTACTAGAATGTAATGTCATTGTATCGGATAACAACGGGCAGATTTACGTTCGGGGAAAAATAGTCCTTTTCCATTTGGAGGAAGATAAAGGTAAAGCTCATGCCCGTGGTGAAGAAGTAGCAGTATATATTTATGAAGCTATCTTTCTAGGATACGCTAACGAATTCTAACGGGTCTTGTCATAGTTTGTGGGATATCTTATCTATCGGAGGCTGTTGTCATGATGATGCCAACGCATATTGTTGCCGTAGGCGGCGTGGTTGAGAATGAACGCGGAGAAATTCTATTGGTGAAGGATCGTAACGGATGGGTGTTTCCGGGAGGACAGGTGGAGGCCGGAGAGAATCTCGTGGATGCGCTGATTAGGGAGATCAAAGAAGAGAGCGGGATCGAGACCATTATATCTCATCTGATCGGCGTCTATTCCAATACTTCAACCTATCCGGGACACAGCGGAGTTGCTGTGGTTCCAACGAAAGTGATGATGGATTTTGTGTGTAAGCCTACGGGCGGCGAGCTGAGGACTTCTGAAGAAACGACGGACTGTCGTTGGATCCATAAGGATGAAGTGCTTCAATACATTACGGCCCCGGCCATTCGTACGCGTTTCCAGGCTTATTTGGATTTTAACCGAGCCCTTGTCTATATGGAATATATCACGAAACCGGAGTTTGAAATTAAACTGAGACGGAATATATAAGCATTCGAGGTTTGCTATCTGCTATCGAAAGGAAACGTCCCATGGAAGAAGTGATTGTCACACCATACAACCCGGACTGGAAAGATGAGTACAACCTGGAAAAAGCGAAAATTGAGTCGGCACTGAAAGGCCTCGACGTTCACATGGAACATATCGGGAGCACGTCCGTTTCGGGTTTAGGGTCCAAACCGACCATCGATATGATGGCTGGCGTTCTTAGCCTAGAGGAAGTCGATGAGTATTACATTGAGAATCTGGCTGGGATCGGCTACGAATATGTTGTTAAACCGGAGTTCCCGGAGCGGCTGTTCTTTCGAAGAGGGCAATGGCGGGCAGGAACGCATCATCTGCATATTTACAAGTACCAGGGCCAACAGTGGATTGACCAGATTTTATTCAGGGAGTATTTAAAGAAACATCCGGAAATAAAGGATCGATATTATGCTTTGAAAAAAGCACTCGAAAATCAATATAAACACGACCGCGTAGCCTATACGAACGGCAAGGCTGATTTCATTCGTGAAGTGATCCGTAAGGCAAGGCTGGAACAGAGTTAGACTCCTGATGCAGAGAGGACGTAAAGAGGATGTCCGAATATTACTGGGATTCCAAAATCGAATACCTGAGGAATACCAGATGGTTATATTACAATGACGACTACCTGGAGTTTTTGGTTAAGAACGTCTGGAAAATGAATACGCCCATTAACATGGTGGATTACGGTTGTGGTTATGGGTATCTAGCATTAAAGCTTCTCCCGCTTTTACCCGATGGGTCAACCTACACAGGTATAGACAAAGGTGAAGATTTGATCAAGGAAGCAAGGGGAATCTTTGACAAGCTGCCATATTCCGTTGAATTGATTCAAGGGGATATCGAAGAAATCCAGGTGCATCGGCAGTACGACATTGCGCTCTGTCACGCGTTTCTATTACATATGAAGAATCCCCGAGATATCCTTCAAAAAATGATCGGCAGTGTGCGGAACGGCGGCCGGGTCATTTGTTTTGAGCCCCATTGGATCGCCAATGCGGCGAATTTTGGCTTCGATGATGGATTGTTGCATTCCGAAGTGATCCGTCTGGGCGTATTACAGAAGCTGTATGAGGTGGACGCCAGCCACAGCGGCAAAGACGGGAACATCGGCATAAAGCTCCCTATTCTTCTAAGTCAGCTGGGGTTACGGAATGTTGAATGTCGAGTAAGCGATAAAGTGAATTTTTTGGATCGGCATATGGACGATGCTAGCAAAGAACGGCTGTATCCATCCCTAAGAGAAGAGGGGATTGGGCAAGAGCCCGATGAACCTTCAATGACAATGGAGCAGCTGGTACGGAGAGGTTTAACAGCGGAGGAAGCACAAGCCCAATATGCCGCTGAACTCAAGCTGTTCCAGAAGTTTGATAGGGATTCGTGGTTGACTTACGCGCCGAATATGAAGATTTCTTTTGGCACGGTTAGCCGAGAATAAACGTACGTAAGGAGCCCTATGAAAAGGGGATGGGTAAGACATCACAACGACTGCCTCCAATAATAGATCGCCAACTGGGTTCTATCCCGGAGCTCCAGCTTATCCAGAATGATCGAGAGGGTATTGCGCACGGTTCCTTCGCTGATAAACAATTGCTCGGCAATTTCCCGATTCGAGCAGCCTAAGGCAACCAGCTCGAGAATATCGTTTTCCCGCGGGGTAAGGTCGGAACGATTCTCTTTTTCGGGCAGCATCAAGGTCTTCAGCACATTGGCATCCACAACGGAACTGCCGGAGGCAAAAGCACGAAGCTGTTGTGCCATACTGGAGACCTGCGTCGACTTCAGCATATACCCTTCGGCTCCGGCTAGCAGCGCCAGGCGGATACTATGCTCATCTTGAAACGTGGTCAGCATCATAATCTGCACTTGGGGCCATTTTTGCTTGATTTGCCTTGCCGCTTGGATTCCGTCCATACCAGGCATCCGAATATCCATGAGGACGATGTCCGGCAGGACCTCTTCACAGCATCGAATGGCTGCAGCGCCGTCATTCGCAGTGGCCGTTACTTCCATATCCGGTTCTCTGGATAGAAGCAGCCTGAGACTCTGACATATCAATGGATCATCATCCACAATGAGAATGTTCATCGAATGCCCTCCTTTTCCATAGGTAATACGCAGACCAATTGAAAGCCGCTGGACGTATTGGTGGAGATGCTCCCGCCTGCCGCCTGGGCTCTTTGCCTTAGGTTGCGGAGTCCGGTTCCAGGCAGCGAGGAGGAATCCAAAACGCCGTCATTTTGGACGCTTAACCGCACGATATGTTCATTGACGTCCAACGATACTTCAACGTGTTTGGCTTTGGAATGACGCACCGCATTGGTCAAGGCTTCCTTGAGGCAAGCATTCAGGATGACCCACAGATGGGCAGCTATACGGGATGTATCTCCGTAAATTTGCAGCTGTACAGGCATCGCTTTGAAATTGCGGCAGATCTCCTCTAGGCTCCGAATGCCGATCGCTTGGACAGGCTGCATATTATGGACCGTTTCCCGCAGCTCCAGGGCGCTCCTCGACAAACGCATCTGGGCTTGAGCAAACATGTCTTCCGCTTGCGGGTCATTCTCCCTCCATAATGTTTCAAAAGCTTGAAAGGCTAACAACGCGGCTGTTAATTCATGGCCGACCTCATCGTGCAGCTTCTGGGAGATTCTGTGACGCTCTCTCAGCTCTGCAAGCTGAGCCGTTTGGACATTGGCCATGAGCAGCTCACCTTTCAATATTTCCAATTCGTAGCGATCGCGACGCTCCTGATCTGCCTCCAATCGATACTGATGGATTTGCTTGGACCAACATAAAACGATCCATCCTGCAAATGAAGCTTGAACGAGCATGAGAAGAAGCGGGAGGTCCGGATCGACATAACCGATGACAAACGCTGCGAGGATGGGCAGGGAAAACAGCGGTTTACCGGCAAGCATGGTTTCAAATAGCGGCAGAGCCAGTCCGAAGCCGGCCTCCGGCCAGTATGGAATGATGGACATGCATAGAATCTGGTCGACCAGTGTTGTCCATGAAGGAAGGGAAAACCGCCATCGGGCTATTGCCAGGATCGCTAAGGCGAAGACCAGGACGAACCCTTCGGTCCCGGCATCTCCCATAAACCACAGAGCGGCCAGAAGCAGCAGGGCAAACATTCTCCAAATCACGACCGCTATGCTTGGGGACCACGAATCGGTATAGCTTCTCATGAAAACCTCCCATGGCATACGTACTCTTTTCCCCATATCGTAACATATTTTTCAAGCCAGTTTCCTTCGGCTGCCAACCAGCATAAAAGCGATCGCAAACAACAGCAGGATCCCGAGCGGAGTGAGTTGTTCCGCGAACAAGCCTCCGTTCTTAGCAAGCATGATTCCCTCATGGAACCAATAGGTAGGGGATAACATGGCGATTTTCTGCAGGGATGCAGGCATAGCCTGAATGGGAAATAAGGTTCCTCCGAGCACTGCCATGATCAAGATGATTCCCAGCATAACGGCTGTAGAAGATTCAGGCTGGCGGAACATGGAGCACCACGCGAGAGAGAAGCTAATCGCGGTGACCGAGAACACGCTGAACATGCAGAAGAGTTGAATCAGACTGCCAAAAACATCGGCATGCAGCAACCAGGCGCTGAATGTGACCACGGCGCTTTGTCCTACGAGCAGCAGAGCGAAAGCAAGCAGATTCTGCGATAAATACTTGAAGTGGGTCACAGGTGCAACGCCGATCCGGGTCATCATTTTATTCTTCCGATCCTCCATGATCATATGAACGAGTTTGGAGGCACAGAATAACAGCAGGATTCCATAGAAGTGATACCCCAGCGGTAAGCCATGCCAACCGCCCACTGGGAGGAGAACGACGGCTGCGGGAAGGCCTAACAGCAAGATAAGGTTGGGCAAGCTGCGTACGCTCCGGATGAGCGCGAAGTTAAATATCGTCAAGCGAGCTTCCTCCTCCCAAGCCATGCGCTGATCATCATGCATATCACGGTTAAGGCTAACAGCAATAGTATGCTTAGGTACGCTGTCCCTTGCCCGCCATCGACAAGCATCTCCAGGACGGCCATCTTTCCGAGGGATACCGGATTCCCATAGGACGACATGAACTCAAAGAAACGGTGATCCGGGAGAGGAAACATTAATCCGGTTAAGATGATGAAGCCGATTCCAAGGACTTCAGATACCCTTTCAGCCAATTTTATGTTATGGATGGATAATGTCAGCAGCAGATGTACGGACTGCGCAAAGAAGGAAAAAATAATTAATACCAGCAAGACCCAGCCCAGCGATCCCCACGCGATCCCGAACACCCAGGTTGTGAATAGCACCAAGACCAACCCTTGCAAAGTGCTGAAGAGCGTGCAGGCAAGAATAAGAGAGCTTGAATACACCGTTACGTTAATAGGGAGCGAATAGATTCTCCATTTCCGGGTTTTAAGTAAATCGATATCCAAATAACTCATCAAATACGTGCCGCCAAAAAACTGAACGCCCATAATGGTCGTAACGGCCATCAAGTCCAGCGGAGGAACCCCCTTCATGCCTTCATAGGGTCCAATAACGACACCCAGCACGGTAATGACGACCAGTGGCAGGCCCACCAGAAGCAGCTGCCCGATGGGTTCGCGTATCAGGCGCAGCAAGGAGAAGTACGTCATTCTGAATATAAGCATTTTAAGTCCCCTCCGCGTCACGTAGTTGCTTGCCGGTAAGCGTAAGGAATACGTCTTCAAGCGTAGGTTTCTCCGCATGGATGGATAGGACGCCGCCCGCGCTTTTGGCCAACGACAGGATGCGATCCAGATTTCCTGCACCTACTCGTGATATGATCTGAATTTGCGTTCCATTCAAAACCACGTGCTTGACTCCATCCAGCTGTTTGATGTTATCGATCAGATCCTTCGTCAGCTCCACGACTTCCAGCTTGATCTTCTCTTCATGGTGGATGTTCTTTACCAACTCATCGATCGTCCCCTGCGCGATGACGTGGCCTTGATCCATAATCACGACGCGGGATGCGAGGGACTGCACTTCTTCCATGTAATGGGTAGTGTAGAGAATGGTCGTCCCCCTTTTTTGCAGCTCGCGGACCGATTCCAGGATGTGATTTCTGGATTGGGGGTCGATTCCAACCGTAGGTTCGTCCATGATCAGGAGCCTGGGTCTGTGAATAATAGAGCAGGCGATATTCAGTCTCCGCTTCATTCCTCCGGAAAATTTGGAAGGACGTTTATGGGCTTGATCCGTTAGTCCGACGAACTGGAGCGTTTCCGTGATTTGTCTTCTCAATTCCGTGCCTCTTAACCCATAGATTCCGCCAAAAAAGGCGAGATTCTCGTGAGCGGTTAAATCCTCAAACACGGTGATATCCTGCGTAACCAGTCCGATCTTTCGTTTAACCTCCAGCATAGGGCCGCTTGGCCGTTCCCCAAACAGCTCGATGTTTCCGGAATCGATGCCAATTAAGCCGGATAACGCATGGATCAATGTGGTTTTACCTGCACCATTCGGCCCAAGAAGGCCGAGTATTTCTCCCTGCCTGATTTCTAAATGGACATGGTCCAGGACAAGCTGATGCCCATAGCGCTTAATGATATGGTTCATGGTAGCGATTGTCATCCGAATCCTCCTTTGCTTGAGTGCTTAGCTTTATTATGGCCACCGGACGAAAGCGTTCATAGTTACAATTGTAATGAAATCGGCAGGGGACCGCTGTTGAAATATGATGCCGGATACGTTACCATCATGGAATTAGCAAATGTGTAATCGGCCAGTAAAGGAGTCGTATCTGCGATGACGAAGGTACTTGTTGTAGATGATGAGATCAGTATCTCAAGCGCAGTTGCTTATGCGCTGCGAAGGGAAGGATATACGGTAGAGACCGCAGGGGACGGGCAGGAAGCGCTGGAGCGCGTGGAATCGTTTGATCCTGACGTGATGGTGCTCGATGTCATGATGCCGAAGCTTAGCGGGTACGATGTTTGTCGCAGGCTCGGGGATCGGCAGCGTCCTGCCATTCTGCTGTTGACGGTGAAGGACGATATTGTGGATAAGGTGCTCGGGCTGGAGCTTGGTGCCGATGATTATATGACAAAGCCCTTTGACATGCGGGAGATCATCGCCAGGGTAAAGGCATTGTCCCGAAGAAGCCGTACTCCTGAGGCAGCCGGGAAGCAAGCCCCCGAAACGCATGTGATCCGGATAGCCGGACTTACCATTAACCTGTTAAATCGAACCATTCATGCCGAAGGCAAGCCTCTTGAACTGACGCCGAAAGAGTTTGACCTCATGGCTCTCCTGGCCCGGAATCCGGAGCGGGTATATTCGCGAGAGGCCTTGCTTGAACAGGTATGGGACATGGATTTTGCCGGCGGCACGCGTACGGTAGATATTCACGTCCAGCGATTGCGCAAAAAGCTGGGAAACCAGCATGAAGTGATCCAGACCGTGTATGGCATCGGGTATAAAAGCACGGAGATTCCATCATGAACAAAGGAAAAGTGCGTTTCGGCTTAAAGTGGAAAGTCGCACTGCTTCTCGCTCTGCTGCTGATCGCCGTTGTGGTTGTTCTAAGCACGTTGGTTCTTGCCGGGATACGGGAGGACCAGCGGGTGCGCCTGGAGCAAACCTTCGCCCAGGAAGCAGAAGCAGCCAATCTCAGGATTCATCAGGAATTACTGACGAATCCTCAAACGCAGCCGGATGATTTTATGGAAAATGTCGGCCAACGGCTGGCCGTCGATCTCGGAACCCAGAGCGGTATGCCGGTGACCCTGTATAAGATAGATGGTACATTCACGGGGACTTCTCTTCCGTTCCAGCCGAAAATGGATGTACAGGACGCGCTTGCTCACACGGCGCAAGGGCGTTCCGCCTATATTACCGAGGGCGACCAGCTGTTATATCTTGCCCCGCTTCGGAATATGGAGCAGCCGATCGGAACGATTCAATTCCACGCCTCCCTGGCCGAGCAGCATGCGTTCTATGACCGGATCCAGACAATGTTTATCGTGACGGGTCTTGCGGTGCTGGCCGCCGGGTTCCTTATCGGTTTTCTGTACGTGTGGCGGCAGGTGCATGTCATCAGCAGATTGAACCAGGCTGCGCAGAGGATCGGCGAAGGCGTCTATCTTCGTGAGCCGACGGTGAAGCGAAACGATGAGCTCGGCGAGCTGGCGCAAGGGATATATGAAATGAGCGGGCGAATTTCCTTGTCGGTGAACCAGCTCACGGAAGAGAAACAGAAGCTGCTGGATGCCATTGATCGGCTGCGGGAGCTGGAACAGCAGCAGAAGCAGTTTATCGGGAATATCAGCCATGAGTTGAAAACGCCGCTGACCTCCATACTGGCCTACGCGGACCTGCTTGAGATGTATCGCGACGATCCCGCGCTGCTCGAGGAAGCCCGAGGACAGATCAGCCGGGAAGCACAGCGGCTATATCGCCTGGTAGAAAAGGCGCTTCAGTTATCGTCCATGGATATATATGAATTCGAAACCCACGCGGAACACGTAAACCTCATGCCGATTCTGCAAGAGGCGGCAGCCCGGCTGGAGGCCAAAGCAGAGCAATCGGGCATAACGCTGCGATCCTCATTATCCGAAGGCAAGGTATGGGCCGATCCGGAGAATCTGATGCATATGATTTTGAATCTGCTGGATAACGCCATTAAATATAACAGGCCCGGTGGGACTGTTACGCTATCGAATGAAGTGGACCGGGATCCACAAGGCAATGATCGCATGGTCATTAAGGTAAGCGATACCGGAATCGGAATTCCGGACGAAGCCCGGGAACGGATCTTTGATCCGTTTTATACGGTGAGCAGCGACCGCTCCCGGGTACATGGCGGTACCGGCTTAGGATTATCCCTGGTTCGCAATTTGGCGGAGAAGCAGCGCGGTTATGTGGAGGTTGTGGAATCCAGCCCAAACGGTTCTACGTTTGTGGTCACCTTGCCGATGGAACGGCCGCAATCCCAGGAGGTTCATTCGGTGGAAGAAAGCTCAGACTTGGAATAGGTCTGGGCTCTTTTTAAAATGTACATCTTTGTTTACAAGTTCGTTACAAGCTCGATATCGTATCGAGATATTCGCATTCTATACTGAGTTCAACAGGGAAAGAGGCGGCATGACAAGTCACATGAGTTGCAGCTGCCGAAGCTCCTTGGGGGAGAAGCATTGGAGGAAACCTGTCATGAAACATAGATTTGGGAAGCATGGGATGAAGTTGCTGTCTATCGTTGCTGTGGCTGCAGCCCTTGCGGCCTGCCAGTCCCAGGATCGGTTGACGATCGTGGAACCGGGCAGTCAAACCAGCCAGCCGCCTGTATCGAATGCCGGAGGAGGTAAGACACCGGGAGAGCGCAAGCTCACGGTCGTTGACGGGGCGAGCGGGCAGGCCGGTCGGGAAGTGGTCGTGAATCAGACGCACCGGATTGCCTCGTCCAACATCGAGACGTGGATATCGGAGGATATGGTCAGGGCCACTACCACCAAAATGGTCAAGGAAGCAACCGCAACGGAAGAACCGAAATATGCGTACGCCACCGAAGAGGTGAACGTAAGCACGGGCGAGCGGCGTGAGCTCACGAATCATGAAGCGTCGCATCCAGGCCAACATCTGGTCAAGGAAGAAGTCTCGCCGGACGGTAAATATAGCTTTGTACAGAAATGGAGGGATAAGTACACGGCAGACAATTTCATGAAGGATCTTAATACCGGCAAGAGCATTCCGGTAAAAGGGGACAACTACATGGAAATTGGCGGTTGGCTCGATGCGGATACCTATGTTCTTGCGGCAGGCTCCATGAGCGGCAAGGGAGAGATTCGTCTCATTTCCACGGACGGTACTTACACCACCACCGTCATTGAGGATGAGGACGTTGAAGTTTACAACCAATTCGGAGCGAGTAAAGGCCGGATCTATTATACCGATGTGAATCAGGTGCTTAAGGTGGTTGAACCGGGGCAGTCGAAGCCGGTACAGCTCATCGAAAATGTATGGAGTTTCACCATCTCCCCGGATGGAGAGTACATTGCCGTCTCCACAGCAACCAACACGGAAGGGAACTCAGGCAGCAATTTACTGATCTATGACGCAGCCGGCAGCTTGCAAGGATCGCTAATCGGAAAAGGCAATCTGATTTCTTACCCGTCCTGGTCGCCGGATTCTGCCAGATTAGCCTTTGATGTGTACTCGGAGAATGAAAGCGGAATGAACGGCGTGTATGTGTTTGATACGGCTTCCGGGAAAGTAAGCTGGATGGCGCCCTATTATTCAGCGGTGCATCCAGCGGCCCATCCGGTCTACCCGTTGACTTGGAGCCCATCTGGAAAAAGACTGGGAATTACGATTGACGATAAAGAAGCTTTAATTGCGACGCATGTCATTGATTTTCAATAAAGTTATTGCGCTTCATACTATGACTCATCGACTTGGAAGGTTGGTGAGACAAACGAGAGGGATGAATGAAATGAAACAGTTGAAAAAATCAATCGCGGCGGTTGCCGTGCTGGGAATGACCTTAACGGGAGCGGCAGGTGTTTATGCGGGAGCCAACCTGGAGAAAATCTCGGCTTACCTGAATCACAGCATCGGCATCAAAGTGGACGGTACCGTCTATAACACGGGCAAGAAATTGACTCCGATCACGTATCAGAATACAACGTACTTGCCGGTACGCGCGATTGCCGATGTGCTGGAAGTTCCTGTGCGATACGATGCGAAGAATAACCAGGTGTTAATCGGAAGTAATCCTGGAAACGGTCAGACGATCGAGCTGACCAACGTGAAATACAGCGATGCCCAACTAAAAGAGATCAAAAGCGCATTCGCCAAATTTGATGGTTTCCAAACACCGTACGCTCCAAGTCAGATGGTAAAAGGCGATGTGTATCAAAAGACGGGCGCATCGGCAGATGGCGTGAACATGGTCTTCAAACATATGACGGTGTACATCTCTCCAAGAGACTACTCTCATGGATATGACAGCAAACCGGTTACATTGTCCAATGGGGTTAAAGCGAAATGGTATACACCGGATGACACGGATATGCTGGGATTTCAGATCAATGACCGCTTCGTGACGATCAGCTCTCCGGATCATTCCTTAAGCAAAGCGCAGCTGGAGAAGGTTGCAGTAAGCGTTGCCCAATTGAAATAAAGATAGAGATAATTATAAGGTGATAGAGATATATTTCAGATATGAAAAAGGAAATAGAGGTTCTTACGAGGAAGCTTGCAGGGTGAACGGAATAGCCTGCGAGCTTTTTCATATTAGAAACTCGTAGATAAAAAAGAAGCAGCAAGACGCTGCTCCTCCCATCGTTTCATTAGTTGCGCTGCAATAACAGGTAACCGCTAATGTTGGATGTTCTTTGACGAAATACGATTTTGAAACCTACATCATGATCCTGCAAGCAGGCCAAGGCGGTTCTAAGCAATGCATTCGGCGTCAAATCAGCCCGGCAAGGTGAAGCATTGCCGATGACGCGGGCAGCAACAATTCTGCGAGGAGAACCCGCAACCAGAGGATTTCTGGACCAGCTGATTAATACTAAATCCGGTTGAGGAACAGCAGTGATACGACCCATTCAAATCACCTCTTATACTATAGTAGAGTCCGTATATTAAATGACCAGTTGATGAGAAATGTGCAAAGCGAAAGGCGGAGTTTTTCAAAAACAGGGTTGACGCCCAACAAGGGACGAAAGGGGAAAAATCGTATGAATCCTATGAAAATGAGGGACATGGTTGAGAAGTATGTAGAAGCCTATAATTCGTTTGATATTAACGGGATGCTAGCTCTTCTGCATGAGGAGATCGAATTCAGAAATAGTTCTAGCGGATCGGTGGACGTGGAGACAAAAGGCATTGAGGAATTTCGGGAAATAGCCGAACGGTCCAAGTCGTTATTCTCCCACCGTTGTCAGACTATCGTTGGTTATTCGTTTGAAGATGGCAAGCTTCAGATTGAGATTGACTACGAGGGTATCCTCGCTAAGGATCTACCTAACGGTATGAAGGCCGGGGAGAAGATTCATATGAAGGGAAAGTCCGTATTTGCGTTTAAAAACGGTAGGATCGCCGTGATAGAAGATTATAGTTGATAAGGTTAGAAGTATTTAGGAAAAGTTTATCTAAAGTCGTTTAATCCCGGAAATAGGGTTTCTTTATATGGTATTATTTGGGTTAATGCATGCTCGCTTGGGGGGGCCATGATATGGACATGGAGTTGAAGCCGGTTGACCGAAAGAACTGGGAAGAAGCATTGGCAATGCAGGTTTCGGTCCAACAGCAGGGGTTTGTACCGGCGGTAGCCGTATCTCTCGCCAAGATCTACATCAAACCGGACGGTGATGAAGTCGAATACCTTCCCTTTGCGATATACGTGGGGAACCGAATGGTTGGATTTATCATGCATGCCTATGTGATGAATTCATCCGATATGTATTGGATTAACGGCTTTTTAATAGATGCGGGGGAACAGGGTAAGGGATATGGCAAAGCAGCTTTACTCCAGATGATTACATGGATCCAAAGCCAATTTCCGCAATGCGAGGAAATACGCCTGACCGTGCATAAGGATAACCGGACAGCGAAAAATTTGTACAGCAATCTAGGTTTTGTTGAAACGGGGAACTGGTTCGGCGATGAGGAAGTTATGAAGCTGAATGTTCAATCCAAGCAAGAGCTTAAGAGAAGGGGGAGTGACCCATTGTCGCAAATCAACATCAATCGTAGCAGCCCGGAAGAAGCGCTTGCGGTACGGACGAACCTGATTCAATTTAATGCACGGTTTATCGCAGAAGATTTGCAGCAGAATTACGAGGAGATCAACTTACATATAAAAGAAGAGCATGGAGGGATCGCAGGCGGCATCAACAGTGTATTTTGCTGGAATTGGATTGAGGTCGATATTCTGTGGATCGATGATCGATTTCGAGGGCGGGGATATGGCTCAAGATTACTACAAGAGATTGAGACGATCGCAAAAGAAAAGCAATGCACCTTCATCAAGCTCAATACCTTCAGCTTTCAGGCGCCGGCATTCTACCGTAAACATGGATTTCAAGAGATAACTCGCATGGACGATGCTCCAAGGGGTCATCAGCAATATTATTTTATTAAACATTTGGCGTAAACCAGTGTGACATCAACAACGATTCGAAGGAGCTTGACATGATTAGACTGCAGCCCGTAAATAAGGATAATTGGACCGAATGCATTAAACTGAAAGCGAAACCGGAGCAAGAAGGCTTCATTGCCTCCAATCTGTATTCGATTGCCCAGTATCAATTTCTCGAACAATTTGAAGCGATGGCCATTTATGATGATCAGACGATGGTCGGGTTCGCGTTATATGGCTTGGACGCCGATGACGGCAACTATTGGATTTACCGTTTCATGATCGACGGGAATTTCCAAGGAAAGGGCTACGGGAAAGAGGCTTTGCGATACATCGTTGAAGAAATCCGAAACAAGCATGACCGGACAGATGTCCTTATGCTAAGTTTTGATCCGAAGAACGAACGGGCCAGACAGTTGTACATCAGAGCGGGTTTTGAGGAAATCGGCGTTATGCCGTGGTCGGGTGGTGAATCCGTAGCGAAGCTGGGGCTCTGAGACATCAACTTAGTGGTGTTCGAAAAAAGCGTGATGGGACGACAAGCATTGTATGACAAAAAAGGGAGTGCATACTGTATGCAACAGTTATGCACTCCCTTGTGTCATTTTAATTGGAGATTGGGTTCATACCATACGGCTTGGGTAAAGTCCTGGAACGTATCAGCGTAATAATACATAACTTCAATGTTGTTATTTTCGCCGGTTGCTTTTTGACCCTTGCTTCGGATAATGGGGATGAATTCCGCATAGTATGCGCCATTCAAGGGGATTCGAACAGGCTGCTTAGGGTTGCTCAACTGCTCGTAAGTATAATAGGATGGCTCCCCGTTCACGTTGATCTGCAGGTCGATTTTCTCCGAAGCCTTCAAGGCCAGATAGAATTCCGGCAGGACATCGGAATTCACCAAAGCAAAGTCATAAACCGGACTTTGTCCGTGTCCTGATGGGGAACCCGCATAGATAAAGTTTCTTGTGCCATTCGGAATGAGATCATCCGGCGATGGTTCCCGGACATAGCTGCCGCCATCAAAATAGTCGTAAATTCGATGCAGGACGACCGCCGTTTCGGCTAACGTTACCTTTTGATTCGGGCGAAAATAGCCTTTGGCGTCGGGTTTCATGATGCCGGCCTCGGCAAAGCCGAGCAGTGCATAGGCTTTGACGTAATCCAGATCGGAGGCTAAGGAAGGCCCGTATTTTTTGTCTTGCATCAATCCGATTTCGGGTGCCAGTGGCTGATAGGCATACTTCCATTTGTCATAATCCTTGTAGGAATTGAAATATCTTTTGGGCAGGTCTTTAATCGCCCGCAATCTCGCGATATCCTCACCGTCCGATAACTCCAAGGAATAACCAATATCATCGAACAGTGCATTCAGCGTAATCAACAAGTCCCAGCGTGTTAACACTTTCTCCGGTATATACTTGAAGGTTTCATCGTCGTAATTGATTCTGTCTGCGGCTCCGATTAATCCGTTCGGCGCCGAAGGTATGCTGCCGTAAACATCCTTAAAAATCTGGTAGGATGGGTGCCCGTTAGGGACGCCGGGAATGTTGAACTTCTTATCAGCATCGACTCGAAAATCGGTAAACAGCCGGTGAACCATAAGGGTAAGATCGGCTTTGGTCACCATCCTGCCTAACGTTTTTGTCCGATACTCCATGTTCTCAAAAACTCCATGGGATCTAAGGAAGTCAATGGACTCATTAGCCCATGCATACTTGGCTTGACCAGATTCCGCCGCACTTGCCACGGATGTCATGCAAAACGATAAAATAAGGGTTAAAGATAATAATTGACGCCACCTTTTTAAAAACATGAAATCCTCCTGTATGTATCGATAGATTGGATGAATATTCCTCCATTGTAGACGACAAATTATGACAATAGCAATGCTTTTTTAGTCCTCCTTACCTATTGAAAAAAAGAGTCGGTTTGCATTGTTTTTGATCCGAAGCGTATTGGACGCGAAGACGAATGCCGGGGAAATCGATTGAAAGTGGATGATTTTCGACGGGTAATTTAAATGTAACCGTTGACATTGCGGAACAAAATGGTAATATTTTAAGACATTAGCAATAGCGGTTGATTCGTTGATTCGGTACCTGTTGGCATGCACAAGATCATGTAACGACAGGGTTGTGCCATCTTGGATTGTGAATGCAGTACAGCCTATCACGGAGGGGGGAACGCATGGGAATCGACTGGTATGACATGATCGCGCGCAGGAATGGCGGTTATAGAGGAAGAGCGGTGTGTACCGTAGTCGGAAGATCGGCGGAAGAAGTGTTTGAGGAGCGGCTGGTGGAGATGCTGCCGCAGTATCATTCCGTGCTGGACGCAGGCTGCGGGCATGGTGAGTTCACGCTTCGGATGTCCAGACATGCTGAGAAAATCATTGGCTTTGACAATTCCGCGGAGATGATTCGAATCTCCCAATCCTTGCTCGAGAGCAGCGGAACCCGGAATGTGGAATTCGTGTTTGCCACGACGAAGACACAGATGCCTTTTCAAGACGGGCAATTCGACCTTATCTATGACCGCAGAGGACCTACCTCCATCCTGGGACATCCCAGGATATTAGCTTCAGGCGGCACCATCTTCGGGATACATACCGATGTGACTCACGTTCGAAGGCGATTGTCGGAGAATGGCTACATGAATGTCGAGATTGAAGAGTATAATGAAGCGATTATGTACTTCCCGAATGCCCACGAATTTGCATTAAACCTGTCGGATACGCCAGGCAATCCCGATTATACTTTACCGGAAATGAAGGGTGAGCTCGAGGCCAGGATACGGGAGAACCAGATCGACGGCCAGCTTGGAGTTCGCGAGCACAAATATATCTGGAAAGCGATGAAGGCGTGAATCAAGGATCTTTTATCATACCGAATAAGGAGTGTGCGATATGGATCATGAGTTCAACCGGAAGTGGCTGGAGGACAAATTTGAAAACATCCGCAGCCGTATCTTGAAAGCGTTGGTGCAGTTAAACGATGAGCAAGTGAATTGGCGGCCCAATCATTCCAGTCTGAGCATATCTACGTTGATCAGGCACATCGAAGGCAACATTCAAGAACGGGTCACAAAAGGGATATTGCAACAAGACGTTGCCCCGCGAAACCGGGAGCAGGAGTTGACCCAGGTATTTGTCAGCCGGGATGATCTGATCCAGATTGTGAAGAATCGGTTCCAGTTCCTGATCGATACGGTAAAATCCATGTCGAGTCAGGACTTTGAAGGGGTTCAATCGGTCCGGGGAAAAGAACGGAGCAATCTCGACATCCTGCATCAGTGCGCTACGCATTATTCGGAGCATATGGGTCAAATTTTTTATATCGCCAAGCAGTGTTTGACGGTTCAATATAAAACCACATCGATCTAATGAACGAGCCCCCTTAGATGGCGTTTCCAGCTAAAGGGGCCTTTTTTCGGTACAATTATATAGACAAGTGCACAAGATTAATTCAGGGAAGGCGTTACGCTGGCTTTCAGCACATTCCCGCTGGTGGTCCAGTTCACATGGGCTCCGAACAGAGCAGGGATTGTTTTGATGGGAATCATGGTTATGCCATTCTTCATGATGGCCGCTTCGCTGTTGTACACCGCCTTGCCATCCATTTCATAGATTGACTGTCCGATCGGGACGGTTAAGTTTTTGCCCGGGGCGGTTGCTAAGGCCGCATGCCGTTTAGGGTCCCACTCCACTTCATATCCCAAACCTTCAGCGAGCGGACGGAGGGGAACATAGAACTCATCCCCGATGATGGAGGAGCCTAGTGCCGAGCCGTTGATGGCGATCGACAGCTTAAGATTGTTGATAAAATGCCGCTTATGAATCAGCGCATGTATACCTTTGGTTTTGTCCACTACTTGGGAGACCTCGTAGTCCGTAGCCGCACTCATGTAGGCGTAGGCCGTTGCGCGATCCATGCCCAGCTTCTCATTCAAGAAGCCAAGGGCTTCGCGCACCGCTTCCTTCATGGCCTCATCCAGATCGGGGTCGAGACCGACGGGAATCCAGTAATCCTCCGTTTCGGCAAAAGGCTGCTTGAGCTCTGCACGCGGCAAGGATGGATCGCCAGCTTTCAGCACCGTCAACCGGAAGGTACCGCGAAGGGAGGCCTCCATTGCGGTCAAGGCAACCTCGCCGTCTCCCTGTGCAAAATGAGGATCGCCGGTATAGAAGAGCCCGCCTTTTACCTGAATCGGAAGATACAGTGTAGATCCGACGCCAAGCTCATTGATATCGATATTGCCTCCGGTTTCGATCGGCGGGACGCTGCTAACTTTTTCACTGGTATCCGGTGCGACGCCCATAAGTCCCATAAAAGGCTTGAGCGGGAAGCGGACATGCCCGCCCTGTTCAACGGGAAGCACGCCATAGAGTTTACCGTTGATTTCTTCTACCGGCGTGAATTTGGAAATATTTTGGTATAACTCCGGATTTGCTGCGCTTGCTCCTTCCTTGCGCCCTTCATTCTCGGGATATTCGCCGGGAAGGGCACCCTTATAATGCCGGTTGGATATGACGCCGTAGGGAACCCGGGGGGTGAGAGAAAGAACCTCGACCTTCAACACGTCTCCAGGTTCTGCTCCCTGGATTCCGATCGGTCCCGTTACGACATGCGGTCCATCGTTGTCAAAATCATGCTGCAGCTCAGAGGCAGCAACCGCTTTAGCGTCATCTAGCACTTGATCCGGCCGGATGCCGAAGGAAGCAAAGTACTTCTCCGGATCCCTTCCCTGGTCTTCAAGGATGCCTTCATGGGATATCGTATCAAACGTGACGGTGCTGCCGGAGGTGACGGTCATGATGGATTTGCTGTCCCGATTCGGTAGATGCCCCCAACTGATATTCTCTACGGTGCTGGGGACATAATAATCGGCTCCGAGTTGCTCATTGCTGGTGGATTGCAGGATGGGAAACGAATCGAGGGCAGCGGCTTGCGCGGGTACAGCGGCGAACAAGGAAATCGTACATAAAGCTGCGGTGATGGAATGAAAGCGATTATTTCTTTTCCTTGATGACATATTATCTCCCCCATATCCTGTGCATATTATCAATCTAGCAGCATTATACATGGAGAAGGATAAGTTTAACAATATTTATGTTATGTTATATGACATGAAAAGATGAAATTAATTACATAGAACTAGATTTCTGAGGGTGAATACCTAAAAAACCTTCCACGCACCATGAGCCTGAGTCATGGCATGTGGAAGGTTTATCTGTTTTTTTGGAGTATGAAGCTTACGGCTGACCAGGGGAAGGGCGCTGAAATGTGTCTTTTTTCTGCATAATGCTCATCAGCGGCGCAGGCTCCTGATAGGTGATCGATTCGTTCACACCGGCATCCAGCTGTCCGTTATTAAACTGGACCCCTACGAGATGCGTGCCGGATGGCGATGAAATACCCAAGGAACGTCCGCTGGTGGAGGTTCCGTTCAGGCCCTGATTGTTGCCCGGCGTGAAGACGGCAAGCATCTGAGACGGTAAGAGCTCATCCCCATCGGCATGATAGTTGGCAAGGAACTGCTCCAAGCTCAGGTCATAACAGCAAGGCTGCTTCTTGATCCAGACCACCTTGGTTTCATTCGGGCCGATAAGGGTGTTGGTGCTGTAGCGATCCTTCGTAATGGTCCAGCGGTTGGACTTGGATTTGTCGAACGGAAGGGCAGGGTCGTAATAATAGTAGATTTGATACCCTTCCAGGTCGATTTCCCGGTTCGTGGGGTTATAGATCTCCACATAATTGTAATTCCCTTGCTCGTTCGAGTTGGCGACCACTTCGGTGATATGCAGAGCCGTGGTCAAGGGCTGCTTGGGCACCGTTTCTCCGGTGGTTTTGTTGGATTGTTGCAGGGTGCCCTCCATCATGACGGGATAATGATCGCTAGGGTATTGGTCGTCTTCCTTGTAGTTGATAATCTCGCTGTGCAGGACATTCCAACCTTGGCCGTGCAGAATCCAGTCGATCCGGTTTCCGCTGCCGCCGCCCGTAGGGTCCTTGTAGTTATGGAAGGTTCCCAGATCATCGTTGGTTCGCTTCTTGGCCGTGACATGCGCATCCGACAACCCGTTGCTTGTAAAAATCGAATACGTATCGCTCCCCGGAAGCGTGTTGAAATCGCCGGTGATTACAACGGGGATATCCGGGTCAAATGCCTTCATCTTATCAACGATAAGTGCCGCACTCTTCTGCCGGGAAACCTCGGATTGATGATCCAGATGCGTGTTCACCATATAGAAGGTTTTGCCGTTTCGAAGATCCTGAAAGCGAACCCAGGTTGCCATCCGCGGAATTTGGTTGCCCCAGCTGGCCGAGCTGATCGTCTGGGGCGTATCGGACAGCCAAAAGTGAGACTGCTCCAGTGGCCTCAGCCGTTCCGTATTATAAAAAATCGCCATATATTCCCCTAGGCTCCCGCCTTCACGTCCGACTCCGATCCGATCATATCCCGGCAGATCATTCTCCAGATCCACGATTTGCCGGTGAAGTCCTTCCTGCGTTCCAATGACGTCCGGTTGATGCTCCAGGATGAGGTTTCTGGTGACTGGGCGGCGTTTCTCCCATGGCTGACTGTCATTGGCGGCATACCGCAGGTTGAAGCTCATAACCTTTAAAGGACCCGACGATGCTTCCGCGGTGCTTCCCATTTCGCCGGAAGCGGATAGCGATGCCGTCGTCAGAAATGTAAGCATCATGAACAGGCTGGTGATTTTGGGGATTCTCATAAAAATTCCTCCTTTGTCATGTGCAAGAATATATTCCTAATGGATGCTAAGCAGGTCACTTGTCCTCCCTTCCTGATTTGCCCATATCATATCGTATTTTTAGCGGGCTGCGTATTTACATTTTTTTAGGTTTTTGCTGTTGTTTTGGTTATTCTTTGGAAAGCCACCTGTGATCCCTCGCGGGTTGATCCATGGAAGTCCATCAGGCTGTTTGTAATATGTAAACCTAGCTCCGCCTCTCCGGTTGTTTCCGGCTCCGCAGTGGTAGGGAACAAGAATGAGGCCAAGAAGGCCATTGTCCTGCAGGCCCCTTTGACCTCAATACCGTCATGAACGTAAATAACGCCTCAAGAAGCACAGGCTCCCGAGTTTTTTGTAACCACCCATTTCAGGTTTTTAAGAATACACCGAGTTCCCTTACTTTCCCTGTGCCCGATGTGGCCGCCAGCTTTACATACCGGGTGAAATGCGTATTTTGCAGCAGCAACGCTTTTTCCGTTTCCGGCTCGCCGCCTGATTCCCAGAAGAGCATATCGGTAATGCATTGATTGATTTTCCGCATAAAAGCGTTACGGATATCTTGGTCTCCCATATGATGATAAAAAACGGTTAACAGGAGGCCGATCTCATACCGCTGAAGTCTTGATGAAGATTCGAAGCGGTCCGGAAGAAGGTCAAAGTTCACCCTTTCCAGCCGATTCAGCCGCAAAGCCAGATCATAATGCTCAGCCAGCGGCTCCAGTCCGGTCACGTGCGCACCTTGGCGGGAGAAATGCCGCGCGTAATATCCGATATTGCAGCCGATATCGATCACTTTCGTGCCGAGAAGAGAACGTGTACCCAAGAAATCCATAATGACATCAAGTCTTGTCGGATAGGCTTGATCGCGCTCGCTCTTCAAATGAAGATAGGAAGGGTGCAGTATGGGGGTATAAATAAGGCTCCGTTTATATCTCTGAAAAGAATCGGCAACCTCTGACAGCCCTTCGATATTCATCCAGTCCATATAATCTTCGCTGGACATTTTGACTTTCATGCTCCGTTTACCTTGGCAATACAAAAAAGTCGACCTGTGATGTCCGTCCCTCAGGTTAAAATAACCTCCTGCGCGATTAAATTTCACCAAAGGCGGGTCTTGGTGAAAAAAAGCGCTATTGGACGACAGATCCACCTTCATCATGTGATACTGATTTTTCCTAAAGGAGAGGACCTCTTCATCCTGTAAAGGCGGGTCGATTCCCCTGGTGAGAAAGATCTTCTTATACCAATCCAGGTACTTGGACGGGCTGGCTTGTTCGTTCATGAAATATCGGTACAGGCTCTTGTGCGAATCAAAACGCATGATCGGCATATCAGCGGAAAGCTTATGATGTTCGTACCAGCTATCGGTGTAGTTGGGAATATCTTTTTTTCTTTCCTCCGTAATCAGATCCGTGAACAGCAGTTCGATCGGGACATCAATATTTACATACCCGGACATCGCTCAACCTCCAATTTATCGTAGTTTCCTTATTTCGAAGAAAATAAATAGGTAGAAAAATCTCCGATGGGAATGTTCTGTAGAACATGCTTGCTTCTTGCAATACTGGCATTCAGAAGGGTAACCGGAGAATTTGACATCATGATCATGGGGCGATGTTCTGGAGCATTCAGTATTCAATAATATACTCTCTGCCTTATTAGCTTGACCCGACGCGTGACTCTATCTTTAAAAAAGACTTCTAGCAGCGGTGGGCCAAATGCTTGGGAAGGAGAGGCATTCGAGTTGAAGGCTCAACAACGTCGTTCGATTGCGTGTTATGTGCGTTAACGGTAGAATAAGGGGAGTTACCAGATATTTCATCCAAGAACCCTCCTCGTGGTTAACGCCAAAGGCGGGTTCTGTTTATGTAGATCATGTGCAAAGGATTGTGGATATGACGGAAAATGGGATCGTGCTTGTGGTCAGCGTTACCCTCGTACAGGGAGATCAAGTGTTTATTATCCAAGAAAATAAACCTTCGGTTCGGGATACCTGGAACTTCCCGGGAGGGCGCATCGAGCCTGGGGAAACGATGTTTGAGGCGGCTATTAGAGAAGTGAAGGAAGAAACAGGGTATGAAGTACAACTGACGGGCACAACAGGGGTTTATCAGTTCATCAGCAGTTTGAATTACCATATCGTCATGTTTCATTTTACCGGAATCGTGACGGGGGGATCGCTTGAGTTGGGAGCTGACGAGATCAAGGATTGCCGCTGGGTCACGCTGCCTGATATCTTCGCGGATGACAGCATGATATTCCGGGATGCCGAAGTTATGAGGCGGATTGTGGAGAGCCTCGAAAAAGGCGTACAGCACCCGCTTGCGCTGTTTCATCCGTCTTAACGCTTCTAACTTCGGGGGCATCGCATAATCATAATTCTTAGCGGATATTTCGTATTATTTTTTCGAATAAAGGAGCGAAAGAGGGATGATCCAACCTAAAAAAATGGCTTTTGGCGGATTTGTTGTGATCGGTATGGTCATGCTGCTCTACCTGATGACAGAAACTCATAATGAAATTCAAAGGGCCTATACAGATTTATCTCCCCAGCAATTCTCGTTATTAAAGATGAGTTTATACGGATTCCTGTTCGGAGTTTTAATAGAGTGGAGAGCACTGGGTAGTTTAATTCAGGGGCAAGTTCGATTAAGGTGGCTGTTATTGCCCGCTGCTATACTTACAGTTATCATCTTTATTCCTGGTGTTTATTGGATCGAGTGGTTTGGACTTGGAAGGCTGTTTGTTATTGAGATGTTCGGGAAACCGGAAATACACATGCTGCTTTCCGTATTATCCGGTGTATTGTTTATTCGATCTATCTGCGACTAGAAACATATGAAGGGTACGATGATGTATTGAGGAGGTAAGGAAGTGGTGGTCAGCATCCGTTATCCCCTGGGCTCCTTTGAGCCATTGGTGGAGCCAACTTTGGAGGACAGACAGAAGTTTATGCAGCAGATCCCTTCAATCGTACCGACGCTTCGGCAAATCATCATGAAGTGTCCTCTTTCCCAGCTGCACATGCCATACCGTGAAGGTGGCTGGAGCATTCAGCAAATCGTGCACCACCTCGCCGATAACGACATGAACGCTTACTTGCGATTCAAACGGGCATTGACCGAGGATGAGCCGCTGGCAAGCTCGTACCGGGAGGATTTATGGGCTGAGCTGAGCGATTACACGGAAGTTCCCGTGGAGAACTCGCTCTCGCTTCTGGAAACACTCCATTTTCGTTTTCTTATCCTGCTTAAGGATCTACATCCCGAGGATTTCAAAAGAACCATGAGAACCCAAGTGCTCGGCAGCTTTACCCTGGACATCGCCTTGCAGCGATTCGTATGGCACAACCAGCATCATATCGCACAGATTAGATCCATAGCGAACCTCGAAACTGTGAAGTTACATAAGGAGTGAGCCCATTTGAGCTGGAGATCCAGGCAGAAGAAGGTAGATTCCAAGCCTTCCATGTCAGCATGAAGAACAAAACCAAAGGAGCGTAAAGCCATGGGAATGTCGGATTACTATAAAGATTTGAGAGACAAGATCGGAGATCAGCTGATATTCATGCCGTCCGTTGCAGGCATTATCCGAAATGATCAGGATGATATTTTGTTCGGAAGAAAGCATCAGGAAGAATTATGGGGCCTTGTAGCAGGTGCCATCGAGCTGGGTGAGTCGCCGGCGGAGGCGATGATTCGCGAGGCGAAGGAAGAGACGGGGCTTGATATCAATCCTGAGCGAATCATTGGGGTGTATGGCGGAAAAGAACGCCGATATACATACAGCAATGGGCACCAAGTGGAGTACCTGACCATTGTGTTCGAGTGCAGCGTTGTGAGCGGTGAGCTGGACCCGGAGAATGACGAGTTTGCGGAGCTGGCGTTCTATCCGGAGGATCAGCGGCCACAGACGGCTTTGAAATATCCGGAACCTATCTTCATCAAGGGAAATGGAGAGAGAGCCCATTTTTAATAGAAAGCAGGCGCCTATGACAGTAAAATCGATCATCTTCGATCTGGATGAGACATTAACGGACAGAAGGGCAGCGATTAACACGTTCATCAAGCGATTGATTGCCAGGTACTTTCCCGACTCCGATGAAGCTGCCCAAATGATGATAGCCAATCGATTCAAGGAAGCGGATCATAACGGCTATCGGGATAAGCGCGAAGTATATGAGATGCTGGTCGAGCAGCTTCCGTGGGTGAATCCCCCGAAGGCGGATGAATACCTGTCATTTTTCAGAGGGGAAATCGCCAGTTGTATCCAGCCGATGGATCAGCTGGTTTCCGTCCTGCGCGAGTTGAAGACTTGGGGACTTAAGCTTGGCATTATCACCAATGGAACCGTTCAAGTCCAAGAGGGCAAGATCCATCAGCTGGGGATTCGCGAATACTTCGATTCTATCGTGATCTCCGAAGAGGCTGGCGTCAAAAAGCCGGATCCGGCAATCTTTACGAGAGCTCTGAGCCGACTTCACGCGATGCCATCAGAGACATGGTACGTCGGAGACCATCCGCATAACGATGTAATCGGGGCCGCACAATGCGGTATCAAAGCCATCTGGTATACAAGAGACGGGAGATGGGACGACTCTTTGGACGTGAAGCCATATAGGACCATACGTAAGCTGGAACAATTGATTCCTATCTATGCCGAACACCATGAAGGCAAGTGCATAAGATAAAGTTTATGTCATTGGAGGTGCAGGTATTGAAGCGATTCAAAAGCAATCATGGACAAAAGCTCGTCTATGCATCCTACGACCGCCTGCTGTCAGCGTGGACGGTACCGTATGAGCAGCATAATATTTCTACTTCCTACGGTATGACCCACGTTATAACAGTAGGTTCTTCGGATCTTCCTCCGCTGCTGCTACTGCATGGAACGGGCGATAACGTCGCCATGATGTGGATATATAACGTGGAGGAGCTATCCCGTAACTTTCATATCATCGCGGTGGATAATATCGGAGGGTCCGGGAAGAGCGAGCCGAACGACAAGTATGCTCGCGAATTCAATCAGGCAACATGGTTGGACGAGGTCCTTGAGGCAATGAACGTGGACGCTGTCTATATCGCGGGCGTATCCTACGGAGCTTATCTGGCCTATCATTACGCCATCGTCAGACCGGATCGTGTGAACAAGATTGTATGTTTGGCTGGAAGCATTGCCGGAAGCCAGTTTGAAGTGATGAGCAAAATGATGCGGGCTTTTCTGCCGGAAGCCTTATTCCCTTCGGAACGGAATGTGCGTTCATTGCTTCGTAAGCTGTGCGGTACCCATGCAGATGCATTTGAGAACAACCCGGAGCTTATGCAGCACTGGTTCTACTTGCTGAAGTACTTCAACAATCGCTCCATGATGAAGCATGCGATTACGATCCATTCGCCTGCCGACATTCAGGCTATTCGCAGCAAGTCCATGTTCGTTATTGGCGAGCGGGATTTGCTTAGTCATTATCCGAAAGCGGTTGCCAGATTGGAGACGAACGGGATGCGCTACCGCATCGTTAACGGGGCGGGTCACGCCATTAACCATGAGATGCCGGAGCTCGTTCATGAAGAGATTATAGGCTTTTGCAAGGAAGCTTGAGCGAGGTGTGCCGATATGAAAATGAGACGTTTTGCCGCTTTAATCATCATTGCGCTTGCCTTGCTAGGCGTGGTTCTATTCGGCAATATGATGACGCCTCGACCTGGCAGCAGCTCCGGAAACGGCAATCCTGCCATCCTGCTGCTCATCCCTTTAAGCATTCTTTTTCTTATGTTGGTCTATCAATGGATTCGTATTTTTAAAGACCTGAAGATGCCTCTCAGCTGGTTAAGCCTCGTGATCTTAGCTCTGGCTGGCTATATCACAGCGGGTTATGCATATCAGCTTCATCGACTCGAAATCTATAGAGAAATCCTAGCCGAGGCTTTCCAATTGAGGTGGGGCCAAACGGACTGGGATCACATCGAATCGATAACGTCCGGCGGACTCCTTTCGATACATATGAACAATCAATTTTTCAATTGGAACACGTATTTCATGATGATTGCCTTCTCGCTGCTGCTGTGCTTCATGTACAAACTGATACAGCACATCATGAACAGAAGACAAGGAACATCCGCGGAGAATTAATTCCGTAAGCGGGCTGGATAGGGGGACAAATTGTGTCTATTGATGAAATTTACGACAAGCAGGCTCAAGCCTATGAGGCCATGGTTAGCAGACAGCCTGTTTTATCTGGACTTATCCACAGGGTCAAACCGTACGAAGGACTGGATGTCCTTGATTTGGGGGCAGGATCAGGCCGATTATCCATGCTGCTTGCCGCCGACGCTAGATCATTGATCTGTACCGACATATCGCAACCCATGCTTGATATTTTGGACGATAAATGCTCTGAAGCTTTAGATGCTCGCAATTGGACCACCATGGTTGCTGATCATCGCAATCTCCCGGTTGCTTCATCGAGTGTAGATCTGATTGTATCGGGCTGGAGCATTAGTTATCTGGCCGATTCCAGCCACGAGGAATGGCGTGAGAATCTTGAACTTGTGATGTCGGAGCTGCATCGAGTTTTGAGACCCGGGGGGACGATCTTGATACTGGAAACGATGGGAACCGGAACGGAGACGCCGAATCCTCCCGACTTCCTAACCGGTTATTACGCTCAATTGGAGCAGCAATACGGGTTCAGCCATCAGTGGATTCGGACCGATTATGTTTTTGATACGGTAGAGGAGGCATTGCTAAACACAGGCTTCTTTTTCGGTGAAGAGTTAACGGACAAGATCATAGCGAACCAATGGTCAACGGTGCCGGAGTGCGCGGGGGTCTGGTGGAAGCATGTTTAACTAGGAGGTGACGCGGCCACGTGGAGCTTCTAATCTATGTCGCGTTGTTCATCCTGAATATTCCGATCTATAAGTGGATCTTTAGACGGATATTCGATGACGTGGATGATCTGAAGCAGTCGGTGAAGTATTCGTTAACGCCGGATATTATCTCCTTGTTCCGCAGACGTTTTTGGAAGGATCAGTTCGGGGAGCTCAAGCTGTCCGTTTTCTATTTTTGTTGTTTACTGATCTTCGTCATGGAGTGCGTGGTCGTGGCGAAGGTGATTGGCGTGATCTTTCGATGAGTTAGCAATGCTTTAGATCAGTGGCTATCGTGGGTCATTCCGCAAGGTTGGTCTTCTTATGTCAAGAATAACGGCTAGGTAACTTTAGGTATGAATAGGTCTGACGAAGGGCGCCTATAGCAGGTGTCCTTTTTTAATCCGCAATCATGCACATAAAACCACACGATTCGACGGCAATCCAAAATTTCCATTTGGTTCAAATGGCTGATGGTGGGAATTACGCTATGTATGGCACAGTATTACCAAGTCACATATGAAACCGCATTCATGAACCAGTATCCAAGTCGGGAGGGAAATGAATGAAACGAAACAGAAGGCAAGGGATTGCCGCAGTTATTGCAATATGGATAGTACTGTTATGGCTGCCGACAGCCGAGGCGGCCAAAGACCAGCCTGAATTGCGAAACCTCGCTGCAGGTATCGGGTACACATGGTCGGAGCAGCCGGAACCAAGCTATGGGGATGCGGGGAATAAGTTAACGGACGGGAAGTACGGTTCGACGCTCTTCACGGATCCGGCATGGACAGGACATCTCCGCAAGTCCACGCGCAGCGTCATCTTCGACCTAGGGGAGAAGAAATCGATCGCTCGGATTCAAGCGCATTTCCTCCAAGATTCTTCGGTCGGAATTGCCTATCCGAACACGGTGTCCATGTATGCGTCCAACGATGGCTCGCAGTGGGGAACCCTCGCGCACATCCCTAGCCGTGAAGTGAGATGGGCAGAAGTTCCGGCAGGCGCTCAAAACTATATCTGGGACGGCAGCGAGGATGGGTTGGTTCAGCATCACCCCAATGCGACAATGGCCTATGCCCAATATGTCAAAGTTACATTTACCACCGATGTGTTCGTGTTTTTGGATGAGATCGAGATCTGGGGGACGGATGGCAAATTGAACAAAGCCAAGCAGGTATCTGCGGATCGGCTTGCATATCACGAACCTGGGAAAGCAACAGGCGGAATGCGTAATCTCGTGCTATTGAATAACGAGAATGGTCCGAGTGGGGCTGATAGGTGGACGAAAGATAACCTAATCCCTTACGTCAGTTACGTGAATGAACAAGGTGAACCGGAGGATTGGTTGTTCGAGGGGGTGCTGTTCCACAGCGTGTTGTCACCGAGTGGACAGGATTTCACGAAAGGAACTGCTACCTTCGGCGATTGGAAGGGTTATTTAGACCAGATGTTCGCGGATCAGGGCGATCTGCAGCAGTTGAACGAAGCGGTGACCGAAGCGGGCAGGAAACTGGGAGAACGGGGTCATAAGGTGAACGTCGTGTTGATGATGCCGAACCCGGGTGATACCGTGACGGATTTCGGCGATGTGGATGGCGATGGTGTGACTGAGAATTTTAATTCCACCGCCATTGGCGCCGAAGCGGCTTCCGCCAATAAGCAAAAGGCGGTTACCTGGTGGATTCAGCAGCTCAAGCAGCGTTGGAAGGAAGAGAAGTACTCAAATCTGAAGCTGAACGGCATCTATTGGGGCGGCAAAGGCATTAGCATGACCGATCTGAACGAAACGAATGTAATCCAGGCAACGAGTAAGCAAGTGCATAAGCAGGATATGAACTTCTACTGGATTCCAAGCTTCCAAGGCAACCGGAATTATGATTAGAGGTATTTGGGGTTTGACGCCGCGCTGCTAGAGTCGGGCGCTTACGCTTCCGCTATTCCGCAGCGAGTAGAGGATGCCGCGGTCTTAGCGAAGCAATATCAGATGGGAATCGAGCTGGAGTTCGATGAACAGATCAATACCGACACTGATAAGCAGGCACGATACGTCGATTTGCTGAACGGAGGCATTGACTATGGCTATATGAGTCAAGCATTGTTGGCATTCGATCAAGGCCGTACGGCTTCATTACTCCGCAGTGCCAAGAGTACGGACCCGATGGTTCGTCAGAATTACGACCTCATGGTTCAGTTCGTGAAAGGGACGTATGCGAAGCCAAAACCTTGCTCTAAACAGCCGGAAGGTCCCGTGGCTTCGGATGCGACGCAATAAGTCGTGAAATGCGGCACCGAAATTACGATTGCTCACAAATACAATGACCAAAGCGATATGTGGATCGTATTCGACCGTTTTGGTGCGAATAAGCTGGAAGGTCTTAAGGAGTGGCGACTGGCCGAGAATACGGGAACGACTGTGAATCCGGATATGTCTCGTCCATCGACGCTTCTTCAGGCGGATGTATCGGACTGGATTGGGCCCTACGTGGTTAGAGCGAATGCGAACGGAAACGGAAATGCTTGGGATTTCACGGGAGGCAACCACAACTATGATGGCGGCAGCACCAGTTCGCCTACGGGAACGACGGATTCGTTCCGCGTTTGGGCGGACGGTGTGGAAGTAGCTGACGGCACCGTGACGGCGAGCGTTTATACGAAGATCGAAGTGGTCAATCTGATCCAAGCCTATAACACGAAAGAGGCGGATGGTTCCGGAAGACCTGTGCTTAAGGAGACCGTTACGTACGAGATCTCGAACGGCCATATACAGGTCCATAATGAAATCGAGGCGCTGGAAGACATCACGTTCGATACGTATTACGGACTTCAGTCGGTGAATGGCGCATGGAACGAAACGGTTCGCTACTTCGCAGGCGATCAGGAAGTTGCTTCAAGCCCTGCGAATATATATAGCGATTCGGGCGCGAAAGCCGTGAAACCGAAAGTCGACAGCTATCTACTTAGCTCTAGCGATCAGGGTGGGTTCCAGCACAAACTGCGTGTAAGACTGGATCGACAATATGGGCTAGGAGCTTTGGCAAATCTCGCTGACCATATGCCTGTCATCTTCACGCAGGAATATGGCAAGACCTATTTCTTGCAGATCAAAGGGACGACACCGGAACTAAAGCAAGGAGAGAAGTTCGCATGGCAGGTCAGTTATGATTTTTATGCAGAGAATCCATAACTGTTCTCTGCTTCGGCGCGTGATTGGAATGCAATTTGATGTTCTCTCTATCAAAATCCATACGGAAACAGGTTATCCGGGGTGCTAAGTCGCCCTGCGATAACCTTTTTTTTCTGAACGGGTTATTGTCAGCAATCGGCGGAAAGTGGCCATATTGCATTTTAACAAATGGGTCGCTCCAGATGCGTTATATCCCGATATGGATCGGAAGATCGTTGTATAGTAAGCGCTTTACCCTCGCTTCTATAATGGTAGCAAGCTGTAAAAGGCGCTTGATGCGATAACGGCCTGAATGCAGCATAGATGCACGCAGAAGGAGGCAATCCACAGATGTTAGGAAGCAGCGATACGGCGGTGAACGTGGGGGTGAATGCAGAAACTCACATTCGCTTGGCGAATGGCCTGGTGGCCATTGAGGTGGATTTGGAAAAAGGCGGTTACGCCTACGCAGGCAGCAGGGGATTCGCTCTGCAAGAAGTACGAAGCGGCTTTCGATGGCAGGGCCGGGAATACCATACGGGACATTACGACCGCCACTATATGATGGGACAGCCGGAGAAGATCCAAGATCCGTTCGGTACGGGAATCCATGCCGTGATTAAGCATGAATCCGATCTGCTCCCAGGCCTGGAACAGCATTTTTACGTCTATGAGGGAACTTCATCTTTCATCACAAGAGTCGTCATTGTCGGTCAAGAGGACTTAAAGGTAAACCGCATCGCGGTGGTGAAAACCGATAGCGTATCGAGAGGGAGCGAGACGGTTCCGGGAGAAGCGCTGCATGTGCTGCGCGTGCCGTATGACAATGACAAATGGGTGCGCTACCTGACGGAGACGGCCCCGCTGGAGACGGAAAGCTACGAAGTGACGGCCTTGTTCCAGCTGGATAGCCGCAATGGATTGATCCTGGGATCGATCAGTCATGACGTGTGGAAGACCGGCATTCGCGTGAAAGGGGAAACCGCTGGCAAGCTGGATGAACTGGAACTGTACGCTGGCGCGGCCGACATCATGACCCGAGATTCCCAGCCGCATGGCTACGTAAGAGGAACTCGCGTCGCATCGCCGCTGGTTATGGTAGGGGATTACGACGATTACCGGACAGGACTCGAAGCGTATGGGGAAGCGAATGCGAAGATAGCGCCTGCTCTGAGCTGGGACGGCGGCGTCCCGATCGGCTGGAACAGCTGGTCGGCCGCCATGAGCACACTGGATTACGATCTCTATGTGGCGACGAGCGATTTTCTGAAGCGGGAGGTTCAGCCGCAGGGCTTTCACAACGAGGATACCCTGTACATGAATTTCGATGCGTTCTGGGATCGCCTGACGCCTGCCGAGATGGAGGATGCCTTGAAAAGGGTCCGCGAGAACGGGCACAAACCCGGTACATACTGGACACCGTTTGCGTTTTGGGGAAGTCCGGCTGGGTTCGGCAGCCCCGTGGAGGGCACCGATGGGAAGTACACCTATAGCGATATCCTGCTTCGCGACCAGGATGGCGAGATTTTGCCGGATGTCGACGGCGGACTTGCGATTGATCCTACGCATCCCGGGAACCTGGCGCGAATCGATTGGTTCATGGATAAATTCGTCTCCGAGGGATTTGAGTATATCAAGCTGGATTTCATGGCTCACGGGGCTCTGGAAGGCAAGCATTACGACCCGGATATTACGACGGGGATCGCTGCATACAATTACGGATTGTCGTATCTGACGGATAAACTCTCCCCGGAGCGGATCGGCAGACCGTTCTTCATCAACCTGTCGATTGCCCCGCTGTTTCCTTATTCCTATGCGCACAGCCGCAGAATTTCCTGCGATGTGTTCGGAACGATCAAGGATACGGAATATTTGCTGAACTCGCTGACGCACGGGTGGTGGATGAACGATACGCTGTACCGTTTTAACGATCCGGACCATGCCGTGATCTATAAAAGCTTCAACCAGGATTCGACGACCCGCCATGAAGGGCGAAGCCGTCTGACCGCGTCCGTGATCTCGGGAACGGTGCTGCTGCTGGGCGATGACTTCCGGCATGAGGAAGCGGCATGGCGCGCCAAGAACTGGCTGGGAAATGAGGCGATCATCGAGATTGCGAGACTGGGCAGAACCTTTGTGCCCGTAGAGGGGAATCTCGGGAAACAGGCTGCGGATACGTTTGTGCTGACCCATCCGAGCGAAGCGGGAACGACGTATATTGCCGTGTTTAACTTTGACGGGGCCGAGTCCGTGCTGAAGACGGTTTCCTTGGGACGCTGCGGCCTCGAGGCGCACGCATCTTATACGGTTCTGGATGTGTGGGAAGGAACGGCAGGTCAATCGGAAGGCACGCTTGTGGTCGAGCTGGCGCCAGCCGAATCGAAAATCTTGAAATTAATTCGAAATCAATAAAAGGAGGAGAGGTTCAGTGCGTATTCATCCGTTCAAATTCTTCCAAAAGCCATTCATGCTCTTCTTATCGATTCTGTTAGCGGTGTCTGGGCTAGGAAGTTCCTTGGCTTCGGCAGAACCGCAGCGGCCGAGTCAAACGGCCGGAGGCATCTTTTCCTACGAGGCCGAGGCATCTCAGAACACGTTTACCGGCAATGCAGGAGCGGTCGATTGCGGCTTCTGTTCAGGCGGGCAAAAAGCCGGCAATCTATACGGCGGTTCCACGCTGACGTTCAACGGGATTCAGGTCGATAAGGCCGGTATCTACAATATGAACATGTTCTACATCTCCGGGGATTCCCGCGCGGCTTCGATCTCCGTGAACGGAGCGGAGAAGGAGAATTTCAGTTTTCCGAAAACAGCGGATTGGAACACGATCGGCACCTACCAGATTCAAATTTACTTGAATCAGGGCAGCAACACGATTCTGTTCGATGATGCAGGCGGATACTCGCCCGATTTTGACAAGATTGAGCTGACCTTTGATTCAGCCGGCGAAAACGGATCAGGCCCGGATGGCAGCATTGGCGATTTAGGCAAACAAAAGAAAGCCACGAGCTATGGCTCCATCACCTTAACCGAATATGCCAACGGCTTCAAGGTATCCAATCCGACGTATGAGCTGCTGTACAACACCTCGACCGGATTGTCGCAATACAATTGGAACGGCAAACCGGTTGCCAAGGGGTTATACAGCGAGATCCAGCTCGACCGGATGGTTGCAAGTACAGATTATAAACATCATAAATTCTATAAAAATCAAGTGGTCCCATTCCAGGATGCCACCGGCAAGGGCATCAAGGTGACGGTCGTGAATGAGGATGGGGGAATGCCATCGCTCAGCCAAATCTATTACGTCTATGAAGACGGGCCGTATCTGCTTACGGAAACGGTCGCTTCCCATCATTCCGCAATTTCTACGGGGAACATAGCACCCATCGCGATGGAAGCGAGAGGCGGCATCGACATCGGCAGCTATGACGCTAACCGGGTCCTCGTCGTTCCTTTCGACAATGATGCTTGGTCCAGATACCAAGCGAAGTCGATGAATACCGGCCTCAACAACGGGCTGTATGTCAGCTCGGAGCTGACGGCCATCTATGACAATACGAGCCGGAACGGTCTCGTCATCGGATCGGTGACGCATGACACGTGGAAGACCGGCATCTATTGGAGCGGCTCGAATGACAAATTGAACAAACTGCGCGTATATGGTGGATTTACGTCATCCACCTCTACGTGGGACACGATCCCGCATGGAAAAGTAACGGGCAAGCAAATTGCTTCGCCGAAAATCATGGTCGGATTTTTCGAGGACTACCGGACCGGGATGGAGGCGTTTGGCCAGGTGAATGCAGCGATCCAGCCTCCGTTGGCCTTTGGCGAAGACATTCCTGAAGGCGTTCCGGTCGGCTGGAACAGCTGGGGAGCGTATGCCAGCGATTTAAGCTTTGACAAGGCGGTTTCGGTCTCGAATTATGTTAAAGACCATATTCAGAACCATTCCTTCAACAATGAAGGCCATATCTACATCAATCTCGATTCCTATTGGGATAACATGACGGATCAGCAGCTGACGGATCTGGTTCAGCTCATTCACAGCAATGGACAGAAGGCCGGCATCTACTATTCGCCGTTCGTGTACTGGGGCAACAATATGGAGCAGGAAGTCGAAGGGACGAGCGGCAAATATAAATACGGCGATATCGTGCTGCGCGATTGGGACGGCAACGTCCTGCCGACGCTGGACGGCGCTTATGCCGTGGATCCGACGCATCCGGGCGTGAAGCAGCGGATCGATTATTACATGAATAAGTTCAAGAGCAAGGGCTTTGAATATATCAAAATCGATTTTCTGAGCCATGGGGCAATGGAAGGCAAGCATTATGATGCCAACGTTCAAACCGGCATCCAGGCCTATAACCAAGGGATGGCTTACGTGAATGAAGTGCTGGACGGCTCCATGTTCATCAGCGCTTCCATCGCGCCGCTGTTCCCTAGCCAATATGCGCACAGCCGCCGCATCTCCTGCGATATCGACGGCAGCATCGGCAGCACGGAATACCAGCTGAACAATCTCACATACGGCTGGTGGCAGAACGGAACGATCTACCATTATACCGATCCGGACTATATGCACTTAACCAAAGGCGGATCGATGGAAGGCGCGCAGTCGCGCGTCAATGCGGCCGCGATCTCCGGTACGGTCTTCCTGAATTCGGATGACGTCACGGATGCGACGGCACGGCAGTACATGGAAACGCTGCTGACCAACCCGGAAGTGAACGGGCTGGCGATGAAGGGCAAGGCGTTCCGGCCGGTAGAAGGCAATACGGGCACGCAGGCAGCAAACGTATTCGTGCTGGACGATCAGGGAACCCACTACGTTGCCGTGTTTAACTATACGCAAAATGCGGCACAGCGCACCGTGGATCTCGTTCGTGCCGGTATCGCTTCGGAAGGGGCGGCGTCCTATACGGTGACGGATGTTTGGAGCGGCCAATCTCAGACGTCGTCTGGCTCTTCGCTGGATGTGACGCTAAAAGCGGCCGAATCCAAGCTTTATAAAATCGTCCCTAATCCATAACAAGTAAACATAGATTAATCATGAACAACTGCAAATTCATCGCGGTTCTCGGCTCCATCCGGGGATCGCGATTTCTTGCTTTTGCTGTAAGGGTAGTGCTTGTCTCTATATTGGAAAATCATATGAAGAGGAGAAAACAACATGTCAGATATGAAGCTTTGGTATACAAAACCGGCTCAGGGCTGGTCGCAAGGACTGCCGATCGGCAATGGCCGAATGGGGAACGTGGTGGTATCCACTCCTGACAGAGAAATATGGAATATCACCGAAACCACCTATTGGTCCGGCCAACCGGAGCCGGCTCAAGGGCGAAGCAGCAGCAAAGCGGATTTGGAGCAGATGCGGCAGTATTTCTTCCAGGGCGATTATCGCGAAGGCGATCGACTGGCCAAGAAGCACCTGGAGCCGGAAAAAATGAATTTTGGCACCAATCTGGGACTATGCCAAGTCGTTCTGGAGTTTGATCATAACGGAAAGCCATCCGAGGGCGGGAGACAAGATGCAGCAGTTGAGCCGCTGTTCCATCGGGAACTGGATCTGGTGGAGGCGGTGGCACGTTCTTCTTGCGAGACCGATGGAGCCGAGATGACGCGAGAGGTATTTGCTTCCCATGCCGCTCAGGTCATCGTTTCGCGGATTCGCTGCAGCCATGGCTCGTTAGGTGTGTCATTCCGCATTTCGATTCGAGGCGAGAATGGTCCTTTTCATGCTGTTGTTACTGGGAAGGATACGATCGAATTCCAGGGACAGGCGCTGGAAAGCGTACATAGCAATGGGGAGTGCGGGGTGTCTTGCCAAGGCCAGCTGCGCGTCGTAACGGAAGGCGGGCAGTTGAGCTGCACAGATGACGTCATAAACGTATCCGGGGCGGATGAGGCGGCGATTTATTTTGCGGTGAATACGGATTACCGCCAAGAATTTGAGAGCTGGCGTGAGAAAAGCGCGTTGCAGCTGGAGCAGGCTGTGCTGCTGGGATATGACGCGCTGAGAGCCAAACATCTGGCGGATTATCAGCCGCTGTATGCCCGTGTAAGCTTAGATCTGGGAAGCTCCGAGCATTCCAGTCTGCCTACGGACGAGCGGATCGGCAGGTTTAAGCAGGGCAACTGGGACGATCCGGCGTTGTTTGCGTTGTTTTATCAATACGGCCGGTACTTGACGATTAGCGGGTCACGACAAGATTCCATCCTGCCCATGCATTTGCAAGGCATATGGAATGACGGCGAAGCCAACAAAATGGCCTGGAGCTGCGATTATCACCTGGATGTGAACACCCAGATGAACTATTTACCGACGGAGGCCGCGAACCTGAGCGAGAGCCATGAGCCGCTCATGCGGTATATCCAGCAGCTGTCGGTGGCCGGACGCTCGGCGGCGCGCCATTATTATGATGCCGAAGGCTGGGTGGCCCATGTATTCTCCAATGCCTGGGGATTTGCGTCACCGGGGTGGGGAACCTCCTGGGGGCTGAACGTGACGGGCGGATTGTGGATCGCGACGCATATGATGGAGCACTACGCGTACAACCGCGATCAGGCTTTTCTGGAGGAGCTGGCTTATCCCGTCCTGAAGGAGGCCGCAGCCTTTTTCATGGATTACATGACCATGCATCCGAAATATGGCTGGCTGGTGACAGGTCCGTCGAATTCGCCGGAGAACAGCTTTTATACCGGCCATCCGGAGGATGGGCATCAGCAGCTGTCCATGGGCCCGACCATGGATCAGGTCCTGGTCCGGGATCTGCTGGCGTTCTGCCTGAAGGCAGCACAGACGCTGGGCGTGGATGAGGAGCTTCAGCGGAAGTGGCAGACGGCGCTGGATCAACTGCCTCCGCTGATGATCGGTAAGAAGGGGCAGCTGCAGGAATGGCTGGAGGACTATGAGGAGGCGCAGCCGGAGCATCGACATCTGTCGCATCTATATGCCCTGTATCCCGGCAGCCAAATCACCCCGCATCATACGCCGGAACTCGCTGCGGCAGCCCGAGTGACACTGGAGAACCGGAACGGCCGGGCCGACCTGGAGGATATCGAATTTACCGCAGCGCTGTTCGGGCTCTTCTATGCCCGATTGCATGACGGAGATCAAGCCGTGCAGCATATCGCCCACCTGATCGGGGAGCTGTGCTTTGACAACATGCTCACCTACTCCAAACCCGGCGTAGCCGGAGCCAAGGCCAACATCTTTGTCATTGACGGCAACTTCGGCGGCACCGCCGCCATTGTGGAAATGCTGCTGCAGAGCCACGAAGGCGAGATTCATCTTCTGCCTGCACTGCCGGCGATATGGCCGAAAGGCAGCGTGAAAGGGCTGAAGGCGAAAGGGAATATTGAGGTGGATATGAGCTGGGAGAACGGGAAGCTGGTTGAGGCGAGGGTTAAGGGGAATGAGAGTGGGAGTGTGAGGGTGTTTTATGGGGGGAGGGAGATGGAGGTGGATGGGGAGACGATCGATAGATTGATCTTTAAATAATATGTATTTTTAAATACTGAATTAAAAAAACAATTTCTCTAGAAAGTATAAAAGGAACTATGTTCAGAAAAAAACAGGTCCCTTTTATACTTATTTTTTTGTCCAGAAGAGTTTTTGCAGACGTTGGAGCGATTCAGTTTTTTCGGATTAAGCTGAAATGAAGGCAACTTTTACGTAGTTGCACTATCTTGTTTTTTTAACATAGTCAAAAGAAAGCATAGTACAAGAGGTAATTTGGATTTTATTGAAAAAAATAACAAATTAGTAAAACTTTTTTCTTTTAAATGTGTTTATATATTGAATGCTATTTTATATCAGAATAATCCCTAAATAATAGGGAGGATACTGCAAAGCATTCAATAATGTAATGCTCTTTGCTTTTCTGTAGCAAATCAATCAGCCTAGAAAAAAGTACACGATAATAATGCTACATAAAGCAGGGAATTGGGGATTAACCACTTTGAAGGGAGGGGAATGGCTGTATATAGAATGTGAGTATTGAAGGTCTGTTAATACTTATTTCTGTCTTATTGGGAGGGAAACAATATGCCTAAGAAACAATTGAAAAAACCTTTAATTATTGCGGGTTCATTACTCATGTTAATGAGCAGTGCAGGTACATCTTTTGCTGCTTACAGTCATGAACTGTACTCTACAATTTGGACGCAGGGAAGATCAAGTGTCGTTTATACCGTCCAATCTACTTTTGATGCGACTACCAAAACACAGATGCAAACGGCAATGAATCAATGGAATAATGCATTACCATCTGGTAGCTTTTTATACAAGTCTGCTACAGAGACTAGTGACAGTAGCCCGAGTCAAAACAATATTAACACCATAACAAAAAATGCATATGGAGCCAACTCTTTTACCGGCGAACATTTGCCTTATGTTAACTCTTCCAATAGAGTTGTTGAATCAGACATCAGGATCAATACCAGCCATAACTGGGCCAATTCTCCAAAACCGAATTATTATGATATTCAAAGTACGATGACTCATGAATTGGGTCACTCTCTACGTGTAGGGCATTCACCTGTTTATGACGATACAATGTATGGATCTGGTTCAATGAATACGGATTATAAAAGAACGCTAACGACCGCCGATAAAGAGGCAGCTCAATATTCCGTTTCGAGATGGAAGAGCGACCTATTGAAAGCAAATGATGATGGAAACTCCGTCTTAACTGAAGCTTCCAAAGTTGTTGTTCATTCTGACGCAGAGGTAATCCAATATGACAAGAATCAACTTGTTAATGAAGCGGATGTTGTTATCTCTGGAACTGTCATTTCTCAAGAAGTGCAAAGCGATTTTGAAGGCTTCCCTGTTACGGATACAATAGTTAAAGTTAATAACGTATATAAAGGCGATCCTGGCCAGACTGTGGAAATACGGGTGAATGGCGGAGAAACAGCCGAAATGATTTATATTCTCGATGAAGAAGCAGCCCCTGCATTTCATGTTGGAGAAGAAGTCTTGGTATTCTTGACTGGTAACAAAGGATTGAGACCCGATAAAAACGACTTCGGATATTATTTGGTGGGACAGGCCCAAGGAAAGTTTAATATTGGAGCCTACCCTCAAAGCTTTATTGAAAATAACACAGATACGCACAGCTTTGATTTAAACAATATTCAAAATGAAATCGATCGGATTGAAACATATAACAAGGTTCATAACATTCCAAGAATATTCCTACCAGAAGGCGAGGAAAGTAATATTTAGCTAATAGTATATAAAAAAGCAGCCCTCCAGGGCTGCTTTTATACTGCAACATTTTTGATTTTGATCGCGTTAGTTTAGATAAGAATGTCAAGGAGGTGATTGTCATAAACGTCAAGTCGCTGTTTTTTGTACTCAGTGTTATAGCTGTTTTTCTAACATCAGCTTGTGCTAATGGTGTTGCTGACTCAGGTGATAAAATCGGGTCGGCTGAACCTTACAGCTTAGCGTTGGATGAACTAATATCGACAGATACAGCTCTTAATGAAAACATGGAGTACATTTCACTGGATCTCGATGATCAACTTCCCTTAAAGGATTCCGATAAGCAAAGCATTGAAGAATACCTCCAAAGCAAATATAATGTGAAGATTTATAATTTTACCTACGAACAATTGATTGATGAAGGTTTATATGACACTGAAAAAAGCACGCTTAAAGGGATTCTGTTGAAAATTGAAAAGCAAGAGCAGTCAGATAAAAATAATGTGATTATAGAGGTAAGTAAGTATCGTACAAATGAAGGTGGGCTCTCTTCAAAAATAACCTTAGCCTACCAGGATGGTCAATGGAAAGTGGTTAATCATACGCCTACAAAAGAAAGTTAAAGGATTGTTCCAGGCTTTAGTGGAATGCCGGAGGAGCATCGTTTCATGCGTGCGAGCACTAAACAGTTCAATTTAACGTGAAGTAATCCGCCTACACACAAAAAAGCCCTTACCCCTCCCGGGTAAGGGCCCTCTTCATTTCCCAACAAAATGCTAACTCTTAATAGCCCCCATCATAATCCCCTTCACAAAATACCTTTGCACAAAAGGATACACCATAATGATCGGCAGCGTAGCGACCATGGTCACGGCCATCCGGATGCTTTCGCTGGAGACCGGGATCCGTTTGGAGCCTTGCGCCAGCTGCTGGGCGTCGGACATCATGCCGGCGGTCTGGAACTGGTTGAGGATTTTGACCAAGACGGCCTGCAGGGTCTTGAGCTCCGGCTTGTAGGTATACACATAGGAGTCATACCAGGAGTTCCAGTGCCCGATGGCCAGGAACAGGCCGATCGTGGCGAGCACCGGCACGCACAGCGGCATGATGATGCGGAAGAACGTCTGCAGGTCGTTGGCGCCGTCGATTTTGGAGGATTCCTCGATCTCGCCGGGGATCTGCTCCATGAAGGTGCGCACCAGAATCATCAGGAACACGCCGATTAAGCCAGGGAAGATGTAGACCCAGAAGGAGTCGATCAATCCCAAGGATTTGATGATCATATACGTCGGGATCAGCCCGCCTCCGAAATACATCGTGAACACAAAGAAGAAGGAGAAGTATTTCCATCCGAGCAGATTGCGCTTGCTGAGCGGGTAGGCGAGCAGCGTGATGAAGAAGATGGATACTGCCGTCCCGACGACGGTCCGCAGCACGGTGATTTTGATGGCACTCCAGATCTCCGGATTCCGGAAGATGGTCAGGTAGCTCTCGATGGTTGGCACGCGCGGCCAGAAGTACAGGTTGCCCCGCATCGTATCGGTCGCATCGTTCAAGGAGATGACCAGGATGTTCCAGAACGGATAGAAGGTCACGAGAAAGATGCCGGTCAGGAACAGGTATAAAGAGGCATCGAAGATACGCTCGGGCACGGTTTTTTTGCTTAACATGGATGTACCTCCTTATGGTTTAGAATAGGGACTGCCCGTTCAGCTTCTTCGCCGTATAGTTGACGATGACCACGATGATGAACGCCACCACGGAGCTGAACATGCCGACGGCTGCCGCATAGGAGAACATGCCGTTCTGAATACCATAGCGGAACGAATAGGTGGACAGGACGTCGGAGTAATCCCGCGTCAGGTCATTGCCGAGCAGGAAGTGCTGGTCGAAGCCCGCGTTCAGGATGCCGCCAAGCGCCAGAATCAGCAAAATGACAATCGTTGGCTTCAGATGGGGCAGGGTGATGTACCGGATCTGCTTAAAGCGGTTGGCGCCGTCGACCTTGGCCGCTTCATAGAGCTCCTGGTTAATCGACGAGATGGCCGCCAAATACATGATCGAGCTGTAGCCCATATCCTTCCACGTATTGCCGAGCGCGACGATCCACCAGAAATACTTGCCGTTCTGCAGGAATAAAACGCTTTCATCGGTGATGTGTAGGAATTTCAATATGCCGTTAATCGCGCCGTCCGAGGAGAGGAGGGTCACGATGATGTTGGCCGCAATAACCCAGGATATGAAATAGGGAAGATAGGAGGCGGTTTGCACCGTCTTTTTGAATTTCACGTTCTTGATCTCATTAATCGCGATGGCGATCAGGATCGGCATCGGGAAGGAGAAGAGCAGCGTGATCAGCGTGGAAGCCAGCGTATTCCGCATGACGATCCAGAAATCGCCGTTGTTGAAAAAGTAACGGAACCATTCCAGGCCGACGAACTCGCTCGTGAACAGGGTTGACCAGAAGCCGCCGAGCGTCGGCTGGTAATTGACGAAGGACATGTATAGGCCAACCATGGGCGTATACGCAAACACAATGGCCCAGATCAATCCGGGCAGCATCATCAGGAATAGATACTTCTGCTGCTTCAGCATGGCCCAGCGGCTTTTTCGATGAGGACTCAAGTTCAAGTCACTCCGCGTCTGTAAGGTTGTAGCAGGTTTCATATGGGGCACCTCGCATCTCAAGTTAACTCAAATTATAAGACTCGGAAAAAATGAGTGTCGATATGACAATGTAACGAAAGATGCTTGAAAATGACTTATATCGCGAATTCCCATAGTTAAAAAAACGAAATCGCTATAATATTAAGGGATAAAGCCGACACAGGGGGTATGAGCATGTATAGCATTTTTCTCGTAGATGACGAAGAGCTGGAGCTTGAGATGATCCGAGATTATATTCGTTGGGAAGAGATGGGGATATATGTAGCCGGAACAGCCCTGAACGGCAGGGATGCCCTGGAGAAGATCGAGGTGATTCAGCCCGATATCGTACTGACGGACGTCCAGATGCCCGTCATGAACGGGCTTGATATGGCGAAACGGGTGAGTGAGTTATTCGACTGGATTCAGTTCGTCTTCCTGACCGGACACGATGAATTCAATTATGTGAAGTCGGCCTTAAACGTGGGAGCCGTCGGCTATTTATTGAAGCCGCTGGATCTGAGCGAAATTGTAAGCGTTATCGATAAAGTCAAGCGGCGCTGCGAGGAAGTGCGGATGAAGAACCGCTCCATTCGCGTGACCAAATCCAATATTGTACGAGAGATGATATTCGAGCAGAACGAGGAGCGACTCCGAAACCTCGCTGCCAGCTACCATAAGCTGTCCCGCCATACGGAGCCGAGAACGTATACCCTTACGCTGCTCGGCATCGATGCTCCGCACGCTGCACAGCCGGGACCGTCCCTCGAGGATGGCATGGCGCGCCTGCAGACGTTTATGGAGGAGTGGCTTGCGGACAAGAAACTCGAGGCGGATCTGGTCGTCTGCCGGGAAGGCGAGCTGGGCATCTTCATGGATGCCGCCAGCCATCTGAGCCGCTTTACGTGGGAGGATCTGCTGAAGCAGATGCAGAATACGCTGGGCTTTACGATGACTGCAGCCGTGAACGAGGAGCCGGAGGAGCTGTCCCGCATCCAGGATATATACCGGGAGACGCGGCAGATGCTGGAGGAGATGTTTTACGTCGGCAACGGGAGAGTCATCTATGCCAAGGACGTGTTGCGGCAGCTGGAGAGCCGGCAAATTCCTCCTTTCCAAGAAACGGCCTATTTCGAGGATATTCATCAGTTGGCGTCCGAGCAGGCCGCGCAGAAGCTGCGGGATTACTTCAACCGGCTGGTCATGCTGCGAATCCGAAAAACCGAAGTGTGCGACTTTGCCATCGGACTGGTGGAGTCTCTGCTGGAGGGGATTCACGAACCGATCACGGAGAGCCACAAACGTGCGGAGCTTTACCATGCCATCTATCAGTGCCGAACCATTATTGAAATCGAAGCGATCATCATGGATTTTGCCGGGCATGCGATTCGGACGTTGGAACACCGGTTCATGGACAAAAATGCAAGGCTGGTGCATCAGGTGCGCACGACGATCGACCAGACCTATCATCAGGCCATCACGATCAACAGCTTGTCCGATCAGGTGTATCTGTCTCCCAACTACCTGCGTTCCATCTTTAAGGAGAAAACCGGCATGACGATCCATGATTACCTAACGAGAATCCGGCTGAACAAAGCCAAGGAGCTGCTGGCCGACGATTCGCTCAAAGTGCAGGACATCGCCCAAAGGGTCGGTTATGAGAGCACATCCTACTTCATTTCCTTATTCTTAAAAAGCCAAGGAGTTACGCCGAATGAATACCGCAAAAACATCTAGCCCGTCCGGCCCGTGGAGCCGGCTGGCAGGGGCTTTCCCGTTCGCGCACTTACGCGCATACACCAATTGGCGGCTCCGGCACAAGTTCTTTTTCATCTTTCTGATCGTGATCATCCTTCCGTTCTCGCTGCTGATCTATTATTCGTATTCTTCGACCCGCAGCACGATTACGGAGCATACCTATACGGCCTTGGGCGGATCGCTGGCACAGATTAACACCAACGTGGAGAAGCGGCTGGAGTATTACAATCAGCTGTCGAACATCCTCTACATGGATGCCCAGCTCCGCAATTATCTCTCTACCGATTATGAGCAGGCGTACTATTATCTGGATGCCTTCCAATATATCAACCGGACGCTGCCGTCCCTGATGACCCTGAATGCCAACATTCTGGGCATCACGATTTATACGGGGAACCATACCCTCTATTCCGACGGTCAATACGTCAAATATACGGAAGAGCTGCCCCGGGCGATGGAGGAGCAGGTGCTGGATGCCGCCGGCAATACGGTGTACTTCCATTCCGGGAATTTCAAGGCCGATGATGCACATATCACCATTGCCCGTTCGTTAAGTTATTTCAGCCTGCAGCATCCGTACGGGATATTGACCATGGATATTAACGCGAACGAATTCTACTCCCTGATCAAAATGGAGAACGACAACAAAAGCGTCTATATTATCGACGAGTTTGGCGGCGTGATCAGCACGGGGGATCAGAACCTCCCATCGAACCAGCTGTTCGACGTGTTTCCGATTCAGGAGCGGATGACCCGGGATGCGGGCTCATTCGATATGAAGATTAACGGCCAGGAGCGCTTTTTCACGTATAAAAAGCTCAGCAACGGCTGGTCCACGGTCATCACCGTGCCCTACGACGAGCTGCTGGCCAATGCGAATCAGGCGACCAGGAACGTCATCTGGTTCTCCGTGCTGGCGATTGGCATTGCCATCCTGCTGCTTTATTTTACGACGAAGGTCATGACCAAGCGCATCGAGGTGCTGCTGCAGCAGATCCGGAAGGTGGAGCGCGGGGATTTCCGGCTGTCGATTAAGCCGATGGGGCATGACGAGATCGGCCAGGTGTCCTTTGCGTTCAATAAGATGGCCTCAACCATACAATCCCTGATCCATGACGTGTATGTGAAGGAGATCGCAAGGAAGGAGTCGGAGCTGAATACGCTCCAGGCCCAGATCAACCCCCATTTTCTATACAACACCTTGTCCTCGATCTCTTCCCTGGCGATCAAAGAAGGGGCTATGCAGGTGTACCAGATGGTCAATTACTTGGCCAAGTATTACAGGGTGTCGCTGAATAAAGGAAAGCGCATCATTCTGCTGGAGCAGGAAATCAATCTGGTGAAGAATTATGTCGCGATCCAGAAGATTCGGTTCCGGGACAAGCTTCATATGCATTACGACCTGGATGAGCAGCTGTTCGGGAACACAACGATCAAGCTGATTCTGCAGCCGTTCATCGAGAACTGCATCAATCATGCCATTGGGGACGAATCGGGAATCAACATTAACGTGAAGCTCAGGCAGGAGGGAGACGACATCTTGCTCCAGGTCATCGACGACGGCATCGGAATGACCCCCGAACAGCTCGATCGCGCGCTGAGCAAATCGGATAATCTGTCTGGATATGGCGTGAAAAACGTGAATGACCGGATCAAACTGACTTACGGGGAAGAATATGGCGTCAGCATCTTCAGCCGGCTAGGCATCGGAACCGCGGTGACCATTCGGATACCTGTAATCTCCGATAGGCATCCTGCAAACGAACGGGACCCGCAGCAGGCGTTACCCTGAATGAAAGACATTTTGCATCATGGATTGTAAGATTGCGTTATAGATCAATGAACTCCCGATTTTTACAATGATAGATATATTCGAGCACATGAATATGACGACCTTAGAAAGGGGTTCAGGGAATGAAGAAATTAAAATTGATGCTGGCGGCAGCCCTAGTTATGACAACGCTTTCGGCTTGCGGCGGCAACCAGAAGGCGGCATCGGGCGGAGACAGCGGTACGAATGCGGACAGCAGCGCGCCGATCACGTTAACCTGGTTTGACCAAAACACGGGGGATGCCTTTACCAATCCGGTCGCTAAAGTGATTACGGAAAAAACTGGCGTGACCGTCGAGATCCAGCAGCCTACGGGCAATCCGGTTGAGAAGCTGAATCTGATGCTGGCCAGCGGCGATCTTCCGGACGTTATTTTGATGAGTCGTGGAAGCGATATCATGAACAAGTATATTACCTCGGGCGCGGTGATCCCGCTGAATGACCTGATTGAAGAGCACGGACCGAATATCCAAAAAATGTACGGTGACACGCTCGCCAAAACGCGAAGCGAGGACGGCAACAATTATTATTTCTCCAACTGGTACGGCTTGGAGCAGTACCCGGTATTCGGATTCATGATGCGCATGGACATCATGAAGGAGCTGGGCGTCGGCGATAAGGTGAACAACGGCGAGCCGTTTACCGCGGAGGAATTCGAGGAGCTGCTGGTTAAGTTCAAGGAGAAGTATCCAACCATCGATGGAAAAGAAAGCATTCCGATGACGCTCAACGGCGAGAATGTCGGAGCGGTGACCGGCAGCTTCAAGGGCATGTACGGCATGATGCCGTATTATGAAACGAACGGAGAGCTGAAGAAGGACGTCCGCGATCCGCGCTATCTCGAAATGGTCAAATATCTGAATTCCCTTTACCGCAAAGGCCTGCTCGATAAAGAATGGGCAACGATGAAGACCAAGCAGTTCGAGCAGAAGCTCGGCAACGGCAACGTGTTTGCCACGGCGGAAGCGCTCTGGAATGTAGGCAATGCGAATGCGCTGCTCAAAACCGAGGCAGCCGATAAGGCCACGGAGGAAGAGCGTCAGTTCTACCAATATAAAGTGCTGGCTCCGGGCGTGAAGCCGGAAGAGGCCACTTACGGTCCGAAGAGCTCCCTGGGCTGGGACGGCGTCGCCATCAGCCGCTCCAACAAGGATCCGGCCCGGACGATGAAGCTGCTGGATTTCCTGGCCAGCGAGGAAGGCCAGTATCTGCTGATGTGGGGAGTAGAGGGCGAGCATTGGGACATGAAGGACGGCAAGCATGTGCCAAGACAAGAAGTGCTGGACGCTTTCAAGAAGAATTGGGACGAAGCTTCCCGTACGACGGGCATTCGCAAGTGGACCTGGATGATCAAGAACGGTCCCGGCGAGGACGGAACCCCGTATGACCTGATGGGCCGTTACCAGACCGATCCGGTCACGGATCTGGCGATCAAGAACCTGGCCGATACGTCGTTTGATACGGCACCGTATGACAACCTGGGTCCGGCTGGCGGAACGCCGGAAGCCATTATGGAAACGAAGGTGAACGACACCATCAATAAATATTTCCTGAAGATGGCCCTGTCGCCGTCCGAGGACCAAGTGGTGGAATCCTATAACCAGATGATGGCCGAGATCGAGGCGGCCGGCCTGGCCAAGCTGGAAAAGATTTATACGGACAACTTCAACAAACGTCAAGAGCTGTGGGGCAAATAATCTGGCTAAAGGGAGTCAAAAGATGCTTCGTCTTTTGGCTCCCCTTTTTTTCTTGAACAGGCAAAAACGATATCAACACGAATCGGAAGGATGATATTCTGTGACCATTCAATACCAAGAACAGTTTCGCGTGTTCGCGATACAAACCGATAACAGCTCCTATCTGTTCGGCATCAACGACAGCGGCAATCTGCAGCATCTATACTGGGGAGAGTCCATCGCGATCGAAGACGCGGCGCCGCTGCTGCGGCCGAGATCGCACAGCTCGTTTGACGCGGAAGTCCATTCGGAGGTGGAGGAATACAGCTTCTGGGGCGGAGTCAAATACAGCGAGCCCAGCCTGAAGGTCCGCATGCCGGATGGCGTCCGCGACTTGGCGGTTCGTTATGCAGGGCACCGCACGCTGCAGACGGAAGGCAGGGAGACGCTGATCATCGTTATGAAGGACGAAGCATACCCGCTTGAAGTGGAGCTGTCCTACCGGGCGATTCCCGGGTGCGACCTGATCGAACGTTCGGCCCGGATCGTCAACCGCGGCGAGGCGGATATCGTGCTGGAGAACGCGCAATCCGCGGCATGGGTCATCCCCTATCTGGCGGATTACCGCCTCACGCACGTGACGGGAAAATGGTCCGGCGAATTTCAGCTGCGCAGCACCTTCCTCACCGAAGGAAAGAAGGTGCTGGAATCCCGCAGGGGCTTTACGGACAGCCATGCCAACCCGTGGTTTGCGATGGATGACGGACATGCCACGGAGTCGGCGGGGCAGGTCTGGTTCGGGGCGCTGGCCTGGAGCGGGAACTGGAAGATTACGGCCGAGCGGACGGTCTTCGATCATGTTCGGGTGACCGGAGGCATCAATGATTTCGACAGCGAGTGGGTGCTGGGAGCGGGAGAAGCCTTCGATACGCCCGGCTTCGTCGGGGGATACAGCAGCGGCGGCTTTGGCGGGATGAGCCGGCGGCTGCACCGCTATCAGTATTCGGATGTCCTGCCGGGCCGCGAAACGAGACCGGTCTTGTATAACTCCTGGGAAGCAACGTACTTCGATGTCAATGCCAAGGATCAAATGGCTTTGGCCGAAAGAGCAGCGCGTTTGGGCGTGGAATTGTTCGTCGTGGACGACGGGTGGTTCGGCGGGCGCAACCATGATCGCGCCGGGCTTGGCGATTGGTTCGTGAACCGGAAGAAGTTCCCGAACGGTCTCGGCGAGCTGATTGACAAGGTGCATGAGCTCGGCATGGATTTCGGCATCTGGGTGGAGCCGGAGGCCGTCAATCCGGACAGCGACCTGTACCGGGAGCACCCGGATTGGGTGTACCATTTCGAGACGCGGGAGCGCTCGGAGCTTCGCAATCAGCTGCTGCTGAACATTTCGAAGCCGGAGGTTAAGGCTTACATTTTGCAGTTTATGACGGACCTGCTGGAGAAGCATGACATCAAGTTCATTAAATGGGACATGAACCGAACCGTAACTGAACCCGGCATGAAGGACCATCCGCTTCACCGCCAGAAGGAGATCTGGATTCGCCATGTTCAGAGCCTGTACGAGATTTGGGCGGAGCTGCGGCGCAAATTCCCGCATGTGGCGTTCGAAACCTGCGCCGGCGGCGGAGCGCGCATCGACCTTGGCATCTTCCGGTATGCCGACCAATCCTGGCCGAGCGATAACACCGATGCCTTTGACCGCCTCAGCATTCAGGAGGGCTTCTCGTACACGTATGCTCCGCGGATGATGACCTGCTGGGTGACGGAGTCGCCGACAGGGATGAATCGCAGACAGGTATCCCTGAAATACCGCTTCCACAGCGCCATGATGGGAACGCTCGGCATCGGCTCCAACCTGAATGAGTGGAGCGATGAGCGGATTGCGGAATCGGCCGAATATGTGGAGCAGTATAAATCCATTCGCCATCTGGTTCAGTTCGGCAGTCAGCATCGCCTGGACTCACTTCGGCATAAAGGCGTAACGGCCGTGCAGTACGTCAGCGAAGACGGCAGCGACAACGTGCTGTTTGCGTTCCTGCACAGCCAGAAGCTGGGCGAGCCGCTGCCGAGACTGCGGCTGACCGGGCTGCAAGCCGATCAATCGTATGCCATTGAGGGGGTGGCCGGTACATGGAGCGGCAGGGCGCTCATGAACATCGGGATCGAGCTGCCGCTGCGCGGGGATTTCGACAGCTTGGCGTACCGGATTCAGAGACAGGGATGAGATGAAATAGAAGAGCGTCGTATTGCCTTTCGCGATACGACGCTCTTTGCGGTTGAACTATACAATGTATAAGTATTACCCATATTGGATTCTCTGTTTTAGGAAATGGGTCCATATTCTATTGTTGTCATGCTAGCCCTCTATCGTAAATTCCATTTCCTTTTTGGAATCCGATATGCCGTCAAGAATGACGACAGTCCAAACGTTGTTTACATCGGAGTAGTGTATAGACTTAATGAAAGGTACTTCAATTTGATCAAAATGCTCCAATGTCATAACGATTACTTCTTGTTGACCGAATTTGGAAGATTTAGGACGTTCGATTGTCAGGATATCTATGTCTTTAGCTGAAGCTTGAGCTGGATAGGAGGTTTCAATACCTCCGTCAATTTCGATCGAAACTTGTAGTCCTAACTCTATTTTTCTTTTGGTTCTGATCCATATTGCGTCGTTCAAATCTGATTTCCCATCATAACGGGTTACCAAAATCCTACCCTCTTCTTTTTGAACGACGTACCCTACATATTTATTCACAGGCTCGTCTTTTTCTTTGCTGTTATTGCTGCATCCACAAATAATAATGGCAAACATGACTAGACAGGGTATGAATTTGTTAATCATGATTTCCTCCCAATCGAAAAATAGTGTGGTCAATCGAACGAAAGGTTGGGTTCAGTATAAGGAAATAACCAGGAAATCCTACCCCTTCCGGGTATCTCGGTATTCGGAAGGGGATTTCCCCATGATTTTTTTGAACAGCCGCGAGAAGTAGTAGGGATCCTGGAAGCCGAGACGGTGGCTGATCTCCTTGACGCTCTCGCCGGTCAGGTCCAGATGCTGGCAGGCCCGCTGGATTTTGAGCCGCAGATAGTAATCGATGGGGGAGTAGCCCGTCGCTTCCTTGAACCGGAAGGTGAAGTGAGGTATGGACAGATTGGCGTAGGCCGCCAGCTCCTTCAAGCTCACATGGCCCTCCAGATGCTCGGTCATGAACCGAAGCGTCTGTTCCATGTCATGCTTGTTGTGCTGGTGTTGCCCCCGCTGCGGTTGGAGCCGGGCGAGGCGGATGATGGCCGCCAAGTGGCCGGCGAGCAACGAGACATGGATGATATGGTTCAGCGTATACCCTTTTTGCAGCAGCTCGTAACTTTCCTGAAACAGCTCCGCGATGCTCCTTGACTGGTCGACCGGAACGATGGCGGGTTCGGCTGCGCCGGTAAAGCCCTCGAACAATAAACCTGCATGCGTCCCCTTCATGTGCCACCAGTATATGCTCCAGGGATGAAACTCCGATGAAGCATATTCATGCGGCGTATCCGGCGGGATGACAACCGCCTGTCCCTTGAGCAGAGAATAGGTTTTGCCGCCGTTCAACCGGTACCAGCCTTCCCCCTCCACGCAGTAGATTAAGATGTACGCACCGCTGCCTTCCGGGCGTTCCCGGTAGTGATGCAGCGCACGCGGAAAGTACCCGATGTCGGTTACGTGCAGTGGTTCCACAAGCGGATGACGGGCAGCCTCTTTCATAATATGATCCGGGAGGACAATGATTTTCTGGGACTCGAATCCGTCTGGTTTTCGTATGGTATCCATAGCTTTACTATGAATCGGAACGGAATTGTTGTCAACCGGATGGAGCGCCCAATAATCAGAATATAATCCATCATCAACATGATATCGTCAATGGCTCTTCGGCAGGCTGGCTTATAAGATAGAGACATAACGCAGCCAACGCGGATGCTAATGGAGGGATGACGACTCATGACAAAACAACGGCAAGTGAGCGTACGGGAAGAGACCGTGGAGATTCCCACGTATGAAGTGGGGAAGCCGGACCTGAACCCGATGTTTTTGGAGAAACGGGTGTATCAGGGGAGCTCGGGGCGTGTCTATCCGCTGCCGGTCATCGATAAAATTTACGATGAGAAAGTAGTAAAGCCCTACCGGATCATTTTCCTTGAAAATGAGTACGTGCAGATTCAGATCATGCCGCAGATTGGCGGCCGGATCTACCGGGCTATCGATAAAACCAACAACTATGATTTTGTATACCACAATCAAGTGATCAAGCCGGCTTTGGTTGGCCTTGCGGGTCCATGGATATCCGGGGGAATCGAGTTCAACTGGCCGCAGCATCACCGTCCGAACACCTATGGCGAGGTGGAGTGGAGTCTAACGGATCACCCGGACGGCAGCAAGACGGTATGGGTCGGCGAGATCGACCGGATGTACGGCACGAAGGTGTCTACCGGCTTCACGCTGTATCCGGGCAAGGCGTATCTTGAAATTCACGCGCAAATGTACAATCGGACTTCGGAGCCGCAGACCTTTCTGTGGTGGGCGAATCCGGCCGTAGCGGTCAACGATCATACCCAATCCGTATTTCCGCCGGACGTTCATGCGGTGTTCGATCATGGGAAGCGGGACGTGTCCAAATTCCCGATCGCAACCGGCACGTACTATAAGCAGGACTATTCGGCGGGCGTCGATATTTCCATGTACCGCAACATTCCCGTTCCGACCTCCTATATGGCTTATCATTCGGATTACGATTTCGTCGGCGGATATGACCATGGCTTGAAAGCGGGGATTCTGCATGTCGCCAATAAACATATATCTCCCGGCAAAAAACAGTGGACGTGGGGGCACGGCGAATTCGGCCAGGCCTGGGATCGCAACCTGACCGACGAAGACGGTCCGTACATCGAGCTCATGACCGGCGTGTATACCGATAACCAGCCCGATTTCACCTGGCTGGCGCCGTATGAGGAGAAAAGCTTCAAGCAGTACTTCATGCCCTATAAAGACATTGGCCTCGTGAAGAATGCGTCCATTGACGCCGCCGTGAATCTCGAAGTCCACGGCCGCAAGGCCGTCGTACATGCTTATGCAACCTCGGTTATCGAAGAGGCTCGCATTCTGGTGACCGGAGCGGGAAGCATCTGCTTGGATCGAAAGGTCAAGCTGTCGCCGGCCGATACCTTCCAGGCCGAGATCGAACTCGCCTCAGGTATGAGGGAGGAAGATGTACGGGTCGCGGTACTCGCTGCGGACGGCAGAGAGCTGGTCGCTTACCAGCCCAAGCCGCGTACCTTGGAGCGAACGCCGGACCCGGCTACGGCGATTGGCAAGCCGGAGGAACTGAAGAATACCGAAGCGTTGTTCTTGGCTGGGCAGCATCTGGAGCAGTACCGGCACGCAACCTATGAACCGGAAGCCTATTATGTGGAAGGTCTAAGGCGCGATGCGGGAGATGCAAGGCTGAACAATGCCTATGGTTTGCTCCTGCTGCGCAGAGGGTGCTTTACGCAGAGTGAGGTTTATTTTAGAAAAGCGATCGAAACCTTGACCCGACATAACGCCCGGCCCTATGACAGCGAACCGTTCTATCATTTGGGCAAAGCCTTGAAGTGGCAGGACCGTTTGGATGAAGCGTACGCTTATCTGTACAAATCGGTCTGGTCGGGGGCATGGCAAGGGGCGGGATATCTGGCTTTGGCCCAGATTGCCTGCGGGAAGGGGGAATATGAGGAAGCGTTCGAGCTGATCGAACGATCCCTGGCTGCCCAGTACCGTAATTATAAGGCGCGGCATCTCAAGGGTATCGTCTTAAGAAAGCTGGGACGCTTGGCCGATGCGGCATCATGGCTTGAGGAAACGCTCAAGCTGGATCCCATGGATGCGGGCGCGATGAACGAGCAGGCAGCCGTATATCAAGAACTGAAGCAAGAGGACAAGAGCCGGCATGTCTACGAATCGCTTGTCCAGCGCCTGCGCGATAATCCGCACCATTATATTGCCATAGCTCAGGACTATGCGGATGCAGGCCAATATGGCGACGCTTTGGATGTGCTGCAGCGCATCGAACGCCTTACGGCATCTGCCGTCTATCCGATGGTTTATTACTACCAAGGCAGTGCACTCATGAAGATGAACCGGACGGAAGAGGCATCCGCTTGCTACCGATTGGCTTCGGAGGCCGATCCCTCGTACTGCTTCCCGAATTCCCTGTATGACTACGTGACGTTAAAGCAGGCGCTCAGCGTACAGCCGCAGGATGCGAAGGCGTTGTACTACTTAGGGAATCTGCTGTACGACAAGAAGCGCTGCGAGGAGGCCATAAGCAGCTGGGAAGCTTCGGTTGCTTTGGATGGCAGCTTCGCTACGCCGCATCGGAATCTGGCGCTCGCTTACTATAACAAGAGGCAGGACCACGATAAAGCATTGTCATCCCTGCAAACCGCCTTCTCGCTGAATCCGGCGGATGCCAGGGTCTTCTACGAACTGGACCAATTGTATAAAAAGCTCGGTCATGCTCCGGCTGATCGCTTGAAAGCGATGGAGGAGCACTTGGAGCTGGTCGAGCAGCGGGATGATGTATATCTGGAATATTTGACGCTGCACAATACGCTGAATCGTTATGAGGAGGCGCTCGGATTGATTCTAAAACGCAACTTTCACCCTTGGGAAGGCGGCGAGGGCAAGGTGCCGGCCCAGTATGTATTGGCCCGCGTGGAGCTAGCGAAGCAGCTGCTTCAGGATCGCCGCTATGAGGAAGCCGTAGAGCAGCTGCTTGCTGCCAAGCAATATCCGCTCAACATCAATGAAGGGAAGCTGACGGGAGCGCAGGAGAATAACATCGATTATTACTTGGGCTGCGCATACGAGGGGCTGAGCTTGTCCGAAGAGGCGGAGGCGTGCTTCCTGAAAGCTTCGGAGGGGCTGGATGAGCCGACCAGCGCGATGTATTACAACGATCAGCCGCCGCACATGATTTTTTATCAAGGGGCCGCGCTGCATAGGCTGGGCCGGGAGAATGAAGCCCGCAGCCGGTTTAACAAGCTGATCGATTACGGGGAGAAGCATATATTCGAGCCTCAGAGCATTGATTACTTTGCCGTATCGCTGCCGGACTTCCTGGTGTTTGATGAAGATCTGGACCGAAGGAACGAAATTCATTGCCGCTATATGATGGGGCTCGGTCATCTTGGACTTGGTGACCGGCAGTCCGCGGAAACCCTGTTCCGCGAGGTGCTGCAGCTGGAGTCTCACCATCAAGGAGCTGCGCTGCATTTGGCGCTTTGCAAGACGTTGGTGTAAGAGATTTACACTTCATTCTCAAGGGCCGTTACGAACGGTCCTTGAGAATTTGTACATTCCGGGTGATGCGTTGACTAAACGGAGGGGATGACGATGATGATCTGGAGCAAAGGGATGCTGGATGGATATGAGGTTTGGACAGGGCGCACGGAGGTGATGGAGATGGTCGTGGTACCTGAACTCGGAAGCAGGGTCATCTCGCTTCGCAATCGAATGACAGGCCGGGAATGGCTGGTGCAGCCTGCTGGAGTTCTGGAAAAGAACGGGTATGCAAGCTCCTTCGGAAAGCGGGACGGCAGCGGCTGGGACGAAATGTTTCCAACGATCAATGTCTGCCGGTATCCCGCGCATCCATGGGAAGGAACGGAGCTTCCGGATCATGGCGAGGTATGGTCCATTCCATGGAAGGCGCACAGCGAGGAAGAACAGCTTCACTGCAGCGTGCAGGGAATCCGAATTCCTTATCGGCTGCGCAAAACCTACTCCTTCCCCCGTGAAGATACCTTACGGATCGATTATGCCGTTCATAATGCGAGTCCGTTCCCATTCTCTTTCCTATGGGCTGCGCATCCGTTGTTTCAAATCGATGAAGGTGCAGAGATTATCGTTCCACACGAGCTGAGGGAGATCATCGTATCGTACTCGGCGAACGGTCGATTGGGAGAATCCGGCGATATTCGGAAATGGCCGCAGCCATGGGAGGAACACCCCCATGTCCGCTTGAATCGTACCGCCAGCAGGCTTGAAGCATCGGCGGAGAAGTTTTATTTTGCTGGTGAGCTGCCGGAGGGGACAGCCTCCATTTACGATCCGGTTGCAGGTGAAGGACTACGTATGATGTTTCCTAAAGAGCAGGTGCCTTATCTAGCGATATGGGCGAACTATGGCGGCTATCAGGGACAGTATCATCTTGCGCTTGAGCCTGCGACGGGGCTGCTCGATGATCTCTCGTATGCCATGCATCGTCAGGCAGCGGCCGAAGTGCCGGCCGGCGGCACGTATACGTGGTACCTTGAGATTAGCTGGATTAACGGCAGAAGAACGAAGTGAAGTCTTCTTGATCGACAGTGGACCGGCAATCGCTTAAGGATAAGCCAATTCACGAATGCGCTGGTTGGGATTGTCCGTAAATAATCCGCCGTGGTAACAGATCACGTTGCGGATATCATAGTGAGTGAGCTTCTGCAAGGAGAGCCGGGCGAACGCCAAATCAAAAGTAGTTGCCGGATCCGGCCCGATCAGTTGCCCCTCTCTGACGTTCAGCGCATCCGCTGCAATCAGGGTTTTGCTTGGTATATGATATAAACTGGTGTGGCCGGGGGTATGGCCCGGCGTATGGATCGCGATGATACCGCCGCCAAACGGCAGCTCTTCGCCGTCGCGCAACATGCGGTTCACGGGTGCTGAGGGCGGGTTCTCCAGCGTGTGTTTAAACGCGTTCCTCCACTCCGGCGGCACGTTATCCGGCAACGAAGCCAGCGCTTGCGCGATAGCCTCGGGCGATAATTTGACAAGCCTTGTATCTCCTTCGATATAAGGCTTTTCGATTTCGCTGGCGAACACTTCCGGGGCTTGTTTGCAGTGCTGGATAATAGCTGGCAAACTGCCGATATGATCCAAATCCTGGTGTGTTATAATAATTTTGCTTACATCCTGAACGGAAAAGCCGCAGTCCGATATCTGCTCCTGAATCAGCGGGAGCTGACCGGGGTAGCCAGTATCGATAAGCACCCGATTCTGATGATCCCAGAGGAATGTCGGGTGGATCGTTTCGGTACGTCCCATCATGGCTGCGGAAATTTCCAGCATGGCAATGCCTTGATCGATTAGTAGCATGTTTACATACCTCCACTATATTGGAATGTCTTCTCCCAAATTCAATGTCCAGAGAAGAACGAGCAGAAGTAGATTATCAAATCAACAAACCTTTGTAAACAGAAAAATATTTTATTATAACATAAAAATAATTATTTGTCAATATTTAATTTATGAAACTAAAATCCTCGTTTAGCATGAAATGTCCTGCCTGGCATACTTCGCATGATTCCAAGTCGTAGGCGGATCACAAGGCGGGGTTTCATCTCCCTATTGAGGAATATGTAATTGCTGGTATAATCCTTGAAAAGAGAAACGAAATGGCGCAGCAGATTGAAGAAGGAGAGGGAGCGGCAATGAGCACGATGATTGAACTGAATGACGTAATCTGGAGACGGGAGCAAAAGACCGTTCTTACAGGAGTGGATTGGACCGTGCAGCAAGGGGAGCATTGGGCGGTGCTCGGACTGAACGGCTCCGGGAAGACAACCATTTTGAATATGATTAACGGTTACATCTGGCCGACCAGCGGCACGGTTTCGGTGCTCGGGCATCGTTTTGGCAGGGTGGATTTAAGAGAACTGCGTAAATCGATAGGCTGGGTCAGCTCCTCGCTGCAGGAAAGAATCCGCCCGAGCGAATCCACGCTGGACGTCGTGATTAGCGGCAAACACGCCTCGATCGGACTGTATCAGAAGGTGGATGAAGCAGACCGGGAACGGGCCGAGCAGCTGATGAAGGATTTTAATTGTATTCATCTGCTGGGGCGTACATATGAAACTTGTTCGCAAGGGGAGAAGCAGAAGCTGCTGATCGCCCGGGCCCTCATGGCTTCGCCAAGGCTGTTGATACTGGACGAGGCCTGCAACGGACTGGATTTTCTGTCGAGGGAAGCGCTGCTGTCCAGCATTACGGCACTGGCTTCAAAGCCCGATGCGCCGACCCTGCTGTTCGTTACGCATCATATCGAAGAAATTCTGCCGATTTTCTCGCACTCCTTGCTCATCCGCCGAGGCACCGTCTTCGGAAAGGGACGTTCCCGGGACATGCTGACCAGCGACAATTTGACCTCGTTCTTTGAGACGCCGGTCGAGGTGAGCTGGCAGAATGATCGGGCATGGATGTCCATTCCGGACTTGAAATAGAAGCTTTGCGTCCGACAATATTCATGGCCTGGGAGAGTGGATAGATGTGCTAAGTCACACCATAGCGAATCAACGGCTCTACAATCAGCGCATAACAGGGATGAAGCATGTGAGCCCGGTAGAAGCAGTAAGAGAATTAGGCGCTGTTCAGGCACAGGATTACCACCAAGCGGTATGGGGAATCGGTCTCCGTACGCAGTCCGCCAAGATATCCGATGTGGAGCAGGCCGTGATCGATCGCAAAATCGTGCTGACTTGGCCGATGCGTGGAACGATTTTCTTCGTGCCTGCGGAGGATGCCAAGTGGATGCTGAGGCTGACGGCATCGCGGTTGCACACGAATGATAAGAAGAAGCAGGCCGAACTTGAGCTTGACGAAGGTACGCTCCATCAATGCCGTACGATCATAGGCAACGCGCTGAGGGGCTGTTCACCCGTATCCCGTCCCAAACTGATGGAGCTGCTGGAGGAAGCGGGGATCAGCACCAAGAATGGCCGCGGCTATTACATTCTCGGATATTTGGGGCGGACCGGCATGATCTGTTTCGGCCCGCATGAAGGCAAACAGCAAAGCTTCGTGCTGCTCGACGAGTGGGTCCCGAATTCAAGGGAGCTATCGCTCGAAGAATCGCTGGCGGAGCTTGCGCTCCGCTATTTTACAGGTCATGGGCCTGCAACGGTCCAGGATTTTGCATGGTGGGTCGGATTAACGCTGACAGAAGCTAAACGAGGCTTTGAGGCCATCCGATCCAATCTTCGTTTAGATTTTGTCAACGGCACGGAATACTGGAGCTCTGTTACTGGGCCATCCGCGTCCGCTGACACGGATTCGGCGGTTCTGCTTCCGGGTTTTGATGAATATTACTTGGGGTACAAGGATCGCAGCGCAATTATTGAGTCAGAGCATGATGCCAAAATCGCTCCCTTTCGCAACGGGGTTTTCCAACCCATCATGGTCGCAGGGGGAGAAGTGGTCGGTATCTGGAAGCGGGAGATCAAGCGCAGCGGCATCGAAATCACGTTAAGCCCGTTCTCGCCGCTTGGCGATCGAAAAGAGGCGTTTCGGGAGGCGGCTAAACATTACAGTGATTTCATGGGCCTGCCGATTACACGAATAGAATCATGAACGAGAAGGAGGAATAACGCATGGAATCCATTATGAAGCTGGAATCTTTGATCTCTGAAGTAACGGAGATTGTAACGGCAATCGACGAGGTGGAATTCAATCTTAAGCTTACGCCTGATAAATGGTCCAAGAAGGAGATCCTGGGCCATCTGTGCGATTCGGCGGTCAATAACCATATCCGGTTTGTAAAAATATTGGTGTCGGATTACCCTATCGCGATTCAAGGTTACGCGCAGAACGATTGGGTCCGGGTGAACGATTACCAGAATCGATATGATCAATCGGATGTCCTGGCACTGTGGCAGCAGGTTAACCGGATGATTCTGCGGGTCATGCAAAGAGCCGATTCATCCGACTTCCAGAAGAAATGCGTGCTGCCCGATAAAACGGAGGTCACGCTGGAGTGGTTGTTTAACGATTATGTTGATCACCTGATCCATCATTTGGAGCAAATCGAGCTTTGATGCCTGCGGTAAAAATAAGCGCATGACTGAAACGGAAGGTGTCCCTCCATGTTCAAAGTACTGAATCTCGCCCTCCGATTTATGTTGGAATTGATTCTGTTATTTTCGATAGGTTACTGGGGCTTCCATTATGGTTCCGGGCTCGCGGCACAGGTAGCTCTCGGGATTGGACTGCCTCTGCTGGCAGCCGTCATTTGGGGCATGACCATATCGCCGAAGGCAAGGGTCAAGCTGCCGCTTGCCGTCGTGCTGCTAATTGAATTCCTCATTTTTGCGACCGCGGTTGCTTGCCTGATCGACTCTGGTTTAATAACCTTTGCCATCGTGTTCGCTATCGTGGCTATGGCCAACCGCTTCTTTGTGATCAAGTGGAGGATGCAGCCATAGAATATTGAAAGTGAGCATTATGCAAATGCATAACACATTTTTAAGCCCATGCGAAAGGCTGCCCCTCATCTGGTTGACAGATGGAGGCGGTCTTTTTGTATTGGATCCAGGTGCAGGTTAAAAGACGATTTAAAGTCACGTCCTTTAGTCGAACAGGATGATATGATGGTTGAAAGAAAAGCCTATGTCCGGCAGCTGGATATCCTCAGTAATGTAGTGAGTGGAAATCAGCGTGATCATCTAAAATGCTGAAGGTAAAGGAGAATGAACTTATGACTATGAAGATCGGTATGATTGGTTTGGATACATCCCATGCTTCCATTTTCGCGAAAATGCTCCATGACAAGGCGCATCCATATCACGTTCCTGGTGCACGGGTGACGGCGGCTTTTCCCGGAGGGTCGCCGGACTTTGAGCTGAGCATAAACCGAGTGGAGGGATATACAAAGGAACTCGCGGCATGGGGAACGGAGATATTGGAGAGTCCGGAAGACGTGGCCAAACAGGTCGATGCCGTCATGCTGGAAGCGGTGGACGGAAGGTCGCATCTGTCTTTATTTCGCGCGATTGCTCCTTATTGCAAACAGGTATTTATTGATAAGCCGTTTGCGGTGAGCAGTAAGGACGCAAGGGAAATTGCCGAATTGGCGGAGCAATATCAGGTGACCGTTATGAGTTGCTCGTCTCTCCGGTATGCGCAAGGATTACAGGATGAATTGGCTCGGGGCGGGGCGGATAATATCATTGGCGTGGATTGCGCAGGACCGCTTCCCCTTCAACGTACGCAGCCGGGATTTTTCTGGTACGGCATTCATGCGGCTGAAATGCTGTACCGTGTTCTCGGACCCGGATGCGTAAGCGTCCATGTAGCCGCAACGGAGCTGCACGAGGTGTTAACGGCGGTTTGGAATGACGGGAGGATCGGAACGATACGGGGCAATCGGGCAGGCAACGATCGCTTCGGGTTGACCGTTCATCGCGCGGAGGCCAGCAGCTTCGTGGACATCATGGAGCACCCCAAGCCCTATTATGCCAGTCTGCTGGATCAGATCATGAAGATGTTCACGACGGGGGTTTCCGATGTTCCCTTATCCGAAACGCTGGAGATCGTTCGTTTTCTGGAGGCGGCGAATGTTTCCCGCGTAACGGGAGAAAACGTGAGACTGGAGGATAGCGATCGAAGTGAATGATAGCAGAACAAACACGGGATATACTGACTAGCGATATACTGAGGAAAGGATGCATCATATTTCCATATCGGCCGCGTTGATTGTATGATAGACAGATCAAGTACGTTCGGCCGTTTTTTGTAAGCCGGGAGAGGTGGTTATGATGACGTATCACATTCGGGTGAGACCGACAGCCTTGGTTCTGAGGGATGAGTCTGTGTTATTAGTCGAGTATGTAGATGAGAACGGATTGCATTATAATTTGCCAGGGGGCGGGGCCGAGCCGGGGGAGTCGATCGTGGAGGGAGCCTTGAGGGAATTGCGTGAGGAAACCACGCTGGAGGCGCAGGTGGGGCCTGTCGCATTCGTGTACGAGTATGCTCCGCATAAACAGTCCAGAGATAACATATCGGGCATCCATACGTTATACATCGTGTTCGAATGTTATCCGCTTGAAGGGTCATTTCCGAAGCTTCCGGCCGTGCCAGATCCGAATCAAACCGATGTGAAATGGATACCGCTCGAGCAGCTGGACGACATTATTTTGTATCCGAATATTAAGAAACACATCAGACAGTACGCTATGGATCGGAGAAATATTGAAATGATCGAGGATTTTGTCTTGGACAAATATTCGTGAATTGCTGGGGGTCGTCAGGAAATGGAGGAGCGGATAGCTGCATAATCCGGCCAACGGCACAATAGTGTATAACAAACAGAATGGAATGGCTTCACTACAACGTAGGAAGTCATTCCTTTCTTTTATGTGGCGAATGTTGTTGCGTGTAAAGGTTATTTACTCCTTGGTATGATGACAACGGAATGGGGAAAAGTGGAAAAACTATTGTTCGATCGGGAACCGAAGCTTACAATGATATCAGGGATTTGGAAAATGTTGTGTGGAAAGAGGCGTTCTATGAACCATAAAGCGATGGGTATGATATTTATCTGCATTTCGGTATTCTTGTATGCTGTGCGGTATCTGGCAGCTGCCATATTCGGATCCAACTTGACGTCATGGAGCAAAGAGATGTTTGATTCGATGTTGACCTATGTAGGCAAAGGCCCGCTGGTATTAAGCTGGATCTGCCTGATTGTCGGCATCTTGTGTTTCTTAGGTCCGAGCATCGGCAAATGGAATTCGGAAGATTTGAATAAGATCAAGAAGAACTGGAAGGAATTCGATCCGCCTAATAACAAATGAAGTGTCGGCAGGAAGTCTTTTTTGAGTATGGAGTGAATTCAAGGGGGAGTCGAGATGACCGATAACCAAGTGGCCGGCTTTTGGATCAGGCTAGGGGCCAACATTCTGGATGGACTTATTGTGTCGCTTCCGCTAACGATCATAGCTGGACTTATCACGGGGAATTATGAGAATGAGCCGATCAGTAACTTGATATTCGGTTTATACGGTATCCTGGTGCCGGTGTATTGGAATGGGTATACGATCGGTAAGCGCATGTGCGGCATTCGTATCCGCAAATTCGATTTTCTTGAGCCGCCGGGCCTCGGGACGATGCTGCTTCGCAATCTCGTGGCCGGTATCGTATACGCGTTAACGTTAGGAATCGGGATTATTGTGAGCATCTTTATGGTTGCGCTGCGCGAGGATAAGCGTTCGCTGCACGATTTTATCGCCGGTACGGAAGTTGTATATGATTAGGGAATGAAGGGGTTACGCAAATCAGGATTACCTAGCGGAGCAGCCATTCATGGCGTTACCATGACGGGAGTTGATTAGATATCGAGTTTAAGATAAAAGGGATTGTCTTTGACATGGATAATACGCTGCTGCATTCCAGCATTGATATTGGAGCGATGAAAAGAGACATCTATGCCTTTTTGTGCAGTCATAGCATTCTGCCCCCCGGCCTATCCATGGACACCCATACCACCTCAACCGTCATCGCTGAAGCCATGAATACGGGGCAGCTGTCGGAAGAGCTGAGCTGCATGATGTGGGATATCGCCAAGGAACATGAGATCCAAGGGATGATGGGAGCAAAACTTGAAGATGGGGCTATGGAGCTCGTCCAGGAATTATATGGACAGCTGCATCTTGCTATCGTGACGAATAACGCGGTAGAAGCAGCGATGACTGCACTCGAAGAGAACCGGATTGCTCATTACTTCGATCTCATTATCGGCAGGGAAGCCATGGGCTTATTAAAGCCTGCACCGGATGGATATATGGCGGTGCTGAGGCATTTTCACCATACATCGCCGAAGGAATGGCTGTCTGTCGGAGATGCCTGGGTGGACGGCAAGGCCTCCGAGAGCGCCGGAATTCCGTTTATCGCATATCGTGGGGACATCGCCAAAATGAACCGCATGGGAGTTTTTCCGTTTGCCGAGATTCAGGACATACAAGAAGTTTTGGGGTATCTTCAGCCGCATATCACTAAATAATTTTCGGAGGTGCCAACCCTATGCTGAGTTTTATAAGGGAAATTCCTCTAAAGATTGAGGTCGTTCGCAGAGCCGGCATTCTGTCGGGCATGCTGGCCGAGGTTACGTGATGAGATGGTATTTATCCCATGTGTCTCTGACACTATTTATCTGCATCACCTTGTTCACGCTGTACAGCTTCATGTTTCCGCCGGAGGCAGGCAGTCCCTTACAGGGACTGTCGTATGCGTCGATACTCCTGTTGTCGCCCGTGGGGATTCTGTTGGCACTCATTAGCATGACTCGTGGTGAACTATCACGAACCGGTATCACAGCCGTTGTAGGGCATTCCGTACTGCTATTATTTCTTTTTCTATACATGACACTGGGATACCTGATTCTCGGTGTGTAAGGTTACCAAAGAAAGGGCAAGTCATGCCTGCTCTCCGTTCATTCGTTCCCAATGCCTGCAAACAATGTATCCAACACCCGATGTACTAGGATTCAACGGCTTCATTTGCCCGGCGGGGCCTTCATTCCGAGCGGTGAAGCCTTCCCGATGCGGCGCTAACAGCCCTGGCTCAGAAATAAACGCACATTGAAGCGAAATAAGCAATTAAGCTTTACCATCTTCATCCCGGAAGTTGTATAATCATGGAAGACGTCTAACTCACACGTATGGCCCAGTCTTGGCATGAGCTATTCTAAGGCTGGGTTTTGTCACATACCGGACGGCGAAGGAGGACTGCTTCACTATGAAAAAAAGAGCATATATTACGGATCTCGACGGGACGCTTCTGCGATCGGATCAAACCTTATCACCCTATACGATGAACGTTGTCACGGATGCATTGGAGCGGGACTTGATCGTCACGTATGCGACTGCCCGCGGCTATATTAGCGCTCAAAGCGTCGTTTCGGATATCCCGTGGAAATACCCCGTGATTCTATATAACGGCGCTTTGATATATGACGGGTCGAATCAAACCGTTGTGGATGGATACTGGCTGGAGCGCGACATTTCGAATGAGATTATCTGCGTTGGGAAAAAGCACGGCATTACACCCTTTTATTTCTCGCTCGATAAGGACCAGCGGGAGCGTGTTCTGCATGAGACGCTGCGCAGAGAGGGAGAGATGACGTTCTATGCCGGCCGCCCCCATGATCCGCGGTTCCTGGAAGTGAAGAACTTGAACTGTCCACCGGATTACCGGACGTTGGCTCTTACCTACATCGGATTACATGAAGAATTGGAGCCGATTCGGCAAGAGGTCACGGCATTATACGGCGACGTGATTCATGCTCATATGATGCCGGATTATTACATTCGCAACCACTATTTCCTCGAATTCAGCCATGCCAAAGCAAACAAAAGAGACGGCCTCCAATTATGGTCCGCCCACATGGGGATTGATCTGGAGAACACGGTGGTGTTCGGCGACCACATCAATGATGTCGGCTTGTTCGAGGCCGGAGGCACGCGGATCGCGGTCCGGAATGCGCACGAGACAATCCAGCAGCTGGCTGATCATATTATCGACTCGAATGAGCTGGATGGCGTGGCGCATTATATCGAGCAGCAGATGGAACTGGCGGGAGAGCATACGATTATATCCACACTGGGAGGATCATGATGACGTTGAATTTGGCAAAGGAAATCTATGATGTAACCCATTTAACAGGAACCTTTACTTTACGCTCGGGTCAAACGTCTCATGAGTATTTTGATAAATACATGTTTGAGTCAGATCCCGCTATTCTGGCCCAAGTAGCTGAGGAGCTGGTCGGGCTTATCCCTGAAGACACGGAAGTGTTAGCAGGACTTGAAATGGGAGGAATTCCGATTGCAACTGCGCTATCCTTGAAGTCAGGCACTCCGTCCGCATTTGTAAGAAAAAAAGCAAAGGAATACGGCACCTGCAAATTGGCGGAAGGTGCGGACATTAAGGGTAAACGCGTATGTGTGATTGAGGACGTGGTGACGACAGGAGGACAAATCTTGTTAAGCGTTCACGATTTGAGAGAAGCTGGAGCGGTCGTCGAGCATGTCATTTGCGTCATTGAACGTAATCCGGCAGGAAGACAGAAACTGGAGGAAGCCGGTCTTACTTTGCATTCCCTGTTCAAAATGGAGGAGCTTTTAGCTGCAGGGAATATTGATTAGGCTTGAGAAGAACATTACGAAACATTTCAACGGCCGGACGGTTTGTTCAAGAGGAACTATCGCCTGCATCTCACGGCTGGTTAAATCTCAGCGTGATGTTCAGACCTCCGTCGTTATTTATAACTCATGATCTTCCCTTCATCTCAAAATTGACCTTAACCAGCTCGGCAAAAGCGGAAAACGCGTTGTTCCTGAACCGGTCGTTGCGCCGGACCAGGCTTGTCGAGGTGTGCCGGAAGGCTTCCGGGATCGAGAAGCTGCCCAGATTGGCATATTCTCCGCTTAAGACGGAGCTGGGGAGCAGCGCAGCCGCAAGTCCTGACCGCACGATGCTGAGCTGGGTTTCCAACGAGGAGACCTCGATCATATTGGTTAGCGGAATGCCTTCGCTCAGCAACCATGCTTCAAGGGCGCTTCGAAACGGGCATCCCGCGGGGGCTACGGCCCATTTGGTTACCGCAAGATCGGGAAAGGGCTGCTCTTTGGATTTGGTCAACAGCATGACTTCATCCTCTTCTATATAATCGGCTACCAGCTTCGGCGGAATGGTTCCTGTCACAAAAGCCCCGTCCAGCTGATAGTTCAGAACTTGAGTAATCAGCTCCGAGGAGCTGCCGGTCAACAGGGACAGCGTGACGTCAGGGTACTTGGTTTGATAGTCGGACAAGGATTGAATGAAGTGCCCGCAATGAACCGTGTCCACGACGCCAATGGCTAATGAACCGCTTGGATACGGCTGTTCCTGCACGGTTCTCACTGCTTCTTCGGTCAGGTTGATGATGGTACACGCATAGTCCAGGAACATACGCCCTTTCTCCGTCAAGGTTACTCCATTGGAGTGCCTGTTAAACAAGGGAACCCCCAATTCATTCTCCAGTTTTTTGACCCGTGCCGTTACATTCGACTGCACATACCCAAGCTGCTCCGCGGCGCGGGTGATGTTACCTTCCTCCGCAATCCTGAGAAAAACCCTTAGATCAGTAAGCTCCATGCCAACACTCCTCTCCTTCAGACATCACTAAAAATGATGGCATCATTATTAATGATCATTATACAGCATGCCAAATTTGGATTACAATCACAACGACATCATAACCCGATTTAAACAAATACAGAGTGGAAGGGATGTTGGAGGATGAAGAAGGCATGGTGGCTCTTATTATTGGCGGGAGCGCTGGAGGTTGTCTGGGTATCCGGTTTAAAACATTCCGATGTATGGTGGCAGTGGGTCATCACCATCGCATCGATCGTATTCAGTTTTAAAGTTTTTTTGGACTCCGCGGCGAAGCTTCCCATCGGCACGGTCTATGTGATCTTCACGGGACTCGGCACAGCCGGCACGGTGCTGGTGGAGATTCTCGTGTTTGGCGAGGAAGCGAATCCCGTCAAGCTCCTACTGATTGGCATGCTGGCCGCAGGCGTGCTGGGGCTTAAGCTGGTCACGAAGGATACGGATCGTCAAGCGAAGGAGCGTGGCGTCTAATGGAATGGATCGCTCTGATTGCAGCCGGGTTGTGCGAGGTACTGGGTGTCATTGCCTTAAGACGGGTAACCCTGCATCGCAGCTGGGGATCCTACGTTTTTTTAGCCTGTTCGCTTGGCTCCAGTTTCCTGCTGCTGACGTATGCGATGAATTTCATATCCATGGGAACCGCCTACGCGATTTGGACGGGAATGGGGACGGCAGGAAGCACGCTGCTGGGGATGTTTGCGTTCGGAGAACCGAAGGAATGGCGTCGTATGTTCTTCATCGCTTTGATTCTTGCTTCAGCCATCGGACTTAAGATTATGACGTAACCAGTCGGGGCGTACAGAATTTCATAGACTGTGAAGGATATTCGGATTTGTATATAGAATTTACATATAGTTTGGTGATTTGAAGCTATGCAATCAAACGCCAGGATGCATTTTTTATTTTGGAAAGGACAGGTGTATCTTATGAAATTCAGCGAGTATCGCTATGAACGCCCCGACGTAAAAGCTTTTGAGCAAAAGTTCAAGGAACAACTGAACGCCTTCACCTCCGCCGGCACGTACGAGGAACAGGATGAGGCGATGACCCGTATTAACAAACTTCGCAGCGAGATGGATACCCTGAGCCAACTGGTGTACATCCGCCACTCGATTGATACGAACGACGAGTTCTATAAGGCAGAGCAGGATTTCTTCGACGAGAACGGACCGGTCATCCAGGAATACATAACGGATTATTACCGCGCCCTCGTGGATTCGAAATTCAGAGCCCAGCTGGAGGACAAATGGGGACGGCAGCTGTTCCAGCTGGCAGAGTTATCGCTCAAAACCTTCAGCCCTGAGATCATCGAGGATTTGCAGCAGGAGAACAAGCTGACCACGGAATATGCGAAGCTGATCGCTTCTGCAAAAATCCAGTTCGAAGGCGAAGAACGCACCCTGTCGCAGCTGATTCCGTTCCAGCAATCGACGGATCGCGATATGCGCAAACGCGCAATGGAGGCTTCCAGCGGTTTCATGGCCGAGAACGAAGCCACCTTCGATCGCATCTATGATGATCTGGTTAAAGTGAGAACCAAGATTGCCAAGAAGCTTGGCTTCAACAATTACGTAGAGCTGGGTTATGCCCGCATGGCCCGCACGGATTACAATGCGGAGATGGTGGCTAATTTCCGTAACCAGGTGCTCGAGCATATCGTTCCGGTTGCGTCCAAGCTGAAAGAACGTCAGCAGAAGCGGATCGATGTGGACCAACTGCTGTACTACGACGAGAATTTTTCCTTCAAATCGGGGAATGCCACGCCGAAGGGCGACCCGGACTGGATCGTGAACAACGGCGCGAAGATGTACGAGGAATTGTCTCCGGAAACTCACGAGTTCTTCACCTTCATGCAGGAGAACGGCCTCATGGACCTGGTTGCCAAAAAAGGCAAGCAGAGCGGCGGATACTGTACCTATATCAGCGAGTACGGCGCACCGTTTATCTTCTCCAACTTCAACGGGACTTCCGGCGATATTGACGTGCTGACGCACGAAGCCGGTCATGCGTTCCAAGTGTACGAGAGCAGAGGTTTCGAGGTGCCGGAGTATGGATTCCCGACTTATGAGGCATGCGAAATCCATTCCATGAGCATGGAATTCTTCACTTGGCCGTGGATGGACCGCTTCTTCGAGGACGAGGCGGATAAATACCGCTTCGACCATCTGGCGAGCGGACTCATCTTCATTCCTTACGGGGTGACGGTTGATGAATTCCAGCACTTCGTTTACGAGAATCCGGATGCTACGCCGGCGGAACGGAAACAGGCATGGCGCGAGATCGAGCGGAAATATCTGCCGCACCGGAACTATGATGATAATACGTATCTGGAGCAAGGCGGCTTCTGGCATAAACAAGGACATATCTTCAATTCGCCGTTCTATTATATCGACTATACGCTGGCTCAAATCTGTGCATTCCAATTCTGGAAGAAGATGCACGAGGACCAATCCGCGGCATGGGCGGATTATCTGCACCTGTGCCGTCAAGGCGGAAGCAAATCCTTCACTGAATTGGTGAAGGTCGCAGGACTGATCTCTCCATTCGAGGATGGCTGCGTCACTTCCGTCATCGGCAGCATCGAAGCTTGGCTGGACAGCGTGGACGATACAGCTCTTTAAATCGTAAATAAGTTATGCAAAGACATGCAGGAGCACACGAGTGGGTACATACTCAGGTGTTTCCTGCATGTTTTTCATAGTGAGCATCTCAAAACGCGACTCACTTTTTAATGCCCATAAACCAGGAGGAATAAAGACCATGATTACGTACAAACCGTTAAGCGAGCTTCCGATCCGGGAAGTATCCGAGCTTTGGAATCTCTCGTTTGAAGGCTACATGGTGAACGCTTCCATGCCGCTGGACCGCTTCATTGCCCGGATCGGGAATGACGCTTTATGTCTGGAGCGCTCACTCGCTTGTTACGTGGATGGCGTACCCGCCGGCATCGTCATGAACAGCTTTCGATTGGATCGCGGCGAATCCATTGCGCGTAACGGAGGGACGGCAATAGCTCCGGATTTCCGGGGCAAAGGGATCGGCAAATCCATGATGGAGAAAAACGACGACCTCTATAAGGAGCAAGGCGTGCGTCGTGCCTATTTAGAGGCGATTAGCACGAATGCGGCCGCGATTCGCCTTTATGAAAGCGTCGGATATGAAATCATCGATCGGCTGCTCATCATGACAAATGATCAATCGTTAGAGACGCAGGATCATCAGAATGCATCGACTCCGTTTACGTTGGTCAGAGGCCTAGCCGCGGAGGCTGCCTCCGCAGACTTCTATCGATCCGGCGAAGTCTGGCAGACAGACGCTGCCAGTATCAAGGACGGCGAGTGCGTGCTTGTTTATGAAGGGGAAGAACTTGTGGGCTACGGTTTGTTCAAGCGGGCGTTCGATGCTGCGGGCCGTTTGCAGGCCACCACGCTGTTCCGCTGTGAAGCCGCTCCTGGTTACCGGGAAGCCCAAGCCGTGTTGAAGGCAGCCGCGCTCGAGATGATGCAGCCTGGTTCCACTTGCAAGCGATCCGCATTCAATATCAGGGCTTCGCATAAGGAATTGGTGGATGTGCTGGAGGCGCTTGGGTTCGCCAGCTCGATGGAGCAGGTGCTTATGGTCCGCGACTACAACGCTACATAGGTTGTATGAATATCTGCAAGGCTGGAGGAATTACGCTTATGAAAAAAAGCACGGATCTAACCCTGTATCCGGCCCTATCGAACGATATCCATTGGGGCGTGGTGCGAGCCCGTTTTGCCCTGGGCGAAGATTTCGAAGAATCGATGGTCAGCAATGTCACGATTATTCCATTCGCCGGGGAACGCTGCGTTATTTTTCAGATAGCGGACGGCAGCTGGGAGCTTCCTGGCGGAACCCTGGAGCCTGGCGAGTCTTATATCGAGGGACTCCGGCGGGAAGTAAGGGAGGAGCTTGGCGCAGAACTCGAGTCATACCGGGTCTTTGGCCAGTTTCGCTGCGAGTCCAGCAGCAAGACGCCTTATCGGCCGCATATTCCCCATCCTCAATTTGTCCGATTGGTTGGGTACGGGGATGTACGCATCGTTGGGGAGCCGTTGAATCCCAAGGATGGGGAGCAGGTCATCGCAGTGGAGGCGGTTGATCTGGAGGTAGCCGTAAGACGATTGGAGGAGACGGACAGGCAGGATATCGCGGATCTTTACAAGCTGGCATATACCATACGACAAGGTGACCGCTTAGAGTAATCGACGATGACTCACTAGGTAGGGAGGAAGGAACATGAAAGAGACAACCACCATTTATCTTGTCAGACACGGACAAACCGAGTGGAACGTGCAGCATCGTTTTCAAGGACATAAGGATTCGTCGCTGACGAAGCTGGGCATTCAGCAAGCGGAATGGCTCGGCGAAGCCTTGCAGCATGAACCATTTGATTTCATCTTCTCCGGTACCAGTTCAAGGGCATACCATACGGCCGAGCTCATCAAGGGGAACCGGAATGTTCAAATTACGGCGTGCGATGAATTCAGAGAGATTAATCTGGGGGTATGGGAAGGAGAGATCCAGGAACGGATCCGAGAAATGTATCCTCAGCAGCTGGATCATTTCTGGAATCATCCGGAGCTGTTCGGTGTCGAGGGGAGCGAGACGTTTCACGAGGTCAGAGAGCGTGCGGTTAGCAAGCTGAACGAAATTGTCGCTTCATATCCAGGTTCCCGTATTTTGCTGGTCACGCATACCGTGGTGGTTAAGCTGTTAATGGCTTATTTTGAGGGGAGAAGTTTGGATCGACTGTGGGATCTGCCTTACATCCATCCGACATGCCTGAGCAAGATCGAGCTGACCGATGACGTCCCTTCCATCCTCCTGCATGGGGATGTCAGTCATTATAGGGAGGAGCAAGGCGTTTAATGGTCGTCTGAGAAATAAGTTGCATGAGGAGCTCCACCCCCAAATTTCCCCGAATCGAGGGGCAGTTGCTGAGTGAGACCATGAATCAGGATGGGTTTTATAAGTTCGATCATAGGGGGAGCGCGCTGTTCAGAAAAGAGGTGTAGATATTGGAACACTTATTTCAGGAGCTGTTACAGCATTATTTTCATGGCCCTGTGTCTTCGATCGAGACCGTGCCTTTCGGCATGACGAATGATTCCCGAATTGTCGTAATGAACCAAAAGAAATACGTCGCGAGAATATACAATCGTCACACGAAGAATGAAGAGAGATTACGGTTTGAGGTTGGACTAACAGCCTATCTGGAAAGTTGTTGCTTATCGTTTGATGTTCCATGTTTCGTCTCCAGTAAGGATGATGCCAAGTACGTGGTTCTATCGGATGGTTCCCTGGGCTCCCTGACATGGTTTATCGAAGGAGAGGTACCTGACCTATCCAGCATGTCCGATGTGCTTAGTTATGGGCGGACAGTTGGGGAAATATCATATGCTCTTCAACAATTCGAATCGGATTCCGTTGATGTAGCTTATCCTGCGATTGCGTTCCATGATTTTTACAACCTCCATTCTCTAGCCAATCAGACGAAAATTAATGAGTTTTTGGTACGCCCTCCATTTGAGATTGATGCCGAACAGATAGCGGTATTGCAAGGATACTATGAATGTGGGTTTAACCGTGCACCTGAATTGAATGTGCTGCCAAAGCAAATGGTCCATCATGATATTTTAGTTTTCAATCTCTTGATCGATCCCCAGTCCAGGGAGATGAGTGGTGTATTGGATTTTGATTTTGCCGCTAGGGACATACGGATATGGGAACTATCCATCTGTCTGAACCATCTTCTTCAGCATGAGGACCAGACCTTGACGAAGGTCGAATTATTTTTAGATGAGTATCGAAAAAATATGAGGTTAACCCGTGCAGAGATCGATTGGATTCCCTATACCATGCAGTTATATTATGTTTCGTTATTAAGCATCTATATCGGACAGCATTTGGCCGGAAGGAACATCGCCTCCTATTTTCAACTAATGTTGAAGCAACTTATGATCAGAAAAGAATGGATGGAACGGAATCAACATGAGTTTGTTGAGATGTTGTATTCGAAATGTTTATAAATGTGCCAAGCAAACAACTTCTAGGATGTGATGGATGCTGTGAGATTACCTTATAAAATAGGTTATGCCGTTACGTTGGTTTGGCTGGTCTGGATTGTATACGGTTATATGAATTATGACGATATCGCTGAGCGCGGCCAACTGTCCATCGTTCTGTTAAGCGCCGTGATTGGCATCATCCTGCTGCCGATCTATTTTATATCCGTACTGCTGTACTCTGTTTACAAACGGGATTCGGGAAAGAAAAAGTAAGGGGGGATATCTTGAAGGATCGATATCTATTTTTGCTTGGCGGTCATTCCTTTCAAGCCGAAGCCAATCGACGGTTTCTAGAGCAAGCGGGCGGTTCTCATGCCAGGATTGCGTTATGCATCATGAACCGGCCGGGCTGGGAGGAGTATGTCCCGTTGTTTCAGCAGATGTGGACTGAAGCGGGAATGACCCAGAACGTGAGCGTGATCGTTCCCGATGAAGACGGGAATCTGGACATGGAACAAGCTGAACAGGTGCTGTCATGGGCCACGGGAATATTTATTGGCGGGGGCAACACGGAGAAATACCATCGCTATTACGCGACGGGGCCTTTTAAAGAGCTGTTAATCGACCGCTACGAGAACGGCGTTCCGATTGCTGGCAATTCGGCAGGTGCCCTAATTCTTCCGGAGACATGCCTGATATCCCCGCTTGATAATGAACAAGGCATCATGATGTTTAAGCAAGGCGTAGGGCTGTTCTCGAATGTCTTGATCAGCGTCCATTATACGGAGTGGGACGACCAGTCCAACCTGCTGCAAGGAATGAAAACAAGGAAAGTGCGTTACGGCATCGGCATTGATGAGCAGGCATGCGCCGTTTTTATCAATGGACAGCTGGCGTCCTCGTTGGGGGAATCCGTCTACACCGTAACCTACGAGGATTTTGACGAGGACCGATATACGATTGTGAAGAGGACATCTTGAAGGATGTCTTCTTTTATAGTTCATCCGATATAGTTCATCCGAAAAGAAGGTCACCTTGAAATAACGTATCGGGGATCTGGTTTTTCTATCGCAAGTGTGTCAAGATAAACGGAAAATAGACGGAGGAGATTGGACGGAATGATCTATCATATTATTTCGAAGCAAGCATGGATGGAAGCGCAAGGCAAGGACATGTACGAGCCGCCAAGCCTGCAGACGGACCGATTTATTCACTGCTCGACCGAGGCGCAAGTCAGCGGCGTAGCTAACACAATGTACACTGGCAGAACCGATCTGATCGTTCTGGGGATTCAAGAAGATCAGGTGGACGCGGAGATCATATTTGAGGATTTATATGAGCTGAATCAGCTGTATCCGCATATTTATGGCGGGTTAAACCTGAATGCGGTCCGGAAGGTTTATCGTTTGGAGGCGGATAAGGACGGCGCTTTTGCGTTCCAGGCTTCTCCTGAGCTTGAGTATAAAGGATAGAAAGGCCGTCATACCTTAACATAATCCAAAGGAGGAGGCATGTATGATACTCGAAGTCGCCATGCTGCAGGTAAAGCAAGGACAAACGTCGGATTTTGAACGGAATTTCCAAGTCGCGTCAGGAATCATCTCGAAGATGAAGGGCTACATCCATCATGAGCTGAAGCGTTGCTTGGAAGATGATCATAAGTACATTCTGCTGGTGAAATGGGAGACCCTGGAGGATCACACGATAGGTTTTCGGGAATCGGCGGAATATCAGGACTGGAAACAACGGCTGCATCACTTTTATGATCCGTTCCCTGTTGTAGAACATTATGAAGAGGTGTGAATCGAAGCATTATTTTTAAAGCCTCTGAACAAGCCATGCCCACCGGTATATTATCTTATGATGAAACGATGGATAAGCTGAATCGAGTACGGGAAACAACGAAGCAGATCATAACGAAGCTGGCTGAGCGAAATACGAATGATCTGCACGATCCTCACCCGTATGGATTCGAGCTGAATGCTGAACAATGGGCCCATTTTATAGCGATACACGAGACCCTGCATATCAGACAGCTGGGACGTATCCGGGAGGCGAATCAATAACCGTTAAGGCAGGTGTTCATGTTGAACGTCGAAGAGTTGATGACAGAGGTATACGGCATTCTGCCGCTTAAGGTCGAGCCCATGTCATTCGGCCATACCAATCAGGTGTACAGCGTAACATTTCCGGACCGGCAAATCATTCTCCGAACCAATCGCAAGCCCGACGTCCTGAAGCATACTGCAAACAACATAGCGATCCTATCATCGCTGGGCTTGCCGGTACCGAGCGTGATTCGAACGGATGTGTCCCTTCAGAAGGTCCCCTATGCATACATGATGCTGGAGCATGTTCCGGGCCGTGATCTGCGATATGAGCTTGAGGGCATGACGGATGAACAATTGGACGATCTCGCCGGACAGATCATCGTTTTCCAGCGCAAGGTGTCCGAGCTTCCCTTGGGCACCGGGTTCGGATGGGTTCCGATCGGAGAGCAGGGGCCGTTTACATCCTGGGCGGAGATCATCGATCGTGATATCCGCGATCATATCGGCAACATAACCGGTGAGGTTGCCCCGGACATCATCGTTCAATTGCAGCACATCAAGCGGCGATACGAGCCTGATTTCGACCGGATAGAGCCTGTCTGTTTCCTGGATGATCTCACGATCAAGAACGTGATTGTGTCCGATGGCACGCTGCAAGGTATCGTGGATTTCGATTGGGTCTGTTATGGAGATCCGCTGTACATGATCGCCCTCACCCAAACGGCGGTGGTCTCTGATATCGGAGACCGGGGAATGGCCTACGTGGAGGCGTTATGCAGGCATTGGGGAGCGGACCGGGAACAGCGGGCACTGATTGATTTTTATTCCGTCGTACATGCGCTGGCTTTTATCGGCCATCATCAGAGGGAGCGGAACGAGGCCAGCAAACAGCGCATGGTTTCATTCATAGTAGACAAAATAAAGCATGATGCAAACAGAACCGCATGAGCTTAAGAGCCCATGCGGTTCTTGTTGTCTTATCAAGAAGTTGGCGCAAATCCCACTCTCGGTTTGTCCCGTTCCTTGGTATTCACCGAAACGTAGCGGATCGCGGTTAACGGTACATACAGCATCTCGTATTCATCTTTGTATCGGATGAATTGTTCGCCTACTTCCTCCAGCGTGCCGTTCCGCACATAACTTCCATCCGTAAAATAGATGCTCACTTCCTGATTCAGCAAATTTTTCAGCATATACGGTTCACTCCTTGTGAATAAAATAGAGTATCGGGGCTAAACGGATCATGGGCATTCATCGGATAGCGTCACAGTTTGGTGACGATGTCGTCAATGATCCCATATTCCTTCGCTTCTTCCGCCGACATAAAATAATCCCGCTCCATATCCTTTTCGACGCGTTCGACGGACTGACCTGTGCGCTCGGATATAATATGCGCCAGCTTCTCACGGGTTTTCAGGATGCGTTTCGCCGTAATGGCGATATCGGTGGCCTGCCCCTGTACACCGCCCAGCGGCTGATGGATCATAATTTCGCTGTTCGGCAGAGCGAGGCGCTTGCCTTTGGCGCCGGCCAGCAGCAGGATCGCACCGTATGACGCGGCGAATCCCGTGCAGATGGTGTTGACTTGAGGTTTGATAATCTGCATGGTATCGTAAATGCCAAAGCCCGCGGATACCGAGCCGCCCGGACTGTTGATGTACATGTGGATATCCTTCTCGGGGTCCTCGGCCGCAAGAAACAACAGCTGCGCGATAATGCTGTTTGCGATGGCGTCATCGATGGCTGCGCCCACAAAGACGATCCGATCCTTCAGCAGTCGGGAATAAATATCGTATGATCGTTCGCCACGGTTGGTTTGCTCAACAACATAAGGAACAATATTCATGGTTTCATCCTCCATCTTCATAAGGTTTTCGTGATTCAGCAAGTAAACGAAGAGACCGCTGCAAAAGATACGAAAGAAACCATGAAATATATTTTTGATGACCGAGTAACGAAAAGCACGCTTCATTCGTTTACCTATAAGATATCCTACCGAGATGTGGAAAGGAGTTGGATTCCGATGACGATCTATCGACCGAGCGCCACCACGGCGGCCGACCAGGGCCTGGCGGAGCTGAATGCTGCCCTGCACAGGTATTGTCTGTCCCTTACAAACTCCTCATGGGATTCCGATGATCTGGTGCAGGACACATGGATCAAGGCGCTGGAGCATTTGCGGCAGCGGAGCCATGCCAATCCCGAAGCTCTCCTGCTTCGGATCGCCAAGAACACATGGATTGACCGGGTCCGCCGGGATCAGACCTACCGACGAATTCTGGATGAGAAGCTGGAACACGTATTGCCTAAAGAAGAAGCCTCGAACGAGGACAGCAAGCTGAACATCGAGTTCGCCTTTCAATGGCTGATGGAACATTTGTCGCCCCTGCAGCGAACGGTGCTGCTGCTCCGTGAGGTGTACGAATATTCCATTTCGGAAACCGCGAATATGCTGCAAACGACGGACGGAGCGGTAAAAGCGGCCCTTCATCGAGCTCAAAAGGTGCTGCAATCGTTGAACCCGGAGGAAGAGGAGCTTGGATTGGCTATGCCCGAAGAGGCAGAGATGACCCTGAATCTTCAGGCATTGGCAGAGGCATACCAATCCGGGGATGTCGAAGCTGTCGTTAGGCTGATTCAATGGAACAGCAGCGGGGCATCGGCCATTGGAAGCATGGCTCCGATGGAGGTTCAATCGCCGACCGCGAGTTATATGATGTATGGCGGGTATTCGGCCGACATGCGAATGGCTGCGTAAAGCGAAGATTCGACCAGGTGGATCATACATTGCCGTTAAGGCCGGAGCAGAAGCTGCTCCGGCCTTTTTTGACGAGGATTAACAACCGGTGAATAGGGACAACCGATATACATGAATCTCCGTCCATCGTATCGTCTTCCAGCCCTTGGGGATGTATACTATAACCAAGCAGATCGGACAGGAATGAGGGGATGAGGTTGCAGACCGAAGTGAAGCTGTACACCATGTGCATGATCCAAGACGGAAGCAGAATTTTGCTGATGAACAGACCGGATGACAAAGGATTCCCCGGATATATTGCCCCCGGCGGCAAGGTGGATTTTCCGGAAAGCATTGTAAACGGAGCCATTCGGGAGGTTCGGGAGGAAACCGGCTTGATTGTGAAGGACATCATCTATAAAGGTCTTGAAGAATCCTGTGAACCGAATACGGGGCTTCGGTACATGGTATTTAATTATTTGGCCACTTCCTTTGAAGGGGAGCTGCTGGAGCATCCTCCCGAAGGGGAGCTGTTATGGGTGGATCGCGAAGAGGCGTTGAAACTGCCCATGCAGGATTGGTTTAAACGAAGGTTTCCTTTGTTTTTCGAAGAGGGGACGTTTGAATTAAGCGAGATATGGGATGAGCAGACAGGACACGTTCTGGAGGAAATGGTCAGGCGGTATCCTGCAAGAATACCACAGGCGGCAGGTCTCGCCGATTAACGAAGGGAGCGTTGCGGCATGGCGGTCAAGGCGGTGTTCTTCGATTTATATGAGACGTTAATCACGGAGTTCGCAGACGGCAAGCGGGTATCCAAGAGATCCTATGACTATATGGATAGACTCGGGCTTTCGGACGCGGAGTTTAAACAGGAGTGGAGCACTCGTTCGGAGCGAAGAATGAATGGGCATTTTCCCTACTATCATTCGGTGATCCGTGACATTCTGGATTCTCGCAGTTTGCCCTATCCTCAGGAACACGTGGAATTCCTATATCAGTCGAGAGTCGGCGAGAAGAAAATTCCTTTCCAAACAATCTCGAAGGAGATCTGCAGGCTGCTGGAACTTCTGCGTGAACGGGGACTGAGGCTGGGCTTGATCAGCAATTGCTCGGAAGAAGAGGTGGTTTCTTTTGGCCAGAGCGGATTGGCCCCCTACTTCGATGACGTTATCTTCTCTTATCAGGTTGGGGTAGCCAAGCCGAATGCAGAAATCTATCGCTTGGCTTGTGAGCGCTTATCCGTAAGACCGGAGGATGCCCTGTTTATCGGGGACGGCGGTTCAGATGAGCTGAGAGGCGCGGGGAGTGCCGGATTAAGGCCATATCACGCCTATTGGTACAATACGTTTATGGAGAGCGGGTATGAGAAGATCCGTCAACCGCTGCATGTGCTGGACATCATTGAATCTATATAGAAAGGGAGCCGCCGAACAATGAATCTGCAGGCCATTAACCATCTCTGCTTTTCAGTTTCGCACTTGGAACGGTCCATTGATTTTTACAGGGACGTGTTTGGAGCCAAGCTTCTGGTCAGAGGGCGAAAGCTGGCTTATTTCGATCTGAACGGGCTGTGGATTGCTCTAAACGAAGAAGACGTGGACCGAAGCACGGCAAACAGAACCTATACGCATATTGCATTTACCATCGATGAGCAGGATGTGGAACCGACGCTGCTTCGCCTTCAATCGCTCCAAGTGGAGATTTTGCCGGGTAGGGCAAGGGACGAGAAGGATAAGAAGTCGATTTACTTCCTGGATCCGGACGGCCACATGTTCGAGTTTCATACGGGCGGATTGCAGGACAGACTGGACTATTACCGAACGGACAAAGAGCATATGATCTTTTACGATACCGAGTAGTTGGGAGAGGAACGATTCCAATTCCAGAGGAGATGAGACGATGAACCTTGCCAACCGCATAACGATAGCCAGGATGTTATTGATTCCCGTATTTATTTTGTTTTTTGCCGAGTATCCACTATGGTTGACCGAGAACAGCCGCTTCTTCGGATTCATTCATGCTTATGGAACCTACATCGCGCTGGGCGTGTTCATTCTTGCGTCGGCTACGGACAAGCTGGACGGTTACATTGCACGGAAATTGAACCAAATCACGAACCTTGGAAAATTGCTGGACCCGCTCGCAGATAAACTGCTCATATCGGTCGCCTTAATCATGATGGTTCAATCCGGCATGGTTGCGACTTGGATCGCCGTTGCCATCATCGCCCGGGAATTCGTCATTACGGGACTTCGGATGGTCGCCTCCGAGCAGGGAATCGCATTGTCCGCTGATAGGCTCGGCAAATTGAAAATGGTCCTTCAAGTCACTGCCATAGCAGCGGTATTGCTGGATAACGCTCCGTTTACGTTCATCAGGATGGTCCAAGTGGACGAGATGCTCATGCTTGCGGCAGTAGCCTTAACGATTTACTCAGGCATCCATTATTTATTGAACAATGTTAAACTCATTAAACTTAGCTGAAGAGTAGATTTTTTTGAACAACCGAAGTTGGGAAAATATCCTACTTTGTGCCCATTTTGGGCTCGGAAGGTAACGATTTGAACCGGGACTGTCGATATACAGATAGACTGGAAAAAAAGCCTGCGAGACAGAAGGTACAAAGGAGAGAAATAAATGAGCTTAAACAGAAAGACAACGAAGATTTTTCTTGTCGTTGTGATGATGTTGGCGATGGTTTTTCCAACCAGCGTATTCGCCGCCTCCGGGGACGTAACATCGATTGAATTTGATACGAACGAGAGCAAAATTTACTTAACCGTTAATGAAACAACGGAACAACTTCGCGTATTGGCTAACATTGAAGGATCTTCCACGAAGAAGGACGTAACCAATGAGACGACGTGGACTTCGTCCAACACGAGAATCGTAAAGGTTGACGGCGGTCTCATTGTTCCGCTGGAGAAGGGTACGGCCCGTATTACGGCAAAATACAAAGGCGCAATCAAAACGATTGATGTCGACGTCAAATTTGCCATCGACGAGTTCAAGCTGGATCAGCCGGATAAAGTGGAGCATAAGCTTGGAACGGAAGGTTTAACCGTTAAAGCATTGGCTGACGGAACGAACGACGTGACAACGGAAGCGAAGTGGACCACTTCCGATGACAGCGTAGTGAAAGTAAGCAAAGGGGAACTGACCCTCGTAGGTCTGGGCAGCGCAACCGTGACTGCGGATTACAAAGGGCTCAAGGCGTCCTTTACGGTCAAAGTCGTCGCTCCTTACCAAAAGCTTGCGATCGTTCCGGGCGAGGATCAAGAGCTGCTAGTCGGTGATGCGCCTGTGGATCTTAAAGTATTCGCCAAGCAGTCGGAGACCGATGCGGGTACGGACGTAACGGACAAGGTAGAGCTGAAATCGTCCAACACATCCGTAGCAACGATTGAGGATGGCAAGCTGAAGCCGGTGGCTTTGGGCAAATCCACGATCAGCGTGAGCTATTTGGGTTCGACTGCCAAGCTGGATGTGTATGTGCGCAATCCATATGAAGCTTTGATACTGGATCAGACGGATTTCGTCAAGAATCCGGTTCTGTTTATGAATGATTCGATTACGGTAAAAGCCAAGGTTCGTAATGCGGCTTCCCAATCCATCGACGTGGCCGGGGAATGGACCTCATCCAATCCGCTGGCGGTATCCGTCAACGGTGGCGTGATCACAGCAAGAGCTAAGGGAACCTCCACCATCAAGGTGAGTTACCTCGGAATCAGCAAAGAATTTACCGTTAAGGTTTATCCGACGGTAACCAAGTTTGAAACAGAGGACACGAAGCTGGATGTGCTGAAAGACGAATCCAAATCCTTCCCTAAAGTGACGGGAACGCTTCTGGACGACGAGGAAGAGGATTTCAGCAGCGCGGTAACCTGGACTTCGAGCGATGAGAACGTGGTAACGACCGAAGACGGCAAAATCAAAGGTATCGATGCCGGTACAGCAACAATCACCGGTAAGATCGGTTCCAGAGAAGTAGCGACGCTGCCGGTTACGGTTAACGAAAAAGTGCTGGTGCTGCTGCCGGATGTAGAGGAGTATCAGCTGGTTATAGGCAGAAGCAACGCGCTGCCGAAAGTAAATGCCGTATTCGAGGATGGCGAAGAGAGCGATGTGACCTCTTCCATCGAATGGTCGCTGACAGGATCTGCGGCTGTCATTAAAGACGGTACGATCAAAGGCTTAACGAAAGGCTCGACAACGCTGAAAGGCACTTACTTGAATAAAGAAGTCAAGATTCCGGTCGTGGTTGAACAGGAAGTCGTTAAGTTTGTCGTAGACCCGGAGAATATTGACCTCAACATCAAGAAATCCAAATCGATTAAAGTTACAGGCTACTACAGCAACGGCAAAACGGTTTCGCTCTCATCCAAGATGAATTGGAGTTCTTCGGACACCGCGATTGCAACGGTATCCAGAACCTCCGTTAAAGCGGTTGCCGAGGGTAAAGCAACGATTACGGGTTCATACCAAGGCAAAGAAGTCACCGTTAAGGTAAACGTGGTTCCGAAGATGACGAAATTGATCGCCAGCGAGAAGAAACTGAACTTGAAGCCCGGTGACGTCAAAACCGTAACGGTTACGGCCGAATATGATACCGGCGCAAAAACGAGTGTTGGGGACACCGCCGTGTGGACAACCAGCAACTCCAGCGTGGCCAAAGTAACGAACGGACGCATTGAAGCGATCGCGAAGGGAACCGCCCGCATTAAGGGGCAGTACAATTCGAAGACCGTAACCATTACCGTCTCTGTAAAATAGTTAGAACAGCATGCTGCAACAGCCCGGCTCTAAAGATGAGCCGGGCTGTTGTCTGTTCATAAGAATCTTTCTGGGTAAAGCGGGAGGTCAAATTCCAGGCTGCTGCGTTCTCAGAAACCAGGCAAGCAGATGGCCGTTATAGATCTCCAGCGATTTCACCTGAAAATTCGTCGCTTCGGCGAGTACATATATTTCATCGATCGAATAATATTTCATCTCGGCATCAACAAAACCGTCTCCTATCCGGTAGTAAGGCATATCGAGGAGATCAGGATCGTGACGAGCAGGTGCAAAATGCCGTTTCCAAGGCGTTGAAATAAGCAGGCTTCCGCCAGGCATCAGTTTATCATGGATTTTGCGGAGAACCGGTATCGGATTGTAGTTCATATGCTCGAGCACTTCCGTAAAGAGAACGATATCGTACCGTTCGTTTCCCGGAATATCCTCGGCTTCCACATTGCACTGGCTCCACCGGATCCCGTAGTCCTGTTCCAGCTCCACGGACCAGTAATCCGCCATGTGATCCAAGCCGTGTGCTTGAGCTCCGGACAATACGCTGTACATTAGCAGCGTACCGTAAGCAGCGCCGATATCTAGCACCTTGGCGCCCCGGTTCACAAGCAACGAGTCCAGGATCGAAAGCAGCGGGTACCAGTAGCTGGCTTCTTCATCCTTGTAAACCGACAGATAGTGGCTCCCATTCCGCTTGGCATGATAGGAAGAGATGATCGTTTGGGCACGGGACAATTTCTCGTCAGGCGATAGATCATCATCAAAAGACTGCCTGCATTGCCGCTCGGCAGCCTCGGGTAACGGTCCGACCGTTCCAACGCTGACGAGCAGGTATCCGGGCACATTGCGCTTCTCGTATTCAGGGAGTCTATGGTACCACATCGTCAGCCAATGCTTGACGGTCTGGGAATCCCGGATGAAATCAAGAAAATCCAAACTGTCCAAAAAGCCGATGCTGCTCTCCTCGATCAACGTTATACCGCACCGCTCAAATTGATTTCTGAGCGTGGAGGCTGGATGCTCTATGCCATACATCCAGGTGCCCAGCTGTTCGGCGGCTTCTTTTCCCGCACGATACGGCAAACATTCCGCAAAAGGGGTGAGGATCAGCATCGTTCCTCCCGGCTTGGTAACCCGTTTCATTTCCCTTAATATCGCGATCCGCTCTTCTTCCTCAAAATGCTCCAGCACCCCCGCATTCCAGGTTAGATCAAAGTGCTGGTCAGGAAGCCGCATCTCCCTAATATCGGAGAGAACAAAGGTGCCCGGAACCTTGGCGCTATAAAAGGCGCTCCGGCTGTTGTACAGCGCATTCTCGGAATAATCGACCAGCGTCACTTCCGCATGCTCAGCAGCCAGGCGCAGCGAAATCTTGCTCGTTCCGGAACCGGCCTCGAGTATTCGCTTCCCTTCGATGCCTCCTGTAACCTCCATGATCTTATCGTAGATGGTTTGGCTTAGTGAATCCCAGTGATAGGATATCTCCCGGGACCATAGCTGATCCCAAATCTTCTTCTGGCGTTCATCCGGCAGCATATCATTCGGTCACCCCTTTGTGTTCTGGCGTGTACTTGCGAAACAGCCGGTGGAACTCACCGGAGCCGTTGTGAATCTCAGCCAGTTCTCTCAATCCGTACGCCCCGTATTGATGAAACAGGCCAGCCTCGTTCATGGAAAATTCGGTGTATTTGTCCGGCATCGACATGCGTTGGGCCATGGTTGCATGGTATACCCAGGAGGCCAGGCAGCATTTCGGCCTCCATGCGGTGCGCGTTCCCATATAATACCTCATGCCCAGAAGCAGACTGTCATCCTCATAGCCCTGCTTGCCGGATAAGAATCGAGTATCATAACCTCCAATATGGCGAAGGGCTTCCGCACGGTGAACGACCGGATGCACGAATCCATCCGCAATCCCTTTTCTTGACAGCCGCTGGAGCGTTTCGCTGAGCTCACCCGGTGTTTTCGGAAGAACAATGAACTCACCCAAGGGCTGCAGTTCTCCGGTTGAGGTAACGATGCCGGGCGATACCATAGGCTCGTCGTTACATTCCAGATAACGAAGAAGAGGTTCGTGCCAATCCGGAGGAAAGAGCATGTCGACATGAATTTCGGAGATGTACCCCGCTTCTGGGAAGTGCTCCCATATGAATTCAAAACACGCTTGCCTGGCGGCAGCGATGCCGATATTCGCTCCGTTCCCGAGAATATCACCGGACAGGTCTAACGTTTGCAGCCATTCTTGCAGCTCTTCATTCGTAAGGCATCCTTGATTAAACAGAACCGTCCTATGCTCCCGGGAGCGCCGCAGACTGCTTAACGCCAGGCTGGCCATGTGTAAATCATTCTCGCGCGAGCTCTCCCGAATGAATAAGGGCAAGGTATGAATGATCTTCAATTCCATCGCTTCCTCTTATGGTTATTCGTTATTCCATCCATTCAACAAGCGTAGGCGATTCCTCCAGAATGGAGTCGTATTGTTCTTTCGAGCCGAACTCTGCTTCAGGATCAAGCTGACGATAACGCCTGAGCTTCTCCAGCCTGTATTCCGGTTTGGCCCACCCGTAATGCTTAAGGCGAATGGCTGAAAGATGGTGGGGAAGATCGAATACATTCGCCGGGAACCGTCCACAGTGCTGAGGCGTCTCTTTCCAGCAATACTTCATTTCGGGACGGTAACGCAGAAGAAAAGGGCGATAGGTTCTATGCGAGCTCCAGAATTCATCGTCCCGGTAATGGGTTTCGTTCCAAAAATCATAGAGCCGAAAGCAATACAAATCGAACTCGTTTTGCTTCAGCATGGAAGGAAGCTCAGCCGTAAAGGAAGACTCAAACCATTCGTCCGCATCCAAATTCAGAATCCATTCGGGATGAACGTTCAAGGTTTCGCGCCATTGTTGCTTTCTCAGCTCAACCTCGTTGTGAAACAGGGATGCCTCGTTGCTGATCAGACGCAGCGGAATTCCCTTCAAAACTTCCATACATACATCCAGCGTGTTATCCGTACTTGCATCATCGATAATAACGGCTTGGTCAATGTAGTCCCGATGCCGTTCAAGCGCTTGCCGCAGATAGCGTTGGCCTTCATTCTTCAGAACCATCGTCAGGGTGAGCGATGGGCGGGCCGTGCGGCGATTCGCATCAATGGGGCTGAGACAGCCCTCTTCTCGTTCCTCGAGGCAGCTTCGAGTAACTTTGGGGATGGATGTAGTCTTATCCGTTGCCTTCAGGAACAGTCCGGCATTGTGAAGATCGCTTTCACGGTAGATATGGTAAGCCGGGTAGTGCGTATCTACATACAAGGTGAACCCCAGCGCAGCCGCCCGAATGCTGAAATGCCGATCCTCTCCCCAGAAGGACAAATTGTAGATGGGTTTATAGTTAACCCCGCGCACAAGAGCCCGGCGGCTGATTAAAGTGCAAGCTCCGAGTCCGCCGACTTCATACACGCCGGCCTCCGCTAACCGGCTCACGAATTGTTGATAGCGATGTTCCTTTTGGGCTTCGTCCAACGTTTCGCCCGCCTGTTGTTCGTATTGGGTATATTCATCCTTGAGCCACACCTGGGGATGGGGGCGTGAGTCCGGCTGCCAACGGGTCCAGAAGATTTCCGAAATGATCTCTTTGTCGGTGGCGATGAGGTGAATCAGGGTCTGCGGTGCCAGCAGCAAATCCGAATCGACCAGAAACAGATAGTCAAACCGTAAGTCAAGCGCATATTGAATGATCTTGTTCTTATAATCGGCTACCTTCCAAATCAATCGATCGTTCCAATAATGGGTTGTCTCGTCGCGGATATATTCGTGATCATCAGGCGTATGGGCGCTGTGGATAACCACCCGGTTAACTTCTTTCATAAATCGGCTCAATCTGGCGCTGGATAATTCATCGTTGTTGTCATCGATAAAGAAGTAGCAAAGCTCCAAGGAATTTTGCTCCAGCCGCAGCAATGAGGTTAGGAAATGGTCCAGAATCTCCGGTTTCTGCCGTACAGGACTGCCGATCAAAACGCGTCTGCGCCCCTGGGTCGTCATGAGCCCTGCCTCTCATCGTCACGCTGAAGCTCCTGCAGCTTGTTTCGAAAATATTCTTGGTTCGCCAGCATGGTCTCATCGCCCGGTCGGTAGGCAAGCGCCTTCTCATTATGCTGATTGGCAATCGCATAAGCTCCGATTCGGTCGTAACAAACGGCCAATTGCAGATGGGGAAGCCATGTGGAGAAGGAGGGGTTATGAAATCCCATGTAATCCGGAGGCAGCTCAAGCTCGGTAGCCAGCTTATACCAGTAGATGGCCGTATCATATTGGTTTTTCTCGAGAAAATGGTAACCGATGCGGCAGCAGAATTCGGACCGCGGCGGCGCATATTGCAGGGATCGGAGAGAGGATTCAAATGCGGCTTGCCCGTTTCCGAGCTCGTGATGGCAATCGGACAGCCTGCTGCAGGCCGAGAGAACATCCTCGATCCAGCCTTTTTCCGTATGTAAGAATCGTTCGTAATAATCGATCGCTTTCTCGAAAAGACGGTGATCCTTTAGTTCATTCGCATAATAGAACAGATCCCTCGGGGTGAACGATTCGCCGGCTGCCTCGCGCTGCACATAGATTCTGAGGTTCCGGCCGGTGTCCGGATCATGATTCGAGCTGAGATGGGTAATGGCAATATCGCTATTCATAACATGACCGTAGACTTCCAAATATTCGTGGACGGGCCCGATCCATCGAAAGGCCCTGCTCCGTTTGACAAGACGATTGCGCCGCAGACGGAAGGTGATATTGCCGAATTCATCCGAGCTCAAATGATAGAGCATGGTCACGGAATCGATGTCGGGCGCAAGGTTTTCTTTAAGCGCTATTAGTTTCAGCCGGTCTTCTTCAAGCAGCACGTCGTCGGCATCGAGCCACAGGATATAGTCCTGGGTGGCTTTGCTAAAAGCAAAGTTTCGCGCAGCCGCAAAATCGTCGATCCATTCAAAATCATAAACGGCCGCCTGAAAGGCCCGGGCGATTTCTTTCGTGCGATCGGTGGAGCCTGTATCCACAACGACGATCTCATCCACGATGTCTGCAATCCGGGACAGACAGCGGTTCAAATGATGTTCCTCATTTTTTACGATCATGCATAGGCTGATAGCGATCAATACATCACCCCCGCGTATAGTCCATTCCAAAGAATATGCCAGATATATATTCAGGTCGGCGTACGAAATGAACCGGCGAGCGCCAAATTGAACCCGTGCGTATCAAAAAATGACGAATATCGCTTCTTTAAGCTCGTTTTTTAATGCGGCTGACCAAAAAACGGTCACATAGACCGTTTTTTGGCTTGCACCTCGTCGAACAGCAGGGACTGGCGAAACGAAGTTTGGCGGGTGAAGGCTGCTGATTGTAAATTTGGTCTGGATTTAACCCATGTCCAATGGTAAAATCTTCTCAAATTTTGTTCTCCGTTTAAGTCATTATTGGAAAGAAGGAATCTAAGGACATGAAATCCATAAACGTACTTCATTATGATGCATTCTCCATACAGCCTAATATGGGTAATCCTGCCGGCGTGGTCTTGAACGCAGACGAGCTGACAGACAAGGAGATGCAGGCCATCGCCCATAGCGTAGGGTTCAATGAAACGACCTTCATAGTAAAATCGGAGCGAGCAGATGTCCGATTAAGATATTTTACGCCCGGACATGAGATGAATTTGTGCGGCCATGCCACCATGGCTTCGATGTATGCCTTGAAGACCAAGGGGCTGCTCCCTGACAAAGAAACCGTGTGGATTGAGACAAGAGTGGGCAATTTGCCGATCGAATTTCAGGATGCCCAGGGAAAGCTAACCATGAAGATGAAGCAGGATCATCCTCAATTCCTGCCCTTTGAGGGAGATGTTGAACGCCTGGCAGCATCCATGGGTCTGCAACGCGAGGATTTGGATTTCGCAATGCCGATCGTATATGGAAGCACGGGAATATGGACATTGCTGGTACCGATTAAGGGGCTGGAGCCGTTTGGGCGGATGGTGCCTCATAATGCCATGTTCCCGGATATATTAACGGACAATCCGAAAGCTTCTCTGCACCCTTTTTGCCTGGAAACGATCGACGAGTCTTCGTTTATGCATGCCAGACATTTCTCTTCACCGTACTCAGGCACCGTCGAGGATCCGGTAACAGGAACCGCGTCAGGCGTAATGGGAGCTTACTATTTAACCTATTTGAATCCCGAGGCGCCCTCCGCACGATTTATCGTTGAACAAGGCAAGGAAATGGGGAAAGACGGTAGAGTCGATGTTCAAGTGAATCGCTTTGAAGAGACCATGGACGTCTATATTTCCGGTACGGCCGTATTCGTCAAAGAATTCGAGGTTAGCTATGATTCATAACGATCGGATAATATCATCAAGATATTGTGAATAGAAACAGGGAGTGCAAGTAATGCAGGAACAAGAAGAAATCAAGATTTATCCCAAGGTGACCAAAATGCTGGTGGGTTCCCTGGCATTTGTGTTGGTAGGCAGCGGGTTAGTGTACGGAGGGTTAACCTCGGACAACGTCTTTATCGTAATAATTGGAATCATTTGCGCGTTGTTTTTTGGCATGGGACTGGTGTTTTCCATCGTCAAGCTTGTTCAATCGGAGCCGGCGCTCTTGATCCATCGGGAGGGAATCGTTGATAAATCCTCCTATGCGAGCGCCGGAGCCGTCGCGTGGAGCGAAATCAAGAACATTCACATCTATCAGATTAAGAATGAGAAGTTTATAGGGATCGATGTATATGATCCTGAACTTTTGATGTCCAGGCATCCCGCCTGGAAAAGGAAGCTCATGAGTTTGAATAAAGGCATGACGGGTTCTGCGATCCATATATCCGCATCAAGTATCTCATGTAATCTGTATGAGTTGTTTCCTCTGTTATATCGTAGATGGAATGCGTCCAAGAACCTGAATACGGAGACGAAGGAGGGGCAAAGGTTATGAAGACATTCAAGCCGGAGATGACTTTGGATAGGGCGGTTAGCCATCTCCAGCAAATTGAAGGAGAAGCGGTGCTGAATGTGACCCCCATCGAGATGGGAGAATTAAGCAAGGTATTCAGTTATCGCAAGGGCGATGCCGATTATGTCATTCATTTTAAAGATAATGGGGACAGCCTTCATAAAGTAAACAAAATCTACAGTATGTACGGGGATCAATCCTTGCCCATTCCTCGAATCCATAAGATCGGAAGCGTGGGGAATATCCATTACTCGATTTCGGATAAAGTACCCGGTACACCGATAAGCGCTCTTGAGCCGGCACAAATTCGAGGGCTGGTTCCCGACATCGTCCAGCAATTCATGCGGATCCTTCAGATCCCACTCGGGGAGTCCCATGAGGGGTTCGGGTGGATTACTCCGGAAGGCAAGGCTGCTCATCGTTCATGGCTGGACCACCTGACGTCTGTATTCGATGCGGAGCAAGAAGGTTTCTACCATGGATGGCAGAGCCTGTATGAGCACAGTTTTCTGGAAAAAGCGTTTTTCGAAGAGATCTACCAAACGATGATCGAACTTGTTCGCTATTCGCCATCGGAGCGCTATCTTGTCCATGGTGATTTCCATTTGGGCAACATGCTTGGAGAGAACGAAAACGTAACCGGTATCGTGGATTGGGAGATGGCCATGTTCGGCGATTTCATGATGGACGTCTCCGTTATTCATATGTGGTATCCGATGCTGGGATTTCCCAAGCGGCTGCAGGAAGCGATGGAGCAGCAGGGCGAGAGGATTCCTTATTTTGAAGAAAGGCTGCTGTGCTATCAGCTATTTCGTGCGCTGGACGGGCTTCGTTTCTATGCGAAAAAGGATGATCAGGGCAGCTATCAGTTCATGAAGAATCATATCACTTCATTATTAAAAGGATAGATCCCTTTGGGGATCTTTTTTTTGATTATGAGCGTAATGTGAAGCGAAAATGGTTAACTGACGAGTCCGGAATGGAAAGCCAGGAATACACTGGATTAGGTTGGAATGGAAGAGCCGGGTAGCTTCATGAATCAAGCGTTATCGAATGATGAATATGATGATGAATTTGGGCCGTTAAGATTCCGAATGGAGGTATGGGAATGGGGACGTCAAACTGGCAGAATTTATCGTATTGCGTGGATCTGATCCGCTATGTAGCTCCCAAGTCCGTTCTGGATATCGGGGTAGGTTTTGGCCGCTGGGGCATGATCTGCCGGGAGTATTTGGACGTCTGGGAAGGACGCGTATTTCGCGCGTATTGGAACACGCGGATCGAAGGAATCGAGATTTACCCTGTCAATATCGATACCTACCACGAATGCTTCTATAATAAAATCCACGTTGCGGATGCTTACGATCATCTGCAAACGCAAGTCCAGCCGGGACAATTCGATTTAATCATTCTGGGTGACGTTCTGGAGCATTTTACAAAAGAGCGGGCGCTCGTCCTGCTGCAGACCTGCATTGAAAAATCCCGCTTTGTCCTGCTTAATATTCCGATTGGAACAGATTGGCCGCAGGGCGCTGAATACGGCAATGAGTTCGAGACCCATCGGAGCGAGTGGACAACAGAGGAACTGGATCGTTTTCCCGTAGCTGACAAGCGGCATTTCAAGGATTACATTAACCGTGATTTTTCCACGTATTTGTTTTCGATGCCTAGGAAGTAGGTTTCGTATGAATGGAGCACCTTCTATGAGGAGGGTGTTTTCTTTTTATTCTCTATTGAAAAATGGTATATTGGAAGAAACGATAGTCAAATGAAGTATATGATATGGATGAAACATAGAGAAATGAGCTGATTCTATTCTATGAAAAAGATCGTTTTAGCTGGTGGAACTGGTTTTATCGGAACCTATCTTGCGAAAAAATTCACGAATGAGCAGCAAGCACAGGTACTTATGATCTCCCGACGGCAGGGTCATATCGCATGGAATGATCGCGAAGCCATCGTCGCTGCCCTGGAGGGGGCGGATATGCTCATTAATTTAGCGGGCAAATCCGTTAATTGCCGTTACAATGAAACCAACAAGGAGCTTATTCTGAAATCGAGAACAGAGACAACGAACATACTCGGCAGCGCCGTCGAGGCCTGCCGTATTCCTCCGCGAACCTGGTTTAATTCCAGCACGGCCACGATTTATCGCCATGCCGAAGATAAGCCGATGACGGAGGAGCAGGGCGAGATCGGCGAAGGCTTCTCCGTCGAGGTTGCCAAGGAATGGGAGCGCGCTTTCTTCTCATTCCGATTGCCTCAGACGAGGCAAATCGCCCTGCGCATTGCCATTGTGCTGGGACCTGGCGGAGGCGTTATGACGCCTTATGTTAACTTGGTAAAATTCGGGCTCGGCGGCGTTCAAGGTACGGGGAAGCAAAGGTTCAGCTGGATTCATGTGGAGGATCTGTACCGCATGATTCTGTTTTTGCAGGAGAAGGAAGAGCTGAGCGGGGTTTTCAACGGTGCTTCTCCCTATCCGGTGACGAACAAGGAACTGATGGAGCAGCTTCGGCTTGCGTTGAATCGCAGAATAGGATTGCCGTCGCCTAAATGGCTGCTTGAGATAGGGGCCGGGCTTATTCGTACGGAAACGGAACTCGTGCTGAAGAGCCGCTGGGTGATTCCGCACAGACTCTGCAAGGCAGGTTTTCATTTTGCGTACGATACGCTGAATAAAGCACTGGCCGACATCTTGAAACGATAAGGGATTCTGAACGCGCGCCCTGGCTTGACTTTGCAGAAAATGATTACATATGGCAACAGAACGGATAGAATGGGTTTAATAGATGAGAGAGGGGTGTCCGAACATGAATCAGGAGTTTACGATTGTGGAGATCGACCGATTAGAAACCGACACGCATCATCAATTAACGGAATTATTGATTCGGGTCGTAGAAGATGGGGCCTCGGTGGGATTCTTAGCTCCGCTGTCGTATGATGAAGCTTCCGCTTACTGGAAGGATGCGCTTGGCCCAGGGGTTACCCTGTGGGCAGCCATGCAGGATGGGAAGATGGTCGGCACGGTTCAATTGCAGTGCGCAACGAAAGCGAATGGCAGACACCGGGCCGAGGTGGCGAAATTGATGGTAGATCCGGCTTCCCGCCGCGGAGGTATCGGCAGAATGCTAATGCTGCATCTGGAGCCGAAAGCCAAGGCAGAGGGCAGAACCTTATTGGTCTTGGATACCCGGGAGGGGGACCCCTCTAACAAGCTGTACCAGTCTCTGGGTTACATCCAAGCTGGAGTTATACCCGATTATGCCATATCCTCTAACGGTGAGCTTGCCGGAACGGTGCTGTATTACAAGCGCATCTAAGATTATTTTCCCATTTATATCGCGGTGGGCTTTATCGTATCCAACGGGGCATGGAAAGGGAATAACAAGCGATATGAAAGGATGACCAAGGTCGATGACAAAGAGCGCAGGAACTTGCCGTAGCGGTGAGTTCTTTTTTTTTGAAGATATGAGAAAATGGTATACTGTTTTTTAACAGGCAATAGAGAAAGGAATGTGGTTATGGGTTACCAGCTGACTGAACGGGTGATCAAACTGTTATGCGGAAAAACCTCCTACGACCGCGGCGGGGTTTTATATAGAGATGGTTATGTATCGATGCTGAAGCAGGATCCGGACGCTCGAAAATACGAGGCTGAAGTGAAAGATCAGGAGTCGGGAATCGCCTATGCGGAGATTGACTCGAACGGGGACGTATACACGGAATGCAGCTGCATCGATTACGGATTTTCCCGAAAGCGGTGCAGGCATATTGCGGCTCTCCTCCTGAACATACGGGATATTGAACAAACGGTTGAAGCTCCGATGCGCCCCTTTCCATCATTATTACATCCTTCCGCCAACGTGAACATGGAAGAAGGACAGTTAACGCCCCGGCACTCACCGGAATATGGCAGAAGCTCGAGCGAAAGAGAACGGGATGCGCTGCTCAGCAGCCAGCTGCTCGGATTGTTCACGTATTCCGGCGGTCGGAGGGCTGCGGCGACATCCCGCTTTGATACCCGAGAGGTTCTGGAGATGGAGTGCATTTTCAAGCTATATCCGCACGGGGACCGGAAATACCTGTTCGGCGTCGAGCTGCGAGTAGGGAACAAACGCTTGTACATCGTACAGCGGATTCGGGAGTTCTTAGCGTGCGTGAAACGCGGCGCAGCCTGCGTGTTCACGAAGAATTTCACCTACGATCCGGAGGTGCACAGCTTCAAAAAGGAGGATGACGCGCTTCTGCAAGAGCTGATCCGTATTTCCGATCATGAGAGCATGTATCAACAGTCACTGAACATCTACGCTCCGCTTGGCAAAAAGGGGAACGGCGACCGAATGCTGATCATTCCTCCTGCCTTTTGGCCTCAAGTACGGGAGGCGCTCGGTTCTTCGGTTCGAGCCCTCTTGTCTATGGATGGAATCATGACGGATAAGCTGGAGTTCGCTCAGGAACCGATCCCGCTGCAATTCGAGTTCGATGAGGCTGCGGATGATCACTATCTGATGAAGATCGACGGATTGGAGCGGATGACCGTGCTGGAGGGGTACGGGGTCGTCATTGTGGAGGGAAGGCTGATACAGCTTGAGATGGATGCTTGCAAAAGGCTCGCCGAGATGAAGCTGCTGCTTGAACCTTCCAACACACCGCATATTCGGATACAGCCGGAGATGATGGAGTCCATCATGGAGCGGGTGGTACCGGGGCTGATGAAACTGGGCAGCGTGCATGTGGCGCAGACCGTGTCCGACCGCATCGTCAAAACGTCTTTGAAAGCGAAGCTGTTTCTGGACCGTGTCCGCGGCCGTCTATTGGCCGGACTCGAATTTCAATACGGCGACATCATCATCAATCCGCTGGAGGGACACCGCGCCAAACGCAGCAGCAGCTCGATTCTTGTACGCGATGGAGAGACGGAGCAGCGGATTCTGGAGCTCATGGAGAACGCCTCTTTTGCCAGGACTGACGGCGGTTTCTTCATGAATGACGAGGATGCCGAATATGAATTTTTGTATCATACGATTCCGCAGCTGGAGAAGCTGCTGGTTGTTTATGCAACGACGGCGGTGAAGGAGCGGGTGCTCACTGAACCGATGGGAGCCAAGGTTCGGGTGGAGGTCGATGAACGGACGGATTGGCTTGAACTGAAGTTTGACATGGAGGGGATTCGCGAAGCCGAAATCCGGGAAATCGTCAAATCGCTCGAAGAAAAGCGCAAATATCATCGGCTGCGAAACGGAGCGCTGCTTCCGCTGGAAAGCGCGGAGTTCCAGGCCATGGTTGCTTTAATGAACCGGGTGGGACCTTGGCTGTACGAAGGGGAGGGGACGCGGTTTAAACTGCCGGCGGTCCAAGGACTTCAACTGCTGGATTGGGAGGATTCGGGATCATCGGTCCAGCTTGGCCGTTCCCTGCGCCGGATGCTGCAGAATGTGAAGAATCCGGATCATTTGGACTTTGCCGTGCCGGCCAGCCTGGAAACGGTTCTCCGGGATTATCAGAAGTTCGGCTTCCAGTGGATGAAGACGATGGCCCATTACCGCTTCGGCGGCATCTTGGCCGATGATATGGGACTAGGCAAAACCATTCAGAGCATCGCTTTCATGCTGTCGCTGCTGCCTGAGATCCGGGAGCGCAAAGAACCCGCGCTCATTGTGGCTCCTGCCTCCCTGCTCTATAACTGGTTTAACGAGCTTAAGAAGTTTGCGCCGGAGATCAAGGCCGTCATTGCCGATGGCACGCTGTCCGAGCGCGCGAAGGTGATCCAGAATATAGGCAAAGCGGATGTTGTCATCACTTCTTACCCGCTGCTCCGCAGGGATATCCAGCGATATGCGAAACTGCCTTTCTTAACCTTGATTCTGGATGAAGCCCAAGCCTTCAAAAATTACGCGACGCAAACGGCTCAAGTCGTAAAAACGCTCCATGCCCGTTATCGGTTTGCGTTGACAGGCACGCCGGTCGAGAATCGCCTGGAGGAATTATGGTCCATCTACGATGCCGTTTTCCCGGCTCTTTTCGGTGACCGTAAAGCATTTCATGAACTGCCTAAAGAAGCGGTGGTGAAACGGGTGCGTCCTTTCCTGCTCCGCAGGCTGAAATCGGACGTGCTTAAGGAGCTGCCGGAGAAAATCGAGACGATTCAGGCCTCAGGCCTGCTGATCGAACAGAAGAAGCTGTATACCGCCTATCTTGCGAAACTGCGGCAGGAGACGCTTAAGCATTTGGCACAGGACGGTTTCCAGAAGAACCGGATCCGCATCCTGGCGGGCATTACCCGTTTGCGACAGATCTGCTGTCACCCGGCTCTGTTCGTGGAAGGCTACGAGGGCGGTTCGGCCAAGCTTGAGCAGCTGCTGGAAACGATCGAGGAATGTCGTCTTGCAGGGAGACGGATGCTGGTATTCTCCCAGTTTACAGGCATGCTGAACCTGATCGCCGGGGAGCTGGGATATCGGGGGATTCCGTTTTTTTACCTGGACGGACAGACGCCGGGATCGGAGCGGGTGGAGCTGTGCGAACGTTTCAACGAGGGGGAACGCGAGGTATTCCTGATATCGCTGAAGGCAGGCGGAACGGGGCTCAATCTGACCGGGGCCGATACGGTGATCCTGTATGACCTGTGGTGGAATCCGGCAGTCGAGCAGCAGGCGATGGACCGGGCGCACCGTATCGGTCAGAAGAAGGTTGTGCAGGTCATACGCTTCGTTGCTCAAGATACGATCGAGGATAAAATGGTGGCTCTGCAGCAGAAGAAAAAGGATCTGATCGAGGAGCTGGTTCAGCCGGGGGAAGAGTCGCTTTCAAGCTGGTCCGAAGCGGAAATTCGGGAGCTGCTTGCCCTTCAGGGCTAATCGGCCGGATAAGATGATACGCGTTCCAAAGGATACAAGGAGCTGTTGTTTTGAAAAAAGCCATGTTTCTCATACTGGCGGCCGTTGTGGTCGTCATCAGCTACCTGCCACTGTTCCTGGACGGCTATGCATACAATGAAGAGCAGACGATACGGCGCGTTCACCCTGCGTATACCGGGGATAAGCTGTACGAAAAGTCAGAGGATCATCATAAGCTGATCGTCTGGCAAGATGGGAATGTAAAGACGGTCAACGTCCTGGAGAGCAAATGGGGACTGCTGCATAAAATTACGAACGGGGTCGCGCTGGAACCCAAGTCCGAAGATGAACCTTTTGTACGAACCTGGTCTGCCAGTCATCGTGGTGACGGCATCTATGACACCCTGGTGGCGGTGGAGACGTCGGAATCCGAAAGCAAGAAAATCATCGTCACCAATGAGCCTTGGGACGATAAACCGATCGAAGATCTGGAACAGGTGAAGGCTTTAGCCGGGATTTACATGGAAATCGACGTGGAGCAAGGCTACGCCATCCATTATGAACAGCTGCCAGCCGACCAGACCGGCGGCTTCATATTTCGGAGCATCGATGCCGAAGGGAATATTCTTTCCGTTCAACCGTAGCGGAATGGGCGTGAAGCATAAACGCTGATATAATAGGGTGTATGTGATGTATGCAACATTTACTCCAGATATAGAATAGGACGGTTCTCGGATGATCTCTTTTTTATTAACGTTAAAACGTCTCCTCAGCGGTTTGTTTCGAGCGTTCAAGCAGCGGTATTTCATGGCGCTGTTTGTGCTGATCGTCATCATGCTGTTATCGGGCACGATGTTTTATACCAGGCAAGAAGGCTTGTCGGTGCTGGATGCCCTTTATTTCTGCGTGGTGACCTTGAGCACGGTAGGGCATCCGGAATTCGTGCCGCAGACGCCGCTCGGAAAAACCTTCACCATGGTTTACATCGTCGTCGGGACGGGCTTGTTCCTCGGAATGGTCGGACAGTTGGCGTATGCTTTAATCCGAACGAATCAAAGGGAAGAGAAGAAGACAACGAATTCATAATGGAAACGAAGAAACAGCCCTGGCGCCGGGGCTGTTTCTTTTTTGGATGCTGAAATGCTTGGTTACCGATCCAGAGCAGGTCTATTCAACCGTCACCGCAAAATAAAAGCTGGCTTCTCCTTGATCCAGAGGCCATGTGCAGTGAATTTCGTACAGGTACGAGCCGGCTTTCGCTGGCACGGTATATCCATCGCTACCTGAATCCGTCAGGTTGAGGATGGTGAAGCCATGTATTCCTTCGGGCGGCTTCGATTGAATGTCGGCACCGCCTTGGACCACAACCGGCGTCATATCCTCTAGCCTGGGACGGGCCGCATCCGTCGTCGCGCAGTTATCCCCGTTGCACCACGAATAACCGCCACGTTGGAGATTGATCTCGGTGCCGTCAATGCTGACCTTGGGCAGCGGAGGTTCGGCGGCCTTCACCCACAGGGTCTGAACGGCTTTGCGGGCATTTTCCTTCGAGATCGGCGTTACGTTCTCGGACCTGGATCCGATGTAGTACCCGGTACCGAACACCATGATTAGAAGAACAATGTATAACACCGGCCGCATTTTTTTCATGTCCAGCTGTCCCCCCTTTATATCCTTTGTCTCATAACTTGCTAGAAAATATGTTATAATTTTGAAATCAAGCACTTCCATTATAAACCAATCACGGATAACAGGCGTTAGATATTATGAGATTCTTTGAAGAGGATGAAACCTATGACAATAAAATGGTTAGCGTGGGCCAAGGAGATGCAGGCCATCAGCCAGGCCGGACTGGAGTATACGAGGGACGTTTACGACAAAGAACGGTTTGAGCAGCTGAGGGAGCTCAGCATCCAGATCATGCAGGAGTATACCGAAGCAGGCGAAGAGAAGATCCGTACGCTGTTTGCGAGTGAAACCGGATACCAGACGCCGAAGGTGGATGTCCGCGGCGTTATTTTTCAAGACGGAAAGCTGCTGCTGGTGAAGGAAAAGGCCGACGGGGCCTGGGCGCTGCCGGGAGGATGGGCGGACATCGGCTTATCCCCTGCGGAGGTCGTGGTGAAGGAAGTGAAGGAAGAGGCCGGTTACGACGTGCGTGCAGGGAGGCTGCTGGCCGTATTGGACAAGAAATTTCATAACCATCCGCCTTCGGCCTTCCACGTGTACAAAATGTTCATTCAGTGCGACATTACGGGCGGAGCCCCAGGCGTGGGGACCGAAACGTCCGCGGTCGGTTTTTTCCCTCAGGACGAACTGCCGCCGTTGTCCGAAGAACGGAATACCAAGGAACAGCTGAAGAGAATATTCGAATTCGAGAACGACCCGCATTTGCCGACTTGGCTGGATTAAACCATATAACAAAGGAGCGTAGACAATGTGATCGGCTTTAAACCTTATAAAGACGTACCGGATGAATCAGAAACCAGGCGTAAATTCCATGGACGGATCAATATTTTCTTTTTCAGCGCATTTTTAATCTTTTGCGTCATTATCGTTCGCCTTGCCATATTACAGTTCGTAGAGGGACCGGAGCTGGCAAGCCAGGAAACCGGGGGGGAGCAGAAGCATTTCCCGCTGCAGCCGATCCGGGGGTCCATCATCGATGCGTCCGGCACCAAGCTTGCATACTCTACGGCTTCAAATTCTTTATATATCACGCTCATGAAGGATTACAGCAAAAAGACGGACAAAGGAAAAGAAAACCGGCCGGAAGCGGAGGAGATGGCGAAGCGGCTTGTCCAGGCGTTTAACAAATATGGGGATCCGAACTTGGAACCGATCACCGTCAAAAAAGTGATGGACGACCTGGATTTGGAATATAACAAGCAGCATGGTTATGAGCCCAGACGCATCAAATCCGATTTGACGAAGGAAGAGATCGCTTATTTCATGGAGAACCGAGCCAAGTTTCCCGGCATCCAGATCGTGGAGGAGAATATAAGGCACTATGATCCGGATACGGTGGCCGTTCAGACGGTCGGATACTTAAGGAAGTTCAAAGGATCTAAATCCGTAAAAGTTTATGAGGAAATTGATCAGAGCAACAAGGATCAGGATAATCCCGGCATGATCTACACGGAAGAAGAATCGGTGGGGTATGACGGATTGGAGCGGATGTATCAGGATGAACTGCGCGGTCAGAGCGGGTATCTCAGCATCCCGATCAATCCGCAGAATATGGTGGACGGCGTACCGACGATGGTCGCTCCTGAAAAAGGCCATAATATCCATACCACGATCCATAAAGACATTCAGCTTGCCACGGAGCAGGCCATCATGGATCAGCTCCAATATCTCCATACCCATCCGGTATCGGGCAAGCTTCATAAGGATGCCGTAACCGGATACGCCGTGGCCATGGAGGTGGACACCGGTCATGTGGTCGCGATGGCCAGCATGCCGGATTACGACCCGAATGTATGGGAAAGCGGAGGCAAAATTACGCAGGATGTCGTGGACGCGTCGGGAAACGGCACGATTACGATCTATGGATCAGGTCGCTCGGGAAACGGCTTTGAATCCATGATTTTTCTCGGTTCCGTCATTAAACCGCTGACGGTGCTGATCGGGCTTAATGAGGGGTTATTTGGCATTAATGACACTTATCCTGATCAAGGGTACGCCACCATAGGTCGGGAAGGATATGAAAGGGAAATCTCCAACTCGGGGAGACATCGGAATGGACCCATTAAACCTCAGCAAGCGATTCAGCAATCCTCAAATGCTTTTATGATTGATATGATCGGCAAAAGGCTAGTCAGCAAGTATGGCGGGGAGAAGGGCGTTACGGTCTGGGATGAATATATGGAGAAGTTTGGTCTTGGCGTCGTAACGGGGAGCGGCTTGCCCAACGAGCATAAAGGACTGAAAAATTATACCGATACCAAAGCAGCGGGAAGTAATCTGGCGGCGTTAGCCTACGCTTCCTTCGGTCAGCAGGGGAAATACACCCCTCTACAGCTTGCTCAATACACCGTCATGCTGGCGAATGAAGGCAAGCGCATCAAGCCGCAGCTGGTCAGCAAAATCACGGACCAGGATGGCAACGTGGTCAAGGAATTCGGGCGCGAGATCCTGAATGAGGTCGAATTCCCCAAAACGTACTGGCAGACCATTAAGCGGGGGATGAATACGCAGGGTCTCGCAGCCTTTGATGATTTTAAATATGACTTCGCCCGCAAAACGGGAACCTCCGAGCAGGAAGCTAAAGTGAATGGGAAGTGGCAGAAGATTGATAACGGCGTCTTCATCGCCTTTGCTCCGCGCGACAACCCGAAGCTGGCGGTGGCCGTCGTTGTGCCGGAAGGCGGCTTCGGCTCGCAAAGCGCCGCGCCGATTGCGAGGAAGATATTCGACGCTTACGACGAAATCTACGGGCTTGACGGAACGCCGCATCCGAAGAAAACCGAAGATCAAGCTAAGGATAACGGAGAAGACGAGACAGGGGACAATGAATAAACAGCGTAGACGCGGAATCGTGAAGATTAGCGATGGGAGACGGGGAGACTAAACCAATGATATGGGATGAAAGTATATCGGGTGCAGTCGGTTCATGTTCATCATTATTAATCAATACCATTCGCTTGTGGAAACGCATATAACGAAAAGGCAGGCTGTAGAGGCGAATTTGATCCTCTCCATCCTGCCTTTTTTGTATCTTATTTAATCAATAAGGATTGCTCCTGATCTTCAACACTTCCGCGAGAAAGGTCAAGGCCAGACCTTGGCCCCAGCCCTGGATTCGCTTATCGGGCACGCCTCTGTAACCTGCGGCGTCCTTCATGACGGCCGTACCTGCAGATACGCCGGTTACGGTACCATCCTCGGTGATTTTGGCCAAGATGCCGTCAATCGATTTCTGCGTGTATTTATTATAGATGCGTCCTTTGGTCAACAGGGCGGCGGCGATGCCGGCCGAGCCGGACGTTTCCAGCGGGGATTGCGGATCGGTCGTAATCGTATGCCACAGGCCGGATTCATGCTGCAGCCGGACCAGGGCGCTGAGCTGGTCGCGCAGCGAGCCTTCGATGATCATGAAGGACGGATGCGTGACCGGCACAAGCTCCAGGGCACGAGCCATCGTGATGGCGGCCCAGGCATTGCCCCGGCACCAGAAGACGCCTGACATATGGTTGCCGGCGATGTTGTCCCAGCCGTGGTAATACAGATTCGTGACGGGATCCTGCAGGCAATCCTCATGGCCGTGATACTGCTTCAAACCATCCTCGAAGTAATCCTCCCGGTCCAGCATCACGCCGATCCGAAGCAGGAAGTAGCCTGCCATGAACATCGTATCGACCCACGCCTGCTCCGGAAAGTTATACGTTTCGGAGTTCACCGTATGCTGAAAGATGCCGTTGCCGAAACGCAGTGCATCATGAGTAAGATACTCGGCCATTTCCTTCGCCGTTTCGATATACCGCTCTTCCTCATAAACCTCGTACAACGTCAGGAGGGAGTGGCCGATGGAGACGCCGTTGACGGACAGCTTCGGCAGCCCCTCTTCCATATTTTCGTCGACCCAGGCTTTCAGCTGTTCCAGATATTCCTTTTTGCCGGTGGCCTTGTAGGCTTCGCATACCCCGTAAAAGGCGACCCCGCCCGGCCAATCCCAGCTGAAATCCATGCGAAAGGTCCGGTCGACCACGCGGTCTATGACATTCTCAATCTGTTGATCATCAAATACAAGTGCTGGCATGATGAGAAACTCCCTTCATATTCAATTGAGTGTATGGATTACCCTTTCAATCCTGTCGTGCTGATCCCTTCCACGATGTATTTCTGGAAGATAAAGAAGACGATGACGACCGGCAGCAGCGATAAGGTAGCCATGGCAAACATGCCGCCCCAGTTATTAAGCGACTCCCCGTCAAGGAACAACTTCAAGGCAAGTGACACGGGATATTTCTCCGGATTGTTCAAATAAATGAGCGGATTGATGAAATCGTCCCATCTCCAGTAGAAGGAGAAAATCGAACATGTAATGAGCGCGGGCACGATCAGCGGCACAACGACCCGGAAGAAAATCCCGTACTTGCTGCATCCGTCAATCTTGGCGGCTTCGTCCAGTTCCTTCGGAATCGTGCGGATGAACTGCATGATCAGAAAGATGAAGAACGGAATGCCGAAGAATTGGGGAACGATTAACGGCTTGAAGGAAGACAGCCAGCCGAATTTGGCGAACATCACATACTGCGGAACGATCACGACATCATGAGGCAGCATCATCGTAATCATCATGCAGGCGAACCAGAACTGCTGTCCGAAGAACTTGGTCCGAGCCAATCCGAAGGCGACAAGCGCCGAGGAGGCGACGGCCCCGATGGTGGAGATGATGACAATGATGAACGAGTTCTTGAAGAAGGTGCCGAAGGTGGTCCCGGCAAAACCCTTCCAGCCTGTAGCATAATTCGAGAATTCCAGCCGACTCGGAATCAGGCTGTAAGCCGTCGTGAATATTTCATGATTGGGCTTAAGCGAGCTGGCGACCAGCCACAGAATCGGATAGGTCATGCCGAGGGCGAACAATCCGACCAGGGTATGGTAGAGAACGCGTCTGGATGTGGTCATAACCGTCAATCTCCTTTCGTCTCGTAATGAACCCAGCGGGTGGATGATCTGAAGATGAGCAAGGTCAGGACACCGACGATAATGAGCATGATCCAGGCAAGAGCCGACGCGTAACCCATTTCAAAATGCGAGAACGCCTTGCGGTATAAATAGAGCGAATAAAGCAGCGTTTGATCCAGCGGGCCGCCTTCGCCGCGCGAAATAATGTAGGCGGGGGTGAAGGTCAGGAACGCCGAGATCGTCTGGAGCGTCAGATTGAAGAGAATGATCGGACTGAGCATAGGCAGCGTAATCTTGAAAAAGCGATGGACCGCATTGGCACCGTCCACGCTGGCGGCTTCGTAGTAATCCTTCGGTATATTTTTCAAGCCGGCCAGAAAAATGATCATCGAGGAGCCGAACTGCCAGATGGACAATGCGATGAGCGTCCAAAGCGCCGTGCTGGGATTCCCGATCCAAGAGGTCGTGGAATGGATTCCGAAGAGGGACAGGGCAGAGTTCACGAGCCCCTTGTCGCCGAAGATCTGCTGCCACATGATGGCCACGGCCACGCTTCCCCCGATGAGGGAAGGCAGGTAAAAGGCGGAGCGGTACAACCCTACGGCTTTGGTTGCGGTATTCAGAATCATGGCAACGAAGAGTGCGAATATGAGGCGCAGGGGAACGCTGGCGAATACATAGGTGAATGTGACCTGAAAGGACTTGCCGATCTTGTCGTCCTCCAGAAACAACCGCTCATAATTCCCGAGGCCCAGCCATCTCGGCGCTTCCATCAGATTGTAATTGGTGAACGAATAATACAGGGACGACAGGATTGGATATAAGGTAAAGATGAGAAAACCAAGAACGAACGGCGCTGAAAACACGTAACCGGTGATGTGCTCGTTCTCGCGGAGCCTCTTCATAGACTTCAACCCCTACGATTCAGATTTGGTTGCGCCCCGTGCAGGGGTCACTGATGTAAAAAGGCATCTCTTGCACGGGAAAGACGTGCGGGAGATGCCTTGTCTAGCCGTATCCTGGTTATTGCTGAGATCTGGCCAAGATGGCATTCGCTTCCTTGCGGAACTCGGCCGCGGCATCTTCGATCGAGATTTTCTTGAACAGGATGCGTTCGCTGAGATCTCGCAGCAGCTTCTCGATCTCTACCGCACCGATCGGGTTAGGAGGATCTCCCGGCGTGCTGTTGGCCTCAGCCCAAGTGACATAGTCGAAAATTTTGGCTTCGTTCTCGGAGAGGAGCGGCTTCAGCGCTTCCTTTACCTTGGCGGATACGGGAACGCCGCGTTCGCCCTTGATCAGCTTGTTGGCCTCGATGTCGTTGATGAAGAAGCTGATGAATTTGGCGGCTTCTTCCTTGTGCTTCGAGGTTTCGGTGACCGAGAAATACATCGAAGGTTTCAGGAAGAGACCGTCCTTCGTTCCGGGACCCGGCATCGGATTCAACTCCAACGAACGGTCGGTTACCAGATTGGCCACGGCAAGGAACTGGTTGGACCAGCCTGTGCCCGAGATGGAATTGCCAAGGACGATTTCATCCTCCTCCGCTACGCCTTTCTTCTGGGCTTCCTTGTCGAGAGACAGGATATATCCGTTGTCGTACCATTTCTGGTAGCGGGTGAAGTAATCGATAAAGGGCTGGTCGTCGCTGTACCCGATCGTTTTGCCGTCAGCGCTGTACATTTTCTGGCCGATGGTTCTTAAATAGTACGGGAAGAAGACGTCATGCCGGTAAGCAAAACCTCCGATCTGCAGGCCTTTTTCTTTGGCTTGGGCCCCCATTTTGTCCATGTCGTCCCAGGTCCATTCCTTGGACGGAATATCGATGCCGTTCTTCTTCATCGTCTCGACGTCAAACGTGGTTTGGAGTGCGTTCACGCCGAGGTTCATGGCAACCAGCTTGCCGTTGACCTCACCGCCGCTCAGCGCATTCTCGCTGACGTCGGCGACATCCAGCTCGCCGCTCTCGGTGAACGGCTTCAAATCCGCCAGCTGATTCCGGCCTGCATATTGATTCAGGTAGGAGATGTCCATTTGGATAATGTCCGGAAGTCCGCCGGCCACCGCTTGGGGAGCAAGCTTCTTCCAATAGTCATCGAATGGGGCATATTCCGGTTCAATGGTGACATGCGGATTCTGGGACTCATACATTTCGATGACCTTCAAGGTATAATCATGCCGGGACTGACCGCCCCACCACGCAATGCGGAGCTTGACCGGATCCTTGCTATCGCTTGCAGCAGCCGGCGGCGTTTCCGTTCCGGTTCCGCCGTTTGCCGGTGGTTCGACAGCGCCGCCGCCCGAACAGCCGATCAAGCTTCCGATCAGGGAAAACATCAGGACCGCGTTTAACACTTTTTTCATTCCATTTCCTCCCCTTTGTTGATGGACCACGAATCATCGTTTCAAATGTTAGTGCTTACATTCCCAATTATCTAGTTTTCGAGGAGAAAGAGTAAGGGAAAAAACCGTGCAGTTTGTTTAAAAAGCAGAGATGTACGTACAAGTTAATCGCTCTTTTTCATATATTCGGAGGGCGTGCAGCCGATCTGTTTCTTGAACACTTGGCTGAAATATTGAGGATTATCGCCAAAACCGAGCCGCTCCGCCATTTCAAAAATTTTGATATCGGGATCGCTCAGCATCATTTCGGTTGCGCGTTTCATCCGAAGCTTCATCACGTAATTGGAGAACTTCTCGCCGGTCTCCTTTTTGAACAGCTTGCCAAGATAGTCGGCGTTCATATACAGCATGTCGTTTGCCACCAGGTTGAGGGTAAGCTCCGAGTTGCCCAGCTGGTTCTCGATGATCTCCACCACCTTGCGCACGATGGCGTTGTATTTGACCTTGTTCCGTTCAAAGTTTCGCAGCGTGATTTCCCGAACCGTTTCTTCCAGTACGCCTTGAATCGCTTGGAGCGTGCTCATCTCGGCGATTTCCGGGATTCGCGCGTAACGTTCCTGCATCTGGTCCGGATCGGTCAGCCGGATGAGGGATACGTATTGCTGAATGATATAGGATTTGGTCATCTCGATGCTCAGCTGCGCACGCTTCAGTTCCTGAACGAACTCGGTCAGGGCATGCTCAGCTTCGTTTCGATGGCCGGATCGGACGGGCATGCACAGCCGCTCCTCATCAAGGACGAAGCTTCCTTCCATACCGCTGCCGTGCAGCGTATCCTCGGTTGTGATCATTCCGCTTTCGTCCAAGTAGAATCGGTAGTTCAGGCACTGCAGCGTATCCCGGTACAGCCTCCGCGCCTGGGTAACAGGCCCGGGATCGCTGATCGCGATCGTGACGTCCATTTTGTAATACTGCTTAAAAATGCAGCGGATATCCTGGAGCTGCTGATGAAGCCGCTGCTGATCGTTACGGTCCTCGATCAGCACCAGGACCTGCTGCCCGATGGTCGTGCTCAGCAGCGTCGTGTCCAGCAGATCCTCGGCAATGTTCTTCACGGCGAATTGATGCTCGAATTCGACGGAGCCTTCCAGCTGGAACAGCAGAAGACGCACAGGCTGATCGAAATCGTATTCGAACAGGCTCCGGTACTCGTCCAGATCATGGCGCCCATAGGTCTTGTTGGTGACGAACTCCTTGAGCACCTGTTCTTTGACATGGGGCAGCACCTTCCGGAGCCGGTCCTTCATCTCCTGGACAAACGTTTCCTTGTTCCGGTCCTGGATCAGCTCGTCGATGACCTCTTTCAGCGCTCCACCGATCTTGTCCTCGTCGGTCGGCTTCAGCAGGTAATGCTTCACGCCGTATTGCATGGCGCGGTTAGCATACTCGAATTCGCCGAAGCCGGACAGCAGCACGAATTTGATATGAGGATGGGAGGCGTGGGTCTTGGCAACGAGCTCCAGACCGTCGAGTCCGGGCATGCGAATGTCGCACACGACGATATCCGGGCTCTCCCTGACGATTTTTTCATACGCTTGAATTCCGTTCTGGGCGGTACCCGCCAGCTCGGTTCGGTATGCCGACCAGTCCACCATCTGAGATATGCCGTCCAGAATAATCCGTTCATCGTCCACAAGAAGTACTTTGTACATTCGAATCCCTCCGTTATTTGGGTAAAGACAGAATCACGCGGGTTCCAAGACCCGGTCCGCTGTCGATGGATAAACCGTAATGGTCGCCAAAAGCCAGCTTGATCCGTTCTTCGATGTTTAACAGTCCGATTCCGTTGCCGCCGGTGGCCAAATCGCCGCTTCGCAGACGTGTCAGGGTATCCGGCGCCATGCCGGGACCGTCATCCTCGACGATGACGCAGAATGCGGAAGGCGTCTCCTTGCAGGACAACGTAATTCGACAAGGGTCAACGGATGGCTCCAGTGCGTAATGAATTGCATTTTCGAGCAGGGGCTGAAGGGACAGCTTAGGTATTTTGCGGTGCAGATCCTGCTCTTGTACATCCAGCGTAAATTGTAAGCGGTCTTCGAACCGGAATTTTTGTATGATGACGTAGTTTCGGACGATCTCCAATTCTTCCCCCAATGTCAGAATGGGCTCTTTCAAACTGACGGAGTTTCGGAGAAGGAAGGCTAATGCCTGCACCATGTCGGAGATTTGGGACTGCTTGTTCATCTTCGCCAGCCAGTTCACGGATTCCAGCGTGTTATACAGAAAGTGAGGATTGATTTGCGCTTGCAGCGCTTTAAACTCGGTCTCTTTGATCAACAGCCGATTTGAATAGTTCTCGGTAATGAGGGCGTTGATTCGCTCGATCATGAGACGGAATGTGCGATGCAGCAGTCCCAGCTCGTTCATGGCGACGGGGGCTGCGTCCTGAGGCAGCACGTTGGCTTCCGCGAAGTTTCCTTTTTCCGCGAGTTTCATCCGGGTAATGAGACTTTCGATAGGACGTGTCAGTCCCCGGCTGAACCTGATGCCGAGCAGAATCGCAACCGCAAAAATAACGGTAAAAACGATGATGACAAGCTCTTTAATGAATATGATTTGCTTGAAGGTTTGGTTAAAGGGCGTGACATTCATGTATGTCCAGCCCGTGTTGCCCGATCGGTTATGCGCAATGAAGTAGGTGTGGCCATCGATTTCCCGGGTAAGGTACCCGTTTCCGGATGACAGGGAGGATTGAATGACCGCCGGATCGAAGTGCGGCGTTGCGGGATAGATCACATCCGCACCCGAGGTCACGATCAGGTCGCCTTCCCCGCCGGCGGATTTCCGGACGATTTTGTCCATATTGATGCGAATGATGATGGTGCCCAAGTAGTTAAGATCGAATAATGTGCCGGAATAGGATCTTATTTCCCGGGAAAGTAGAAGGGCCGAATCACTTTCGTCCGGGTATATCCAGCGTTCTTCTCCATCCGCGTCCCCGGCAAGCTGAAGAATCCGTTCCTTCTTGGCAGGGTCAATCGGGACGACGCTGCCGACGTCCTGTTGATGGTCATATGAATCGATCAGGTGAATGGAGTAGAGCATGGGCTCGGAACCGACATAATTCAGGAGGCGGTCTACCAAATGCTGCCGGAGGATGAGCCTGTCATAATCGGATTCGCTCCCGGCGATGGAACGCAATATATTCTGGATCTGGGTATCCGTAATGATATTAAAGGATAACTGTTCGACCCGCTCGAGCTCTGACTCAATCGCGGAGGAAGACAGGTGAAGGACCTGGGATGATTTGAGGTACAACTGCTCGTCGTAGATGGAGAAGGCATACTGCTGGACGATGACGGCGAACGCAAATGCCATGGCAACGATTAGGCTGATAAGAAGGGAAAGCTTGTTTTTGATTTTCATATTTTTATAGATCGTCATCCATTTTTGCACGGCAACGTCTCCTTGCACGGGTCCTAAAATGTTGTGTACACATTATGTACCGGGTTGTAAACGCTGTCAATACATGCGAGGTTATTCCAATACCCGGGATAATCGGTGCGTCTCTTCTTTATTTAGTCGGTTATTTGAACACGGAGGACGGTTATTTGAATGTATGTTCGGCGGTTACCGTTCCATAATGGACTTAGATGAATTTCGACCGGGAGAGGTGAAGGTCGTTGCAAACCATGTATAAATTCGATTTCGGTACGGAAACGCCAGGCCTTGAACATATCAAAATAACCGCTGAGACCTTATATAGTCCTGAGCTTGGCTACGGATTCCATTCCCTATCCAACGTCTCCGCCGTGAATCGGGCGGGGGAAGAGGCATTAACGGGTGATTTTATCATACCGCTGAATGCTGCGTATCAGGTCGATGTGGCGGATGGCCTGTACACTTTGCATTTGTTGATGGGCGATACCTGGTTTGATACGGAAACCTCCATTCGGGGGACGGAAGGACAGATGCTGCTGGAAGGGAAACTTATCCCGGCAGGCCACTTTGAACGTTACAGTATGACGGTGCCAGCGGTTCAAGGGAGAATCGTATTGTACTTTTCTGGGCGGGCTCCCCGAATTAACGCACTGGAAGTGCTGCCTGCACCGCATGCGTGCCAGGTGTTTCTGGCTGGGGATTCGACGGTTACAAACCAGCCTGCGGACGGCTATCCCTATGCCGGGTGGGGGCAAATGCTGCCCGCATTCATAAAAGCGGATGCGGCCGTGAGCAATTATGCACGTTCCGGCCGAAGCTCCAAGAGCTTTATTGCGGAGGGAATCCTGGAGCAAATCCGGGAGAAGATGAAACCCCATGATTATATGCTGATTCAGTTTGGCCATAACGATCAGAAGCGCGACGAGGGGAGGTATACGGAACCTAACTCGACATACAGGGAGTTTTTAAGACGGTACGTGGACGTTTGCCGGGAGAAACAGGCAACTCCGATCCTGGTTACCCCTGTTCACCGCCGTTGCTTTGATGGTAAGGGAAGGCTGGAGGACACGCATGGCGATTATATTACGGCCGTTCGGGAGCTGGCCGCGGAGGAGCAGGTGCCCTTGGTCGATTTGGCGGCGCTGAGTCTGGAGTATTTTAACCGGCTGGGTCCGGAAGGGACCAAATCCGTGTTTATGTGGGGGAGGCCGGGGGAATTTCTTCGGTTCCCGCAGGGGGTAATGGACAATACCCATTTTCAACAGCGCGGAGCGGCCCAATTGGCCGATATGGTGGTTGGGGCTTTGAAGAGTCTTGGACTCCAGCCGTTGTCCCTGTTTCTGCGGTAACATGCCGGGTCCCGAACCTGAAAAAGAGGAACTTTGACACCCGCAGCGAATCTATTCAAAACACCCTAAATCATACGAGCGAGGAGCGAAACGCATGTCAAAAGGTGAAAAACAATGGATTATCCCCGACGGGTATATCCCTCCCGAAAGCAGCGGAGAACTAACCAGTCATGAATCCGTCTGTGTGTTGAACTTAACCGAGCAGGACGTAGTGGTTACGATTCATGCTTACTTCGAGGATCGTGATCCATTGCTAGGAATGGAAACCATCGTGCCAGCAAGAAGAACCAAGCACATACGGACCAGCTTGCTGCAAACTGACGAAGGGATAGGCATTCCTTCGGGTATTCCCTATGCGATGGAAGTTACAAGCAGTGCACCTGTGTTTGTTCAATACAGTCGACTCGATTCCACTCAGGCCGAGAATGCTTTAATGAGCGTGATGGCGTACCCGGTAACCATATCTTAAAGGATGGTGATTGTATGACACAGACTGTGATCTATACCACAGAGCCCCCAGAGGATTTTCAACAACTGGAGGCTTTGTACGCTTCGCTTGGTTGGAACGCTATCCATCTATCCGTTACCGAATTGAACATGATGTGCTTGAATAGCTGGTATGCCGTCTATGCGTTTGAAGGACAGAAATTAGTGGGCATGGGACGTGTGATTTCCGACGGGGTGATCACCGGCGTTATTTGCGGATTAGGCGTACATCCGGATTATCAGTCCAGAGGGATAGGCCGACGGATCCTCGGTCGATTGGTTGAGCATTGCGAGAAGTCCCGGGTCTTCCCGCAGCTGATGTGTGAGGAAGGACTGGAACCGTATTACGAGAAACTGGGCTTTCAGCGATTCACCATTGGGATGAAGAAGAATATACAGCGAACTCATTCATCGGACGTCCCATAGTCCTTGATCGTTATTTTGACCTCATGCTTGATCGGAACCTCACTAAAGGTTTGATCCCAATCCGCTTTGGCCGCTTTCCATATATGAGGATACTTGATTCTCAATTTATTTCCGAAGCCGGAAACGTCTGCTCGGTATTCATGTTGAATTTTATCCAGGACATTCTCAACTAACCGCTCGACCTCTTCTTCAATTGCTTTTTCCGTTCTTTTCAAAAATTCAGTTTCCATGGTTTTCTCCGAAACCACCCAATGCTCGGCTATCCTTCCTTCAGACTCGATGTTTATATCAAACGAGATGTTGTTCCCGTCAACATGAGGTTTAATTTTACTTTTCATTGACAATATTTCGTATATAATTGGCTGACCTGTCTGTTTATCCACGCTTTTAACCAAACCGCCTTTCCCCTTTCCGGTTATCCACGTTAAGCCTTCGATTTCCTTTTCATTCAAAAAACCGCGTAATTTTCTGGTTTTCCCTTCAATAACGGCAGCTCCTGCAAATTTTATGTCTCCATTCGACGGCGAGACGACATTTTGCAAAAGAAAGCTGGCCCCTGAATGCAGCTTCCCCTCGATCTTGGTCAGTGTAGTCGGTGGTAAAATCTTGGTGGTTCTTCCGTGACCGTGTGTCATTTCAACGAGCTTTAACGCTGGAATATCCATCGGCTTTTTCGATTCTAGTATTTTGCTCGCACGGTTCTGAGCGATGAGAAGGAGGCAGCTTGGTCTCATCTCTTGTTCCCTGATAAAAAAATCCAAGATCTTTTGCAGATCCATGGTGCGTGCAAGATCCTCGCCTATAATAATCACTTTTGAATGCTCAGCAAATGCGCGTTTTTCGATTCTTAATACCATATTGCGTAAGGTCGGCAGGATCGTATCTCCTGTTTCGGAAACGTTGTTATAAGCTTTTTGTTGTGAAGTACCGGTTTTTGTTCCTTTGCCTGTTGTCTCTGCGGTGACAAATTGATTGGTTATCGTAATCCGATCCCGGTGAGGAGGCCCGCCTGCTTGTCCAGCAGACTCTTCCCTTGGCTCCCCCTGTTTTTCCAAATCCAAGGAAGTACCTACAATGAGGCCCAAATCCTCAATTTCTTTATTGCTCCAGCATCCCGTAAGAGGTAGGAGTATAAGCACCAACAGCGCACTCAAGAGGGTTCGTATCGTAATATGCTTCAAGCTTTTCCACCTCTCACTCTTGAGACCAGAAGTAAGATTACTGGCAGTACGGCAAATAATAATAACGCAACATTGCCGACCATATCCCCAAGTTTAAATAGGTCATTGATATTTTTGGGAGCCATGGCAATGACGTAAATTATCGGAACCAAGCCATATACAAATGGGTGAATCTTTTTTTTGAAGAGTTGGGCCAGCCCTAAAGCAGCCGCATAGTAGGTTATGGTAAAGGTCGTGAATATTTGCATGATCCATATGACAAGCAAGAAAGATTCAAACCGTTCAAAGATCAAACCGGGGATCTCAAAACTTCGCATAAGCTCAAGCGTGGGCCATGTACTCGTGACCACTCCATCGATCGATAGGGCTCCGATGACCATGACAACGGTGATGACGTAAAAGAGCAAGGGGATGAATACGCCAATTAGAACGACTTTAACGGCTTTGTCCGGCTTTTTCATAAACGCTACAAGGAGCAGCATAATTTCAGAACCTAAAAAAGCGAGAGCGGTTGTCTTTATTCCCTTTAGCATAGGGACAATTCCCAATCCTAACACGGGACGGAGATTATCCAGCTCAAATATGCCTAAACTCAAAAAGGCAACCAGTAAAAAAATGACGATGGTAATAGGGAATATGATTTCAAACAAACGGGCGATCGTGTTTATTCCGCCTATGATCAGATAAAGACCTATCCACATAAAAGGAAGGATGATGGCCCAGGTGGGGGTACCTTCCAGCAAAAAAAGGCCGGTTACTTCTGCCATTGTTCTGACTTCATATGCAGAAAGTGTAAAAAAGTAACCGATAATAAGTAAACTGAGGAACCCGCCCATCCATTTTCCTACAATTTCTTGGCTGTATTGATAGAAGGTTTTTTCGGGGTATCGCTGGTTTAATTTCACGATGATCAGCCCTACGATCATGGCGATGATCCCGCCCAAAATAACGGTGATCCACACATCGGGCGTTTTCACTTTCTCCACGGAAGTTCGGGGGAGGGTGAGGATCCCGGCTGCAAGAATATAATTGACGAGGATAACCGCTGCTTGCACATTCGTAATTTGGCCCTTTGAACTACCCATCATGTTGTTTTATTTCCTTTCATAAAGAGCTATCCTTAGCGGATGGAATCTTTCTTATGTATCGCCTTCCGGAAGCGTTTCATCTTCAGAAGCGGCATTCGAATCATAAAGTCTTTCCAATCACTTACTCGATAAGGAACGACCGGCGTGATAAAGGGAACACCAAAACTCTTCAACCTCACTAAATGGCTGCAAAGGAAAAGGAAAAACAAAACGACCCCGTACAACCCATACACAGCAGCGAAAAACATCGCTACAAAACGAAGCATGCGAAACGAAATTCCAGCGCTGTATTGAGGGACGGCAAAGGAAGAAATGGCAGTCAACGCCACCACGATCACCATAATCGGACTGACAATCCCCGCTTGTACGGCTGCTTCCCCTATGACTAATCCGCCAACGATACCCATGGCCGGACCAATAGGTTTAGGCAATCGCAGACCACCCTCCCGCAGAATCTCGATCGCCACTTCCATGATCAGGGCTTCGATTATGGCGGGAAACGGTACGCCCTCCCTCGTGCCCATGATGGACAAGGCCAGTTTGGTAGGGATCAACCCTTGGTGAAACGAGACAAACGAAATATACAAGGAGGGACCAAAAAGCGATATAAGGGCCGCGAAATAACGTAACAAGCGGATGAGAAAACTCGGCAACCAACGATCATAATAGTCTTCTGGCGAGTGCAGCATCATACTTAATGAAACCGGAACGATCAAAGCGAACGGCGTCCCATCCAACAAGATGGCAACCCGTCCTTCCATCAAGGCGCTGTATACGCGGTCGGGACGCTCCGTATTCTGTACTTGTGTAAAAGGACTGAGGTAATTATCCTCGATCAGCTGCTCTACATAGCCTGATTCGGGTACATCATCCACATTGATTTTTTTGATTCTTTTCTGGACCTCTTCCACCAAAGCAGGATCCGCCATATCTTTGATATAGGCGATGACAAGTTCTTTTTTAGAACGTTCTCCTACTTGAAACTTGATGATGGATAAGCTGCTGTTATCACCATGCTGTCGTAAAAGGGCGGTATTATCACTTAATGATTCTGTGAATCCTAACCGTGGGCCTCGAACCAATGGCTCTGATGACGGTTCTTCATTATTGCGCGATTTCCCTTTGGTCGTACCGAGAATGAGCACATTCTGCACGCCATCCACTAACAGTGCAGTCGAACCTGTCAATATCTTGGACACCAAATCCTGAACATGATGGGCTTCTGTTACTTCACTAATGGTAAGCACTTGATTTTTAATAAACGCTTTTGTAATGACCCCTTGCACAAGAGATGGATCCTGATCATTTTTTTCGAAGAAGCTCGCCATAAGCGATTTCATAATGTGTTTGTCGATGAGTTCTTTATCCGACAGTCCGTCTACGAAAACGATGGCCGCACAAATGCCTGTGCCTCCAATGTAAAATTCCCTAAAGCGCACATCCGAGTTATGACCGATCTCGTTTCTCACCAGTTCAAGATCCAAGGCGAATTTCCCCGTGAAATGCTCAAGTGATCGGGTTTGAGCGGGATCCAATGATTTGTTATTTTCATGGTCATGTTGTTTCATTGTGGATACCTGCCATTTCCTCAGTCTTCCTTTGAGTGATGAACCCATTTAAAAAACCTTGAGATGATATATGGAACCATAAAAGCGATGAAACCTTGCATAAAAACCTTCCATTCCGGAATGTAGGAAAGCACCATTGTCCACATGTGAATCCCCCTGTTCAGGCAACAAAGTTTCAAACATACCCTCTAGTTCCATTATTATCGATGCAGCAGCAGTTTAAACTTAAAACACGGTTCCACCGTTCCAGGGAAAGGCAACCGTTTCCTTACCCTCTTGCTTATCGTCACGCGAGTGCATGGAACGTTGAACCTTGTGCTTTGCTCAAGGAAACGGGATACGCAGGAGGGAAATAATGTTAAAATAAGTTTGAGCGAATAAAGGCATAGTTGTGATTTCCGTGCCGGCCCCGGTAAGGAAAGTACATAACCAAGAAACGAAGGTGATGGACATGTTTCACAATGACCCGCATTTGCTCATCGCGGACCTTCCCGGTTATTCACCGGATATTAGCCGCTTACTGTCGATGATGAATTATGCCAGGTTCACGACGCTGCAAGAGGTCAAGGATTTAACCATGGAGCAGCTCGATTTCGTCGCAGAAAAAGGGGGGAATTCGATCGGAGCATTGCTGCTGCATGCTGCCGCCGTGGAATATGCCTATCAGGTCAGCACGTTCGAAGAGCGCGAATTAAGCCAGGATGAGCTGCGGATATGGGGGCCCGCCCTCAACCTGGGCGATGAAGGCAGAGCCGCGATACGAGGTCATGCCCTCGATTATTATATCGAGCGGTTAAACGAAGTCCGAAACCGGACCTTCGATTTGTTCCGGTCGGTTACGGATGAATGGCTTTATATCGAGCAGCCATTCTGGTATAACAAGCACGCAAATTACTATTTTATGTGGTTCCACGTCTTTGAGGACGAGATCAACCATCGCGGGCAAATTCGTCTTGTTCGAAAGAAGCTGAGCACATGACTCAAAGTCGTTTACAGATAGGCATGTGGGATCAGTTTACGGAAGAGCGATGGGAACGGCTTGCGGACAAGCATATCAGCGGGATGGAAATATGCAGCTTTCCGAATCGGGAGGCGTTGGTTGAAGTCAGCGATTTTTGCCGTAACCGGCGGATCGCGTTCGGTGTTCATGCCCCGATTCTTCGTGAAGCGGGATATCGGTTGCCACAAGTCAATGCACCCGAACCCAAGGTCTTTCGGGAAGCGCTTGAACAAATCTCGGCCGTTGTTCAGTTAGCCTCCAGTATGGGGGCAGATTATATGCTGTTTCATTATCCGTTTTATCCGGTCTTTCAGGAGCCTTTCACGCCGTACCCGCGACTTCCTAGCCCTGAGGAGCGTTACAGTTACAGCCAATTGAGCAAAGAAAGATTTCGGGAAATGTCGAAGCGATTATTCGAGTTTCTCTGTGAACTCCAGCTTCGCTATGGGCAGCGCATTGTGCTAGAGCATGATTTCTTTGGAGATTACGGGGATGTGCTGATCGATAGCTTTCACGCTTATCCCGACATCGGGTTTGTGCTGGATACGGCCAGGCTTGATATTGCTCGCAGGGCCTTTCAAGGTTTTGACCCATACCCATTTCTCGATCAGATGGCGTCCCGGATTTATTTGGTCCATTACAGTAACGTATGGTATGAAAAGGACAAGTTCACGCATCATCTGCCGGTGCTGCCGGAGCATGATCATGATGCGAACTATGGCGAAGCCTATGCCTATTTGCAATACGTTGCCGCCCGTAATTCACGGTTCCATGTGACGTTTGAACATAACGCGAGCCTGATCACTCGGCAGCAATTACAGAATATCTATGACCGGACGGCATTCATGCTTCAAGAGTTCAATCGGTGACATGATATGGTACGACTTAGCCTGCACCTCAGGTGGGGAGGAACCCTCTATGATACAGAGCTTGATTGTTGTGTTTGTCCTGACGATGATTATTCATACGGCGGAGACGTTGTCATACTCTGCGAGATATGCCGGAGTGAAGTTGAACAAAATTGCGGTGGCGTTATCCTTGACCGGAATCATTGTGCTGGTTTCCCGGACATCCAACCTGGTTCAAGCTCCGCTGACAGGCAAATTCGTGGATTATGCAAAAGTGGATCCTTCGTTTGACGTGCTCTCTTATTTCAGGGCGATATTGCTGGCTGCATCGATCGGAACGATTGTCGCGATTGCATTGTTTCCTACCTTCGTCAATCTGTTCAGCCGCATTATCAGTAAACTGGAGGTCGCCGGATCCATTCCGAAGCTTGTATCAAGCGTGACCATCGGTCAGCTCAAGAATACACGGCATTACATCAGGAAGCCGAATCTGAAGTGGAGCCAGTTTCGCTACTTAGGCGTACCTAAACGGTTCATTTTGCTGAATATCGTGGTTACGGCTTTTTACACGGTAGGTGTCCTGGCATCCCTGTATGCCGCACATCTCGTTCCCCAGTACAGCACGATGGCCTCCCAAGCATCCGGACTGATCAACGGGATTGCAACGATTATCTTAACGATATTTATCGATCCCCAGCTTGGTTTGATTACGGACAAAGCCACCCGTAATGAGGAAGCGAGGGAACAGCTGGGCAAGGTGTATACGATGCTGATGGTTTCGCGGTTTTTCGGAACGATGCTGGCCCAGCTCGTGATTATTCCGGCGGCTTACGTCATCAGTGAGATTGTGAAATGGATATAAAGACGGTGGTATTGGTTAGAAAACAAGAACGAGAGAGGAGGGGGATCATGATAACGCGTAAACGTCTGGCGATGGAATCCGTGCTGTTTGCCGCAGCGATCTATATAGGCTATTTTGCATTTATGATGCTGCAAGGGATGGTGCTAACAAGAGACATGCGCAGGATCTGGATCTGACCAAGCAATATGAACGGATGAAAACCCTGCAGCCCCAGGTAACGTTTGGAATGATGGAGCGGAGCAGCGGGTGGCAAACAGCAGCAGCGATCGGAGGCTTCGTTCTATTGGGCGGCTTATATGGTTACATAAGATGGCAATGGACCAAACGGAGATCGCAGTCATAAATTTGAAGTCTTAGAGCACAAACCCTGTCATGGATTTTCGTCCACGGCAGGGTTATTTATTTCGTTCCATGGATCGCCGTCTAGAGGCGCTCAATCGCCCAATATATCGGATGATTGGATGACCCAATTATCCGGTTTCCACTGCCTTATAGGTCAAAACTACCGTAATTTTATCGATGAAAGCGCTATTTATATGCTTGACAGCCTATTCAGATGCGTTTATGCTAAACGTGCGGTTAATTGGATCACCCAATTATCGTTTGCGCAAGTAGGGATAGAGAGGGTAGTCATATGACCATTAAGAAGATTAAATATCATCGGGTGTACGAGGATGTTATCGAACAGATCAAGAATCTGATTCTGGAAGGGAATCTGGCTCCGGGTGATGTCCTGCCGACAGAACGGGAGTTGGCCCAGTCCTTCGGCATTAGCCGCGGAACATTGCGGGAAGCCTTTCGTATTCTGGAGCGCGAAGGATTGATTGAAGCCAGACCGGGCGGCGGACGTTTCCTGAGCAAGGCACTGGACGTTGCCGAGGATCGCAGCCGAATTCTGGACAACATTGAACGCGCTACCATCATCGAGTTGTTAGAGGCGCGGGAATTGTTCGAGACGGGAATTGTGGAGCTGGCGGCGAAGCGGGCAACCGATGAGGATATTGCCGAGATTGAGGCCGCTTTTGCGACATGGGGACAGATCGATCAGAACGCGGAGGATCGATCGAAGCCGGATCAGGCATTTCACCTGTCGATCGCCAAAGCCACGCATAACGTGGTCCTTGTCAATATGATTGAACTGCATATGGATTTGCTTCAGCGGACGCTGAGCAAAACAGCGCAGATTCCGGGGCGAAAGAGCGAGGTCTACGAAGAACATTTACTTATTATGCAAGCCATTAAGGAACGGGATCCGGTAAAAGCGAAGCTGGCTTTGCTGAACCATCTTAGCCGGGTCAAAGAAAACATACAGAAAAACCACATTCATGTTTAAGAGGGGAAAATGCACCCCCTTTTAGCACAAATTGGATAATCCAATTATCCAATGGTCATGGGTGAATATGTGGGTAGAGAGGGACTGCAGATGAATACAGACATTCGAATTCTATCACCCTGCGGCATGCTGGGATATGGCTTTCCTGAACGATCCTTTATGAACGGACTGGAGTTTGAACTGCACGGCATCGTCGTGGATGCAGGATCTACGGATGGCGGACCGCATAAGCTGGGCGCCGGCGTATCGATCGTCAGCAAGCGCGCGGTTAAGAAAGACCTGGACATCATGATCACCCAGGGCGTGCCTCGGAAAATTCCGATTATCATCGGATCGGCCGGCGGCTCGGGAGCAAGGACCCATGTGAACTGGACGCTGGATATCATTGATGAGATTTTGGATGAGCGGGGTCTTCAGGCCAAGGTGTCCGTTATCTGGGCGGATTTTACGCAGGAGGAAATCCATTTGGCAAGCGAAGAAGGGAGAATCAAGGGACTGAGCCCGAACATTCCGCCACTGACCCGCGAGCGGATTGATTCCACGAACAGCATCGTTGCTCAGATGGGACACGAGCCTATTGTGGAAGCGCTTAAACAAGGCGGGGACATCATCGTATGCGGCCGGGCTTATGATCCGTCTCCATTCGCGGCGATCGGGATCTATCATGGCAAGGACCCGGGGCTATCCTATCATCTGGGCAAAATACTGGAATGCGGCGCACTGTGCGCCGAACCTGGCACAACCAAGGACAGCATTCTTGGCACGATAAGCGATGATTCGTTTACCGTTCAATCGCTTAACCCGAACCGGACGTGCAGCCCGACCAGCGTTGCCGCCCATACCTTCTATGAGAAGGAACATCCGTATATTCTGCATGGTCCCGGATTCACGCTTGATTTGGAGAACTGCCGATTCGAGGAAGTGGAAAAAGGCGTCGTTCGCGTGACGGGCAGCCGATTCCTTCCGGCGGAGAAATATTTCATCAAGCTGGAAGGCGCAAGACGCGTCGCGTATCGGACCTTTGTGGTCGCAGGGATCCGGGACCCGATCCTGATCGGGAAGCTGGAAGAGGTTGAAGAATATGTGCGCAACCAGGCGCGGGAATATTACCGGGAAATTCCGGAATCGGATTATCGGATTCAATTCTACAACTACGGCAAGAACGGCGTTCTCGGAAGCAAGGAGCCCGAGTCTTTCGACGGGCACGAGATCGGCGTCATGTTCGAAGTGGTGGCCAAGACGCAGGAGTTGGCAAACAGCATTTGCGCGACGGTGCGTTCCACCTTCCTGCACTATGGCTACGAAGGCCGGAAATCAACGGCGGGCAATCTCGCTTTTCCATTCGCGCCAAGCGACATCGAGTTCGGTCCTGTGTATGAATTCTCCGTCTACCACCTGATGGAAATGAAAAATAATGCTTTTCGTATAGAGCATCGATAAGGAGGATCAAACCATGACTCAACTCGGCGATTTGGCGAAGGTGCTGCGAAGCAAAAACTCGGGCCCCTTCGAAATTACATTAGACGTGTTGTTTGATTCCAAGGAGCAATATGACAGAGTGAAACAGTCCGGCATCATATCGAAACGGACCATATGCGAGCTGTATCAGATACGGGAGGAGCAGATTCATCATCTGGTGTTTTTCGACCAGGCGTTGGGTTTCAAGATCACGATGTCGCGGGACATATCGTCGGGCAGCGTCGGCGACCGCGACGTGTATGGTGCCCAGCAGCATGCTCCCCTCATGAAGTTATCCATCGAACATGGGGAGGAGGGGTAAGCCATGAAGGTGTTAAAACGCTTAAGGCAGGATTGGGTATTATACGCGATGCTGTCGCTGCCTCTGCTCTACTTTTTTGTTTTTCACATCATTCCGCTGTACGGCATGAAACTCGCCTTTCAGGATTACCGGATTCTCGGGGATCATGTGTGGGTCGGGTGGAAGCACTTCAAGACGTTGTTCAGCTCCCCCGCCTTCACGAGCGTGCTGCAGAATACCATCATCATCAGTTTGATGAAAATCGTATTCGTGTTCCCGATTCCGATCATGCTGTCGCTTCTGATTAATGAAGTTCGGAGCTCGAAATACCGCAAATATGTGCAATCCGTGGTTTATCTGCCGCATTTCTTGTCTTGGGTCGTGATTGCCGGGATCTGGATTAGTCTCTTGAACCCAGCCGAAGGCGGAGTCAATCTGATTGCGAATTTCTTCCAACTGCCATCCGTGGATTACATGACCAGCAAGGAGCATATCCGTTGGGTGCTTGTATTCTCCGAAATCTGGCGAAGCGCGGGTTGGGATTCGATCATTTATCTGGCAGCCATCATGAAGATCAGCCCAGGATTGTATGAAGCAGCCAAGATCGACGGGGCGACCCGGCTGCAGCAGATGAGGTACATCACCCTTCCTCATTTATACAGCACAGTTGTAACCGTCTTCATTCTGAATCTGGGCTTCTTCATGAATGCTGGTTTCGATCAGGTGTTTAACTTTATGAACGATTCCATCATCAGCGTGGTCGATATTCTGGACACGTATGTGTACCGGATCGGTATCGGAAACGGGCAGTTTGCTTATGCAACCGCAGCGAGCCTGTTCAAGGGCGTGATCGGCATCATTCTCATCCTGGGCACGCATTTCATATCGAAGCGCTTCTCGGGCAAGGGCGTCTGGTAAAGGAGGGATTTACGATGAGACGGCTTGAAATTTCCAAAATCGTCATTTATCTGATGTTGTTTGTATTTACGCTCATGGTCTTGGTTCCTCTCCTGAATCTGCTGGCGCTGTCTCTGACCGACCCCGGCAAAGCCCATCTGATGGGCGGTCTGGACATCATACCGAAGGGATTCTCAACGATCAACTACCAGCTGCTGTTGTCCAATCCCTTGATCACGGGCAGCATTCTGAATTCGGTATGGATTACCGTGGCAGGCACATTCCTGAATCTGCTGCTGACCTCTATGGCAGCGTACGTGCTGGCCAGAACCGAGTTTATCGGGAAAAAGGTCGTGTTGTTTTTCCTGATCGTCATTATGGTATTCGAGCCGGGCATGATTCCCGAATACCTGCTCGTGAAGGATCTCGGACTGATGAATACGTTAACTTCGCTGATCCTGTACAAAGCGATCAACGTATACTATCTCTTTATTCTCATGCGGTTCATTCAGGACATTCCGGAGGAGATTCTGGAGGCTTCCCGAATCGACGGCGCAGGGCATTTCCGCTTGTACAGCCGCATCATCCTGCCGCTCTCCAAACCGGGGCTGGCGACCTTGGGCTTGTTCTACGGGGTGTATCACTGGAATGAATATTTCCGGGCGACGCTCTATATTTCGGACCCGACCAAATGGCCGCTGCAGGTCGTGCTCAGGCAGTTTGTTGTCCGTAAGGACAATACGTCCCTGATCGGGAACCAGAACATGTTCGACAGCTCGATCAATTTTGATTTCGCTTCCCTGCAGGCAGGTACGATCATGATCGCGATTGTGCCGCTGTTATTCCTATATCCGTTCATTTTGAAATATTACGCCAAAGGCGAACTGGAGGGCGGAGTCAAGGATTAAGCTAAGGAAGGCTGCTTAACTTAAGGCATGAATGTTCAAATTCAAAAAAGGGGAGAAAGATGAACATGAAAAAATTAAGCCTGTTATTAATCGTTGCCATGCTGGTTATGGTCATGTCGGCATGTACATCGAATTCGAAGACGCCGGGAGCGGGCCAGACCGAGCCCGGGACCGCGCAGCCTGAAGGAAGCGGTGGTCCGGTTACACTGAAGATCGTGTACAAGGATGAAGGAACGGCGAATCCCGTTTCCGTTAAATTCTTCGAGACCTTGGAGAAATCCCTGGCCGAAGACGAAGGCTTAAACGTGAAATTCGAGCTAGTGGATCTGGCACAGGGCAGTTATGCCGAGAACCTGAATCTGCTGCTGTTGGGCGGAACCATTCCGGATATCATCTACTTCCAAGGCGGCGACCAGCAAATTGCCGAACAAGGCCTGCTGGAGGATCTGACGCCTTACATTGAAAAATCCACTTACATTAAAGATATCATCGAGCCGCATAACCAAACGCGGATGGCAAGCTATCCGTATCTGCTGTGGATCAAACCGCTCGCACCGAAGACACCGGTCATCCGGGCCGACTGGTTTAATGCCATGGAGAGCTCCAAGGCCTTGATGGAGAATCCGACCGTCGACAATTATTACGCCTTCTTTAAGGAATTGGTGGAGAAGAAGCCGGGTGAAGGCAAGCCGAGCTACGCGCTGACGGCAGCAGGCGATATTGCCGAGATCAATTTCATTTTCAATACGGCTTTCGGTTTGGATACGACTTGGCTTAAGAAGGAAGACGGCACTTATGAGTACTCCAAGGTTTCCCAGAATGAAAAAGAAAAGCTGACGTTCTACAACAAGCTCTACAAGGAAGGGCTGCTGGACCCGCAATTCATTACGAAGCAGTGGGATACCAAGGAAGATGCCTTTTATAAAGGGGAAGCTGCCGTTATTACGGGCACAGCCGGCAAAATCATCGATTTGTATGACGGAAGAATGCAGGAGCTTGGCGGAGAAGACGCTAACCTGATCGTGCTGCCGCCTGCCAAGGGTGAAGCTCAAGGCTTCGGGGCAACCGATGTAACGAAGGAATCCAGAGGACTTGCGATCTCTTCCCAGTCACCGCATAAAGACGTGGCGTTCAAGGTCTTTGATTACCTTGCAAGTCCGAAGGGGCAAATGCTGGACCGTCTCGGTTTCGAAGACGAGCATTATAAAGTCGTTGACGGCGAGATCGAGCTGAACGAGAAATATTACAGCGAATGGTATGCGCGTTTCTGGGAGCCGACCGAGATCAAATCCGAAACGCCTTTGAAAACGCCGCTATTGGGTGAGCCTGGAACCGAATCGTTGAAAATGGCTGGCGATTTCTACACGGAAGACAATAATTTCATCATCCCTGAGCAATTCATTGCGAACTGGGATGCGATGAACAATCTGTACAAGGAATATTCGACGGACTTTATTACAGGCAAGAAGGATTTGTCCCAATTCGACCAATTCGTTGAAGCATGGAATGCTGCAGGCGGAGCAGAGATAACGAAATACGCCAACGAAAACATCAAGTAAGGAGCCTATAACTATGACTTCGTTTCGTGACCGGGTGAGGGGCGTGGTGATATCCACCGCGCTCGGAGACGCAATGGGAGCTCCAATCGAGAAATTGACGTACGGGGAGATCAAGTCCAGGTACGGACGCGTGGAATCCCTCATGACAAGATGGCATAAGATGGACCTGCCCCCCGACGTCCGGCTTGGCCGGGTAAGGGGCGATGGCATTGTCACGGACGATACGCTGATGACCATTGCGCTCATGAACGTGTATCTTACCGAGGGCAGGCATCTGGATGCCTATGATATGGGCAACGAGTTCGTGAAGGAGATTGCGTTCCGCAAGACGTTTGTCCCTGAGCTGAATGAGGAGACGCTGATTATTGACCGATTGTTCTATCCGGAAAAATACATCTTCATGCGTCATGTGCTGGCCAATTGCGATCCGAGAGAAGGCGGCATCGGGAATATGGTGAACTGCGGGGCGGCAATGTACATCGCCCCGATCGGGATCGTCAATGCGGGCAATCCCAAGGCGGCCTATGATGAAGCCATCCTGTTTGCGATGGGTCATCAGAGCAGCTACGGCCTGGAAGCCGCGGGCGTGCTGGCCGCTTGCGTGGCGAAGGCCTTTGAGCCAGGGGTGAGTGTGGACGATATTGTCCGCACCGCCATCAGCCTGGCGAAAGACGGCACGAAAGCGGCCATTGTGGAGATGACGCAAGCCGCGCGCGATCTGCGGCAGGAGCGGGATGACATGGACAAAGTGATCGAGGTATTGCAAGCGATCATGCTTAAATATTCGCCGATGGGCGATGATGTGAGCCGCCATATCGACAAGGTCGGCATCCCGAGCAACCATTATACGCCAAGCCGTCTATGGTCGATTGAAGAGCTGCCGATGGCACTGGCGTTCATCGTGCTCAATGACGGAGAGTACTACCGTTCGATTCTGGACGGGGTTAACTCTGGGCGCGATACGGACTCGATCGGCGTCATGGCCGGGGTGATCCTGGGCGCCATGTATGGCAGCGAGGTCATCCGCAAGGAAGATATTAAGCAGCTGAATAAGGTGAATCGTTTGGACCTGTGTGCCATCGCCGACCGGTTCAGCGGCATTGCCGCGAAGATCATCGAAGAGGATCTTCGCATCAATGAATCTCGGAAGAATATTGTGAGCCCATAGTTTTTTGCAAGCTATTGGAACCCAGCGGATGTAGAGGAATGGTTGATACAGGAGGGAGAGCAAATGATACCTAAACATTATGTAGAGACGGTATATGCGGGATTCATCGGCATGAACATTGGCATAAGGCTCGGTGCTCCCATCGAACCGGTAGCTTGGACGTATGAACGCATTCGGGACGTATACGGCGATATCCGGGATTACGTGAAGCCGTACAAAACCTTTGCCGCGGACGATGACGCAAACGGTCCGGTTTTCTTTATTCGCGCGCTGTATGACGATGCGACGGACCGTGAGCTTTCGCCGGAGGATGTGGGCAAGGCATGGCTCAATTACGCTAGGGAAGGGATCGGCATGTTCTGGTGGGGCGGCGAGGATATCAGTACCGAGCACCGCGCCTATGTGAATCTGCGCAAAGGCATCCCGGCCCCTCGCTCCGGTTCGATCGAGGTCAACGGCACGGAGATGGCGGAGCAGATCGGCGGCCAGATCTTCATCGATTCCTGGGGCCTGCTGTTCCCGGGGCAAGCGGAGAAAGCGGCGGATTACGCGGAAAAAGCGGCCAGCGTCTCCCATGACGGCAACGGGCTGTATGGCGCCCGCTTCATGGCCGCTTGCATAGCCAAAGCCTTTAATGCTTCATCCATGGATGAGATTATCGCGGAAGGCCTGCGCATGATTCCGGATGACTCCACCTATGCGCGCGTGGTCCATGCGGTGATGGACTTCCACCGGGAGCAGCCTTCCGATTTCCGCGCTTGCCGCCAGTATTTGGAGGACCACTGGGGATACGATAAATATACGGGCGTATGCCACATTATCCCGAATGCGGGTGTGTGCGTGCTTGCCCTTCTGTATGGCGAGGGAGACTATGCGCGCACGGTCGAGATCGCTTCGATGTGCGGCTGGGATACCGATTGCAACGCAGGCAATGTGGGAACGATCCTCGGTGTTTACAGAGGTCTGGCGGGAATCCCGGAACATTACCGCAAGCCGATTAATGACTTTATCGTGGCTTCCAGCGTGTCCGGCTATTTGAATCTGGTCGATTTTCCGACATTCGCCAAAGAGCTTGCACTGCTTGGCTATCGCCTAAACGGAGAGAAAGCACCTGAAGAGCTGTTCCGTCGGGTGAAGCAGGGCGAGGTATACTTTGATTTCGACCTGCCGGGATCTACGCATGGCTTCCGGACGAGCAATTCCTTCAAAACCCCGGTCGTTCGCCATTCGACGAAACAGGTTTATGACAGCAGAGGATCGCTGGAAGTGGTTTTTGACAGACTGGTTGAAGGCGACAGCAGCAAAATCTATTTCAAACCGTTCTACCGGCGCGCCGAGTTCAACGATGAGAAGTATAAGCCGACCTTTGCGCCGCTGGCCTATAGCGGACAAACCGTATCCGCCCGCATTTATGTGGATCAGTGGGAAGGCGAACCGGTTACCTTGACTCCGTATGTGCGTAATACCTATACGCAGGAGGACGTGCGTTTGGCTGCGTTGACTCCCATGTGCGGAGAGTGGAACGCGGTGCAATTCGTCATCCCGGATACGGATGGTGCCATGATCGATGAGATCGGCTGGATACTCGAGAGCCCGTCGCCGCTCTTGAACCGTGCTATCGGAAGTTTGTTCATCGGGCAATTCCGCATCACGGGGGCTTCAGACTATACGATCGATTTTGCCAAGCAGGCCAAAGAGTTCGCTTCCGTCACCCCATTCTCGCATCATCGAGGGAAATGGGAGCTGCGTGACGGTGCCCTGCATTGTTCCTCAGAAGGGGATACCTCCTCCTTTTCCGGCAATTATTATGCCGGAGATATGGAGATTGAGGCGACCATCAAACCGATATCCGGTACCAGCCATTGTGTTATTGCAAGGGCGCAAGGCGTCATGCGTCATTATCTGGCCGGCTTCGACGGCCCGAACTCCGTATCGTTTATCAAACAGGATTTCGGGATCAAGCGTTTGATTACGGCAAAATACGATTGGGCATTGGGTAAAGAATACCGCCTGAAGCTGGTGTCCGAGAAGGACAGGTTCATCTTGTATATTAATGGAGAGAATGTGCTGGAATGCAAGGAAACCGCCTATGCTCACGGCATGTTCGGTTTTGGTTGTCTGGAGGATGGCGAGAACGAGATCAAGGAAGTTCGCGTCCGTACATTCGAGCCGAAGCCGGTTTAACAGAAGGGAGCGGGTTAACTTTGCGCAAGCTGGTTGTCATTGGAAGCATCAATATGGATGTTGTGAGTAATGTAGCGCAGTTTCCCCAGCCGGGGGAAACGATTCACAGCAGGGACGCACAGTTTTTTCCCGGAGGCAAAGGGGCGAATCAGGCTGTAGCCGCAGCCTTGGCAGGTGCCGATTGCAGCATGGTCGGCGCCGTGGGCCTGGATCCTTTTGGAAGCACTTTGGTTGCTTCCTTGGAGGAGCGCGGCGTTGGCGTCTCGTCCGTTCTCACCAAGGCAGGCACATCCGGAATCGCGATCATCACGGTCAACGAAGAAGGCGAGAACTATATCGTGCTCTCGGAAGGAGCCAATGGGCGGCTTACCGAAAAGGATGTTGCCGCCGAAGTGAACTGGGACGGCGTATATGCGGTGCTGCTGCAGAATGAAATTCCGTGGCAGACGACACAGCATGTCATCCGATCGGCCAGCAAGGCAGGCGTTCGCGTCTGGCTGAATCCGGCCCCCGCGCGAACGATTCCGCACGAGGTGTTTCCGCTGCTGGATACATTGATTGTAAACGAAACGGAAGCAAGCGTGGTTAGCGGGCTGAGGGTGGAGGACGCAGCTTCGGCCGAGGCAGCTTCAGCATCGATCATCGGAAGAGGCACCTCCAACGTGATCATCACCCTTGGCGAGTTAGGGTGCTTCTATGGGAATGCGCGCGGAGAGCGTTTTAACGTTCCGGCTTTCCGCGTCAAACCCGTGGATACCACGGCGGCAGGGGATACCTTCATCGGTGCTTATGCGGCAGCTTGCACGGAGGGGCTGGATACGGAAGCAGCGCTGCGGTTTGCGACCGCAGCTGCTGCATTGACGGTGACCCGTCCGGGTGCTCAATCCTCCATACCGGCTAAGGAAGAGATTGTGGCGTTTATGAATACATGAATCATGCTGCTAAAGAGAGGGCGTTTACGGATGCCTTCTCTTTTTGTTGTATAATGCAAGATTCCATGGGAGCTGCCGACATGTTATGCCGAACCCTTTCATATATGTAAGAGTGACGATAATGAATCTATGGAATGGGGGATCTGGCAAATGGCAAAACAAAAAAGAGGCAAATCCTTATGGCACTTACCGACTCGCGCGCGCGGAACATGCCCGGTGTGCAAGAGTACCCGGACCAAACTGTTGTATCCTCGGACCAAATCGGACGGGACTGCCCTGAAAGTGTGCAAGCGCTGCGACGGGGCATCGCAGGAGCGGGTGGATGCGGCTGTGTAAGCAGCTTCCCGATACCAAGGAAGGACTAGAAGTCAGGGATTATTTGGAATATAATAGTTTTATCTAAGCGTGCATAGGCCGGTTTCCTCGTGAAGCGGTCTATGCTTTTTTACACGGATCAAGGTTCTCTGGGGCATACTCGCGCATATTCGGCGGGGTTCGTAAACGTGAGGGACCTGGAGACGACGCGATTACAAGCAAGCTGGGATTCATATCAACCATTCATGGGCGGTGAAGGCATGTTAGAGGAACGGTTAAAGGAATACATAAGGCAGCACAAGCCATTGATGGCGGATTTGGGCATCGTTCGGGATTTAGTCCTGCCGCAATGTTATATTGCCGCGGGTTACATTCGAAATTATGTATGGGACATCCTGCATGGATTAGACGGGACGGACCGGCATACCGATATCGATGTCGTTTACTTCGATCCGGATGATGTGTCCGAAGAACGGGATGCTGCCCTGGAGCAGCACTTAAGGACCTCGACGGCGAACCCGAAATGGTCGGTCAAGAATCAGGCCAGAATGCATGCCAAGAATGGAGACGAGCCCTATCATTCAACCCATGCAGCGCTAACCCATTGGCCGGAGACGGCCACCGCGGTCGGGGCCAGACTGAACGTCGCAGGGGAGCTTGAGCTTTGCTGTCCTTACGGATTGGATGATTTATTCGCGCTTCGGGTTCGAAGAAGTCCTAACTTTGATAAACGGGGCTATTACTTGGAACGGATACGCAAGAAACAATGGAAGGATCAGTGGCCGCGTTTAGCGATCATCGAGGATTAGATTAGAGTTTGCCGAGTAAGAGATACGATCGGCAAGGATTTAGGCATTCTTATGTGGAATTTGTTAGAAAGCGGCTGATAACGGCAGAAACAAGGGGTTATAACATTGAACATATTCGACCGAGCGCGTGAAAAGGAAACGTCGTATCATGAGAAATTGTATGAAGAAGCCGTATTGTTTGAACCTGGGAGCTGGTTAGCCAAGCCCGTTCAGACCGTTCTGGATTTTTTGGACTTATTGCCGTTTCCGGATCTGCGGGTACTGGATCTGGGATGTGGCGTCGGGCGTAACAGTATCCCGGTTGCGCAGCGGATCCAATCGGGGAACGGGCAGGTCATCTGCGTGGATTTGCTGCCATCGGCTATCGACAAGCTGGTGCAGTATGCCGCGTTGTACGGCGTAAGCTCAAGCATCGAGGCACTTGCAGCAGACGTGGAGCATTACGAAATTGCCGAGGCGACTTATCACTACATTATTGCCTGTTCATGCCTGGAGCATTTGAGCTCGGAAGAAGCCTTCGTATGTAAGGTCAAACAAATGCAGGCTGGAACCGTGGACCAGGGCATTCACTGCATCATGATGAGTACGGAAGTGAAGGAAATCGATCGGAAGACTGGTTTGGAGGAAAAGGGGTTAATCGAGTTGAATCTGTCGACCGAAAGGGCCTTTTCCATCCTTGATGAGCTGTATTCGGAATGGGAAATCTTAACGAGGCGGCAGGTGCAGCAGGATATTCAAGAAGTGAAGGAGGGGAGAGACGTTCTTTTCCGAAGTCAATGGATGACCTTCACTGCGAGAAAGGGAGGGGATGGACCATGGTGAAACATACGCATCTCGGCGTTTATGGAATACTGGTTCAGCATGATCATATCCTGTTGATCCAGAAAGCGAGAGGGCCGCATAAGGGGAAGTGGGATTTACCGGGCGGCTCGATCGAGTTCGGCGAAGAGCCGGAGCATACCCTTCAGCGCGAATTTATGGAGGAGACCGGACTTGGTTCAATTAAGGGAAGCATTCGGACGGCCGTCTCTTATACGATCGTGTATCAGTATGAAGCGAATCAGATGGAAGAGCTGCATCATATCGGCATTATTTATGATGTCGAGCTGCTGGATGATCAAGCTAGAATCCAAACGGACGGTGACGGTCAAGACTCATTGGGAGCCAAATGGATTCCGATTGACACACTGGGATTGCTGCCGTTAACGCCGTTTGTCGAGATGATGATGGAGCCCGAATTAGAGACGAATCCAGAAGCGGGGATCGAAGAATGACGATTATATATTTTGTGAGACATGCGGAATCCCCATTTATCGAGGGGAAGGAACGGTCTCGTGAATTGTCGGCGCAGGGATCTCATGCTGCGGAGCGAGTGAAGGAGATGCTGCTGGATGAAGGGATTGACGCGATCCTGTCGAGCCCTTATCAGCGAGCGAAGGACACGGTCCAACCATTGGCGGACGCTTTAGGATTACCGATTGCGGAGCAGGAGGACTTAAGAGAACGGATGGCCGGCGATTTGCAGGGACATTCCTTCCTTGATGCCAAAAAGAAACTGTTCCAGGATTCGGCCTTCTCCTTCCCCGGAGGAGAATCCGGTAAAGCCGCGCAAAGCCGTGCGATCCGGGCCTTCGAGATAATTTTGAATGCATATGGAGGCAAGCGGGTAGTGATCGGGACGCACGGCGATATCATGACACTCATGCTCCAGCATTATGATGAGCGCTTCGATTATCATTTTTGGCTGGGAACCACATTGCCTGATATTTACCGCGCCGAATTTGAGGAAGGGCGGCTTGTGAACTTCGCGCGGTTATGGAGCGAGCATCAAGAGGAAGGATGATAAAAAGGCCAAGAATCTCGATAGATTCTTGGCCTTTAAGTTTAGTTACTATAAATGCGAGCTTATGTAGACTGCTTCGCTGCTTAAAATTTGAAAATATTGATGGTTTTCTGCAGCCGGAAAACGGCGTTATTCATCGCTTCCGCTTCTTCAGCCATCTTCTGGATCGACGAGATGCCTTCGTTCATGGAGGCCGACACTTGCTCCGTTCCGGCAGCGGATTGCTGCGTGATCGCGGATATATTCTGAATCGCGGAAGAAATGCTCTGCGCGCTATCCAGCATGGACTGGCTTTCCTTGGAGAAAGCGGCGATCTGTTCCGAAATATACTGCACGCTGTTTACGATCTCCATAAACACAAGCTCTGCTTCGCGGATCATTTCGGTCTGCTGCCTGACGACCTCCTCATTGATTTTGATGTTTTGGGACGCGTGTTTGATGTCCGATTCGATGCTCCGAACGAGATTGAATACTTCCCGGGTTGAAGACGTAGATTCTTCGGCCAGTTTACGCACCTCCTGGGCGACAACGGCAAAGCCTGCGCCATGCTCGCCAGCTCTGGCCGCTTCGATGGATGCGTTCAGGGACAACAGGTTGGTCTGATCGGCAAGCTCGGAGATCGTCTCCGTAATCTTCGTGATTCCCCTGGCGCTTTGGGCTAACGCATCGATGGATTCTGAAACCTTGGCTGTCGCTTCAATGTTTCGCTGCATCCCTGCTGACTGTTTGGCTACCGAATCCCTTCCTTGTTCAACCAGTCCCAGCGTTTCGATCGAGCGGGTATTCATTTCCTGAGTCGAATGCGTATAATTGCTGACCTTCTCTTCGATCTCACGGATGGAATGCGTCATTTCGGATACGTCTTCCGAAATTTCGTTGGCGCCGACGGCCAGCTCGTTGGAGGAAAGGGAGACTTGATTCATCACTTGAATAAGCTCCTGGTTTTTAATCGAGATGCTTGAGCTTGACGTCATCACCTGACGGGTGATATCCGAGGTTTCCTGCAATATTTTGCGAAGCTTGTCCACCATGCTGTTGAAGGTTCTGCTCAGATCGTTCATGCCTCCCACCTCCTCCACCTGGAAGGTGAAGTCGCCTTTGGCGATTTTGGCGGAAACGCTGGAGATTTCCGCGAAGGAGTTCGTAAGCGTTTTCTCAATGAGGCGAGAAAGAGGAAAAGTAAGCCCGGTTAGTACCACGACGATGACCACGCCAATGATTGCTTTACCCATCAGAATAAACGCAAGCAGCATGGGTACCGCAAACAAAGCGGCAATGAGATAACAGGCTGCGGTGATTTTTTGAGACATAGGGAGTCTGTTGAACCATGCCATAAGAATGAGTCCTCCTCAACAACATAGGATATATTTACCATGATTATAGCATCGACGGGCTAAACTAGATATAACGAATTGACAAAAAGTGTTGAATTAGGTCGAAAGAACTGAATGTGATGGGAGTGAGGGGAAGCATAGCCATATGCAGATCCCCTCTTGATGCATAGAGATGAAGCCGGATTATTTCACCGCACGAAATAAGACGGAAGCGAGATAATCCGTATTATCCAGAATCATGCGGTCATGCTTGAACAGCGTTTCCCAGAGCGCAGCATCGAACAGGAGTCCTTTATCGCGCTGCTCAAACGCATCCAGATGACGGGTTTGCTCTTCCTTTAATTGCTCGTTGAAGTGGTTGTACTCCAAAAATTCAGCCTGCTTAAAACCGCAAGACAAAAGGGACCCCGCCCATTCTTCCCTCATCATCAGATTAGGAATGCCGAAGAATTCGAGCAGCTCCTTAAGCTTCGGCTCCGGCATCGGCTTATCCAGCAGCAGTTCCCTGTCCAGCAGGACGCCTCCGCGATCCAGAACGCGGTAATATTCGGGCAGCGATTTCGAGGTATCCGTAAATACGGTGACGGACTCGGCCATGATCAGATCAAACCGGTTGTCTTCGAAAGGCAGCGCGCATACATCCGCCTGCAGGAACTCCACGTCCATACCCATGGCTTCGGCTCTTGCGCGGGCTTTTTTGATCATATTTTCGTTCAGGTCAATGGCGGTCACTTGATAACCCATCTCCGAAAGATGACAGGCGGTTCTGCCGGTTCCGCACCCTACCTCCAAAATGCGGCTGCCCGGTTGAATGGGATAATTCTTCAGCATTCTGAGGGTTGCCTCGAATCCTCCCGGGTGGGCACTGCCCATGCCTAATCTGGAGAGCATGTGAATGTAATTCATCTCATCTATCCCTTCTTCCTTATCGTCAATGCGGGTAATCGTTTATTTACCATATGATTCAGGTACGTTTGGGGTTTTCGTTGAATTTAATATTTTGAGCCCTTTTTTGTGGCGGATGAGAGAATTACTGGAGGAAACGGCCATGAGACTGGAACCGACGGAGGCAGCGATACGCGTCATGCAACGAAATTATCCCGACTGCTTGCTTGCCGTACTTGGCGGCAGCGCGAGCAGTGGTGAATATAATGAACAATCCGATCTGGACATCATCGTCATTGAACGGGACGGATATGACTTCAGCAGGAAGACGATCGAGGCGCATGGCTGGATCGCGGAAATATTCATATTGTCTTTATCCTCCTATCGCGAATATTTCGACGAGGGAGTGCTGGCGGCGAATCCGTCTTTGCAGCGGATGGTCGCCGAAGGTACGGTGCTGCGTTCGTTGCCTGAGGGAGAAGAGGTGCGGGCGGATGCCCGGAATGATTTGAATTTCGGCCCCATGCCCTTGTCGTCGAGCGATATTGCCGAATACCGCTACATCCTGACCGAGTTTTTGCTGGACTTGACAAGTCCCCGCAGGGAAGGCGAAAAATGGTTTACTGTACACAAAATAGCGTCGACTCTATGCGAATTCGTGCTGAGGGCAAACCGGGAGTGGACTGGTGAAGGGAAGATGCTGTTTCGTTTATTCAACCGCTATAGCCCAGCTATGGGGGATCGACTGGAGGCAGCGCTTCTGGCGATTTATCGGGAGGACGATCCTGCGGACCTTATTGCAGTGACGGAGGAAGCGCTCAGGCCGTACGGAGGCAGGCTGCTGGTCGGTTATGAGGAATAAATAAGCCCTGCATAAAAAAGGAGGGGGGTACATTAGCCGTGACGCTCGCCCGCCATAAGCAATAAAATAATAACGTGATTAACTCACGTCATTCTTTTAAATCCAGGAGGGATCTTCATGAGCGGAGCATACGGCGGCGCATGGGGCAATTCAGTAGGAACTATATTGGTTCTCTTTATCCTGCTCGTAATCATCTTGAGTGCTTGGGTTTAAACACCTTCAATATTCTTGCCTGCAATTGATAAAGGCCCGGCGCGTGCCGGGCCTTTATCTGTTGGAAAGGGACCTTAAGCTTTGGCTTTGGGGGATGGGCTGTGGGCCGAAACCACCGCGGTCATGACCAGATGGCTGCTGTCGGATTGAATCGCATGTTGGAACGCGTCTTCGAGTGATCCGAACACCCGGGACAACGCCCCGTCCAATCGGCTGGCGTAATGAACGCTTCCACCGAATGTGCCCGCTGCCTTCGCACGATCCACTTCTGCGTAAATGACATCCATGTAATTGGCGCTACCCATCGGGTAAAGCGCGAATTGGCAGGCCGTTTCGATATCGGCGCGTTCCCCGATATCGTGGTTTAAGCGGGTCGAATCCTCATTCATATACGCATCGGCATCCGTATCGCCTGGGCAGCCGATAGAATAAGTACCGTTAAACACCGTGTGCACGCCGCTAGCCGCGGCATGAGCGAATACTGCTCTCGTCACATCAAACACATGCTCCGCACGTCCGCGAATACAAGTGCTTACATCATCCGTTTGGATCCAGACCTTTTCCGAATCCACGGAACGAAGCGCATCCGTGATCACTTCCACGAACCGATCCGTCATGGGAAATACCGAGAACCGGCAACCCACGATCCGGCTGGTTCCGCATACAAGCTCATTCATAAATTTTTTTCCTCCCCATTGTATAAGTCCACGCAAAAAAACCGCACCCCATGAAGAAGTGCAGTTATGCCTACGCAAAGAAATAAACATAAATGCTACACTTCCCCACGCTAGTATGATCTAGATCGGGTGATAAGGGTTAACGGCGGTCCGCCGTCTCTCAGCACATGGCACCCCTAGTACAGCCAAACATCAAATATGCAGTTGGTATCAAGCCGGCTCCAAGAACTTCCGAAGATCAGAAGGCGAAAGGCCTGCTTCCTGTGTTATTGTATCGTTTTGCCGGCAGGTTTTCAATGGCAGGGCACCATAAAAAAGCCGCCTATTCCAATCCTCAGGGCTTGGGTAGGCGGCTTAGGCCGGCTATGGCTTACTTGTATACCTTCACGCGATCTTCAAGCGGCGCAAATTCTTTTTCGCCCGGATCTGCAACCGGTTTGCCGAAAGGCATTTGAGCGATCAGCTTCCAGTTTTCCGGAATGTTCCATTCGGACTTCACTTTCTCGTCGATCAACGGGTTGTAATGCTGGAGGGATGCGCCCAGGCCTTCTGCCTCGAGGGACGTCCATACCACGAATTGCAGCATGCCGTTGGATTGGTTCGACCAAACAGGGAAATTGTCGGCATACAGCGCGAACTTTTGCTGCAGGTCGGCAACTACGTTATTGTCCTCGAAGAAGAGAACAGTGCCGTATCCAGCACGGAATGCACCCATTTTTTCAGCTGTGGATTTGAAAGCCTCTTCGTCTCCGACAACCTCTTTCAGAATGCCTTCGGTCAGGTTCCACAGTTTGTCATGCTGTTCGCCAAGCAGTACAACGACGCGTGCGCTTTGGGAGTTGAAAGAAGACGGAGTATATTTAACGGCTTCATTAACAATCTCCTGGATGCGTTCGTCGGAAATGACCGGGTCTTTGCTGATGGCATAATGGGAACGGCGATGCTTAAGTGCTGCTGAAAAATCTTTAGACATTGAAAAAAACCTCCTGATGTAATCATGTTTGCATAAGCCTGATAACAAAGATGTCCTTTAATTCAAGCAAATATGCATGTTGAGTTGAATTGCTGTCGTTGAATTATCATTCCACATTAACTTACGTTTAGTTAGAAATAATAATTATGTTAGCATATTAATATAACTTAGAGGGATTGTCAACGCTTCGAAGGAAAGTTAATTTATATTTTTTATACCCGGTTACTGAGAATTAAATCAGCTTCTACATACGTATGTATTTCGGGAACCGCGAATCCAAGCGGCTCAGCCTCGGTGATATAAAGTTTATCTCTGCGAAACTCCATATTATGAACAAATCATGAACAAATGATACTTGGATGAACAAATTAAATGATTTTGATTCTCAATTATACTTGTCGACTGAGAATGAGAATGATATAATCCATATCAGAACGCAATTGATAATCAATCTCAATGAGAATGGTTGGGGAATTGCTGACTGCCGGAGTTTCGACAGACATACGCATAGAAGGAAGAACCATGAAGATTAGATACTTATTCGCAGCCGTTGTGGTACTCTCCATAATCTCGTTATTTATTGGAGTTAAAGATATCTCGCCACTGGAACTGTTCTCGATGACAGAACAACAACAGCATATTATGCTTGTAAGCCGGATTCCACGGCTTGTCAGCCTCATCTTGGCTGGAGTCAGCATGAGTATCTGCGGATTGATCATGCAGCAGCTCAGCCGCAACAAGTTCGTATCGCCGACGACGGCGGGCACTATGGACTCCGCCAGATTGGGGATCTTGGTTGCCATGCTCGTCTTTACGACAAGCGGCCCGCTTATCAAAATGCTCGTGGCATTCGTATTCGCACTGGCAGGAACCTTTATCTTCATGAAGATACTGGATCGGATCAAGTTCAAGGACGCGATCTTCATCCCGCTGGTAGGGCTTATGTTCGGTAACATCGTCAGCTCGGTCGCGACCTTCTTTGCCTACAAATATGATCTTATACAGAATATGTCGGCTTGGCTGCAGGGCGATTTCTCCATGATCATGAAGGGCCAATATGAAATGCTGTATCTCAGTATCCCGCTTGTGATTCTGGCTTACCTGTTTGCCAACAAGTTTACGGTAGCCGGAATGGGAGAGGAATTCGCAACCAACCTGGGACTTCATTATCGGCGAGTCGTGAACCTGGGATTGGTCATCGTTGCGCTGGTTACGGCTTCCGTTGTGCTGACCGTCGGCGTGATTCCGTTCCTTGGTCTGATCATACCTAATATTGTCAGTCTGTACTTAGGGGACCACTTGAAAAAAAGCCTTTCGCATACCGCGCTGCTGGGGGCCGGGTTCGTACTGTTCTGTGACATCCTTGGCCGGATCATCATTTATCCCTATGAAATTCCGATTAGTCTGACCGTGGGCGTACTCGGAAGCGGTATATTCATTTTCTTACTGATGAGGAGAAAGGCTTATGACTTATAAAGCCAAACTCGGCCTGTTGGCCGCGGCGGCAATCATCCTGGTGGCAGTCTTTCTGTTCATTGATCTTGGCGGCAATTGGGATTACGCCCTTCCAAGACGAATCAAGAAGGTTCTTGCCATTATTCTGACCGGCGGGGCGATCGCTCTGTCTACCACGGTGTTTCAAACGGTCACGAATAACCGGATACTGACGCCAAGCGTGATGGGATTGGATTCCTTGTATATCCTGATCCAGACGACCGTGATCTTTGTCTTCGGCTCCTTCACGCTGTATAAACTGGGCAGCAATGTTAACTTTTTGATCAATGTCGGCGCGATGATCCTGTTCGCCGGGATCCTATATAAGATTTTGTTTCAGAGGGAAGGAAATAATATTTACTTCCTGCTGCTGATCGGCATGATATTTGGAACCCTGTTCTCCAGCATGTCTTCCTTTATGGAAGTGCTGATCGATCCGAACGAGTTCCAGTACGTGTCCGACAAGATGTTTGCCAGCTTCAACAATGTGAAGACCGAGCTTCTCATCCTGTCCGTCATTGTCGTTGCGCTGACCCTGCTGTATTTTGCCCGGTTTGCCAAGTACTTGAACGTGCTGTCGCTGGGTCGTGATCAGGCGATCAACCTTGGCGTAAACTATGATTACGTTGTGAAGAGGCTTCTGATCGTTGTCGCGGTTCTCATTTCGGTGGCCACCGCATTGGTAGGACCGATCACGTTCCTTGGACTGCTTGTGGTCAACGTCGCTTATGAATTCATGAAAACATACCGGCATTCACACTTAATCACGGCGTCCATTCTGATTAGCATTATCGCCTTGGTGGGCGGTCAACTGGTGGTAGAGCGGGTGTTTACGTTCTCTACTACGCTAAGCGTCATCATCAACTTCATCGGCGGCGTTTACTTCATATACCTGCTACTAAAGGAGAGTAAAGCATGATCCAGGTTACGAACGTATCGAAAGTCTATGGCGGCAAAAAAGTCGTTGATAACGTGTCGGTTACGATCCCGAAAGGTCAAATTACGTCCTTTATCGGCCCGAACGGCGCCGGTAAGAGTACTTTGCTGTCCATGATAAGCAGACTAACGGGCAAGGACAGCGGTCAAATTACGGTGGACGGCAAAGAGGTCAGCCAATGGAAAAGCGGGGACCTGGCGAAGAAGGTTTCGATTCTGAAGCAATCGAACCATATCAGCCTCCGCCTGACGGTGCGCGAGCTTGTATCCTTCGGGCGTTTTCCATACTCCCAAGGCCGATTGAACGCGGAAGACGAGAAATTCGTGGATGAAGCCATCTCCTATATGGAGCTTGAGGATATGCAGCATAAATATCTTCATCAGCTCAGCGGCGGTCAGACCCAGCGTGCTTATATCGCGATGGTCATCGCCCAGAACACGGAGTATATCCTGCTGGATGAACCTCTGAACAATCTGGACATGAAACACTCCGTACAGATTATGAAGATTCTCCGAAAGCTTGTCGCCGACCTGAACAAAACGATCGTGATCGTGATTCATGACATCAACTTCGCTTCCTTCTATTCGGATTACATCGTGGCATTGAAGGACGGAGCGATTGAAAGCGAAGGGAAAACCGAGAACATCATTCAGAGCAATGTTCTTCGGGGCATCTACGACATGGACATCGAGATCGAAGAGATTAACGACAATCGGGTGTGCGTATACTACGGTTAATCGATAAGCGAGATTCGAAAATATGATATGGACTCCGGGAGATGCTGATGAAGCGTGCGAGCTTCACTCCCTGCACAAGGACTAGGCCGCCTTGGTCAAAGGACGGCATGGTTTCCTCTGTCCAAATTGAATTACATATTCAACCATAAATTCAAATATATGTTGAATCATAAAGATTTTAAATATAAAAAATGGGGTGTTAGGAATGAAAAAATGGTTGGCTTTATTTATGGTATTCACGCTTGTGCTCGCGGCTTGTGGGCAGGACGATAAAACTAGCGGTGCGGGTGGAGGCGACGCTGCGGGAGAAACGCCGCCTTCGTCCGAAGAAATCACGATTACCCATAAGCTGGGCGAAACGCCTGTCAAGAAAAATCCTTCCCGCGTCGTCGTATTCGATTTTGGCATTCTGGATTCCGTGGATAAATTGGGCGTTGAGGTTTTGGGCGTTCCGCAAGCGAATATCCCGGCATACCTGTCCAAATTCGAAGACAAGAAATATGAGAATGTGGGCAGCCTGAAAGAGCCTGACTTTGAGAAAATCAACAGCATCGATCCGGATCTGATCATTATTTCCGGCAGACAGCAGGATGCATACGAGGAACTCAGCAAAATTGCCCCGACGATCTTCCTTGGCGTGGACACAAGCAAATACATGGAATCCTTCAAAGAGAACATGAATACGCTGGGTCAAATTTTCGGTAAAGAAGCCGAAGTTGAAAAAGAGCTTGCCGCGATCGACGAAAACATCAAGGCTTTGAATGAGAAAGCTACTGCAACCGGCAAGAAAGCCCTGATCATTCTGGCGAACGAAGGCAAAATCAGCGCATACGGCCCAGGCTCCCGTTTCGGCATTCTGCATGACGTGTTCGGTTTCGGTGCCGTCGATCCTAACATTGAAGTGAGTACGCATGGTAAAGATATTTCCAATGAATACATCGTTGAGATGAACCCGGATTATCTCTTTGTTGTGGACCGCGGTGCAGCGGTAGCCACGGGTGAAGGAGAATCAGGCGCCAAAGCGGTTGTCGAGAACGAACTTGTAAACACAACCAATGCCGCGAAAGAGGGCAACATCGTGTATTTGAACCCTGACTTCTGGTATCTGTCCGGCGGCGGATTGACATCCGTATCCGAAATGATCACGGAAGTAGACGCAGCCGTTAAATAGACGGACGCTAAGCTATGAATATGGAAGCACTGGAGTTTCTTGACGAAGCTCCGGTGTTTTATTTTTTTGCATTAGGGTAAGTGGATATCGGATAATAGGCTGACAGACCCTAACGTTAAATAGATGTTAGTCAATCATGATATCGAATAATCGCAGCTTAGAAGAATCGATTAGGAGGTCATTCTTATGTTTCAAAATCAAATCTATATCGCCGGAAAATGGATTCAGACCGAGGAGCAGATGGATGTATATAACCCGGCGGACGGCACGGTTATCGGTACCGTATCCAAAGGCGGAAAGAAGGAAGCCCGGCTTGCCGTCGATGCGGCCGCCGATGCTTTTCCGGCATGGTCCCGCAGAACGGCGAACGAGCGGGGAGAGCTGCTGCGCCGCTGGCATGAGCTGATCGCGGAACATACGGACGAATTGGCAAGGATTATGACCACGGAGCAGGGGAAACCGCTGAAGGAAGCGGCGGGCGAGATTCAATATGCCAACAGTTTCGTGGCATGGTACGCGGAAGAAGGCAAGCGAATCTACGGCGAGACCATCCCCGGATCATCCAGCCGCCAGCGCATCATTGTAACGAAGCAGCCTGTTGGCGTCGTTGCCGCCATCACGCCATGGAATTTCCCGGCCTCCATGATTACACGTAAGGTAGCGCCGGCCTTGGCGGCGGGGTGCACCGTGGTGATCAAACCATCCGGCGAGACGCCGTTTACGGCGATCAAGCTAGTGGAGCTAGCGGATCAAGCCGGCATTCCAGCCGGGGTCATTAACATCGTAACCGGGTCTTCAAGCGACATTTCCGGCGTGTGGCAAGAGGACTGCCGGGTTAGAAAGCTGTCTTTTACGGGATCCACCGAAGTAGGGAAGCAGCTGATGGCCGGCGCGTCGGCCAACGTCAAGAAAATATCGCTGGAGCTTGGCGGCCATGCCCCGTTTATCGTGACCGATCAGGCGGACTTGGATCAAGCGGCTGCGGGATTGATTTCTTCCAAGTTCCGCAACGGGGGACAGACCTGCGTATGTGCCAACCGGGTTTATGTTCAGGCAGGGATCGCGGAGAAATTCGCTGCGAAGTTTACTGAGCTTGTCAAGCAATTGAAGGTGGGCAGCGGAATGGAGAAGGGGGTCGATATCGGTCCCTTGATTAATCGGGAAGCCGTGGATAAAGTCGTACGACAGATCAAGGATGCGAAAGAGAAAGGCGGCATCGTCTTGGCAGGCGGTCAAGCCCTGCCCGAGCTTGGCCGCAATTATGTGGAGCCCACGGTCATCATGAACGCTACGGACGACATGGAGTGCATGAACGAGGAGACCTTCGGCCCCCTTGCGCCGATTACCACTTTCGAAACGATAGACGAAGCCGTGCAGCGTGCCAATAACAGTCCGTATGGCTTGGCCGCCTATGTATTTACGCAAAATCTGGGTGAAGCGGTACGCATTGCCGAATCGTTGGATTACGGGATTGTAGGCGTGAATGATCCGGTGCCTTCGACAGCGCAAGCGCCGTTCGGCGGCTTTAAGGAGAGCGGGCTCGGCCGGGAAGGCGGACATTACGGAATGGAGGAGTTCCTGGAGGTAAAATACATTTCGCTTGGATTATAAGAGTGGAACCCGGCATCTTCACGCTCCCAGTGATAGCGCAAGCGGAAAGAAGCCTCTGACAGGGAAGCGGCAGCTTACTGCGCTGCATGAACAGAACGAAACTTGTTGTTAAACGAAAAGTAAAAGGGCGTCCTCAAAGTCTGCAGACCGCGAGAACGCCCTTATTGCATTATGGCTGAATCGTTACAGGTTGGCCGGTCTCGGCGGATTCATTGGCCGCCAGCGTCAATTCCAGCGTCTTGAAGCCGTCTTCGTAGGATGCCAGCACCAGGCTCGGGTCATTGCTCCGAATGGCGTCAATAAAGGCATTGGTAAGATTTTTGTAAAAGTCCGTCTTGCTGCGGTACACCACTTCCTTCTCCTTGTCTACGATGGAGAGCGTGGTTCCGTCCAGGACGACCCGGAAATCCCGGCCCATAATCTCGATGCCGCTGCGGTGATCGAACTGGATAAACCCGGTTTGCATATGGCCGACGGCTCCGGAATCCAGGACGAATTGGATGGCGCCCACATCCGGAATGTCCAGATCCGGGATGTCATTGACCAGCAGCAGTTTCATATCGGCATACAGGCGGGTGATGTCGCCGCACAGGTAACGGACCAAGTCCATGGTATGCGTGGATTGCTCAACCAGCTGCCCGCCGGACAATGCCTTTTTGCGCCACCATGGAGTCGGCACAGGCGTTGTGATGTAGTGGGCGCGGACCATGCCGATTTTTTTGTCCTTGAGAAAATCCTTGGCGATCGCCACCGTATCCAGGTACCGCAGGCAGTAACCGGAGGCGGCGATGATTCCGCTTTCAGCAATGACTTTGGCTTTATGGCGAACGGACTCGACGTCCAGTCCCAGCGGCTTCTCCACCATCAGGTGAATGCCCTTGGCAGCTGCCTGCTCTTCAATGTCGCCATGGCAGAAGGGCGGGATGCAGACATACAGCACATCGAGCGGCTCCTGCTCCAGCATCGTGCTGCCGTCCGTATAATAGGCCGCACCGTAAAGCTCGGCCTGCTGTTTGGCTAACGCTTCATTCGTATCGCATATCGCGGCCAGCTGGACATGTTCGTTCCCGTGAAGATTTTTAATGTGGACGGCGCCCATGCCGCCCGCTCCCATCACGCCTGCTTTAATCATAGGTTGCTTCACTCCCGATCGTATAAATGTTGGCTCCAAGTTCCGGTAACTCGATTACTCACACGTGATTATAGCCCCGCCATCCATATTATTCAAGCATTCATTTGGGCCCGGATTCACGGATCCGCTATGAGAAAAAGCACAGAAGGCCTTCTCGTATACGACGAGAAAACGACTTCTGTGCCGGTTATCGAATCACAGCTCCGACATCGCGATCGTCCGCTTGTCCGCGGACGATCGGTAGGCGGCTAGGGCCACGGCCAGCGCATGAAGCCCGTCCTCGCCGGTAACGGATGCCTCCGCGGCGCCGGAGGAGATGGCATCCACGAAATCCCTGATCAGGCTGGCATCCATGCTGTCACCCCAAGCCTGATGGCGGTATCCGGATTCATCGGTGTATACGTGCAGCTTCTGACTGGTGGCATTGACGCTAAGGGTCCCGGCGGAACCGACGATTTCCAAGGTGACGTCGCCCCAGGTCGGGAACTCCTTGTTGCGGGACCAGCTGCAATCCAGCGTAGCAAATACGCCATTGTCGAATTCCATGGTCAGGATGCCGCTGTCATCAATCGGAGCTTCCGAGATGAGATGGTCGACCTCGGCGTACACTTCCTTGACCTCGGCACCGGTGATCCAGCGCATAATATCGGCGACGTGCACGGTATGGTCAATGACGGCTCCTCCGCCGGAGAGCTCCGGATCGATGAACCAACCGCCGGGATTGCGTCCGCGGTTGGTTCCCTTCATGGCCAGAATGCGGCCTAGTTTTCCCTCATCGATCATCTGCTTGGCCCGCACGACCGTCGTATTGTAACGCACCGGGAACGCCGTTTGCAGCAGCACGCCGTTTGCTTTGCAGGCATCAATCATGTCCTGTGCATCCTGTATGTTGGTCGAGAGCGGTTTTTCGCAGAGCACATGAACCCCGGCTGCAGCGGCGGCCAGCACGTGCTCCTTATGATGCGCGTTCTCGGACGTCACGATGACGCCGTCCAAGCCTTGGTCCAGCAGCTCGCGATAATCCCGATAATAGGCGGTTTCGAAATGCTCGGCGTATTTCCGGCCGCGCTCCTCTACAGGGTCGGCGATGCCGGCAAGCTCCACGCCTTCAATCCCGAGAAGGGCTTTGGCATAACTGAACGCATGCATATGCGCAAAGCTGATCACTCCCAATTTCATGGCTTTCTCTCCTTGTTTAGTGATATGAAAGTATATCCCGCAGAGGCTTGCCCTCCTTATCCAGCAACAAAATCTGCAGGATGCGGGCTCTCCAGATAATACATCGATCGCGTTTATTTCATGTCGAGGCGAGGGTAAGCGCAGCGTCCCCGACAACCACCGGCTCGCCTGCAGCCATGGAGGCTAGAGCGGCAAGTGCGATGCGAAGCGCTTCATATGCGTCTTCGGCGGAAACCAGCGGTTCGCTGCCGTCGCGGATGCACGACATAAAGTGTTCCAGTTCCCGGTAATAGGGACTTCGTTCAAGCGGACTTTCCGGAACGGCGACGCCGGGAATCGTCGCGGCACTGCTCCGCGATTTGAAGAGAAGCGGGCTGTCCTTGGCACTATCGTAGTCAATGATGCCGCTGGTGCCCGCCATCTCCAAATTCATGGAGAAGCCGTCATGGGCCCAGGTGCCCTCCACATGAGCGATGACGCCGCTGCGGAAGCGAAGGGTCACCAGCGAATAATCCAGCTGAGCCTGGAGGCGGCCGTTCAGCCCCTTGGCATAGACGCGCTCAACTTCTCCGAAGCACCAGCGCAGGTAATCAAAATCATGGATCATCGCATCCAGCGTAATGCCGCCGCTCGCTCCAAAATCGCTGTACCAATGGTTCCAGCCGATCGGATAACCGCCGCCGCGGCCAGCCCGGATGACGGCAGGCCTCCCGATGCTGCCTTGATCGAGCAGCGACTTGGCCTTCACGTATTCCGGGAAGAAGCGCAGCACATGACCGACAAACAAGCGTACGCCCTTATCACGGCAGTAGTTGATCATGAATCGCGCGTCTTCTTCGGTTCTTGCCAGCGGTTTCTCGCATATGACATGCTTGCCGATGTCCGCCGCTTTGACAACGTAGTCCTTGTGAAGTGGTGTTGGCAGGCAGACGTCGATGACATCAATCTGCCCTGCACCCAAATCCTCTACCGCGGCTTCGAACGAACGATAGGCGCCTGCTTCATATTCGTCCGCAAGGTGCCTCGCTTTCTCCAGCCGGATATCGGCGATGCCGGCAAGCTTGACTCCCGGCATCGAAGCATAGGCGGCGGCATGGGTTTTTCCCATGGCGCCTGCCCCAATGACTAACACGTGTAACATTTATCGTACACTCCTTTTTTACTTGGTGGGCTGATTCAGCCGTTATCCTTTGATCCCATTCATGGCTATGCCTTCAATGAAATACCGCTGAAGGAAGATGAACAGGATGATGATGGGAAGGGTGGCCATCAAGGCCCCGGCCATCAGCAGCGGATAATCGGTGGAATGCTGCCCCTGGAAGCTGGATATCCCGATCGAAAGGACGCGCATCTCCTCGGAGCTCGTCATAATGAGCGGCCACAGCAGATCGTTCCATGAAGCTAAGATGGTGAAAATCGCCAACGAGACGAGTGCGGCCTTGGATAACGGCAAGTAGATATTCCAGTAAATTCGGAAATAACTGCAGCCGTCGATTTTGGCAGCCTCCTCCAGATCCTTCGGCAGCGTCATGAAGAACTGTCTTAGCAAGAACGTGCCGAAGGCGCTGAATATGCCGGGTACGATGAGCACGTAAAACGTGTCGAGCCAGTTGAACTCGCGCATGATGACAAAGCTCGGAATCATAACGACTTGGGAAGGTACCATCAATACGGCCAGGAGGGCGAGAAAAATGGCATTCTTGAACGGGAACCTCAAGCTGGCGAATGCATAGGCTGCCAGCGAGCACAGAATGAGCTGGCCCGCGGTGCGACCCACCGTCACGATGACGGTGTTCAAATAATAAGTGCCGAAATCAATGGTTTGGATGACACGAAGGTAGTTGTCCGGATGCCATTCCACAGGCAGCCATTTCGGCGGAACGGACATGGAGTCGGCAAAGGACTTGAAGGATGTCGAGATCATCCACAGAAACGGCATGATCATGAGCAGCGCCCCGACGGCTAACAGGATGTGTACCGCCAGGCGGCTTGCTTTTTCAGCTTGGGTTGAAGTAGTCACGTCTACGCACCTCCTGTTATTGGTAATGGACCCAGCGCTTCTGAATGTACATCTGAACCATGGTGATGATCAGAATGACCACGAAGAGAATGAAGGCTTGCGCCGAAGCGTACCCCATGTTGAAGTATTTGAATCCGTCTTCCCAGATGCTGTATACCACCGTCCGGGTGGACTCGAGCATCGTGGTCTGCTGATCCATCATGATGAAGATCAGGTCGAACACCTGGAACGAATTGATGAAGGACATGACCAAAACAAAGAACAAACTGGGCGTGAGCAGAGGCAGTGTAATCCGGAAGAACTTATACAGCGTCCCCGCTCCGTCAAGCGAAGCCGCTTCATAGTAGCTGCCGGAGATGCCCTGCAGACCCGAGAGCAGAATGACGGCGTTATAACCGATGCTGCTCCACACGCTGACAAGCACGATGGAGAACAAGGCGAATTTCTCGTCAAACAGCCAGTTGGGCTGCGGCAGGTTCATGACGCCCAGCACATGGTTGATTAATCCGAATTCGGAATTGTACAACCATTTCCACACCATGCCGACCGCGATCGGCATGGTGATGACGGGAATGAAATAGAACGTGCGATAGAAGACCATACCTTTGATTTTCTGGTTCAGCAGCACCGCCAGCACCGTTGCCAGTGCAACGGATAACGGTACCGTACCGATGGTATACAGCGTCGTGTTCAGCATGGAGCCGGTGAATTTGTCGTCCTTCATCAAATTCGCGAAGTTATCGAGCCCGATGAATTGGGGGGCAGTCAATCCGTCCCAGGAAGTGAACGACAGAAACAAGGAGGCGGCGGAAGGTGCCATGTAGAACAGACCGAGGCCCAGCACGACAGGCAGAATGAAGATGTATCCCCACATGGCTTCGTGAAAGGCAAGTTTCCCGACCTTTCGCTTGGCCGTCGTTTCAGGAGGTTTCGTGGTCACAGTGATGGGAGAGCTCACAGGCTGCACCGTCCTTTCTTAGGTTCCGTATTGGAAGGGGCTGTTCGTTAATTGGTTTCCGTCGCAAGGATGGCATTCATCTGCTCACCCGCATTTTTCAACGCCTCTTCAAACGTTTTCTTGCCGAGGAAAGCGGCCTGGATTTCCTTCACTTCCGCGTCCTGCCACTCTGCGGTTTTTTGGGATACGGGATACGGGACGGCAAACTCCAGGCTGTCGACGAACACTTGCAGATCAAGCGAAGGAATGGATTTCAGCCATCCTCCCTCCGTGCCTTTGTAAGCAGGCATCGAGAAGCCCGAGTCGGCCAGCAATTCCTGTCCTTCCTTGCCGGATAGAATCTGTATCAATTCCCAGGACTCCTGCTCGACCTTGGTTTTGCCGTTGATGGCCCAGCTGAGCCCATGGACGATGGACGCCTTTTCCTTTCCGGCGGGCAGAACCGCGACGCCCAGCTTGTCGCCAAGCAGCTTGTGCAGTTCCGGAGAGTTGACGGAGATTCCCGGGAACATGGCGGCTTTGCCCGATCCGAACAGCTGGCGCGACTTGGTTTCAAGCTGCTGCTGCGCATTCGGAGAGTAGCCTTTTTCAATCAGGCTCTGCTGCCATTTGAATGCCGAAAGAGCTTCCGGCGTATCGTAACCGGACGTTTTTTTATCGTCGGATATCACGAATCCGCCGGCCTGGGCAATATAGTTGTAATAACCGATTTGACTGTCGATCGGCGTAATGTAGCCGTAGATTCCGTTCGATTTATCCGTCAGCTTGGCTGCGTTCTCTTCTACCGTTTCCCAGGTCCAGGTATCGTCCGGATAGGGCAGCCCGGCCTTGTCAAACAATTCTTTGTTGTAGAAAAGTCCTACGGAATCCTGGAAGTAAGGAAGTCCGTGAAGCTTGCCTTGATAGGTGTACATATCGACGAGCGCTTCGGTATAAACCGAGGTGTCGAGCCCGCTTTGCTCGATCAGGGGGGACAGGTCTTTGATCAGACCGGAGGAGGCATACGAGTGAAAGTTGGGTCCGTTCATCCAGTAGACGTCGGGTCCGCTGTTGCCGGCGAGGCTGGTTTTCAGCTTGGTCCAATAATCCGCCCATGGGGTGTAGGTCACCTTCACCTGTACATTGGGGTGCTTCTCATTGAAAATTTTGATGGATTTGTCCAGCGTGTCCCGCACATTTTCGTCCCACAGGGCAACGTTGATGACCTTCTTGCCGTTATCTCCTCCGGAGGCATTGCCGCCCCCGCAGGCGGACAGCAGGGCGGAGAACACGAACAGTACCGAAATCAGGACAGACATTCTTTTTTTCATCAAATAACCCTCCTTGAATTCACATGGTTTTTGATCAAGCGTTGATGGTCGTGTGGCTTGTTCGAAGTGAATCGATCCCCCAAAGCGCCCCCTTTGTGTTTGAGTATAAAAAGCGATAGTTATTCCAATTGTCGAAAAAAGTTAACATCCATATGCTATCTATCTTGACAGAATAACCAGCTTCTATTGCGAAAGATTATATAATTACCTTGTTTATTTTTCAAGATAGCGATTTCAAATCCTTTTAAATTCTTTTTTTCACAATATGAGAGAGTCATTATCAAATCTTACGCCGTATGTTATTTCGATGGATGGAATAAGTTTATATCCGCTTGTTGAAAATGTTATAGTGGTTCTAACCTCATTTTTCCGATACAGAAAGTCGCACTACAATGAAGAACCCATAGAAAGGTTGAACTTGCTTGAACAATATGAAAAAAGGCAATCACAAGCTGATCCAGGCGCTAAACCGGTCCAAGGTGCTGAACAAGATCCGTACGGAAGGCCCTATATCCAGAATCGAACTGGCCAAAAAAAACAAGCTGAGTCCCTCCACGGTGGCATCGGCCGTTCAAGAACTGATCAGGGAAGGCTACGTTTCGGAAATTGGAACAGGCTCCTCCAGCGGCGGTAGAAAACCCATACTGCTTAAATTCAATCCGGATAATCACTTCCTGTTAGCCGTAAGCATAACGAATTCGGTCATGATCCTGGCCCGGATGAATCTGGAGGCGAAGGTGCTCGCGAAGGAAACGCACCCTATAGCCGGACTCCAGGGAGAAGCGGTTATCGAACGGCTACTGCAGCTGATGGATGATTTCATGGCAGGTCAAGAGGATCTGGAACGGTGCGTCGGTATTTCCATTAACGTCCCCGGCATTGTGAGCGACAGCCAGGGCGTCGTGCACTATAACACGAAACTGCGGATGACGAATGTTCCATTGAAACGGATATTTGAAGACCGCTACGCAATGCGGACCTGGGTTGAGAATGACATGAATTCCGTTGTGCTTGCCGAACGCCGGTTCGGCGATTACGCGTTCGCGAATCTGATCTATATATCCATCGGGGACGGGCTTGGTTCCGGTATTTTGATTAACGATCATCTCCTAAGAGGCAAGCATGGCGGTGCCGGGGAGTTCGGGCATACGAGCGTGAATCGCAGCGGAATCCGCTGCGAATGCGGCAATGCAGGCTGCCTCGACAGCTATATCAGTTGGATTGCCGTGTATTCCCGCATTATTACGGCAATCGCAACGGGAAGGCCGACGCTGATCCAGGAGCTGAGCGGAGGGGATTACAGTAAAATTGTTCCGTCCGTATTCAAGGAAGCCCTTCGCAAGGGGGACAAGCTGGCGAGGGATCTGAATGAAGAAGTGGCCGAACACTTGGGGGCGGCCATCGTCAACCTGGTGAACATGTTTAATCCCGAGGCGTTGATATTAGGCGGGGATTTGGCGCATGGTAATCCGGAATTGCTGGACATGGTCAGCGCATATATCGACCGGCATGCGATGCCGATTCTGAAGGATGACATGGTTTTCGGCTTGGCTTCCCTGGGCGAGGAGGACAAGCTGATGGGTGCGGCTTCGGTCCTGCTGCAGGACCTGCTGGGCTTCTCTTTGATGGAATAATGGATTTGACAACGTTTCCATCTGCACGTTATCTTTGGTTAAATGCATAAGCAGAAAGGGGAGAAGATGCTTGGAGAAGTACATTCTGGCGCTTGACCAAGGAACGACAAGCTCGCGCGCGATCCTGTTTAACCGCGAAGGGCAAATCGTTCACTCCGCTCAAAGGGAATTTCCGCAGTATTTTCCGAAGCCCGGTTGGGTGGAGCAGAATGCCAACGAAATATGGGGCTCGATTCTGGCGGTCATTGCGACTTGCTTATCCGAAGCGGGCGTGAAGACGGAGCAGATTGCCGGCATCGGAATTACGAATCAGCGGGAGACCGCGGTGGTATGGGACCGCAAGAGCGGTGAACCGATCTATCCCGCCATCGTATGGCAATCTCGCCAGACGGCCGGCATATGCGAGGAGCTCATTGCAGCAGGCCATGACGCGACGGTTAGGGAGAAGACGGGACTTCTGATCGATCCCTATTTCTCGGGAACGAAGATCAAATGGATCCTCGATCATGTGGACGGTGCGCGCGAACGGGCCAAGCGAGGAGAGATTATATTCGGGACCATCGACACCTGGCTGATCTGGAAGCTGTCGGGCGGCCAGGTGCATGTAACCGATTATTCCAACGCATCGCGTACGATGCTCTATAACATCCACGAATTGAAATGGGATGAGGAGCTGCTGCAGCTGCTGGACATCCCCAAGGCCATGCTGCCTGAGGTCAGGCCGTCATCCGAAATATATTCCAATACGGCATCCTATCACTTCTTCGGGCGAGAGGTTCCGATTGCCGGAGCGGCCGGCGATCAGCAAGCGGCGCTGTTCGGCCAGACCTGCTTCTCCGAAGGCATGGTGAAGACGACCTACGGAACAGGCAGCTTTATGCTGATGAATACCGGCGATAAGCCGGTTCAATCCGAGCATGGGCTGATCACCACGATCGCCTGGGGACTGGATGGCCGCGTACAATACGCGCTTGAGGGCAGCGTCTTCGTGGCGGGCTCCGCGATACAGTGGCTGCGCGACGGGCTTCGAATGTTCCGCGAAGCCAAGGACAGCGAGCCCTATGCAAGACGGGTCCAATCCACCGAAGGCGTCTATGTGGTGCCGGCTTTTGTCGGTCTTGGCAGTCCGTATTGGAACAGCGATGTGCGGGGGGCGGTCTTCGGCCTGACGCGAGGCACGTCGAAGGAGCATTTCATCCGTGCAACCCTCGAGTCGCTTGCATATCAAACGCGCGATGTGCTATCCGTGATGGAAGAGGATTCGGGCTTTCATATCGAATCCCTGCGGGTGGATGGAGGAGCGGTGTCCAACACCTTTCTTATGGAATTCCAAAGCGACATCCTGAACGTCCCGGTGGAAGTGCCGGACATTACGGAGACAACGGCGCTCGGTGCAGCTTACCTGGCAGGGCTCGCAGTCGGCTTCTGGAAGGATCAGGAGGAGATATGCAGCAAGTGGAGCATGGGGCAAAGCTTCAAACCAACCATGGAGGAAAGCGCAAGGGAGCAATTATACAGCGGCTGGAAAAAAGCCGTTTATGCGGCAATGGCTTTTCATTAGCATTTTATATGGTATAATGATCAATAAGTGAATAGATGTCTGGAGACTTGGAGAGACCACTAGGCGCGGATACCTCATGTTATGGGGTTGTTACCGCGTGTTTCGTGGTCTCTTTTTTTGCTGTCTTTTTTCATGGGAAAGGTAACGATAGATAAAAACAGGGTAAAGCATACTGGGAGGGATTCAATGTGGAGCAGTCACAGTCGTTTTCAAGTTTGGACCGCGGGCATCGATTTCAAAGAATAGCAGAGGACACCTACGATCTGATCGTGATCGGCGGCGGAATCACCGGAGCGGGGATTGCACTGGATGCGGTCACGCGCGGCATGTCGGTGCTGCTGGTGGAAATGCAGGATTTTGCCGCGGGAACGAGCAGCCGTTCCACCAAGCTGGTGCATGGCGGGCTGCGGTATTTGAAGCAGTTTGAAGTCGGCATGGTGGCGGAGGTAGGCAAAGAACGGGCCGTGGTGTACGAGAACGGGCCGCACGTAACGACCCCGGAATGGATGCTGCTGCCGATACACCAGGGCGGCACCTTCGGGAAGTTTAGCACCTCCATCGGTTTGATGGTGTATGATTTCCTGGCCGGCGTGAAGCGGGGAGAACGGCGATCCATGCTGTCCGCCTCCGAGACGTTAAAGCGGGAGCCGCTTCTGAAGCAGGAGGGCCTGAAGGGCGGCGGCTATTACGTGGAATACCGGACGGACGACGCCAGGCTGACGCTGGAGGTCATGAAGGAGGCGGCCGCCAGAGGGGCGGTTCTGTTTAACTACGCCAAGGCGGAGTCGCTGAATTATGATGCGAATGGGCGGATTACCGGGGTTACGGTACGGGATATGCTCGGCGGTGCTGTGAAGTCCGTCTCCGGCACCAAAATCGTAAATGCGGCCGGGCCTTGGGTGGACCAAGTGCGCGAAATGGATAAGTCCAGGAAGGGAAAAATGCTTCAGCTGACCAAAGGGGTTCATCTGGTCATCGACCAATCCAGGTTCCCGCTTCGCCAGGCGGTCTACTTCGATACGCCCGACGGCAGGATGGTGTTTGCCATTCCCCGGGACGGGAAAACCTATGTCGGCACAACCGACACGGTTTATAAGGCGGATCCCGTACGTCCCTTGATCACGGTGGAAGACCGGGATTATATTTTGAAGGCCATCCATTACATGTTTCCGGGCGTAAAGCTAAGTCCGGCAGACGTTGAATCGGGATGGGCCGGGGTCCGGCCCCTGATTCTGGAGGAAGGCAAGAGCCCGTCCGAAATTTCCCGAAAGGATGAAATTTGGGAATCCCCCTCCGGCCTGATCACCATTGCGGGAGGGAAGCTGACCGGGTATCGGAAAATGGCGGACACCGTCGTTGACCTGGTAGCGAAACGGATTCAAGAAAGCGGCGGGAAGGCTTATGGCGCCAGCGTAACGAAAAATCTGCCGATTTCCGGCGGTCAGGTTGGCGGTTCCAGCCAATTCCCGGATTTTGTCCGCAAGCAGACGGAGATCGGCGCGGCGCAAGGAATTGACCGTAAGCTTGCCGAGCACTGGGCGCGAATGTACGGCTCAAACGCAGCGGAATTGTTCCGCTTGGCCAAGGAAGGCTCCGATCAGGCGGAGGCATCGGCGCTTCCGGTGTCGGTATTGGTTCCGCTGATGTATGCCATTGAGCATGAGATGGCATCGAAGCCGGCCGACTTTTTTATCCGCCGCACGGGGTCTCTCTTGTTTCAAATCGACTGGACGAGAAAATGGAAGGTGCCCGTGATCAATTATATGGCTACCGTACTGGGCTGGAGCGAACAGCAGAGAACCGAGTACACCAGGGAACTGGATGAGGAGCTGGCTTCGGCCGCGCAGCCGGCCGCTAACGAACCGCCGGCCCAGGCACCGATTCCGCCAAACGCTTCAAAGGCCAAACTTTCGTCTTAACCGGCCGGCCGTGAGAGGGGGGATGGGTCAGCCCATCTACCCCGAACATATAGAAGTAAGGGCACTGGTATGATAATCTATATACGTTCACACTTGAGAGGAGAGATCACCCGATGAACCACAAAGCGTATGAAGGATCGTATCAGGGAGAGCGTGCGGTTTGGCTCCAGCATGGCCCTTATGAAGCGGCGATATTGCCTGAAATCGGAGGCAATCTCATCGCTTTCAGGGATAACGTAAGCGGTTACCGGTTCCTGCGCGAGCCGGAAGAGAACGAAATGGAAGCGTTCAAAGCCAGTCCGGGCGTTCACGGCATTCCTGTTCTGTTTCCGCCTAACCGATATGAGGACGGACGGTTTCCTTGGAACGGACAAACCTATCAATTCCCGGTAAATGAAGTAGAGACGGGCAATCACCTCCATGGTTTTTTACATACGACCCCTTGGAGTGTCGAGGATTATGGCAGCAGCGAGACCGAGAGTTATGTGGTGGTCTCCGTCACGGTTGACGAGCATCATCCGATGTACGCCATGCTTCCGCATCGCTTCACCTTCCGGCTTCGCTACACGCTGAATCAGGACGGCTTGGCCCAGCATGTGTTTATACGGAATCAGGGTACCAGCAGCATGCCGTGCCTGCTAGCCTTCCATACGGCGATCAATGCTCCCTTTGCCCCGGAAAGCACGGCGGATGATTGCGTCGTGAGAATCACCATTGGCGAGCGGTGGGAGATGAGCGACCGGATGCTGCCGACCGGCAAGTTCCAAGCGCTGACGGCAGAGGAAAAGCTGCTTCGCACGAGCGGCGTGAATCCCTATTTCGATTCGATGGACAACCATTATACGGCCGTTCCGCAAAACGGCAGAAACCGCATGGAGCTGACGGATACCAAGCTAGGCAAAACATTCGTTTACGATGTCGGCAACTCGTATAAGCAGTGGATGGTATGGAACAGCAAAGCGTCCCGCAAATTTTTCTGTCCTGAACCGCAGATCAACCTGGTTAATGCACCGAACACGGACTTGCCTGCGGACGAGATCGGTTTGTTCGGTTTGGCGCCGGGCGAGATTTGGGAGGCAAGCTCCCGTTTGTATCTTAAGAATTAGGGGAAGGACCCCTTCCTTAAAAAAGCGTATGGATGGAAGCACCCGAAACGACAGGGGTGTTAACGATCCATACGCTTTATGTTTGTATGATGCCTTGTTCAACCGCCTGTCGAAGACAAGGAAGCCCGCTCGTGTTTGCGTCGGCGGCTGCGCCTCATCCGATCCGGGATGACGAAGAAGGCGAGATGCATGAGGATAAACAGCGATAGCGCGATAAGTTCTTCTACAACAATATAAACGGGATGCGGCCCCAGCAGATCGAGCAGCGAAGCCGTATCCGGCTTGCGCATCAGGAACATATAGTTCGAACCGACAGCGAGGTTGACCAGACCGACTAAAAGTGCGGACACGTTAAGAAAGACCATCGTCCAGGCGATGGATTTCCAGGTGGGACGGTACCCCCGAACCCATGTCATATACAATGCCGTCATGATGATCGCGATATGGACAACAAAGAAATGAAAGAACCGGAAGTGCGGAAAAGGGTATCCCAAATTAGGGGTTAATACAGCTTGCAGGGCTCCCCCGATTCCCGCAAAGTAAACCAGCGGGTATAAGCGGCGTTTATCCGTAAGCAGGATGGCGATGGAGAGGAACAGGGTCAGACTGCACAACTCCAAGGGAAGCGAAGTGGCTGGATCCCATATTCCCGTTGACACATACCAGACATGAAGGGAAGCTTCTGGCAACGCAAGGGCAGCGAGCAGGCCCCATCTTACGGTCTTTTGCAGAGAAGGCTTGGAGGCGATGGCAGTCCTGAACAGGTACAGCAGCAGGCCAAGGATGATGCATATGCCAATGGCTATCCAATGTTCAACGGAAAAGGCAGCAAACGCTTCCGGGTATTGCGGATCAAAATAGGATTCGATGCATGACCACTCCTTTTTGAATGTACATAAGATTTTATTCGATATTACCATAATGTGGGTTGTTCATATATACCCGAAGCGCGTTGGGGAAGGAAATCGTCCGCGTCGCTAACGTATCTATGTAGAACAGACGCCAAGAACAAAAAGGCTGCTAAAATCATGCCAACGCAAGAAGATCCCGCCTCCGAATGTAACGGATACGGGATCTTCTCTTGTCCTGCGCCAGATTCAAGGTATACGCCGCTGCTCGCTCAAACCGGCTGTTTGACTTCAGCAACCAGGCGCTTCAGCGATTCCTGCTTCCATCTGGGAATGCGAAGATGTTTAGCGGAAGGCGCCTTTTCCCCGAAATAAACGATGCCTTGCTCTACCGTAGTTATTTTGTCTACGTTGACGTAGCAGTTGCCGCCGACATGATAGAACTGTTTACCGGACAGCAGGGATGCGATTTTTTCGGCAGTCATTCTCTTTTTAATATTATAGTTCCTGCCGTGAAAGCTGACCAAACCGTGCGATCCGGTTTTAAAGAACAGAATGTCTGTCTCCACCACGAAGTCCTCATACATGTTGCGGGATTCCGATACGTGCTTCATCATTCTGCTTCCCCCTTTTCCAAGATCAACATTTGATAACGCTTACATTCTAACATGTTTTGCTTGGGGTTTAAAGAACTTTTTATTTTGCATGAAAAAAAAGCCCCGTACCGCGAGGGTAGGGGCTTTGCCTGGTGTTCAAGGCGCAGCAGGTGTTAAGGTGTCTCTGTAGCATCTGCCGGTGCTTCTGCTGGAGCTTCAGCAGGAGCTTCTTCCAGGGTATTCGTGATGGTAGCTTTATCCTTCAGCTCTTGAATGTAGGCTGTGGATTCGGCATAGACCTTTTGGTTCTCAAGCTGGCTGCGGATTTCTTCCTTCTTGTCTTCCAAGGTAGGATTCGTTGCTTCCTTACGATCGGTAACCTTGATGATGTGGTATCCGAAGGAGCTCTTCACCGGTTCGCTGATTTCATCTTTCTTCAGTTTGAACGCCGCTTCTTCAAATGCGGGGTCCATTTCGCCGCGTCCGAAGAAATTCAGGTCGCCGCCGGTATCCTTGGTTGCATCCTGGTTTTTCTCTTTAGCAATCGTTGCGAAGTCAGCGCCTTCCTTCAGCTGCTTCACGATGGCTTCGGCTTCTTCCTTGGTCTCAACGAGGATGTGGGAAGCGCGAACCTGCTCAGGCGTTGCGAAGCTTTCTTTGTTTTGGTCATACACTTCTTTGACTTCTTCGTCGGTTACCTTGATTTTGTCGGCCATCAGCTTTTTAAGCTCAACCTGGGTTTTGGTCTGCTCCTTCAGGTTGTCGAGCGTCATGCCGTTTTGCTGCAGAGCCATATTGAATTGTTCCTCGGAAGGGAAGGAGGCCTTCAGCGCATCCACTTCTTTATTCACATCGGCATCGGTCACCGTAATGGACTTGTTCTTCAGTTCCTGCTGGATCAATTCCTCTGTGATCATGGAATTCAGCGTTTGTTTGCCGCCTACGCTGACAAGCTCATCGTACAGATTATCCTTGGTAATGTTAACGTCGTTGACTTTAGCTATAGCTTCATTGCCGGATCCCTTGGCAAACGGAGGTACGATCAGGACGACGATTAAGGCAGCCGCCAAAACCAGCGACGCGATCATCCAGCCTTTGCTTCCGTTGCCGCCGCCATCTGCAGGTGGCTGTTCATCGTAATGCGGTTGATCTCCCGAATGCATAACGGCTGGGTGTTCGTTCTCATCCTTGTACAGCTCGTCGGACTCCGGATAGGTGGAATCTATTCTTTCTTCTTCATGAGGCAAGCCGCCTTGATCTTGTTGGTTATTCTCTTTCTCTTGGGCTTGTCCCTGATCATCCTCGGGCTGTCCCGGATGGTTTGGCTGCAAATCGTTATCTTTCATGTAATGATTGACTCCCTTCGACTGCATATAATAATGAGTTGTTCATTCTTTTATCACTTTACCAGATAAGCCTATGGTTTACCTTAAGAAAAAATAAAAATTGAAAATATAAACGGAAAAGTGGTTCCTGCCTACAGGATCAGCATTCCCGCCACGCCGCAAAGAATCCCAAGCAGGACGACGGAGGCAGTAACAAACCACAAAACTCTTTTAGGGAATGAACGCCTCACCATAAGCAGAGACGGAAGACTGACAGCCGGCAGCGTCAGAAGCAGCGCCGCGGCCGGACCCGCCCCCAGGCCCGCTGCCATAAAGGCCTGGATGATCGGGATTTCCGCCGCGGTCGGAATGACGAACAGCATTCCCATCACGGAGAAGAAGATGACGGCCAAGAGCGTGTTCCCCGCTGCCGCTCCCAAATGCGGGAACATCCATGCCTGCATGGCCCCAAGGAGCAGAACGGCTATAAAGTAAGCCGGGACCACCCGAACCAGCATCTGCCCGATGCTGGTTAACCAGCGTTTCCACAGCGGACGCTCATCGGTTTGATCCGTGCTCTGAGGCGCATCGATCTCCACGGGATCCGCTTCCTTGGCGAAGCGGTTTGCCAGGTAGCTGACGCCGAAGGTTAGCAGGATGCCGAAGATCAATCGCAGCATGGTGAATTTCCATGATAAAACAAACGTCATGAAGACGAGCGTTGCCGGATTGATGGTTGGATTGCCGATCCAGAACGCGAGAGCAGAGCCGACCGACACCTTTTTCTTGCGCAGACCGATCGCGATCGGTGCGGCGCAGCAGGAGCACATCATGCCCGGAATGGAGGCGATTCCTCCTATCGCCGTGCTGCCGAAGGTCGTTTTGCCAAGGACCCGAAGCAGCCATTGGGATGGCAGCAGCGACTGGACCAGAGTCCCGAGCAGAATGCCGAGCACCGCCGCTTTCCAAACCGCTTTAAAATAGGTGAGCGCATAATTCCAGGCTGCCTGCCAAGAAGGGGCGGCATCGGCCGGATCCATGCCTAATATGGAAGAGCCGATGCTGTGTTCCATAATAGCTTTGAGCGCTTTATCGTAGTAAGGCCACCACTTCACATAGGTAAGGCCTGTTGCTGCTATGATGATGAAGATGGTGATGAGCCAGACGGTTCTTCTGCGATCCGTATGATTCAAGGCCCTTCCACCGTCGCTTGAGTGATTCATAATCTGTACTCCCCTGATGTATCGTGAAATTATTTACATATCCAATCAAATAGTATATCACATTGTCGGCAGATTGCAGAAAGATATTCCCGGTAATTGCAAGAAATAGGAAGACCGTTAGACTTGAAGCAGCCGATTCCATATAATATAGATATTGTGTGCTTGAACAAGTGTTAACTAAACGGATGAATATCAGATGATCCCCGGTGTAGATGAGACGTTATCCAAGCATCCACGCCGGGGTTGTTGCATGTGCTTTGCCTAAAATCACTCTTAAGACGAAGGGAAGATCCGTGATGAGTCAATCGGACAAAATAAAACTAACCTCGTATTCCTCCAAAGGTGGCTGCGGCTGCAAGATCGGACCTGCCGATCTGGCGCAGGTCATCCGCGAGCTTCCGCAAGCCGAGCCGAATCCTAATTTATTGGTTGGTCTGGATACCAGCGATGATGCGGGCGTATACCGTCTCACGGATGATCTGGCCATGGTGCAGACCGTCGATTTCTTTACGCCGATCGTGGATGACCCTTATGATTTCGGTCAGGTGGCCGCGGCGAATGCCATCAGCGATATCTATGCCATGGGCGGCAAACCGCTGACCGCCTTGAATATCGTAGCATTCCCGATTTCGACGCTGGACAAGCAGGTCTTGACGGATATTTTGAGAGGTGCAGGAGATAAATTGAAGGAAGCGGGGGTTACCCTGGTTGGCGGACACTCCATCGATGACAAAGAGCCGAAGTTCGGCCTTGCCGTAACGGGGACCGTTCACCCGGACCGGGTAAGAACCAATGCCGGAGCCAAGCCGGGCGATGCCTTGATTCTGACGAAGCCGATTGGCGTGGGCATCCTGACGAGCTCCATTAAGAAGGATCTGTTAACTGAAGATGAGATTCGCCGCGTTACCGCCGTCATGGCGGCACTGAACAAAACGGCTGCCGAGACGATGGAGCCTTACGATGTGCATGCCTGCACCGACGTGACGGGGTTCGGTCTCCTTGGCCATGCACTCGAAATGGCCAAAGGCAGCGGCACGGGCATCCGGATTTCAAAGCCTTCCGTTCCCGTTCTGGAACGGGTTCGGGAAATGGCCGACGGGGGCGTCATTCCGGGCGGCACCAAAAACAATTATGAACACGTGAAAGACGACGTGGATTTCCCGGATAGCATGGACCAGATCGATAAATGGATATTGTGCGATGCCGTGACGTCAGGGGGACTCCTCATTGCCGTTGACGGCTCGCAGGCCGAACCATTACTGGCAGAGCTTCGCCAAGCCGGGCTGGAAGCCGGCAGAATCGGAGAAGTCGTACATGACCATCCGAATCGCATTGTCGTTGAGGCGTAACATGAGCCGGGTTTTGTTTGTGTAACCATAAAGGAGCGAACAGACATGTTTCAAGACATCACCGTAAAAGAATTATTGGAACTGCAAAACAGCAAGAAGATTACTTTGATTGATGTCCGTTCCCCTTCGGAATACAAGGACTCCACCATTCCGGGGAGTCTGAACATTCCGGTCTTCAATGATGAAGAACGGGCGGAGATCGGGACGATTTACAAGCAGGTGAGCGTGGATGCGGCCAAAGAGCGGGGGCTCGCCATCATGTCGGCCAAGCTACCCAGCTTCGTGAAGCAGTTCAAAGAGATCGAAGGAGATAAGGCGGTCTATTGCTGGCGCGGCGGCATGCGCAGCCGAACGGCTGCAACGGTGCTGTCCCTGATGGATATCCATGTCAATCGGATTACGGGCGGGATTAAGGCTTACCGGAAGTATGTGCTGGATACGCTTGAGCAGAAGAGTCTGGATGCGGAAGCGTTTGTCCTTCACGGATTGACGGGTACGGGCAAGACGGCAGTGCTAAGGCAGCTTCAGCAGGAAGGCTACCCCGTCGTGGACCTGGAAGGGCTCGCAGGCCACCGCGGCTCGATCTTCGGGCATATCGGACTGCCGTCCAACAATCAGAAGACTTTCGATGCGGAGTTGGTTGAACGGCTGAAGCAATTGGAAAATTCGCCTTATTTGTTATTTGAGGCCGAGAGCAAACGGATCGGCAAAATCGTCGTTCCCGATTTCCTGATGAAGAAGAAGGAGTCGGGGGCAGCCATCGTGTTGGAATTGCCGATGGCGGAGCGTGTTCGCCAGATACTGGAGGATTACAACCCTGCGGCTTATAAAGAGCAATATTTGGCGGCCTTTCAATTAATCAAGAACCGAATCCACACTCCGATCGCCGCGGAAATTGGCAAGTCTTTGGAGGAGGGAAGGTATGCTCAGGGAATACAGCTGCTGCTTGAGCATTATTATGATCCCAAATATAATTACTCCTTCAGTCAATATGAGGACAACGCTCCTATCGTTGTGGCGGTAGATCGGGTAGAAGAAGCGGTGGATGCCGTAAAAGACATACTGCGAAGCCGAATGCTGCACAAGACAGGCGCGTAAATGCCAGGATCGGTTGAGTGCGTAACGAGAAGGAGTTCCACTATGTCTTCTCTTTATTTTGCGATCCGGTCCTGATTCGAATAGAACGATAGATCGCCCCTTAAGCATTAGCAGATACGAAGGTATCGCTTTTGCTTGAGGGGCGATTTTGCTTTTGAATATGAAATGCTCTTAGAGTGACGATAGAGCTTCCGAGATAGGCGTTTCGCCTGAAATCAGGTCGAAGGAACGCCGGTAGGTATGTTCTTCGTCCAGCGCCAACAAGATCGTTTTCGCCACATCCTCGCGCGGAATCGAGCCGCCCTTGATATTCTCCGCAGCCGTAATGCGGCCGGTACCAGGCTCATTCAAAAGTCCTCCCGGACGAATGATCGTATAGGAGAGGCTGCTGTGACGAAGCATTCGATCCGCGTAATGCTTGGCGGCATAATACGGTTTGATGTCCCCGTTCCAAGATTCTCGATGATGGGCCCCAATCGCGCTAACCATCACAAAGCGCGGGACCTTCGCCTCTTCGGCAGCTTCCACCATCTTGACGGCTCCGTCCAGATCGATCAGCAGCGTTTTGTCGTATCCGGTTGCTCCGCCAGAACCAGCCGCGAATACCACTGCCTGGCAATCTCGTGCTGCTTCCGCCAGTTCCTTGACCGATCCTTCCAAATTCGCGATAACGCACTCTATTCCCGCTTCTCGATAATAGGCTGCCTGCTCCTCCCTCCGAACCATGGCTTTTACGCTATAGGCATCATGCTCATGCAGGAGAAACGTAAGCTGTTTGCCAATCTGGCCGTTCGCGCCGGCCACTAGGACCTTCATCATGACATGCTCCTTTTCTTTTGGGTATATATTCTCGTAAAGAGTAATCCCTGCGATTTTGACATAGACTACGGGATATTTGTCATGTAATCCCTTTGGGACTTTCCTTTATGACAGGAAAATGATATTATCTTGTTTTCACCAAATCGCACGGTTTCGAAACAAGGTCAAAGGAGAACAGAGAGTTGAGCGGAGAGAAGATATACCCTGCTTCAGGAAGACAACGCTGGATATTCCTCATATCGATGATCAGCTTCATCGGATTTGTCATTCTGGCGGCCCTGGTAAAGCGGGAAAGCCTGGCAGCGCTTGATTTGGCGATCATTACGACGGTACAAGCCCTTGAACATCCGCTGCTTACGGATATTGCCATCGGGCTGTCATTCATAGGCTCCATCGGACCGGTGATCGTGTTAAGCCTGATCGTGATCGCCGTGCTATATTGGATTTTGGGCCACCGCAAGGAGATTCTTCTCCTTATTGTGGTCGTCTTCGGTTCATCTATTCTGAATTTATTATTAAAATGGGTGTTTCAACGTGCAAGGCCGGACATCAACCGCCTGATCGAAATTACGGGATACAGCTATCCCAGCGGCCATTCGATGGGGGCCTTCTCGTTCTACAGTGTGCTCGCTTACTTGTTGTGGAGACATATTGACAGCAGAGCGGGGAGAGGGACGTTGATTGCCGTTTCCATCGCGATGATTCTAAGCATCGGACTTAGTCGGATCTATCTCGGCGTCCATTACCCGAGCGACATCGTTGGCGGATACCTGGCTTCTTGCGCTTGGCTTGGGTTCATGATCCGATCTTACGAGAAAAGGATGGGGAAGCGGGCCGACCCGGATGATGTCAATGAAGAAACTGCATAACATTGGAAGCGTAAGGGTAATTCATGTAATAGCGGTTCAAACGGAGGAGTATGTATCATGGTGTGTAGGCATAGACGTGAAATTGGGTTGCGTAAGGAGGGCTGTCCGTGGCGTTTGGAGCAAGAATGTTCAAAACCGGCCTAGCCGTGACGCTGGCTCTTTATTTAGCCATGCTGTTTGACTTTAAATCACCTGTCGTAGCCGCCATCGCCGCGATTTTCGCGATGCAGCCATCGATATACAGGTCGTGGAGATATTTTCTGGACCAGCTGCAGACCAGTACGCTCGGTGCGATTCTGGCCATGCTCGGAGGGTATTTTTTATCGAATCAACCGATTTCCGTCGGTTTGGTCTGTATTCTAGTGATCATGATTTGCATGAAGCTGAAAATGGGCGAGACCATCGGACTTACGCTTGTTACGGTCATATCCGTGATGGAAGCTTCCGGACAATGGGACTTTGCCCTCAATCGCTTTATTCTGACGATTATCGGCATCATATCTGCATTCCTCATCAATATTCTTGTGTTTCCACCGAAACCGAAGGAACAGTACATCACGCGGATTCATATTGTATTTGGCAAAATGTCGCTGCTGCTGCGCACGGCGATCTCCCATGAAATGAAGGATTCGGTCTACCGTGCGGAGAAGAAAGAACTGGAATCGGCCATCAAATCGTTGTCCGACAAATACAATTTGTTTGAGGAAGAGCAGAAGAAGCTGAAGCGGGCGAAATACAGTCAAGCAAGACAGCTCGTGGTGTATAAGCAGCTGCTCCAATCCCTTCGCAAGGGGTATGAAGTGCTGGATGCGGTGGAGAACCACTATTTCCAGGCGGATCGATCCGATGAAATCGACGAACAGTTTGATCACAATCTGGAGCGGTTAATGAAGTACCATGAGCATATTTTGTGGAAATTCGAAGATAAACTTAAGCCGAACGAGGATGAGGCCGAGACCATGGCGGAGAACAATGAAGCTTTCATGGAGCAGGTGATGTGCGGGCCCGGCTCAAATCCCGGCGGACTCCGGCTGGCGGTGGTGGCCGCCTCCATGTACGACTACGGCTATCAGCTTGACCGGTTGAATCGGGTGGCGGATCAAATCAGCCGAGTCGTGGATGATAAGGAGCAAGAGGATGCCATGTTCTCGTGGCTGCGAAAATAAGGGAGCTCGCCATGAGGATGCCGATCAAGATTTCACATTTGATCGGCTGTTTTTATACATCTCAGCAAGCAGCAAGTTTGGCATTTGAGGCTCGGGAATGGTATGGTATATGAACATAAAAAAAACCGCCCCGGCGGGTCGGTTACTGAAATTCCATGTTGAATTATGTACGGCAGCTTGCTATAATTAACAATGCTTTGTCATTAAATTATTGAGATGTGGTTAGAATATCACAATTGTATTTTATCACGATTAACTAACGCTGTCAACCGGTATATTAGGGGGATGAACAAATGGCTATCAGCGATCAAGATTGGAAAGAGGAACAGGCGCGGGTAACGGAAGTAACAGCAAAAATCGGAAATAAAATATCCCAGCTGGAAGCGAGCGTCGGCGATATCCGTGAAGTCGTCATTGACATGCGGAAGGACTTCTGGGACGAAGTTACGGTAAACTTCAGCAACCCGGACGATTTGGGCGAAACGTCCACCAATCTGAGACAGCAGTCGCAGGTGCTCGCCGAACGCGAGCATGCTCATCTGCAGTCCAGCAAGCTGCTTAAAAAGTACAGGAAGCTGGTGGAATCCCCATACTTCGGACGCATTGACTTTCAGGAGGATGGAACTGCGGAGACGGAAACCATTTATTTGGGAACAGGTTCTTTTTTGGACGAAAAGATGGAGACGTTTCTGGTTTACGACTGGCGCGCACCGATCTCGAGCCTGTATTACGACGGTGCGCCGGGCCCTGCCCAATATGAGACGCCTTCGGGTACGGTCAAGGGCGAAATGCTGCTTAAGCGCCAATTCGTCATCCATAACGGCGAGATCAAGGTGCTGTTCGATACCGGCGTGACCATCGGAGATGAACTGCTGCAGCAGGTGCTCAGCCATAGCGCGGATGACCGCATGAAGAGTATCGTGGCTACAATTCAGAAGGAACAAAACGCGGTCATCCGAAATGACAAAACCCGCATGCTGATCGTGCAGGGGGCTGCCGGAAGCGGAAAGACCTCGGCTGCACTGCAAAGGGTGGCTTATCTGCTGTACAAGTACCGGGAGACGCTCCGGGCCGACCAGATGATCCTGTTCTCCCCGAATCCGCTGTTCAACAGCTATGTGTCCACGGTGCTTCCCGAGCTCGGCGAGGACAATATGCAGCAGACGACCTTCCAGTCCTATCTGGAGCACCGGCTCGGTAAGGAGTTCGATCTCGAAGACGTGTTCACTCAGACGGAAACCCTGTTGAACGCGGATGATTCGCCGCGTTACCGGGCACGCTTGGAGAGCATATCGTATAAATCCTCGGGGGCTTATCTGGGCACCATCAGACGATACAAGGAGCTGCTGGAAAAGGGAGGCATGCTCTTTAAGCCGGTCGTATTCCAGGGGAAGGTGATTGTCAGCTCGGAGGAGATGGCGTCGCAGTTCTATGGCTATGATTCGGCGGTTAAGCTCGCTGGCCGCATTGATCTGATGAAGGAATGGATGCTTAAGCGCTTGTCGGAGTTTGCCCAGACCGAGAAAGATGCCCCGTGGGTAGAAGAGCAAATTCAGCTGCTGGATACGGAGGATTACCAACGGGCCTTTCAAACGATGAGACGCAAGCAAAACCGGAAGGCAGACACGTTTGACGATTTCGATAAGGAAAAAGACGTCCTTGCGAAAATGGTGGTCAGCAGCCGGCTCAAGCCGCTTCGGCGCTGGATCAAGCGGTTCCGGTATGTGGACGTCAAGGGTATGTACCGTAAATTGTACACGGACGAATCCTTATTCCGCCGGGCGGCGGGAAATTTGGAGACGCTCCCGGAACATTGGGATGAAATATGCAATCTTACCGTTGCGTCCCTGGACGACAAAGCATTGCTTTACGAAGACGCCACGCCGTTTCTCTATTTGAAGGAACTGCTGCAAGGGTTCCGTACGAATACGTCGATACGCCATGTCATCGTCGATGAAGTTCAGGATTATTCCGCATTTCAGCTGGAGTTCCTGAAGCGTTTGTTCCCGCGGGCCAAAATGACGGTGCTGGGGGACCTCAACCAAGCCATTTATGCTCATGGAGAGGCACTCGGAAGCTTGGAGAATCTGGTGAGTCTGTATGGCGAAGAGGATACGGAGGTCATTAATCTGACCCAAAGCTACCGGTCGACGTATGAAATCGTTAACTTCACGCGACAAATGATACCGGGCGGGGAGCGGATCGTTCCTTTCAACCGTCAAGGCGAAGCTCCTCGAGCCGTTCGGGTGAACGATGAAGAAGAACTTCATGGCGCGATCGTATCCGATATCCGCGAGCTTCATGAGCAGGGATTCCAATACGTTGCGGTGATCTGCCGGACAGAAGAGGAGAGCAGGCGCGTACATCAGCAGCTGTCGGCGGATATCTCCGCCCGCTTAATCACCAAAACCACGCCGGCCTTTGAAAAGGGAACGCTGGTGGTTCCCGCCTACTTGGCCAAAGGCGTGGAGTTTGACGCGGTGATTATCTATAACGGCGCCGAGGACGTGTACCACCGGGAAAGCGATCGTAAGCTGTTCTACACGGCATGTACGCGTGCCATGCATAAACTGCATGTCTATCATATCGGGGAGAAGAGTCACTTTATCTCCGATCAAGCTTAAAGGAAAAAGGTCTGCCTGAGCCCGTCTCAGGCGGGCCTCTTTTTGCATGATGACTATATGAAAGTCAAACCCGTTTTCATAGTGGAGGTAAAAAATGGAATGTAGTATTGTAAGAAATTTATGGCATTTGTTATACCATAAGGAGGGAGTTATCAACATTTGACCGGTGATTAATAAATTTTTTTCAATTATTTTCGAGTTAAGCGATTTCACGGTAGTCCTGCCTATTCACTCTTGACACAAATTTGACGAAAAAAGGAATGGGGGTATATTACTTATATCAAAGGTCGGGTGCTTGCGGATGAAGATAAAAACAAAATTAATTCTTTCGTCTACGATACTTGCGACGGTTACGGCGGTTATCGTAATCATTGCGTTTATCACATCGAATATGACGGAGAAGAGGTTCAGCAAGATTATTGAAGAGGACCAGAAGGTCATTTATAACCTGACGCAATTGGAGACCCTGTTGACTGGCGTTTCCAATGATGAGCGGGGCTACTTATTGACCGGTGATTCGACCTTTGCAGATTCATTGAAATCGAAACAGGAGTCCGTCGTCAAACTCATGGCCGAAACCAAAGGCTTAATGACGGCAGAAGAAGACCAGAAGGTATTTAACGAGATTGAAGCCGGTTATGTCGTATACTCCGAGGCCATAGCCGAGGTATTGAACAAATTGGGGTATGACACCGGTTTTTACAAGGCGGTCCCTTTCCGGGTGTACGAAGCTGCCTTTAACAAGGAGCGGGAAGTGCGCAAGTCATTTAGCGAGCTGATCGCAAAGTTTACGGTACATAAAAATGAAACCCTGGCGAAGCAGGCTGATCAGATTGCGGCCAGCAGCCGGTTTCAGAATTTGATCATCATGCTGATCGGAGCGGCCGCCGTCGTTTATTTTGCCATACAGGGCTATCTCCTGACCCGTTCGATCCGTCCGTTGAACCAGATGAGCAGTCAGCTTCTGAAGATTGCCGAAGGCGGGGGTGATCTGGTTACCCGATTACACATTACAACGAAAGATGAAATCAGGGATGTAGCCGATGCTTATAATAAATTGGTCGATGGCTTCAGGGAGCTGGTCGTCCAAGTGCAGGATACTGCAGGTAAAGTGGGTATCGCTGCTTCGACGCTGCATTCGACGACAGAGGAAATCCGTCAAGCTTCCCACCAAACGTCCGGGATTATGGAAGAGCTGGCTGCCGGGGTAGAGAACCAGCTGCAGGATACGGAGGAAACTACGGCGACCGTTACGGATATGGCGGAAGGCATGAAGCATATCGCGCTTGCAGCCCAAGACGTTTCCGGGCTGGCGGCAGCGGCGAACAAGCTTGCGGCTGAAGGGGAACAGGCACTTGTACATACGCTAACCCAGATGGAAGGCATCCGTACCAGCGTGGACCAATCTGCGCAATCCGTGCGTGCGCTCGGAGAGAAGGCCTCCAACATCGGGGCGATGGGACAGATCATCATCGAAATTGCGGAGCAGACCTCACTGCTTGCCTTGAATGCCTCCATTGAGGCCGCTCGGGCTGGCGAGCATGGCAGAGGTTTTGCGGTCGTCGCCGCAGAGGTCCGGAATTTGGCTGATCAGGCATCGAACTCCTCCGTCGAAATCAGACAGTTCGTTCACGAGCTGCAGCAAGACATCGTGAATCTGGCCGGCGTGATGGAACAGGGAACCCGCGAAGTAACCGAAGGCATGAACGTGGCGCAAGGAGCCGAGCGAGCCTTTAAGGAGATCGAGCAGTCGGTCGGCGAATTGAACGGGCAGATTCAAAGCGTCACCGCTGCAACCGAACAGATGAATTCGGGAGCCGGGGAGCTCGTTCACGCGATCCGTCGAATCCAGGAGGTCACGGAGACGACGGCAGGCGGTACGCAAAGCGTCAGTGCCGCAACGGAAGAGCAGCTGGCGTCCATGGAAGAAATCACAAATTCCGTTGAAGATCTTAACGTGATGTCTGGCAAGCTTCGTCAGTTGATGTCCGGCTTTAAAGTATAATTAAGGAAAAATTGCATATGGGAAAAAACGGCCACCTTGCCGTCATGCATATTCTGGGCGAAAGAACCTACAATATGGATGACAGATAACGCAAAGGTGGTCTTCTCTCATGGAAAACAAGAAATGGGATCTGGTTGCCCTAGCATCCATACCACTCATCATGACGTTAGGCAATTCCATGCTGATTCCCATTTTGCCGCAAATTTCCAAAGTTTTAGGGATCAGCTCCTTCAAAGTGAGTATGCTGATAACGGTATATGCTGTTGTAGCCATCTTGCTGATTCCGATCGCCGGGTATTTGTCGGATCGGTATGGAAGAAAGAAGATCATCATCCCGAGCTTGATTATTGCGGCGTTAGGCGGAGCTGTGTCCGCGGTAGCTGCCTGGCTGTTAAGCGGGACAGGGGCGTATTATGTCATATTAGCCGGCCGGTTTCTACAGGGAATCGGCGCAGCGGGGGCCTTCCCGATCGTCATCCCGCTTGTCGGCGACATGTTCAAAGAGGAAGAAGAGGTTAGCAAAAGCCTGGGAATCATTGAAACCTCCAACACGTTCGGTAAGGTTGTCAGTCCGATATTGGGTGCGCTGCTGGGAAGCTTCATCTGGTTCTTGCCCTTTATATCGATTCCGGTTCTATGCCTGATTTCACTCGTGCTCGTCATTTTTCTCGTGAAGACGCCAAAGTCGAATAACAATGATAAACAATCTCTGCGTGAGTTTTTGAAAACGACCAAGGGGGTTTTGCATGAGAAGGGAAGATGGTTGTATGCGATATTCGCCATCGGCGGCATCGCAATGTTTGGCGTATTCGGCGTTCTTTTTTATTTGTCGGAGACGCTGGAAAGCACTTACAAATTACATGGCGTAGTAAAAGGATTGGTGCTTGCAATTCCACTGGCTTTATTATGCCTATCTTCTTATTTAGCCGGTAAATTTACGGGCAAAAACAAAGCGGCAAAGAAGTGGACCGGTTTCGCCGGCATGGTTATTTTGACGGCTTCCCTGATCGTCACCGGCTTTAGCGAACAGATCTATTTTGTCGTCGGAATGATGACGCTTGGCGGTATCGGGATCGGCATGGTGCTGCCGTGCATGGATACGCTGCTGACGGAAGGCGTGGAGAAGGAGCAGCGCGGCACCATCACCTCGCTTTACAGCAGCATGCGTTTTATCGGGGTATCGCTGGGGCCGCCGGTCGTTTCTCTCCTGCTGGGCGCGAACCACTGGGTGATGTTTGGCACGCTGGCAGCTGTGGCGGCTGTAGGCGGCCTGCTTACGTTGTTCGCGGTGAAGCCGGAGGCAAAAGAGGACGATTCCGGAGGGAATTCATACCGGGTCGATTTCAAGAAACCGCAAGGATTGAAAAAGAAAGGTCTTGTCCATAAATAATGGACAAGACCTTTTCTCATATGGCCGGGTCAGTTTGGATGGCCGATCCCTTTCCTTATGGCCAAGCATCATCCCGGTTTTCGTGCATTCCAGCTGACGAAGCTTTTTCGTTATCGCTTTGTTCGTTAACCTGCCGCGGTAGCCTCGGTGTCCTCGACTGCCGTGGTGGATTGGGAACGCGACTTGCCGGCTGCCTGCATGATGATATAAATCAGGATCAACAGCACGAGCGCAATCGCCGAGTATCGGTACATGATGGCATAGGATGTAGATTTGGCGATGGCGCCGAGCGCGATCGAGCCGATGGCCACGCCGAAATCCAGGGAGTTGAAGAACATGCCGTTGGCCATGCCGCGCTGCAGCGGATGAACCTCCTGAATCATCCAGGTCTGGATGGACGGCTGCATCGCCCCAAAGCCTATGCCGTAGCAAAGTGCCGATAACAGCATGGATCCCGTCGATGTGGCGAAGGTAAGCAGGAGCAAACCGGATACCATCAGAATCGCAGCGGGTATAACAAGCGCCTTATGTCCATACCGGTCATAAATTCTGCCGGAGAACGGCCGTACGAGAATGATGGCAATGGCGTTGAACAAGAAAAAATACTGGGGATTCCGGAGGTGAGCCTCCGCTCCGAACAATGCCATGAAGCTCAGCAATCCGCCGTACGTAATCGACATCAAAAAGTTGAGGACGCTGGGAAGGATCAGCTTTTTGTTGAAGGAGCCCTTCGGTTTATCCTCAACTCGGGGTTGAACCGCTGCAGGGCGCTCCGCGTTCCGTTTAGCCGCTCTTGATGTCAGGAGGTAGGCGAGAGGGAAGATCAGAAGGTTGATGAAGACCGTGATGAACACGAGCGGAGTGAAACCGCCGCTTTGCAGCAGCGTCAAGCCGATCATGGGACCGATCGACATGGCAAGCGTAGTGGATAGCCCAAAATACCCCATGCCCTCGCCCAAGCGTTTGATTGGAATGACATCCGATGCCATGGTTGGAAACGAGGTGCTTGTCATCCCAAAGCCGATGCCGAACAATATGCGCATCAGCAGCAGTAAGGCTATGCCGCTCGCCCAGTAATAACCGAGCGTGGCTGCCAGGGAAATCAGCAGCCCGACGTACAGCAGCAGCCTCAGCTTTCCTTTTTCCAGCGCTTTGCTTGATACGAAGCGGGACGCGATCGCACTGAAGGCGAACAGGCTGGTTATGAGGCTCACCTGCAAGGGGCTTGCCGTGAACGCCTCCTTGGCGTATGCGGGCAGCGTGGTCAGCATCATCTGCAGGGTCAGGAACAGAAAAAGGTTGCTGACCATCAACGTGATGAATTCTTTGGTCCATAGCGGTTGTTTCGTGTTGATATCATTCATGTGGAACATCTCTCCTGTTGTTGTGTAAGTTGTGTATGTTGGCATTGATGCGCGAGAGTGTGTCCCAGAACATCTCCAATTGCTTCTCGTCAATGCCCTCGATTAATTGGCTTCCGCATTGACTTTCGATGGCTGTGGTCGCTTCAATCAGTTCCTTGCCTGTATCTGTCAAAAAGAGCTGAAAAGCTCTTCGGTCGTTAACCGATACGGCTTTGCGAGTGTATCCTTTTTTCTCGAGCAGGTCCAGAATACGGGTTGTCGTGGGTTGGTCTTTGTCCGCTTTGGCGGCAACTTCCTTCTGATTCAGGCCCTCGTGCTCGCCGATGTGGTACAGAACCAGCCATTGCTCGGGGGTGATGTCATAGGGCTTCAGGGCATTGGCAAACAATTGGGATGCGCGCCGATAGGTGTAACCCAGATGAAAACCGATGGAAGGGTTGCGTTTAGGTATTTTCAAGAAAAAGTCACACCTTTCATTTCAGGTTTTCAAAAATACTTGTCTAAACAATTATATGCCTGACATGCAAATTGGTCAATCATTTGAAAAATTAATTAGGACATGACAGGGTTTCATCAACCGATGTGGAATATGAAAAATGGAATGATAACATAGCTCTAACATTTGCGAGCTATATTTATAGTACAAAACCAAAACTTAATCACTCAGGAGGAAGTACAAATGTCACAATTGATCAATTTCGCGCACCGCGGGTCATCGGCCATATGCCCCGAGAATACGATGGCTGCCTTTGCCAAAGGCTTGGAGCAGGGAGCTACCGGGATCGAAACCGACGTCCAAATGACGAAGGACGGAAAGCTGGTATTGATCCATGACGAGAGCGTCGCCCGCACGACGGGGGCCGAGGGGCTTGTCAAGGATTATACATACGACGAGCTGGCCAAGCTGGACGCAGGCTCATGGTTTGGTGCCGATTTCCAAGGCGAACGGATTCCGCTGCTGGAAGAGCTGCTGGAATTAACCCAAAACCGCGGCACGATTGTTAATATCGAGCTGAAGAACGGAACGATCCAATATCCCGAGCTGGAAAAGCGCGTGATTGAGGCTGTAAGGCATTACAACATGGCGGAGCAAATCGTCATTTCGAGCTTCAATCATTATTCCCTGGTGGAATGCAAACTTATTGATCCAGAAATTCGTACCGGGCTGCTGTACGGCGAAGGGCTGTACCAGCCGTGGGAATACGCCAAATTGGCTAAAGCGGATGCCCTGCACGCATACCATCGGGCGGTTCTGCCGGAGTGGGTAACGGAAGCGAAGCAGCATGGCGTCGCCTATCATCCGTGGACCGTGAATGACGAGGGACGGATGAAAGAGTTGATGGATGCGGGCGTTGCGGGCATCATTACGGATTATCCGGATGTGCTGAACGGACTGCTGCAAACCAAGGGAGCGTGACTTTGTGAGGAAAACATGGCTGCTGGGATTCGGCTTTTTCAGCATTAGCATTACCTGGGCACTGTACAATGCGTTTGTGCCCTACTTTCTGGAGGATTACATATCCAGTGTCGCATGGATCGGTTTTTTTATGACGATCGACAATTACTTTGCCTTGTTCTTGCAGCCATGGATTGGAAGCCGAAGCGACCGTACCCACACCCGGTACGGCAGAAGAATGCCTTACCTGCTTATCGGAATGCCGTTAGGCGCTTTGTTTACGGCCATAATTCCGTTTCATAACGGAATGGCGACGTTGTTGCTGTTCATGGTCCTCATGAACCTGGCCATGAGCCTGTACCGTTCGCCAACCGTTTCATTGATGCCGGATATAACGGAAGAGAAGCGGCGCACCAGAGCCAACGGCATCATTAACTTTATGGGCGGCTTGGGGTCCATATTGGCATTCGGCGTGGGCTCGGTGCTGTACAGCGCCCATGCGTCGCTGCCTTTTATTGCAGCTGCCGGCGTAACGCTTGTCTCTTTGTTCATTCTGAAGACGTTCATCCAAGAGAAACGCGACGCTCCGGGCTATCAAGCCCAGACGGCCGCCAGGGCCAAAATATCCTTTAAAAGCCAAATCAATCGAACGACGGTGCTGCTGCTGGCGGCCATATTCTTCTGGTTCGTGGCGTACCAAGGGGTTGAGACGCTGTTTACGCTGTACGGGAAGAATGAGATGGGGCTGACGGAATCGCAGGCGTCCTTTTCCTTGACGTTTTTTTCGCTCGCCTTCGTTCTGTTTGCGATTCCCAGCGGATGGCTTGGCGGTAAATTCGGGAAGAAACGGCTGATCCTGATCGGCGTCAGCGGGCTGCTGATTGTCTTTGCGCTCGTCCCATGGGTAGAATCGCTGCTGCTGCTTCGCGTACTGCTGACCGTTGGCGGATTGTTTTGGGCCTGCATCAATATCAATTCTTACCCTTTCATCGTATCGACCGGATCGGAGGACAGCATCGGAACGCGGACAGGAATGTACTATTTGGTATCTTCGCTGGCGGCGATATCGTCGCCGCCTCTGCTGGGCAAGCTTATTGACGGAATGGGGTATTCGATCCTGTTTTATTGCGCCGCCGGCAGCATGCTGCTTGCGCTGATCTGCATGCTGATGATTCGGCATCAGGAAACGGATCATTCCGCTAAATCGCAGAACGCCTCCGCCAGCTTGTCCTAGCCGTTGTCATTTGGAAAACCGGGAGTTTTAGCTCCTGCCCGGATGTGCGGAATAACATTGACGAGTGCCTGCCGGCACAGGTAGAATTTAATACCAGAGAGATGGTTTTAGATTATGTCGGCGAAGGGCAGGAGCTGATTCCAAGGTTGACAACGATTTACGATATTGCGAAGAAAACAGGTTATTCGCCTACGACGGTATCCAAAGTCTTCAACAATTATCCGGACGTCCGGGAAAAGACGAGGGTCAAGATCCTGGAAACCGCGAAGGAAATGGGGTATCTTCCAAACGCCAATGCCAGGTCACTTACGACCAAGCGATCCTGGACTATCGGCATTCTTTTTGTTGAAGCCACGGGAGCCGGAATTCGGCATCCCTATTTTGGAGCCGTCATCGAAAGCTTTAAGAAAATCTCCGTATCCAAAGGGTATGACCTGATGTTCATTTCCAAGGATGTCGGCGGCCGAAGAAGCAGTTACGTGGAGCATTGCAAAATCAGGTGCGTCGACGGCGTTGTGGTCATCCTGTCGAGCAATGATGATCCCGATTTCCAGGAGCTGCTGGATAGCGGCATTCCGTGCGTCATTCTGGATTCGTCACCGGAGCACGTGCATTCGGTTTACTCCGACAATATCGGAGGCAGCATGCTGGCAATCCGGTATTTGCACTCGCTTGGACATCGCAGCATTGCCCATATTTCGGGCGGATTGAATACGTTTGCAGGCGAGCAGCGCCAACATGGCTATGAAACAGCGCTGCGTGAGCTGGATCTGAACCTAAGGGAAGAGTACATAACCGGCAGCGATTTTTACTCCACCGAGAGCGGATACGAAGCCATGAAGAGGCTGCTTGCGCTCGCGGATCGGCCGACAGCCGTTTACGCCGCTGGGGATTTGCTCGCGCTTGGAGCGATTCGAGCCGTGCTGGACCATGGCCTGAGCGTGCCGGGAGACGTGTCGGTCATCGGATTTGACGATATTGAAATGTCCCGCTACATTACCCCTGCATTAACGACGGTCCGCCAGGATACGGAGCAGCTAGGCAAGGTTGCCGCGGAGATCCTTCTTTCTTCAATCGAAGAGCGGGATACCGCCGTGAAGTCGGTTATGCTGCCAGTCGAATTAATGATCCGGGAGTCCTGCCGCCCGGTCACCTAAGGTGAACCTAAAGAGCAGGGTTCATTTTTAACCCGTTTCGAAACCGGTTTCGAAACGGGCGGATTCTTGATTTCAGCGAATGATGCACTCATTTAAGGAGGATTTGAACATGTCCAATTATCGTTTTGAGAAGGATGCCTTTGTTATCGAGCAGTATGATCTCGCCAAGCCGTTTTCCAGCTTCCTGCCGGGGATTGCCGGATTGAAGGGGATACCGATGTGGACCTTTTACGTCAATCGGGGCCAAGGGATAAGCAGTTTCGGCATACGCGACAAGAATTCGCCGATCATGGAATTCTCGCCGGCCAATATCTCGTATAAGAACGTATCCGCCACCGGCTTCCGCACGTTTATCAAGATGGCCGGGACGCCGGCCGTATATGAGCCGTTCCAATCCTTTCAGCCGGACACGAAGGCACGGAGAACGATGCTGATTCGTCAGAATGAGCTGGTCATCGAGGAGGAGCATGCAGATAAAGGGCTTCGAACATCGGTGTCGTATTTCCAGCTGCCCGGTGAAGATTTTGCCGCGCTCGTCCGCCAGGTCAGCGTGACGAATATCGGGGCCCGGACGGAATCGCTTGAACTGCTGGACGGTATGCCGGAGATTCTGCCTTACGGCGTCGAGAACAGCGGGTACAAGGAGGTCGGCAATCTGCTGCGAAGCTGGATGGAAGTGAAGAATCTGGACCGGGGCATACCATTCTATAAGGTTCGCTCCAGTACGCATGATGAGGCGGAGGTTACCGAAGTTACGAACGGCCATTTCTATCTGTCGTTTGATCAGCACGGGAATTTGATCAAACCGATCGTAGATTTTGAGCTGATATTCGGCGGAAACACTTCATTGATCCACCCCGATCGATTTGCCGCGGGTTCGATCGAATCCTTGGCGCAAGCCACGCCGTATCCTGTGAACAAAGTGCCATGCGGCTTCAGCGGATTATCGGCGCGGCTTGAGCCTGGGGAGACGGCAACGGTGTATACGCTGGTTGGTCATGTGAACGATATCGGCAAAATCAACAAACGCTCGAAAGATTTGTGTTCGCCTGCCTATATCCTCGATAAACGCAAGGAGGCATCGGCATTGACCCGGGAATTAACCGATGACGTAGCTACCCAAACAGGGTTGCCTGTATTTGATGAATACAGCCGGCAGTCCTATTTGGACAATTTCCTGCGGGGCGGTTATCCGTTCATATTCGATAACGGGAAAGAAGGCGCGGTCGTCCACCTCTATTCCCGCAAGCACGGGGATCCGGAGCGGGACTATAACTTTTTCTCGCTGGCCCCGGAATATTATTCACAAGGGAACGGCAATTTCCGGGACATGAATCAGAACCGCCGAAATGATGTGTTTTTCAATCCGAAGGTGGGCACGTTCAACATCCGGATGTTCTTCAGCCTCATTCAAGCCGACGGTTATAATCCCCTTAGCGTAGAAGGCACGAGGTTTCGAGTAGCCCCAGGCATGGAGGGGGAATTGGAAAAGTTGCTGCAAGCCTCCGCGGCTCGGGAGGATTACGATAAGCTCGCGAAGGCATGCGCCGGGGATTTCACCCCGGGCAAAATCATTAACGCGATATCGGATCAAGGCATTCGGCTGGCGATCGACGAGGAACGGTTCTTATCGGGATTGCTGACGATATCCGAACAGCATTTTGCGGCTTCGTTCGGCGAAGGCTTCTGGTCGGACCACTGGACCTATAACATGGATTTGGTTGATGGTTTCCTGGATATTTATCCCGACCGATATGAAGAGCTGCTGTTTGGCGAGAATGCCTATACATTCTTTGACAGCCCGGTATATGTGCTCCCACGGAGCGAGAAGGTCGTGATCAGCCGGGGCAAGGTTCGCCAGTACGGCGCGCTGCTGGAGGACGAGGAGAAGCTGAATAAGCTCGGCAGAAAGCGGAACGCGGCGGAATGGCTGCGGGTGAATGGCGGACAAGGCGACATTTACCGTACGAATCTGTTTGTCAAAATGATCTCGTTATCCCTCAATAAAATGGCAACGCTCGATCCTTACGGGATGGGCGTTGAGATGGAGGCAAACAAGCCGGGCTGGAATGACGCGATGAACGGATTGCCGGGTCTGTTCGGCTCCGGGATGAGCGAAACGATGGAATTGAAGCGTATGGTGGCATTCATTGTGGAGGCTGCCGAGCGGTTCGGTCATCATACGGTGATGGTGCCGGAGGAAATCGCCTCTTATTTAGAGGGCGTATATGATGCCGTGCAGCAATATCAAACCGGCGTTTTGGACTCCTTCCGATATTGGGATCGGGTAGCTGGGCAGCGCGAGTCTTATCGGGCATCCGTCCGATACGGCATCAGCGGCCTGGAGGTCGAGATTCCGGTGAAACACGTAAAGAGGATATACGCGGCTTTCCTGGACAAGATTGAAGAAGGGATTCAGCGTGCCGAGCAGCTGGGAGGCGGAATCGTTCCAACGTACTTCCGCTTTGAAGCGGAGCGGTTCGAAGAAATCCGGGATGCGGAGGGCAGCCCGGTCATCACCCGCTATGGCTTGCCTGCCGCCAAAGTGTTGGAATTCAAAGCATATGCGCTTCCGCATTTTCTCGAAGCCCCGGCCCGTGGAATGAAGCTCGCCAATGAAGGCCAGGCGAGAGCGATGTATGATCGGATCAAGGCTTCCGATTTATATGATGCCGCGCTGGGGATGTATAAGACGTCCGTCAGCCTGGAAGGGGAAGGCGATGAAATCGGACGCATCCGCGCATTCACGGCCGGCTGGCTGGAGCGGGAATCCGTATTTTTGCATATGACCTATAAATACTTGCTTTCCTTATTAAAAGCGGGACTGTACGACGAGTTTTTCTCGGAAATCAAAACATCGCTTATCCCATTTCTGGACCCGGCCGTTTATGGACGCAGCACCCTGGAAAATTCATCGTTCATCGCCAGCAGCGTCAATCCGGATCCCCATGTGCACGGACGCGGTTTTGTGGCAAGGCTGAGCGGATCGACGGCCGAATTCTTAAGCATGTGGATTATGATGATGGCCGGAAAAAGAGTATTCCGTTATGAGGACAACGAGCTTCAGCTTCATCTGAACCCGGTGCTTCCGGCTTGGCTGTTTGACGAGCGGCAGGAGGTGTCGTTCACCTTCCTCGGTTCCGTCAAGGTAACGTATCGCAGCGAGCGCGCGGCAAATACGTTCGGACAGGACGGCGTTGCGATTCAGCGGTTCACCTTGACGACGGCGGGAGGAGACACCTTCGAGGTTGATGGCCCCCTCCTTACGGGAAAGTGGGCCCATGAAGTCCGTAACGGAAACATCCGGTCCATTCTTGCAGTCATGAGGTAAGTTTGACGGAAACCGAATAGACCACCCGATTCTAGCCGGGTGGTCTATTCCTTGTTCTTTGGCGTTTTCGTTTATTCTTGGGGCGGCCTTTTGTTCTTGTTTGTCATGGCGGAGCCGAACGATATGCCGATGGCAACACCGATTGCTATGCCAATAGCAATATTATTCATTGCCACTCCAATCGCCACGCCCACGCCGATCCCCATGCATATGCCTAAGGCCATGTTGTTTTTTTTCTTTTCCATCGGGCAGTCACCTCCATCTGAGAAGATGTTGATACTAGGATTCAAACCAGCGTTTCCTTCGTCCTCAAGCTGCCTTTGTTCTTATTATATAGGATATCGGACATGGATGCCGGATACCCAATTCTTCATCTTTTCTCCGCTTGCAAGTCCCCTGTTTGCAACCCATAATAGATATATCGATTCCACATACATAACGAATGTTCATCTTACCGCGCGAGGAGGGGGTTATCATGCAGTGGATCGCCATGCTGACGATGCTGATTGATCATATCGGGCTTGTGTTTTTTCCGCATCAGGAGATGTGGAGAATCATCGGCCGCATCGCATTTCCAATCTATGTTTACGCTCTCGTGCAGGGACACCGCTACACTTCATCGAGACCCAAGTATATCGCACGGCTGGCCGTTATTGCAGCGGTCTCCCAAATTCCGTACCAGCTTGCGCTGGATCCCGAAGGGCTGAACGTGGTCGTAACCTTGTTGGCCGGAGCCTTGGTTCTTTATGTGCTGGAACGATCGGATTCCCGGCTGCTATCATGGATGGTGGTTGTTGCAGCCTGTGCGTTGATGAGTGAGTTTCCGTTTGATTACGGAGCCTACGGCTTGCTGTTGATCTTGATTTTCCGATATGCTCAGGCCGGCTGGCTCGTTCCGCTTCATATGTTATTGAACCTGCTGTTCTGGTTCCTTAATGATTGGGAGCTGCAGATGTGGAGCGTGATCCCGACGGCCGTGATAGCTTATGGCCCTCATGTATGGAGAAAACTGGAGTCCGTCCGTGTGAGCCGCTGGGTATGGCGTTCGTTTTATCCGCTGCATTTACTGGCTATTGCCGTATTGCGGGTGTTTATATAACAGAAGATTTTTAGGTTGATGCCTCATGGACTGATTATGTACAAGGAGAGACATTCATGCAGAATATCGCAATCGCTGCCTGCATCCTATTGTTCGCGGCAGCGGGTTACATCGCGTTTATGAATTCCAAATTAATTGCGGATAAAAAGCGGGAAGCATACATTCCTCCGCCTGCTTCGGAATATACCGTTTATATGACGCCTCAATTCACCGAGGAGGACAAAAGGACGCTGAGTCCGATCGGCGTCATGGAATTTCGCGATCCGCAAGGCTTGATGAAGGTATATCTTTGCCGGGTCAGAAATGAATCCGAAGACTTGAAGCTGGAGCAAGCCGGCAACGTGTTTCTTCATCATCTGACCAAGGCCAGGGACACCGGCACGCTGATGTTTTATCGGACCGTGGAGGAAGCGCTGCAGGGGCCGGAGGAGAAGAGCTTAACCGACCGTCTGTCTGCAGCCGCGAAAAAAAAGGCGAGGACAGAATAGGTCGAACCGGGTCAATCCACCCTCTTGCGGGGTAATAGAGAAATAAAAGACCGAAAGGAGATTTTCCGAAATGAAAACATTTAAAATCGGAAGGACATCGGTCTCCGTCTTTATAGGCGATATAACGACATGGACGGGCGACATTATCGTCAATGCTGCAAATTCGGGACTGCTGGGCGGAAAAGGCGTGGATGGCGCGATTCATAGCGCCGGAGGGCCGGAGATCATGGAGCAGTGCATGGAAATTCGCAAGCAGCAAGGCGGCTGCCCGCCAGGCAACGCCGTGATTACAGGAGCAGGCCGGCTGCCTGCCCAGCATATCATTCATACCGTCGGCCCGATCTGGGAGGGCGGCGGAAGGCGCGAGGAGCATACGCTGGCGGAATGCTACCGCAACAGTCTCCTGCTTGCAATCGAGGTCGGTGCCAAAAGCATCGCCTTTCCTAATATAAGCACGGGTATCTACGAGTATCCTAAAGCTCCGGCATGTGACGTGGCGTTAAAGGCGGTCACGAAGCTGCTTGAGGAAGATCTGCCGGATAACCGGCTGGAGCGGATTGATTTCGTTTGCTTTTCTCCCGAGAATGAAGAGCTCTATGTCCGTTGGCTGGAGCGGTTCACGCAGGAGAAGGAGGCGCAAGTATAAGAAAAACCTCTATCGACGTACATTCTGAGAAGACAGACCGCATGTATAGGACGTTTTTCTTGCGATATCAGGAAGGCCCATGCTTCGAAGTTCATACTTTCTGAGATCTAAAGAAAAACCTCTATCGACGTACATTCTCAGAAGACAGACCGCATGTATAGGACGTTTTTCTTGCGATATCAGGAAGGCCCATGCTTCGATGTTTATACTTTCTGAGATCTTAAGAAAAAACCTTGTGATTATAGAAGTGTTCAGCTCTGCTGTAACATGGTGTATTCTATAACCTTAATAAAAAGCAGGGGCGCAAATGTGCGCCCCTGCCGTTTATTCGCCGTTTATTACATATGATAGGAACCGCTTGGTTCAAACAGCACCCATTCCAGCATGGTAATCATGTCGTCAAGACGGGCATCCTGATTGAGAAGGGAAGCGCGCTCAGGGCTGTTCTCTTCGAGAGCTGCCAGTCGGGTTTGCAGTTTTTTCTTTTGCATCGAAAGTTCATTGATTTTGGATTTGATCTGGTTCTCTGTTCGCATGGCATAATCCTTTCCTTTGGCATGAAAATGATCACTGTACCCCATATTATAACATTTGATTCAGCTTAAGACGAAGGAGCGGGTCCTATGACGAGTGAAATGAATATGAAGAAAATAGCGGCTGAGCATGCCGCCAAGTATGTTCAGGACGGGATGAAGATCGGTCTGGGCACAGGCTCCACCGCCTATTACGCCATTCTCAAAATCGGGGAGATGGTCAGGTCCGGTCTCTCGATCCAGGCCGTGGCTACCTCTGACGCTTCGGAGAAGCTGGCGATGGAACAAGGAATACCCCTGACGCCCGTACACCAGATCGATCGCCTGGATTTGACGATCGACGGGGCTGACGAGCTGGATGATCAGCTGCGGTTAATCAAGGGAGGAGGCGGAGCCCTTCTTCGCGAGAAGATCACGGCTTATCACAGCGAACGGCTCGTGATTGTGGCGGATGAGGCAAAAGCGGTACCACAACTGGGTGCTTTTCCGCTGCCGGTTGAGATTGTCCCTTTTGCCTATGAGTGGACGATTCGATCCCTGGCACAGCTTGGTTGTTCGGTCCAATTGCGCCGTCAGCCGGATGAAGGGTTGTATGTAACGGATAACGGGAATTATATTGCTGATTGCCGGTTTCGGGAAATCTCGGGGCCGGAGGAATTGAGCTCCCGTTTAGGCACTGTACCCGGCGTGGTTGAACATGGTCTGTTCATCGGCATGGCCGACCAAGCGATTATCGGCTGCCGGGACGGTTCGGTACGGATATTGCATTCCGCGAGCATGCAGGCCAAGAATACATTTGACAGTTGATCCGGCGTTCATTAACCTTAAATACATGATATCTTTCGGAGGGTGAAGTATGTCGGATTTTCAAGAACACGAGGATTACCCGCTGCATTTGCTGGTAGTCCTGGCCAGAGCTTATAACGCAGTGATGACGCATTCGCATCGAAGCATCAACAGCCACGGTTTGAATTCCACCGAATTTGGGGTATTGGATGTGCTGTACCACAAAGGTCCGCAGCCGCTGCAAAAAATAGGGGAGAAGGTGCTTATCTCCAGCGGTAACATTACATACGTGGTCGATAAGCTTCAGAAGAAAAACCTGCTTGTTCGCCGGGCTTCCGCTGAGGACCGCCGCGTGATCTATGCCGAGCTGACCGCAGAGGGGAAGGAATTCTTCGAAGCCATCTTTCCTCAGCATCAGGAATTGATGGTGAAGGTGCTTAGCGGATTGTCTGACGAGGAAAGAGCGCAGGCGGCCATGCTGCTGCGCAAGCTGGGGATCAGCGCAGAGAAGATGCTGTAGTCCTACATGAGTTTAGATTGGAGATAGGTATGCTTAAAGATATAACGATGCAAGCGTCGCAGCCCGAAATCAAGGAGCTGCTCAGTTACTCGGTTTTCCCTGATCCGGAGGCGGTGGACGAGGCAGCTGCATTTTATCAGGGCGGCGACAGCCGGTTGTTCGGCTACGAGGAGGACGGACTTCTTCTGGGAGTCATCGGTTTTGATGTGATGGAGGACGAGCTTATCATCCGGCATTTAGCGGTCCTGCCGGAGAATCGGGGGAAGGGATACGGACGCGGGTTGATTTTGGAGCTGCTCCTCGAGGTGCAGCCTAAACCGGAACGAGTCATTGCGGAAACGGACGAAGAGGCCGTGAACTTCTACCGCAGTATCGGTTTCGAGGTTTACAGCCTGGGAGAGAAGTACCCGGGCGTCGAAAGATTCCGCTGCATTTATGAGGTGGAGGAATCCGAAGAATAGTCATTCCTATGGATGCATGTTGCGTCTCCGATTGGAATTAAAATTGCCATTCAAGTTCATATACCCGTTTCGCACAGGAGGCATTCCTCATATAATGTCGTAACGAGCGGGGCAGGGGGTGAACATGTTGGTGTACCATTATACCGCTGTCGGCGATTCCTTGACCTTTGGGTTTGGGGCGATGCCTGGCAGCGGTTTTGTTCCGTTATACCGTCGGATGGCGGAGGAGAAGCTTCGCCAATTCGTGGCCCATGAGAATCTCGGGGTCAATGGATTAACCTCGGATGAATTATACGATCGGGTCGTTCAGCTTCCAACGTATCGCTATCATTTGCAGCAGGCCCAGATTATCACGATGTCGATCGGCGGCAATGACCTGATTCGTGCGGTGAAGTCCACGGGAGGTCGACCGAATCGGGAGGTGCTGGACACCGCCTTGTATCGATGCCAGAACCATGTGGCTAATATCGTCAAACATATCCGCAAAATAAAGTCACCGGCCAGCAAGCCTTATTTTATTCGCGCTATCGGTCTGTATAATCCATATCCGGCCTGGACGGAGGCAACGGAATACGTGATTCGGTTCAATCGGCATTTGATGGGGTTGAGCGACGGCTATTTTCGCGTTGCGGATATTTACGCACAATTTTCTGGCCGAGAGAAGGAACTGATGTCGGTGGACGGTTTACACCCGAATGGCCGAGGGTACCGGGTGATCGCGGAACAGTTAAACCGGCTTGGGTACAAGCCACTTGCATAAGAAACGGAAATTCTCATCAAAAAAAGGACGTCCCCGGGTCCCATGACCTCTAACGGACGTCCTTTTGGTTTAAGCCATTATTAACGCTTAGAATAAGTTCCTGAACCAACTTCGAACCGCCCATTTGCGTTCCTGCCGTTTTTTGTATTTGGGCAGCGAGCGATACACGTCCATCGATTCCTGATAGGATTTCTTGGCATCTTCGGCCCTTCCCAGCGATTGATACATATACCCCAGCAAATAAAAGGCTTCGCTGGAGGAAGAGTGGATGGCATGGAACTGCTCCAAATAGTGGAGTGCCTTCTCACGATCCGAATCCCGAAACGCCTCGGCAAGCCTAAGGTAAGGCCGGCCATATTTGACCCTCGGATTGATTTGAAGGGCCCGGACGATATCCGCCTCTCCCTGAGCGATGCTGCCGGTATGCAGACGCGCGCTTCCGATATCGTCCCAGAATTCGGCGGAATCCTCTAAACTGGATTCCATGGTTTCCAGGAGCTTTAGGGCCTCTCCATACTTGCGACGCTCCAGCAGCAATCGGGCAAGCTCGTGCCGGGATGATACGTCGCTGGGGCTGACCGCAATCTGTCTGCGCAGCTTGGATATAGCCCTTGCACGCTTGAACGGCTTCGTCACACTGGGAAATACCCCGACAAAACGGCGATCCAGCACGTACACGATAAGAAGCAGCACCAGAATCGCCGTTATCGGATTGCCGAAAATGTAAAACAAAAATCCGAAAACAATGAGTTTAAACAAATAAATCCCTCTATTTCCTTGTAATGTATTAGCCCAAATTATACCATATCATGGATTTATTTAGGGGGAAATGCAGTCGGTTCTATAGACCTTAAAAGGATGCGCATGTCGGAATAGGTCGCAGGTATTGAAAGTAGCCAGGTGATAACCGATATAGGTAGTAAAGAGGTGATAATCATGGCGAAAAAGGGACAGACATTCCATCATTACAGTTTCGAAACAAAGAAAAAGGCAGTCGCCATGCGGCTGGAAGGCATGACGAAGAAAGAAGTGGCATCCGCCTTACAAATATCAGACATCGGACGGCTGAAAGTGTGGATGCGCAAATATCGGGAGCTGGGAGAAGAAGGCTTGGTCGATCGCCGCAGACGAATCGTGCATCCAGACCATGACAACGAACGGAATGAGAAAGTACAGGTTCCGCAGCTGCAGAAAATACAGTAATTATAGTGAGGCGTGGTTGAACGACGGTTCCACCACGCCTCTTTCATATGGGAATCATGGAACATCGGCGTATAGAGACCCGCAGATGCGCGCATTTGGGCGGGTTCACTATTCTTATCGCGAACAGGCGGCAGCCCAGTTCATTTTAGCGGAAACGACATAACATGTGGTATGTTCAAAAAAGGAGGGATTGTTGTGAGCGGAGTAGGAGAAGGCTACGGCGGCGGCTATGGATATGGCTCTTCTGTAGGTGCTATTTTGGTATTGTTCATCTTGTTGGTGATCATTACTCGCGCATTTATCTAATCCATCTTTTGAGCGAACAAAACCAATGAATCAATAAGAGAATACCAGGCACCATGAGCAGTCACAAGGAAAGACCGTCCCTAAGAGGCATTGCTGCTTCTTAGGACGGTCTTTTTTATGAATAACGAGCTTTATTAATTTGTGTCTCCTTCATGCTACATCATGATCAATATGGCTTTCCCGTTTACGAAAGATACGATATTGAAATTGGAGTACCCCCAAGTTTCAATGGTTTTTCCGCCGCCGGAGGTAATGTCTTTGGCAGCCGGGTTCCCCCATGAAAGCTGTACCTGCTCTTTCGTCATGCCGAGGGAAACCTGCCCGGCTTTGATCTGCTTCCAGACGGAAGCGGACCATTTGTGTTTTTTATAGGGATCGTAAGTTAGTAACGAGGAACGGTCCGCAAACAGCTGCGTCACTTCCGAAGACCGCATAGGATAACTTTTTATAGTTTTCCCCGTTGCCGATTTGAAGATTACGTTGAATTCGCCCTTGTCGTCAGGCAAAATGTCGGTAACGGTCAATTTCGAGAAGCGTTCCAAATCTTCGAATTCGTTCACCCAATACGTTCGGCCGATATACTTAACCAAATTGCCCTGCATCGCTTTTTTGATCAATCCAGCCGTTTCGCTGGAGACGACGGTCATGGCCGCATCCGCGCCGAGGGAGATTTGCGCTTGCTTCCACTTGGCATCCCAGGTGGTTTTAGCTCCCAGAGCATCGGATAACACGGAGGCCGGAATGAGCAGCTCGCCCTTGTCGTTCACGGGTGCGGCTTTGAGTCGGATGGTGCTTTCATTCAGCTTGGCCTGGTTGCTGCCTGCTTTGAACGAAAGCAGGGTCTGGCCGAACTTCGCCTCCACGCTTCCGTTTTTAGCCGAGTAGGTGCCGCCCAGTGCCTGGATGACGGATTTAGACGGTATCATGACGTTGCCGTTGACCTGTTTTGCATATTTCAAATTGTTGCGCAGGCTGGACGATACCGTCACCGATTTGGACTGGCCGCCGGAGCTTACCGTAATCTGCGTTTTGCCAACGCCGGCAGATTTCAGCATCCCATTCTTCTGCATACTCAACAAATACGGCTTCTCGATATCGATGACGGCGTCTTTAACCGGTACCTTGATTTTCGCCCCGTTCGTATAGGTTTCCTGGATGCTCACTTCCAGCGATTCTCCTACATAAGGCGTCGCATCGGATATGGCAACGGACAAATTCTTGACTACCGGTACATCGATGTTCTTATTCTGTCCCTCCTTATGATGTACCCAGCTCCCATCACTCCGCTGCGCATAAAAGCCTTCCGACAAATCCTTTGCATCCCCATAGATGGATGTTTTTACGATCCCGCTAAGTCCGGTAATCTGCTCTTTGAGTTTCCAGCGGTCTTTATACTCGCCGGTAGTCCATACGCTTCCGTCCTGGAGCGTTACAATGAGAAGATCCGTCGGCTCACTCGATGCATAGACGATATGAGCTGCATTCTGGGCCACGGTAACCGGTATGATCCGCCCGTTATCGTCGAAGTTGGACGTTTCGTACACGACAACGTCGCCGTTGTCATGCAGCAGGGCAACGCGTCCGCTGTGTACCGTCATGGATTTGACGGCTGCCGGGTTTTCCACGATCCCGAGCTTTTTGAACTGCCCCTTTTTGTAGTTATCCTGGAGCAGCAGCTCTCCATTGGAGGATAATGCAGCGAATTCCTGATCCGCATTGGAGATCAGCGATATGCCGCTGAGGTTCTTCGCTTTTTCATCGCCGGCCCATACGGTACCGTCCGACTTCAGCCAGTAGGAACCGGCTATCTGCTTCACGCCGCTTGTTCCCGGAACGACCTGGGGCCCCTTGCCGATGTCCCACTCTACTAAGCGGCCCTCCTGCGTCATGCCGATGCCGCCGTATTCATAACCGCTGATGGCTGCGACGTTACCTGGTGTTCGAATGGCGTGGCGCCCGTCAATCAGGGACCACATGGAGCCGTCGCTCATCAGATAGGTGTTTCTTCCGGCAATGTCTTGGATCCGGAGCTCGGCCCCGTCGGCAGAAGCGATGTCTTGCGTCGTCCCTGCAAAACCAAGCCCTGCGAGCATGCTGAACAACAGGAGAACATACAACGTTCTTTTCACTTACATGACCTCTCTTCACTGTACAAATAGGAATAATTTTCAAACAACCTCATTGTTTTCGACAAAATAGGCGTTATTCCTGCAAGATTTAGGGGAGCGTTGATTAAAAAGGAACAAAAAAACGCCCACCGATATCCGGGGACGTCTTGTCCGGTTGAATTCGCGATAGTTCGATGAACTGTCTCGACCTAATGGAGTTTAGTTAAGGGACTACCGAGGGGAATATAGGTGGCAGAAACTTGATTAAGTAAGATCAGTTCCCTTCAACAGCAATAGAGCCGCATATAAATCATTCTTCAACGTTTCGATTTTGGCGAGTTTCCTGAACGTAAGAACCGAGATTAAAACGATCAAGGCATATTTCATTTTCGTTCGTTCTACTCCTGTATCTTCATGGCTAACAAAAAAATTCATGAATCAGAACCTCCCCTAGAGACAGATGCTTCTGTGCCTTTACTCGTCCGCGGCGGAGAGTGCAGTAAATGTTCACAATGTCAACTTAGCGGAACAAATACACAATACCGGCGACCGCAAGAAATACAAAACCCGCTAGTAAGAACCACATGGATACTTTCTCCCTGGATGCGCGGTCGTCCTGGGGTTCAGTAAAGAAGTAGTCTCTTTGTTGGTAATCCGTAGTAATAAACGCTCCGGATAGAAGCCCTGCAATCGCCAGGCAAGCCAATCCTGCATATAAAAACAGGTTCATCACGTGTTCCCCCCACCATGCCCTTTATTGTTAGAACGTTCGCTGAGAGGGATTGGTTATGCTTTTTACACAGGTAAGTGCTTCGTCTGATTGGAAGGAACAGATTGACATGACACAATGCCACTCAACTTGGTTGGCGGCTGAACATAAAAAAAGAACAAAAGCCCCGTAACAGAATGTTGATATTACAGGGCTTTTGTTCGGGAGCCACCGAAGTGACTCCCTCATGGGAGAGGAGAAACCGGACGAAGAGCTTATGGGGAAACGTAAGTCTTCTCCGCGGTTGTCTACGACATTCATTGATGTCGATATTTCAAGGATGCCCGGCTGGTGCAGAAATATACCTTGCTCTGAAAAAAAGTTGGGAGCTGTTACGTTTCATTTTTCATATATGGGATGATTGTGTTACGATAATCACTGTCCATGGCGTTGTCTGGGCATCTAATTTATAGATAATGAAACGGGTGAATGAAGCAGTGAGAGTAGTATCCGGAAGTGCAAAAGGCCGGCCGCTCAAAAGCGTGCCGGGTACAAGCACCCGTCCGACGACGGATAAAGTGAAAGAATCCATATTCAGTATGATCGGCCCTTACTTTGAGGGAGGAATCGCGCTTGACCTGTTCGCAGGCACGGGAGGCCTTGGCATTGAGGCGTTAAGCCGGGGGATGGATCGTGCTGTTTTTGTTGATGTGGAGCCGAAAAGCATTAGCACGATCAAGGATAATTTGAAAGCGGCCCGGCTTGAGGAAAGCGCAGAGGTATATCGCAACGATGCGGCACGGGCGCTTAAAGCGCTTGAAAAGCGAGGCTATGGCTTCGATCTGGTCTTCTTGGACCCGCCGTACAGGTTCAAGAACGGCGATGAACTGATGCTGGATATGGCCGAGCGAGGGCTGCTGCAGGATTCAGCCTTGGTGGTATTGGAATACGAATCAAGTTACAATTATGCTGAGGAATTTGGCGATTTTCATTGTATCCGAACCGCGAAATACGGCGAAACCGCCATATCGATATACCGTTATGACACAGCGCAAGATCAAGCGACGGAGCTTGATGAGGAGGAATTACACGATGACAAATGAGAATACTAGTACATACCGCGTTGCCGTATACCCGGGAAGTTTTGATCCGGTCACCATGGGACACATGGACATCATCACACGTGCTTCGAAGCAGTTTGATCTGCTGATCGTGGCCGTTCTCAATAATTTAAGCAAGAACCCGCTCTTCACGGTGGACGAGCGTAAGGACCTTCTGAGACAGGCGACCGCGCATCTGCCGAATGTGGAAATCGACAGCTTCCGCGACCTTTTGGCGAACTATATCCGTCAGAAGAACGCCCAGGTCATCGTACGCGGGATCCGGACCGTGACCGACTTTGAATATGAGCTTCAGCTGGCATCCACCAACCATAAGCTGAATCCGGATGCGGAGACCATCTTTATGATGACGCATCCGAAATATTCGTTCTTGAGTTCCAGTCTTGTGAAGGAAATCGCGCATTTTAACGGCGACACTACAGATTTGGTCAGCCCCGAGGTCGATGCGGCGTTGCGCCGCAAATTCAGCGGGGATCACGCCCGATAAAACGGGAGCACAGCCAGAAAGCCGCTATTAATAACAAGCAGATCATGCCTTGAACCTGCAGGAAAGAAGGCAGTCCGCTCCAAAAATTGAAGAATTGTTCCGTATCGGCATGATCGATCGGTTCCGTTCGGAATGCCGGCACGATGCCAGCGGAAAGGGTGCTGACCGGTTTCCATATGGCCAATGTAATGACAAAGGCGAGTATCGAATGCAGGAATCGCTTTGCCATAAAGTAACGCCAGGAGAGACCGGCTTCCCGCATCAGCGACAGGCTTTGCAGATGGGCGCTGATTCCGCTCCATGCCAGTGCGGCGGACAGGACTGCCAGCTGCAGAGCCCCTGCTTGAAACACCGAGGAGCTGATCGATTGGGCGGCCAGATGGGCTTCCAATATCCCTGGCACAAGATAGGATGGAAGCTGGGGCAGCAGCTGGCCGGTCAATACTCTAGTAAGAACGGCGAAGAACAAGATAAAGCCGCCCGTCATCATTAAGGTCTGCACCGAACGGGTAACGGATTCGCCAAGGAGTTTGCCGAAGCTTCGCCCATCCCGTCGATGGGCGTCCAGCGCGGCGGAGGCTGCCCGTCGAAGAATCGGACGCTTCGCCCATTCGTTCATCCGGTCATTATCGACGGGTGCGCCCTGCTTCCCGGCTTCTGCAGAGGGCGATTTGCTGAATAGACTGAATGTCCATGCGGCCAGCAGGCCGGATATCCAGTGGACGATCAGCAGCAGATAACCGGCTTCCGGTTTATGCAGCAGGCCGGTTCCGATGACAACGAGGATGGTCATCGGATTGCAAAAATGGGCCAAAGCGGCAAGCCTGCCGGCGTCAACGGCACGGAGCTCGCCTTGTTTATGCATGCCGGCCGCGGCCTGAGCGCCTGCCGGGAACCCGGCTGTCATTCCTGTTATAAGAACCCAGCCGCCAGTACCGGGGAGTTTGAATATTTTTTTCATCATAGGGTCCAGCAGTACGCCAACCCCGTGGGCCCAGCCGTAAGCGATGAGTATTTCAACCAGCACGAGAAAAGGCAGCAAAGATGGAAATACGATATTCCACCACAGCTTGAGTGCTTGCAGGGTGGCTTGGAAGGCGGGTTCGGGCGCGCTGACGACGGCCAGTACAAGCAGGAACGCGGCGGCACCGAGAAGAATGGTGTTCCACAGTCCGTTGGATGACTTGACGGCGTTGTCTTTATTCATAAGGAATCTCCTTTCGGCGTAAACATGGCTAGTACAACTTTATGCAGAGGAGACAACCGTCAGACCAAACTTGGTGGAAGGCTGGATATATGAGGCGGAGGGAAGGAAAACCATGAAGAAGTCCGTAAAACCGAATGGCTTAAAAATTGCGCTGTATTTGTTGCTGGTCGGGGTCATGCTGTACGTTGTCGTTTATATGCCGACCCCTTATCTTGTATACCAGCCCGGGAGTGCCGAAGAGGTTCGTCCCATGATCAATGTCGAGAAGGGCGATCCGGCGGAAGAGGGTACGTTCATGATGACTACCGTGTCGGCAAGCTATGCCAATATGGCTTTGTTAATGCTGTCCGCGTTTAATCCTAATGCAGAGGTCGTGAAGAAGGCCGAAAAAATGGGCGATCAGAGCAAGGACGAGTATGCGGCCACGCAAGTGTATTATATGAATTCTTCACAGTCTTCCGCGATGGAAGCCGCTTATCAGGAGGCCGGAATCGATTACAGGATCGAGCCCGCTTACGTCTTCGTGATGTCGATCTCCGAGAATTCGGCCAATGCCGAGCATTTTCGGCCTGGCGATAAATTGATCAAGATCGATGGTCAGCCTGCAGAGGATAATGAGAAGATCGCCAGCCTGTTAAGCGGGAAAAGCATCGGAGAAGAGGTTTCCGTGGAGCTTGAACGCAAGGGGAAAACCGTGAAGGAACAGGTGAAGCTTGTAAGTATAAAGGATGAGAAGACCGGCGCGGAGCGTCCGGGATTAGGCGTCATGATTGCCACGATGCAGAACGTGGAGCCGGCTGATCCCGATCACACCATTCACTTTGCGAATACCAACATCGGAGGACCGTCAGCCGGACTGATCTTCACCCTTGAGATTTATAATCAGCTTACCGAAGGGGATTTAAGCAAGGGTTACCGGGTAGCCGGAACGGGTACCATCGATAAATCAGGCGCCGTAGGCCCCATTGGCGGCGTGAAGCACAAGATCGTGGCTGCCGACCGGAAGGAAGCCGATATCTTTTTTGTGCCTCAAAAAAATTACGATGAGGCCAAAAAGCGCGCGGACCGGATCAAAACGGATATGAAGCTGATCCCGGTCGATGACCTGCAGGATGCCGTGGATTATTTGGAGGAGCTGCCGCCTAAGGGGTGAGCGGCGGCAGCAGGTAATCGCTGTAGTAGTTTCCGATTTGGGGCCTGGGTTGCCCGTTAGCATAGACGGCGGCTGCCGCCAGGTCACGCTCCAGCTGAGGATGCTCCAGCTTAGCCGGCTGATGAATGACGGGGAGTGAAGCGCTTCGCTTCATTCGTTTCAGCAGCGAACGCCCCGTCTCGCTGAAGCCCAGGACCCGGATATATCCCGGACCTTTGGCGAGCTCTTCACGATTCATCGATGCCTTGTCATGATTCAGCATGATGTGCATCAGCATGCGTTGAAGCTTGGTACGCGTATAGCGCTTGGTCTTCAAGGCTTCCAGAAGGGCGTCAACCGTCGGCTGTTCCAGCTGCGATAGCGAGCGCTGAACACGATGCTCCAAGCCCTCGGTTACTTCGAGGAAGCTTTCAAGCTGAGCGGGTGTATGCGTGAGCAGAGCTTGGAACAGCGGCTGGCGAAACTGCTCCCAATGGACCGGAGCTAGTCCGCTCTTGATTTCCCGTTCCATGATGTCGTACGTGAATTCCGGCATATAGGGTCTGGCCGCTTCCAAGCCTTGTGACAGAATAATGTTCCGGATGGCGGTTGCGCTGGCAATGGATGACGTTCCCGGCAGCGGATCGTGGTAATGTGCGCTTACTCTTGGAATGGTATAGGGCGTAATGCGGCTGCCGAGGCGCTGGAGTGCGATCAGATAGTGCAGCCCCAGGGAGTTGTTCGGCTGCGTGAGCAGCTCTTGCAGCTCTGTCGTTGCCGTTGCAGGACCGGATTCACCGAAAAGGACAGCGGCGGCAGCGCCGTAGGCAGATGGGAAGTTCATGCCTTCCCGGAGGCGCTTTTCGATTTCGGATCGAAGCTCGCCGGATTCGTTTGCGAGCGAACGGGACAACGGCAAGATTTGCTCCAGCGTCCCGCTTTCGGATCCGAAGGAAAGGCAGTCCACGACCCCTGTAGCTTCCAGAATGGCTACCGCACCGAACGCGAACCATTCCGCAGGCTGCACGGCATAGGTTACCGGCAGCTCGAGGCACAGGTCAACGCCCATGGCAAGGGCCATTTCCGCCCGAGCGCGCTTGCTAGCGATGGCAGGTTCGCCTCGCTGGAGAAACGGACCGCTCATCACCGCGACGACGGCATCTGCCCCCGATACTTCTTTGGAACTGCGATAATGCAGTACATGACCGTTATGTAAGGGATTATATTCAACGACTATGCCAACCGTTTTCATTCGTTTCAACTCCTTGATTAGAATATAACATAATTGCATGACGTTCCTGCAACCATAAGCGCCCCTCCCGGGAGTGTTATAATTCTGGTAGTATGAAGAGAAATATCGGGTAACAATATAGAGGTTGTTAGGGTTATCCTGTTGACAAAACTCTCTGGGAATCGGTATAATAATCTTTGTTTGTTTGGAGTGATGGATATGCTAATTCAATTTCGTAAATTGACAACCAGCGATCAACCGTTACAGTTCCATCAAACCGTGGATGTAAGCAATGCCATTAAGGACCGGAAGGATATTGTTGCGGTTAAGCCATTAGACGTGGATTTGAAAGCAACTCCGTCGGTTACCGGTTCGGTGGATGTTCGCGGACGATTAGAAGGCGAGCTGGAGATGAATTGCTCCCGCTGCCTGAAGCCGATCAGCGAGCACGTGCACATCCCTTTTCATGAAGTGTTCCAGCCGGTGGAAGATCCTGAATCTGTGGTTCAGGATGAGGATGACGATACTACATACGTGCAGGGTGAGAGTGTGGATCTCACTCCCTATGTAGAAGAAGCATTTCTGCTCCACCTGCCGCTAGCTCCGGTTTGCAAAGCCGACTGCAAGGGACTCTGCCCGAATTGCGGCAAGGACCTGAATGAAGGCGCCTGCGACTGCGATACGGAAGTGATCGATCCTAGGCTAGCCGGACTGAAGGACTTCTTTAAATGATGATGGATATGGCACCCGTGTTCAGCGGGTTGAATTGATAAGGAGGTGGGAACATGGCAGTACCTCAACGTAGAACGTCCAAAACACGTCGTGACAAGCGTCGTACTCATTTTAAGCTGGCTGTGCCAGGCATGGTGAAATGCGAGCAATGTGGTGAATTGAAGCTTGCTCATCGCGTATGTAAAGTGTGCGGAACGTATAAAGCAAGAGAGATCATCAAACAATAGTTTCTAAATAAGTAGTACTTCATCTTTGGTGAGGTGCTATTTTTTTTGTCTGAAGTCCCTCTTTCTTTTTAACGTGACATGATTTATACTTAACATTAGTACCAGGTTCTAATATTTGCGACTAATTTACATATAAGTATGTTTGAAGATTGGCGGCTACCATAGCGGCAGAAGGAGTTGTTTCGTCATCGATCGTTTATCCAAGAAAGACCGTCACCAGCGGCTGATTCAGCTGATCGACGAGAATCCCTTTGTTACGGACCGCGAGTTGACTCGCCAGCTTAAAGTAAGCATTCAAACGATACGCCTCGACCGTATGGAACTGGGCATCCCGGAGCTCCGTGAGCGAATGAAGCAGATGGCGGAGCATTCCTATGACCAGGTTCGTTCCTTGTCGCTTGAAGAGGTGATCGGGGATGTCGTTGACCTGCAGTTGGACAAGAGCGGAATATCGATATTTGAAATCCGTGAGGAACATGTTTTCAGCAAAACGCGGATTGCCCGCGGACATTATGTGTTCGCTCAGGCCAATTCGCTTGCCATTGCCGTGATCAATGAAGAAATCGCTTTGACGTCTTCAGCGGATATACGGTTTTTGAGACAGGTGCGCCTCGGCGAGAAATGCATTGCCAAAGCCTACGTCAGGTCCATTGCCGGCCAGAAGGGGAAGGCCAAGGTGGAAGTGTTTACTTATGTCGCTGATGAAATGGTGTTTCAGGGAAATTTCGTAATCTACCGATCTGCAGGAGAATGACATAAGTGAAGGGGGAAATTTGGCATGAGAATTGTGGTTGATGCGATGGGCGGGGACAATGCCCCCCAGAGCAACGTCGACGGCGCGCTGATTGCCGCACGGGAATGGAGCGACACCGAGATCATCCTCGTCGGGGATGAGGCCCGGATTGGAGCCCTTCTGAAGGACAAGCCGTCCAATCTGAAGGTGGTTCATGCGAGCGAAGTCATCGAAGCGGAGGATGAGCCCGTTAAGGCCGTGCGCCGGAAGAAGGATGCGTCGATGGTTGTGGCTGGGCGGATGATTCGGGAAGGCGAAGCGGATGCCATGATCTCGGCGGGCAACACGGGGGCGCTCATGACGACCGGATTGCTCGTCGTGGGCAGGATGAAAGGGATTGAGCGCCCTGCGCTGGCCCCTATGATTCCGACGCTCGACGGCAAGGGGATGCTCGCCTTGGACCTCGGAGCGAATATGGACTCGAAGCCGGAGCATTTACAGCAGTATGCGCTGATGGGCAGCCTGTATCGCGAGAAAGTGCACGGTATCGCCAAACCTCGCGTCGGGCTGTTAAATGTCGGTACCGAGCCGGGCAAGGGCAATGAATTGACGAAGCACGCATATCCGTTGCTTGAGGAATTGCCTATTCATTTTGTTGGCAATGTGGAGTCGCGCGATGTCATGAACGGCGTTTGCGACGTGCTCGTTTGCGACGGGTTCTCGGGCAATATTCTGTTAAAATCGATTGAAGGAACAGCCGGTGCACTCTTTTCGCTGTTGAAGGAGCAGTTCGGCAAGTCCCTTAAGACCAAGATGGCGGCCGCGTTGATGATGCCGGAGCTTCGCAGCTTGAAATCGACGCTCGATTATAAGGAGCACGGCGGTGCGCCGCTGCTTGGTCTGGGCGGCCTGGTTGTCAAGAGCCACGGTTCGTCGGATGCGAACGCCATCAAGAATGGGGTTCGTCAAGCGCGTACGGCGCTGCAGAACCGGTTGGTAGAGAGTATTTCGAATGAAATCAGCGGGAAGTGAGTGAGGAAATGAACAATTTGCGTCCGGTCGGTATTATTGGCACAGGCAAATACGTGCCTGAAAAGATTTTATCCAATAGCGATTTAGAGAAAATGGTAGATACTAGCGACGAATGGATCGTCTCGATGACGGGAATCCGCGAGCGGCATATTGCCGCGCCGAACGAAGCGACTTCGGATTTGGCTTATCACGCTGCTGTGAATGCGTTGAAATCCGCCGGCATGCAGGCTGAGGATCTGGAATTGATTATTGTGGCGACCATTACGCCGGATATGTTCTTTCCATCGACCGCTTGTTTGCTCCAGGATCGGCTTGGAGCCAAGAAAGCAGCGGCATTTGACCTGTCCGCGGCCTGCTCGGGATTTGTATACGGCCTGGCCACTGCCACCAACTTCGTGAAAACGGGCATGTACAACAACGCCCTGGTCATCGGGGTGGACTGCTTGTCCCGGATTACCGACTATACCGACCGCAACACCTGCGTCCTGTTCGGTGACGGCGCCGGAGCGGCGATCGTCGGCGAAGTGCCGGAAGGCCGCGGATTCCAGGCCTTTGATCTGGGCGCGGAAGGCGCGGGCGGGGCCCATCTGTATATCGAGGCAGGCGGCTCGAGATTGCCGGCGTCTGCTGAAACGATTAACACCAACAAACACTACATTTACATGAACGGCCGCGAAGTGTTCAAGTTTGCGGTGCGGGTCATGGGCACTGCCACGGAAGCCGTCTTATCCAAAGCAGGCATCGACAAGAAAGATATTGATTTATTCGTTCCTCATCAAGCGAACATCCGGATTATCAAGTCGGCCATGGAGCGATTGGAGCTTCCGGAGGAGAAGGTCGTCATCAATGTTGACAAGTATGCCAACACCTCGGCCGCTTCCGTGCCGCTGGCGCTCGTGGAAGCCCAGGAGTCCGGCCGCCTGAAAGAAGGGGACAAGGTGCTGATGGTTGGTTTTGGCGGCGGATTGACATGGGGTTCCTCCGTACTCATCTGGTAAACCGAATGGATTTAACAGGACTAGTGAAAGAAGAGAAGGGAGCCAACGATTTTGGGTAAAACAGCATTTATATTTCCGGGTCAGGGCGCTCAGTCCGTCGGAATGGGAAAAGACGCCTATGATGCGGTTCCTTCCGCACGCGATTTATTTCTAACCGCGGATGCTCAGCTTGGATTTCCGCTCAGCTCCATTATTTTTAATGGCCCTGATGAAGATTTGAAGCAAACCGTCAACACGCAGCCGGCTCTGCTCGCAACCAGCATGGCTTATCTGGAAGCCGTTCGCGGCAAAGGAATCGTGCCGGATTACGTTGCTGGCCATTCCCTGGGCGAGTACAGTGCGCTTGTGTGCGCAGGCGTGCTCTCGTTCGAAGAAGCCGTGTCGATCGTTAGAGCACGCGGCGAATACATGGAAGCTGCCGTTCCCGGAGGACAAGGCGCCATGGCAGCCGTTCTCGGCGCAGACCGGGAGGCCCTGGCCGAGCTGTGCAAGGGCATATCGGCAGAGGGGCATGTCGTAGAGCTTGCGAACATGAACTGCCCGGGGCAAATCGTCATCTCCGGTTCGGCTCAAGGCGTTGCAGCTGCTGCAGAAAGAGTCAAGGAAGCCGGCGGCAAGCGGGCCATCCCGCTGGAAGTCAGCGGCCCCTTCCATTCTTCCTTAATGAAGGAGGCGGCTGAGCGTCTGGCCGGCAAACTGGAGCAGGCTTCATTCAACGCACCTTCCGTACCGGTGGTTGCCAACGTGACGGCGCGTCCGGTGGAAGATGCGGCTGCCATCCGCGGTTTGCTGGTGGAGCAGGTCTATTCCCCTGTGCTGTGGCATGACAGCGTGGAGTGGATGATCGCTCAAGGCGTGGACACCTTCGTTGAGATTGGTCCCGGCAGCGTTCTCAGCGGTTTGATCAAGAAAATTGATAAATCCGTCAAAGTCATGAATGTGAATAGTCTGGAGAGCGTCAATAATTTGGAGACGGTTGTTTAAACAGCTTTTGATGCCAACCGGATCACTCTGGAAAGGAGGAACAGGTATGAGTGAAGCTCTAAAAGGACAGACTGCGCTTGTTACGGGTGCTTCCCGAGGAATCGGCCGGAGCATTGCCCTCGCACTTGCCGATCTGGGCGCGAACGTTGCTGTCAATTATGCAGGAAGCGAAGCGGCCGCAACCGAGGTTGTGGAGGCGATTCGCGCAAAGGGCGTTTCGGCGATCGCGGTTAAATCCAACGTCGGACGGACCGAGGAAGCCGATGCGATGGTTAAGCAGGTGTTAGAGACTTTTGGTCGAATTGATATCTTGGTGAATAATGCGGGGATTACTAGAGATAATCTAATCATGCGCATGAAGGAAGAGGAGTTCGATCAGGTGATCGAAACGAATCTGAAAGGGGTATTCAATTGCCTCAAAGCGGTGACGCGTCCCATGATGAAGCAGCGCTATGGACGCATTATCAACATATCCTCCGTTGTCGGAGCGCTTGGCAATCCGGGACAGGCCAATTATGTCGCGGCCAAAGCCGGCGTCATCGGTCTGACCAAATCAGCCGCGAGGGAGCTGGCTTCCCGTGGCATTACGGTAAATGCGGTAGCGCCAGGATTTATCGATACCGACATGACCCGTGAACTTCCCGAGGACATGCGCGAAGGCCTGCTTGGCGGAATTCCGCTGGCCCGTCTTGGCCAGCCGGAAGAGATTGCCGGCGTGGTGACTTTTCTAGCATCTTCCAGCGCGTCTTATATGACTGGACAGGTGCTGCATGTGGATGGCGGCATGTACATGTAGAGCCGCTGCTGTTCCGGCGCTTGACGCGCCGGGCGCTAAATCGTTTTCAAATGCCTTCTATGGCAATTTGAAGTCATATCTCGTATAATGACCAAGAGGAGGTGAGCCGGATGTCCGATGTATTGGAACGCGTAAAACGCATCGTTATCGACCGCCTGGGTGTTGACGAAGCCGACGTAACATTAGAAGCATCTTTCAAAGACGACCTTGGAGCTGATTCTCTCGATGTAGTTGAATTGGTGATGGAGTTGGAAGATGAGTTTGATATGGAGATCTCTGATGAAGATGCGGAGAAAATTACGACCGTAGGTGAAGTTGTAAACTACATACAATCTCATACCTAAGTCATTACAGTTAAGTCCCGTTCTTTAGCAAGGCGGGACTTCTCCACATTCAATCAAAGCTTTAGTTCTAACAAGTGATAGATTATTACTGCCTTGGTTCATCTTGAGTCCTTGCGGTTTCATAGATGGACGGGCAGTCCACATAGAGGTGAGTCTGTTTGAAACAAAGAGTCGTTGTAACAGGAATGGGAGTCATGACCTCGCTTGGTCAAGATCTTGATACATTCTGGAACAGTTTGATGGAAGGCAAGTCCGGCGTATCCCGAATCGAAGCGTTTGACGTGAGTGATTACACCACGCAGATCGCTGCGTCCATGAAGGATTTCAACCCGGAGGATTACATGGACCGCAAGGAAGCCCGCAAGATGGACCGATTTGTGCAGCTAGCTGTGGCGGCTGGTTCGAAGGCGCTGGAGGATAGCGGTCTTGATATCGGCGTGAATGCCGATGCAGAGCGGGTCGGCGTTTCCATCGGATCGGGTATCGGCGGTTTGGGAACCTGGGAGGATCAGCATAACATCCTGCTGGAAAAAGGCCCGAAACGTGTAAGCCCCTTCTTTATTCCGATGATGATCGCCAACATGGCCTCAGGCCAAATGTCCATCAATCTGGGAGCCAAAGGGCCGAACACCACCCAAGTGACGGCTTGTGCTACCGGAACGCATTCGATCGGCGATTCCTATCGCCTGATTCAGCGCGGCGATGCCGACGTCATGATCTGCGGCGGGGCGGAGGCGACCATTCGTCCGACGGGGATGGCTGGTTTCTGCGCTATGCGCGCAATGTCGACCCGCAATGACGAGCCGGAGAAGGCCAGCCGGCCATTCGATACCGGCCGCGACGGTTTTGTCATGGGTGAAGGTGCCGGCGTGCTCGTCATCGAATCCCTTGAGCACGCGTTGAAACGCGGAGCCAAGATCTACGCCGAGGTGGTTGGTTACGGCCTTAGCGCCGATGCCCATCACATTACCGAGCCGGATCCGGACGGGGCAGCCCGCTGCATGAAGATGGCGATCCGCGACGCAGGCATTGCGCCGGAAGACGTGGATTACATTAATGCTCACGGGACTTCTACGCCGGTGGGTGACCGCTCGGAAACGAAGGCCGTCAAGATGGCTCTTGGCGACCATGCATACAAAGTGGCCGTGAGCTCGACCAAGTCGATGACAGGTCATTTGCTTGGGGCCGCCGGCGGTGTCGAGGCGGTTATCTGCGGATTGAGCTTGAAGAACCAGACCATTGCACCGACGATTAACCTGGAGGATCAGGATCCGGAGTGCGATCTGGATTACGTGCCGAATCACCCGCGTAAAGCCGATTTGGATGTCGTGATGTCCAATTCGTTCGGGTTTGGCGGGCATAATGCCACGATTATCCTGAAAAAATACGCCGAGTAAGGGGACAGTGTGTTGAGTGGAGATCTGAAGCAGTTACAGCATAAACTTCAAATCCAGTTTCGCAATGCAATGCTGCTGAAGCAGGCCTTTACCCACGCATCTTATGTAAACGAGCATCGCTTCAGTCAGAGCCAGGACAACGAGCGACTTGAATTTCTCGGAGACGCCGTTCTGGAACTGACGGTCAGCGAATTCTTGTACAACCTTTTTCCGGACCGTCCGGAAGGCGAATTAACCAAGCTGCGGGCCGCTATCGTATGCGAGCCCTCCCTGGTGCAATTTGCTGTAAGTCTGGACTTTGGACGATACGTTCTGCTAGGCAAAGGAGAGGAAATGACGGGCGGTCGAACCCGCCCGGCACTTCTTGCGGACGTATTCGAATCATTTGTGGGGGCGCTTTATTTGGATCAGGGATTGGAAGCGGTTCGCCGGTTTTTGAGCGACCACGTCTTCCCTACGGTGACCGTCAACGGTCGACCGCAGATGAGCGATTATAAGACCGAGCTTCAGGAACTGACCCAGCATCACGGCATGGGCGCACTGGAATATCGTATCGTAGAAGAGCGAGGACCGGCGCATGAGCGGGAGTTTGTCTCGGAGGTATACATGGGAAGCGAATGTCTTGGACGCGGAAGCGGCAGATCCAAGAAAGAAGCCGAGCAGCAGGCAGCGGCGGTAGCCTTAAAGCAGCTGAAACGTGCGGATGCCTAAAGCTTCGCTGATGTGATGACAAACAAAGAGCAAAGAGCAGTCAAGCGGATAACCGGACCCGGATAGGATGACTGTTTTTTGCTCTTTTCGTTGTCTGTCTTTTGTTAAAGGGGACAGCTGCTTATAACGTTGATGGGCCTCGTCCAAAGACGGCGGTGAAGCCGATTCTACTTGTGGTACAATAGCAGGAGAGGTGATAGTTCGAATATGTTTTTGAAACGGATCGAGTTAGCAGGATTTAAATCGTTTGCCGACAAGACGGAGATGGAGTTTGTCCGGGGAATCACGGCCGTTGTAGGTCCGAATGGCAGCGGCAAGAGCAATATTTCCGACGGGATCCGCTGGGTGCTTGGCGAGCAAAGCGCTAAATCCCTCCGCGGAGGCAAGATGGAGGACATTATCTTTGCCGGAAGCGATGCGCGTAAAGCGGTCAACTATGGGGAGGTTTCCCTTACGCTGGACAATGAGGACCATGTGCTGCCGCTGGATTTTAACGAGGTGACCGTAACCAGACGGGTGCACCGCAGCGGGGACAGCGAGTATTTCATTAACAGGCAGTCCTGCCGGTTGAAGGATATTACGGAGCTGTTCATGGACACCGGGATCGGCAAAGAAGCCTATTCCATCATTGGACAAGGCCGCATTGAGGAAATTCTGAGTACACGATCAGAAGATCGCCGGGGGATTTTTGAGGAAGCTTCCGGGATCGTTAAATATAAGTCTCGTAAAAAAGAGTCTGTGCGCAAGCTGGATGAAACGGAGCAAAATCTGCTTCGCATCCATGATTTGGTCACCGAGCTGGAGGATCAGATCGGACCGCTCAAAGAGCAGTCCGAGAAGGCGATTCGCTACAAGGAGCTCCGGGAGGAGCTGAAGCACAAGGAAATTTCGCTGTATGTGTATCAGATCGAACAGATACATACCTCATGGAGCGAGGCTAATGCCAAGCTTGAACAGCTGAAGGAAGAGCAGCTTGCCTTATCCACCGTAGTATCCGCGCATGATGCCAAGCTGGAGAGTGACCGATCGGCCCTTCGCCAGCTGGAGCAGGAAGTTGAGGATCTGCAAAGTCAGCTGCTTCAATTCAGTGAGCTGTTCGAGAAGAGCGAGGGTTATGGCGAGGTGCTCAAGGAACGCCGCCGCAACCTGGAACGTACGCGCGAGCAGCTGGAAGAAAGCTTGCACTCGGGCGAACATCGTCTGGAAGAGCGTGTAGGCGAGCTCGCGAGAATGAAGAGCAAGCTGCAGGATCTGCAGCAGGAGCTTACCCTGGTTCGGGATCAGCTGTCGGCAGAAGAAGCGAAGCTGGTTGGCGTAACCGGCGGTATTAGCCAGCAGCAGGAAGAGAGCTTGAAGGGGAATTTGCTGGAGCTTATGAACCAAATGGCGCAGGCGCGGAATGAAATCCGGTATGCGGACCAGCAGCAGGAAGCGCTCGACCGGCGGATGAACCGGGCGCAGGAGGAATCCGGCAAATGGGAAGCCCTGAAAGAAGATCTGCTTCGTCGCAAAGATAGCATCGATCGAAGCATTGAACGTTTCGGCAAAGAAATTGCGGCCCTTCGCAGCGGTTACATCAGCGAAAGCGAGCGGTATCAGTCCCTGCAGAAACTGCAGGAGGAGACGCAGGGAGCCCTTCGGAAATGGGAGCAGAAGCGGGAAGCGCAAATATCACGGCGCGATACCATGAAAGAGCTTCAGGACGATTTTGACGGATTTATGCTGGGCGTTAAGGAAGTGCTGAAGGCTTCGCGCAAATCCGTGCTCCATGGCGTCCATGGTGCGGTGGCCGAGCTTATTCGCGTGCCGGAAAAGCTAGAGCTTGCGATGGAGACCGCCCTTGGCGCGTCGGTTCAGCATATCGTCATGGAGAACGAATCCGTGTCGAGGCAGGCGATTTCCTTCCTGAAACAGCGCCAGTTAGGCCGTGCGACATTTCTGCCTTTGGACGTTATTCGTCCAAGGAACGTATCGGCATCCGACCGGCACTTGGCGGAAGGGGAGGCCGGGTTCGTAGGGTTTGGCTCCGAGCTGGTGAAGTATGATTCCAGATACAGCAACATCGTCGGCAGTCTGCTTGGCAATGTCGTTATCGCCGAGACCCTGGAGCAAGCGAATAAAATCGCGGCGCGATTCTCCTATCGATTCCGCGTTGTCACCCTAGAGGGGGACGTCGTCAATGCAGGCGGCTCCATGACAGGCGGCAGTCAGCATAAAAAGACAAGCAGCCTGCTGGGACGCAAACGGCAGCTGGAGCAGCTCGATCAGGAAATTTCGGAAACCGAGAAGCAGCTGGAGAAGCTCCAGCAGGGCATTGAAGGCGTTCGGAATCAAATGGTTGAATCTCAAGATAAGCTGGACGAGCTTCGCAAAGCCGGAGACGACAAACGGATCGAGGAACAGCAGGCTGCGGGCGACCGCAAGCAGCTTGAACATGAGCTGCGGCACGTCCTCGAGCAAGCCGAGCTGGCAGGCGAAGAGAAGAGCAGTCAAGAGAAGGAAGCCAAGGAAATTCAGCAAAGCCGTGAACGCGCGCAGAAGCTGCTGTCTGAGCTGGAGGAAGAAGAGAAGTCCACCCATCTGGCCATCCAAGCGGCAGAGTTTGCCCGAAAAGCAAATGAATCGGCCAAGGAAGAGCTTCAGAGCCAGCTGACAACCCTCAAGGTTCGCGAAGGAAAGCTGGATCAGGAAACCTTCTCGCTTGAGGAGCAGCTGAAACGCCTGCAATCGGATGTTGACAATCATGAGAAGGAACAGAAGCAGAACCGCACAATGCTGGCCTCCGTTCAAGCGGACCTAAGTCAGAACGAAAGCGAGAGCGTCAAGCAGATCGAGGATCTGAACCAGTACAAGCTGAAGAAGGAAGAAGCCACGCAGCAGCTCGAATTCAAAAGGGCGGCACGCAGCGCGCTAAGCCGGAAGCTGGAGCTGGAAGAGAGCGAAACCAAGGAACAGCGCACCCAGCTGCGGTCCGTGGATGATCAGCTGCGCCAGACCGAGATTGGGGTAAACCGGCTCGATGTCGAGCTTGAAAATATATTAAAGAAGTTAAGCGAGGACTATGAGCTGAGCTACGAGCTTGCCAAGCAGCGGTATCCGATTCCGGAAGACATCACGGCCGCTCAGAACGAAGTTCGTGATTTGAAACGGTCCATCACTTCCCTGGGGGACGTCAACCTCGGGGCCATTGAAGAATACCAGCGCGTCAATGAGAGATACCTCTTCCTGAGCGAGCAGAAGGCGGATCTGGTAGAAGCGAAAACGACGCTCTACCAAGTCATTAAGGAAATGGACGATGAAATGTCCAAGCGCTTCAAGCAGACCTTCGATGCCATCCGGCGCGAGTTCGGCACGGTGTTTACGAAGCTGTTCGGAGGAGGACGAGCCGACCTGATCCTGATCGATCCGGAACGATTGCTTGAGACGGGGATCGATATCGTCGCCCAGCCTCCAGGCAAGAAGCTGCAGAATCTGCAGCTGCTCTCCGGCGGAGAACGTGCATTAACGGCTATGGCGCTGTTGTTTGCCATTTTGCAGGTGAAGCCGGTTCCGTTCTGCGTGCTTGATGAAGTCGAAGCGGCGCTAGATGAAGCGAACGTGGTACGATTTGCCCAGTATCTGCGCGAATTCTCTGAACAAACGCAGTTTATTGTGGTCACCCACCGCAAAGGAACGATGGAAGAGGCGGACGTGCTGTACGGCGTCACGATGGAGGAAGGCGGCGTGTCGAAGCTGGTATCGGTCAAGCTTGAGAATGAGGAAGCGGAGATTGCCTAATTTAAGAGGTTGTTCAAAAAGCCCGTTTTTGATCACGAAGTGAATCAGGAAGGCACTCGGCATCGAATCTTGAATTCAGCCGGGCCTTCCGGTGCTCACGTACCAAAAACGTACGCTCCACTCCTCAGTCCCTAGCTTCATCCAACCTTCTTGGTGCTGAAAACCGACCTTTTTGAACACGTACTTTAACATAAACGACATGGAGGGAACGTATGAGCTTTTTTAAGAGGTTAAAAGAGAGCATTTCCAGCAAAACGGAAAACGTAACAAAACAGTTCCGCGACGGATTGGAGAAAACCCGGAAGGGGTTTATCGAGAAAGTATCGGACCTGGTGATTCGCCGGAAAAAGATCGATGAGGAGTTCTACGAGGAATTGGAAGAGATTCTGATTGGCGCTGACGTCGGCGTCAATACGGTGATGGATCTGATGGACGATCTTCGTGCCGAGGTGAAAAAACGGCGGATCGAGGACGCTGCCGATTTGCAGCCGGTATTGTCCGAGAAGCTGATGGGACTTCTCCGGGATGACAGCAGCAACGAGCTGCGGGAGAATCCGGACGGGATTACGGTCATCTTGTTCGTGGGCGTTAACGGAGTCGGCAAAACAACAACGATTGGCAAGCTGGCGCATCGTTACAAGCAGGAGGGCAAGAAGGTTTTGCTCGCAGCGGGAGACACCTTCCGGGCCGGTGCGATCGAGCAGCTGGAGGTATGGGGGGAGCGGGTTGGCGTTGAAGTCATTAAACAGCAGCCCGGCTCAGACCCGGCGGCCGTCATGTTTGATGCGGTTCAAGCCGCCAAGCAGCGGCAGGCGGATGTCCTGCTCTGCGATACGGCGGGACGCCTTCAGAACAAAACGAATCTGATGGAAGAGCTGAACAAAATCTTCCGCGTCATTCAACGCGAAATTCCAAGTGCCCCGCACGAGGTGCTGATGGTCCTTGACGCGACGACGGGACAGAATGCGCTGAGCCAGGCGAAGCTGTTCGGCGAGAAGAGCGGCGTGACCGGCCTCGTGTTAACCAAGCTCGATGGTACGGCTAAGGGCGGAATCGTCATCGCGATCCGTCAAGAGCTGAATTTGCCGGTGAAGCTGGTGGGCTTGGGGGAGAAGATGGGTGATCTGCAGACCTTCGATTCGGAGCAGTTTGTGCATGCTCTCTTTGCGGGTTTGATTAAAGAAGAAGAGAATGCTGAAGAACAACAAGACTAGACCCTTGTCTAGCGAAAACGAGCAGGTATACAAAAGGACCGAAAGATATACTTTCGGTCCTTTTTCATGTTCTGTTCGGTCCAAGAGCCATGCATACATATTCTTATGAAGAGACGATTCGAACGAATTCAATCGAGCGAAGCGGGATGATGGCGGTATCGGTTGGCGGGCCATAGATGATCGGCGGTACTTTTAAGGTGATGGTTCCCTCGCCCACTTTGTTCAGCGTGCCGATGATGACATCTCCCGACACGGTTACTTCGGTTTCCGAGCCGATAAATCCTTGAAGCCAATCCACGTAGCGCATATCGGTTAACCTCCTTGCCGTAAATGAAAGTTTGGAGCTGATCTTCAGCATCCCTAAGCGGGATTACTGAACGGAAGTAATATTGGCGAATGGAATCAGCACAAGGTCACCGGATGCTTCACGAAGCTGAACGCCGTCTTCGGCGGTGGCCAATACGATCCCCTCCAAGGTGACAAACGTTGTGCTTACTCTAACCTGTTGACCGGTGCGGACTTCGAAATACTGAGTCAGTTCCGGATTAATGGTTAGCCCCGTGAGCACCTGGCTCTCCAGCGATTCCACCCTAACGGTTAATTGACTGGTTTCCTGGCTTAGAAGCTCGACCTGCCGCGTTAGTTTTTTTACTCGTCCGGCAAGCTTTCTGCAGAACAGGAAGCAACACATACTCATTCTCCTTTCTGTATTACCAACGGTTGTGCTCTTCGATGTGATTCTTTAAATCGAGGAGCGAGGCTGTGCTTTTTTTCTCGGCTGCCCGGATCAGCGGCATCATCTGCTGCACGTGACCAGGGCCGTATTTAAGGAAGCTCTCGGTTCTATCCACCAGCGCATCAAGCGGCTGACGGTAATCCGTAAAGTATTGCCCGAGATGAAAAGAGCTCAGCAGGCTGTGCACTTTGCCCATGGTGCTGAGCGCCAGTACGGGTTTGCCTCCGCGTAAAGCGGCCAGCGAAGGATGAAGCTTGAACGAGATCAGATAGTCCACGGATTGTATGAAACTGTAGGTGAGCTCAATATCCATGAGAAAAGGCAGCGTTTCAATGGAAGCGCCGGGCGTTAGCTCCCTTACCTTCTGCTGTAACTGCAGGCATGTGTTGTAATCGGAATACGCGTTCCCCGGATGATGAATGACCGGAATAAGGACGGTATGATAGCCTGCTGCGACAAGATGACCCAGCAATTTGGTCATATTATCCATTGGGAACGATTCATAGGAAAACACAACAACGCCAATCGTTGGACGCTTCGAGAATCGTTTTACCGGGATGTCGGGCTGACGGTAGCCGAATACCATATCTGGGGCCGTTTCGACGTTTCGGTGAAAGCCAGCCCGCTTGGCGATGGCCGACGATCGTTCATCCCGGAACACCGCGCGTTTTGCCTGGGAGATCATCTCCCGGTAGGCGGATACCTGCTCTTCAGGCCAGGTGTGTTCCGGGTAGGCATCGACGATGCCGACGCCGTAAACCCAGGTAGGCTGTCCTTTGAGCTGCGGAGGGAAGTAATACGAATTGAACGAGTAAGGGGTAATCAAATCGCCACCGCCGATGATAAAGGCATCCGTCTGACGGGGATCCAGTCGGGAATTCCAAGGATAGACGTGGTGTTCGTGGAATACTTGTCGAAGGGTGTGAAGAAACAAATCATCGCCGAAGTTTCCCATTCCATAGTAGCCGGAAGCGGCAATATGCATGACGTATCACCTCCTTTTCAATCGCTAACCCTGCATGGTTTGCTGATACCAGGCTTCGTAGAGGCTGCGGCTTCGTTGGCTGGTGCTGCCGCCATAAACGACGCGATGATACAACAGCGCATCCACGCAGATCGGCGAACTTTGTTTAAGAACGCGTGCGGTCACATCGATATCTTCGAAGATGCGTCCGAAACGATCCTCGCGATTCCACCAGCCGTCAACGGCGACCAGGGAAGATTTGCGGTACATTCGGGGAACGAGCGGGTGGTCGTGTTCATGCGATCGATCGAAGGACGGAGAGTATATCGAATATAGCTTGCCGGAGTCAACATTCCTTCTCCATAACGGACCGAGCTGCCGGGTTCGTTCCCAGCATCCGTATCTGCCCGTGGCGATCAGCCCGTCCGGATTTTTGTCAAGCGCCTCGGATAGGAGAGCAACCGTTTCGGGTGCCAGCCAATCATCCCCATCCAATTCCAGAATATAGTGACCTTTTGCTTCCGTAAGCAGGCGATTCATCATGATCGCCTTTCCTCGGTTACGCGATTGTGTTATCACCCGTATTCGACCGTCATGAAAAGCGCAGGCTTCCTTCAGACTTTCGTCCTCCGAGCCGTCATCGCCGATTAAGAGCTCCCAGTTTTCGTTCGTTTGCGCCAATACGGAACGAATGCTCCAGCCTAAAGTGTCCTTCATGTTATAAATGCTCATGAGAATGGAGACTTCTGGCTGCTGAGGCGGTTTGGAAGATAAAGCCCCTTCGGGGCCAGCGGCGCTATCTTGCCTCCGTGTTGCAGACAGTACGGGGAGAATATACTCCAGCTCCTTCTGATACGGTGGGTAATGCGCAGCTTTCAGATGTAACGTTAGGCTGGAATCGACTGGCAGGAGATCATAAGGCAGAAATCTGGCAGCGGGAAGCTTGTCATTCCAGCGGGCGAGGGCAGCAAGCAGCCAGGCTCTTCTCCAATAGATCGGGGCACCGCTCATACATATACAGACGACATGGGCCGGTATATGAAGCGGCATTGGGACCAGAGCCGACGATCCTCGATGGGTAAACGACAAGCTGCAGCTCCATAAAATCCACTCGCGGTCTGTCCCTGATACTTCCTGAATGACCCGCTCACGATAAGATGCGGCATCGGTGGACCTATAGCCGAACGGCTGCGTACGGATCGTGGCGTAAGGGATCACTGGGCATTCATGCTTTTGTCCATGATGGCTTGCCGGATGACTTGATCGGCTTTCAATCCGCGTTCAACCCAGCGGTTCTCTCTGGCGTAGGCTATGCGGGCGAGCTTGTGCTCTGCTGAATCGGGGAGATCCAGCATGGCTTCCAGCTTGCCCAAGAAATCATCATGGGTCGTCGCTGTGGTGACGTGCGGCTCCATGGCAATGCATTCCGGCAGCGCCGTCGACAGCACCCGGACGCCGGAAGCCATATACTCGTATGCTTTGACCGGATTGGTAGCGAGCGTAATCGGATGGTATTGGAAGGGAATCAACGCAACGTCGATATGAGTAAGGTAACGCTTCAGCTCCTGGTGCGGCTTTTCCCCGAGAATATGCACGTTCGGTAGCTTCGAATAATCGCCGGAGCTGCCGTAAGGAGCACCAATGGAAACGAATTGGACGTTCGGAAACCGAAGGGCGGCCTTAGCGAACAGCTCATGATCCACCCAATATGCCCAGGCTCCGATATAAGCAACAACAGGACCCGGAGGGAGATCGGCGGGTCTTTCGCTGAATGGAATATGAAAAAATGAAGAGTCAGCTCCATTCGGGATCAGGGTGAGCGGTTTATCCGGATAAGCCAAGGACAACCGGGTGTGGATCACCTCTGCGGTACACACGACATGGTCCGCCTCATCAATCATTTTCGGTTCATATTTAGCCCAATGCGGAAATTCGTCACAGCAGTCGTAGATCGTAATATCGGGCTTGAAAAGCGTGGAAATGCGCGTCCGGAGCTTAGACCAGGTGGTCCAGACGACAATGGGATGTTCTTTGCGGAGGGCAGGCAGCTTTTTGTGCAGAAACGTTTTGGTATCGGTGAACAGATACACATTCGGTTCAATTTCTTTGAACTCCTTATCGAGCGGGGCCAGGTTTTCGAAGAAAACCTGATGACCAAGCGAGCCCAATTGCGCCATAAGCTGCTGCGGTCTCTGTTTCATGTACGACCAGTTCATCGTTCTCGGATAAATGATGACAGCCAAGAGGTTTCCTCCTTTCTTTGTACTCCGGATAATATATGCAATGCTAGCTTCATAGAATTGGACGAATGCGCCGAATCGCTGAAAAATGGTTGATTTCTACAGGCTTTCCCCTGGCCGGAACGAATCTATTAAATTCCATATATTGCCTTCAATATGACGTTTCGGTCCTGTCTTTTCATATAAAACGAGGGAGAGTGAAGGTTCGCGAATTCCAAGAAGGTACTTGTTGCGTTCGGAGCTCGTTCCTACCGCAAAGAAGCTGATATGGGCGTCCGCTGGATTTTGCATGCAGGCAGAGCTTATAATGAAGTATAAGTTGGGTTCAAAAAGTCGCTTCATGTGCTGCTTCGTGATCAAAAGATGACTTTTTGAACAACCTCTATAAGATTTCAGAGCGAAAGGATACCTGTTATGGCCAATACTTACACTTATCCGCGCAGAGAAGAGATAGCGAACGCAATAACGCATGGCATAGGAGCCGCGCTAAGCGTTGCCGCGCTGGTGCTCCTGATCGTTTTTTCAAGCTTGAAGGGCACAGCCTGGCATGTTGTGAGCTTTACGATCTACGGATCCACGATGCTTCTTCTATACTTGAGCTCAACGCTCGTTCACGGCTTGAGGGACGGGAAAGCCAAGGATTTCTTTGAGTTTATGGACCACTCTTCCATTTATTTGTTTATCGCGGGGACCTATACGCCGTTCCTGTTGGTCGCCATCCGGGGGCCGCTGGGCTGGAGTCTCTTCGGAATCGTATGGGGCATTGCGCTGTTCGGCGTCGTATTTAAAGCGTTTTTTGTCAAAAAGTTTCTGTTCCTCTCCACGATTTTCTACATTGCGATGGGCTGGCTGATCGTCATTGCCTGGAATCCGTTAACGGCGGTAGTCGCGCCTCAAGGCATGAATTTGCTAGTTCTTGGCGGCGTGCTGTACACGCTGGGTACCATTTTCTATGTATGGAGAGGCTTCCCGTACCATCATGCCATCTGGCATTTGTTTGTGCTGGCGGGCTCGATTCTCCACTTTTTTGCGATACTGATATACCTTCTGCCTATCGGCTGAACCGCTGGGAAGACGGCTATCTGCGCATGATGAAGGATGACAAGGGAAATGGCTTGACATCCTTCTTCGTTTTTTGTATGATAAGGTTCGTTAAGCGAACTGTAAAGTGTTTTTCCTTGACGAGGGGGGTGCCCTTAAATGAGTCAGGAGAATCGGCTCGAGAAGACGAACCGGATCAATTTGCTGTTCGATTTCTATGAGCAGCTGCTGACAGAGAAACAGCAGACCTTTTTGAAATATTATTTCCATGACGATTTTTCCCTAGGTGAAATCGCCGGCGAATTTGAGATTAGTCGTCAGGCCGTCTATGAGCATATTAAGCGCGCAGAGCAGGTGCTCGAGTCTTATGAAGAGAAGCTGGGACTCCTGAGCAAGCATGAGGCGCGTGTCCGAGAGTTGGATAAGTTCCGGGAAATGGTGGAGACTAGCGACCTGGACGAACAAGATAAGCATGTAATGACCGATATGGTCGAACGATTGAAAGTATGGGATTAAGTATGAACGGAGGTGGCGGATATGGCGTTTGAAGGATTGACCAGCAGACTACAGAATGTGTTCAGCAAGCTTCGTGGTAAAGGCAAGGTGTCCGAAGAAGATGTAACAGCCGCCATGCGTGAAGTTAGACTCGCGCTTCTGGAAGCCGACGTTAACTTCAAAGTGGTTAAGGATTTCGTATCCAAAGTAAAAGAGAAGGCCATCGGCAAGGAAGTGATGGACAGCTTTACGCCCGGCATGGTGATCATCGACATCGTTAACAAAGAGCTGACGGAGTTGATGGGGGGAAGCCAAGCCAAGCTGGCGAAGAGCAATAAGCCGCCGACGGTCATTATGATGGCCGGTTTGCAAGGTGCCGGTAAGACAACGACCTCGGGCAAGCTGGCTAAGCTGCTTCAGAAGCAGAACAGCCGACCGCTGCTCGTGGCAGGCGACATCTATCGCCCCGCTGCGATCAAGCAGCTCGAAGTGCTCGGCAATCAGATCAATGTGCCGGTATTCTCCTTAGGAGACAAGACAAGCCCGGTTGAAATCGCGAAGCAGGGCCTGCAGCATGCCAAAGATAACGGCCACGATTATGTCATTATCGATACCGCCGGCCGGCTGCATGTCGATGAAGAGCTGATGGAAGAATTGAAGCAGATCCACAGCGTGGTGAATCCTGATGAAGTCCTGCTTGTCGTTGATGCGATGACGGGTCAGGATGCGGTGAATGTCGCGGAAAGCTTCAACCAGCAGCTGACGCTCACGGGCGTCGTGCTGACAAAGCTGGACGGTGACACCCGAGGCGGTGCTGCCCTCTCGGTTAAGGCCGTTACCGGATGTCCGATTAAATTTGCGGCGCTCGGGGAGAAGATTGATGCGCTCGAGCCGTTCCATCCGGAACGGATGGCATCGCGGATCCTCGGCATGGGCGATATGCTGTCTCTTATCGAGAAAGCACAATCGAACATTGATGCGGACAAGGCCAAGGAAATGGAACGTAAAATGCGCAATGCCGAATTTACGTTTGAGGATTTCCTGGAGCAGATGGATCAGGTGAAGAAGCTCGGTCCTCTGGATCAGCTGATGGATATGATTCCAGGCATGGGCAAGATGAAGCAAGCCAAGGATCTCAAGGTTGACGAGAAGCAGATGGGACGCATTGAGGCTATCGTCCACTCCATGACAACGGCGGAGAAGCAGCAGCCTGACATTATCAATCACAACCGTCGTAAACGGATTGCGGCCGGCAGCGGAACCTCGCTGGCTGAAGTGAACCGGCTCATCAAGCAGTTTGACGAAATGCGCCGCGTGATGAAACAGTTCTCGGATATGATGGGTCCTAAAGGCGGCAAGAACAAGGCCTTGAAGCAGCTGAAGGGCCTGACCGGCGGAAAAGGCATGAAGTTTCCGTTCCGTTAAGCCCCGGTTATATCGAATGGACATTTTTTGAAGGAGGTGAATTTTCAAATGGCAGTACGTATTCGTCTGAAACGCATGGGTGCTCACAAGGCTCCTTTCTACCGCGTGGTGGTTTCTGATTCCCGTTCCCCACGTGACGGCCGTTTTATCGAGGAAATCGGTTATTACAATCCGGTTGCTCAACCGGCTGAAGTTAAGATCGATGAAGAGAAAGCACTGAACTGGCTTCAAAATGGTGCGCAAGCATCTGACACGGTTCGCAACTTGCTTAGCAAAGCGGGCGTAATGAAGAAGTTTCATGAGCTGAAGCATCAGAAATAAGACTGATCGCGAGGGTTATCTATGGAAGAATTAGTTCGCGTTATTGCTAAGGCTTTAGTGGATCATCCAGAAGATGTGACTGTGAAAACCGTTGAGAAGGAGCACTTGATTGTATATGAACTGTACGTGCATCCTGACGATGTCGGGAAGGTCATAGGCAAACAAGGGCGTATCGCCAAATCATTGCGTACAGTCGTTACATCGGCGGCAGTTAAAATGGATAAACGGGTGACCGTTGATATCATTTCTTAAAATATACGAAAGGGGGTTAGGATGCATGTCCTAGCCCTTTTTCGTACATGCTGAAGAAATCAGCCGGTCATACCAGCTTAGAACGTTCATTAAGTGATGCAGGAGGAAGACCATGTCTGAAAAGTTGTATACCGTAGGCAAAATCGTGAACACGCACGGCATTCGCGGCGAAGTTAAGGTCATGCCGCATACGGATTTTGCCGACCAGCGTTTTGCCGCGAAGAGCAAGCTGTATATCGTTCCCGACAAAGGGAATATGATTGAAGTAACGGTCGAAACATCCCGCTTTCATAAAAACATGTATGTCCTGAAATTCAAGGAGCTTCATGGGATTAACGAGGCTGAAAAATATAAGGGCTCGCTGCTGAAAATCACCGAGGATCTTCAGGAGGAGCTTCCGGAGAACGAGTACTATTTCCACGAGATCATTGGTTGCAAGGTGATGACGGATGAGGAACCGGCTGAGGAGCTTGGCACGATTTCCGAGATTTTGACGCCAGGCGCCAATGACGTATGGGTTGTCAAAACGCCTAAGGGAAAAGAAATTCTACTCCCGGCCATACCGGATGTCGTACTGGATGTCGACAAGGAATCGAAGCTAGTCCGCGTGCATCTTATGGAAGGGTTGTTATAGTCCATGCGGATTGATGTGTTGACGCTGTTTCCCGAAATGTTTGATGGCGTGTTCCATTCGAGTATTCTGGGTAAAGCGGCTGAGAAAGAAATCGTGAACCTGAATGCCATCAACTTCCGCCAGTATGCCGGGAACAAGCATGGGCAGGTCGATGATACGCCATATGGCGGGGGTGGCGGAATGGTGTTAAAACCGGACCCGATTTTTGCTGCGGTAGAGGACATCCTCGCTTCGGATCCGAATGAGATTTCGAATCATGGGGAGGGAGTTCATCCTGCCGGAGAGATTTCGGCGGATATCACCGGCCCAGCCAAGCCTCCGCGAGTCATTCTGATGTGCCCGCAAGGAGAGACTTTTACGCAGAAGAAGGCGGAAGAGCTGTCTCAAGAAGAGCATCTGGTGTTTATATGCGGGCATTACGAAGGTTACGATGAACGAATCCGCGAGTTTCTCGTGACGGATGAGTTATCCATCGGAGATTACGTGCTTACCGGCGGAGAGCTGCCGGCCATGGTGGTCATCGATTCCGTCGTCCGATTGCTGCCGGGTGTACTTGGGAATGAAACCTCGGCGGTGACGGATTCATTCAGTACGGGCCTGCTGGAATACCCGCACTATACACGTCCGGCGGAGTTCCGCGGCTGGAAAGTGCCGGATATTTTGCTAAGCGGTCATCATGCGAATATCGATGTATGGCGCCGTGAACAAGCGCTTAAACGAACATGGGAAAGACGCCCTGAATTATTGGAGGGACTGGAGCTTTCGAAACAGGATACGGCGTATCTTGAGAAATTACGTGCCCAAAGCGGCAAGGCAAAATGAAACGAATAACTTGGATGACGAAAAGAGAGGGCTTCTCGTAAATGGGCCTTCTCTTTTTTTGTTGCGGCTCAACTGTAAGATTTCGAACCTATTGTTCGCCCAGTGAATAATCTGCAGATATGGGTGTTTGCTGAGTCGTAGAGAAGCAGAACGAGGAGTGAAGCATATTGGATTCCCCACGGAGAGGAAATCGCGGCAAATTGAAGTGCACGCCTTCACGAAAAATAGCGCCCAGGCGAACGAGGTTAAGAGAGCTTTGGTTGAGTCGCCTGGTTTGGTCGTTTCGCCAATTGAGAGCACTTGTCCGCATATTCATTGAGCAACCGGTACATGAAAACTTCATTCGTCTAAAAAGACAAGTTCGACGGATCCAAAAAATGTTGTTGTCTTCCAATATGTCACTATCTAAAAGCGAAAAGCGATTTATCCGAATGGCTGCTGAACAAGTATTAGTTATTTCTAATATGAACAATAGCAGAGAAATTATAGATCGAATAAACTTTTTTGCAGTACTTATCCTTTCTTATGCCGAGCGCATTGGAATAGGAAGATTGATTAGATCATCCGTTCTCGAAATTAGCAGTTCGCTCAACAGATGGGGTTATGCACAAGAAAGAATGGATTTGATTCCATTACACAACTTGGTCGATAATCTCCCGTTATATATTGCGGACGCAGTGACGAATCCAGGGATGGAATCCGCGAATAGATTAGGAGTTGTTTTTGAAGATATCAATCAACAAGTATCCCGTTTGGGCGCTTCTGCAGCGCAGCGGGAAGCTCCGCAGACAGCGTCCCAGAACGTAATAGCATCACTGGTGGAAGGCGCGTCTCCGATGCAAGTGAATGATCGATTGATGAATTATACCAATATGCTTGGAGAAACGGTAACAACTTTGGATATACCGACAACTGATCGGAATGGGTTGTTGTTTTCTTTGTTATCTGTTTCAAGAATAAGTGCCGAGAGCGTTCAAAGTATGATGATGCAGGATTTCGTTGAAAATGTACAAGATCTAACGGGACCGACGGGCGAATCTGGAGCTACAGGTGCCCAAGGAGTACCGGGTGTTCCTGGGGCAGCGGGGTCAACGGGCGCAGCAGGCGCAAGAGGAGCGACGGGTGCAGGAGGAGCAAGAGGAGCGGCGGGAGCGGTAGGTGTAAGAGGAGTGGCGGGTGCAGCAGGCGCAAGAGGAGCGACGGGAGGGGTAGGGGCAGCGGGGTCAACGGGCGCAGCAGGCGCAAGAGGAGCAACCGGAGAGACAGGAGCAATGGGAGCAACGGGAACAACAGGAGCTACGGGAACAACAGGAGCTACGGGAGCAACTGGGGTAACAGGAACCACGGGAGTGACAGGAGCAACCGGGGTAACGGGAGCGACAGGAGAAATTGGTGCAACAGGAGGAACAGGAGCAACTGGAGCAACTGGGGTAACAGGAGCAACAGGAGAAACTGGGGCAACAGGAGAAACGGGGGTAACAGGGGCAACAGGTGCAACAGGTGTAACTGGGGTAACTGGAGCGACAGGGGCAACAGGAGCAACGGGTGCAACAGGAGCCACAGGAGTAACAGGGGTAACAGGAGCAACAGGAGCCACTGGAGCCACCGGAGAGACAGGAGCAACAGGAGTAACAGGAGCCACGGGTGCAACGGGAGTAACAGGAGGAACAGGGGCAACCGGAGCAACAGGTGTAACAGGAGCAACGGGAGCAACAGGAGCAACGGGGGTAACAGGAGTCACGGGAGCAGCCGGTGCAACAGGAGCGACAGGAGTAACAGGAGCAACAGGAGCGACAGGAGCAACCGGAGAGGCAGGAGCAACGGGGGTAACAGGGGCAACAGGAGAAACTGGGGCAACGGGAGTCACGGGAGTAACGGGAGGAACAGGGACAACAGGGGCAACCGGTGCTACCGGAGCTACAGGTGAAACGGGAGCGACAGGTGTAACGGGGGCAACCGGAGAGACAGGAGCCACGGGAGCAACCGGAGCCACAGGAGAAAGAGGAGCAACGGGGGCAACGGGAGCCACAGGAGCCACCGGAGGAACAGGAGTAACTGGTGCAACCGGAGTAACGGGAGCAACTGGAGTAACAGGGCTAACAGGAGTAACAGGGGCAACCGGAGCCACAGGTGTGACTGGGGAAAGAGGAGCAACGGGGGCCACGGGAGCAACAGGAGAAAGAGGAGAAAGAGGAGCCACGGGAGCAACAGGAGTAACTGGTGCAACCGGAGCAACGGGAGCAACAGGAGTAACAGGAGCAACGGGAGCAACCGGTGCAACAGGTCCGGCAGGCCCGACGGGTCCAACCGGCTCCACAACCCTTGTGGGAGGTAGTGTGATCTATGCCAGCAATGGAGTCGCTCAAAATGTGGCTACCAACTCGCCGGTTACTTTTTCAACAAGCACACTTCAAGGTGTAACCTTTAACGGTACCACGACGCTGACCATCGTGACAGCTGGCTTCTACTACTTTGACTGGCAGATTTCGCTTGAAACGGGTTCGACGGCGCCTAATACTTTCGGAATCGTTGTCAACGGTAATACGACAAATACGGCGAACATGAACTCGAATTCAACCAACGCCGAAGTATCAGGATCTGCCGTCATCAATTTAAGCGCAGGTAATACCGTTGGGCTCTATAATTTATCGCCGGTCAGTAAATCGATAACGGCACCGCAAACCGCTGCAAGAATTTCTATCTTTAGAATTGGCTCATAGCCCAGTATTGTATACTTCAGTGTCAATTTTTTTAATATGGTTGATGCATCGTCTCCTTCGGTGGGTAATATGTATCTGAAGAAACACTTGAGATTACTGGGAGGCATCATGTCATGACAGAACATCGACAACAACAGGAAGCAAAAATAGAAGAAACAAACCATACTGAAGTTCAATTCCAAACGGTAGACGACATCCTGGAATACTATGGCAAACGCCACAAAGGCTTGCATGACTCGAAAGAAAACGTAAATTAAGTTCAGCCTAACCGCTTCCGGCATGATCTTCATGCTGGAAGTGGTTTTTTAAAGACCAGTGAGCGTTGAGCGGGTTTATAGATGAGGGTGTAAAGATAAAACACTTGATTCAGTCAGCAAAATATGTTATTATTTCTTTTGTTGTGAATACGGTGGTCCGCTGCGGATAATGAAGGAAATACATAGAGTTTCCGGAAGATGCAAGAACACCTGTGTGAGAGGAGGGAGTCCTAGATGAATATCGTTCAAGCGATTACTCAAGAACAACTTCGTAAAGATATTCCGAGCTTTCGTCCTGGTGATACTTTAAAAGTACACGTTAAGGTTATCGAGGGAACTCGTGAGCGTATCCAGTTGTTTGAAGGTGTAGTAATTAAACGTCGCGGTGGCGGAATCAGTGAGACTTTTACCGTTCGTAAAATTTCTTACGGTGTTGGTGTGGAAAGAACTTTCCCAATCAACTCGCCTAAAATCGATAAAATCGAAGTGGCTCGCCGTGGTAAAGTGCGTCGTGCGAAGCTTTATTATCTTCGTGAACTGCGCGGTAAAGCAGCGAGAATTAAAGAAATTCGTCGTTAATTACAAGGCGGTAAAAGGGGCTTGTGCGTATATACAAGCCCCTTTTGTATATCCAAAAATCGTTATCATGCGAAAGCGATCTATAGGGAAGGACGGTGGATTATGGAGAAAGATCAACACCAGGAGGCCATTGAAACCAACGTGGGGAAACCGGCCAAAAAGGCTAAGAACGAGCTTGTAGAATGGCTGAAGGCTCTTCTCATTGCGCTGGTTCTCGTCGTTCTCATTCGCTGGCTTCTCTTTAAACCGTTTATTGTGCAGGGACCATCGATGGAACCTAACTTTGTTTCGAATCAGAAGCTGATCGTCAACGAGATTTTATATGATATCCGCAAACCCGAGCGTGGCGAAGTTATCGTGTTCCATGTTCCTGACGAGGGCAGGGATTTCATTAAACGCGTGATCGCGGTTGCCGGTGATACGGTTAAAGTGGAAGGCGATAAAGTGCTTGTCAACGGGGAACCTGTGAATGAAACCTACATACAGGAAGCAATTGATCAAGCCCATGCTGAAAATCGATTATACAATAACACGGATTTTCCGAACTCGTTTGTTCAGGACGGCGTTGTCCCTGAGGGCCATGTGTTCGTGATGGGGGATAACCGCTCCAACAGTACCGACTCCCGAATGATAGGATATGTTCCTTTGGGGGATATTATCGGTCGAGCAGACTTGATTTTCTGGCCGATTAAAGACATAGGGCTCATCAACCATTAGCCAGCCGCATGGCGCTATAGAAACGATGAAAGTTTGCAGAGCAAAGTAGAGGTGACGACGTTTGACAATACAATGGTTTCCTGGACATATGACCAAAGCGCGCCGTCAAATTCAGGAGAAGCTGAAGCTGATCGATGCCGTTATAGAACTGATCGATGCGAGGCTTCCGCTCTCAAGCCGAAATCCGATGATCGACGAGATTTTGCAGGGCAAGCCGCGGCTCGTTATTATGAATAAAGCCGATTTGGCCGATCCTGAGGTTACAAGGCAATGGCAGGCCTATTTTAAAGAAAACGGACTGACGGCTTTTCCCGTCGATGCATCCACGGGGACAGGCGTTAAGGATATTCCGAACCAGATTAAGCTGCTGCTGAAAGAGAAGATCGACAAACAAATCGCCAAGGGCATGAACCCGCGAGCGATGCGCGTGTTGATTGTAGGCATACCGAATGTTGGCAAATCCACGCTGATTAACCGGCTTGCCGGTCGTAACATCGCGGAGACGGGAGACCGTCCGGGCGTCACGAAAGGGCAGCAGTGGATCAAGGTGGCCGGCGGTGAGATGGAATTGCTGGATACCCCCGGTATTTTGTGGCCGAAGTTCGAGGATCAGAATGTAGGATACCGCTTAGCGGTAACCGGTGCCATCAAAGAGGAAATATTGAACGTAGAGGATATTGCCTTTTTTGCGATCAAATATTTCGCCAACTATTACTGGGAAACGATGAGCGAGCGCTTTGACCTAAAGGAGCGCCCGACGGATCTGGACAACCCGGATGAAATCGTCGCGGTCATGGAGGCGATCGGAAGAAAACGCGGCTGCATCGTAAGCGGCGGAAGAGTCGATCTGGAAAAAGCCTCAAGCCTATTCCTGCGTGAGCTTCGCGCAGGGAAGCTTGGGCGGTATTCCATGGAATCGCCTTATTGATTCGTTTAAGGGAGAATGCACTGTCTCTCCCACCCCATTAAACCGAAAGAACCGTTCAGCCGAATACCGGCAGAACGGTTCTTTTTTCTTAAAAAGGATAAAACTAGTCTGTTTTTTCGGTCGATGCCCTGAAGATCGGCTTGGTTTGGATATGGGTGACTTGATAGGGCAACGCCGGCTCTTTCACCCGGGACAACAGCATATTAGCCGCAGCAATTCCCATTTCATCGCTATAGATATGTACCGTTGATAAATGGGGTTCAACGATGCGCGATTCAGGCGCATTATCGAAGCCGCATACGGCAATGTCGCCGGGGATGGCGATATGGCTATTCTTCAAGGCTTTCATCACATTGACCGCAATAAAATCATTGGCGCATACAAAAGCGGACGGCAACTGTTTCATCTGTTTCAGCCGCTTCTCCATCCAGTCGGACTCGGAGAAAAACTCGCGGTCCGGGTTTAGGACACACTGTTCCGGATCCAGCCGGACCCCCATCTCGGTCAAAGCCCGATTAAATCCCACCCAGCGTTCGTTAAAGCTCTTGCAATGCCGGATGTCCCCGATGAATCCCAAAGACGCGTTGCCCTGCTCGATGAGCTGCTTGGTCATGTGGCAGGTGCTGTGTTCATTCTCCATCAGAAGCAAATCCGCCTGCAAGTCCGGGTAGAACATGTCAGCGGCACAATCGATAAATACGGTAGGCAGGCCCAGGCTTGTGAGCTCCTTGCTGTAGTCCATATCAAATAACTCGATACATATGATGCCATCCACTTTGGAGGATTCAAAATTGTTAGGCAGCGTCCGAGAGCTTCGATCGATGTCACGGACAATATGAATGGACAGGTTATATCCTTCCGCGCTGATTCGTTTCTCAAGCCCGCTGATTAATCGCGAGCCAAAATGGGAGGTGCTTGGGAGATTCGCCGTCAGAAGAGCGATGTTTCCCGGGTTTTTGGTCAGCAGATTGTCCGTCTCCATGAAAGCAAACTGTTTGTATTTCAGTTCAATCGCTTTTCGGATAACCTTGCTGCGCGTCTCGTCCGGAATACTTTCGCTTCCGTTCAGAGCCTTGGATGCCGTGTTTCTGGAGATCCCCAGTGCATCGGCAATATCTTGAATTGTGACTTTTTCTTTCGTCATGTATCTGATTTCACCTCAAATGATCAAGTTCATGCGAAGGTCCGCTGTTTCTTCCAGTCGCTTATGACCTCTGAATATCTTAAATCAAATGTATAATAGATTAGCCCAAATAGCAACCTTGACTTTACAAATGCACAATATATTTAACATTTAAACAGAAGAGGTTTTGTCATTTTCCTGGTTGCCATTTATTTATATTGGCTGAAACATCATCTAACAAGGAAAAAAATAATAAATCCTTCCAACTTTATAAGGAAAAGAGCTTCTGTTGCTCATTTTTATGAATGGAAGAGGAAATAAATGAACAAATAATGTTGTCAATTGCACAAATTAAATTTTACAAATACTATTGACTGATGTTACATCATTTGATAAATTGTAAAAGCGACATTCAACATAAGTGAAAAATGAAAGCCTTTTCTGTAAGCAATATGTAAACTTCTCTAGAAAGAACGGGGGAACAGGTTTGAGACATTCAGTGGAACCAGCCAATCAGGGGGCAGGGGTAATCAGGGGACGGAGCTCCGCAGGTCGAACGCTCGCTTTCATCAAGAAAAACTATTTTCTGTACATACTGCTGGCCCCGGCGCTTATATTGACCCTTATTTTCAAGTACGTTCCGATGTACGGTGCCGTTATCGCATTTAAGGATTTCAGCCCGATTAAAGGAATCCTCGGGAGCGAGTGGGTCGGGCTCAAGCATTTTGAAAAATTTATCGCCTCGCCAAATTTTGACGTCATTTTTATGAATACGCTTAAATTGAGTTTTTTTGGTCTTATCTTTAGCTTTCCGGTGCCGATCCTGCTTGCGCTCATGTTAAACCAGGTTCGCAAAGCGGCAGTCAAGAAAAATATTCAATTGTTCCTGTACGCGCCCAATTTCATCTCGGTGGTCGTCATTGTCGGGATGCTGTTTATCTTCTTGTCCCCGACGGGGCCGATCAATCAATTGGTCATTTGGATGACGGGAAGTCCGCTGATGTTTATGTCGCAGCCGGAATACTTCAGGTGGATTTATATTCTATCAGATATATGGCAGGGTGCCGGATGGGCCTCCATCATCTATGTAGCTGCTCTTGCGAATGTGGACCCCGAGCTGCATAACGCGGCCAGCCTGGACGGAGCTAACCTTCTCCAGCGCATCCGACATATCGATCTGCCTACGATTAGGCCGATTATGGCGATCGTCTTCATACTGGCGGCGGGTGGCATTATGTCCATAGGCTTTGAAAAGGCGTATCTGATGCAAACCTCGATGAATCTTCCTACTTCGGAGATTATCGCTACCTATGTGTACAAGGTCGGCTTACAGTCAGGCGATTATGCGTACTCGGCAGCCGTTGGTTTATTCAACTCCGTCATCAATGTCATTTTGCTCGTAACGGTGAACTTTATTGTCAGAAAACTCAATGAAGGCGAAGGCCTCTACTAGGAAAGGAGTCATACTCATGGCCGTCAAACATTCTCGCTTCGACCGCTTTCTGTTGTCATTAAACGCGATCTTTTTAACGCTTGCCGTACTGGTCGTTGTCGTTCCCTTGGTTTACATTGTGGTGGCCTCGTTCATGGATCCCACCGTGCTGCTGAATCAAGGACTATCTTTTAAAATCTCCGATTGGAGCCTGGAAGGATATCAGATGATTCTGTCCAATCCCGCGATGCTCCGCGGATTTGGCAATGCCGTTTTGTATTCGACGGCATTTGCGCTTCTCACGGTAACGGTTTCGGTCTGTGCGGGATACGCGCTTTCGGAGAACCGGCTGGCCGGACGCCATTTTTTCATGACGTTGTTCATTATCACCATTTTTTTCGGAGGCGGACTGATCCCTACGTATTTGCTTGTAAGGGAGCTTGGCATGCTCAATACGGTATGGGCCGTGATCATCCCCGGCGCGGTGAATGTGTGGAACATCATTTTGTCACGAACCTTCTTCAAAGGAGTGCCGAATGAATTGAAAGAGGCCGCCAATGTGGATGGGGCTACCGATATGAAAATCTTTGTCCGGATCGTTCTGCCGTTATCCAAACCCATTATCTTTGTGCTCGCCCTGTATGCCTTCGTGGGCCAGTGGAACGCATTCTTCGATGCCATGATCTATCTGGACGATCCCAAGCTGCACCCGCTGCAGCTCGTTCTACGATCGATTCTCATACAAAACCAGGCTGCGCCGGGCATGATCAGCGACCAGCTTGCGATGGCGGAACTGAAACGGCTCTCGGAAATGATTAAATATTCGGCGATCGTGATCTCCAGCCTTCCGCTATTGATTATGTATCCGTTCTTCCAAAAGTACTTCGAGAAAGGTGTTATGGTAGGCTCTCTCAAATAGCGGGCCGCTTCAACATAGTTATCCAAATACAGGATTCGGGAGGTCATTGATATGAATACGAAGAGATCCAAGAAACATAACGGTAAAAAAGCGGTAACCCTGACAGCTCTGGCAGCCGTGCTGCTCTTGTCCGGGTGCGGCAAGGGCGGGGAAGCCTCAAATGAGTCGCCGGACGGTAAAGTCACCTTGAACGTCCTGACGCAAAGTTCGCCGCTGGCTCCTGCCGACCCTAACGAGAAGCTGATCAACAAGCGCCTGGAGGAGAAAACGGGTATTCACATCCAGTGGAAGAATTATACAAGCGATGTATTTGCGGAAAAACGCAATCTGGCCGTAGCGAGCGGAGATTTGCCCGATGCCATCTTCGATGCGGGGTACGGAGATTACGATCTGCTGAAGCTGGCAAAGGACGGAGTCATCATTCCCGTGGAGGATTTAATCGAACAGCATATGCCCAATCTGAAAAAAGTGCTGGAGGAAGCACCGGAATACGTCAACATGATTACGGCGCCGGATGGGCATATTTATTCCTTTCCATGGATCGAGGAGTTGGGCTCAGGGAAAGAGCGGATTCAATCGGTGGATAACTTCCCATGGATTAACGTGGAGTGGCTCGACGCCCTGGGGCTGGATATGCCAACTACGACGGAAGAGCTGAAAACCGTATTAAAGGCGTTCAAAACCCAAGATCCGAACGGCAACGGACAGGCTGACGAAATACCGCTTTCCTTCATTAATAAGCCGGGCGGGGAGGATCTGACATTCCTGTTTGCTTCATTCGGCTTGGGCGAGAACTGGGATCACACCGTTGTTACGGATGACGGCAAGGTGGTGTTCACCGCCGCAGAGGAAGGGTATAAGGAAGCCATAGCATTCATTCACGAATTGTATGAAGAGGGATTAATCGACATCGAAGCATTCCAGCAGGATTGGAATACCTACCTGGCCAAGGGAAAAGACCATCGGTACGGCATGTATTTTACGTGGGATAAAGCCAACATCACGGGCATGAATGATACGTATGATCTGATGCCGCCGCTTGCAGGGCCAACCGGCGAGATCAATGTAACGAGGACGAACGGAATCGGACTGGACCGGGGAAGATTGGTCATTACCAGCAGCAACAAGAAGCTGGAAGAAACGGCAAAATGGATTGATGCCATGTATGAACCGCTCCAATCGGTTCAGAACAACTGGGGAACTTACGGCGACGATACCCAGCAGAATATTTTTGAGCTGGATGAAGCCAAAGGGATGCTGAAGCACCTTCCGCTTGAAGGCACGGCTCCGGTAGAGCTTAGACAAAAAACAAGCATCGCGGGGCCGCTTGCGATCCTGGACGAGTATTATGGAAAATACACCACGATGCCGGATGATGCGGCGTGGAGGCTCAAACTCATGAAAGACGTCATGGTACCGCACATGAAAGCGGAGAATACATACCCGAAAGTATTCTTCTCCATCGACGAGTTGGATCGCTTATCCACGATTGAAGCGGACTTGTTCCCTTACCTGGAAAGAATGCGCACCGAATGGTATCAGAATGGAAAAGTAGATCAGGAATGGGATGCTTATCTGAAGGAATTGGATCGACTTGGGCTTCAGGAGTGGCTGACGATCAAACAAACGGGATACGACAGAAACATGAAGTAACCGAGTGGAATCGAGCGGCCGTTCCTGCATATCGTTGAAGTACGGTCGTAAATCCATGATAACGATAATGAAGGAGATCACAAATGACGAACACGGAACAGCAAAACTATCGGAATGCCTACCATTTTTCACCTCAGAAGAACTGGATGAATGATCCTAACGGCATGGTCTATTTTAATGGGGAATACCATTTGTTTTATCAGCATCACCCATTTGGCACCACATGGGGACCCATGCACTGGGGACATGCGGTCAGCAAGGATCTGGTTTCCTGGAAAGAGCTCCCCATTGCGTTAGCGCCGGATGAGCATGGCACGATCTTCTCAGGCAGTGCGGTTGTGGACTGGGACAATACCAGCGGATTTTTCGACGAAGAGCCCGGGCTTGTGGCGATCTTCACGCACCATCATGATGTGCCGGGCGCTCAGCAAATGATGCAGTACCAAAGTCTGGCGTACAGCAAGGACGAAGGAAGAACGTGGAAGAAGTATGACGGCAATCCGGTCCTTAGCCATGACAGCTATGTTGATTTTCGGGATCCCAAAGTGTTCTGGCATGAGCCGTCGTCGCAGTGGGTGATGATTGTGGCATGCGGGCAGACGGTATGTCTCTATCGATCTTCAAACTTAAAGGAATGGGTATTTGCCAGCGAGTTTGGAGAGGGCATCGGATTTCATGATGGGGTCTGGGAATGTCCGGACCTGTTCCCCCTTGCAACGGAAGACAGTGGAGTGCGATGGGTCATGCTTGTCAGCATTGGGGATGATCCGGCCTTCGTCGAGGGCTCCAGAACGCAATATTTCATTGGAGATTTTGACGGGACAACGTTTATGCCGGATGAACGCTCCAAAGGTGAAGTACGGTGGCTGGATTACGGCAGAGATAATTATGCCGGGGTCAGCTGGTCGGACATTCCGGCAGCGGATGGCAGAAGGCTGTTCATCGGCTGGATGAGCAATTGGAAATACGCAAACCTGACGCCAACGGATGGTTGGAGGGGAGCCATGACCTTGGTCCGGGAACTCAAGCTGGAGACGCTGGAAGGCGAAGTCATGCTAACGCAGCAGCCGGTTCGAGAAATGGAAGCGCACCGCACCGAGTTGCTTTCCTTGCATGGTATCGCTGTGGATGAAGCCGCTGTCCGGTTAGCCGATCTGCAGTTGGAGAGCAGCGAGATCCTTGTCCGCTTTGATGCTGCATTTTCGCTTGGTTTGAAAGTAAGGACAGGATTAGGGCAAGAGACCTTGGTTGGCTGGGATGCAAGAGCTGCCGAGGTTTACGTGGATCGCAGCCGTTCAGGGCAGGCGGATTTCCATAAGGATTTCCCGGGCAAGCATTCGGCACCGCTACAGACATCGGGCTCTATTCTGGAGATGCGGATTTTCGTGGATCGTTCGTCCGTGGAACTGTTCGCGGATCGCGGGCAGGCGGTGATCACGGATTTGATTTATCCTGATCCTGCTTCAACGGGAATAACCGTATTTGCCGATGATGGCCGGAAGGTGATAGAGTCCCTGCAAGTCTATGAGTTTTCTTCATCTAGTGGCCAGTAAAAGTACGATGAATGAGTAATAAGGAGATTCGGCGTTATGCGTATTGGAGCAGTGGAAGCGGGCGGCACCAAATTTGTCTGCGGTATCGGGAATGAAAACGGAATCGTCGAGGATCGCATCAGCTTTCCGACAGGACCGCCGGAGGGCACATTATCCAGAGCCATTTCCTATTTCCAGGACCATGAGGTGGAAGCCATTGGCATCGGATCGTTTGGACCCATCGATCTGAAGCCGGAGAGCCCGACATACGGGTATGTAACGTCAACACCGAAACATGGTTGGTCGCAGATCAATGTCCTCGGTAACATGAAGTCGCATATGGATATTCCCTTTGGCTGGGATACGGATGTCAATGCAGCTGCATTGGGCGAGGCGACTTGGGGAGCGGCCAAGGGGCTGAACAGCTGCGCTTATTATACGGTGGGTACAGGTCTTGGGATCGGCCTTTATTCCGAAGGCCGGCTGGTTCATGGATTGGTACATCCGGAGGGCGGGCATGTTCCCGTGAGACGCCATACCGAAGATGCCTTTGGAGGAACCTGTCCTTACCATGGCGATTGCTTGGAAGGATTGGCAGCTGGACCGGCGCTTGAAGCCCGATGGGGGTTGAAAGGACATCTGCTGCCGGCCGACCATCCCGCTTGGGAAATCGAAGCCTATTATATAGCGCAGTCCATTACCGGACTGATTCTGACGAATTCCCCGGAGAAGATCATACTGGGCGGCGGCGTTATGCAGCAGGCTCAGCTGTATCCCCTCATTCGTGCAGAGGTGAGGCGCAATTTGAACGGATATGTGCTTGCCGACGAAATTGTACATGATATCGAACATTATATAGTTCCCCCAGTATTAGGCACTCAGTCCGGGTTATGCGGAGCATTGGCTCTGGGAATCCGGGCATGGCAAGATTCGCAATCCTAAACAGGTCTGTCATCAGGAGATCAGCCCGATTGTTCGGGCTGTTCCTTCCTACCTATATAACGTGGGGTAAAGAATCGAAAAGAGGTGGATATATGAAATTACCGCAGGGTGTACATACAAAGTTGCTGCGCACGATGTCTACGATCACGATGACCTTGTTGCTGGCGACAAGCGTCGTTCCGGATTCGGCATGGGCGGCGTCAGCGATCCATGAAGAGAATGCAGCTTTGAAGGGGAAAGGAGAAAACGACATTTTTGAAAGCGCATCCAATGTAAATACCAACCTCGAGGGGTGGGAGTTGAAGGGCAACGGCAGGATGGAACAAACGGCAGAAGGTTTACGGCTTAGTTCCGATTCAAGTGAGAACGCAGCGGCGATCTCCGCAACCAGAGCGGATGATTTTGTCTATGAAGCCGATGTGATGATTACGGATATGCAAGCAGATGCTTCGCTGGTCTTTCGTTCAAGCGTTGACGGCTGGTCATCGTATATGCTGCAAATCGTGCCCAGCGCAGGCTTGGTACGCCTCAAGGATGCCCGCGAAGGGAATGGAAGATTGAAGGTGGAAAAAGCGGTCGCGTTGAGTCGGGGGGACATCGTTCACCTTAAGGTCAAGGTGGTAGGCAGCAATATCGAGGTATATTGGGGAAGCCAATATGAACCGATGATTGAAGTCGATGATACGGCTTATTCCACAGGATACCTGGGTCTTCATGTGTGGGACGGTTCCGCCCTGTTTCAAAATATCAAGGTGAGCGAGTGGAAAGGCAACCTGTTCGGACCGGCAAATACGAGCGGGGACTGGCAGCCTGACATCATAGGGCTTAAGGGATCGGCATCGAAGGGGCTCGAAGCCTACAGGATCTATAAGAATGCGGCTGCGGATTATGTGCTGGAAGGCAATATCACCTTAGGGGGACAGGCTGAAGCCGGGTTCTATTGGAGAGGGAACGATCAAGGAACGGAGGGATACGAAGCCGTATTCAGGAGAGAGGATGATCAGGTCCGGGTAACGCTGGAAACCTCGGATGGAAAGGTGATTGGCGCATCGAGCCGTACCTACCCAAGCCTGCCAAGAAGTGCGCACCATGTGGAGATCCACATCTCCGGAGACAGTATTCAAATGGCTGTAGATGGTTACGAACCCGCTGCGATCCGCGTATCCGACGGAAGTTACGCGGGTGGATCGATCGGGATGAAGGTAAAGTCCGGAACGGCTTACTTTCAGGACGTTTACGTAACCCCGATGGCGGATTATTATACAGAGGAATATCGTCCGCAGTATCACTATAGCCCAATCCGAGGCTCGGCAAGCGATCCGAACGGATTGGTCTATTTTGAGGGGGAGTATCATCTCTTCCATCAGGACGGAGGCCAGTGGGCGCATGCGGTCAGCCGGGATCTGGTGCATTGGAACCGGCTGCCGATCGCACTGCCTTGGAACGATCTCGGACATGTCTGGTCGGGTTCTGCCGTAGCCGATACAACGAACGCTTCAGGCCTGTTCGGGGATTCTGGAGGCAAAGGGCTCATTGCCTACTACACATCCTTCAATCCTGATCGGCCGGGCGGGAATCAGAAGATCGGACTCGCTTACAGCACCGATCACGGACGGACCTGGACGTATTCGAAAGAACGGCCGATCCTCATCGAGAACCCGGGCAAACAGGGCGATGATCCGGGAGGATGGGATTTTCGCGATCCTAAAGTGGTACGGGATGAAGCCAACAACCGCTGGATCATGGTGGTATCAGGGGGAGATCATATCCGTTTCTTTACCTCCGACAATCTGGTCGATTGGACCTTAACGGACCGTTTCGGGTATGGGGAATATATCCGTGGAGGCGTGTGGGAATGCCCGGATCTGTTTCAGCTTGCCGTGGACGGCTCCGGTCAGCGCAAATGGGTGTTGATGATCAGCAGCGGCGCTAATCCGAACACCCAAGGCTCCGATGCGGAATATTTTATCGGCGATGTGACGCCAGACGGCAAATTTATGAATGATCATACGGCCGGGACCGTGCTGAGAACGGATTGGGGCAAGGAATTCTACGCCTCCATGTCTTTCTCCGACCTGCCGGACAATCGAAGAATCATGCTGGCATGGATGACGAACTGGGATTACCCCTTCAGTTTTCCGACTTCGGGCTGGAAAGGTCAGCTGACCATCCCTAGAGAGCTGTCGCTCAGAACGACGAGTGAGGGGATACGTCTGCACCAGTCTCCAATCTCTGAGCTAGAGACCCTCCGGAATACGGTAATCCATGTGAATAACAGGCAAGTGACGGAGACCTCGCAGAATGTGTTAAAGGGGATTCAGGCCGGCGCGTTTGAAATCGAGGCGGAAGTCGAGATTCCGACAGACAGCAGCGAGCTGGAATTCGGCTTCCGGCTGCGGGAAGGCGGCGGACAACAGACGGTGGTCGGTTATAACAACTCCGCGCATCACATGTTCATTGACCGTTCGGCATCGGGAACCACGGATTTCTCCAGCCTGTTCTCGACCGAACACAAAGCTTTGCTGCACCCCGTAGATGGAGTGGTCAAGCTGCGTATTTATGTCGATGAATCTTCCGTCGAGGTGTTCGGCAATGACGGAAACATTGTGTTCTCGGACGTTATTTTTCCGGATCGGGCCAGACGGGGGATGAGCTTTTACACTCTAGGCGGCCAAGTAAAGCTGAAATCCCTGAAGGTGCATGAGCTGGATTCTGTGTGGAGGCCTCTTGATCCATCGGAGCCTGCTTCCCGCATCCTGTTGGATTCATACGAGCTGGACCTGTCCCGGGGACAGACCGAATCTTTGTACGCTGCCATGGATCGTGTCCCGGGCAACGGGAAGAAACCTTTGGTATGGACATCCAGTCATCCCGATACGGTCCGGATTATTTCATCCGATGAGACCCATGCCGTATTGAAAGCGGCGAATGCGGGAGAAGCCGTCATTACGGCCTCAACCCCAAACGGAAAAATATCGGCGAGCACCCGCGTGTTGGTCTCAAGCGGAACATTCAAAACGAATCTGACGGGATGGAAACCGGATCTTAACGCCTCGAAGTGGGTCCTTACCGAGCATGGAATCCGGGGCAGCCATTCGAGCGATGCTAATTATATGGCGCAAGAGAGGGCAGGAGACTTCACGTTCGAGGGAGACATGCGGCTTGGGGAAGCAGGCGGTGCCGGATCCATGCTGTTTCGGGCAAGCGGGGACGGCCGCAGCGGATATTATCTGAATTTGGATCCTGGTTTGAAGTCGATTCGGCTCTTCTACATGGTCGAAGGTCGATTCGAGGAACGTCAAGTCCTGGCCAGCGTCCCCGGCTTTATCCAAGGGGGAAGAGCTTATCACCTGAGGATTGAAGCGAAAGGTCCGCATATTCAAGTCGGCGTGGACGGGAAGACGGTAATCGATGTGATGGACGGGACATTTGCCGAAGGACATTTTGGGGTCAATGTGTTCGGCGGACAGGCTTCCTATCAAAATGTCTACGTCCGTCATTCGTCTGAAGCTCGACTGACGAAAACCAGCATCACGAACGAAGCCGTGAACAAGGCGATCCATACCGAGAAATCCGTAAACGGCGAACCCGTTACCGTGAAGGAATCAACGGGTACGGGCAACCTGCTATGGGTATGGGTACCGACAGGAGAAGAAGGCACGTATTCCATTCGCACGCCGGAAGGGAAGGCTTTGGATGTGGATACCGGGCTGAACCGGATTCAGTTATACACGTATCTCGGTTATAACAATCAGCGGTGGAGAGTAGAACGTCAGGAAGATGATACGGTAACCATCCGATCCGTCCACGATGGACGGGCGCTTGCCGTAAAGGCTGACGGTTCGGGGCTGGAATTGAATGAGCCGGATGCCGCTTCGGATCGTCAGCGATGGCGGCTTGGGCTTTGAAGCCAAGGATCGATAAATCGAATAAAGGGAAGAGCTGCCGCTGTCGGCGGCTCTTTTTTTCGGGGAGTATAACCGATGGTTCGCCGATGGACGAACCCATTCCTGCCGGGATGCGGAACGGGATAAAAGGGTGACGCTCCCTGGCGAGTATGATACTCTAGAAGAGTTACTAGATTGATAGAATAGATGCGATACACCGTGTGAACGAATAGGCAACAAACGGTAATTCGGAACCAAAGGGGTTAAACCTATGACAGATTTATTAATGTACGAGCGAGAGTATTGGAGCCGTTATATACATATTGCAGGCATCGACGAGGTCGGCCGCGGTTGTTTGTTCGGCGATGTGGTCGCTGCGGCGGTCATTATGCCGGAGGGGCTGGTCATTGAAGGAATTAACGATTCGAAGAAACTCAGTGCCAAGAAGCGGGAAACCCTATACGACCTTATCATGGAGCAGGCGCTGGCGGTCGGCGTCGGTTTGGTGGATGCGGAAACGATTGACCGCATTAACATTAAACAAGCGGCAAGACTTGCGATGAAGAAGGCGATCGAGCAGTTGGCGGTTCCCCCACAGTTTCTGCTTGTTGATGCCGAGAAGGTGGATTGCGATATTCCCCAGCGTGCCATCATTAAAGGGGACGCCAACAGCCAGTCCATTGGGGCAGCTTCCATTATAGCCAAGGTCACCCGCGATAGGCTGTGCGAGGGGGAATGGGAGGCGCGTTATCCGGAATACGGAATCGCCGTACATAAAGGCTATGCTACCAAGTTTCACCGGGAACAGCTGCAGCTGCACGGACCTACCGCCATGCATAGAAGAAGCTTTTTGAAAAATATGGAGATTGAGCAATTGTCCTTGTTCTAGATTTCGATGCAGCCCGCCCTCGTCAAAAGGCGGGCTGCTGCCGATATATAAGGTAAACAGAAGGTGTGGGAGGAACTATCGTGAACATCGGATCGTTGATTCGCGGACTCCTGGGCGAGCAGAAGCCGGGAGACGCCAAGACGTTGGAACTTAAGCCGGGTCAAGTCGTTCGCGGTGTCGTTATGAACGTATCGGAGGACGGGCAGGAAGCGGTGGTGCAGATCCAGGGCGTTCAAGTGAAAGCGAAGCTGGAAACGCCGCTCCGAGCCGGGGAAACGGCTCTGCTGCAGGTTCAGCCGCCGGGAGAGGGAGGGACAGCCGTGCTTAAGCCTCTCAGCCAAACGCCGGGACAGCCGTTGTCCCCTTCATCCATGGCTGAGGTGCTGGATTTTGCGGGTCTACCGGATACGAAGGAAAACCGCGAAATGATCCGGGGCATGCAGAACGCGGGAGTTCCCCTGACGAAGGACAATATTGCCATGTTCCGAGAGGCTTTGGCCGTAAAGCCTCCTCAGATCCCGGCCGCGGAATGGGCGGAGTCGGCTGCGATCGCGTTTCACCGCGGACTGCCGATTAGCCCTGAAAGCGTAAAGGGACTGCATCAGGCCGTATTCGGACCCCAGCTGCATCAGCTGTTGCAGTCGCTGGAGCAGCAGCTGACGTCTGCTCTAAGCAACGGTATCGGAGGCGCAGCGGCTGCCGGGAAAAATGCAGCGTCCGCTGCGCCTTCGACGGCAGCTGGCGCAGAGGCTACCGCTGCCGCGCAGCAGCAAACAGCAGCGAACAATGCTGCCGGCGTTGCCGCGCAGGCCGGCTCAGGTCAGCAGGCGCTGCTGACCAAGCTGCAGGGCCTGCTGCAGCAGCTGCGCGGCGAGCTCGCGCAGCCATGGGCCAGCGGCGGCACGGCAGCGCCTGCCGCCGGACAACCCGCCGCCGTGCCCACAGGGCCGGCGGCAGCTCTTGGCGAAGGGGCCGCAGGCCCTTCGCCAAAGCCGCCCACCCCCGGCGCGGAGCCGTGGGTGGGGCGGCTCTTGAAGCTGCTCGGTGCGGAGCACGAGCAGCAGGCCCTGCGCGGGGCCGGGACGGGCCCCGCGGGCGAAGCGGCGCGCAGTGGCAGCACCGTGCCAGCAGCGCCAGCCGGGCAGCCTGCCGCGACGCCCGGAAGCGGCACGGCCGCGGGCACGGCTCACGGCGCCGCCGCGCCCGGAGCGAATGCGGCCGTGACCGCATCGGCAGCTGCTCCAACGGCTGTAGGCGCAACTGTACCGGCTCCGGCCGCAGCGCAGCCAACCGCTGCTGCGGCAGCCCAAGCTTCCCTGCCCGCCACTCCTGCCTCTGGCAGCGGGGGCGCAGCAGCGAACATGCCAGGAGCCTCCGCCACGCCAGGGAATGCGGCAAACGCGAACCAGCAGGCGCCGGGTATTCCGAATGCTCAGACCGGCGCCGCGAATCAGCCGGGCTTGACGCACCCGGTAACGTCAACCGTACAGCAGCAAATAACCCAAGGCGTGCATCCGGCCGCCATGGCTTCAGGGCCATCGGGGGATTCGTCGCTTGCCCTGCAGGATACCCTGAAAGGGGTGCTGCTTCAGGTGCTGTCCAGCCAGGATGCGCCTCCGGCGCTGAAGGAAGCGGCCCAGCAGGTCATTCAGCATTTAACGGGCCAGCAGCTCTTGCTGAATACCGATCGAACGGCGCCGTTCGCTCAGATCACGCTGTTCATACCTTTGCATGGCGCCGACGGGGAACAGACCGCGTCCGTACATATTCAATCCCGCAGAGGCCGTAAAGGCGAGCTGGATGCAACCAACTGCAGGCTGTTGTTCGACCTGGATATGAAGTTTCTGGGGCAGACCCTGATCGATGTGCAGGTTGTTGACCGGATCGTCAGCCTTAACTTTCGGAATGATCAGCCATTTGCCGCGGAGCTGTTCGAAGGGACCAAGCAGGAGTTGGCACAAGCCGTTTCGTCGATCGGCTACCAATTGCTGAGCGTCAAAACAGAACCGCTGCCCCTGGATTCGCTGCCGGCAGCAGAAGATTCCGTGCAGGGAACGGCAGCCGAATACACCCCTCAGGTTTATAAAGGGGTGGACATGCGGATATGAGCAAGCTAGAGAAAGAGGAAGGGTCAATCACCGCCATGAAAAAGGCGGTTGCGCTTAAATATACGCCCGGCGAAAGCGAAGCGCCGGTCGTGGTTGCCAAGGGACAAGGCAAACTGGCGGAGTCTATATTGGATAAAGCCAAAGAGTATGGCGTTCCCGTGCAGGAAGATGCTGCCTTGGTGGAGATTCTCTCCAAGCTGGATCTGGATCAGCAGATTCCGGAGGAGCTGTACCAGCTGGTTGCGGAAGTGCTGACGTATGTTTATCGTGCGGATCGTCAAGCGAAGGACGGAGGGATGATGCCGTCATGACCTCGCCATCCGGAAAAAAGGACAACCGCAAGCAAAAAGGAGCGGCTGCCGAAGAATTGGCGGCCGCCGCCCTGATTAAAAAAGGATACCGGATTCTGGACCGGAACTGGCGCTGCCGTTTTGGAGAATTGGACATCGTGGCGGAAACAGGGGAGACTCTTGTGGTGATCGAGGTAAGGAGCCGAAGCGGTACGACCCGCTTCGGCACGCCCTCCGAGTCCGTGAACGCCCGCAAAGTGATGCAGGTCCGTAACACGGCCCAGCAGTATGTTCACCAGAAGCGTTATTACGAACGGACGATACGTTTCGACGTCATTTCGGTTATGCTCCGGGAAGACATGACGGCAGATTCGATGGATCATATCGAGAATGCATTTTAAGTTGGATCTGATCCGAATCGATAAGAATAACCATAGAAACAGGTGAGGGCCCCTTGATCCCTCACCTGTTTCTGCATAATGGCCGTTCTCTTTAATACGAGCATACTTCCAGACAATTGTCGTCCAGGTCATAGAATGTAAAATAGGTTGCGCCGTATTCCAGGATGGTATCGACCCGTACGTTTTGTTTCCTCAGATGCCGATATGCGTCCTCCACGTTCGGAACGAAAAAATTAAACAGGGCATGCCGGCGCTCAAAGTATCTCTCTTCTTCTGTTGAGAAAAGGGTAAGGGAGGTTTGTCCGAACAGAATGCATTGATACTCCCCTTGCTCGCTCTCCCAGCCGATTCTGCCCCCAAGAACGCCTGTGTACCATTCTTTAGCGGCTTTTATATTCCTCGTGGGGACAAAGACGGTGTCGATATGCTGAAATATGGAAACGCTCATGCTATCCTTCCTCTCGGCTTTTTTCTTGCTCCAAATCATAATATGCTCTTGTTGCCCTGTATCGGGATCCACGGTTTCTTCAAGGCGTTCAAAACCGTTCTTCGCGTAGAAGCGGAGTGCCCTTTGGTTATCCGCATATACCCGAAGCTTCAACGTATCTCGAAGGTCCATGGCATAGCGAAGAAGGGCTTTCCCCCATCCTTGATTTTGGCGGCTTGGATCGATGAACAATGCCGCTAAATCCTCGCCTACAAGGGAAACAAAGCCCCGGACTTGACCTGTCTCCTCCAATAGATAAGTTTCGGCCATCGGGAGGTATACCTCCCGCATGTCCTCCTGTTTGGATTCCCAATACTCGGCGGGTATAAAATGATGCGCCTCTTTGGAAGCGGCCAGCCATATTTCGATAAGGACATTTAGATCTTCATTGGTCATCTGTCTGATCATCATAGGGTATCGACTCCATTTCATAAACGGTGGGTTTCTTCGGTTGCTATATATTGGCGATCCAGTTGTCGGTATTGAATCGCTTCGGCGACATGCCGGCTTTGAATGCCGTCGGATGCCTCGAGATCGGCGATGGTTCGGGCCAACTTCAGGATTCGGTCATATGCGCGCATGCTCAGGCCCAGCGTATCGATGGTTGCTTGCAGGAGCTCTGCCGACTCCTTGTCCAGGCTCGCATGTTTTCTCAGAAAGCTGCCGAACAGTTCGCTGTTCCAGCCGAATGGCAGCCCGTCATAGCGTTTCAATTGAATTGCTTGTGCCGCATAGACCTGATCCCGCATGTGCTCGGAGGATAGGGGCGGCGTGCTTCCCGGCCATTCCTTGGGGCGAGGCACGTCCACTTGAAGGTCGATCCGGTCCATCAAGGGGCCCGAGATTTTCGCCCGGTATTGGGCGATCCGCGAAACGCTGCAGGTGCATCGCTGATGAGGATGGTCGCTGCCGTAGTAACCGCACGGACAGGGATTCATCGAACAAGCCAGCATGAAATGCGCCGGGAAGGTAAAAACCGCCCGTGCTCTGCTTATGGTCACCTCACGATCCTCCAGAGGCTGACGCAGCACCTCCAGCACATGCCTTGAGAACTCGGGAAGCTCATCCAGGAACAGAATGCCTTTATGGGCCAGACTGACCTCTCCCGGCTTCGGAATGGTTCCTCCTCCGATGAGGCCGCCGGCTGAGATGGTATGATGGGGAGACCGGAAGGGACGTCTTTTCATCAGCCCATCGGATGGTTTTAGCTTCCCGGCAGCGCTGAATATTTTCGTCGTCGTCAACGCTTCTTGGTCGGCCAGCGGCGGAAGTATGGTGGGAAGGCGCTTCATCAGCATCGTTTTACCGGTACCGGGGGGCCCGATGAGAAGGATATTGTGCATGCCGGCCGCGGCGATGATCAGGGCGCGTTTGATATGCTGCTGCCCGATCACGTCCCTATAGTCTTCAAGCTGTTTGCCCTGATCGCTGCTTCCTTGCGATCTGCTTGCATTCATCGATCGGTCGTACCGGAGCTGTGAGAGCGAAACGGTAACAGTGCCATCTCCTGCTGCATCACTACGGCGAGTGGTTTCTGCTGGTGGATTCGGGACGAGCTCATTCAAATGACCGAGCCCATAGACCTCGATTCCTCCGATTAAAGCAGCTTCCGCCGCGTTTTCCCGCGGAAGAAGAACGCCGGCATACCCTTCTTTTTGGGCTTGTTCCACCATCGGAAGAACTCCCGTCACGGGCCTGAGCGTGCCATCGAGTGCAAGCTCGCCGATGATCAATATTCGATCGGCATTCGAGAAGGCCCACTGCTCGCTTGTCAGCAAAATGCCGACGGCGATCGCCAGATCGAAGGAGGAACCTTCCTTGCGCAGGTCAGCAGGGGCAAGATTGACGGTCACCCGTTTCAGTGGATAAGTAAAACCGCAGTTTTTAATCGCCGCCCGTACTCGCTCGACGGATTCGCGGATGGAGGAATCGGGCAGCCCGATGATGGCGGTTTGCGGCAGCCCGTTAGCGAGGTCCACCTCCACTTGAATGATGACGCCGTCAATGCCGTGCAAGCAGGCGCTATGAAGTTTTCCGTACATAAGAAAAGCACCTCTTTTCAGATATCAGTGGATTGTAACAAGAACGAACATCCAAGATTCGAAAAGGGTGCTTCCTCATTTTCGCTGGGTGATTCTAGTCCGTATTGTAAAAGTTTCCCTCCTGTCTGTCAATTCGCGAGTATATAGTAAAAGCCCCGTCTTACAGGCAGGAACCCGGACAGGATGCGGAGTTTCGGCGATGAATGTACCGTATTTCAGATGATTGCCACTTTTTCAGATTCTGAGGTCTGGCCAATAACGGGAAGGATTGTGAATGGTCAATGAGCGGCTCCGGCAGGTACAATCAAATCCGTAAACGTCAAGACGGGTTGAGCGTCGAGCGTTACATAATCATACATAAGGGAGAGGGTTGCGTGAAAATTTGGAACCGAAAGCTGGGGCTGGCGGCATTGGCTGCCGTCATGACCGGCGCATTGTTGAGCGGCTGCTCGAAAGATAACGCGGCAAACGAGGGGAATCATGAAAGCGCTGATACTGGGAAGGAAATCACGTTAGAGATGATGACCTTTTCCCATACGAATTGGCCGTACAAGGAGAATTGGCCGATTTATAAGTACTTAAAAGAGGAAACCGGCATCTCCTTCAAGGTGCAACCCGTCATGAGCGATTACATCACCACGATGAACCTGGCGATATCCTCGGGCGAGATCCCGGATCTCATGATGGTCAACAGCCTGAATGCCGCCAACACGCACGGGGCCAGCGGCGCGTTCGTCGACTATTTCGAGCATCTGGATCAGATGCCGAATTACAAGAAGTTTCTTGATGATCATCCGGAGGTAAAGGCCGCTATTCTGTCTCCCGAGGGAAAAAATTATTTTATGCCGTTGTACGGACTTGAGCAGCAATCCAGGCGTTCCTGGCTTTACCGGGACGATATATTCAAGAAACACAATCTGACGCCGCCCACGACTTACGACGAGCTGTATACCGTTGCGAAAAAGTTAAAGGAACTGTACCCGGACAGCTTCCCGATTGCCGTGTTCAACGGATTGAGCCCGCTGGTTAATATGGCACCTGCGTTTAATACCAACAGCGGCTATTATTACGATTTCGAGAAGAACGAATGGCGCTACGGACCGACAGAAGACAACTACAAGAAAATGGTCGAATATATGAATAAATTTTACGCGGAGGGCTTGGTTGCGCCTGACTTCATGGCACATAAACGCAAGCAATTTAACGATCTGCTGCTTCAGAACAAATCGTTTATCGCCAGCGACTACATCGGCATCATGGATGAGCTGCCGTTGATGCTGGGGGATGCATCGTCTGAGTTCAGTCTTGATTACATGGTTCCGCCTATCGGCACGCCGGATGGCAAGTCCCATAACGTGTTTGCCGGATTGCAGAGTGACGGCTTTGCCGTAGCGTCAAATTCCAAAGAGCGGGATCGACTGCTGCAGTACCTTGATTTCCTGTTCTCCCCCGAAGGGATTGAGCTGGCAACCTGGGGCAGGGAAGGCGAGACGTTCACGACGGAGAACGGGGTTCGCACGTTCAACGATGATTACAAAGAGTTTGGCGACTTAAGAACCAAAACGGGAATTGCGACGATCGGCGCTCACATAGTATTGGACATGACCGCATACGAGTCCATGTATTCACCAAAAATGCGGGAAGCGATGAAAATCGCACCAGACCATGAAACGATGCCGCAGCCAAGGCTTGCGTATACGAATGAAGAGAATGAAGTGCTGAGCATGGTCGGTGAAACCGTGAAGAAATTCCATGAGGAGCAGATTGCGAAATTCATTTTGGGACAGAAACCGATGGATGAATGGGACACTTACGTGCAAGAAGTGAACAAACTTGGCGTGCAGCAGGTGCTGGATGTTCATCAAAGCGCTTATGAACGGACGAAGAAATTCCTGAACGAAGCCAAGTAATTTAACCTGAACGCCATGCAGCCAGAGGAACCGCGGCGGCTCTCTTTTTCGGATCGGCTCTTCGGATGCTCGTTATGCCTGGTTCCGGCCCGCAGGGGGTACCGCTTAAGGATACCGCATGGATTTCGCTGCTAAAGGAGGATGCGTTTTTTGCAAGCACGGCATTCGAGTTTCTTGACCAAAGTGAAGCGGGATAAATACCTGCTGTTGCTGCTTCTTCCCTGTGCTCTGTATTACATCATTTTTAAATATGTTCCCATATTCGGCGTTTCGATCGCCTTCATGGACTACAACTTGTTTAAGGGAATCGCGGAGAGCGATTGGGTGGGGTTCAAATATTTCAGCATGTTTTTTAATACGCCCGACTTCTGGCCTGTTCTCCGGAATACATTTCTGCTGGGGTTGTATAAGCTGATTTTCGGCTTTCCCGCCCCCATCATACTTGCGTTACTCATTAATGAAGTGAGCAAATCTTTCTTGAAGCGGTTTGTCCAGACGGTCAGTTATCTTCCGCATTTCATATCCAACGTGGTTGTCGCGGGGATCGCGGTCATGTTTCTGTCGCCTACAGGAGGGGTGGTCAACCAGCTGCTGAATGCCATTGGGCTTGAACGGATCAACTTTCTGGTGGAAGCCTCCTGGTTCAGGTCGATTTATGTGACGACGGACGTATGGCAGCATATTGGATGGGGGACCATTATCTATTTGGCCGCATTGACGGCCATCGATCCGCAGCTCTATGAAGCGGCGCGCATGGACGGAGCGAACCGGTGGAGACAGACGCTGAACATTACGCTGCCCGGCATCGCCCCGGCGATTGTGATCATCCTGATACTCGACATCGGAAAAATATTGGAGATCGGCTTTGAGAAGGTATACCTGCTTGCGACTCCCGCTACTTACGAGACGGCCGATATCATATCTACTTACGTATACAGAGTAGGCTTAACGCAAGGCAACTACAGCTATGCAACGGCGATCGATCTGTTTACCGGCATCATCAGCTTTATTTTCATTATCGCGGCAAATGCGTTCAGCCGGCGAGTCAGCGGAAGCAGCATCTGGTAGAGGAGGAACGTGATGAAACCGAAATGGAATTGGTTTGATGCCCTGAATGCCTTGATATTGACTGGGGTCGTAGGGGCGTGTTTATACCCGTTTGTCTACATGCTGGCCGTGTCCCTCAGCGATTCCGCCTCCATTGCCTCGGGGGAGGTCTGGCTGTGGCCGAAGGGCTTCAACCTGGATATGTATCAGTATGTGTTCGAGGACGGGCGGGTGCTGAAAGGATACAAGAATACGCTGATATATGTCGTTCTCGGTACGGCGATTTCCTTGTTGGTGACGGCGCTGGGGGCCTATTCGCTGTCCAAGGCCAAGCTGGTCATGGGTAAACCGATATTGATGCTGATCGTGTTTACGATGTTTTTCAACGGAGGCATGATTCCGACGTTTCTGGTCGTGAAGGAGCTGGGCTTTGTCAACACCATATGGGGCATGGTGTTGCCTGGAGCCGTAGCCACCTGGAACCTGCTGATCATGCGGACTTTCTTCATGGGAATGCCCCAAGAGCTTGAGGAATCCGGCAAAATCGACGGTCTGTCCGAGATCGGAATTTTCTTTCGGATTGTGCTTCCGCTTTCCAAGCCGGTGCTTGCCACCATCGGATTGTATTATGCGGTGGGAATGTGGAATAACTTCATGGGTCCGCTGCTGTATTTGCGGGATGCCGATATGCAGCCGCTGCAGGTGATATTAAGAAACATCGTGCTGTCGGGCCAATTGACGGGAACGGATGGGCCTGTTGTAGGCGATATCGTGGTGGTGGAGGATGGTCTGAAGTTCGCTACCATCATGGTGTCCACCCTGCCGATCCTGCTGGTTTACCCGTTTATCCAGAAATATTTCGTAAAAGGAGCTTTGATCGGCTCCGTCAAAGGTTAAGCGGCCGGCCCCTCACCTGCCTTACCGGATCCAGTTGGTTTTCCGGTAATCGCCTGGTGTTTGGCCGGTTATTTTTTTGAACATGCGGATAAAGGAAGTGACGTTGCGGTAGCCGATCCGGTTGCCTACTTCCTGAATCGGCATGTTCGTCGTCTCCAGAAGCTCTTTTGCTTTTGTTATCCGGATGGCATTCAATTGGTCGCTGAAGTTGCTCCCCGTCTTCTCTTTAATATACCCGGACAGATAGGTGGGTGACATGTTGAGTTTATAAGCGAGCTGCTCGAGCGATATTTCTTCGTTGTAATGAGACTCCAGGTACTGAATGACATATTGGATGATATCGTAATGCTCCTCCCGTTTCCGGCGGATCGCTTGGGTTGCATGGGCGAGCTCGCCCAGAAGGACTTCCCGGTATTGGGCGGGAGTTACGCTGTACGCAAGCATATCGACATAATCCGGAAGCACGTCGGTATTGATCTTCAGCAGTTCGACGGTTCTTCTCATGCGGACCGAGACCGATTTGGCAAAATGGCTCAGCTGATCCGCCGTAGCCTCCTGCCGCTGCAACCGTTCCAATGCCCGATCGATCAGCATTTGGCAGCTGCTCTCGTTGCCCGCCTGCAAATTCACATAAAACTCGTGCTCCTGCTCGGCGGTGAAGCCCGTTGCATCGCCGCGGAGTTCCTTCTCCCAGATAATCTGGGTTTCCTCAAGCGGCCGGGCTTGAAGCAGGAGCGACATGGCTTCCGCATAGGCTTGATCGAACTCCGAGGTTTGCTGGAAGACGGATGAAACCGCGATATTCACGAGATAGACGCTTTGATCGTGATCAAATATCCGTTTGAGCTGGCTGAGGCTCTGCTGCAGCATGTCTGATTTTTCCTGCGTGTACACGATGGATAAGATTTGTTTGCCCTCCATCTGAAGGGTGTGCGACAAGGGAAAGGCCTCTTGGATCTGCAGCGTGATGATGTCCTTGATTTTGCCGGTTGCCCGTGTCATCAAGGCATCGAGCTTTAGAGTCGGGTTATGACGGTACCTCAATTGATAGACGATAACCATGAATGCTCCTTCGCCGACCCAAAGTTCTTTGGAAGCGGCGGTATCGATGGCAATGTTCTTGAACTGTGCCAAATAATGATAGCTGGTTAAGAGCGGTTTGGTTTGGTCCATCCATTCCTTGATCATCTTGCGCTCGTGCTGCAATCCCTTCAGATGGTTGGAAATGGCGCTGAATTCGGCGATGCTTCCTTGATACAGCTCCATCTCCGTTTGGCCCAGTCCCGTCACCAATCGCTTCAGCGGTTGGTTGATATTGCGAGAGAAGACCCACGATGCCAACGTGCCTATTAGCAGGGTAGCGGCAAATAACAGCACGGCAATCCAGTTCATGCGGCTGATGCTTTGATTAAGTTCGTTGTGCGGAATGATGGATATATAGGTAAGACCGGAGCGTGCCCCTTTTTCGAAAAAATAGTACGATCCCTTCTCCATGATCCAATCCGACTGGCCGTCCCATTCCGGAAGCGGCTGGGAAGCCGTGTCCGGCAAGGATTCATACAGTTTCGTTCCCTTCGGGTCCAACAGCACGAAACGGGAACCGGCCATTCCTTTATAGGATTCATACCAGCTTTTCATATTTACGAAAGCTATGATTTGCCAGGGGCTTCCTTGCACATCAGCGACTAACGGCAGCAGCTGCACCTCGCTCTTCTCGGTCCCGATGGAGAAGGCGCTGCTGGGAAGCATTTGCATAAACCCATTGGCGGGCACTGTCTTTTTCCAGAACTCGTACGGATAGGAATTGCTGATGTAATAATGCTTGAACATGCGGTCATCGTTAACGATGCCGTCCCGTTCAAGCAGGAAGGCATGATTCCGGTAGTAGATCATGACATTATTCAAGTGATAGTATGGCTGGCTGACCAGGGTCCGAATCTGATCCGTCACCATTTCAACCTGCAGATAATCGATTCCTTTCTTTCCGCCGGCATCGGCCTGCCTGCTGATATTGCCGACGAATTCGTTATGCTGAAGGTTGAGGAGAAGGCTTTTCCAGGTGGAATATTGCTTCTCGAAATTGTCGACGGTGTTTCGAATCAGGGTCAGATTATATTTGACGATCTCATTGTTCACATTGCGGGAATAGAAGGTCATCGACCATAGGTTGTAGGAGGAGAGCAGGATAATCACGACGAGAAAATAGACCAACATTTTGACGAATAATGAATGAAGCGGAAAAAACGATTTCAACCATTTCATGCTGAATCTCCTTATGAACACGCCTACTTGTCTTTCTCTTTCCAAATCATTCTACCGGATCGCACAGAAAGGATAAAGAGTTTTATAATGCGTCACAGTTTGATCTTACTAAAAAGGGATTTAATGGTATAATAGTAACGAATACACTAATTCTATGAGGAATGGAGAGGGAATCGAAATGACGATATTATGGGAAAATATCTTAATTATGCTTGCAGCAGGATTGCTTGGCATTGCCATTGTGGTGTTAGGCATTATAGGTTTGATACATTACGCGCGAAAAAACAATTAAGCATACATATATTTCCAATTTATATCTGGAAGGAATCATACCCATGCCAAATCGAGTGGATAAACGGTGAACTTTTTAAGGTAAGCGTTTTAAAAACATGTTACAATAGCTTGGGTTTAATATATAAAGGTTGACAGTGCGAACTTTCATAGATTGGTTCCGTGTCAGCCAGCCTTGTTCCAGTCATGTTGATAGGAGGATTCGAGAATGAATATCCATGAATATCAAGGAAAACAAGTACTGAAGCAATATGGAGTAGCTGTTCCGAACGGCAAGGTAGCGTTTACGGTGGAAGAAGCAGTTGAAGCTGCGCAATCTTTGGGCAGTCCCGTAACCGTTGTCAAAGCGCAGATCCACGCAGGCGGCCGCGGTAAAGCCGGCGGCGTTAAAGTGGCGAAGAACCTGGACGAGGTTCGTGCTTATGCCGAAGAAATTCTGGGCAAGGTGTTGGTGACTCACCAAACGGGTCCGGAAGGCAAGGAAGTCAAGCGTCTCCTTATTGAAGAGGGCTGCGATATTCGCAAAGAGTACTATATCGGGGTGGTCGTTGACCGCGCTACCGGCCGTGTCGTCATGATGGCGTCCGAGGAAGGCGGTACCGAAATCGAAGAGGTTGCAGCAGCAACTCCTGAGAAAATTTTCAAAGAAGTCGTGGATCCGGCGATCGGACTTCAAACATTCCAAGCGCGGAAATTAGCGTATTCCATTAATATTCCGAATGAACTGGTAGGTAAAGCCGTTCAGTTCATGCTGGCCTTGTATAAGGCATTCGTAGAGAAGGATTGCTCTATCGCTGAAATCAATCCGCTTGTCGTAACCGGTGACGGAAACGTCATGGCTCTCGATGCCAAACTCAATTTCGATTCCAATGCGTTGTTCCGTCATAAAGACATCTTGGAACTGCGAGATCTGGATGAGGAAGACGAGAAGGAAATCGAAGCGTCCAAATACGACTTGAGTTACATAGCTCTCGACGGCAACATCGGCTGCATGGTTAACGGCGCAGGTCTTGCCATGGCTACGATGGACATCATCAAGTATTATGGCGGCGACCCTGCCAACTTCCTTGATGTTGGGGGCGGCGCAACAACGGAGAAGGTAACGGAAGCCTTCAAGATTATTTTGTCCGATCCTCAAGTAAAAGGAATCTTTGTCAACATTTTCGGCGGCATTATGCGTTGCGACGTTATTGCTACCGGTGTTGTCGAAGCAGCGAAACAGCTGGGACTGACTCGTCCGCTTGTTGTACGCTTGGAAGGAACGAACGTAGACCTAGGCAAGCAGATTTTGGCTGAGTCCGGTCTGAATATCGTGCCTGCTGATTCCATGGCCGACGGAGCACAGAAGATCGTCTCCCTCGTTCAGTAATATTTCATTCCTGAAGGGGCATGGCACGATGGGCTTCTTAGCCCTGCCGTGCGGTTGCTTTCATTTTCAAATAACAATAGGGGATGTGAATCAATCGTGAGTATTTTGATCGATAAAAATACAAAAGTTATCACGCAAGGGATTACAGGTAAAACAGCCCTGTTCCATGCAAAAGGCGCCTTGGATTACGGTACGCAGATGGTCGGCGGAACTTCGCCCGGCAAAGGCGGAACCGAAGTTGAAATCACGCTGGAGAACGGCGAAACCGTCAAACTGCCGGTTTACAACACCGTTGAGGAAGCCAAAGCCAAAACAGGCGCAACCGCAAGCGTCATTTATGTACCGCCTGCTTTTGCGGCCGACTCCATTCTGGAAGCCGTTGATGCCGAGATGGATCTGGTGATCTGCATCACGGAAGGCATTCCGGTGCTCGACATGGTAAAGGTATCCCGTTATATGGAAGGCAAGAAGACTCGCTTGATCGGACCTAACTGTCCGGGTGTCATCACGCCGGGTGAATGTAAAATCGGCATCATGCCGGGTTACATCCACACGCCGGGACATGTCGGGGTCGTATCGCGGAGCGGTACCTTGACCTATGAAGCCGTTCATCAGCTTACGGCCCGCGGCATCGGACAATCCTCCGCCGTAGGAATCGGCGGCGACCCGGTCAAAGGGACGGAGTTTATCGATGTGCTGAGACTGTTCAACGAAGATCCGAATACCAAAGCGGTGATCATGATCGGCGAGATCGGCGGAACCGCTGAGGAAGAAGCGGCTGAGTGGATCAAAGCGAACATGACCAAGCCGGTGGTAGGCTTCATTGGCGGCGCAACAGCGCCTCCAGGGAAACGCATGGGCCACGCGGGCGCGATCATTTCCGGCGGTAAAGGAACAGCCAAGGAAAAAATCGCTGTGCTTGAAGCATGCGGCATCAAAGTGGCTCCTACGCCTGCCGAAATGGGCTCGACCTTGGTTAGCGTGCTGGAAGAGAAGGGTCTTTTGGAGTCCTGCACAACGCACTAAGGCTTAAACCTATCCATTAATAGGCCAGATTTACGTTATAACTTAAGGTAAGCAACCTTTTATTTCCTGATTAGGAAATGAAGGGTTGCTTTTTTGTTTATGATTTTATATTTTAAGGAGGTCACGTGATGAGGCTGGACAGATTACTTCTGATTGCATTGCATGAAAGCGAAGGCATCGGATGGAAGACCATAAACCGAATGGTATTGAACGGCGAGCTGCATGAAGGCTTGCTGTCCTATGATGCGCAGGATTGGAGAGCGTGCGGTCTGCCTGTCGAAAAAGCAAACAAGCTGGCTAAAGAATTCCCTATCGCCGTCGAAAGAAAGCGTGTCGAACTGTCGAATGACGAGGAGGTCGAGCTTCGACAAGAGGAAGACAAGGTATGGAATTTGACAAACCGCACAAAAATACGTATTATAACAGCCCTTGATGCTGTCTACCCGGACATGTTGAAATCGTCGCCGCAAGCGCCCTGGGTTCTGTATTGCATCGGGGATCCTCATTTGCTGTCCACGCCGGGGATCGCGATGGTCGGCACAAGAATGCCTACCGGCTACGGGCGCAAGGTTGCATCGATGCTGTCAGAGGCGCTGACACGAGCGGGGCTTATGGTTGTCAGCGGCATGGCCAGAGGCATTGACAGCGTCGTGCACGAAACCGCTTTGCGAAGCGGCGGGCCGACGGTGGCCGTTCTCGGAGCCGGCATCGATGTCATTTATCCGCCGGAGAACCGCTCACTTTATGAAGAGATCGCAGCTAAAGGGCTTATTATTTCCGAATACCCGCCGGGTACCAAGGCGCTGCCGGGATTCTTCCCGCAGCGAAACCGGATCATCGCCGGGCTGACGCTGGGAACCGTGGTGGTGGAGGCGGATGCCCGCAGCGGATCGCTGATTACGGCGGATTTGGCCCTGGAGGCGGGAAGGGACGTGTTTTCCGTTCCGGGACCGCTCACTTCACCCAAGAGCAGAGGGACCTTGGATTTGATCAAGCAAGGGGCCAAGATGGTCACGGAAGCCGGGGATATAATAGAAGAATATGATTCCTGGTTGCCAAAAGGGGTCTCGGATACATACAATAAGGAGCGGCGGGCCCCTCGTCAGGAGCGTCCGGATGAACGAGCCGGGTTGACAAATGACGAACGACAAATATACCATATGCTCGAACAGGGTCCCGGGTCGCTGGATGAGATGATCGAGCGTACCCGGTGGGATTTTGGACATTTGCATTCAGTTCTGTTATCTTTAATCATAAAAAAGCAGATTACCCAATTACCCGGTGCTATATATAAAATCATATAATGGGAAAGTTTGAATGTTGGAGAGGAGGATGAACCTGTGGCGGATTCACTCGTCATCGTAGAGTCGCCTGCCAAGGCGAAAACGATTGGCAAATATCTCGGCAGCAAGTATATCGTGAAGGCTTCGATGGGTCATGTTCGCGATTTGCCGAAGAGCCAGATCGGGGTTGAGGTGGAAAACGACTTCAATCCGAAATACATTACGATCCGCGGAAAAGGTTCTGTCTTAAAGGAACTTAAGGATGCTAGCAAAAAGGTGAAAAAAGTGTACCTCGCAGCTGACCCCGATCGCGAAGGGGAAGCCATTGCATGGCATCTTGCGCATGCGTTGGAGCTGGATGATACTCAAAGCCTGCGGGTTGTATTTAATGAAATAACGAAAACGGCCGTGAAGGATGCCTTCAAAACGCCGCGCAAAATTAACATGGATCTGGTTAATGCGCAGCAGGCGAGACGTATTTTGGACCGATTGGTTGGTTACAAGATCAGTCCTATTCTATGGAAGAAAGTGAAGAAGGGTCTTTCGGCCGGCCGGGTTCAATCGGTAGCCGTCAAAATCATTCTCGACCGCGAGAATGAGATAAGCGCTTTCGTTCCGGAAGAATATTGGACTATAACGGCTAAGCTGGCGATTAAAGGCTCCGCTTTCGAAGCCAAATTCACGCAGCTAAACGGCGCGAAGAAGGAACTGACCAATGAGCAGGAAGTGAATGAAATCCTCGAGTCGATTCGGGATGCTTCCTTTAAGGTCGGCGAAGTGAAAGAGCGTGAGCGTCAGCGCCACCCGTCGCCGCCGTTTACGACGAGCTCCTTGCAGCAGGAGGCTGCGCGTAAACTCGGTTTCCGTGCCGCCAAGACCATGTCGGTAGCCCAGCAGCTGTACGAGGGTGTTGAGTTAGGCAAGGAAGGCACCGTCGGTTTAATTACTTACATGCGTACGGATTCCACGCGGATCTCAGGCACGGCTCAAGAAGAAGCGAAAGAATACATCACCGAAAAGTACGGTGATCCGTTCGTGCCGGAGAGCCCGAGACAATATTCGAAAAAAGCAGCAAACGCCCAGGATGCGCACGAAGCGATTCGTCCAACGTCCGTGCTGCGCGATCCGGAATCCATGAAGCCGTATATGAGCCGCGACCAGCTTCGGTTGTACAAACTGGTCTGGGAACGCTTTGTGGCAAGCCAGATGTCTTCTGCAGTACTGGATACGCTTTCCGTGGACATCACTGCCGGGAATACGGTCTTCCGGGCGACCGGTTCGAAGGTCCGTTTCCCTGGATTCATGAAGGTCTACGTTGAAGGCAATGACGACGGAACGACAGAGGAAGACAAATACCTGCCGGAGCTTCATTCCGGAGACATTCTGGAGAAGCAGGACATTGAGCCGAAGCAGCACTTCACGCAGCCGCCTCCGCGTTATACGGAAGCGCGTCTTGTCCGAACGCTGGAGGAGCTCGGCATAGGGCGTCCAAGTACGTATGCGCCGACGCTGGAGACGATCCAGAAGAGAGGCTACGTTGCCATCGAAGAGAAAAAATTCATGCCGACCGAGCTCGGCGAGCTTGTCATCGAGCAGATGGAGCAGTTCTTCCCCGAAATCCTCAATGTGGAGTTTACGGCGAACATGGAAGAGGATCTTGACCATGTGGAGGAAGGCTCCGAGGACTGGGTCAAGGTATTGGCAGAGTTCTATGAGTCCTTTGAGAAGCGGCTTGAAGTAGCAGAGGAAGAAATGAAGGAAATCGAAATCGAAGATGAGGTTTCCGATGAGATCTGCGAAAAATGCGGCAAGCCCATGGTTTATAAGCTGGGCCGTTTCGGCAAGTTTCTTGCCTGCTCGGGGTTCCCGGAATGCCGGAATACCAAGCCGATCGTGAAGGACATCGGCGTATCTTGCCCGAAATGCAAGGAAGGCCATGTCGTGGAACGCCGGAGCAAGAAGGGGCGCGTCTTCTTTGGCTGTGACCGGTATCCCGAATGCGACTTTGTATCATGGGATAAACCGTCAACGAAGCCGTGTCCGAATTGCAGCAGTTTAATGGTAGAGAAGAAAAGCAAGCAAGGCATCAAGCTTCAGTGTACCTCTTGCGATTATTCCGAAATGGTCGAGGAACAGGACGAAGCAGCAGATTTGTAAGGCATACAGGGGGTAATGACGTTGACAGATTCACAGAGGGTTACGGTTATCGGGGCAGGACTTGCTGGCAGTGAAGCTGCCTGGCAGATCGCCAGCCGAGGCGTACCCGTTACACTATACGAGATGCGGCCGGTCGTAAAGACGCCGGCTCATCATACGGACAAGTTCGCCGAGCTTGTATGCAGTAATTCGCTTCGGGCGAACGGATTAACCAATGCGGTTGGCGTATTGAAGGAAGAGATGCGGATGCTGAATTCCCTCGTCATCGGATCGGCTGACCGCAATTCCGTCCCGGCTGGCGGCGCATTGGCCGTCGACCGCGACGGCTTCTCCGGAGAAATTACGGAAACCTTGCATCAGCATCCGTTAATCGAGGTCGTAAATGAAGAAATTCAGCATATACCTGAAGAAGGCATCGTTGTGATTGCTACGGGACCGCTGACTTCGCCGGCATTGTCGTCGCAAATCCGCGAGCTGATGGGCGAAGACTATTTCTATTTTTACGATGCGGCTGCTCCGATCGTGGAAAAAGACTCTATTGATATGAGCAAGGTCTATCTGGCATCCCGTTATGATAAAGGCGAAGCGGCTTATCTGAATTGTCCCATGACGGAAGAAGAGTTTGACGCTTTCTATGACGCTCTAATCAATGCGGAAGTCGCACAGTTGAAAGAGTTTGAGAAGGAGATTTATTTCGAGGGCTGCATGCCGATCGAGGTCATGATGAAGCGTGGCAAACAAACCGCCTTGTTCGGCCCGATGAAGCCTGTTGGATTGGTGAACCCGCATACGGGCAAGCTGCCGCATGCTGTGGTGCAGCTCCGTCAGGATAATGCGGCGGGTACCCTCTACAACCTTGTCGGCTTCCAGACTCACTTGAAGTGGGGCGAACAGAAGCGCATCATTTCCATGATACCGGGCCTCGAGAACGCCGAAATCGTGCGATACGGCGTCATGCACCGCAATACGTTTGTCAATTCGCCGAAATTGCTGGAACAAACCTATCAGGTGAAAACACGGCCGAATTTGTACCTGGCGGGACAAATGACCGGCGTCGAAGGGTATGTCGAATCGGCGGCGTCCGGATTGATTGCTGGCATTAATGCGGCAAGGGCGGCTCAGGGGCGTGAGGGGATCGTATTCCCTCAGGAATCGACCATCGGGAGCATGGCTTATTACATAACCCATGCGGATCCCGATAATTTCCAGCCGATGAACGCGAACTTCGGTCTTCTTCCGGGCCTAGAGAAGCGGATTCGCAACAAAAAGGAAAAGAACGAAGCGCTTGCGAACCGTGCTCTTGACGGGGTCCGCGTATTTATCAGCGAGCATGAACTAAATACAATCTAATCTTATTTTCTTAGGGAGGTCTTGCCATCATGGAAATGACTTTTCACGCCACGACGATTTGCGCAGTGCGGCACAATGGCACGGCAGCTATAGCCGGCGATGGCCAAGTCACATTCGGTGAAAGTGTAGTCATGAAGCAGACCGCCAAGAAAGTGCGCCGTCTTTACCGGGGACAAGTTGTCGCCGGTTTTGCCGGTTCTGTGGCGGATGCGATCACGTTGTTTGAGAAATTCGAAGGCAAGCTGGAGGAGCACCATGGAAACCTGCAGCGGGCCGCTGTCGAGCTTGCGAAGGACTGGCGTCAAGACCGGGTGCTCCGCAAACTTGAAGCCTTGATGATTGTTATGGACAAAACGGGGATGCTGCTGATTTCCGGCGGCGGCGAAATCATCGAGCCTGATGATGATGTGCTGGCCATCGGGTCAGGCGGCAATTTTGCCTTGTCTGCCGGACGTGCGCTTAAACGCCATGCAGGGCATATGGAAGCGAAAGACATCGCCAGAGAAGCCCTTCAGATCGCTTCTGAGGTGTGTGTCTACACGAACAGCAACATTATTGTTGAAGAGCTGTAAGAGAGCCATGCAGCAACATATAGCCATATCAGGGGTGGAGGTATTCGCGATGAGTAAAGAATCGATGACGCCTAGACAGATTGTATCCGAGCTGGATAAATACATCGTAGGCCAGAAGGACGCTAAAAAATCGGTCGCTGTCGCACTTCGGAACCGTTATCGCCGGAGTCTGCTGACCGATGACGAGCGGGATGAAATCGTACCGAAGAACATTCTGATGATCGGTCCTACCGGCGTCGGCAAAACGGAAATTGCGAGAAGGCTTGCCAAGCTGGTCCATGCACCGTTCGTCAAGGTCGAGGCAACGAAGTTTACCGAGGTTGGTTATGTCGGCCGTGATGTGGAGTCCATGGTGCGGGATCTGGTGGAAACCGCGATCCGGATGGTGAAGCTGGAACGTACGGAGAAGGTTAAGGACAAAGCCGAGGAAATGGCGAACGAGCGGATCGTTCAGCTGTTGGCGCCTTCAACCAAAGGCCAGAAGAGCCAGCGTAATCCCTTTGAGATGCTATTTGGCGGTGGAAACAACGAAACCCAGGCCGATGAGGAAGAGGCGGACGATAAGGACGTTAGTCTTAAAGAGAAGCGGAGACAGGTGCGCTTTAACCTGCTGTCCGGCAAGCTTGAAGACGAAACGATTGAGATCGATGTGGAGGATGCCGCACCGAATATGTTCGATATGTTTGCCGGACAGGGCAACGATCAGATGGGCATGAATATGCAGGAAATGTTCGGCAACCTGATGCCGAAGCGTACGAAGCGCCGCAAGCTATCCGTCAAGGAAGCCAGAAAAGTGCTTACGCAGGAAGAAGCAGGCAAGCTCATTGATATGGATGATGTCATCCAGGAGTCCATACGCCGGGCCGAGCAATCCGGGATTATTTTCATCGACGAAATCGACAAGGTTGCCAGCCAGGGACGTCAATCGGGTCCTGATGTGTCCAGGGAAGGCGTGCAGCGCGACATTCTGCCTATCGTGGAAGGCTCCACGATCATGACGAAATACGGGCCGGTAAAAACGGACTTTGTCCTGTTTATTGCTGCTGGCGCATTCCATATCGCGAAGCCGTCGGATTTGATTCCCGAGCTTCAGGGGCGTTTTCCGATTCGGGTAGAGCTGAACAGTTTGTCGCTCGATGATTTTGTGTCCATTTTGACCGAGCCGAAAAACGCATTGACCAAACAATACGTCAATCTGCTTCGTACCGAAGACCTGGAAATCGAGTTTTCGCCGGAAGCGATACGGGAGATTGCCCAAATCGCGGCTTCGGTGAACCAGAACACGGAGAATATCGGCGCACGGAGGCTCCATACGATATTGGAGAAGCTGCTGGAGGATCTGTCGTTTGAAGCGCCTGAATTGACGCTGGACCGGATGGTGATCACCCCGCAGTATGTCCGGGAGAAACTTGCCGGCATCGCCCAGGATCGGGACCTGAGCCAGTATATTCTGTAGTTGCATTCGTATAGGTCTATCTGCCGGGTATGCAAAAAGGAGATAATTGTCGATATTCATCCCGGCCTTTCTTGCTGGATGTCGAAGCGCTTTCGCATGTTGGAAGGGAACGGGACGGATTTCGCAATTTTTTGTGAATATTCAGGATGGGAACAGGACCTACCTAGCGGGTAAATTCACTTAAAATTTACAGATTTAGTGGTACGATTTGCAATAATATAGAAAAAAAACGGATAAAAATGAACACAAAGCCCTTCTTTTTGGTAAAAGATAGGGCTTTTTTCTTATTGTAAAAAGTCCCAATCTTTAAGAAACTTAGTTTATGTGACATCATGTTGTCTTTTTCTACTTAAGACCTAGGTTAGTTCGTACGGATTATATTATTTGTCGAAAAAAGAGGGTTTAGCTAGGAAGAGTGGAATACCTTTCGGCAAATCCAGTCAGGAGGAATGAGCTAGTGAATCTGTTGAATAATAGTTCTTTTCAACGGCTTCAAAGCGGTTTGGATGCAGCGAATCTCAGGAACAACGTGATTGCAAACAACATCGCGAACGTGGATACACCTCATTTTAAGAGATCCGAAGTATCCTTTGAGAGTCTTCTGAAGAAAGAAATGGATGGAGCCCAGTTGTCGCTTCAGGGCAGAAGAACGGATCCCAGGCATTTTGTCATCGGTCCAACCGGGTCAATCCCGGATGCTTCGGTCATAAAGGACGGCAGCAGTTCCATGAATAACAACCAGAATAATGTCGATGCAGACAGAGAAATGTCGCTGCTTGCAGAGAATCAGCTTCGTTATAATTCGTACATACAAGCTGTAAATGAGCAGATTCGAATGATGCGTACAGCTATTGAAGGGAGATAGGGATTCATGAATATTAGCAATAGCTTCGGAATTAATGCATCAGCTCTAACGGCACAACGGCTTCGAATGGATGTTATCTCCTCCAACATAGCCAATGCGGAAACCACGCGCGCGCGAATCGAGAATGGACAAGCCGTTCCGTATCGCCGAAAGACGGTTGTGTTTCAGCCGCAGCAGGAATCCTTCGAAGGGCTTCTCAGAGCCCAGATGAACGGTCAGAATGCAGGGCAAGGGGTCAAGGTTGCGCAGGTGCGGGAAGATCAATCCCCGTTGAAGCAGGTATATAACCCCACACATCCGGATGCGAATGCTGAAGGGTATGTCTTTATGCCTAACGTCGATATTACGAAGGAAATGGTGGATATGCTTGCAGCTACCCGTTCTTACGAGGCTAACGTTACGGCGATAAACGCTTCGAAAGCGATGATCATGAAGGCTTTGGAGATTGGAAGATAAGACGAGGATATATACATAGACCAGCATAGTAGGAGGAGAGAGAGATGATTCAGAATGCAATGTTCAGTGTTCAGGGTGTACAGCCGCTGCAAATGCAGGAGCAAGTGAAAAATGGTGCGACTCCTTCCGAATCGATTCGAGATTTTGGCTCTTACCTGAATGAAGCACTGAACTCCGTGGCCGCGCAGGAACAGAACGCGCACGTGATGAGCGATAAATTAATGATTGGACAAGTAAACGTAGATCAGGCGATGATATCCGCCCAACAGGCTCTGTTGAGCATCCAGCTCACGACACAGGTCCGAAACAAAGTGGTAGAAGCCTATCAAGAGATCATGCGCACGCAAATCTAAATGTTTCTAGCAAAGTTTCGGATGGGGTGACAATGTGAACGAGAGAATTACCCAATATCGGGAGAGAATGACCCAGTATTGGAACCAATTCAGCAACAAACAAAAAATAATGTTAATCGCTACCGTAGCATTTGTTCTAATTGCTCTAGTCGTACTAACGATGCAGTTCTCTAAGACGAAGTATGAAGTAGCGTTCCGGGATCTGAATTCCAGCGACGCCGCAGGCATCATCAGCCACCTGGAGACCCAGGGGATTTCCTACAAGCTGAGCGAGGACGGCAGAAGCATTCTGGTTCCGAGCACAAGCGCAGCTAAAGTCCAGATCGATGTAGGATCACAAGGACTGGTGCAGAACGGCACGATCGGATTCGAAACCTTCGAAAAGAATGCGTCAGCCATCGGGATGACGGATAACGAATTCGAAGTGAAATATGTAAATGCACTGAACGGCGAAGTCGAACGGCTGCTGGAGAAGATGCAGGGCGTTCAGGACGCAACGGTATTATTGAACCTGCCTAAAGAAAGTGTGTTCGCGAAAAACGGAAACGAAGATCAGGCCAGCGCTTCCGTGGTTGTACAGTTTAAACCGGGCTATCGTCCTAATCAGGAAGTCATAGACGGTTACTACAACCTCGTGAAAACGGCCATTCCCAATTTGCCGATCGAGAACATTACGATCACCAATGACGAAGTCGAGCTGCTCGCAACAGCTAAAGGCGGTCAAGGCGGATTAATCGGCAAGGTGGAAGAAAATTTCGCGCTTCAGAAAAAATTCGAAAACGACGTAAGGCAAAATGTCCAGCAATTCCTCTCGCAATACATGGGTTCGAATAAAGTCAATGTTCTTGTAGCTTCCAAACTGAACTTTGATCAGGTGCAAAGCAAGGAAAACATCGTAACCCCTGTGGATGAAGAAGAAATGAAGGGGATTGAGCTCAGCGTTCAGGAGATCCAGAAGAACTATTCGGGAACCGGCAGTCCTACAGGCGGCGTGGCCGGCGTAGGCGAAGAGGCAGTTCCGGGATATCCAAGCGATTCTGGAAGCGGAGAAACGAATTCGGAAGAGCTCTCCAAAACCGTTAACTATGAGGTTAACCGGATTACGAAGGATATCATTGCAAGTCCATATACTGTTAAAGATTTAACCATAAATGTCTCGGTTGAACCACCTGCCGGGCAACAAACTTTGGATGATGCCACAAGAACGGCTATTCAGAACATCCTGGTCAATATTGTAAGAGCATCGCTTTCGGATTCAGACTCTACTTATACAGACGCTGATTTGTCCAAAAAAGTTTCGGTTATTTCGCAGGTATTTAATGTAAATGCGGATGAAAATCCGAAATCCGTATTTTCACAGCCTGTATTATGGGGAATCGGTATCGCTGCGTTGGCATTGATTGCGGGAGGAACCTATTTCTTCATCCGCAGACGCAGACAGCAGCAGGAGGAGCTTGAAGAGGACATTCAGCTTCCGCCCGTTACGGAATTCCCGTCGATTAATCTCGAAAGCATAACCAATGAAAGCCAGGTTCGTAAGCAGCTCGAAACCTTGGCGAAGAAGAAGCCAGATGAATTCGTGAATTTACTTCGCACATGGCTAGCTGAGGAATAGAGGTGGAAGCATTGGCTAAGGGAAATAACCAAATGTTAAGCGGACGTCAAAAAGCGGCTATACTGCTCATTACACTTGGCCCGGAAGTGTCTGCTCAAATATTTAAGCATCTTCGAGATGAAGAAATCGAACAATTAACGCTCGAGATTGCGAATGTTCGCAAAGTCGACAGCGTCGAGAAAGATAGCATTATTCAGGAGTTCCATCAAATTTGCCTGGCCCAGGAATACATCTCGCAGGGCGGCATCAATTACGCGAAGGAGATTTTGGAGAAGGCGCTTGGACAGCAAAAAGCGATGGAAGTGATCAACAGGCTGACGGCAACGCTTCAAGTAAGACCGTTTGACTTCGCCCGTAAAGCGGATCCGAGCCAAATCCTGAACTTTATCCAGAATGAGAATGCCCAGACCATCGCTCTCGTATTGTCTTATCTTCAATACGAGCAGGCATCCGCGATCCTGTCTTCGCTCCCGCAAGAGAAGCAGGCGGAAGTTGCGCGCAGGGTTGCAGTCATGGACAGTACCTCGCCGGAAGTCATCGCTCAGGTGGAGCGCGTGCTGGAACAGAAGCTGTCGGCTACGGTGACGCAGGATTACACCAGTGCGGGCGGCATCGAGTCCATCGTTCAAATTCTGAACGGCGTAGACCGCGGAACGGAACGGACGATCCTCGACTCCCTGGAAATCCAGGATCCCGAGCTTGCGGAAGAAATCAAGAAGCGGATGTTTGTGTTCGAAGACATCGTCAACGTGGACAACCGTTCGATACAGCGCATCATCCGCGACGTCGAGAACGCGGACCTGCAGCTTGCGCTCAAGGTGGCAAGCGAAGAGGTGCGGGACGTTATTTTCCGCAATATGTCCAAGCGGATGGCCGAAACCTTCCGCGAAGAAATGGAATATATGGGACCGGTGCGGCTGCGTGACGTGGAGGAAGCCCAGACTCGGATCGTAAGCACGATCCGGAGACTCGAAGAAGCGGGCGAGGTTATTATTGCCCGCGGCGGAGGAGATGACATCATTGTCTAACTTGATCAAATCGTCCCACTATAAACCGATGGATGTGTTGAAAGAGTTGGATCTTGCTCGTCGTTACGCTTCGCCAACCGAGGAAACGGTGGAGGAGCCTGCACCGCCGACGGCCGAGCCGGCCGCTGTACAAACGCTGGCTGAAGCCGAACGTTTGAAACATGAAATGCTGAAGGACGCTCAAGAGTTTGCCGAGAGGCAAATCCGGGAGGCCTCGGAAGAGGCGCAGCGTCTGTTGACCGAAGCGCAGGAGCAGATTGAGGCTTGGTGGACAGAAAGAAGGCTTCAAGATGAGGATTTGTCCGAAACGCTGAAAATGGAAGGTTTTAATCAAGGATATGCGGAGGGCTCTGCCAAGGCGGAGCTTGAGATGAAGGAACTGATGGAGCAGGCGACGCTGCAAGCGAGCGAGCTGCTTCAGCTCGCGCACCAAGCCAAGGAAGATCTGATCCAGGAAGCGGAGCCGTTTTTGGTGGAGCTCAGCTGCAGCATTGCGGAGAAGGTGCTGGATCGTCAGCTTACGATCGAACCGGAATTCACGCTGGAGCTGATTCGAAAGAACCTGGCGCGCAAGCGGGAAAAAGGAATCATTTCCCTCTGCGTAGCTCCCGATCAGTTCGAATTCGTAAACGCCGCGCGGGAAGAGCTCGGATTATCGATCGACTCCCAGGCGGAGCTTCAAATTTTGCCGGACTCCACGGTTAAGGATCGCGGCTGCGTCATCCGTTCTTCCTTCGGAAGCGTGGATGCACGCATCGATACACAGCTGGCCGAGATCAAAAAAGAACTCGTACGGATCGCCCTTGATGTCGAGGAACGGAGAAATCAAGATGAAGAAGCTGAATAGCGCCCGGTACATGGACCATCTGAAACATCTGGATCCCGTCCGCATCAACGGCAAGGTTACGCAGGTCATCGGATTGATGGTGGAGTCCGAAGGGCCGGATGCCAGCATCGGCGACGTTTGCTACATCTATCCCACGAAGCAATCCAAGCCGCTCAAGGCGGAGGTCGTGGGTTTCAGAGATAATAAAGTGCTGCTGATGCCTCTCGGCGAGCTTCACTCCATTGGCCCGGGCTGCGATGTAGTGGGCACAGGCAAACCGCTGAGCGTGCAGGTCGGTTCGGAACTGCTTGGCAAAGTGCTGGACGGATTGGGACAACCGCTCGACGGATCCATTATTCCGGCACGCATGCCGCATTATTCCACCCATAACGTACCGCAGAACCCGCTTAATCGGCCCAGGGTTCAGGAGCCGATCAGCATCGGCGTCCGGGCGATTGACGGATTGCTCTCCATCGGCAAAGGCCAGCGTGTCGGCATATTCGCCGGCTCCGGCGTCGGGAAGAGTACCTTGATGGGAATGATCGCACGCAACACCTCTGCCGATGTCAATGTCATTGCCTTGATCGGTGAACGGGGACGAGAGGTGCTTGATTTCATCGAGCGGGACCTGGGTCCCGAAGGGTTGAAACGGTCCGTTGTGATCGTGGCCACCTCGGATCAACCGGCGCTCATCCGCATTAAGGGAGCCTTGATCGCCACCACGATCGCCGAATATTTCAGGGATCGCGGCCTGAACGTGATGCTGATGATGGATTCGGTTACCCGTTATGCGATGGCGCAGCGCGAAGTCGGGCTTGCCGTAGGGGAACCGCCGGCGATGCGCGGTTACACTCCGTCGGTATTTGCCAGTCTGCCGAAGCTTCTGGAACGCGCAGGCACGGGTCCGACGGGTTCTATCACCGCTTTTTACACGGTGCTGGTTGACGGCGACGACATGAACGAACCGATCGCGGACGCGGTCAGGGGGATATTGGATGGTCACATCGTCCTCAACCGGAATATCGCGAACAAAGGTCATTTTCCCGCGATCGACGTGCTGGCCAGCATTAGCCGGGTCATGAAAGACATCTCGCCTGAGGAACAAATCGATGCCTCCGAGAACGTAAAGCGTTTGATGGCGATCTACAAGGACTCGGAGGATTTGATCAATATCGGAGCTTACCAACAGGGCTCGAATGCCGACATCGATGAATCGATCGAATACATCGGCCGAATCTGGGATTTTACGAAACAAAAAGTGAATGAGAAGACCACATTGGATGAGGTTCAGGAACGTTTGATTTCCGAGTTTTCAAGGAGATGACTTTGAAGAATGAAATTTCATTATGCATTCCAGAAAATCGTAGACCTGAAAAGCAACGAGAAAACGCAAGCGGAATGGATGCTGTCAAGCGCCATCGGGAAGTTGCAGGCGGAAGAGAAAAGCCTGAATGAGCTGTATGAGATGCGGGATCAAATGTACCGCGCTCAGCAGGAAGCGGCGTCGCGGTGCGTGCCTGTCGCAGAAATCCGAAACATTCAGGTCTATGCAGAGCACCTGGAAGAATGCATTGAACGGAAACGGGATGACATACGGATCGCCCATGTCAATGTAACGAAGAAACAAAAGGTATTATCCGACAAAATGCTTGACGAAAAAGTGTGGCTGAAGGCAAGAGACAAATCCCAAGAAAAGTTCCGGCATGAAAGTCTCCTTCGGGAACAAAACGAGCTGGACGAAATGGCGACGGTACGTTTTGCGATCAGAGCCCGTTAAGGTTTGCAAACACCGGTGGGTATGACCGCGAGGGAGGAATGAGTGTGGCACGAAAAGACATGCCGCTTGATAAGGAAGAATCAGGCGGTGGATTTGAACGGATATTGTTGATTTTGGTACCTGCTATATTCACGATCGTTCTGCTCGGAGCGCTCGCCGTATTTTTCAGAGCCGATGTCCGGGATGGGCTGCTCGAAGTAGCCAATAAAATTCCGATCGTTAAGAACTGGGTCCCTGACCCGGTGTTGACCCCGGAAGAGCAGAAGCTCAAAGAGGCGAAGCAGCAGGAAGAAAGCGCAGAAGCGACGATCGTGGAACTTAAGAAGCAGCTTGCCGAGAAAGAAGAAACGTTAAACGAAGTAACGGAGCAAAAAGCAACGCAGGAAAACAAGGTGAAAGAGCTGGAAACCCAAATAGAATCGATGCAAAGCACATCCACGGACGGCGAGGCGGAAGAGGAAGACGCGTACACCAAGCAGATTCGTGAGCTGTCCAAGCTTTATGCGGACATGAGTCCCAGCAAAGCCGCACCGATCATGCAGAACCTGACGCTGGAAGAAATGGTGCTAATGCTGAGCCAAATGAAGAGCAGCAACCGGGTTGCGATCCTTCAGAAGATGGATCCGAAAACGGCGGCGGATGCAACCATGATGCTGAAAGACGCGGAGACCTCCGAAGATCTGGCCATTGCCGCTTTGCAATCCAGGCTGAAGAAGAACGACGCGGAGGCTGCGCAGAAGAAAACCTCCGAGAACCTGGATAAAAGCCAGCTGAATCAGACTTTTGCCGGAATGACGCCTGCCAACGCCGCGGACCTGCTGATGCAAACGTACAAGATCAGCCCCGCGAAAACGATGACCATTCTAAATACGGTGGACGATGCTACGCGTTCGCGAATTTTAAATGCGATGTCCTCGAAAGACGCGGAGCTGGCAGCTAAAATATTGAATCGCCTGATGGGCTCTAAATAAGCTCTGAAATGAATCTCCATCCTCAGGAAAGGAGGTGAAATAGACGATGACAATAACGGTACAAAGCAGTATGTCTTCTTCCGTCAGCAGTACCGCGGGAAGCGGAAAGACCAGCGCAGCCGGTCAAGCGACAGCGGGTGTTTCCTTTGATGCGACGCTGACTTACCAGATGAACGGCAGCGGCAGCGGCGCTGCAACAACTTCAACAGAAGTCGCGGCCAAGCTGGAATCCCTGCTTGCGCAGTATTCAGCGGAAACCGACGAATCGCTTGAAGGCTTAATGAAGCTGCTTCAAGGATTGCTGCAGGAGCTAGATACCATGGACCAGGCGTTAGAAGAGGATCCATCCTTATTGCAAGAGCTGCAAAACTGGCTGACGCAAGCGAACCTTCTGTTGAGCGGAACAGCTCCTCAAGCCCAAGGTAACGCGGACGGCAATGAGATGTCGCCATTGGCTTCCCATCCGGAAACGATTCGGTTTGCGGTACAGGACACGATCAGCCAGCTGGCTTCGATGCTATCCAAATCGGGTCAGGTAGACCTCCAGACGGAGGCAGCCGTCAAACAGCTTGTCCAGTCCTTCCAAAGTTTGCTTGGTCAAGGAACGGGGACTGGAGAAAGTAAAGCAAGTGGCAGTTTTGCCAACATCCTAAGCCAAAAGCAGCCGGATGCGGTACAGCCTAACATTGCAGCGAATACTGCAGCAGGACAGTCGGCTTCATCTGAGACAACGGGGCAAGCGAACGCTAAATGGTCTGCTCTGGCCACAAGCACCCCGGTTGACGGCACAGCAGCTGAATTCGCCTTAAACGAAGGGGATTCGCTATTAGAGCAAGGAACGGTTACTGCCGGTCAGCTGGCCCTGCGTTCCGGAACCCAAGTTGCGGTAAAACCTGCGGCTCCGCCGGTTCCTGTTGAGAATTTCTCTAACGAAATGACTTCCTTCATTATTAATAAGCTCGAAATCGTGAAGCAAACCGGATTTACCGAAGCGAGAATCTCCTTGAATCCGGAGCATCTGGGCCAAGTCGACATCAAGCTAACGATGCAGAACGGCCAGTTGATCGCACAGTTCATGACGCGATCGACGGATGCTAAAGAACTGATTGACCAGCAAATGGCACAGCTTCGAAGCGCATTGATGGCCCAAGGACTTCAAGTCGAGAAAATTGAAGTTACGCAGAGCAGCCAACCATCCAATGCCAATCTTTATCAGGATGGGCGTCAGCCTGGATCAGGACAGCAGCAGCCGCAGCACCGTTCGAAGGAGAAGGATAGGCCTTCCGACGATGCCGTTCTTGCCGCGAATTTGACGGAAGAATTGAACGATTGGATTGCCGAGCATCAAGCCGACGATGAGAACTTGAAAGCAGGAACATTTACCGCGAAAGCCTAACAGTGAGGAGGTGAGCTTGGATGGCAACAAATCCGGTATCTACGAAAAATATGTGGCCCAATTATGCCAAAGGGAACGTCAGCAGTAAAAAAGAAAACGGCCAAGAGCTTGGGAAGGACCAGTTCTTAAGCATTCTGATTACGCAATTGCGGCATCAGGATCCGCTTCAGCCGATGCAGGACCGGGAATTTATTGCCCAAATGGCCCAGTTTACTTCCCTGGAGCAGCTAATGAATATCAATACTCAATTGACGGCAATGAGCCAGTCTTTGGGTGCTGCTTCAAGTTTGATCGGTAAACAGATCAGCTGGTTGTTCAAACCGGAGGATGGCTCGGATTCCGTCATGAAGAGCGGTCTTGTGGATTCCATCATCGTCCGCGAAGGCGTCCATTACGCCAAAGTCGGTGAAAGTGAAGTATCGCTTGACCAGATCGTGAAAATCGAGAACGCTATAGCCCAGAATGATCCAGGAGCAACGGATCCCGTTCCTTCCGAACCTGAAGCAGGCGATCCGGATTCGGGAGAGCCCGAAACCGGAGACGTGGAACAAGGTGAAGAGCCTGGGGGGACAGCGCCATGAGTGACCGCATGATGATAGGCCATCTATACCCTGGAAAAATACATCCCGCAGCTCTTCATAATGAGCGAAAGATAGGACAAGCTCAGGCTAATCCACCAGCCGGGACGTTCCAGGAACTTTTAAATGAGAATCTGCTTAAAATTAGCAATCATGCGGCGAAGAGACTTCAGCAGCGCGGGATTGAATTAAAGGGTGATCAGCTTGCGCAGATCCAGAGCGCGGTGGACAAAGCTGCTGCGAAGGGGAGTAAGGAATCGCTCATTCTGATGAAGGATATGGCTCTCATTGTAAATATTGCGAATCGGACCGTGGTCACTGCGATGGATGGCAAGGCCATGAAGGACAACGTATTCACGCAAATTGATAGTGCAGTTATTATCTCATAAATCTGGCTGGCCCGTGAGGAAGCCAGGCGGCCGCTGATCGACAGAAGCGGTCCATAACAAAAGGAGGAAAATCGATGTTAAGATCCATGTATTCCGGTATTTCCGGAATGAGAGGTTTCCAAACCAAGCTTGATGTTATCGGTAATAACATTGCCAACGTAAACACGGTTGGGTTTAAAGCGGGACGGGTGATGTTTAAAGACGTTCTAAGTCAAACGATGTCCGGTGTTACGCCAGGAACTGACGATCCATCCGGCGGCGTAAATGCGAAGCAGGTCGGTCTTGGTGTATCGATCGGTTCGATTGATACGATGCATACCCCAGGCAGCGCGATGATTTCTCCGAACCCAACGGACCTGAGAATTGACGGAGACGGATTCTTCATGGTGAAGCTCAGCGAGGATCAAGAAGTGCCTTTCTTGACTCGTGCCGGCGACTTTCATATCGACGTAGCGCGTAACCTGGTCACTTCGGACGGTATGCTCGTTCTCGATTCGGCGGGTGATCCGATCCAGCTGGACGAAGAGGTTACGGCATTCACAATCGCGCAGAATGGCGCCATTATTCAGAAGATGAGTGACGGAACGACGGAAGAAGGAGCCATTATCGGCGTTGCGAAAATTCCGAATCCGGAAGGCCTTGAAAAAATCGGAGGCAATATGTATCGCGTGACCCTGAATGCAGTTCCGGACGGCGATCTGGCTGCCGTCATGTTTGAAGGGAACAACGCGGAAGAAGGAACCGGTGCGATTATTGCCGGTCAGCTTGAAATGTCCAACGTTGACTTGACAGGCGAATTTTCTGAAATGATCGTCGCTCAGCGCGGCTTCCAAGCTAACTCCCGGATCATCACGACTTCGGATGAAGTGCTTCAAGAAGTTGTCAATCTGAAACGATAAGGATGGATAGGGAGGGGCCTTCCCCTCCCTAATTAAACAAGGAGGCTATCCATGATATCGGTAACGAGGTTAAATGGTTCGCAGTTGTGGCTTAACGCGCTGTTGATAGAAATGGTTGAGGAGACTCCTGACACCTACATTACTTTGATTAATGGAAAGCGAATGATTGTGCTTGAAAGTGCAAATGAAATCATCGCTTCCGTTAAGGCGTATCACCACGAGGTAGGCATTCATCAAGCCACCATTAAAGTGCAGCAATTGGAGGAACCTTCATGAAAAAGATGCTCCCCTGGTTAATTACGATCCTGTTATCGATTACGCTGATTGTCCTGGCCATCTTCCTGTTGTCGGACAAGCTGCTTGGCGATAACGGAAAAAGTCAGGCTTCGGCCAATGCCGCGGCTTTATCCAAGTTATCGGCCGACGAGATCGTAAAGATGACATCGGAAATAACCGGTATCAAGACGAATCTGGCAGATCCTGAATTTGTTGCCCAGATGGCCTTTGCTTTTCAGCTTAACGATAAAAAAGCAAAGGAAGAATTCGATAAAATCAAGGAAATCAAGATCAAACCAATTATTATCAAAACGCTGGCCGACACGAAACCCGAATTACTGAATGATTCCAAAGGGCGCGAACAGTTTATTGCCAAGCTGCAAAACCTGATCAATAAGTCGTTAACGTCCGGTCACTTGATTCAAATCGAAATGACAGAAGTAATGATCGTAGGTATCTAGACTGTTCGTCGGACGACCTGTAAGGGGGTGAGTAGATGGTTGATGTTTTATCGCAGAATGAGATCGATGCCTTATTGGCCGCTCTCTCTTCAGGGGAAATGGATGCTGAAGAACTGAAAAAAGAGGAAACGCAAAAGAAAATCCGTTCTTACGATTTTAAGAGGGCCCTCCGTTTTTCGAAGGATCATATTCGAAGCTTGACTCGGATCCACGAGAACTTTGCACGCTATTTGACGACCTACTTCTCGGCGCAGTTACGTACTTTTGTGCAAATCAACGTGGTGCAGGTTGAACAGCTTCCGTATGATGAATTTATTCGCTCCATACCAAAAATGACAGTTCTTAATATATTTGAAGCCGAACCGCTCGTAGGTCGGATGGTGCTTGAGGTCCATCCCAACATTGCCTACGCGATGCTGGACCGATTGCTTGGAGGCACGGGCATTGCTCCGTCTTCCATCAGTTCGATGACCGAAATCGAGACGATTATCATGGAGCGCATATTCAGCCGGGCGTTCGATAGCCTCCAGGAGGCATGGAAAACGGTGCTGGATATATCCCCGCGCCTCGAAGCATTGGAAACGAATCCGCAATTCATGCAGATCGTGTCTCCGAACGAAACCATTGCGCTAATATCCCTTAGCACAAAAATCGGCGATACCACGGGCATGATTAACCTGTGCATACCACATGTGGTGCTGGAGCCGATCATGTCCAAGCTGTCCGCGCATCAATGGTTCATCTCGGAGAAAAAAGCGAGCGTTCCGGAGGAAGTGGATGCTCTTAAACAGCGCGTAAGCAAAGCCAAGCTTCCGATCGTTGCCGAGCTGGGCGTTTCGCAGCTTACCGTGTCCGAGTTCTTAGGACTGAGCGTCGGCGACGTTATTTCGTTAAACAAGCCGATGCATGACGGACTATCCATCAAGGTCGGCGACAAATTAAAGTTTATTGGCAGTCCCGGAACGATAAAAGACCGGGTTGCTGTACAAATCGATGAAATTGTCATCGAAGGAGCTGAAGAATTTGACGAGTAAAGATTATTTATCCCAGGAAGAAATCGACGCTTTGTTAAAACAGTCGGAAATGGCATCACCAGCATCAATTCCTTCGGCGGCGACTGTCGATGACGTATTAACACCTCTGGAGCAGGACGCGCTGGGTGAGATCGGTAACATAACCTTCGGCAGCGCTGCAACCGCCCTGTCCACCTTGCTGGGCAAAAAAGTGGATATCACGACCCCCAGAGTTTCGATCATTAAGCGAAGCGAGTTCGAGGAAGAATTTCCGAAGCCGCATGTTGCGGTACACGTTAAGTACGTGGACGGATTTGAAGGAATTAATTCGCTGGTCATTAAGACACGCGATGCGCAGGTCATTGCCGATCTCATGTTAGGCGGGGAAGGCAACCCGGTGGAAGAGGAACTCAATGAGATTCATATCAGTGCCGTTCAGGAAGCGATGAACCAGATGATGGGGTCTTCCGCAACAAGCATGTCGACGATTTTCAACCGGTTTGTCAATATATCACCGCCGGGCATTGACATTCTCAACATGGCGAACGGGGAAGGGGTCAACAACCTGCCGCCGGATGAAACGCTGATTAAGATTTCTTTCCGATTAATTATCGGTGAACTTATTGATTCAACCATTATGCAGCTGCTGCCCGTTCATTTCTCCAAGGATATGGTTCACATGCTCATCAACGGGACAGAAGAACCGCAGCCTGCGAAGCAGGAAGCTGCTCCAGCGGTGGAAGCGCCGGCCAGTGCCCAGGAGTCGGCACAAGCACCGGTTAATCCGGCACAAACCCAAGACATGGGTCAAGGCTACGATTATGGACAAGGCTACGGTCAGCCTATGCCAGGACATGGCGGGCCCATCCCGCAGCAATCCATGCCATACGGTCAGCCGCAGATGCCTTACCAAGCACAGCCGCAACAGTATGGCGGCATGCCGAATCGCAATGTGAATGTACAGCCCGTGCAGTTCGCTAATCTGCAATCTGCACCGTACACCCAGGTGGATGAAAACAATCTGAACTTACTGATGGACATTCCCCTTAAAGTCACCGTAGAATTAGGGAGGACCCAAAAGCAAATTAAGGATATCCTGGAAATGTCGCAAGGTTCGATTATCGAGCTGGACAAGCTGGCCGGTGAGCCTGTTGACATCCTCGTCAATCATAAACTGATTGCCAAAGGCGAGGTCGTTGTCATCGATGAGAACTTTGGTGTGCGTGTGACGGATATCGTAAGCCAATGGGACCGGATTCAAAAATTACAATAGCACAAACATTTTAGGGAGGATTTTTATCAATGGCTAACCGAATTCTGATCGTGGACGATGCTGCATTTATGAGAATGATGATCCGTGACATATTGGTGAAGAACGGATTCGAGGTTGTGGGGGAAGCACAGGACGGTGCACAAGCAATCGAGAAATTTAAGGAACTTCGTCCAGATCTGATTACGATGGATATTACGATGCCGGAAATGGATGGTATCGCAGCGCTTAAAGAGATTAAAAAAGTAGATGCCAATGCCAAAGTAATTATGTGCTCTGCCATGGGTCAGCAAGCGATGGTTATTGACGCAATCCAAGCCGGAGCGAAAGACTTCATCGTTAAACCGTTCCAATCGGACAGAGTTATTGAAGCCATCAACAAGACGCTTGGCGTATAAGGATTCTTCTTATGATGATGGCAGCTTCTGACAGATTGGGCTCAAGTAGTACTACCGGGTATTATTTACAGTTGTTTTATGTCTTTATCGTACTTGCCATCATCATTGCGTTGATCGTGTTCCTGATTCGCTTTCTAGGCAGAAAGAATCAGAGCTGGATGCAGGGCCGCTCCATTCGTACTTTGGGTGCGGTTGGTATGGGCCCTAACAAATCCCTTCAGCTCGTCGAAATTGGGGGCAGCATCTATGTGATCGGAGTTGGCGAAGACGTCCGGTTGGTGGACAAAATTTCTGATCCGGCTGAAGTTGCGCTTATCCAAGCTGCATTTGAACAGGATTCTGGAATACATAATGGGGCACTGCCGCCTTTTATAACGAAATTGGCGGCAAAACTCCGTAAAGACAAACCACCGGAAGAAATGGAGTTGGACGATACATCTTCTTTCCATGAAGTGTTCGAATCCAAGCTGCGCAGCGTACCGAACCGGAAAGAAAAGGTCGAAGAATTGCTGCGGGAGGATCATAAGGATTCATGAATAAAAAGATCTCGTACGCTATCACGATTTTCATCATGTTTGGATTGTTGTTTTCCCATACGGCATTCGCGGATCCGATTCCGAACATTGATATTCAAATCGGTAATGAGGGAGATGCACCGGGGACAAGCTCCTTGTCCTTGATACTCCTGATCACCATTCTTAGTATTGCACCGGCGATTCTGGTGCTGATGACAAGTTTTACAAGGATTGTTATCGTGCTCGGCTTTGTCCGTACTTCGCTCGGAACACAGCAAACACCGCCAAACCAAGTGTTGATCGGCCTGGCGCTGTTCCTTACCTTGTTCGTTATGGCTCCCACGTTATCCTCGATGAACGAGGTCGCGCTGCAGCCCTACCTCAAAGGGGAGATCACTCAAGCGGAAGCACTGGATAAGGCTCAAGACCCGATGAAGAAGTTCATGTTCGCGCACACAAGGGAAAAGGACCTGCTGCTGTTCATGAATTACACCGGCGCGGAGAAACCCGAATCCTACGAGGACATTCCATTAACGGTTTTAGTTCCGGCATTTGCCATTAGCGAGCTGAAGACGGGTTTCCAAATGGGCTTTATGATCTTCATCCCGTTTCTGGTCATCGATATCGTGGTTGCCAGCGTGCTGATGGCAATGGGGATGATGATGCTGCCGCCGGTCATGATCTCGCTGCCATTCAAGATTCTGCTCTTTGTTTTGGTGGACGGCTGGTATCTGGTAGTGAAATCCATGCTGATGAGCTTTAACCCGTAGCAATAAGCGGCAAGCAATTCGAATACAGGGGGACTAAGCCGTGAGCGCTGAATTTATTATCGGTCTGGCAGGACAAGCGGTCTATATTGTGCTCCAGGTGAGCGCGCCGATGCTGGTTCTCGCACTGGTTGTGGGACTAATCATCAGTATTTTTCAAGCGACAACACAAATCCAGGAACAGACGCTGGCTTTCGTACCCAAAATCATCATCGTTCTTGTAGCGTTACTGCTGTTTGGTCCTTGGATATTAACGACGTTAGTGGATTTTACGCACGGTATTTTGGACAATCTCTACAAATATATCGGATAGGCTGAGTGTCCATGGAATGGTTGCAGCAAAGTTTACCAGTTTTCATGCTTATTTTTTGTCGAATAACATCTTTTTTTGTAATATCGCCAGTGTTTGCTTCGCGCGGCATACCTTCTTCTTACAAAATAGCCCTGTCGGCCATTATCGCCCTGATCGTCTATCTATCGTTCGGGCTCGGGGAAGTGGTTCCGCAAGATCTGTCTTACGCCATCTTAATCGTCCAGGAAGTGCTGGTGGGACTGCTTCTAGGTTTCACTGCTTATCTCATCATGGCTGTCGTCCAAACCGCCGGGGCATTAATTGATATTCAGATCGGTTTCAGCATGGCGAATGTCATCGACCCGTTTACGGGGACGTCCACCCCATTAATCGGGAACTTCAAGTATTATCTCGCTCTGCTGGTGTTCCTGAGCATGAATGGTCACCATTATTTGTTTGATGCGATTATGTACAGTTATGATTGGATCCCGATCACGGGTGACGTGTTTGGGAAGATACATGAGGGTAACGTAACGGATTTTCTCGTTCGGACCTTCTCGCACTCGTTTGTATTGGCAATTCAAATGGCGGCTCCGCTGGTGGCAGCCCTGTTCCTGACCGATGTCGGGCTTGGCTTTCTGGCAAGGACGGCTCCGCAGTTCAACGTGTTTGTCATCGGGATTATTATCAAAATCATCGTTGGGCTCGTGCTGCTGATGCTGCTCATGCCGATGCTGGTGTCCCTGTTTGATCATCTGTTTGCCAAAATGTTTGAAGCGCTCCGTGAGCTGCTCGGCGTTCTTGGCGACGAGCCGACTTAAGGAGGATGGAGGTGAAGCGGATGTCATACCGGTATCCGGTCGACTTACAGCTGTTCGCTGGCGAAAAGACGGAGAAAGCCACACCGAAGAAGCGCCAGGATACGCGTAAGAAGGGCCAAGTTGCCAAGAGCATGGAGGTATCGGGTGCATCGGTTTTGCTGGCGGCTTTCTTCTGCCTGTTAATCTTTGGCGGTTATATGAGGGACCGCACCGTTCGACTATTCACCGATATATACATTAATCGGCTCTCCATGAATGTAACGAAAGATAATGTGATGCAGCTGTTCGGAGAATATGGCGTTCAAATCTTGCTTCTGCTCGCGCCTTTGTTCATTTCGATTTTCGTTATAGCGCTGGTCGCTAATTATTTGCAGGTCGGGTTTATGTTAACCGGCGAGACGCTGAAAATGAAGTTCAGCAAAATCGACCCCATCAAGGGGTTCAAAAATATATTCTCGATGCGTTCATTGGTCGAGTTTTTGAAATCGGTCATCAAGTTGACCATTATCGGTTACCTCGTGTACAGCACCTTGTGGGCTGCCAGGGAGGATTTATCCTCCTTATCGACGATGGGACCCGATACCATCTTTCATTTCGTGGCCGATATCACCATGTCGCTCGGTTTTAAGATTGCCATCGGGCTGATCATTCTGGCCGTTCTGGATTACATGTATCAGAAATACGATTACGAGAAAAACATTCGGATGTCCAAGCAGGACATCAAAGACGAGTACAAAAAAATGGAAGGCGATCCGCTGATCAAAGGAAAGATCAGGGAGCGCCAGCGTCGGATGGCACTTCAGCGGATGATGCAGGAAGTTCCGAATGCCGACGTCATCATCACGAACCCGACCCACTTTGCAGTGGCGATCAAATATGACGGGTCCACGATGGAAGCTCCGCAAATCATTGCAAAAGGTCAAGATTTCATGGCCTTGCGGATTAAGGAAATCGCGAAGGAACACGGAATTATAACGATGGAAAACAAGCCGCTGGCACGCGCTTTGTACCAACGGTCGGAAATCGGGGATTCGATTCCGGGAGACCTGTTCCAGGCCGTAGCGGAAGTGCTGGCCTATGTATATAAACTAAAAGGTAAAGCGAAATAACTAGGGACCGGAGGCGTCTGTGCAGTGAAAATAAAAGATCTATCTGTCCTTGCGGGTGTCATTGGCATCGTACTCATGATGATTCTTCCGATCCCGATATGGCTGCTCGATGTACTTCTGATTATCAACATCTCGCTGGCGCTCATCATTTTGCTGGTGGCCATGAATACGAAGGAAGCGCTCGATTTCTCCATTTTTCCTTCCTTATTGCTCATCACGACACTCTTTCGAGTAGCGCTTAACATATCGACAACGAAGCTGATCCTGTCGGAAGCTAACGCAGGCGAAGTTGTTGCCACGTTCGGCAAATGGATTGCCAACGGCGAAATTGCGGTTGGCTTCATCGTCTTCTTGATCCTCGTCGTCGTACAGTTCATCGTCATTACCAAAGGGTCGGAACGGGTAGCCGAGGTTGCGGCAAGATTTACCCTCGACGCGATGCCGGGTAAGCAGATGAGCATCGATGCGGATCTGAACGCGGGTCTGATCAATGAGCAGCAAGCCAGGGAGCGCCGCAGCAAGATCGAGCGCGAAGCCGACTTTTACGGCGCCATGGATGGTGCGAGTAAATTCGTCAAGGGTGATGCCATCGCCACGATCGTCATCATGCTCATCAACCTGATCGGCGGATTTATTATCGGGATCTCGATTCACGGCATGTCGTTCGGAGACGCGATGAGCACCTACTCGATCCTGACGATCGGGGACGGATTGGTCAGCCAGATTCCGGCTCTCCTGATTTCCACGGCCGCGGGCCTGATTGTTACGCGTGCTTCATCCGAAGGAAATCTGGCTGAGGATCTGACGGGGCAGCTCTTCTCATATCCTCATCTGTTGTACATCGTTGCAGGAACCGTCCTGCTGCTGGGAATCTTCACACCGATTCATCTGATCACGACCGCGCCGATTGCACTCATACTATTTATCGCGGCACGGACGATGCAGAACAATTTGGATCGCAAGCAGGTGGAAGTGGAGCAGCTGGAAGAGGAACAGCAGATCGAAGAGGTGCGAAGCCCGGAAAGCGTGATCAACCTCTTGCAGGTCGATCCTATCGAATTCGAATTCGGATATGGGTTGATTCCGCTGGCAGACGCTCAGCAGGGCGGGGACTTATTGGACCGTATCATTATGATCCGGAGACAATGCGCGCTTGAACTGGGACTCGTCGTGCCGGTCATCCGAATTCGCGACAATATTCAACTAAAACCGAACGAATATGTCATAAAAATAAAAGGGAATGCTGTCGGCGGCGGTGAATTATTATTAAATCACTATCTCGCCATGAGCCCGGGATACGAGGACGATTCCGTAACAGGGATCGAAACCACGGAACCGGCGTTCGGGCTTCCTGCACTGTGGATTGACGAAGCCATGAAGGAACGGGCGGATCTGGCCGGTTATACCGTTGTGGATCCACCGTCCGTCGTTGCTACCCATCTGACGGAACTCATTAAGAGACATGCCCATGAGCTGATCGGACGCCAGGAAACCAAGGCATTGGTCGACAATATTCGAGAAAGCTATCCGGTCCTTGTGGACGAGCTCATTCCTTCCGTGCTGACCATCGGGGAAGTGCAAAAGGTATTGGCCAAGCTCCTTCGCGAGAAGATCTCCATCCGCGATATGGTTACGATTCTCGAGACCCTTGCCGACTACGGGCATTATTCGAAGGACCCTGATGTCCTTACCGAATATGTAAGGCAAGCCCTCTCACGGCAGATTACACAGCAATACGCTCAAGAAGGAGAGGCGATGCGGGTCATCACGGTCGGACCGCAGCTGGAGAAGAAGATCGCCGAGAGCGTTCAGCAGAGCGACCAAGGAAGCTATCTCGCGATGGATCCGGCATCCACGCAGAGCGTGTTTCAAAAGCTCAGTGAGCAGGTCAATCGTATTATTCAGATGGGACAGCAGCCCGTGCTTCTGACCTCGCCGGCCATAAGAATGTATTTGCGGCAGGTCATAGAACGAAGCATGCAGGATATCCCGGTGTTGTCCTATAGCGAGCTGGAGCCTAACGTCGAAATTCAAAGTGTCGGAGTGGTGAACTTATGAGAGTGAAAAGGTATATCGTCGACACGATGCCAGAGGCGATGCAGCATATTCGTACGGATTTGGGTGCGGATGCCGTCATACTGAGCACGAAGGAAACCAAGGTAGGCGGGTTCCTCGGGATGTTCACCCGCAAGAAAATAGAGGTGATCGCGGCGGTAGAGCAGGCGGAAAAGCCCAAGGGCTCTGCGCCGGTCAAGCCCAAGGTTACGCCTTCTGTTCCATCAGGGGCGGTACCCAAAGCCTACCAACGAACGGCTGAAATTTCGAAGCAAGGCCCTAAAACCTCCCCGCTTCCAGTGAATAACGCGGATGCCGCAGCGGATGCGCGGCAAGAGGCCGACTATAGCCGCTTTGCCGAGTTGCTTAGCCAGGTGGCAGCTTCCGAGGAGGTTGTGGACAGGCAAAAGGACGGGGTCAGCCAGACGCAGCAGCCTGCAGAGGCTGATCCGGCAGCGGAACGCAGCGATTCAACGGAAGCCGCTGCTTCTCTTGAAGCAAAGAAACCATCCCGCGGGGGACAGGAGGAGTCGTTAAGTTCACGACTGGGAATCAGCGAATCCGAACAGAGAGTCCTTGAAGAGCTTAAGGAAATGAAGGAATGGATCGCGCGATTATCCAGGCAGAATCTGGAGGCGCAGCATCTTCCCGAGCCGCTGCATGTTATCCGGGATCAGCTCCTGAAGCAGGATTTATCGGCCAAGCTGGCGGAAGAGTGGCTCGCGGCCGCGGAAGATGCCTGGAAAGCCAGCCAAATGCAGATGAGCGAGACCGAGCTTCTGAACGTGATTTACAAGCAGGCCGAGGCGTTCCTTGAGGGGCGTATCGGCGACGGCGTTCAGCCCGGGACGCGGATCGTATATGTCGCTGGCCCAACGGGGGTCGGCAAAACAACCACGATTGCGAAGATCGCTGCAGAGCAGCTGTTCCGCAATCAACGCAAGGTAGGCTTCATTACGTCCGATACGTATCGGATATCCGCCGTTGAACAGCTTCGCACTTATGCTTCCATTCTCAATGTGCCGATGGAGGTCGTGCAGTCGCCCGGCGACATGCAGCGAGCCCTTCAGAAGCTCCAGGACTGCGATTTGGTATTAATGGATACGGCCGGCCGGAACTATCGGAATGAGCTGCTCGTTTCCGAGCTTCAAAGCCTGTTCTCCCATTCCGATCAAAGCGAAACTTATCTTGTCCTCAGCCTCACATCCAAGAGCAGCGATATGATCGAAATCGCGGATCATTTCAGCAAATACGAGCTGGATAAGGTTATTTTCACGAAGATGGATGAAACCGGAAGCTATGGCGCCTTGTTTAATCTGATCGATGCCCACAACCTTCGCCTGTCTTATATGACCAATGGTCAAAATGTGCCCGATGATCTGTTGATGGCCGACCCTGAACGGTTATGCCGTCTGCTGCTGGGAGAGAGTCGTACATGACGGATCAAGCTCACTCGCTTCGCCAGTTGGTTTCGGCCCAGCAGCCCGGGGAGAGCGCCAAGGCGACCTCCGCAAGAACCGCCAAGATCATAACGGTCAGCAGCGGCAAGGGCGGGGTTGGGAAATCCAATTTCACGTTGAATTTTGCATTGACTTTGCAATCGATGGGAAAAAGGGTTCTGGTCTTTGATGCCGATATCGGCATGGCAAACATTGACGTTCTGATGGGTGTAAGCTCTCGGTACAGCCTGTATCATCTCATTCGCCGGGAGAAGAGCATAGAAGAAGTGATTCAGTATGGGCCGGACAAGCTGCCTTACATTGCCGGAGGTTCGGGTTTGGCGGACATGATGTCCCTGTCCGAGGAAGAGATGGATTATTTCATATCCCAGATCGAGCGCATTGCTTCCGGGATGGACTACATTATCTTCGATACAGGGGCCGGGCTATCCAAGGAAAACATGAAGTTTATTACGTCCGCTGATCAATGCCTTGTCGTTACGACGCCGGAGCCGACGTCCATCACGGATGCCTATGCGTTAATCAAGGTGGTCCACGGCACGGAAAGCAAGGTTCCGTTCAGCCTGATCGTCAACCGTGCAGGGGATGAGGAAGAGGCTCGTGAGGCGGCGGGCAAAATTATTTTGACGGCCCAGCGTTTTCTGGACATCGACATCAAGCTGCTCGGCTCGATTGCCGATGATACGCATGTAGTCCAGTCCGTCAAGCGGCAGGTTCCGTTTACGGCAGCTTATCCACGGTGCAACGCTTCCAGCGATATCAGACGGATCGCGCTTCGTTACTTGGCCGTTCCTGCTGCCGCAGAGCCGGAAACCCCGAAGGGAATCAAAGGATTTATGCATCGATGGCTTAAACGTACGAAATGATTCTTCGGTTGGATTAATGGAAATAGGAGTGGACATCTATGAAGCCTTTTCGTGTGCTCGTCGTGGACGATTCCGCATTTATGAGGAAAATATTTTCCGATTTCATCGAGCGCGACAAGTCTTTCCAGGTTGTCGGGACAGCCGAGAACGGGCTTGACGCTGTTGAGAAAGTAAAGGAACTGAATCCTGACGTCATTACGCTTGATGTAGAAATGCCGGAAATGAACGGGCTGGATGCTTTGAAACTCATTATGGATGCGGGACCCCGTCCGGTTATCATGTTATCCGGCCTTAATGAACAAGGCATGAGGGAGACCATTCTTGCCCTCGAGGCAGGAGCGTTTGATTTTATACGAAAGCCTTCCATATCGAATGCGCTTGATATTGAGCAGGTGCGTTCCGAATTGATGAAGCAGCTGAATGCGGCGATGCAGGCTAAACAGCGGAGGGCCTTGTGGGAAGAAGAAGAGCAGAAACGGCGGAGTGCGGACATCACGCTTCCTCTTTCGCCAAAGCCTTCTGAGACGACGCCGAAAAAGAAGCCGCAGGTGAAAGAAACGAGACCGGCGGCCAAAGGAACGGATCAGCGCGGCAAGCCGGCTGAACCGCTTCGCATGCCGGTATCCCGCTCGGCCGGGGAGAAGGCGGCTCTCCCGGATGTACCGGAGCTTTCCGGTTTCAAGCGAAAACGGGTTGAACGCAAAAATGAAGCGGAGTCGGCCCCAGCCGTGCTTCCCAAGAACGAGAGCCGCCCGCCGAGAGAGGCAAATGCCCAGCCGTCAACTGACCTGAAAGATTTGGTGGCGGTCGGCTGTTCAACGGGTGGCCCTAGAGCATTAAAAGCTTTTCTCGAGAAAATTCCCGGCGACTTCCATGCCCCGATCGTCATCGTCCAGCATATGCCGCCGAATTTCACCAAATCGCTTGCCCAGCGCCTGAATTCATTCAGTCAGCTGGAGGTCATGGAAGCAGAACACGGCATGGTATTAGAGCCGGGCAAGGCATACATTGCTCCGGGCGGCAGCCATATGAGGGTTCATCGCTCGGAAGGCGGTGCATACCAAATCAGGATAAGCCAGGATGAGACTCGCAACGGCCATCGCCCTTCGGTGGATGTGCTGTTCGAATCCCTGCTGCCGTTGACCTCGGTCACGCGGCACGCCATTCTGATGACCGGCATGGGGAGCGATGGAGCAAGAATGATGAAGGAGCTTTACGATGCCGGCGTGACATCCACCTTTGCCGAGAGCGAGCAAACCTGCGTCGTATACGGGATGCCGAGATCTGCCGTCGAGCTGGGATGCGTAAGCCACGTTTTGCCGCTTCATGAAATTGCACCGAGGATGGTTCAAGCTGTAAATAACGGAAAGTGAACTTGAAGAGGAGGTGTCTCTCAATGGACATGAATCAATATTTGACAATGTTTATTGATGAGTCAAATGATCATCTGCAATCATTAAATGAAAACATGCTTCAATTAGAAAGCAACCCGGACGATATCGGGATCGTACAGATTATTTTCCGATCGGCTCATACGTTGAAAGGCATGGCGGCAACGATGGGATTTGAGGATCTGGCTTCTCTTACCCACCAGATGGAAAACGTGCTGGATCTTGTCCGGAACGAAAAGCTTAAGATGCAGGATTTTATCTTTGATACGCTCTTCAAAAGCTTGGACGCTCTTGAATCGATGGTGCAGGATATTACCGAAGGCGGCGACGGGAAGGCGGACGTGTCCGCTATTGTAGCTTCCTTGCAGTCCATTGTGCGCGGAGAAGGCGCCTCGGCTAACGGGGGATCTGTCGAAGGGAATAATGCCGCTGTGGCCGTTCAGGGAATCGAATTGGATGAGTTTCAATTTTCCGTGCTGGATCAATCGATTTCAGAAGGTCATAAGGTTCTATATATCCAAGTGACATTGCGAGAGGATTGCCAACTCAAGGCGGTTCGGGCCTACATGGTATTCGAAGCGCTGGAGAGATCCGGTGAAATCGTCAAGACCTATCCGGACGTTCAAGAGATTGAACAAGGTGAATTCGATCGCGTATTTTCGTTGTATTACATAACGCAAAGAGAAACGCAAGATATTGAAAGCCAGATTCTGGGCGTTTCAGAGATTGAAGCTGCGACAGTGGTGGCGCTCGATCATGAATCCTTGCAGCAAATGGTTCAGGAGAGCGCGGCTACAGCCGAAGCGGTAAAGCCCGAAGCTCCTTCTGTAGCTCCGGCGGCCGGGGTTTCAACGGAAGCAAAAAGCGCTCCGGCGCCTGCCAAAGAATCCAAGGCACCTGCGCGTAATGCGGGTGGAGGCAATCCTTCCAGAACGATCCGGGTAGATATTGAACGGCTGGATGTATTGATGAATCTGTTCAGCGAGCTTCTGATTGACCGGGTGCGCCTGGAGCAGCTGGCCAGCGAGTCCAGGAACCAGGAGCTGACGGACACGGTTGAGCATATGAGCCGCGTAAGCAGCGATTTGCAGAATATCGTCCTGAAGCTGCGCATGGTGCCAGTGGATACGGTATTCAACCGTTTTCCTAGGATGGTGCGGGACCTTGCCAAAACATTGGATAAGAAGATCGACTTGATTATTACCGGGGCCGACACGGAGCTGGACCGCACGGTGATCGACGAGATCGGCGACCCTCTGGTCCACTTGCTGCGGAACTCGGCTGACCATGGCGTCGAACCTGTTGCCGACCGCATTGCAGCCGGTAAACCGGAGACCGGTACCGTGCACCTGCGCGCGTTCCATAGCGGCAACAATGTGTTCATCGAGATTGAAGACGACGGGCGCGGCATCTACCGCGATAAAATTTTGAAGAATGCGCTGGCCAAAGGCGTCGTCACGGAGACCGAGGCAGCGTCCATGACCGATGACGAGGTGAATCAGCTGCTGTTCGCTCCCGGATTCAGCACGGCCGAGAAAATTTCGGATGTATCCGGCCGCGGCGTAGGGCTCGACGTCGTTAAATCGAAGATTGTTGCCTTGGGCGGTAACGTCACGATCTACTCCACCCCGGGAAAAGGCACCAATTTTTCGGTTCAGCTTCCATTAACGCTGTCCATCATTGCAGCCATGCTGATCCGGATGGGATCGGAGAAATATGCGATTCCGTTGTCTTCCATCGTTGAAACGGGCATCATCAAGCGCGGGCAAATCAAGCATGTGCACGGAAGCCGCATGATTCAGTTCCGGGAGTCGATGATACCGGTGATCTCGCTTAGCCGTTTGTTTGAAGTTCCGGATTTTGATGAGGAGCGGGAAGAGGAAACGGAGATTGTTGTGATCCGCAAAGGGGATCGTTTGGCTGCGCTCACCATCGATGATTTTATCGGACAGAGTGAAATCGTCATTAAAAACCTGGGCAAATATTTGCCTGCCATACAAGGGGTATCCGGCGCGACCATTCTTGGAGATGGCCAAGTGGCTCTTATCATCGACGCAAATGCATTTATCAAATAATGGGTTGCTATCAAGCACGGCAGGCCACACATTCTGAAGGAGGACTTATTCATGGGAGAAGAAATCAAGGTTATCGTCTTTAGACTTGGCGAGGAAGAATACGGCATCGAGGTGGACAAGGTTCAAACCATCGAAAGAATGATGCCCATTACGCGCGTTCCCAAAACCTTTGCTTTCGTAAAAGGGGTTATCAACCTACGAGGCGTCGTCATCCCAGTGATCAATCTGCGCGGCCGATTCGGTCTGGAAGAGGTTGAAGCAACCGATCAGACACGGGTTATTATCGTAGCGGTCAATGATATGCAGGTTGGCTTTATCGTGGATTCGGCAAGTGATGTCATCGATCTGAATACGGACAGCATTGACTCTCCACCTGAGGTTGTCGGCGGAATTAAAGCGAAATACCTGCGCGGTGTCGCGAAGGTAGGAGAGGAGCGCCTTCTCGTCATGCTGAATTTGTCCGAAGTGTTGAACAAGAGTGAGATCATTCAGCTGGAAGGCCTTGAGGAGTAGACAGTGGAGCTGTTTAAGCATGGCAAAGAAATCAAAATGGATGTTTTGAAGGAAGTGGGAAACATCGGAGCGGGCAATGCGGCAACCGCCCTCTCCCGTTTGCTTAACAAGCCTATTGATATGGCGGTTCCTAAGGTTCAACTCCTGCCGTTCGAACAGATTGCCGAAAGCGTCGGGGGGAGCGAACAGCTCGTACTTGCCGTATTTTTACGGGTTGAAGGAAGCGCTCCGGGGAATCTCTTCTTTATTATGAGTCCGGAAGCGGGGAAGAACCTTCTGCTGAATCTGGCGGGCATTGAAGTATCGGAGGAGGAGCCATTCTCCGAGATGGAGCAGTCCGCCTTATGCGAGATCGGAAATATTTTGTCAGGCTCGTACTTATCGTCGCTCGCTGACTTCACCAATCTGTCCATGACACCCACGGTGCCGGCATTGGCAATGGATATGGCAGGTGCCATCCTGAGTTATGGATTGCTGCAATTCGGAGAAATGGGAGACGATGCCCTCTTAATCAACACGACGTTCCTGGAAGGGCAAAACGAGGTGGAAGGCCAATTCTTCCTCATACCTGATCCACAATCATTTGCTCAAATATTCGAAGCTTTGGGAGTGCCTTTAGAGCATGATTGAAGAACAAGCAATAGTGAAAGTAGCCATGGCGGATCTGAACGTCGCAGGTCCAAACGGTATATTGCGTACAACGGGACTCGGCTCATGCGTAGGACTGACGTTATATGATCCGGTCACGAAGATTGGCGGCATGGCGCATGTCATGCTGCCATCCTCGGCGATTGCCAGGGAGGGGCAGCTGAATCTGGCCAAATACGCCGATACGGCTCTTCCGATCCTGCTGAACAAGATGAGGAATTTGGGGGCGTCTCCGGCGCGGATGGTAGCCAAAATGGCCGGAGGGGCTCAGATGTTTGCTTTTGCGGGTTCGGGCGATACGATGCGCATCGGTCCCCGGAATGTGGAGTCATGCAAAGCGGGACTCGAGCAGATGGGAATCACGCTGATAGCCGAGGACACCGGAGGAAATTACGGGAGAACCGTTGAGTTGGACTGCGCAACGGGTAAGTTTACAATACGAAGCGTACAAAAGGGCATAAAGGAATTGTAGCGATGATGGGAAAACTCCGTTTTTATCTGATTACCGGAATTGCCGGGTTTGTGTTCACATTTATTTTCTCCATACGTAACAATTTGTGGATGACTAGCATGTATCGGGCGCTGATTGCATGCGCGATCTGGTTTCTTCTGGCGTTCCTGCTGAATTGGATGTTTGCTGCCATTACGGGGACGCGAGCAGCCGAAAAAGGGGACGCAGGCTCGCAGCGGGAGCAGGACCGAGGAACCGTTCTTGACTTATCCACGCCTGATGAGGATCGGGAATTGATGGATTTGATCCATGCCGAATCCAGCAGCAAAGAGAATGGAGACTTTGTACCGCTGAATCCTCCTAAGCTGGTTTCAACGAAAGATCCTGAAGAACTGGCCAAGGCCGTTCGTCACCTTACGGAAAAATAAGGAGGGTGAAGGCAATTGGACGAACGTAAAACTTCCGTCCTTAACCATGCGGATTTATGGAGCGCATGGAAGGAAGATGGAGACCATGAAGCGAAGAAGAAACTTATCGAATATCATTTGCACATCGTTGACTATGTTTCAAGCCGATTGGCCATCGGTCTTCCGAAGAACGTTTCTAAGGGAGATTTGGCCAGCAATGGGGTAATGGGTCTGATTGACGCCATCGAGAAGTTCGATTACAAACGAGGGCTGCAATTCGAAACCTATGCCTCTTGGCGGGTGCGGGGTGCTATTCTGGATTCGCTGCGCCAAGGGGATTGGGTACCGCGTTCTGTCCGTGAGAAGGCGAAGAAGATTGAAACTGCATATCAGCAGTTGGAACAGAAGTATTTACGCAGCGTCAGTGATTCCGAGATGAGCGATTACCTTGACGTGACCGAGAAGGAGTTCCGGCACATGCTGCAGGAAGTGGCGGTCATGACATTGACATCTTTGGAAGATCCGATCCGCGAGGAGGAGTCTGAGACCCGAATGTCGCTCCTGGTTGATGAGAAAGCGAAGAATCCGGATCACAAGGTCCATGAATTTTATCTGCGAGAAGCCCTGATGAAGGGTATCGGTAAATTAACCCCGAAAGAGCGGACCGTAGTTTCCTTATTATATTATGAGGATTTATCACTCAGCGAAATAGCTGAAGTGATGTCGCTATCACCTTCACGAATATCTCAGCTTCATTCCAAAGCGATTTTGAGACTTCGGGGCGCGCTCGATAAAGATCGGGATTTGCTGATGCAAAACGATTGACGCTTGCCATTTATGAAGGGGGTTCCTGGATTGTCTGTAGATTATGCATTGGATCAATACTTTAGCGTTTCGCTATCGGATGACAAGGTCGTCGCCTATATACAGTTCACCAAGTGGGAGAAGGATTTTTCTTGCTCCGTCGAGGCTCTTGAACAGTTTCTCAGAAGCCATCAGATTCGGTATGGCATTCAATATGATACCTTGCGGCGAATCGCGGACCATGGGGAGGAATATCAATATAGCAGAACGCCCATTGCCATGGGAACGGAACCGACGCACGGACAGAACGGTAAAATTCAATTTACCGTCGATTTCGGGAATGAGACGAATCTGAAGCCGCTGGAGGACGAGGACGGCAAAGTGGACTTCAAAGAAGTGATTCGTTTAAATAATGTAAAGAAGGGCCAGCTGTTGGCTACCCGAATCCCGCCTACGAAGGGTGTGCCTGGAACTGCGGTCACCGGCGAAGAGATACCGAGCAAGCCGGGAAAGGAAGCACATTTCAAGGTGGGGAAGAACGTGGTGGTCAACGCCGAGAAAAGCGCCATGTACGCCGCGCTTGACGGACTGCTCACCAAAACCGAAAAAGGCAAAATCAATGTGTTCCCGGTATATGAGATTAACGGGGACGTGGATTACAGCATTGGCAATATCGATTTTGTCGGTACGGTGGTCATTCGCGGGAATGTGCTGACCGGGTTCAAAATCAAGGCGGCAGGGGACATTCGAGTCACGGGCTTTGTGGAAGGTGCCGAGCTGGAGGCTGAAGGATCCATTGATATATCAGGCGGGATCATCGGTTATAACAAGGGTTACGTAAAGGCGGGCCAGGACGTCAAAAGCTCGTTCATTCAGGATGGCAACGTCGTTGCGGGCGCCAGCGTATTCGTGTCGCAGAGCATCATGCATTCCAATATACGAGCTGTCCAGAATATCGAATGCAACGGGATGAAAGGGCTCGTAGTGGGCGGCATTCTGCAAGCCGGGGAAAAGGTCGTTGCGCGCACGATCGGAAACAGCATGTCGACGGCTACCGTCATTGAAGTGGGCGTTCTTCCCGAGCTGCGGAATGAACTGGCGGATCTAAGAGCCCAATTGAAGCTTTCATTAGAGAGCATGGACAAAACCGATAAAGCGCTTTATCTCTTGAACCAGTTGGCTTCCTCCGGACAATTGTCGCCGGACAAGCTGGCGCTGCGAATCAAGCTGAATGCGACCAAAAAATCCAACATGGCAGAGCAAGCCGACATCAAGGAACGCATGCTGGAAATCGAGAAGATGCTGGAGGATACCGGCAAAGCCAAAGTGAATGTGGTAAAGACGATCTACGGCGGCGCCAAAATCGTCATCGGGCGGTACACCCGATTTGTTAAGGATCCCACGCAGCGGGTCTCTTTTTACTATCATGAAGGAGATATCACCATGGTTCCGTTGTTGTAGGAATGAAAGACATTCACAATGCTTGTGGACATGATCCCTATACCATGAGGTGATTCCATTGAGTTTAAAATCGGTTGAGATGCAAATTGCGGTCCCGAGAACCAATGAAGCGGGCAAGGTTCATAACGAATTCCAGCAGCGGCCGCAGAACGAACAGATGCTGCTAGCAGGTGAACAAACCAAGAACAGCCGGGCCGAAGCCCAGCGAAGCACGGAAGTGAGCGAGACGGCCGAAACAGCCGTGCGGGATGACGGGAGCCGCCAGTCCTCAGGCCAGCAGCAAGGGCGGGGGTCTGCAGAAGCGGGCGAGACTTTGGAACAGCCGGCGGAGCACCCCTATAAAGGCAAAAATTTCGATGTTTCGCTCTAGATAATTTATAGGCACAAAGGAGTTAATGGATTTGAAACCGTGGATATATATCGTGCTGCTAGGCATTGCGGCCGTGCTGTATGCTTTCATGCTGCCGAAACGCCGGGAAGAGACCGTGTCCAGCGAGCGGGTTGTAAAGGAAGTCGAGAACACGCTTGAAGGATACATGGCGGAAATCCAGAACGAGAACGAGCAGCTGGTCGAGCTGGTTAGTCAAATGAAGAAAGAACTTGATGCCAAACAGCAAGCGCATCAGGAGCAGGTCAGCGATTTGCGGCAGCGCATGCTGGCCATGGAGCAGAAAATGACCGAATCGCAAACGCGTCTTCGAACGGCTGAAGAGAAGCTGGCGCAGGCAGCTGGGGCGGCTTCTTTGTCTGCAGGAGCGGCTGCAGCGACATCGGAGGCGGATCATGCCCCTCCGGTCCATTCCATCAAATCCAGATACGCGGAACTGTTTGATTTATATGAACAAGGCAAATCTATCGATATGATAGCCAAGTCCACGGGACTTCAGCGAGGCGAAGTTCAACTCATTATCCAGTTGGCCAAACAGGAGGAATCCGTGTGATCAAGAACCGAATGTTTATGATGGGCCTCGGGAGCGGTCTTGTGATCGCCGCTGTGCTGCTGCAGCTGATGTGGATCGGCCAAGGCGCAACCGCTTCGGAGACAAAGGAATTAACGAAGGAGCAGTTGGTGGCTGCAGCGGAGGCTTTGGATATGCAGGTCGTCGAAGGTACGGACGAGCTGATGACGGCGGAGCAGTGGGAAGAGAAGAAGCTGGGCGAGGGAGAAGGCGAGTCCGAAGGTGCCGAACCGGTCGATAAGCCTGAAGCGACGAAGCCTGAGGCGCCGGAGAAACCGGAGAGCCCGGAGAAACCAGAAACGGACGCGCAGAAGAAACAGGAAGCTTCCTCCCAGGTAACGAATCCGGCCAAACCGAAAACACCGGCTAAAGCCGAAGCTTCTATTCAAGTAAAGATTCCATCCGGAAACAATCTCAGCGATGTAGCAAACAGCCTTCTGAATGCCGGGGTCATTGACAACAAACAGGCATTCATCAAAAAAGCTACCGAGAATAAAATCAACACCAGAATCCTGAGCGGTACTTACTCGTTTACGATCGGCGAGAGCTACAATTCGATTATCACGAAGATCACGACAAAACCCTCCAACTAGCACTCCGGTTGAGAGTGGTTTTTTTCTTTAGCGTAACTCTTCAAGCCCCTGATTGGCTTGAGCTGGTCATGCACACAAAAGACATTGCAACCTGCCCATGGTTATGTTATAGTAATTGACGGTGTTAAAACACACGCCAGAGTGATTCCGTTGAGGGTGCTTCCTGGAATGGGAGTCTTAATGGAAAATGATCTTGGCGGAGGGACACACAAAAACCAAACTTAGGAGGTGCGTGAAGATGGCAGTAATTTCCATGAAACAGCTTTTGGAAGCTGGCGTTCACTTCGGTCACCAGACTCGTCGCTGGAACCCGAAAATGGATAAATTTATCTTCACTGAAAGAAACGGTATCTACATTATCGACCTGCAAAAAACGGTCAAGAAAGTTGAAGAAGCATTCAACTTCGTAAAAAGCGTAGCTGGTGAGAACGGTACGATCCTGTTCGTCGGCACGAAAAAACAAGCTCAAGATTCCGTGAAGGAAGAAGCGGAGCGTTGCGGCATGTTCTACATCAACCAACGTTGGCTCGGCGGAACTTTGACTAACTTCGAAACGATCCAAAAGCGTATCAACCGCTTGAAGCAGCTTGAAACTTGGGAAGAAGACGGCACGTTCCAAGTATTGCCTAAGAAAGAAGTCATCCTTCTCCGCAAAGAGAAAGATCGTCTTGAGAAATTCCTGGGCGGTATCAAGAACATGAAGGGCCTTCCAAGCGCATTGTTCGTTATCGATCCTCGCAAAGAGCGCATCGCTGTTGCGGAAGCTCGCAAATTGGGTATCCCAATCGTTGGTATCGTTGATACGAACTGCGATCCGGATGAAATCGACTATGTAATTCCAGGTAACGATGACGCGATCCGCGCTGTCAAATTGTTGACTGGTAAAATGGCCGATGCCGTTGTTGAAGCTCACCAAGGCGAAGAAACAACAGCTTAATCGGGATTAAACGTATAAACCATGAATTAAATGAAAAGGGTGGTTGGTAGGTGTATAACCTCTCACTGCCCTTTTTTTAAGATGTCAGGCCGGATTGCGGTAGAAACATCAGGCTTCTGGCAGGGCAAGGGAAACAAATACTTAAGCGTACGGATTTCTTGGAGGGCACGTCGAAGGACGGCTGCTTCAGATCCGAACGCCAAACTTGATCATACCAATATGGAGGGAATTCTAATGGCAGTAACAGCTAGTGCGGTAAAAGAACTTCGCGAAAGAACAGGCGCGGGCATGCTCGATTGCAAAAAAGCGCTCGACGAAACAAACGGTGATATCGAAAAAGCGATCGCGGTGCTTCGCGAGAAAGGCTTGTCCGCAGCGGCTAACAAAGCTGGACGCGTTGCAACGGAAGGCGTTGTCGAGTCTTACATTCACGGTGGCGGACGCATCGGCGTTCTCGTGGAAATCAACTGTGAAACAGACTTCGTAGGCAAAACGGATCAATTTAAAGAGTTTGCTCGCGATATCGCAATGCATATTGCTGCTGCAAACCCTAAATACGTTCGTCGTGAAGAAGTACCTAGTGACGAGCTTGAGAAAGAAAAAGAAATTTTGAAAAACCAAGCCCTGAACGAAGGCAAGCCTGAAAAAATCGTTGAGAAAATGGTTGAAGGCCGCATCAACAAATACTATGAAGAGTATTGCCTGCTCGAGCAGCCTTTCATCAAGGATCCGGACAAAACGATCAGCACGCTGCTTAACGAAAAAATCAGCACAATCGGCGAGAACATCTCCATTCGTCGTTTTGCCCGTTTCGAATTGGGCGAAGGCTTGGAGAAAAAACAAGACAACTTCGTAGAAGAAGTTATGGCCCAGGTGAATAAATAAGCCGGATAGGCTAATATAAGTTATAGAAAAGAGTGGAACACACCTGTGTTCCTTCTTTTTTAAGAGATATAAAGGCATAAGAGAGATAAGATTGTTATAAATTCGGAGTAAAGGCTACCCTTATCTCACAAGAAAGAATGGACTTAGGTCTTGATTAGACGACCAGAAGTTTCTACTTGAGACGGATGTTTTTACCCGATTTTTATAAACCGTCAAGCAGTGCCGGTGTGTCTGTCTGTCGTTTTTCAAACGGGCGTCGTATACTTAAGGCGCCGTCTTAAAGTGGAGGGTTATCATTTGGAACAGCCTGTATATAAACGAGTGATATTGAAAGTCAGTGGGGAATCCCTTTCAGGGCAGAATGGATATGGTATTGATGCTGAGACGATCTCATCGATCGCTGAGCAGGTTCGCGAGGTTGTCGAGCTTGGTGTGGAGGTCGCGATCGTATGCGGCGGCGGCAACATTTGGCGCGGCATTGCCGGCAGCGCGAACGGAATTGACCGTGCGACAGCGGACTATATGGGAATGCTTGCAACGGTGATGAACTCTTTGGCCCTTCAGGATGCTTTGGAGCAGATCGATGTGCCGACCCGGGTGCAAACCTCGATCTCCATGCAGCAAATCGCCGAGCCGTATATTCGCCGCAGAGCCATTCGGCATCTGGAAAAGGGACGTGTCGTTATTTTTGCGGCAGGAACAGGGAACCCATACTTCTCCACCGATACGACTGCAGCGCTTCGCGCCGCGGAAATCGAAGCAGAAGTGATTCTTATGGCGAAGAACAAGGTGGACGGAGTGTACTCCGCTGATCCATTTAAGGATGAAACTGCCGAGAAGTACGAGCAGCTGACGTATCTAGACGTATTGAACAAAAACCTTGGGGTAATGGACTCTACAGCTTCATCGTTATGTATGGACAACAACATCCCGCTCATCGTCTTCGCTATTACGGAGCAAGGTAATATCAAGCGCGTCGTTCTGGGCGAGAAAATCGGAACGATCGTTAAAGGGAGTGTAGACTAATGCCGCAATCGGTGAAAAAGAATGCAGAAGAACGCATGGAAAAAGCGATCCTGTCTTTGAAACGTGACTTGGCAACTCTGCGCGCAGGGCGGGCAGCGCCGGCGCTCCTCGACCGGATCACGGTGGAATACTACGGAGCGCAAACCCCGCTGAATCAGCTGGCTAACATCAGCACGCCGGATTCCAGAACGCTCATGATTCAGCCTTGGGACAAGTCGTCCTTGGCGGATATCGAGAAAGCGATCATGAAATCGGACATCGGATTGACACCGGCGAACGATGGTAATCAAATTCGTCTCGTCGTACCTGCATTGACGGAAGAACGCAGAACCGAACTGGTGAAAATGACGAAGAAATTCGGCGAGGAAGCGAAAGTGGCCATCCGCAACATTCGCCGTGATGCCAACGACGACATCAAAAAATTGGAGAAAACGGATATTTCCGAGGACGAGTCCCGGAGACATCAGGAAGATATCCAAAAAGCGACGGATAAATTTATCGCAGAAGTCGACAAAGTCCTCGTTGCTAAAGAAAAAGAGATTATGGAAGTATAAGAGACTTGTGGCCCCTCCTGTCAATGGTGGGGTTTGTCTCTTTTTTTGCAGAAAGATGCCTGGAGGAAATGGAATGATCAAACGGGTTCGATCGTGGTTGAATCAGGAGGACAGTCAGCAGACGCATCAGCTCTCTCCGGACAACATCCCGCATCATGTTGCCATCATCATGGATGGCAATGGGCGTTGGGCGAAACGGCGCGGCATGCCGCGGATCGTTGGCCATCAGAATGGCATGAAGGCTGTCAAAAGAGCCGCCATAGCCGCCGATGAGTTGGGAATCAAAATATTGACGATGTATGCTTTCTCTACGGAAAACTGGACGCGTCCGAAGGATGAGGTCGATTTTCTTATGAAGCTTCCGCAGGAGTTTCTGGCTATTGAGCTGGAAGAGCTGATCGAGAAAAATGTCCAGGTCCGCATGATGGGGCATCCGGAAGACCTTCCGTCCCATACCGTGTCTGCGATGGAAGAAGCTGTTGCGAAAACTGCCGGCAATGACGGGCTTGTGCTTAACTTTGCGCTCAATTACGGCAGCCGGAAAGAGATCACCGAAAGTGTCAAGGCGCTCGGACGGGAAGTGCGAGACGGAATTCTCCGTCCTGAGGACATTACAGAGGAACTGATTGGCCAGCGGCTCCTCACAGGCGAATTGCCGGATCCGGATTTACTGATCCGCACAAGCGGCGAGCTGCGGCTGAGCAATTTTATGTTGTGGCAGCTCGCGTACAGCGAGTTATGGTTTACGGATGCCTATTGGCCGGAGTTCACCAAAGACCATTTGGTGGAGGCCGTAGCCGATTATCAACAAAGAACTAGGCGCTACGGTGGACTGTCGTAGCCGATGGAGGATGGAACGTTTTGAAACAGCGATTGATTACCGGAATTATAGCGGGAGCGGTCTTTTTAGGATTATGTTTCATAGGCGGTCTGTGGTACCATCTTCTAATTCTGGCGATGGCGCTAGTCGGTTACTATGAGTTTGTGCGCATGACCCATACGGCACCGTTCGGGGGAACGGCATGGATCGGGTATGCGGGAGTGCTGCTGCTTGTATTTCCATGGGGTCCGCTTGATCTGAAACTTCCGATCCCATGGGAACATGTGCTTTGGCTCCTGCTGCTCTTATTTTTGCTGGCGACGGTGACCACGAAAAATACGATAGATATCAAGCGGATCTCTTTATTGTTTTTGGCATCGGTCTATATCGGCATCGGATTTTCCTTCATAGCCGAATCTCGGCATGCTCCGGACGGGCATGGCGTATTTTGGACTTTTTTGCTGCTGGCCTCGATCTGGGCAAGTGATGCGGGCGCGTATTTTGTCGGCCGCGCCATGGGGCGCCATAAATTATGGCCTTCCATAAGCCCGAACAAAACGGTGGAGGGTGCGCTCGGCGGTGTGATCATCGCCGTGTTCACGTCGCTGCTCTTTTCATTCTACTCAGATGGAATCCTGACGGCTGGACATGCGGTTCTGATTGGGCTTTCCTGCGCCGTTATCGGCCAGCTCGGCGACTTGGTGCAATCCGCCTATAAACGGGTGTATGACATCAAGGATTCGGGCAAGCTGCTGCCGGGACATGGAGGAATACTGGATCGATGCGACAGTTGGATCGTCGTATTTCCGTTTGTACATATATTGAGTCTCCTGCCTTACTGATGAAAGGAAAGATGAGCATGAAGAAGATCAGCGTACTCGGCTCCACGGGCTCCATTGGCACCCAAACCTTGGATGTGGTGAGGAAGCACCGGGAACAATTTCAGATTGAAGGCTTGGCTGCGGGGAGCAATAAGGAATTGCTGCTTCAGCAGGTTCAGGAGTTTTCTCCGCGAAAAGTGTCCGTTGCGACGAAAGAGCTTGCTGACAGTTTAAGGCATGATCTTCCTGCCGGAACCGAAGTGTTTCATGGCCATGAAGGCCTGATCGAGATTGCGGCAGCGACAGACGCGGAGCTGGTCGTTACTGCGGTCGTTGGAAGTTTGGGCCTTTCTTCTACGCTTGCGGCCATTAACGAGGGGAAGACGATCGGGCTTGCCAACAAGGAAACATTGGTTACCGCAGGTCACCTGGTTACCGCTCAAGCCGCTGCAAAAGGGGTAAAGCTCTTGCCGATCGACAGTGAACATTCCGCCATATTCCAATGCTTGAACGGAGAACGGCATGAAGATATCGAACGGATTACGCTGACCGCTTCCGGCGGGTCGTTCCGGGATTACACCCGCGATCAGCTGGTCAACGTTACGGTGGAGGATGCGCTTAAGCATCCAAACTGGTCCATGGGCGCCAAAATCACGATCGATTCAGCGACCATGGTCAATAAAGGGCTTGAGGTCATTGAAGCGCATTGGTTGTACGGCATACCGTACGACAATATTTCCGTGCTTCTCCACCCGGAAAGCATCATCCATTCTTTTGTGGAGTTCCGCGATTCCAGCATTATCGCGCAGCTCGGCAACCCGGACATGCGGGTCCCGATTCAATATGCGCTGACTTATCCCGAGCGGTGGTCTTCGCCTGCACCAAGGCTCTCCTTGGCAGAAGCAGGAAAGCTGCACTTCCGGGAAATGGACCTTGAGCGTTTTCCTTGTTTAAGGCTCGCTTATGAATGTGGTAAAATGGGTGGTACAGCGCCAACGGTATTCAATGCGGCCAATGAAATCGCGGTCGCCCGCTTTCTCCGCGGCGAAATCTCTTTTCTGCGAATCGAAGAGATTATCGAGGAAGTGCTGCATAGTCACCATAACGTGCCGGAACCGGCGCTGGAGACGATTGAAGAGAATGATCGGATTGCACGTGAAATAGCTTCCCGACTATAAGTTTTGAAGTGTTTTTGAAATCTCCCTTGAAAAAAAGCGGACAGCTTGTGATTCTCTTGTGGACGACAGGAGAATAATGATAATCTATAGGGACATACTGCGTTCTCAGAGGAAAAGGGGGATGTAAAGAATTGGAAATGGTTCGGGTCGTTTTTTTAACGGTGCTCATGTTTTTTGTGATCGTTACCGTGCACGAATGGGGTCACTATTATTTTGCCCGGCGTGCCGGAATCTTGGTACGCGAGTTCGCGATTGGATTTGGTCCTAAGCTGTTCTCATATAAACGCCATGAAACGCAGTTCACGCTTCGTCTTCTCCCGTTCGGCGGATATGCCCGCATGGCCGGGGAAGATCCGGAACTTGTCGAGATTCAGCCCGGTCAGACGATTGCGGTTCGAGTGAATGCAGAGAATCAAGTGAAAAAGATTTATCTGGATCAACTCGACAACCGTAAAAATGTCATTCGCGGCGAAGTCCAGTTTATCGACATGGTGGACCGTTTGTCGGTGAGGCTTGATGTGGATGGTGAATTTCAGCAGTACGAGATCCATCCGCAAGCATTAACGGTAGCTAAAGGTGTCGAGACGCAGATCGCACCGAGAGACCGCCAGTTCGGCAGCAAGACCGTCGGCCAAAGAGCGCTTGCGATATTTGCCGGTCCTGTCATGAACTTTATTTTGGCCTTCGTGCTGTTTGCCCTTCACATTCAGATGGCCGGTATACCGGTCGAGAATCCAACCTACGTACAGATAGGCGAGATTACGAAAGGCATGCCAGCAGACGAAGCCAATCTGAAAGAGGGCGACATCATCGAGAGCATCAACGGAACGGCGATTGGGGCCGATTATCAGAAGATGATCGAATTGATTGCGGCCTCCAAGGACAAGCCGATGGAATGGACCGTACGTCGAGGAGAGGAATCTTTCGATTTGACGTTGACGCCTCGGACCATGGAGGGCCAGGAAGGCGGCAAGGTCGGGATCGTTCCTGAGCTTCCTACCCGATCCGCAGGGCTTGGAGAGACGATTACCGGCTCCGGGACGGCGATGGTTGACACCACCAATATTATTTTCCAGGGCTTCAGACAGTTGATTCAGAAGTTTTCCATGGATGATTTAGGCGGTCCGGTGCGCACCTTTGAGGTCACGGGTCAAATCGCCAAACAGGGTATCGAACAGCTGACCTATTGGGCGGCCATTCTAAGCTTGTACCTGGGCATATTCAACCTGCTGCCGATTCCGGCGCTGGATGGAAGCCGGCTCGTATTCTTGGGGATCGAGGCATTACGGGGCAAGCCGGTTGACCCGAACAGGGAAGGCATGGTTCACTTTATCGGGTTTGCGATGCTGTTCCTGTTAATGATTGCCGTCACCTATAACGATATTTTGCGTTTGATCAACGGATAGACCTTAAGGTACGGCTCGGTGCGCCAGCCGCGACGAAAGCCGTACCTTTTTCTATTGTTAGCAGAGTTTCACGCATAACGATATCCAGCATGGAGTTCTATAACACAGGGCGGGTTTTATAGCCGCGGCCCGTTCACACATATCGCCAATAACGTCCAGTCAAGCCGCCTGAATGAACGGCTTAGACCACGCGTTTTATTAATGGGAGGAACACGATTTATATGTCTAAGGAATCGAAGGATAAACAATTCGTGACGGAGATCACGCCGCAAGGAGAAGATTTCTCGCGCTGGTACATCGATGTCATCAAAAAAGCGGACTTGATGGATTATTCCCCAGTCCGGGGCTGCATCGTCTTTAAACCGGACGGTTATGAAATTTGGGAGCATATCCAGGCGGAGCTGGATCGGCGCTTTAAGGCAACGGGACATCGGAACGCTTATTTCCCGTTGTTCATTCCGGAGAGCTTTTTCCAGAAAGAGAAGGAGCATGTGGAAGGTTTCAATCCAGAGCTGCCTTGGGTGACCGAAGCGGCGGGCGAGAAGCTTGAAGAGCGTCTGGCTATTCGTCCGACTTCCGAAACGATGTTCGGGCACATGTATTCCAAATGGATTCAATCCTATCGTGATCTTCCTGTGCTGATCAATCAGTGGGCCAACGTGGTGCGCTGGGAGAAACGCACGCTGCCGTTCCTCCGCACCAGCGAGTTTTTATGGCAAGAGGGGCATACCGCTCATGAAACGGAAGCGGAAGCAAGAGGGGAAACCATGCAAATGCTAGATATCTATCAGCAATTCGTAGAGGACTATCTCGCGATTCCGGTGATCAAGGGGCAGAAGACGCCTTCGGAGAAATTCGCGGGTGCCGTGGACACGTTCTCCATCGAAGCGATGATGAAAGACGGTCGGGCTGTACAAGCAGGCACATCACACTACATGGGTACCAATTTCTCGCAAGCTTTTGATATTCAATATTTGAACCGTGAAAATACGCTGGAATACGCACATACGACTTCCTGGGGAGTCAGCACGCGTCTTATCGGCTCCTTGATCATGGTCCATGGGGACGACCGGGGCTTGGTGCTTCCTCCAAAAGTTGCGCCGACTCAAGTAATCATGATTCCAATCGGGCCTCCGAAGACGAGAGACGCCGTCGTGGGCCGTACGGACGAGCTGTTCCGTGAACTGAAATCCGCCGGGATCCGCGTACGGGTGGACGACAATCCGGATGTGCGTCCAGGCTGGAAATTCAATGAGTACGAAATGCGCGGCGTTCCGGTTCGTCTGGAGATCGGGCCTCGTGATATGGAGAATGGCGTCTGCGTGCTCGTTTCCCGCATTACGGGCGAGAAGAAGGTTGTGGAGCAGGGCAACCTGATCCAGGAAGTGCAGAGCATGCTGGAGCAGGTGCATCAGGAAATGTTCGATCGTGCAAAGCAGTTCCGCGAGGATCATTTCTATTCCGTGGAGACGCTGGATGAAATGAAGGACAGCATGGAGGACAAGCGCGGGTTTACTTTGGCAGGATGGTGCGGTTCGGAAGCTTGCGAAGACACCGTGAAGCAAGAAACCGGCGCGACGAGCAGAAACATTCCGTTTGAACCGGCCGAGAACAAAACGAAGTGTCTCGTATGCGGCGAGGATGCGAAGCATACGGTGCTGTTCGCGAGAGCGTACTAGGAATTCGATATTATGAGTTTCCGACTTGCATGACGAAGGGCAATTTTTCGTCCGCGTCGGGGATTCATCATCTGGAGTAAGCTTCCGGATGGCAGTATGACGGACGCTCTCTTTCTCGGGGCAGGACGATGGAGTGCTGCCGGCGGAAGCTTTATTCTGTTTTTTATCCGCTAAACGCGGTCTGTCTTCTGTGGATGTAGGTCGATAGAAGTTTTTCTTACAGCTTTATGTTATGCAGGGGGAGGGAACCATGGGCACGACTGAAGATAAAAGGAAGCGATTTGAACTGCTGATCAAGCAGGGAGAAGTTCCGGCCAATCTGGTGGAACCCTATTTTTTAGACGGTGTGATTGAACAAGTAGAGACCAGCAGGAACAGCAAGGACTGGAGGATAACCGTTCAGAAGGAGACCTTGGTCCCGGCCGAAGTTTATCGCACATTTTGCCTGAGGATTCAGGAGAAGATGGGACATATCGCTAAGATCAAATTTGTGTTCCGGTATGGAAGCGGCGTTCCGGAGGCCGATATCGTGCAGGAGTATTGGGGCTTGTTTCTGGAGTGGGCACACCGGGAGATTCCATCGGTCAATGGCTGGATGACTAGGGCGAAACACGAGGTGGAAGACGGGCAGGTCCTTCTCTCCATGTCGGATGGCATGTCGCTTGAACTTGCCCGCAAGAAACAGATCGATACCGCCATAACCCGATTCTTCGGGCAGTACTTCGATCTGACACTTCGCGTGAAGATGCAGGTCGGCGATAACGGCCAGGCCGCTTACGAGGAGTTCGAGCAGAGGAAGCGCGAGGAAGAGCGCGAGGTTATCGAACAGATCATGAGCAGCATGGAAGCGGAGCTGGATGCCGAGGACGAGGAAGAAGGTGAGATTCGGCTGCAGGTCGGATATGATATCAAGGATCAGCCGGTTTCGATCCAGGAGATCCAGGACGAAGAGAAGAAAATTACGATCCAGGGTACCATTTTCGGGTTGGACCGCAAGGAGCTCCGAAACGGCAGCACGCTGTTTACCTTCAACTTAACCGATTTCAGCGATTCCTTGCAGATGAAGATGTTTGGCAAAACGAAGGATGACTTGAAGGTCCTGAGCCTTCTTGAGAACGGCAAATGGGTGAAGGCACGCGGACGCGTGGAATATGACCGGTTTATGCAGGTGCCGGAGCTGGTCATGATCCCGTCCGACCTCAATGAAGTCAAGGCGCCCCCTTCCCGCAAGGATAACGCTGCCGAGAAGCGGGTGGAATTCCATCTCCATACCACTATGAGCACGATGGATGCGGTCACGCCGATCGACCGGTACATCAAAACCGCGGCCGCCTGGGGACATAAAGCGATTGCCGTAAGTGATCACGGCGGCGTGCAGTGTTATCCTGACGCAGCCAAGAACGCCAAGAAACATGGAATCAAAATGATGTACGGCATCGAGGCCAATGTCGTGAATGATGCCGTCAACATCGTGGAACAGGCACAGCCGATTGAGCTGAGCAGCGCGACTTACGTGGTATTCGATATTGAAACCACGGGTTTGTCCATCACCGCGAACAAGATCATCGAGCTTGCAGCCGTGAAGATGCACGAAGGCAAGGAGATTGGCAGGTACGCCACGTTTGTTAATCCGCACGAGCGAATTCCGTACCATATCCAGCAATTGACGAACATCAATGACGATATGGTCAAGGATGCTCCTGAACTGGAGCCGGTACTGAAGGAATTTGTTGAATTCGTCGGCGATGGCGTGCTCGTGGCTCACAACGCGCGGTTTGACATGGGGTTCATTCAGGCAGCACTCAAGAATGCAGGCATGGACACGCTGGAGAATCCGTATTTGGATACTTTGGAGCTGGCCCGACTGGTGCATCCGGGACTTAAGAATCACCGCCTTAACACATTGGCGGATAAGTACAAGGTGCTGCTGGAAAGCCATCACCGCGCGATCGACGATACAATTGCGCTGGCGGGAATCCTGAACGGGCTCCTCAGCGACGTAGACAAAACCAAAGGCGTGAAGATGCTGGACCGTCTTAATGATTACGTGGGCATGGACCTGTCCAATACCCGTCCGTTCCATTGCGGGATTTACGCTTTGAACATGACGGGCAAGAAGAATCTGTACAAACTGGTCTCCATGTCGCATACCGAATATTTCAAGCGGGTGCCCTGCATCCCGAAATCCAAGCTCCAAGAGATGCGGGACGGACTCCTGGTGCTGTCCGGCTGCGAAAAAGGGGAGTTCTTCGAAACTGTGCTGAACAAGACGGAGGAGGAAGCCGAAGAGATTGCAGGCTTTTACGACGTTTTGGAAATCCAGCCGTTGACGATGTATATGCATTTGGTGGACAAAGGCCTGGTAGGCAGCCCCGAAGAGATCAAAACCGCGATTTCCAAAGTCGTGCGCATCGGCGAAAAGCTGAACAAACCGGTCATCGCTACAGGGAATGTGCACTATCTGGAACCGCGGGACAAGCTGTTCCGGGACATCACCATCCATGGCATTACCGGCTTCAGCCCGCTCAAGGATATGCGCAAGCCAGACGCGCATTTTCGGACGACGGAAGAGATGCTGCAAGAGTTCGAGTTTTTGGGTCAGGACAAATGCTATGAAGTCGTGGTGACGAACACAAGCGAATTGGCCGACCGTTTTGAAGATTTGGAACTGTTCCCGGATAAGCTGTTTACGCCGATCCTGGAGGGAGCCGACGAAGAAATCCGCAACACCTGCTACGACACGGCCAAGTCGATCTATGGGGAGAACCTGCCCGAGGTCGTTGTGGCCCGGTTGGAGAAAGAGCTGGAGCCGATTATTAGATACGGCTTCTCCGCGAACTATCTGATTTCCGAGAAGCTGGTGAAAAAATCGAATCGGGACGGCTATTTGGTTGGTTCCCGGGGTTCCGTTGGCTCCTCCGTCGTTGCGACGTTCCTCGGCATATCCGAGGTTAACCCGCTGCCAGCGCATTACATTTGCTTGAACAGCGACTGCAAGCACAGCGAATGGTTCCTGGACGGCAGCGTGCCGAGCGGATTCGACTTGCCGGACAAGGCTTGTCCGGAATGCGGAAACATGATGAAGGGCGAAGGACAGGATATCCCGTTCGAAACCTTCCTGGGCTTCAAAGGGGATAAGGTTCCCGATATCGATTTGAACTTCTCCGGCGAATATCAACCGCATGCCCATAATTTCACCAAGGAGATGTTCGGCGAGAAGAACGTATTCCGTGCCGGTACCATCGGCACCGTGGCGGAGAAGACGGCGTTCGGCTTTGCCAAGAAATACGAGGAGCACAACAACAAGCGCTGGCGCGGCGCGGAATTAAACCGGCTGGCGTCAGGCTGTACCGGCGTCAAGCGAAGCACGGGCCAGCATCCCGGCGGTATTGTCGTTGTGCCGGACTACATCGAGGTTGAAGAGATAACGCCTGTGCAGTACCCTGCCGATGATGTCAACGCGGAGTGGAAAACGACGCATTTCGATTACCATGCCTTTGAAGCGAATTTGCTCAAGCTGGATATTCTCGGACACGATGATCCGACGATGATGAGAATGCTCCAGGATTTGACCGGAGTGGACCCAACGACCATCCCGATGAACGATCCGAAAGTGATGAGCATGTTCAATTCAACGGAGGCGCTGGGCGTGAAGCCGGAGCAAATACGCTCGCCGGTGGCCACCTTCGGCGTGCCGGAGATGGGGACCAAGTTCGTGCGCCAGATGCTGGTGGAGTCGCAGCCGTCGAGTTTTGCTGACCTTTTGCAAATCTCGGGACTTTCACACGGAACCGGCGTATGGCTCGGCAACGCACAAGAGCTCATCAAGAATGGAACCTGCAACATCAAAACCGTTATCGGTTGCCGCGATGACATCATGCTGTTCCTGATTTACAAGGCCGGCATGGACGCGAGCCTCGCGTTTAAGATTACGGAAAGCGTGCGTAAAGGCCGGGGGTTGTCCCAGGAATGGATCGACGAGATGAAGAAATGCAAAGTGCCGCAGTGGTACATTGATTCCTGTCTCAAAATCCAGTACATGTTCCCGAAAGCCCACGCCGCCGCATATGTTATTTCAGCGGTGCGAACGGCTTACTTCAAGCTGTATTATCCGATTGAATATTACGCAACCTACTTCTCGGTCCGCGCCGAGGATTTTGATATCGAATTATGCTGTCAGGGCTATGAGGCGATCTATCGCCGGATTGAAGAGATCGAGCAGCTCGGCTTCGGGGCGAGCCCGAAGGAAAAAGGCATGCTGCCGATTCTGGAGATGGCGCTGGAAATGACGGCAAGGGGCTTCTCATTCAAGAACATCGATTTGTATCAATCCGACGCCTTGAAATTCAAGGTGGATGGAGACTCGCTCATTCCGCCGTTCTCGGCGCTTGCGGGAATCGGCGATAACGCTGCCCGCAATATTGCCGCCGCGCGTGAATTCGGAGAATTCCTCTCCATCGAGGATTTCCAGCAAAAATCGAAGGCAAGCAAAACCGCCGTGGAGCTGTTGACTCAAATGGGATGCTTCCGCGGTCTGCCGGAGAGCAACCAGTTGTCATTGTTCTGATTCTTGTCATTCTTTCATGGCCGTGACGCCTTGACAGTCAAGGAGTCATACTTGTCACTATTACCAGACTATGTTATAATTTTTTTGGTAATCATGGAGATAAAACCGTTGTGTAAAGAGTGGGGCAACCCACTCTTTACTCTTTGGTATATAGGAAATCAACTTGGAGGTTATGTTCTTTGAGCACATCAAAGATTAAAACGACTGTGGAAGAAATGGTGCAGCCGTATTTGGACGAACACGGCTTTGAACTGGTAGATGTGGAATACGTTAAGGAAGGAAGCAACTGGTTCTTGCGCGTGTTTGTTGATAAGGACGGCGGCATTGACATTGACGATTGCGGTTTAATCAGTGAACACCTGAGCCAGAAGCTGGACGAGAACGATCCGATTCCGACGGCTTATTTTCTTGAAGTCTCTTCTCCTGGCGCGGAACGTCCCCTGAAGAAAAAAGAGGATGTTGCGAAGTCGGTCGGCAAGAACGTGTTTGTTACGGTATACGAGCCGATTAACGGGTTGAAGGAGTTTGAAGGCAAGCTGGAATCCTTTGATAACGAGGAGCTGGTCATTCAGACCGCGAAGAAGCAGCACGTGATTCCATATGCAAAAGTAGCCAGTGCCAGATTGGCCATCATTTTTTAAACGGAAGTTTTGAAAGGGGGAACCGATTTTCAATGAGTATGGATTTTATTGAAGCGATGAATGAGTTGGAAAGAGAGAAGGGCATCAGCAAGGATGTGCTGTTTGAAGCCATTGAAGCGGCACTGATCTCAAGTTACAAGCGCAATTTCAACACCGCGCAAAATGTACGGGTAGACATGAATCGCAACACGGGTGTTATCAAGGTGTTCGCACGGAAGCTGATCGTGGACGAGGTTCTGGATCCGCGCACTGAAATTTCGCTGCATGCCGCACGTGAGATCAATCCGCATTTTCAGATCGAAGATATAGCGGAAATCGAGGTTACGCCGCGTGATTTCGGACGGATCGCCGCTCAAACGGCAAAGCAGGTTGTTACCCAGCGCATTAGAGAAGCCGAACGCGGCCTGATCTACAGCGCTTTTATTGACAAGGAAGACGATATCGTTACGGGTACGCTGCAGCGTCAGGATTTGCGCAACATCTATATCGACCTTGGCAAGATCGAAGCGGCGCTGCCGCTTACCGAGCTTATGCCCAACGAGAAGTTCAAGCATGGCGACCGGATCAAAGCGTACATTACGAAGGTTGAGAACACAACCAAAGGGCCGCAGATTATGCTGTCCCGTACGCATCCGGGCCTTTTGAAGCGCCTGTTCGAGCTGGAAGTGCCGGAAATTTTCGACGGCGTCGTGGAAATTCGCTCGGTTGCGCGCGAAGCGGGATTCCGCTCCAAAATTGCGGTGTATTCCCGCAACGATGAAGTCGATCCGGTCGGCTCTTGCGTAGGGCCTAAGGGATTGCGCGTACAAACGATTGTCAATGAGCTTCGCGGCGAAAAAATCGACATCGTGCGTTATTCCGACCAGGTCGAAGAATACGTGGCCAATGCGCTGAGCCCATCCAAAGTGCTTGAAGTCCAAGTATTTGAAGATGAGAAGATGGCGCGCGTAATCGTTCCGGATTACCAACTCTCGCTGGCGATAGGGATCAAAGGCCAGAATGCTCGTCTCGCGGCGAAGCTGACCGGCTGGAAGATTGATATTAAGAGCGAAAGTCAGGCGGAGCAGGAATTTGGCAGACCGAAGTCCCAATCAGGTGAAATGCACCAGGATTCCGTCTCTGTCGATTAATTCCAAATGACGGGGGGTTGTCGTCTTGAAACAGAGAAAGATACCGCTGCGTAAATGTGTGGCGTGTCAGGAAATGATGCCGAAGAAAGAGCTCATCCGAATTGTCAGGACTCCCGATGACGCTGTCCTGATCGATCTCACCGGCAAAAAGTCGGGACGGGGAGCGTATCTATGCGGCAAGGTTTCCTGCTTCAAGCTGGCACACAAAAATAAAGCACTGGATCGAGCGTTGAAACAACATGTGAAGCCTGAGATCTACGAACAGTTGGCACAGGATTTCATCAAGGTTGAGGATGAATTCCTGGCTGCAAAAGAGAGTGCTGCCGATGATGAATAGGGCGCTTTCTCAGCTCGGCCTGGCCATGAGGGCAGGCAAGGTGGTTACCGGAGATGAGATCGTGCTCAAAGCCATCCGGTCTTCTGAAGCAAAATTGGTTATTCTGGCGGGTGACGCCTCAGATAATACAACAAAGAAGTTCCGCGACAAATGCGGTTCTTACAATATCCCTCTGGTAATCGGATTTGACCGGGAAAGTCTGGGCACAAGTGTAGGTAAACCCGAGCGGGTTGTGCTGGCAGTTACGGATCAAGGATTCGCAGAAATGATCTCCAAGAAAATGGAGACAATGTCGGAGGTGGAGTATATTGAGTAAACAGGAAAACAAAGACAATAAACTTCGAGTGTACGAATATGCTAAATCGTTGAACATGAGCAGTAAAGAAATTATCACGATCCTTAAGCGTTTGAACGTTCCGGTCAATAACCACATGAGCGTAATGGAAAACGATACGGTGTCGAAGGTAGAGCAGTTCTTCAAAGATATCAAATCGAATGCGGCAGCCAAGCGGGACAGTGGCGACGCTCCCCGAACCGAGAACCGCAAACCTTCGGGTTCCGGAGCGAATGCAGCCGCATCCGTATCCAATGCTAAAACAGAAGGCACTTCCACTAACGTGAGTGCAGACGGCAACCGTAATGGGCAGGACGGTATGCGTCATTCAGGACAACGAGTATCAGGACAACAAGGTCAAAGCCAGCCCAAAAAACAACAGGAAAAGCAGGTAGGTATGAATAGTAGAACGAATTCAAACACACAACATGCTTCAGGTTCCCAGCGTCCCCAAGGAGGGCAGGATACCCGAAGAAACCAATCTGGCTCCGCACAAGGAAGCCAGCAGAATAATCGCAGCCAAGGCTCCAGACCGAGCGGCAGCAGCACGCAGACCGGATCCCGTCCACAAGGCGGAGGTCAAGGCGGCGGGCGTCCGCAAGGCAATAATCAGGGCGGATCGCGTCCGCAAGGCAATAATCAAGGAGGATCGCGTCCGCAGGGCGGCAACAACCAAGGCGGAGCGCGTCCTCAGAGCAAGCCGGGTGGAACCGGAGGCGGATTCTCAGGATCCAATAACAGCAACGGCCAGAACCGCGGTTCCAGAAACAACAATAACAATCGTTCAGACTCCAAGCGTTTTGATGACAACCGTCAGGGAGGATTCCGTGGAAACAATCGCGGTGGCAAGAACAACCGCGGCCGGAATCAACATAATCAGCAGCCGCCTCGTGAGAAAATCGACAACACGCCGAAGAAAATTATCGTCCGTGGCAACATGACCGTCGGTGAAACGGCGAAGCTGCTTCATAAGGACGCTTCCGAAGTCATCAAGAAGCTGATTTTCCTCGGCGTGATGGCCACCATCAACCAGGAGCTGGATATCGATACGATTCTATTGCTCGCTGGCGAATTCGGTGTAGAAGTCGAAGTGAAAATTCCGGTAGAGGAAGATCGTTTTGAGACCGTTGAAGAAAACGATGCTCCGGAAGAACTGAAAGAGCGTCCACCGGTCGTTACGATTATGGGTCACGTTGACCACGGTAAAACGACGCTGCTGGATGCGATCCGTTCCACGAACGTATCTAGTGGCGAAGCTGGCGGAATTACGCAGCATATCGGTGCTTACCAAGTCGAGATCAATAACAAGAAGATTACGTTCCTGGATACACCGGGTCACGAAGCGTTTACGGCCATGCGTGCCCGCGGTGCGCAAGTAACGGATATGACGATCATCGTGGTCGCGGCCGACGACGGCGTGATGCCACAGACGGTCGAAGCGATTAACCATGCTAAAGCGGCAGGTTTGCCGATCATCGTTGCCGTGAACAAAATCGATAAGCCGGACGCTAACCCGGATAAAGTCAAACAAGAATTGACGGAATATGAGTTAGTGCCTGAAGAGTGGGGCGGAGATACCATCTTCGTTAACGTTTCGGCGAAACAGCGGATGGGTCTGGAAGACTTGCTTGAAATGATCCTTCTGGTAGCAGAAGTGAACGAATATAAAGCAAACCCTGATAAACGCGCGCGCGGTACCGTGATTGAAGCTGAGCTTGATAAAGGCAGAGGACCGGTAGCCCGCATCCTCGTTCAGCATGGTACGTTGAAAGTGGGCGACGCCTTCGTAGCCGGCAACTGCTTTGGACGTATTCGCGCCATGGTGAACGATAAAGGCCGTCGTTTAAAAGAAGCCGGACCATCTACGCCGGTCGAAATTACCGGTTTGACTGAAGTTCCGGGCGCCGGCGATCCGTTCATGGTGTTCGAGGATGAGCGTAAAGCGCGTAATATCGCGGATAAGCGTGCGATTACCCATCGTCAGTCCGAATTGAACACGAATACGCGGGTGACGCTGGATGATCTCTTCCAGCACATTAAAGATGGCGAAATCAAGGATCTTAACGTGATTATCAAAGGTGACGTGCAAGGTTCCGTCGAGGCCCTGAAAGGTTCCTTGAACAAAATCGAAGTGGAAGGCGTGCGCGTCAAGATTATCCATAGCGGTGCCGGTGCCATCACCGAATCCGATATTATTTTGGCAGCTGCCTCTAACGCGATCGTAATCGGGTTTAACGTTCGTCCTGACGTTCAAGCGAAGCAAACCGCCGAGCAGGAGAAGGTTGATATCCGTCTGCACCGTGTAATATATAATGTAATCGAGGAAATTGAGCAAGCTATGAAGGGGATGCTCGATCCGGAGTATAAAGAATCCGTGATCGGTCATGCGGAAGTCCGCAACACCTTTAAAGTGAGCAAAGTGGGTACGATTGCAGGATGTATGGTGACATCCGGTAAAATTACGCGTAACGCAGAAGCTCGCTTGATCCGTGACGGCATTGTCGTTCATGAAGGCAAGATCGATTCCCTCAAGCGCTTTAAAGATGACGCTAAAGAAGTGGCACAGGGTTACGAGTGCGGTATTACCTTGGTAGGCTATAGCGACGTCAAAGAAGGGGACGTAATCGAAGCCTTCATCATGGAGACGGTAGAGCGCTAACGAATGAGGTGATCAGACCATGGCAAAAATCAGAACTGGGCGCGTAGGCGAGCAGATTAAAAAAGAGCTCAGCCAACTGATCCAAACGGAATTGAAAGACCCGAGAATCGGTTTTATTACCGTGACCGGCGTGGATGTAACTAACGATCTGTCCCAAGCGAAGGTATACCTTAGCGTGCTCGGGGACGACGAGCAGAAGGCGGCTTCCTTGAAAGGGCTGGAGAAGGCAAGCGGCTTCCTCCGCTCCGAACTGGGCAAGCGGATTCGCCTCCGGCATGTTCCGGAGCTGATCTTCAAATTCGACGAATCCATTGCATATGGCAGCCATATTGAGAAGCTGCTGACTGAAATCGTGGATCGCGAAGAGAAATAGAGTAGTTTTTGTTTATAAAGGAGAGGGCGAATGCAGACCTATGAACAAGAGCTGCAGCAGGTGAAGTCGTTTCTGCTGGAGCACGATGATTATTTGGTTGTGTCGCATGTTCAGCCCGATGGAGATGCAGTCAGTTCCACCCTTGCGGTGGGCTGGCTTCTCTCATGTCTGGGCAAGAAATTCACGATGATCAACGAAGGGCCTATCCCGAAGCGCATGAAAAAGCTGTGGCATGCAGAAGACATTCTCAATCTGTCCGAACAGCAGCCGGGAAGGACGTTTTCAAACGTCATTTGCGTGGATTGCGCGGATTTTGCGAGAGTAGGTTATACGCAGCAGGTGTTTGCCGATCATGCGAGCATCGTTAATATTGACCATCATCCAACGAATGATCGTTACGGAGCCGTTAACCTGGTTGTGCCCGAGGCGGCTGCAACCGCAGAAATCCTTTATGATTTGCTGAATTTGTTTGAAATCGATTGGGATGCCGAAATCGCCACTGCGATATATACCGGATTGTTAACGGATACCGGCGGTTTTCGTTATTCCAATACGTCGCCCAAGGTCATGAGCATGGCTTCCGATCTGTTATCCTATGGCGTGAACGGCCCCGAAATTGCGGAAACGCTGCTTGAGGAAATGACGCTCCCGCAGATGAAGGTGTTGGTTCAGGCGTTAAACACGTTGAGTCTGTCGGATGACGGTAAAATAGCCTGGGTGTACGTAACCCCCGAGCATATGGAACTATGCGGTGCCGTTAGCGAGGATCTTGAAGGGATCGTCAATTATCCCCGAAACATTCAGGGAGTCGAAGTCGGGATCCTGTTCAAATCGCTGAGATCCGGAATGGTCAAGGCGAGTTTGCGTTCAGCCGGCAAAGTGGATGTTGCCGCGTTGGCCCAAATTTTTGGCGGTGGCGGCCATGTCCGGGCGGCAGGGTGCAGCATGGAAGGTTCCCTTCAAGACATCATCCCTAAAGTAGTAGAGCAGGTGAGATTAAAGCTATGACGCAATTAGAAGGCATCTTGGCCGTTCACAAACCGGCCGGATGGACCTCCCACGATGTGGTAGCCAAAGTTCGGGGAATGGTTCGTTTGAAGCGGATCGGACATACCGGGACGCTGGACCCTGAAGTGACGGGCGTGCTTCCGTTATGCTTGGGGAGAGCTACGCGGGTCGTCGAATATCTGCAGGAGCTGCCTAAAGAGTATCATGCGGTCCTCCGCCTTGGATACTCGACCGATACCGAGGATATTACCGGGAATGTGGTGGAGACTGCGGATGAAGTCCGCGTGACCAGAGACGAGGCGCTTGAAGCGCTGCAATCTTTTACAGGCCAGATCTCTCAGGTTCCTCCTATGTATTCCGCCGTCAAAATCAACGGCAAACGATTGTACGAGCTTGCCAGAGAAGGCAAGACGGTGGAGCGCAAAAGCCGTACCGTAACGATTCATGAAATCGAGATGACGGACTTTGATGCGGAAGGGGAGTATACGGAAATTTCTTTCCGTGTACTGTGCTCCAAAGGTACATACATCCGCACGCTTTGTGTGGATATCGGGAGGAAGCTCGGCCTGCCGTCCGTCATGGTTAAGCTGGTACGTACGATATCGGCGGGAATCACCGAGGCGCAGTGCTTGACCCTAGAGCAAATTGAGCAGTTCATGAAGGATGAAACGCTGCAAACCCGGCTTATTCCGGTGGATCAAGCGATTCATCATCTAGCAAAGCATACGGTTTCCGAAGAGAAGGCGGAGGCCGCGCTGAAGGGGCAACGCTTGTCCTCCAGGGCGGTAGAACCGGCCGTCGACCATTCGGAGCCTATCCGTTTGTACGATATAAAGGAAAACTTTCTGGGCATCTATAAGCGTCAGGAAGAGACGGGCGCTATCGTTCCCGTGAAAGTATTTTCCTAAGCATGACTGGATTTAGTGAGTGGAGGTGAGAAATCATGAGGATTGTTTCATTATCTTATCCTGTATCTTCCGACATCGTACGAGAAGCTGCCGAGCCCAAGGTAGCGGCAATCGGCCAGTTCGACGGTCTTCACCTGGGACACGCCAGCGTGCTTTCGACCGCTGTCAGCATTGCTCGGGAGAATGGAGTGCCGGCCGCGCTCATTACCTTCTATCCGCATCCGAAGGACGTGATCGGTAAGGGGAGCTACGAAGGTTATCTGACTCCCCAGCCTGACAAGCAGCAGCTGCTTGAGCAGATGGGCATCGATATTCTGTACGTCGTCGAGTTCAATAAAGAATTTTCCCAAGTAAGTCCGGAAGCGTTTGTTGAAGAAATGCTCTTTCCCTTGAATCTTCAAACGGCGGTAGTCGGATTTGATTTCCGGTTCGGCCATAAAGGCGCAGGAGACGCAGTTAAACTTCAGGAACTCGGGGAAGGCAAAATGTCGGTCGTTACGGTACCGCCATTCCTGGTCGACGGCGAGAAGGTAGGAAGTTCATCCATACGGATTGCCTTGAAAACTGGACAGCTGTCGGACGCAAACCGCTGGCTCGGACGGAATTACCACATCCGGGGTACGGTCGTTCACGGGGAGAAGCGGGGAAGAAAGATCGGTTTCCCTACCGCGAACCTGGAGTTGACGGATCCATTCGTGGCGCCTGCATTGGGCGTCTATGCCGTCCGTGCCCGCACGGATAAGCATTGCGACTGGATACCGGGCGTCATGAACGTCGGCGTGAAGCCGACGTTCCACGAAGGGATTACTGAACCGATCTTCGAGGTCCATCTGTTTGATTTCGAAGGGGATCTGTACGACCAGATCATGACGGTGGATATCGTTCAATATATCCGCAAGGAGCATAAATTCGAATCGGTTCAGGAGCTTGTGGAATGGATTCAGCGGGATGCCGTCGAGGCCCGCAAAATATTGAATGTCAGCGAATAAAACGTTTTGGGACAAATTGTTCGCAAACGGATTTTCTTTTTCAGGTAAAGTATGCTATACTCTTAGAGGTTGCCCGAGGATCGGGCAATTCTAACCTTGGCTTGGATGTTCGATCTCACCGTCGGTACCTGGGCCAACGGCGATTATAATGAGGGAGGTGAACAGGATGGCATTGACTCAAGAACGTAAACAACAACTGATTGACGAGCACAAAACTCATGAGTCCGATACAGGATCCCCAGAGGTGCAAATCGCTATCCTAACGGAAAACATTACGAACTTGACTGACCACTTGCGTACGCACAAGAAGGATCATCATTCCCGTCGCGGATTGTTGAAAATGGTCGGCCAACGCCGTAAGTTGCTTGCATACTTGAAAAACAAGGATGTTAAACGTTACAGTGCTTTGATCGAGAAGCTTGGATTGCGTCGCTAATCATCCATAAGATGTGCCGAAAACAGCCTGGTTGTCCACTGTCCTTCTTGGAACGACAGCGGCACAGCCGGGCTCTTTTCTAAGTATTGTACAATTTACCGTTACGAAAGCTTCCCCACAAAGTACTGCGTACGCTTCATAGCCTAAACTCCACTTTGTGGGGTTATCTTAATATAGATTCTTGATAGATGGTAGGCGTGGTCTGTTCGCTAATTTTCACTTCATGGAATAACCGGGGCAATCTATACGGAGAATGTTTTCTATACGGTTCGGGTTGTTCCTGTACATAGGTTCGTGATATTCGACCGCTTCGATGACTCTGGTTAGGAAATGTGGACAGCGTTTGGCAAAAACATGCTGATGATTAGGATTTCAAAAAAATTTATCCCCATGAGGAGGGATTACATGGAAACACGTGTTGAAATGCAGCTTGGCGGAAGACCCCTGGTGTTCGAAACAGGGCGCCTTGCGAAGCAGGCTAATGCGGCTGTTATGGTTCGTTACGGCGAAACGGCAGTCCTGTGTACGGTGACGGCTTCCAGTGAACCGAAGGATCTGGATTTCTTTCCATTGACGGTCAACTATGAGGAGCGCTTGTACGCAGTCGGTAAAATTCCGGGTGGATTCATCAAACGCGAAGGCAGACCAAGCGAGAAGGCGATTCTTGCCAGCCGTCTGACAGACCGTCCGATTCGTCCGCTGTTTCCGGAAGGATTCCGGAATGACGTTCAAGTTCTGAATTTGGTGATGAGCGTTGATCAGGATTGCGAGCCGGAAATCGCGGCCATGATCGGTACCTCCGCTGCCTTGAGCATCTCGGACGTGCCTTTTAACGGTCCGATCGGCGGCGTCGCGGTGGGTCGCGTTGACGGCAACTTTGTCGTGAACCCGAACATTGCGGAGCAGGAAGCAAGCGATATTTATCTGGTCGTCGCCGGCACCAAAGATGCGATCATGATGGTCGAGGCCGAAGCGAACGAAGTTCCTGAGGAAGTCATGCTGGAAGCGATCATGTTCGGGCATGAGGAAATCAAGAAAATCGTAGCCAAGATCGAAGAGCTGGTGGCAGCTTGCGGCAAAGAGAAAATGGCGGTTAAGCTTCATGCGGTCAATGAAACCGTGAATCGCGAAGTGCGCGAATTTGCGGAAGCCCGTCTTGTTGAAGCCGTTCGCATTGAGGAGAAACACGCTCGCCAAGATGCGATTGACGCTATCAACGACGAAGCGTACACCGTGTTCGAAGAGAAATACCTCGAGACACCCGAGTTGTTGAAGGATGTTAAAGAGGTCCTTCACGATATCGTGAAAGAAGAAGTTCGCCGTTTGATCACGCACGATAAAGTTCGTCCGGACGGCCGCGGTCTGTCCGAGATCCGTCCTATCGATTGCGATACCAGCCTGCTGCCTAGAACGCATGGCTCCGGTCTGTTTACGCGTGGACAAACCCAGGCTCTTAGCGTATGTACACTAGGTGCTCTAGGCGATGTACAAATTCTCGATGGAATCGATCTGGAAGAGACCAAGCGCTTCATGCACCATTATAACTTCCCGCCGTTCAGCGTTGGGGAAGCGCGTCCGCTTCGCGCTCCGGGCCGTCGTGAAATCGGTCACGGTGCACTGGGTGAACGTGCATTGTCGAAGGTCATTCCGAATGAAGTGGATTTCCCGTACACGATTCGCCTCGTGTCCGAGGTGATTGAATCGAACGGTTCGACATCCCAAGCGAGCATTTGCGCAAGCACGCTTGCCATGATGGACGCAGGGGTGCCGATCAAAGCGCCTGTAGCCGGCGTGGCGATGGGCTTGATTAAAGACGGAGACCACGTTTCCATCTTGACGGACATTCAAGGGATGGAAGACCATCTCGGCGACATGGACTTCAAAGTGGCAGGTACGCCTGACGGGGTTACCGCCATTCAGATGGATATCAAGATCGACGGCATCGACCGCGCGATTTTGCAGGAAGCGCTGCAGCAGGCAAAAGAAGGACGCATGCACATCCTTGGAAAAATGGCGGAAGCCATTCAAAAGCCAAGAGAAACGCTGTCCCAATATGCACCTAAGATCATTACGATGCAGATCAACCCGGATAAAATCCGCGATGTTATCGGGGCCGGCGGCAAAATCATCAACAAAATCATCGAAGAGACCGGCGTGAAGATCGATATCGAACAAGACGGCCGCGTATTCATCGCATCGTCCAACGATGAGATGAACAAGAAGGCTCTTTCGATTATCGAAGGCATCGTGCGTGAGGTGGCTGTTGGCGAAATCTATACAGGTACTGTAAAACGGATTGAGAAATTCGGTGCATTTGTTGAAATCCTGCCTAACAAAGACGGGCTTGTGCATATCTCCCAACTCTCGACTGAGCGCGTAGCGAAGGTAGAGGACGTGGTTGCAATCGGTGACGTCATTACCGTGAAGGTTACCGAAATCGACCAGCAGGGACGGATTAACCTGTCTCGCAAAGCCGTGTTGACAACCGAAGCCAGCAAGAGCGGATCTTAATTCGCGCTTGCAGGTTTAACCGCATATCGATAGAAGGAAAAGAGGCAGAACCTATCATTCTGGCTCTTTTTTGCTCATCAGACGCCGGACTCCCTATGTTCTTTGCTTCGGAATAAGCATCGGGTCAGGCTTACACGGCTTAAGGCCTTATGTTTCGGTACATATTTCCGTCAGATCGCACATAAAATGGGACAAAGCTTCTCTAGGGAGGATGGATATGCCCATGAATGGAAAAAAGATGGCCGTGCTGCTGACCGGTGCCGCAATGGTGTCGGCTGTTGCTGTGTTCAGCGGGGCTTGGAAATACGTATCGGGGCTGGAGAACAAACCGGAGGCGCATCTCGTCAGTGGTTCAGAGACGGCAGTGGATCTGGATTTATTGGGTCAAATTGAAGCCGCTGCGGCTAAATCGCGTATCGAGCCGGTGGATGCCAGGGTGGACTCGGTGTGGAAAGCGATTCCCGGATACAATGGACTCGAAGTCGATATCGAAGCTACATATCAAGCAGCATCGTCGAAGAAACGTAAAGCCGGCGATGCCATTCCCTACGTTTACCGGCAGATACCGGCTAAAGTCACGCTCGATGATCTGGGGGAACAACCGATCTATCGAGGGAACCCCAACAAGCCGATGGTATCGATGATGATTAACGTGGCGTGGGGGAATGAATTTCTGGTGCCGATGCTGAATACGCTCGATGCGGAGAAGGTGAAAACTACGTTCTTCCTGGATGGCAGCTGGCTGAAGAAAAACCCGGAGCTGGCCGCCGAGATCGTGAAACGAGGCCATGAGGTGGAGAATCATGCCTTTACGCATCCGAACATGAGCCGTCTCAGCAGGGAACGGGCGGAGATGGAAATCGCAAAGACGCAGGATCTGCTTAAAGAAAGCCTGGGGGTAGTAAATAAGTGGTTTGCACCGCCTTCCGGCGATTTCAATCAGCAGACCGTATCCATCGCGCATGCAAGAGGATTGAAGACGGTGCTGTGGACGCTTGACACGGTCGACTGGAAGCATCCGGCGCCGGATGCCGTCGTTCAGAAAATTACGTCGAAGGTGGAGCCGGGATTTTTGATATTGATGCATCCAACGGACTCCTCTTCCCAAGCATTAAAAGGAATGATTGACGGAATACGGGCCAAGGGACTGGAGATCGGGACCGTCAGCCAGACGCTTTCACCGGAGCGAATCATGCCAAAGGGAAGTTGAGCCGCATGGTAAAGTTTGATAGAATGAATGGATGGCATGAGGCTGATTGTCAGCCGAAGTGAGCCTTTGATGGAACAGTTAGGGGGGCCTATTCGTGAAAAAAATACAATTGTCTAACGGCCTGAGAGTGGTTATGGAGCAAATCCCGACAAGTCGTTCGGTCTCATTCGGCATTTGGGTGAAAACCGGATCCCGCAATGAATCGGAAGACATCAACGGGATTACGCATTTTATAGAGCATATGATGTTCAAAGGGACGGAGCGCTTTGACGCCCGTGCCATTGCTGAAGAATTTGATGCCATCGGCGGAAACGTCAACGCTTTTACGTCCAAGGAGTATACGTGTTATTATGCCAAGGTGCTGGATGAGCATTTTCCGATTGCCGTTGACGTGCTGTCCGACATGTTCTTCAATTCGAAGCTGGATGCGGGCGAGTTAGCCAAGGAGAAGAATGTCATTCTTGAAGAGATTGCGATGTATGAAGATACGCCGGATGATCTGGTTCATGATCTGATGTCGTTGTCGGTGTACGGTGACCACCCGCTTGCTTATCCGATTCTCGGCACGAAGGAGCGGCTGGAGTCGATGGATTCGCAAGCGCTGAGATCCTACATGGACCGGCACTATACCATTGAGAACACGGTGATTGCCCTCGCCGGCAACATCAATGATGAAGTGATTGCGTTATTGGAGCGCCATTTTGGCGGCTTTGCCAACCATGGAACGTCGGAGCCGCTGGCGGTACCGGCCTTTTTGGACGGCGTGCAGTTCCGCAAGAAGAAAACGGAGCAGAATCATATCTGCATGTCGTTTCCCGGCTGCTCGATCGGCGACGAGCTTCAGTATGCGATGGTTCTGCTGAATAACGCTATTGGCGGCGGCATGAGCTCACGCTTGTTTCAGGAAATTCGGGAGAAGCGCGGGCTGGCGTACTCGGTATATTCATACCACAGTTCCCACGCGGATAACGGCATGTTTACCATCTATGCAGGCACAGCGCCCAAACAGACAAAAGAAGTGCTTCAGCTGACCACGGAAATGCTTCATGATTTGGCACAGAACGGGATGACGGAGGAAGAGCTGCGCAAAGGAAAGGAACAATTGAAGGGCAGTCTCATCCTAAGTCTGGAGAGCACGAGCAGCCGCATGAATCGCTTGGGCAAGAACGAATTGATGCTGGGCCGCCATTTCAGTCTGGACGAGATCATTAAACGGATCGAACAGGTCGACATGAAGGATGTCAATGCGGTTCTTGACCGTATGTTTGGGACTCCATATGCACTAGCGATGGTAGGAACTTCAGATAAAGCACTGAATGTACTTAGGAGGAATGAATTTGTTGCACTACGTTCAAATCAATAGATTGCCAGGAAATGAAGATGTGAAACTTCCGGTGAAAATGTCCGAGCTGGCCGCGGGTTTCGACCTGCACGCTGCCGTTCAAGAGCCGGTGGTGCTAAACCCGGGTGAACGCAAATTAATCCCGACCGGTTTTGCGATTGCCATGCCGGCCGAGCTTGAGGCGCAAATCCGTCCGCGCAGTGGTCTTGCCTATAAACATGGCATTACTTGCCTGAATGCTCCGGGTACGATTGACGCCGATTATCGCGGGGAAGTCAAGGTGCTGCTTGTCAATTTGGGACAGGAGCCTTTTGCGATTGAGCGTAATGAGCGGATTGCCCAAATGGTGTTCAAATCCGTGCCTGCCGTAGAATTTACGGAAGTTGACGAACTGTCCGATACGGTACGCGGGGCGGGCGGATTCGGTCATACCGGCAAATAAACCATACCATGGAAGCTTAAGGGTATCATCAGGATCATGATATCAGCATGAACACCGCTCCGGTTGAAACGGAGCGGTGTTTTTTTTCGTTGGTCTTGAAGCAGGATGGACATGGAGCCGGACTTATCTCTCCTAACGTTATTTACTGCGTTAAGGCGGTAGTTTAAGGGAAATGCGCTCACCTCCCCATAGGCGGCAGCATAAGATGCTTTATACGTTGGTTTGAAGAAAGGAGCGAGGCCTTCCATGCTGACTGGAGTCCGAACCGTCTTTGTTGGAGGAGACGCAAGGCAAATTGAAGTGATTCGCAAATGCGCTGAGATGGATGCCTCCGTCATGATCGCCGGGTTTGAGAAACTGCAGGATTCTTTTCAGGGAGTGACTCGCGAGCCGCTTACGCCAGAGCTGTTATCGGACGCCGATGCTCTGATCCTGCCTGTAGTGGGATGTGATGATGAGGGACGTGTCAGCGCGCTATTCTCGGAAGGGCCGCTGCGACTGCAGGAAGAACATATCGCGGCGATGCCCGGACATGGAGTGATCTATACAGGCATGGCGAAACCCTATTTGCGCTCGCTATGTGACAAATATAAGATCAAGCTGGTAGAGATATTGGAGAGGGACGATGTGGCTATTTATAATTCCATTCCGACCGCCGAAGGCGCACTCATGATGGCGATCCAAAACACGGATTTTACGATCCACGGATCTACAAGCATGGTGCTCGGCATGGGACGGACCGGATTTACAATGGCTCGCAGCCTGCAGGGACTGGGTGCCAAAATTCGGATGGGGGTACGTAAATCGGAGCACTACGCAAGAGCTGAGGAAATGGGCTGGAAGCCCTTCCTGGTAAGGGATCTGGGTTCTTATGTGTCGGATATTGACTTGCTTTTTAACACGATTCCAACTATGATAGTCACAGCACAAATCATCTCGAAAATGCCTCGGGAGGCTGTCATTATTGACCTTGCCTCCGCACCCGGCGGATGCGATTTTCGCTATGCCGAGAAACGGGGTATCAAAGCCATGCTCGCACCCGGACTACCCGGAATCGTGGCTCCAAAAACAGCCGGCATCATCATGGCCAACACGCTGGTGGAGCTGATTTCTGAAGAAATCAAGATTCGGGGGGATGCGTAAATGAATTGGAATGAAATTACAGTGGGTTATGCCCTGACAGGATCGCACTGCACACTCGAAGAAGTGATGCCGCAGATCCAGCGATTCAAAGACGGGGGAGCGAATGTGGTGCCGATTGTATCGAGCACCATCATGACGACCGATACCCGATTCGGCACATCGGAAAATTGGCAGAAACAGTTGAAAGATATAACCGGGAATGATATTATTTCTACAATTGTGGAGGCGGAACCGCTGGGCCCATCCAAGCTGCTTGACGTCCTGGTTATCGCCCCTTGCACGGGAAACACGACCAGCAAGCTGGCCAATGCGATGACTGACAGTCCTGTCTTAATGGCAGCCAAGGCGCAGATGAGAAATTGCAGACCGCTGGTGCTGGCGATCTCAACGAATGACGGCCTTGGGCTGAATGCGGCCAATATCGCGAAGCTGCTGGTTACCAAAAACATATATTTCGTCCCTTACGGACAGGATAATCCGCAGCAGAAACCGAACTCGCTTGTCGCCAAAATGAATCTGATTCCGGAAGCTTGTTATGCGGCATTGGAAGGGAAACAGCTCCAGCCGATGATCGTTGAATATTCTCGATAAAATTACAGAGAACGGTTATACCCTGGAAGAAATGAAGATGGTCCGCGAGACCAAAAAAATGATGGGCGACGAATCCATTGAAGTGACGGCTGCTAGTGTACGCATCCCGGTCGTTAACGGGCATTCGAAATCCATGTACGTTGAATTCAAGAAGGACTATGATCTGGAGTTCATCGCTAGATCTCTTCTGAAGGGTGCAGCATGGAAATGCTGTGCAAATCGCAGAAATCATCATCAACAACGGAACGGCCAGGCTTAATAGCCGGCCGTTTCAGTCGGTCGGCCCGCAATTTACGTCTCCTGGGCATATATAAACGGAGGAATATTTTATGCGCATCTTAGTTCAAAAATTCGGCGGCACCTCATTGTCTACACCGCAAGCAAGAACCCATGTTATTGGGCACATCCAGCGTGAACTGGCCAATCACTACCAATTGGTCGTGGTCGTATCGGCTATGGGACGCAGAGGGGAGCCTTATGCGACAGACACGCTCCTGGACTGGATCGGGCATAACGGAAACGCGCTTCCAGACAGAGAACGGGATCTGCTGCTCTGCTGCGGTGAAATTATCTCGGCTTCAACGCTGTGCAGTCTCCTTCAGCATGAGGGCATAACCGCAACGGTGCTGACGGGTGCACAAGCCGGATTTCTCACAGACGATCACTTCGGAAATGCACGTATCAAGGACGTAAAACCTGAACGGGTTTTGAAAGAGTTGGAGAGTCATCAGGTTGTCATCGTAACCGGCTTCCAGGGGCAGACCGATTCCGGCGACTTTACCACGCTGGGCAGAGGCGGAAGCGATACTTCGGCTACAGCGCTCGGTGCCGCGCTTCGCGCTGAAATGGTAGATATCTACACGGATGTCAACGGCATTCTAACGGCGGATCCCCGCATCGTCGAGGATGCGAAGCCGCTTAGTTACGTAAGTTACACGGAGATTTGCAACATGGCTCATCAAGGGGCAAAGGTCATTCATCCTAGAGCGGTTGAGATTGCCATGCAATCCCAAATTCCGGTCAGAGTGCGGTCGACCTTCTCGGATAATGAGGGCACGCTGGTAACCCAGCCTGAAGGCTTCAGAGATATTCAATCCGGAATCGTGGACCGCTTTGTGACGGGAGTTGCCTATGTAAGCAACATAACGCAAATCTCGGTGGAATGCGATCGCACGGAAGGTCTTCAACTGAAGGTATTTAAATCGATGGCCGAGCATTCCATCAGCGTGGACTTTATTAATGTTACCCCTACCGGAGTGCTTTATACGGTGTTTGACAGCGATTCGGAGAAGGCGATCGAAGTGCTACAGAGCCTGGACCTTAAACCGAAAAGCTTATCCGGCTGTGCCAAAGTGTCCGTCATTGGCGGCGGCATCAACGGCGTTCCGGGCATCATGGCCAAAATCGTGGAATCCTTGAGCGAGCACGACATTCCGATTCTGCAATCCGCGGATTCGAATACGACGATATGGGTACTGGTTAAAAAAGAGGATATGGCTCAAGCGCTGCGCGCACTTCATCATAAATTTGAGCTTCACCGATAAAGTTACTAAAGACGGATATTCCCTTAAAGCGTTTGATAGGAAATAATATAGATAAGATTACTTACGAAGGAAGCATTCCCGCGCGGGAATGCTTTAAGGAGGAATCATTGTGGATTTCGGAAGACTGATTACGGCTATGGTAACCCCTTTTGATCAGAACGGCCAGATCAATTGGGACGAGACTGCGAGATTGATTGAGCACCTGATTGTGGAACAGAAGTCGGATTCCCTGGTCATTGCTGGAACGACCGGCGAATCGCCAACGCTTAGCGAAGACGAAAAGCTTGAATTGTTTAAGTTCGCTGTGAAACAGGCGGGCGGACGGAGCAAGATCATCGCGGGCACCGGCAGCAACAATACGTCACATTCCGCAGAATTGACGAAAAAAGCCGAAAGCTGCGGCGTCGACGGCATTTTGCTTGTTGCACCCTACTACAACAAGCCGAACCAGGAAGGACTCTACCAGCATTTTAAGGCGATTGCCGAGGCAACCTCCTTGCCCGTCATGCTGTATAATGTGCCTGGAAGAACGGGCATCAGCCTAAGCACGTCCACCACGTTAAGGCTGGCACAAATTCCGAACATCGTTGCGACCAAGGAATGCGCTTCGATTGACCAGGTTACCGGCATTGCCGCAGGTGCTCCCGAAGGATTCATTGTATATTCCGGCGACGATTCCGCGGCATTGCCTGCATTGTCGGTGGGTGCTTATGGAATCGTAAGCGTGGCCAGCCATATTGCAGGTGCCCGCATGAAGGACATGATCGAAGCCTACGTGGAGGGGAACGTGAAGGAAGCTGCCAAGCTTCATCAATCCTTATTCCCGCTGTTCAAAGGCCTCTTTGAATGTCCTGACCCGCTTCCGAATCCTGCGGCGGTAAAATTCGCTTTGAACGAACGCGGCTATCAAGTCGGCGGGGTTCGCCTGCCGCTCGTTGCTCCAAGCGAGAACGAGGCTGCTTTTATCCGTAATATGCTGTCTTCCTTGTAAGCTGCCGCTTAGCTATTTTCAGGGCCACTGCCTTCATCGAAGGCGGTGGCTTTCTTCGTTTTAAACCCTTTTGATTCTGGGCATCCTATGGCTCACGAAGGTGGCTGACTTGTGTTTTCACTTTTTCATCATGTATAATGAATTCAAGTGACTGGGTGCGGTATTTTTTTGAAATTTAATATAACAATGGTACGACGTCCAAAACTATAGGAGGGTTAGATACATTTGTCTAAGAAAATAAGCAGCGATAAACTATCGATTTTTGCCTTGGGCGGCGTCGGTGAAATCGGGAAGAACATGTATGTCATCCAGTATGCAGGCGACATCGTTGTCGTGGATGCGGGATTGAAGTTCCCAGAAGAAGATATGCTTGGGATTGATATTGTTATTCCTGATATTAGCTATTTAACGGAAAATCGCGACAAAGTGAGAGGGATTTTGCTGACTCACGGTCACGAGGACCATATCGGCGGCCTCCCTTACGTATTGAAACACTTGAACGTTCCTGTATACGGAACGAAATTGACGCTCGGATTGGTGGAAAACAAGCTCAGAGAAGCGAATTTGCTTGGTGAGACGAAACGGATTCTGATCCATGCGGATTCGGAAGTTCAACTCGGAAACACATTGAAAGCGACCTTCTTCAAAACCAATCACAGCATTCCGGATTCCGTGGGGATCTGTATCGAAACGCCGGAAGGCAATGTGGTGCACACGGGGGACTTTAAATTTGACCATACTCCGGTCAATGACCAGTATGCGGATCTGCAGCGTATGGCTGAGATCGGAAGCAAGGGAGTATTGGCACTTCTGTCGGACAGTACAAACGCAGAGCGCCCCGGCTTTACGCCTTCCGAGAAAAACGTAGGCATCGTGCTGGAAGACATCTTCCGCAAAGCCGAGCAGCGGGTTGTAGTTGCAACGTTTGCATCGAACGTGCACCGCATACAACAGGTTGTCAACGCAGCCGAGTCCACCGGACGCAAAATCACGGTAATCGGGAGAAGCATGGTTAACGTTGTATCCATTGCCGCAGAGCTTGGATACCTGCACATTCCGGACGGCATGCTGATCGAACCCGAAGAGGTAAATAAAATGGCAGCGGACCGCGTTGTCGTATTGTGTACGGGCAGTCAGGGAGAACCGATGTCAGCGCTCACGCGCATGGCACGTTCCACTCACCGCAAGGTGGACATTCTGCCGGGAGATACGGTCATCATCGCCGCGACTCCAGTACCAGGAAATGAGAAGTACGTGGGTCGTACGATCGATGAGTTGTTCCGTCTTGGAGCAGACGTCATTTACAGCGGATCCAATTCGGGCGTCCACGTGTCGGGTCACGGCAGCCAGGAAGAGCTTAAGCTGATGCTGAATCTGATGAAACCGCAATTTTTCATCCCTGTCCATGGCGAGTACCGGATGCAGCGCCGTCATGCCCTGCTTGCGGAATCCGTTGGCGTGGATCCGGACAACATCTTTATTACCGATATCGGAGAAATTGTGGAGATTCAAGGCGGCTCGGCCCGCAAAGCCGGCAAAGTGACCGCCGGCAATGTGCTGATTGACGGACTTGGCGTCGGGGACGTAGGGAACATCGTACTGCGCGACCGCAAGCTTCTGTCCCAGGACGGAATTCTGGTCGTTGTCGTTACGTTGAGCAAACAAAACGGCTCCATCGTTTCCGGTCCCGATATTATTTCCCGTGGATTCGTATACGTACGAGAATCCGAAGGGCTTCTGGATGAAGCCAACCGTATCGTTTCCAGCACGCTTCAGAAGCTGATGAGCGAAAACGTGAATGAATGGGCGTCACTGAAGACCAGCGTGAAAGACGCTTTGGGACGCTTCTTGTATGAACAAACACGTCGCAGACCGATGATCTTGCCGATCATCATGGAAGTCTGATACGAGACAATACAATAAATCAGGCACACAGTCGCCCCTTTTTCGCAGGTAATAATTGGACGGTTTCCGCGAAAAAGGGGCTATTTATATGGAAATCATTGAAACTTCTCCCGATTGGTTCGGCAGGAGTTTTTTGTTTGTTATGAGCAAGGCCTAATGCCGAATGTTCTGCACAAGCATAAAAAAGCCGCGTCATTTGCCATACTAAGGGTTAGCTATGTGTTTGTTGCAGCAGCTAGACATTAAGAATAAAAGGCAGGGATGCGCGATGGACAACGATCAACGGATGACGGGAAACAGAAAAGCGGGGTGGACCGGCGAGACGGAGGCGCCTCCGGTCGTTCCGACCGAGGAAGGCAAGAAAGCGGCCGTGACGGAAACCATTCAGCAGCTGGGACAGACGGGGCTTCCGACCGGCGGAGAATCCAACGTCTTTTGCATGACGATTATTGGGCAAATCGAGGGTCATCTCGTGCTGCCGCCGCAAAATAAAACGACCAAATACGAGCATATGATTCCACAGCTAGTGGCAGCCGAGCAAAATCCGCGAATCGAGGGACTCTTGATCATTTTGAATACCGTTGGCGGCGATGTGGAAGCAGGGCTTGCCATTGCCGAAATGATTGCATCGCTCAGCAAACCGACGGTAACGGTTGTCATAGGAGGGGGTCATAGCATCGGCGTGCCTATCGCTGTTGCCGCAGACCATTCGATTATCGCAGAGAGCGCAACGATGACGATTCACCCGATTCGCATGAGCGGGTTAGTCATTGGCGTGCCGCAAACCTTCGAATACATGGAGAAAATGCAGGAACGCGTCGTGCGCTTTGTGACGAGCCACTCGGGGATCACGGAGGAACAGTTCAAGGATCTGATGTTCAAGACCGGCGAATTGAACAGGGATATCGGTACTGCAGTTTCGGGTGCAGACGCCGTAAAGTATGGCTTAATGAACGAAGTGGGTGGAATCGGACAGGCATTAAGCCGACTGAACAGCATGATCGCCGAGCGTAAAACGATTCAGCCCGGGGGGATTACGCAATGACTTGGTACAGCGTCATGCCCTTGGATCCGACGACCGGGCTGCTTCAAGTGGAGCAGGAGGTCATGTCCAGGGAAGTTCGAGTCGATGGCATTTTGATGGAAGTGAAGCCTGTAACGGAAGAACAGGCGAAAATCGTTCGTTTATTGGATTGCGGGCTTCATGATTACTTGAACCCGCGCTACGCGCCAGGGACCATGATTCGCTATATTCCGACCGTCGAAAATGAGGCTAAAGGCTGAAAACAGAACATAGGTACGCCACCGAATATTATGCTATAATATGGATTCGGGGGTGACACATTTGGCAAAGCGGAAAAGAAAGAAGAAGGCAGCCTTTGCAGCCGTATTGAAATATGAAATTTATGGAATTGTATTGATGACACTCTCGGTCATCGCGTTATCCGGAGAAGCACCGGTGGGGCGTTCCCTGTCCAAGATGTCGGGATATCTGCTGGGTAAGTATTATTTTATCATCCCCCTAATCGGCATTTATTACGGGTTAATGGTGATGATTCACCGAAAATGGCCCAAACGGTGGAACAGCAGGCGTACCGGTGTCCTTCTCCTGGTATTATCGCTCACCTTAATGAGCAGTATTGCGGGTCTGGAGTCCAAATTGGCTCCGATCGGACAATTGAATGCATCGAGTGCGATGAGCCAGATACATAGTGATTTGCAGGGCGAGCTCCTTCATGCCGGGGCGGATGACGGACGTCATCCCGTCATGGGCCGGGATATCAGCGGGGGTTATGTTGGAGCCTTGCAGTTTGCCCTCTTGTTGATGCTGTTCGGCAGCATCGGGGCAAAGTTGATTGTGATTGTCAAGCTGTTTATCAGCTTCATGCTGATTACGAATCTGTCCTATGTCGATTTAATGCGGATGTTCCGCGTCAGGGTTGTGAAAGCCGGGGAACGAATCCAAAAGAAAATGAACAGCCAGCAGACGAAATCAAAGGCGGCGGCGAAGGCAAGCGCCAAGGAGCAACGCATACAGCTGCCGGAGGATCTGGATGAAGACGATGACCTCGACGATATGGAAGGCATGCGGCTGCCGAAGCGTAAAGCGCCGCAATTCTTCCAACTGTTTGGTTCCAAGGGCAACAAGCGGAACGAAGCCGCAGAAGAGGCAGAGGATGTTATGGATGAGTCGGCTCCGGTATTTACGGTTGGCAACGGACATGGTGAGCATGATGAGGGCGAGGTCGTCCTGTTCAGCCGAGCGGATCAAACGGAAGAGGGGACGGATGCTGCATTTTCTGCACCGGATCCTGTGCCTTCTTCGCCGATTATTCGCGATTTCTTCGAGCAGGTGAAGCAAGAAGGACGATTGGATGACGATCAAGACGATCACGAAGCGGTGATGCCTCCGGCACATGAGGACCCTTCGGGGAACGCGGCATCAAGTTCGGATGCCATGGTTGACCCGGAGACGCTGAACGGCGAGACCAATTCAGCTGTTATGGCGGATACTGGTGGGCAAGAAGGATCGGCAGCGGCAGCGCCTCCGGCTCCGCCGCCCAAGCCGTACAAGCTGCCTCCGTTCCGGCTGCTGTCCAAACCGAACAACGGCGGCAAAGGCGGAGACCAGAACGATTACATGCAGACAGCGCGAAAGCTGGAGGCCACGCTGGAAAGCTTTGGCGTTCGGGCCAAGGTTCTGGAGGTTGTCCGGGGTCCGTCGGTAACCCGCTATGAAATTCAGCCGGACATCGGCGTCAAGGTCAGCCGGATCGTGAATCTGACCGATGATATCGCACTCGCGCTTGCGGCCAAGGATATTCGGATGGAGGCGCCGATTCCAGGCAAGTCCGCCATCGGGATCGAAGTGCCGAACAATGAAGTTTCGCTCGTCACCATGCGTGAGGTTATGGAAACGCCGACGTTCCAGGACGCGGAATCGAAGCTGTCGATCGCGTTCGGCCGCGATATTTCGGGCCAGACGATTGTCGGTAATTTGGCACGGATGCCCCATCTCCTAGTTGCAGGCGCCACGGGTTCCGGTAAATCCGTATGCATCAACGGCATTATTACCAGCATCCTGTATAAAGCGAAGCCGGATGAGGTTAAGTTCCTGATGGTCGATCCGAAGATGGTCGAACTCAATGTCTATAACGGGATTCCGCATTTGATGGCGCCGGTGGTAACCGACCCGAAGCGGGCCTCCTTAGCGCTTAAGAAAATCGTCGTGGAGATGGAGAAGCGGTATGAGCTGTTCTCCAAGTCGGGAACGCGGAATATTGAGGGCTACAACAATCTGATGAAGGATAATCTGCCTGCGGTATTGCCGTATATCGTTGTCATCGTGGACGAGTTGGCCGATTTGATGATGGTTGCGGCCAACGACGTGGAGGATGCGATTACTCGATTGGCCCAGATGGCGCGTGCAGCCGGAATCCATCTGATTATCGCGACGCAGCGTCCGTCGGTCGACGTTATCACCGGGGTCATTAAAGCGAACATCCCGTCGCGTATTGCCTTTGGCGTGTCTTCGCAGGTCGATTCCCGAACCATTCTGGATATGGCGGGCGCCGAGAAGCTGCTTGGCCGCGGGGACATGCTGTTTATGCCGATGGGCTCCTCCAAGCCAATCCGCGTTCAGGGAGCCTTTATGAGTGATCATGAGGTCGAGAACATCGTGGATTTCGTCCGGGATCAAGGACAAGCGGAGTATGACGAGTCGTTGGTGCCTGAAATAGAGGAATCTGCAGGCGCGGACGAAGAAGAATTGGATGAGTTGTATGAACAGGCGGTGACCATCGTATTGGAAGCTAAGCAGGCATCCGTATCGCTGCTGCAGCGGAGAATGCGTGTAGGGTACACCCGTGCCGCCCGCCTCATCGATTCCATGGAAGCGCGCGGAGTGATCGGTCCTTATGAGGGCAGCAAGCCGCGGGAAGTGCTGATGTCCATCGAGCAATATCAGCAGCAGCAGAATCGAATCAGCTAAGCGACTCATTGTATGATCACCAACTAAAAAAGGAAGCGAACAAACCTGGACTCCTGGTGGCTCGCTTCCTTTTTTGCATGTTCAGGGGACGCTGTTGATTTTGCGATATTGGCTTGCCGTCATGTTCACGATTTTTTTGAAGGTCCGGTCAAAATGGGTGAGGCTTTCGAAGCCGATCGATTCGGCGATGTCCACGATTTTTAGATCCGTATCCGTCAGAAGGCGCTGCGCCTCGCGAATCCGGGTGAGGTTGAGGTAGTTAATGATCGTAAAGCCCGTAATTTCTTTGAAGATCCGGGACAGGTAGAACGGACTGATGTAGAAGGTTTCGGATAATCCCTGCAGCGTGATTTTGTCTGCGTAGTGGACGTGAATAAACTTCACCACGTCCGTGATTTTCTGATGGAGCGGATTCATGGAGACGTTGGCAGGCAGCGAGGCGGAATGGGTTAATCGATAGGTTTTGATTAATAACTCCGTAAGCAGCACCTGCAGCATATGCTCATACGAAGCGGAGCGTTCCCGGATCTCATCGGCCATTTTATTCAGAATTTGCATGATGATGGCCTGCTCCGGCACGGTTAAACGCAGCAGCGGCCGATCCTGGTTAAACATGCCGAGCAATCCCGATGCCAGCAAGGGATGGCCTTTGCCGAGAAAGGAATCGCTGAAATTAATGACGATACGCTCATGCTCCGGGTCTCCATGGCCCGAGGTTTTATGGACATCGAATTTATTGATGAGAATCAGGTCCCCCGCCCGTATGGAGTACAGCTTCTCTTTGATAAAATAATGGCGTTCTCCCGAAACCAAATAGTAGATTTCGTAAGTTCCGTGATAATGGTTATTCCGTTCAAAGGGCTTTGTGCGGTGAATGCGATGATAGTAAAATTCGCCTTCTTCTTCTCCGTAGGATACGGTATGGGTTTCGCTGGATATGACAATCGCCCCCGCTTCGTTCAGATCATAACATCTTGGAGCTTTTTCAATATATACAGCTATATTGTATCAACTTCTTCTTGCAAAACAAAGCAAGATATGTTGAATAATCCTCTATATTCGCAATAAACGTGAAGAAATCCAACTGATGATGCCGTAACATAGTAGATAATCTACAGAAACGGACGGTGAAATCATGAGACCTTTTATGGATGAACATTTTTTGCTTCATAACGAGACTGCTCGCATCTTATACCACGATTATGCTAAAGCCATGCCAATCATCGACTACCACTGTCATTTGAGTCCGCAAATGATCGTTGACAATCACCGGTTCGAGAACTTAACGGAAGCCTGGATCAACGGTGACCACTATAAATGGCGGGCGATGCGTGCTGCAGGCGTGGAAGAGGCCTACATCACGGGAGGGCCGGGCGTGAACGATTATGACCGCTTCTTGGCTTGGACCCGCACCGTGCCGATGACGATTGGCAACCCCTTATTCCATTGGTCGCATTTGGAGCTGCAAAGGCTGTTCGGCATATCGGATATCATTCAGGAAAAGACTGCTCCGCGAATTTGGGAGGCGGCAAACAAGCGTCTACAGGAACATGATTTCACGACCAGGGGGTTGATTACGTCAAGCAACGTGAAGGTCGTGTGTACGACGGATGACCCGGCGGATAGCCTGGAATATCATATCAAGCTGGCAGAGGAAGGCGATGCCGGATTTCAGATGCTCCCGTCGTTCCGTCCGGACAAGGGGCTGGAGATCAACCGGGAGACGTTCGTTCCTTGGGTGAAGTTGCTCGCCGAGCGAAGCCGGATCGAGATAGCGGATTATCCGGCATTTCTGGCAGCGCTGGAGCAGCGGGCGGAATTTTTCCATTCGGTTGGCGGCAGGGTATCCGATCATGCGCTGGATTACGTGCCTTATCGAGAGGTCAGCGAGGCGCAGGCGGGCGACATTTTCTTGAAAGCGCTTCAAGGGGAGAGGGTTTCCCGGGAAGAAGAGGAACAGTTCAAGACGCGTACGCTGCTTCATCTCGGCCGTGTCTACGCCAGGCTCGGCTGGGTCATGCAGTTCCATATCAATGCCCAACGCAACAACAACACAAGGATGTTCCGACGATTGGGTCCGGATACCGGTTATGATTCGATTCACGATAGTCCGATCGCCGTACCGCTCGTTAAGCTGATGGATCGGCTCGATCAAGAGTCGGCGCTTCCGAGAACGATACTCTATTCGCTCAACCCCAGCGATAACGATATCCTTGCAGCACTGATCGGGAGTTTTCAAGGAGACGGCATTCCGGGCAAAATCCAGTTCGGCTCGGCGTGGTGGTTCAACGACACCAAAGACGGCATGGTCGAGCAGATGAGCAAACTCGGCAATATGGGCCTGTTGAGCCGATTCGTCGGGATGCTGACCGATTCCAGAAGTTTTTTGTCTTTCACCCGGCATGAGTATTTCCGCCGTATTCTTTGCAATCTTCTCGGCGAGTGGGTTACGCGGGGCGAAGCGCCGGATGATCTTCCGTGGCTCGGAGGCATCGTGGAAGATATCTGTTACAACAACGCCGAGCGTTATTTCCGGTTTGGCCAAACGGAAGGGAGATAAACCATGGGTACGAGCACGGACCGAAGCGGATCGTTGAAGTTGGTCGGACGGGAGTTTCTCCAGCAGCAGGATATATGCCAGGACTCGGAGATGTTGAACTTCCCCGTGAAGGTGCTGCAAATCGGCGAAGGTAATTTTCTCAGGGGCTTTTTCGATTGGATGATCTATGAATGCAACCGGCAGGGGCTGTTTCAAGGGAGCGTCGCGGTCAGTCAGCCAAGACCCGGCGGAAGGCCCAAGCTGGAGCAGCTGCGGGAACAGGAAGGGATATACGGCCTGCTGACCCGAGGTCTGCAGGATGGACGAAAAGTTGAGGAGGAGCAGTGGATTCCGGTGTTCTCGAAGATCGTGGATCCCTATGCGGAATGGGAGAACTTCTTAAGGATCGCCGAGTTGGATTCCCTGGATATCATCGTTTCCAATACCACCGAGGCGGGCCTCGATTATCAGCGCAGTGAATGGAATCCGGACGAACCGGTGTTGTCGTATCCCGGCAAGCTGACCATGCTGCTGTATCGGCGTTATAAGCATTATGAGGGCTCTCCGGACAGGGGCTTGATGATATTGCCCTGCGAGCTTCTGGAACGAAACGGGGATATCTTGCGATCCATTGTTTTGCGGCATGCCCAGGATTGGGGGCTTTCGCCCGCCTTTCAGAGCTGGGTGGCGGAGCATAATCTGTTCCTGAACTCGCTTGTAGACCGGATCGTAACCGGTTATCCGGAAGAAGCGGAGCGTTATTTTAACAAATGGGGTCATCAGGATCGATTGCTCAACACGGCCGAGCCCTATTATTTCTGGGCGATTGAGGGCGATCCGTCACTGGAGTCCAGACTGCCTCTACGGTCGGCGGGCCTTCAGGTAAGCTGGGTATTCGATCTGACTCCGTATCAGGTTAGAAAAGTAAGGATCTTGAATGGAACGCATACCCTTATGGCTTCGATAGGCCTGCTCCATGGCTTGAACGAAGTGAAGGAGATGACGGAAAGTCCTGAATGGGGTGACCGCATCCGAAACGCGATGCTCGAGGAGATCGTCCCGGGGGTGCCCCTCCCGCCGGAAGAGGTTGCAGCATATGCCGCAACCGTGTGGGAGCGGTTCGGCAACCCCTTCATTCGGCACAGGCTGCAGGACATCGCCATGAACAGCATGTCCAAATTTAGGGTTCGGGTTCTGCCGAGCTTAAAGGAATATATCAGAATGCATAATGAGCTGCCAAGCACCATTACTATTGGATTGGCTTCCTTGATCCGTCTGTATCATATCGGCACAAAAGAGGGGCAATGGTACGGCACGCGACTTGATGGTGAACGGCTGCCGTTAAGAGATGATCCGGATAACCTGATGACACTGCAGCAAGCTTGGCAAAAGGTAGACGGCGGGGAGTGGACTATACGTCAGCTTGTGGCCTCCATTCTTGGTAACCAGAGGATATGGGGCGAGGATCTGAACCGAATTCCCGCTCTTCATGAAACGGTTAGCAGTTATATCGAAGAAATGGAGCTGAACAACACATGAGTGACATCGTCATACTTCACAGCAAGGATGATGTCGGCATTGCGCTTCGTCCTTTGTCGGCAGGAGAACATGCCATCGGGATCTTGAACGGGAAGGAGCATGCCATCGAATTAACGGAGGACGTCCCGAAGGGTCATAAGGTGGCTCTGCGGTGGATTGAGGCGGGTAGCCATGTTTTCAAATTCGGTTATTCGATCGGTCTGGCGAAGGAAGCCATTTTGCCGGGGACCTGGATTCATACCCACAATTTGAAAACAGGTCTCTCCGGTGAAGTGGAGTATCAGTATAAGCCAAACGCGAATCAAGGGCTTGAGCCTTCAGCTGCCAGCCACGGCTCGTCAACGTTCCAAGGATATGTCAGACCGAACGGCGAGGTTGGAATCCGCAACGAAATCTGGATCATCAACACCGTCGGCTGCATTAATAAAACCTGCGAGCTGCTGGCACGAATGGCAGGTCAGCAGTTTCAAGGGAGAGGGATTGATGGGATTTATCATTTTCCGCATCCTTACGGCTGCTCGCAGCTCGGAGATGATCTGAGCCATACCCAGCGCCTATTATCCTCCCTGGCTCGGCATGGCAATGCCGCAGGCGTGCTCATTATCGGGCTCGGCTGCGAGAACAATCAGATCGATCAAATGCAGGCCATGATCGGGGAGCAGGACGGGAATAGGATCAAATATATGCGTGCCCAGGACATGGAGGACGAATTGGAGGAAGGGTTGTCCCTTATATCCGAGCTCGTGGAATATGCGGAGACATTCAAAAGAACGGAGGTTCCTCTCTCCAAACTGAAGATCGGGCTGAAATGCGGCGGGTCGGACGGCCTCTCGGGCATTACGGCCAATCCGCTGGCGGGCCGCATCGCGGATACGATTACCGCCTATGGAGGCACCGCTCTTCTAACGGAGGTGCCGGAGATGTTCGGAGCCGAAACGATCCTGATGGATCGGGCTGCCGACGAGCAGGTGTTCCAGGATATCACCTTGCTCATCAACAACTTTAAACAATATTTCGTCTCGCATGGACAGGAAATCTATGAAAATCCGTCTCCCGGGAATAAAGACGGCGGCATCACGACCTTAGAGGAGAAATCGCTGGGATGCACCCAAAAAGGGGGGACTGCAACCGTATCCGATGTGCTCCGTTACGGCGTAAGAACTTCGAAGCCGGGACTGAACCTGATCGAGGGGCCGGGCAATGACCTCGTATCGGTTACGGCACTCGCTGCAGCCGGCGCCCACCTCGTGCTGTTCACGACCGGAAGGGGGACGCCGTTTGGGGGGCCTGTACCAACCGTCAAAATCGCGACCAATTCCGAGCTGGCCAAACGTAAAAAGCATTGGATCGATTATAATGCGGGAGCTCTGCTGGAGGGCAAAAGCATGGATGAGCTTCATGCGGAACTCTTGGAGGTCATCGTTCATTTGGCCTCAGGCGTTGAGAAGACGCAAAATGAACGGAACGGCTTCCGGGAAATATCCATTTTCAAGGATGGCGTTATTCTATAAATTCAATCGCTTTTTAGTAATTGATTAGAAAGAGGAGGAGCACGTATGTCCAATCCCGTACAGCAGCAGGCACAGTCCGCTTTGTCACCAATAGAACTCGCCGCCATGGCGTGCCAATCGATCATGGAAACGTATTCGCCCGAGCAGCTTCCGCCTGCAGGCAGGTGGCATTACCATCAGGGCGTATTTTTGGTTGGGTTGTCTCAATTGTGGAAATTTAACGGGGACGCCAAGTTTTTGAATTATATCAAAGGCTATGTTGATCATCTGGTGGACGCTAACGGCAACCTGCTGCTGGAGCGGGGGGAGCTGGATTCCGTTCAAGCGGGCCTGCTCCTGATGGAATTGGATGCTGTGTTTCCCGAATACCGCTACAGGGCCGCAGCAGATAAACTGCTCCGCTTGCTGTCAACGCTGAACCGGACCACCGAAGGCGGCTATTGGCATAAGGACCGGTATCCATACCAGATGTGGCTGGACGGACTGTATATGGGCGGCGTATTTACGATGAACTATGCGAGGCAGTATAACGAGCCGCATTTATTTGACGAGGTATTGTTCCAGGAGAAGCTGATGCGCTCCCATACCAAGGATGAGGCTACCGGTTTGTATTATCATGCTTGGGACGAGAGCCGAACGATGCCCTGGGCGGATCCGGTCAGCGGGCAGTCTCCGGAATTTTGGGGACGCGCCATAGGCTGGTATGCGCTGTCGCTTGTCGAGTTCCTCGATTTACTGCCTGAGCATCATTCGGCGAGGGAAGAGCTGGCTGCCGCGCTACGCGAATTAAGCGAAGCGCTGGTGCGTTATCAGGATCCGGCTACCGGTCTGTGGCATCAGGTTGTGGACAAAGGGGGGCGGGAGGACAATTGGCTCGAAACCTCCTGCTCCAGTCTTTTCACCTATACCTTGGCAAAAGGAGTCCGTCTGGGTTATCTGGATCCTTCTTTTATGACGTATGCGAGACAGGGATATCAAGGCCTGGTCCAATGCGTATATCGCAATGACAAGGGACATTTGGTCATGCCCCACATCTGCATCGGCACGGGGGTAGGCGATTACAAGCATTATGTGGAAAGGCAGCAATGCGAAAATGACCTTCATGGCGTCGGAGCGTTGGTCATGGCGTGCGTAGAGCTAGGCAGAAGCGACGGATGAAAGCGTGTTTGAACGCTGCAACTGATACAGAACATTTAAGGAGCTGTTCCCTCATAGGAGCAGCTCTCTTTGCGCTTATAGGAACTTCTGCGCTCATGCAGTCCTCAGGGAATAGGTGCATAGGATATTGGCAGGCTTGTCATAATAACGGTAGCGAGGCTTGTTAAACCACAAGAGAAAGGTAGAGCGCAGCATGAAAAACTCAAGAATCTGGATTCTGATCAGCATTGCGATACTGTTATCTGCCGTCGTCTTCGCCCAGGGAAGGCTGAAAGCGGATCACAGTTCGATTCTACAGGAAGCTTTGCCGACCTTTAGCCAGCAGACCATCAAATTCGGTTCCACCGGCGAAGACGTGTATGAGCTGCAAGGGCGACTGAAGCACCTAGGCTTTTATCACGGCAAAATCGACAGCGTGTTCGGTTCCAAGACCCAAGGCGCCGTCAAGTGGTTCCAATCCGAGTTCGGCATGAAGGTGGACGGCATCGTGGGGCCGAAGGTCAAACTGAAACTGTATAACGCCACCAAGGATTTCCGTCCGACCGCTCCGAAGCTTCATGAAGGCGGAGGTGCAGCGGCCGGTGCTGGCGGAAACGGCGGCGGTACTAATCAAGGAAATAACAACTTAGCCTCATCGAATACTATGGGCCTGTCCGACAATGATTTGAGAATCATGGCGAATGCCGTTTACGGCGAAGCGCGCGGAGAGCCGTTTGAAGGACAGGTCGCCGTAGCGGCCGTTATTCTCAACCGGGTGAAATCGCCAAGCTTCCCGAACACGCCGCATGGGGTTATATTCGAGCCGAGAGCATTTACCGCGGTCGCTGACGGCCAAATATGGCTGGAGCCGAACGCCCAGGCTCGAAAAGCGGTGGAGCAGGCGCTGAACGGCTGGGATCCTACAGGAGGATGCTTGTACTACTTCAATCCGAAAACAGCCACCTCGCCATGGATTTGGACGCGTCCTCAAGTCAAAACCATCGGTCAACATATCTTCTGTATGTAGCTCAACCAACGGCAACCGGGGCCTGTCTTCGGTTGCTTCTTCACTTTGCGATGGGTTAGAATGTAAGTTATCTATGAAGTAAATTATGGCAACGACAATCCATGATGTAAGGGGATATGGACCTTGACGAAAACGGAATTTGAACACGGTACTGCCGGAGGGATACGGATTCACGTGTTGCCGACAAACCGATTCAAGACATTTGCGATATCGCTTTACGCCGGAAGCCCGTTAGCGGAGGAAACCGTAACCTCGACCGCGCTTACGCCTTTTGTACTGCGCAGAGGGACGGTTTCTTACCCGGAAACCAGAGCATTCCGCGAGCAGCTGGAGCAGCTGTACGGCGCCGGGTTTGGCTTTGACGTGTATAAGCGCGGCGATTATCAGATCGTGCACTTCCGCATGGACACGATCAATGACTCTTTTGTTAAGAGCCCTGAGAGCCTGCTCCGCTCCTCATTTGCTTTTCTGGGCGAGGCATTCACCCAGCCTGTGCTGGAGAATGGCGCATTCCGCAAATCTTACGTGCAGACCGAGCGCGACACGGTCCGCAAGAAGCTGGAGTCTATCGTAAACGATAAGATCCGTTATGCCGCCGAGCGCTGCATTGAGGTTATGTGCAAGAACGAGCCGTACCGATTGCATCCGCTCGGAGAGCGGAAGGACCTTGACGGCATCACGCCGGAGGGCTTGTATGAATCTTATCAGAAATGGCTCCAAGAGTCCGTTTTGGATTTGTACGTGGTTGGCGATACGAGTCTGGATGAGGTGAAGACGCTCGTCGAGGAGCATTTTAAACTGAATCGGACGGAAAGCAGGGATTATGTTCCTTCTATCACGCGGAGGGCCGCTAACGAGACGCAGACGGTCGTGGAGAAGCTGGACATCAATCAAGGCAAACTCAACATGGGCCTTCGAAGCACGATTACGTACGGAGATGATGAATATGCCGCTGCGCTCCTGTATAACGGGATTTTGGGAGGGTATCCGCATTCGAAGCTGTTTGTTAACGTGAGGGAGAAGGAAAGCCTGGCGTATTACGCTTCCTCCCGATATGACGGTCATAAAGGGATTGCTACCATCCAGTCCGGGATCGAGGTTCAAAATTTCGAGAAGGCGGTCGACATCATTCGCCAACAGCTCGATGACATGGCCAAGGGTGCCATCTCGGACATCGAAATGACCCAGACGAAAGCCATGATCCGCAACGTGATCAAAGAAATGCAGGATTCGGCCTTCGAGATGATTGCGTATGATTTTAACCGCACGCTGTCGGGACGGGAACGTACGCCGGATGAGCTGCTGAAGCAGGTCGAGGGCATTGCAGTGGACGATGTGAAGCAGGCGGCTTCGGCATTTTCCCTGGATACGATCTATTTCCTGAAAGGTCAAAAGGAGGAATAGCCGGTGGAGAGCATTCATTATGACAACCTGCAGGAAACGCTGTATTACGAAGTGATGGATAACGGTTTGCACGTGTATGTGCTGCCTAAACCCGGCTTCCAGAAAACCTATGCGACCTTCGCAACCAAGTACGGTTCGGTCGATAACCATTTCAAGGTCCAAGGCGAGTCCGAGACCCGGGTTCCGGACGGAATTGCGCATTTTCTCGAGCACAAAATGTTTGAGGAGCCGGAAGGCGACATTTTTGCCAAGTTTGCTTCCAATGGCGCCTCTGCGAACGCCTTTACCAGTTTTGATCAGACCGTGTACCTCTTCTCGGCCACGGAGAACATTCATGAAAATTTGGAGACGCTGATCGATTTCGTGCAGAATCCTTATTTTACCGACCAGAACGTGGAGAAGGAAAAAGGGATCATCGGCCAGGAAATCAACATGTATCAGGACAACCCGGATTGGCGCGTGTACTTCGGACTGATCGAAGCGATGTATAAGGTGCATCCGGTGCATATCGACATCGCCGGCACGGTGGAATCCATCGGGACGATTACGAAAGAAGATCTGTATACGTGCTACAATGCGTTCTATCACCCGAGCAACATGCTGCTGTTCGTGGTGGGCGGCGTCGATCCCGAGGAAACGATGAACCTGATCCGATCGCACCAAGCCCGAAAATCGTACGACAAACAAGGCTCCATTGAGCGTTTATTCGATCCGGAACCGCAGGGGGTCGAAGAGAAGCGGAGGGAGAGCCGCTTGGCCGTATCGCTGCCGAAATGCCTGTTCGGCTTCAAGGAGAAGCAGGTGGGTTTATCGGCCGATGAGCAGCTGCGCCGCGACCTGACGACCAAGCTGATGATGGATCTCCTGTTTGGCTCCAGTACGGAGTTGTATCAGAAGCTGTACGATGAGGATTTGATCTCCGACAGCTTCGGTCATGAATATAACAGCTCGCCCCAGTATGCGTTCTCCGCGGTTGGCGGGGACACGAAGGATCCGGATCAACTGCTGGAGCGCATCCGTACCGAGGTGGATAAGCTAAAGGCATCCGGATTCCAAGCCTCGGACTTTGAACGGGCCCGCAAGAAGAAAATGGGCGGATACTTGCGTATGCTCAATTCCCCGGAAAACATTGCCCATGAATTTACTCGCTATCAGTTCCGCGGCGCCGATTTCTTCAACGTTTTGCCGGTTTATGAATCCATCACCCTGGAGGATGTCAACCGCCGCCTGCAGGAGCATGTCGATTGGAACCAGCTGGCTTTATCGATCGTCGTGAGTCCGTAATGAAGCAAGGCATGGGAAGAGAATTGAAGCCGATCGGGGAAATGACGGTATTGATTACGGGTGCGAGCAGAGGCATAGGGGCGGCTGTCGCCGAACGCTTTGCCTCGGTCCGCATGAATGTGGTCATCCACTACATGAATTCGCACGAAGCGGCCAACGAAGTAGCCCGCCGCTGCATGGCTTATGGAGCCAAGGTATTAACCGTATCCGCCGACCTGCGCGACAAAGAGCAGATATTACGGATGAAAGAGAAACTGCAGAGTCATGGTATGGAGCCGGATATTCTGGTTAACAACGCGGGCGTGTCCCATTACGGGCTTTTGTCCGACGTGACGGAAGAGCAGTGGGATACTTTGATGTCCATTAACCTGCGCGGGATGTTTCTGTGTTCCCAGGCTTTTATGGGGCGCATGGTTTCCCAGCGCTTTGGCAGAATCATCAATGTATCCTCGATCTGGGGGTTATCCGGAGCCTCCTGCGAGGTATTGTATTCGACAAGCAAAGGCGGCGTTAATGCCTTTACGAAGGCCCTCGCGAAGGAGCTTGCCCCGTCAGGCGTAACGGTGAACGCCGTGGCGCCCGGTGCGGTCGATACGTCCATGCTGGGGCATCTGGAGTCGGATGAAATTCGCATGCTGGAGGATGAAATTCCGGTCGGCCGATTGGCGCAGCCGGATGAGATTTCGTCGCTGGTGTATTTTTTGGCGCTGCCCGAGTCGGGCTACATTACCGGGCAAGTGATCAGCCCGAACGGAGGATGGGTGACCTAGATCTCGTTCGTGGTGCAATTCACCACTCATAAGGTATTGGTTACGGGGACATATTACTATTGTTACTTTAAATCTGAATTGCCACCACGCAAAAGGAGGATTTAATTCATGTCATCCGTAATCAAAAACTTTGATTCCTGGAAGAAATTCCTGGGCGAGCGCGTCGTTCAAGCCGAGAAAGCGGGCATGAGTGAAGACACCATTTCCCAGCTGGCTTATGAGATCGGTGATTTCCTCGATGAGAAGGTTGATCCGCAAAACTCATCCAACCGGGCACTGAAAGAATTGTGGGATGTAGGTAACGAGGAAGAACGCCACGTTATCGCGCGTCTGATGGTGAAATTGGCCAAGAACAACGCATAATCCATTAACAAAAAGCCCCCCGACAATGGGGGCTTTTTGTCAAGAAAAAAGAATGTAATTTTCATGTCACCGTTAATACTTGCCTTTCATTTTTATTTTATATATCATTAACGTGACCCATTTTTCATTTGACCTGTTTTTGCGTGCAATTTTCGCTGGAATTTGTCGAATATTGATGGAAAAGAAGTGCAAAGAGGTGTCTTTGTGGAATCGAATCAATGGTACATGGAATATAAGATACATAAGAACCGGCCCGGTTTGCTCGGTGACATTGCATCCGTGCTGGGCATGCTCGAAGTGAACATACTGACCATTAACGGCGTGGAAGGCCAAACCCGCGGAATGCTGCTCGAGACGGATGACGAAGAAAAAATTGTTCTGATGGGTAAAATGTTAAACAAAATGAAAAATATTACGGTATCAGCCTTGAGGCCCCCGAAACTGGTGGATATTCTGGCTGTCCGTCATGGACGATATATCGACCGGGACTCGGATGATCGTAAAACGTTTCGTTTTACGCGTGATGAGCTCGGTTTACTTGTTGATTTTTTGGGTGAATTGTTCAAAAGGGAAGGTAATCAGGTCATCGGCCTCCGCGGGATGCCACGCGTGGGCAAAACCGAGTCCATTATCGCCGGCAGCGTCTGCGCGATGAAGCGCTGGACCTTCGTTTCCTCTACGCTGCTCCGTCAAACCATTCGCAGTCAACTCTCCGAGGACGAGATGAATACGAACAACATTTTTATCATTGACGGCATTGTGAGCACGATCCGATCCAATGAACGCCACTATCAGCTCCTGCAGGATATCATGGGAATGGAGAGCACGAAGGTGATCGAGCATCCCGATATCTTTGTTCGCGAATCCGAATATTCCTACGATGATTTCGACATTATCATCGAATTGCGAAACAATCCGGAAGAGGAAATCGTTTATGATACGTTCACGGGCTCTTATAGTGACGATTTGTAATATTTTTGTTTGACTTTGACCACGAAATTCTAAAGTAGGAGGTGATGGCATGTCCGAACTGGGACAGCAATTAAGGGAGGCGCGTCTGCAAAAAGGGATGAGCCTTGATGATGTGCAGGAAATGACTAAAATACGCAAGCGATACTTGGAAGCCATCGAGGCAGGGGATTACAAAGTACTTCCCGGCAGTTTTTACGTGCGGGCATTCATCAAAACCTATGCGGAAGCGGTGGGGATCGACCCGGACGAACTGCTTGAAGGGCACAAACAGGATGTGCCTAAATCCGAACCGGAAGCGACCATGGAGCCGGTTATTCAAAAGCGCGCCAGCAGACCGACAGCCGAACGGAACATGAAATGGCTGCCTACGCTGCTGATGTGGACGTTCCCGATCCTGATCGTTGTTGTCATATATTTGGTGGCCATCAATTCGAATGAGCCTAAGGACGAACCGCCGGTCAGCAACAATGATCAGACGCAGACCGATCAGGCGCAGAACCCGCAAACTCCGGATAACACGGATTCCGGGACGCCAGGCGACGGAGCGCAGGGCGGCGACAATGTTCCGGACGGCACGGTTAACGAAGGCACGGACGGAGAAGGAACTGACACCCCAGACGGAACAGAAGGCACAGACGGAACGGACATCGATGAACCGGGTGATTCAACGCCTGGAACGGCTACGGTGACGCAGGACCGGACGGAAGGCAAGAACACCGTATTTAAGGTATCGGGCTCGTCCGTGAAGGTTGAGATTGTGGCCACGAGCGAAGGCAAGAGCTGGGTCGAGGTATACCGCGGCAACAATACTTCCGGGGAGAAGCTGGCTTTCCAAATGCTCGAGAACGGTGCTTCGCTGAGCTTTGACATGGACAGCCAGGGACTCTTCGTGAAATCGGGGAATTCCGCTGCAACGACCATTACGGTTGGCGGCCAGCCCGTAACGGATGGCAAGTCCACGTCGCGCATCGTGCTGGAGCCGGCCGATGGTTCCGCAAGCACCATGGATAACGCGGGTACCGGGGATACATCGGATACCACCGACTTCGAATAATTGCCTGTCCTCCAGGTCATCATAACAGCATGCAGCTGCATGCTGTTATTTCACTTCCCGAAAGAGGTGATGCTCTGTGACGGTCAATTGGATTGTATTCGGATTAGGCGTTATCGTCAGCCTCTTGGGCTATTATTTGATTCCGAGCAGCTGGGGGTATGGCATATTAGGCTTTGGGCTGGCACATATTTTACTCGGCATACTGAGTATGTTCCGCCGTCCGGTGCATGATGAGAAAGCTAGCAGTTGAGGGAGCGGGCTTCGTTTTCGCCGGATGATGTTGGCGATAAGCGGAGTCTTTTTCGTTCCTGATCCATCGCGGATTCCTTACAGGATTAGACTTGTCTCTCGGTTTTACCTATAATAGAAGCATTATCGCCAAATGAAAGGAAGGATTCACCATGGCTTCAGAAAGCTCATTTGATATCGTATCCAAAATGGATATGCAGGAACTTACCAATGCGGTTAATCAAGCGGAGCGCGAGATCGAAAACCGTTTTGACTTCAAGGGCAGCAAGAGCAGCTTGAAGCTGGACAAGGACGCGCTGGTCATTGCCTCCGATGACGAGTACAAACTCAACGCCGTTATCGATATTTTGCAGACCAAGATGGTGAAGCGGGGCTTGTCGCTTAAAAATGTGGAGTACGGCAAGATCGAGCCGGCTTCCATGGGTACCGTCCGTCAGCGTCTGACCTTGAAGCAGGGAATCGACCAGGAGAATTCCAAAAAGATCAATATTTTGATCCGTGATTCCAAGCTGAAGGTCAAGAGCCAGATTCAAGGCGACCAGATTCGGGTAACCGGAAAAAGCAAGGATGATCTTCAGCAGATCATGCAGCTGCTTCGCAAAGCGGACCTTTCCTTGGATCTGCAATTCACCAATTTTAAATAAACGCTCCTCTCCCTCCAAGCAATAAGGGGTGGGCTCGGCTGGTTTGTTTCTTTTGACAGGGCGTCAACGGAAATATTATACTAAAAAACGATATATAAGGATTAACGTATACATAGATTACTGGGGGATGAAAATGACAGACAGCGATGCACGCTTCAAACCCTTTAGGCTCTTGGGAAGAGCGACCCTGATGACATGCAGAAGGATAACCGCTGCAGGGTCTGCCGAGTTAACAAGACAACCCGTTGCAAGGGAGGTTGCCCCATGAATTTACCCAATCGTATCACGTTGGCCCGCATTTGCTTGATCCCTGTCATGATGATTTTCCTGCTGGTGGATTTTGATTTTTATCCGGATCCCATTGTGTGGAATGATTTTGTCCTGCCCTATAACCAATTGATTGCGGCACTGATATTCATACTTGCTGCAAGCACGGACGGCATTGACGGGTATCTGGCCCGGAAAAACAATATGGTGACGAATCTGGGTAAACTTCTGGATCCGCTGGCGGACAAACTGCTGGTTGCGGCCATACTCATATCGCTTGTAGAGATGGGAAAATGCGAATCCTGGATTGCTGTTGTCATCATCAGCAGGGAATTTGCGGTGACTGGCTTGAGACAAATTGCGCTTCTGGAAGGTTCGGTAGTCGCAGCAGGTCAATCCGGAAAAATCAAGACGGTGATTCAGATCGTGGCGATTGTCGCGCTTCTGATCAACAATTTCCCGTTTGTATTTTTGGGGATTCCGTTTGATGTCATTGCGATCTGGGCTGCCGCGCTGATTACGATCTATTCGGGAATCGAATATTTTGTCCAGAACAGGCACCTTCTCAAAGGTACCGGGGCATAACGGCAATAGGAGCCATCCTATTGCTTTTTTCTTCCGCCGGGTAAGGAATAACGAAGGCAGCTACTAACGAAGAGATAGAAGATACGGGAGGATCGATGAATCATGAAAGCAGAAATCATTGCAGTTGGAACAGAACTTCTCCTCGGACAGATCGTGAATACCAACGCACAGTATTTGTCCAGACAGCTTGCTTCAATGGGGATCGACGTGTACTATCAAACCGTTGTCGGGGACAACCTGGAGAGGCTCAAGGAGGCCTTGCGACTGTCTAGCAGCAGAGCCGATATTGTACTCCTGTCCGGCGGTCTCGGTCCCACGCAGGACGATCTGACGAAGGATGCGCTGGCTTCCTTTCTAAATCGTTCCTTGCATATCGACCGGATGGCCATGGACCGGATTGAACGCTTCTTTCATGAGCGGGGATCCGTCATGACCGAGAACAATCGGCGCCAGGCTCTCGCCATCGAGGGAGGCACCCCGCTTCCGAACGAGACAGGCCTGGCCGTCGGGAACGCGGTATCCTATGAAGGCACTCATTATATCGTTTTGCCGGGGCCGCCCAAAGAATTGATGCCGATGTTTGAGCAGGAGGCCAAGCCTTGGCTTCTGCAGCATGTGCTCACGGATGAGCTTCCCATCTATTCGAAGATGCTCAAATTCGCGGGCATCGGGGAGTCCGCGCTGGATCAGCGCCTGGAGGACCTGATTACGGCCCAGACCGATCCGACGATTGCTTTGTATGCCAAGGATGGGGAGGTCACCGTCCGCATCTCCACGAAGGCCTCCAGCGAGTCTGAGGCGATGGTCCGGCTGAATGAACTCGAAGCCAGGATCCAGGAGAGAGGGCCTGAATTTATGTATGCCAACGAGGATGTGCCCATCGAAAAGGTCATCGTGGACATGATGGCAGATCGAAGCTGGACCCTGAGCGCGGCGGAGAGCTGCACGGGAGGACTTGTAGCGGAGACCCTGACCTCCATTCCCGGAAGCGCATCGATGTTTCTTGGGGGGATCATCTGTTACACCAACCAGATCAAGGAGAAGCTTGTGCATATCCCGCATGCGCTGCTGGAGGGGGACGATGCGCCGGGGGCCGTCAGTGCGGAGGTTGCAGAAGCGCTTGCGGATCATGTCCGGATGGTAACCGACAGCGACTTCGGTTTGTCGGTGACAGGCGTGGCAGGTCCGGGTTACGCGGAACGCAAGCCTATAGGGCTGGTCTACATCGGATTGTCCCAAAGGGGCAAAGAAACGGAAGTGCATGAGCTGAACCTCCAAGGCAACCGCGAAACGATCCGGCTCCGCGCAACCAAGGCGCTGCTATACCGGCTTTGGCAGCGTCTCGTAGCCTCTGAGCAGGCTTAGGCTTCGTGGCCAAAGGCGACCGAGCATTTGGAAAAGTAAAAAATTTACACCTTGCTAAATAGCTGTTCTTGAATTCAGGAACCGTTCCAAGTATAATGGGAAATACGGAAGAACCGTGGCATATCGATTGATGTTGCCACGGTTCTTGTTCTTTATACATAGGGTTCGGAGCATGAACGGGAAGGGGAGCTGAATAAAAAAAACGAATGTATGTTCGAAAAAAAGCTTGGCAAACGTGTCAAAACAAGGTATGATAAGACTATCAACAGTGAAGGGTTGTGGAACAATTGTCAGATCGTCGTGCTGCGCTGGAAATGGCGCTTCGCCAGATAGAGAAACAGTTCGGAAAAGGTTCCATCATGAAACTGGGTGAATCCACCCATATGCAGGTAGAGATTGTGCCAAGCGGATCGTTGGCATTGGATATAGCTTTAGGAACCGGCGGCTTGCCTAGAGGCCGGATTATTGAAGTGTACGGACCGGAATCCTCCGGTAAAACAACAGTAGCCCTGCATGCTATCGCAGAGGTTCAGAAGGCTGGCGGACAAGCTGCATTTATTGATGCCGAGCATGCTCTGGATCCATCCTATGCAAACAAATTGGGCGTTAACATTGATGAATTGCTGCTCTCCCAACCGGATACGGGCGAGCAAGCGCTGGAAATTGCAGAAGCTCTGGTACGGAGCGGCGCCGTCGATGTCATCGTTATTGACTCGGTTGCCGCGCTTGTACCGAAAGCCGAGATCGAAGGCGACATGGGTGATTCCCACGTGGGTCTGCAAGCCCGTCTGATGTCCCAGGCTCTTCGTAAATTGTCGGGTGCCATCAATAAGTCGAAAACGATTGCCATCTTTATCAACCAGCTTCGCGAGAAGGTTGGCGTTATGTTCGGTAACCCTGAAACAACCCCAGGCGGACGTGCTCTGAAGTTCTATTCCACGGTTCGTTTGGACGTGCGTCGAATTGAGAGCATCAAAATGGGCAACGATGTGGTGGGTAACCGCACACGGATTAAGGTTGTTAAGAACAAGGTAGCTCCACCTTTCAAACAGGCCGAGCTTGATATTATGTACGGCGAAGGCATCTCTAGAGAGGGAAGCCTGATCGATATCGGTACGGAACTGGATATCGTGGATAAGAGCGGAGCATGGTATTCTTATGCCGGTGACCGTCTTGGTCAAGGCCGCGAGAATGCGAAGCAGTTCTTGAAGGAGAATCCGGAGATCGCCAGCGTGATCGAGAACAAGATCCGTGAAGCGAGTAACCTGACGACCGTTGTTCCTGAGGCTTCCGATAAGGAGAAGGAACAAGAGGAATTGGAAGAGCAAGAGTTGTTTAAGGTAGAGTAATAAATCGCTGGTTAACGATGACAGTGTTGGGGACCGTCCGGTGTGGGTAACGCCAGACGGTCTTCTTTGCATTTATTTCTGCCGAATCATTGGTCTTGACGATGTGTCGAGAAGCGTGCAGCCGTGAAGGGAGCGTCGTATGGATATAGAGAATAAAGAAATGTCGGGACAGGCGGATTCCTCGGGAATTGGACATTTTCCGGAAGACGAGGATCTGGTCATAACCTCTGTCGAAATGCTGAAAAAGCCCAAACACCGGTATCAAATCGCGTTCGGTCCGTACCTTATGACCGTTCATGAAGACGTGATGCTTAAATATCGCATGTTAAAGGGAAATGTTTTTCGCAAGGAAGAGCTGCAGGAGATTGTCGTGGCAGATGAGCGGCAGCGGGCTTACGTGGAAGCGCTGAATCATTTGGCGCGGAAACCAAGGACGACGCAAGAGATCACGCAGCGTTTGCAGCAAAAGGGGTTCGAGCCCAGCAGCGTGGAGACGACGCTGGAACGCCTCGAGAAGGACAAGCTGGTGGATGACGCGCTGTACGCTAAGATGTGGGCAGAGCAGCGCATGACCAGCCATAAGAAGGGACGGCTGTGGGTTAAGCAGGAGCTGAGGCAGAAGGGAATCGGCACCGAGCTGATTTCGGAGGCTTTGGGCGAGATCAGCGCAGAATCGGAGTTGGAGAGCTGCCTGGCCGTGGGACGAAAAAAATGGCAGCAAACCCAGGGGGAGCTGCTGGATCGCAAACGTAAAACCGGAGCATATTTAATGCGTAGGGGGTTTGGGGGAGAGCCTGTGCGCCAGGCACTCAAAATTCTGATCGAAGAGGAGCAGGAGAAAGGCGAATGGGACGAAGAGCCGTATGATTTTGAATAAAGCACAAGCAGGTGTGCATTTTTTCGCTAAAAGAAATGGTTTCACTGGATGAAACTGACGTTTACCCATTGCTTTCCCTTGACAATATCTTTTTATAAATACTAAAATAAATATGAATCTTTTTATCATAAATTAGAATCCTTTTTCCTTCCAAAAAAGTGACTACTTTGTGAAAGATTCTTAAATCGCCAATTCATAGTGAAATGTATTCCGCTGGCTAAGGCGGGATTTGCGTACGATCATTATGGCGTGCGCAGTATGGACGGCAGCTTCCACTGCCGGAAAATTTTATGTATGAATGAGTAACCTGACAATTGCACATTTTCCCAAGGAATGCCTTGGAGGAAACAACGAGGAGGTGAACAGATGGAAACTTGGATCTGGATCATAATCGTTCTCGCTGTAGCCGCTATATTCTTTGGGTTCGGTTATTTTATTCGCAAATCCCTTGCAGAAGCTAAAATTTCCAGTGCCGAGCATGCCGCTTTGCAGATCGTCGAAAGTGCGAAGAAGGAAGCAGAAGCATTGAAGAAAGAAACGGTTCTCGAAGCTAAAGACGAAGTTCATAAAATCAGAGCCGAAGCTGAAAAAGACACTCGCGAGCGCCGGAATGAAATTCAACGGCAGGAGCGCAGATTGTTGCAAAAGGAAGAGTCGCTGGATAAAAAAATAGAATCTTTGGAACGTAAAGAAGAACAAGTGGCGAACAAAGAGAAACGAATAGAGGAAACCCAGCAGCAAATCGATGCAATTTACAAGAAGCAAACGACAGAACTGGAGCGCATCTCCAACCTGACGATGGAGGATGCCCGCAGCATCATTCTCAGCAATGTCGAGCAAGAAGTTCGTCATGAAACCGCTCAGATGATCAAAGAAATCGAGCAGCAGGCGAAGGAAGAAGCAGATAAGAAATCTCGCGAGATCATCACGCTGGCTATTCAACGCTGTGCGGCTGATCACGTAGCTGAGACCACGGTTTCTGTTGTCACCTTGCCGAACGAAGAAATGAAAGGCCGGATTATCGGACGTGAAGGCCGAAACATTCGTGCGCTTGAGACCCTTACAGGGATTGACCTTATTATCGATGATACTCCGGAAGCTGTCATTCTGTCCGGATTTGATCCGATTCGCCGTGAAATTGCCCGTACGGCTTTGGAAAAGCTCGTGGCGGACGGACGGATTCATCCGGCTCGTATCGAAGAAATGGTGGAGAAATCCCGCAAGGAAGTGGACGAACGCATTCGCGAGTATGGGGAACAAGCCACTTTCGAGGTTGGCGTACACGGTTTGCATCCGGATTTGATCAAAATTTTGGGTCGACTGAAATTCCGTACGAGCTATGGACAAAATGTGTTGAAACACTCCATGGAAGTGGCCTATTTGACTGGCCTGATGGCCGGCGAACTGGGCGAAGACATCGTGCTTGCGAAACGGGCAGGACTGTTGCATGACATCGGTAAAGCGCTGGATCATGAAGTGGAAGGATCGCACGTTGAAATCGGCGTGGAGCTGGCGAAGAAGTATAAGGAACATCCGGTGGTTATCAACAGCATTGCCTCCCATCACGGTGATTGCGAAGCAACTTCGGTTATCGCCATGCTGGTGGGCGCAGCCGACGCATTGTCCGCTGCCAGACCGGGGGCACGCAGAGAGACGCTTGAGACGTACATCCGTCGTCTTGAGAAGCTCGAGGAAATTTCCGAATCCTTTGAAGGCGTTGAGAAATCCTACGCCATTCAAGCAGGACGTGAAGTTCGCGTCATGGTACAGCCGGAAAAAATCGACGATGCCGAAGCATTCCGCTTGGCACGCGACATTACCAAAACGATTGAAAATGAACTGGATTATCCGGGTCATATTAAAGTCACCGTTATCCGGGAAACCCGTGCGGTCGATTACGCGAAATAGAGTTTGGACCTTAAAAAGTGGCCGCATTCCGGCCACTTTTTATCTTTAAGATATCCGAAAATACATATCGGACTATCCATGAATCGGGAACCGACCTGCCTGGGATCAAGTCAGGACAGGACAGGCTCCCCTGAAGGAGTGATTGACATCAAAGTATTATTCATCGGAGACATTGTCGGCAGCACAGGACGCAAGGCGCTGAAAGCTTCCCTTCCGGAGCTGAAGTCCAAATATAATCCGCACATCATTATTGCCAATGGGGAGAACGCGGCTTCAGGACGCGGCATCACCTCGGCCATCGCCAATGAATTTTTCAATTGGGGCATTCATGGCATCACCTTGGGAAACCACACGTGGGATAACAAGGATATATTTGAATTTATCGACGACGAACCCCGCATGGTTCGCCCGGCGAACTTTCCGCCCGGCACGCCCGGCCGCGGATACACCGTCATTAAAGCGAACGGCAAACAGCTGGCGATCGTGAATCTGCAGGGACGGACATTCCTGCCAGCCATCGATTGCCCGTTCCGGGCCGCCGATGACATCGTGGATACACTGCGCCAGAAGCACAAATGCATCCTTGTGGATTTTCATGCTGAAGCGACCTCGGAGAAAATTGCCATGGGATGGCATCTGGAAGGCCGTGCCTCGATGGTGGTCGGCACGCACACCCACGTGCAGAGCAATGACGATACCATACTCCCGGGAGGAACGGCATACATTACGGATACCGGCATGGTGGGCTCCAAGGAAGGCATCCTCGGCATGCAGCGCGATGCGGTCATGTATAAATTCAAGACCCAGCTTCCTGCCCGTTTCCAGGTCGACGAAGGCAAATGGCAGTTCCACGCCGTATGCGTGGACATGGATGAGGAGATGGGAAAAGCCCGGAAGATCCAAAAAATCCGCATGTACGAAGATGAATGGCGGATGGATTAAAAACGTCAAAATCCGTTTAATTAAATTAGGTACGGATGGTAAAAAGCAGGAATTTTTTCTCCTCTCACGAATAACATCTAGTAAGCGGAAGCAAACCATCACTCAACATTCCCAGGGGAGGTACTTACCATGGAAGTATTAAAAGTTTCAGCAAAATCCAATCCTAATTCGGTTGCAGGGGCGCTCGCTGGAGTTCTTCGGGAGCGGGGCGGAGCGGAACTGCAAGCGATTGGGGCGGGAGCACTGAACCAGGCCATTAAAGCGGTAGCGATTGCCCGGGGATTTGTAGCACCGAGCGGGGTGGATTTGATATGCATCCCTGCTTTTACGGATATTGTGATTGATGGCGAAGACCGGACGGCAATTAAATTGATCGTGGAACCTAGATAAATTTCGAATGTTGAGGATGAGCCTGTTTACTCTGCTTAGCGTAAACAGGCTTTTTGCTGTGACAGGTCAGAAGGGGGATGAGCGGCACGATGCGGACGGTTGATTTTCACTGCGATGTTTTGAGCAAAATGTGGGAAGATCCCAAAGCCTCTTTTGTGGACGGCCCGCATTTGGATGTAACGATGCAGCGTTTGGAGCGCGGGGATCTGGCGCTTCAGGTATTCGCTGTGTTCTTGTCGGAGAAATTCGGGAGGCCCTCCTTTGAGCGCGTGCTGGCCCAATTGGATGTATTCCGAAGCCGCATCGTGAACGCGGGTCATCTGAAGCCCCTGCTCTGGCGGGAACAAGTCCGGGAGATGGGACAACGCAAAACGGAGCGGTACGGCGTCCTGTCGCTGGAAGGCGTTGACGGGCTGGAGGGCAATCTGTATTACGTTCAGCTTTTATTTGATATGGGCGTACGATTGATGGGAGTTACCTGGAATTATGCCAACTGGGCAGCGGATGGCGTGCTGGAGCAGCGAAACGGCGGGTTTACGGAACGGGGACGTCAGCTGATCGAGCAATGTCATAGAACAGGCATCATTCTGGATGTGTCCCATCTGTCCCAGGCCGGTTTCTGGGAACTGGCGGAGCTGACTCAGCGGCCCGTCATTGCTTCGCATTCCAATGCCTACTCCATTTGCCCGCATCCCCGGAATTTGAGCGATGAACAGATACGGGCACTGATAGCGTTAAACGGCATGATCGGCATCACGTTTGTGCCCTGGTTTATCCGCAGCGGTGTCCAGCGCGTGACGCCGGAGGACGTCCTGCCGCACATCGAGAAGATTTGTGAGCTGGGCGGAGAGAAGCACATCATGTTCGGGTCGGATTTCGACGGAATCGATCAGTGGATCGAAGGGCTGGAGCATCCAGGCCGGTATCCGGATTTTCAGGAGCTGCTGCTCAAGTTTTATCCCGAATCGACGGTCAAGGGCTGGATGTCGGATAATCCGCTGCGTTTTCTTGAACAGCATTTGCCTGCATCGCCGGTTCAAGAATATGAACATGACGCATAACATCCTGGATTCGAGGGTAACTATGACAATCCTGTTGCAGATCGCGCAAGAAACCAAAGAAGGCGGCCTGAAACACGCGGGTTGCCTTTTTATTTTTGGGTAATAGAGAGTATAATAGGTGATGGCATGTACAGCATATAGAGAAAAACAAGGAGTGAGACAGATGAGTAAAACTGTACCCGTGGGTGTATCCGCCCGCCATATTCATTTAACCCAAGAGCATATTGAGGCATTGTTCGGCCCTGGATATCAACTTACAGAGTTCAAACCTTTGTCCCAGCCAGGACAATTCGCGGCCAACGAAACGGTAGCGGTCATTGGAACGAAGGGACAATTCGATAAAGTAAGAATTTTGGGACCTGCGCGTCCTGCAACCCAACTGGAAATTTCCCGTACGGATTCCTTTGCCATCGGCGTGAAAGCACCCGTGCGCGAATCCGGAAACATTGCCGGAACCCCGGGAATCACGATTAAAGGCCCGGCAGGTGAAGTAACGGTGGACGAAGGCGTCATCGTGGCCGCTCGTCATATTCACTTCCATACATCCGATGCGGAGCAGTGGGGCATCAAGGACAAGGACCTGCTCAAAGTGCGCCTAGGCGGCGAACGCGGCCTCGTGCTGGAGAACGTCATTGCCCGCGTATCCGACAATTTTGCGCTCGACATGCACATCGACACCGATGAGGCCAACGCAGCCGGCGCCAAAACCGGAGACACTGCTGAAATTATTGATTAATCCGCGGCTTTAGAAAGCCATAAGAACATACTGTATGTGTCACGCATGCGCAGCTTTTACAAGTTCGCAGTCAAGAAGAGCCTGGATCGATTCATCGATGCCAGGCTCTTTTTTGGAAATTCCAAGTTTACGGGCGGCGTGCTGCCGAACATGCGGAGAAGAAATCAACGGCCAAGGAACGCTCTAATAGCACCAGGGTGGTAGCTTAGGCATAAAGATCATGATATAATTTAAAACAGTGCCTATTAAGCAATATTGTCATGTAAACCAGAGATTTTGCGGATCTAAGGAGTGACCTAGCATGTCCAAAGAAAGTAAGGACTACTCCAAGTATTTTGATTTTTCAGGAGCCAAAGTTCTCTCGGAAGACGAACACGGGAAGAGAATTCGCATCAACGGCCGGGAAATCAACATTCTTTCGGAGCCTAATCATAGACAGGAAAAACAACGCGGCAAACAGAGTGTCGAAGTCCTGTACGATACCGAGCTGCCTGAGGAGTTCCGAAGCATCGGGGCTGGCAAGCATTACATCGTGTATACGTACGGATGCCAGATGAATGAGCATGATTCCGAGACGATTAAGGGATTGCTGGAGCAGATGGGCTACCGGGCAACCGAGGATCGCAAGCAGGCGGACATCATTTTGCTCAACACATGTGCCATTCGTGAGAATGCGGAGGACAAGGTGTTTGGCGAACTCGGCCACCTGAAGCATCTGAAGACGGAAAAGCCGGATATGCTGCTTGGGGTTTGCGGCTGCATGTCGCAGGAAGAATCGGTCGTGAATCGAATTCTCCAAAAGCACGGCTTCGTGGATCTGATCTTCGGCACGCATAACGTACATCGTCTGCCTCACTTGATTCAGGAAGCGCTCTTCAGCAAGGAAATGGTGGTTGAAGTGTGGTCCAAGGAAGGCGACATTGTCGAGAATCTTCCGAAGAAAAGGGAAGGTCTCCGCGGCTGGGTCAACATTATGTACGGCTGTGATAAATTCTGTACATACTGCATCGTCCCTTACACCCGCGGCAAGGAACGCAGCCGGCGTCCGGAGGACGTCATTGCCGAGGTTCGCGAATTGGCCCGTCAAGGGTATAAGGAAATTACGCTGCTCGGTCAAAACGTGAATGCGTACGGCAAAGATTTTGAAGATATCCAGTATCGCTTCGGCGATCTGATGGATGATATTCACAAAATCGATATCCCGCGCGTTCGCTTCACGACATCCCATCCAAGGGACTTCGACGATCATCTGATCGAGGTGCTGGCGAAGGGCGGCAACCTGGTGGAGCATATTCATCTGCCGGTGCAGTCGGGAAGCTCGCAAGTGCTCAAGAAAATGAGCCGGAAATATACCCGCGAGACGTATTTGGAACTGGCCCATAAGATTAAGAAGGCGATTCCCAATGTAGCGTTCACCACCGACATCATTGTCGGTTTCCCCGGCGAAACCGATGAGCAGTTTGAGGAGACGCTGTCCCTGGTACGGGAAGTAGGTTATGACTCTGCGTATACCTTTATTTATTCTCCGCGCGAAGGAACGCCGGCAGCGGTGATGGAGGATAACGTGCCGATGGAGGTTAAGAGCGAGCGTCTGCAGCGCTTGAACGCCGCCATTAATGAATACAGCCGCAAGAGCAACGACAGGCTGCTTGGATCTACGGTGGAGGTCCTGGTAGAAGGAGTCAGCAAGAACAATGATTCCATGCTGTCCGGACGCACGCGCACGAACAAGCTGGTGCATTTTGAAGGCTCAACGGAACTCGTAGGCAGCTTCGTGAATGTACGGATCACGGATACGAAGACCTGGTATATCAAAGGGGATATGATCCCGGACGCGATTCCTGCCTCAGATGCGGTATAATGGAGGGGCAAGAAGCATGCCAATGCAGCATAGACCGTTACCGCAATGGATCCATGCCTGCATATACCCATATAGATGATGAAGAATTGGAGCGATGAACCTTGGCACATGATCATGTTCGTACCAACACCTACGGTATGTCCACTTACAATACGCGTGAATTGATTATACGCGACGATATTCTGGCGAAAGCCGGCGAGCTGGCGAATTTAATATCCACAAGCGAAGAAGTTCAGATGTTTAAGCAAGCGGAAGAGAAGATCCAGAATCACGAACGGGTCCAAAACCTGATCAAAACCATTAAGAAAAAGCAAAAAGAAATCGTAGCTTTTGAAACGTTCCAGAACAAGGACATGGTAGCAAAAATCGAACGCGAGATCGAAGAGCTGCAGGAGGAGATCGACAGCATTCCGCTCGTGATGGAGTTCCAGCAAAGTCAGAGCGACATTAATTATCTCCTTCAGCTGGTCGTGTCCGTGATTCACGATACCGTTTCGGAAAAAGTGAACGTGGAAACAGGCAAAGATACGCCGCCAAGCAGCTGCGGATAGAGGAAACGAGGTGCGGAATGGTTCCGCACCTTTTCTGTTCTTGTTAACATGCACAGAATGAGGATGGATAGGGCATAGTAAACTTATATAGAGATTGGGCTAGGAAATCCTTGACATCATTTTTAAATATGTCATAATGAAATTATCAAATTAATAGTTATGGTGATGGAAATGACGGATCGCGAACAGGCGCCAAAGAGCAGTGCCAAGAAATACAGAACACCGGACGGTGTGCCCGCCGATATCGTGATGTTTACCTTGACGAAGCGGGAACGGAAGACCTTTACCAAGACACTGCCCATTCGGGAGCTTAAGGTGATGCTGATCCGGCGCAGGTCATGGCCTTGTGCCGGCATGTGGGCGCTTCCCGGCGGTTTTTGCCGTGAAAGCGAGTCGATTTACGATGCCGCCAAACGGGAGCTGAAGGAAGAGACCGGGGTGGACGGCGGACACTTGGAGTACTTGGGCGTGTATAGCGCGCCGGGACGTGATCCAAGAGGCTGGATTATCAGCCATGCCTTCTATGCGCTCGTAGAGGAGTGGATGCTGGAGCACCGCCAGGCTGCCGATGACGCGGAAGAGGTTGGCCTGTTTACGGTCGCGGAAGCTTTGGAGGAGCTGGAGCTTGCTTTTGACCACAGGGATATTATTATGGATGCTTACCGCAAGATTCAGCTGCAAATGCTGCAAACGACGATTGCCAGGCAGTTTTTGCCGGAGCATTTTACGCTGAGCGAGTTATACCAGGTCATCCAGACGGTTGTGCCCGAGTTCAACGAACCCAACTTTATCCGTAAAATCACATCGACCCGCAGCAGACAGGGGATACTGGAAGAAGCGCGGGATGAGAACGGCAAGCCGCTAAGCTCCAACCAATATTCCCAACGTCCGGCCCAATTGTACCGATTTACGGATCATGCGCCGCTGCTATCGATTTATACGTAGCAGGTCGATGATTCAACCGCTGTTATTTTATCGATCACATTAATCATATCGTAGAGGAGTGTGTCAGATGAAAGCCTTAATCGTGATAGATTTCACGAATGATTTCGTGGATGGTAACCTGCCGGTAGGGAAACCCGCCATCGACATTCAGAAGACCATTGCAGAGTTGACCCGATTATACAGCGATCGCGGGGATTTTGTCGTCATGGCCGTGGACCTGCATGAGCAGGACGACGCTTTTCACCCCGAAACCAAGCTGTTTCCTCCGCATAACATCCGGGGAACCCGGGGGCGGGAATTATACGGCGAGTTACAACAGGTCTATGAGGATCGCAAGGATACGATCTATTGGATGGATAAAACAAGATACAGCGCATTCTGCGGTACGGATCTGAACCAGAAGCTGCGGGAACGCGGGATTACCGAAGTCGATCTTGTCGGGGTATGCACCGACATCTGCGTGCTGCATACTGCCGTGGATGCGTATAATTACGGGTACACAATAACGGTGTATGAAGATGGCATTGCCAGCTTCAATCCGGAGGGGCATAAGTGGGCGTTAAGCCACTTTCAGGGCAGTCTCGGGGCAGCCGTTGTGCGAAGCGAAGAATTTCTTAATCGATAGACAGCTCGAACTACCCGGAAGCATGGATGAACCGGGTCATACTGGAGGATGATCGTGATGCTGACAGCAGGATTAGCACTACATACGGACAAATACCAGATCAACATGATGTATGCGCATTGGATTAACGGCTCTCATCGTACGCGTGCGGTGTTTGAGGGATATTTCCGCAAGCTGCCGTTCGGTAACGGGTACGCCGTTTTTGCCGGACTGGAAAGGATCGTGCATTATATCGAGTCCTTGCGTTTCTCGGATGAGGATATCGCGTATCTGGCCAAACAGGAAGAGAAGTATAAGCCTGAATTTCTGGAGGAGCTTCGCCGCTTCCGGTTTCAAGGGAATATTCATTCCATGAAGGAGGGGGCGCTGGTATTCCCGAACGAACCGCTCATTCGGGTGGAAGGCACCATTTTCGAGACGCAGCTGGTCGAAACCGCGCTCCTGAACTTCATGAATTTTCAGACCTTGATCGCGACCAAGGCCTCCCGCATCCGTCAGGTGGCCGGCGGCGATACCTTGCTGGAGTTTGGCACAAGACGCGCGCAGGAAGCGGATGCGGCCGTGTGGGGAGCCCGTGCAGCGTATCTGGCCGGCTTCCATGCTACCTCGAATATGCTGGCCGGCGAGAAATTCGGCATTCCGACCAAAGGCACGCATGCGCATTCCTGGGTGCAGACCTTCCGGAGCGAGCAGGAGGCATTTGATATTTTTGCCGAGGTCATGCCGGATCAAGTGACGCTGCTGGTGGATACCTTCGATACGTTAAAGAGCGGGATTCCCCATGCCATCGCGACAGCGAAGAAGCTGGAGGCCCAAGGAAAGCGGATGAATGCCATTCGTCTGGACAGCGGGGATTTGGCTTACCTGTCGATTCAGGCAAGGAAGATGCTGGATGAGGCCGGTCTTCATTACGTCGGCATCGTGGCTTCCAACGATCTGGATGAAGGAACGATTCTGGATCTCAAGGCACAGGGGGCTAAAGTGGATACTTGGGGCGTCGGTACCCAGCTGATCACGGCGGCCGACCAGCCTGCGCTCGGAGGCGTTTATAAGCTGGTGGAGCGGGAGGTTGACGGGAAAATGGTACCGACCATCAAAATCTCGGGCAACCCTGAAAAAGTGTCCACCCCCGGCAAAAAGGACGTGTACCGCATCATATCCAAGGGCAGCGGCAAAGCGATCGCCGATTACATCTGCTTCCCGGAAGAGGAAATGCCGCCAGAAAGCGGCAAGCTGAAGCTATTTAATCCGCTGCATCCTTACATGCGCAAAAACGTGAAGAACTTTGAAGCGGTGTCCATGCTGGAACCGATATTCCAGAATGGCGAATTGGTGTATGTACTGCCGGAGCTGGAGGAAATCCGCAGCTATCATGACGCACAGCTGGGACAGTTCTGGCCCGAGTATTTGCGTAAGCTGAATCCGGAGATATACCGCGTGAACCTGAGCGAAGAGGTCTGGGAAGTGAAACAGCGGATGATGGCCGAGTTCATGGAACAGCATGAAGATTAGAATATAAAATACACCAATGAAAAAGACGCTTCCCCAATCTTGCCGCTTGGCAGGAGAAGGGAGCGTCTTTTGGTACTTGGCCTATAGGTCAAGTCGATCCACTATGCTTCCGTTGACGTCACGCGCGGTGAGATGAACCTTGTCCTTGTTCTCTAGCATGTCGGGCTGGCGTTCGTAATACCATATGTACAAATCTTCACTGACATCCGGCCTCAGTTGTTGGTAGGGTATGGTATGTGCCGGCTGACCATTTACATGTATCCGAATGGGCTCTGTGCTTCTATACAGGCCAAAGACGAGTGATGAATCCATGCTTGTCTCCGAGAATACGGACGGAGAAGAGGGATTCTTGGGAGAAGGGTATAATATAGATACGGCGGACATCTTCCATCCGAACCATCCTTTGGTATAGACGGATAATTGTAGTCCCGCTCTAGATGTCACCACGAAAGAATAAGCCTTCTCAGAGGTTAATTCGGATTGTATGATTTCAGCATGATTAATGCTGTAAGGTGCTTCAAAAAAAGCATGTTTCTCCTCGAATACCGCCGCTTCGATCGAGCGGTGTGTGCTTGTGTATTCGTAGATCCCTGTCATTAATATGAAGAGGAGGCCGATTAGTGCGTACACTTTGAGACCAGGCCAGGTAATTAAAGGGAAAACCCAGAAGACGAGTCTAAACAGCGTTAGAACGAGACCCAAGCTTAGAAAGAAAACGAGAAACGAGCCGGCAATGCCCCCTGATTGTGTATGTATACCAAGGAATCCAAAAATCTGGTTGATCGGTTTATGGACGACCGGTAACAGAAATAGTGTCACCAGAGTGAGCCAGAATGAGAAGCGGAAGGATCTACGTCTAGATCCATAATCAAAATGAGTCATAACGTGGATTTCAACTCCAGCTGATAATTTTTTTATAAAAGTATTCTTTTTTCCATAATAACACAATTCTGATTATAAAAGACGATACTGGATCATTTCTCGGGAAAGCGCATAAGTCGCCATATTCCGAGAGCATGTATAAAGCTTCGACACATGGTGCCAATCCAGATTGCTTTACAGCACCTAAACTAACCCAAGGAGTGATATGTGTGGACAACGAAACCGAATTTCAAGCCTATGTGCTTCGTCGAGATGAGCAAGGGGTTCGCGGCAGCGTGGAGAACATGAGTTTGGATCGGCTGCCCGAAGGCGACGTTATCGTGCGGGTGTTATACAGCGGGGTTAACTATAAAGACGGGCTGGCCAGCATACCGGAAGGGAAAATTGTCCGCCGGTATCCGTTCATTCCGGGCATTGACCTGGCAGGGACGGTCGTGCATTCCGCTCATGCGGATTACAAGGAGGGCGATGCCGTTCTTTGTACCGGTTATGAATTAGGGGTATCTCATGAAGGCGGGTTCAGCCAATATGCGAGGGTTAAGGGAGAATGGCTTGTCCCGCTGCCGCAGGGCTTGTCACCGCGTGATGCGATGGCCATCGGTACCGCAGGTTTTACGGCTGCATTATCGATAGAAGCCTTGATACGGAATGGACTGCGGCAGGAACAGGGTTCCGTCCTAGTTACGGGAGCAACGGGGGGAGTAGGCAGCTTCGCAGTGTCCATCCTAAGCCAGTTAGGCTATCACGTGACGGCATCCACAGGAAAATCCAGTCAGAGGAACTGGCTTTTACAGCTGGGAGCCCATGAAGTGATCTCCAGGGAAGAAGCTGCGGCAGCCTCCAAGGGGGCCATCTCTGCCGAGCGATGGGCAGCCGTGGTAGATCCCGTCGGTGGTAATCACTTGGGCGCCATCCTGAAAAGCGTGCAATACGGCGGAAGCGTCGCCGTTTCCGGCATGACGGGCGGCGGTGCGTTTGAAACGACGGTGTTTCCGTTCATACTGAGGGGAATCAATCTCCTGGGCATCGACTCGGTGTACTGCCCAATGGCCTACCGCCGATCAGTATGGTCGAAGCTGGCCGATGAATGGAAGCCGGCATCCGTGCTTCAAGAAGGAATTACCGAATACGGACTAACCGATCTGCCTGTAGTGCTGAACACCATTCTTAAAGGCGGGGCGGTTGGAAGAGGCGTCATCGCTTTGTAATATTACCCTGATTTCGCATACGCATAATGTTCCTCATCCTCAGGCAATCTAAGGGAAGGCAACCTCTGACACCTAAGGAAGGGTGAGTGAACATGAATTATCGCAGAATCGTCACCGCTTTATTGCTTTGTTCCATTCTTGCCATATCGGTCGGTTGTTCCAAGCAGGTGGCCAAGGACGAGATGCGCCTATATAACATGAGGGCTTACGAGGAAGGCTCCAGGGAGGCCCGGATATCAGGCCGGGGCATGAACGGAAAATTCCTTGAGGATCTCCAAGCCTCGTTCAACCAGGCCAATATGCCGTTGACCAACGAAACCTATGTAGAGGACAACGTCGGCAATATCACGTATCAATACCGGATCAATTATGATGCAAGCCAGTTTATTACCGTGTATGTCTATCAGGATCAAGCGGCCAGGGAAAAAGGGCTCAAGGAAATCTATGGCGTAACGGAAGGGGATGCCAATGCGGCCGGCGGGCATAATCTGATCATAAGTGACAAGGAAACGTCCATCGTATATACGTCGACGGGCGACAAAACGGATAACTATTATGATCAGGTCAAAAAAATAGCGCCCTCCCTGCTCGCCAAACATCAACGACGCGCCAGCAGTTAGGATACAGCTAAGGCCGGATGCCCATATGCATCCGGCCTTTTGCATGGTGCCAGGCGTGAGTTGGTTATGATCGGTGTTTATCCAGCTCATATTTGACGTGCCGCAGCTCAGGCAGGAGGATACGGTTCATCGCAAGTTTTACGGCGCCGCTGGAACCCGGCATCGAGAAGACGGCCGTGTGGCTTATCGTGCCGCCGATCGCGCGGCTTAATATAGCCGCAGACCCGATATCTTCGGTGAAGCTAAGGAAGCGGAAGATCTCTCCGAATCCCGGGAGTTCTTTATCCAGCAGCGAAGAGACCGCTTCATAGGTGGTATCCCGGCTCGAGATGCCTGTTCCGCCGGTTAATAACACGATATCGATCTCCGGAGCGCTGACCGCGGAATAAATCGTTTCACGGATCGTTTCGTAGTCGTCTGGAACAATGCTGTATGCCACGACGGCATGTCCGGCTTCTTCAAGCAAGCCGATCATCAGTTTGCCGCTCTTGTCCGTGTCCTTCGTCCGCGTGTCCGAAACCGTAATCACCATACAGTTCACGGAAGCGGGGGATTGCTGTTTATGTTCTTGCGTCGAATTCATGCGTTATGACAACTCCTGTTCAGTTAATGGCGGGACGCTTGCGGTAGACGGATGAAATGTAGTACACTCGCTAGCATAATAAACAATGTGCGCAAAGGAGTATGGAACGTGGAGCACGTAACACCCATTTATATTTTATCAGGTTTTCTCGGCAGTGGAAAAACGACATTGCTTAGCCGCCTCATTGCCTCTTTCAAGCAGCAGGGATTGCGGCCGGCCATTGTCATGAACGAGATCGGCGAGGTTAATATTGAAGGGCTGGCAGCCGATGAAGCGGTGCCGACGGCAGAGATGCTGAGCGGCTGCATCTGTTGCACCATTCGTTCCGATTTATCATCCGAAATCGCGATGCTGATCCAGCGGGAGCGGCCGGATGTCATCGTTATCGAAGCGACGGGGATCGCCAATCCGATGGAGATTCTGGACGCAACCGCGGAAGCTTCATTATATATGAGAATTGACGTGAAAAAACTGATCACCGTCGTGGATGCCGCGCATCTGCTGCATTTGAACATAGAGCAGAAGGGAAAGACCTACCGGTTGATGCAGGAGCAGATTCGCGCAGCCTCCGCGCTTGTCCTTAATAAAATGGACCTGGTCGAGGACCGGGACAGAGAGACGATTCGAGAGCTGGTGAAGCGGTGGAATCCGCATGCCCCGATTGTTCCTTCGGTGCGCTGCGACTTGAATGTTGAAGATTTGCTGCAGAGCGATCCCGGGGAACGGAACGAGCATTCGATTGTACATCATCGCGAGGCCGGGGATGCCCATGAGCACACAGACAAGAACGAGCAAGCCAACAGCCATAAGCATGACCACAACCACGACCATACACATGAACATGGCTCCCATGATCATGTCATGTCGTACACATACTACTTCAGCCATCCGGTAAACAGCGTGGAGTTCGAACGATTGATAGCCGGGCTGCCAAGGGATGTATACCGGGCGAAGGGCATTCTCACTTTCAGCGATACGAACAGCCGTTTTTTGTTCCAGTACGCGTTTCGCGAATCCGATTTCATGAAAATAACGCCCCAGGGCCAAGTGCCGGATGTGGTGGTGTTTATCGGGGAGCATTTTCAGAAATCGCTGCTAAGGGAGCAGCTTGAACAGCTGGAGGGGAAGACAAGCCGGGCATGAGTCAACCATTTTTTGCCTGACCATTCTGGGCAATTGTACCTTGGGACTTTCTGGCCGGGTTTGATTCAGAGGGCAGTCGAACGTTTAATACAAAGGCATAGCGTAATAACTACAAGGAGGATCTATCCAATGTTAAATGAACTCAAATATAAAGAATGCATCGAAGCATGTCTCCAATGTATGAACGCTTGCAATGTATGCTATGTATCCTGCCTGAAAGAATACGAGCTGGCCATGCTTCGCGATTGTATTACACTCGATAGAGAGTGTGCGGATATTTGCGCGTTTGCGGCTCAAGCCATGTCCCGCAAAAGCCCTTACGTTAAGGAGATTTGCGAGCTGTGCATCAAGGCATGCCTGGCTTGCGCGGAAGAGTGCGAGAAGCATGATCATGAGCATTGCAAACAATGTGCGGAAGCATGCCGGAAATGTGCCGAGGCATGCCGCGAAATGCTGAGCCACGGTTAATCTAACAAGTTTCTAATGCGTGATATAATTAGGCCTGATTTCCGATTAGGAGGTCAGGCTTTTCATTTGCGGTTCGAGTAATGGATTTTACTAACTCCGAATTTTCCCCTATGATAGATGTGTGAGAGGGAAGAACAATATGGGTAAAAAGAATGAGGTTGTAAGATGAACAGTTCCGTTGGCAAGAACAATCGGCATGTCAAAAACCTGAATCGTATCGGCATTATCGCGCTGCTCCGCGACTACGGCAGTTTAACGAAAGCGGAAATCGCGGCCAAGATGAATTTGACGTTTACCGCCGTGAACAATTTGGTGGATGAGCTGATGAAGGATCGATTGATTGCTGAAGCCGGGTTTTACGACGAGTCCAGCCGGGGTAGGAAGCCCAAACTCATCTCCTTGAATCCCGGTGATATTTACACGGTTGGCGTTCATATCAGCGCCTCCTCCGTAAGAGCGGCTGTCATTAATTTGCAGGGGAAAGCGATGATGGAGAAACGTTCCTCCTTTGAAAATAACGCCAATCGCGGCAGCGTGGTGAATGTCATAATCTCCACGATCCAAGACGTATTGGACGAGTCGGGCCTGAAGTCCCAAATCATCGGTATAGGGGTGGGAGCACCGGGACCGCTTGATCCGGTCCAAGGCAAGATTCTGTCTCCGCCGAACCTTCCCGGACTGCATCAGGTACGATTAAAGGGACTGATCGAGGAGAATACGGAGCTTCCGACGCAAATCGAGAAGGACGCTAACGTGATGGCACTCGGTGAGTTATGGTATGGAAACGGCAGGCATTTCAACCATTTGGTATACGTGGATGCGGATATTGGGATCGGAAGCGGATTGATCTTCAACCAGAAAATATATCAGGGTTACCCTTATGGAGCCGGTGAGATCGGGCACTGCACGATCGATATTGACGGTCCGCGCTGCAATTGCGGCAATACCGGCTGCCTGGAAGCGATCGCATCCGGTATGGCCATCGTCCGCAGGGTCGGAGAAGAGCTGCGGCGCGGAGCTGTCAGTTCTCTTCAATCCTCGTTTGATGGCAATGATCACGGATTGGACATCACCGATGTGATCACGGCCGGTCTGGACGGAGATCCATTGGCTGCCAATATGCTGAACGAATCGGCTCGTTATGTCGGTATATCCCTGGCTAATGTCATTAACCTGCTAACCCCGGAAACGATGATCATCGGTGGAGTCCTTGCGAACCGGTACCCGGATTACTTCACATATGTAAGAGAAACATCATATAACAGAAGCTTGTCCAGCTTTCACGATAAAATCGTGCTTCAGCCATCCGAGTTGGGAGAGTATGCGGGCGTCATAGGCGCCGGCACGATCGTGTTCGAAAAATACCTGAACGAAATACAAACACCAGAATACGTGAACAGGAGTTGAAGTGTTTGCAGGAGCTGCTGGAATTGAACGGAATACATAAGCGTTTCGGCAAGTATGCCGTCCTGCATAACATCACCTGGAGCATCTCCCGCGCTGAGTGCGTTGCGATAACGGGAAGCAATGGCGCAGGCAAGAGCACCATGCTGCATGTGATAGCGGGGCTTGCTAACCCGTCTGAAGGGTCCAGGATCGAATATGGGACATCGCTGCGCGTCGGCTATGTACCGGAACGTTTTCCTGCGCTGCGGTTTCGTCCTTCCGAATATTTGCGCCATATGGCCGGCATTCAAGGCATGGACAAACAAGAAGCCGCGAAGCGGATCGATGCCATGATGAATGTGTTTCAATTGCAGGACATGAAGATGACGCTATGCTCCAAGGGGATGCTGCAAAAGGTCAATATCATGCAGGCCTTGCTTAGCCAGCCCGATCTGCTGCTTCTGGATGAGCCGCTTTCGGGATTGGACGAGTCCTCCCAGATGGAGATGATCGGCCTTCTGACCGAGATCAAAAGACAAGGAACGGCTATCGTGATGTCCGTTCACGAGCCGCTGCTTATTGCATCGCTGGCTGACCGGGAGACGCGGCTGCGGCAGGGGCGGATCGAGCGGGACGGATTGCTTGAAAGGAGTCCGCATTTAGAGCGGATGAAGCTGGAATTCACGCACGTTTCGCCAGACAACATGCTGGAGCTTGAACGCCGCCCCGGGTTTCTCTATTGGATATCCAGAGGCAACCCGGCATCGATGATGGTTACGCGGCAGGCAACGGACGACATGCTGCTGGAAATTTTGCAGTCTGGCGGTTCGCTGATACGGCTTGAGCCTTGGCACGGGGAGATGAAAGAGCCCGAGCGCCCGGGTTCGGGCCAGCCTATGGAGGGGGAGGGAGCATGATGGGATCCCTGATTCGTTACTTGCTTGCCAGTTACACAAGATCTTATCGATACTTCGCTCCGATCGCATTCATGCTGATCTCGGTGGTGTTCCTCTACTCCTACCGGCCTAACCCGATCATGGACAGTTATGCCGTGACGGCAGCCTTTCTGTTTGTCGGCTCAGCTTGGCTGGGGTTGAATTTCCACAATCACGATCAAGGGCGTCAAACGATGCTCCTGATTGTTCATAGCGGCAAGGCCCTACGGTTTTATGCCGCCCAATATATCACGGTAAGTCTTCTGTCCATCCTATTCAGTGCATTCGCTGTCCTTTATCCTGTCATGTTCGGGATGTTTGATAAGCCGATTACATTCTCCGAGTTTGCACTTGGTTATGCGGGACATGTCGCAATGTCCTTGCTGGGCATTTCGCTGTCGGTTTTCTTTCAGTTCGGCTTCATGGAGAACCAGGGAAGAGCGGCAGGGTTACTATTCATCGTGATCATTGTTTCCTTGGCCGGTCAATCCATTGTCCAGTTCGATCATGCTTATTGGGGAATCATCCCTTACTTGCTGCCGCCTGTCTCCGTCATGATGGACCTGTTCATGCATGCCGACGAGCGGTCACCGGCCGTCAAACTCCTGACGATCGCCTATTCCTTCATCTACGGATTTATATTACTGGCTGTTTATTTATGGACGGCTTCCCGCAAGGATGCAGCGTCCATGATCCGAAAAGTAGGTTGAAGTAGGAGGAGTCTTCCTTTACCATAGGAATATACACAAATAGAAACGGTAAAGACAGCCAATACTAGAGGAGGATACCATGAAACAAACTCGACTGCTGGACAGTGACCACTCCAAAGAGCTGTTTGCCTATTTCGGATTAGCGGTGTATTATTCACAGGCCCTTGAGCAGCAGCTCGCGAATTTGTTGATGCTGATCAAGCTTTCTCAAGGGAATGTGCCTTCAGAGGAAGATTTCACCCAATTATATCAGCGGAAACTAAGCAGCTCCCTGGGCCAGCTGGTCCATGAGATCCAGCATTACTTTCCGTTCTCCGAGGAAGAGACGCTTCAATTAAAAGAAGTATGGAAGCAGCGAAACTATATCGTTCATGATTATTTCAAAGAACGGATCCATGAGACGTTTAGCCCGGCCGGCCGTTCCCGAATGATTCGGGAGCTGACGGCATTTAAGGACCAAGCCCAAGCGCTGGAGCAGAAGCTTCAAGGTTACTCCCGCGAGATGTATATAAAGCTGGGCCTGGATAGCGAAAAAAGCGTGTAGAAGAAAATGCGCTTCAGATGAAACATATTCCAGCACCTCTGCGTCAGGAATAATAGGAGGTGTAACTATGAAAAAAACAACTAAATTATTAACCGCTATGCTTGTCACTTCGTCATTGCTCGGTGCCGGCGCCGCCTCTGCTTTTACGGATATACAAGAGGAGAAGCCGTTGCAAATGGTGAAGGAACTGCAATCGAAAGGGATTATCCAGGGCATCAGCGCCGACAAATTCGCTCCGTCCAAGACGATAACGACCGCTCAGGCGGTGCAGATGATCGTGAATGCGGCCGGCCTGGAGGTGCAGCCGAACTTTACGGGCCGCTCGTTCGACAGTGTTCCGAAGGATGCTTGGTTTGCCGAAGCCGTGAACATTGCGGCTCAGAACGGATTGTCGGTATCCGCGGACATGAAATGGAATGAGCCGATCACGCGCGAAGGGTTCGCGACCTTGCTCTCGGAAGCGATTCAGAAGACCGGGAATTATCCCGTGATCATGATGTATTTGCATGTGGCCGACGAGGATCTGATGAAAGAGGAGAGCCGGGGGGCCGTGCAATTCCTGCTGTTAACCAAAATCGCGAAGCTGGACGCGAACGACAAGTTCCATCCAACGAAGAGTTTATCGCGAATCGAAGCCGCAGAGCTCGTATACAATTCCATTCGCTTCATTGAGGAGCATCAGAAGAACATGACACCCGAAGAGCCGGCGCAATCTGAACCGGATGTAAGCACAAGCGTTGTCAAGGTGGACGAATCGCAGAACAAAGTCACGGTAACCAAGGAAGATCTGCCGAATCCGGGGTATGGCATTAAAATTACTTCGGTCGACTATGTTAGCGACACCGAAGCCGTAATCTACTTCAAGGTGGTGCAACCCGATCCGGACAAAATGTACCCGCAGGTCATCTCAAAATCGTCCGATGACGTGCTCGTGCCGTCAAAATACACCAAAATCACGGTCAAAGCAGCCGGTACTCTTGATTCGGCAAAGTAATTCTTGTCATGTGCCGCCAGAATACGATGTAAAAAAGAAGGCTGTCCCCAAGCGAATGTTACATTCGACAGGGGACAGCCTTTTTATAGTGTCGGAAAGTATAAACTTCGAAGCTTGGAACTTCCGGATATCGCAAGAAAAACTACGATTAACCTCGGTCTGTCTTCATATGACTGCGTTAGCTTTGCCTAACTTGATCTATAAATGCCCTCCGGCCAAGTTGCTGTTGGAAGCGGCCAGCACCGTTTCCTTATTCTCCGGAACCGAAGGCGAGCTTCCTTGCTGGAGCTGGTACATTTTAAAGTACCTTCCGCCCAAGGCCATCAATTCGTCATGGGAACCCTGCTCCACGATTTCTCCGCGGTGAAGGACCAGAATCTGATCGGCGCTGCGGATCGTGGATAAGCGGTGAGCGATGATAAACGTTGTACGTCCGCGCTTCAGAACCTCCAGCGCGTCTTGAATCAAGGCTTCCGTCTCGGTATCGATGTTAGCGGTGGCCTCATCAAGGATCAGTATGGCCGGGTTGAACGCCAAAGCACGGGCAAACGAGATCAACTGGCGCTGACCGGCGGAAAGCGTGCTGCCTTTCTCCAGCACCGGCTCATCAAAGCCTTGCGGCAGATGGGCCAGGAGCCGATCGGCACCTACGTCGCGAAGGGCCTGCTCTACCTGTTCCCGGGTAATGTCCGGATCGCCCAGGCTGACATTGGATGCAATGGTGCCGGTGAACAGGTACGGATCCTGCAGCACGATTCCCATATGCTTGCGGAGCCACTGCTTCGGAATATCGGTGACAGGCTGGCCGTCAATCGTGATGGTGCCTTTTTGCGGGTCGTAGAAACGGAACAGCAGATTGATGATGGAGCTTTTGCCCGAGCCCGTATGCCCGACAAGCGCAACCGTCTGTCCTTGCTTCGCTTCAAACGAAATGTTCTTCAGCACGTAGTCCTTCTTGTAAGCGAACGATACGTCCTGAAACTCCACATTCCCCAAATATCGCGGCATGGAGCCGTCCGTTACTTTTTCGCCCGTTTCATCCATCAGCTCGAATACCCGCTTGGCGGAGACGATGGAGGTATCGAGCGCGGCCAGCTGGTTGACCATGCCGGTAATCGGCTGGAACATGCGGCCGAGCAGATCGACGAAGGCGTACAACACGCCGATCGAAACGATCCCGGCACCGTTCAGCGATGCCGAACCGAAATACCAGAGCACGACCACAAAGGAAACGTTACGCAGCACATTGACCAGGTTGTGCGTGGTGAAGGAGTTCAGATTCAGCATTTTGTTCTGATGGGCCATGTAATCCGCGTTTAGCGCCTCGAACTCGTCCTGGGTCGCTTTTTGGCGGCGGAATACACGGATGATGGCCATACCCTGAATGGATTCATTGATAATGGCGTTAATCTCGCTCAGACGGGAGCGGATGACCGTATTGTATTTGGTTGCGAATTTACGGTACAGGATGGTCCATACAATCAGCATCGGGATGACAAACAAACTGATCAAGCCGAGTCTGACGTCCAGAAGGAACAGGGCGACATAAACACCCGTGATATAGACGGCGCCGGAGCTGAAGTTGGATAATACCGCAACGAACAGGTCCTTTACCGCTTCGGTGTCATTGGTTACCCGGGATACGACTTTGCCAGCCGGCAGATTATCGAAGAAGTTGACGGGCAAGCGCTGTATATGGGCATATACATCGGTACGCAGCTTCTGGATGACCCGATTGGCTGCCGATTGGAGCCAGTACGTTCTGCCGAATACCGTTATCATGGAGATCAGAAGACAGCTCAGGAACAGGCCGACGAGTTTATAAATGCTGGGCAGCTCGGGCTTGTAAAATTCAAACAGCTGTTCCTTGGTTAATTTGACGGCCGGGTATTGCAGCTCTTCCGAGGCGTAGGAAATCGTCAATACGCCATCCTGGAAGGAACGGTTTCCCTCGGTTCGGGTTACCGGCTCATCAATGAAATAGAAGCTGCGGCCTGCCTGAACGAGGCGCACTTCCCGGCCTCGCGTCTCGCCTTCCTGAAAGCGATCCTCGCGTTTATAATAAGTTCCGTTATAGGATGCGGCACCCTGAGCCTGCGTCGTCTCATAATAGGGACGCTCGATGCCCAGGATATGCTCGTCGATCATCGTTTTCGCGATGAAGGGCCCTGCCAGCTCCGCGGCAACGCCGATGGCCAGCAGAATCAGGGCGGTGATGAAGGTGCCCTTAGCCGTTAAGGCATAGCGGAAGAGCCGTTTGGCAATTCCGGATTCATTCGAGATGGTTGTATCGCTTGGAGTCAATTAAGACACCTCCTCCGAGGTCAGATTGTTTTCCACCTGCTGGCGTTCGAATTGCTCGCGGTACCAGCCGCCGAGTTCCAGCAGTTCATCATGGGTTCCCTGCTCCGTGATTCGGCCGTCCTCCAGCACGACGATCAGATCGGCATGCTGGACCGCCGAGAGGCGATGCGTGGAGATCAGGGTCGTTTTACCGGCACGCTTGCTCCGGATATTATCGATGATCCTGGCTTCCGTGCGCGCATCCACCGCGGACAAGGAATCGTCCAGAATCAGGATTTCAGGATCGCCGATGAAAGCCCGGGCCAGGGATACCCGCTGTTTTTGCCCGCCGGACAGCGCCACGCCTTTTTCGCCGACAACGGTATCAAGACCATCGGACAGGGTGACCAGATCGCGGTCAAACGCAGCGGTCGTAATCGCCTCCATGATCAATTCGTCGCTGGCATCCTTCTTGCCGAATTGGATGTTCTGGCGCACCGTCTTGGAGAACAGGATCTGCTCCTGCGGCACATACCCGATCCAGCTGTGGAGCTGATCGGTCGCGAGCCTCTCCATCGGCACGCCGGATATGAGGATATCCCCGGTTCCGGTCGGATACTCATGCAGAAGCTGCTTCAGCAGCGTCGATTTGCCGCTGCCCGTGCGTCCTACAACGCCTAGCGTCTGCCCTTTTTGCAGCGTAAAGCTGATATTTTGCAAATTTTCGATCGTCGAGGTCGGGTAACGGAAGGTGACATCCTTAAATTGAATCGTGTCCGGAACCTTCACGTCTACGGGGTCCGCGACGTCGGCAACATCCGGCGGCGTCTTCAAGGTTTCGTTGACCCGATCCAGCGAGGCGTTACCCCGCTGCATGATATTGATCAATTCCCCGATAGCAAACATCGGCCAAATCATCATCCCGAGGTACATATTGAACGATACGAGATCTCCGAGCGTGATTTGATTTTGGAACACGAGGTACACCCCGTAGGCCAAACCGATGACGTAGCTGAGACCGATGGAAAAATTGATGGTCGGCTCGAATAAGGCATCCACTTTGGCAACCGCCAGATTTTTGCGATATACGTCATCCGTAATATCCTGGAAGCGCTGTTGATCGGCGCGTTCCTGCACATAAGCGCGGATGACGCGCACGCCGGCTACGGACTCCAGCACCTGGTCGTTCATGTCTCCAAAGGCATCTTGAGCCAGCGTGTAGCGCTTATGAATGGCTCTTCCGTAGATCACCATGCCGATGGCAATGATCGGCATCGGCAGAATCGCCGCCAGCGTCAGCTTCCAGCTGACGATGAAACCCATGGCGAACAGGACGACGATCAAGTAGATGGTGGAGTCCGTCATGACGAGCATGCCGAAGCCGGCGGTTGCAGCCACGGAGCGAAGATCATTCGTCGCCTTGGCCATCAGGTCCCCGGTACGGTTGCGCTCGAAAAACGGAGGAAGCATCCGCAGCAAATGGTTCATGTACCGGGTACGGAGCAGGCGTTCCACGAGGTTTGCGCCTCCGAATAAACGGTGCATCCATATGTACGTGGCACAATATACGACAGCAACGATGCCGAGAATCATGAGCAGGTATTGGACGAGGGACGCCCAGGTTATGGAACTGCTGACGATATCGTCAATGGCGTTTCCGAGCAGGAGCGGCGGCAGAAGCTCAACCAATCCGCAAAAGATGAGCAGCGCCAGGCCGATCAAATAACGTTTTTTCTCACGCTTGAAAAACCAGCCTAAATTTTTAAGTACGGCAAACACATTATCCCTTCCTTTCGTATCGTTCTGGCATCATATCATCCGCAAAAACCAAAAAAAGCACATCATCCGACGACGGACGATATGCTTCATTAATTTTGAACTTATCATACGCACGGTGATCATGACTTCCGCGCAAAGGTCAGCAGCTTCGTTCTAATTCATTCCGACAACGAACGAACGAGGCTTGATGATGATGAGTCAGCACCAGCGGGGAGTCGATCCATATTGAATTGTAGGGAATGATGATCCAGATGATCTTTATCCATCGCAAACAATTTCAGCATGTCACTCACCCTTTCTTCGTCATTTTACATTTTATTCAAATCGATCTCGTATGGACTGAATTTTATCACCATGAACTGGAATGTGTCAAACTTATTTTTTCGGATCCCCGCGAGTCATTCTTATAGTGAAGGAAGGCAGGAACCTTATGTCACTATTTAATTATCAAAATGATTTGTATCCTAACGTGCGTATGCGTTATGATAATATTGCAGCTAAATATGGATACCGTCCCTATGATCTCCGGTCTGCCAAAAAGATAGGGATCAACATAAAATAACGTCTAAGGAGGGTGCACGACACATGCAAATTCAAGTCAGCGATCAGGCAGCACGTTGGTACAAGAAGGAGCTCGACCTTCAAGCCGGCACGTTCGTTCGCTTCTTTCCACGCTATAGCTCAGGCGGCGGGCTCCATCCCGGCTTTTCGCTCGGTATTTCGGTAGAAGAGCCAAGGGAAGCAGGACTGACGGAGCGTTCGGAAGAGGTAACTTTCTATATGGAAGAGCAGGATCTGTGGTATTTGAAAGGGTATACGCTACGCGTGAAATATGAGGAATCCTTGGATGACATTTCGTATATTTATGAAGAAGAGGGCGCAGTAAATTAACCTGATGAGAGACTGCAGCGCCATCTAGGGAAAGGAGGTTCCCAAGATGAGCGTATATCACCGTGATATTCGCCAGTATATCGGCAAACGTTCGGTGGTCCGTGTGAAAGCGGCGGTGCTTGTGCTGAACGATAACGGAGAGATACTTCTCCTGAAACGTCAGAACAGGGACGAGTGGGGACTCCCGATCGGAAACCTGAAGCCCGGCGAAGCTCTTGAAGACACAGCCTCCAGAGAGCTGTGGGAAGAGAGCGGCCTGACCGCGGACGATATGCGACTCTTGGACCTTGTATCAGGTCCGGAGTATATGAAGAAGCAGCTTGGTGGAGATGAGGTATATTATGTAATCGGCGTTTACGCGGCAACCGGTCTGCACAGCGCCATTCATTTGTCCCCGAATACGGAAGTATCTCTTAAATATTTTGATTTCCAGGCATTGCCCGCTATGGATGCGATCACGATCCGCTTGCTCGATAAGATAAAAAAGAAGAGCTGAGGCTCGTTCGTGGAGGCAGATGTGCATGCTTTAAATTCCCCGCACGGGGAATTTTTTTCGGTCAACATGAGGAGTCCCTGCCCCATTCAAACCGGGGAAGGGACTCCTTTTGCCTTGTGTATGCATGTACACAGGAGCCTTACGGCTGCCCGGATAACGGGACCTCCAGCGCAAAGTCAAAATCGTCGATATCATAGACCTGCACGGGAAGAGCGCTTTCAACGATGCGCTGAATCAACTCGTATTGATCCGTCAATATGGGAGCCTCCGCTTTTTGGGAAGCCAGCAGCAGCTCGGTCTCAATGGGATCGAAGGACTCTCCGTACGGTGCGGTGTCCATGGTGTTCATGACCGAGACCCGAGTGGTTTCGCTAACGGGAATGGTCGGGCTTTTGGACCAGGGAACCTGGAGGGCCCGCTCGATTTTCTTTTTGTTCAGCGGCTCTTCGAAATATGAAATCAATTCGCCGATCTTTATCTTGACGTGCTGGTCATCAGCACTGCTATTCATGAGATGTTCCTCCGTGGTATGAAGCTCATATAATTCCAAAATCGTGGTGTATGGAATGATGTATTCGACGGGTTTGGGTGGTACTAACAGCTGACCGTAAATGGCCAGCATGACCGCCTCCGTCACGAAAATTCTGGTCATGACTAAATCCTCCTGCAGACATGATACATTTCATGAGTTTAGAACTAATAAAGCATTGAAGCTCTCAAATGTCAACTGCTCTTCGTCTGTCACAAGATGGATGTCCCTTGAGAAAAACCTCCATCGATGTACCTTTACAGAAGGCAGACAGCGTTTAGAAGGGTGTTTTTCTTGCGATTATCGAAGGGGTTCACCTTCGCAGAAAACATTGTGCATTCTATAACCTGAAGAAAGGGGCTGTGATTCACCTTTGAAGTCATGGAAAATCTATTATCCGTTCGTTAAGCCGTATATGAAGTGGATCATTCTCACTCTCATCATCGGCATGATCAAATTCGCGATCCCGTTATTGCTGCCCATGATCATGAAATATGTCGTGGATGATCTGCTGATCAATCAGCAGATGAGCATCGAGCAGAAAATCCAGGATCTGATGTGGATTCTCGGGGGGACGCTGGTGCTGTTTGTCATCGTTCGCGGTCCGGTGGAATACCTGCGTCAGTATTTTGCGCAGTTCATTACGAGCCGTATTTTGTTTGATATGCGTAACCGGCTGTATGCGCATCTGCAGCGGTTGTCCCTCCGTTACTACCAGAATACCAAGGTCGGCGAGGCGATATCGCGTTTTATCAATGATGTGGAGCAATCGAAAAACCTGGTGGAAGTCGGCATGATGAACATCTGGCTGGATATGTTCACATTGCTGTTCGTATTAGTGGTCATGCTCTTCATGAACCCCGTTTTGACGCTGGTTGCCATCTCGATTCTGCCTCTCTACGGACTAGCGGTGAACTTACTCTATAAACGGCTTAAGCGCTTGACCAAAGACCGGTCGCAGGCTCTCGCGGGCATTCAGGCATACCTGCATGAGCGGATTCAAGGGATCTCGGTCATCCGAAGCTTTACCCTGGAGCGTTATGATCAGAAGAAATTCGAAGGCATCAACGGAAATTTCCTGAATAAAGCGATGGCCCAGACGCGCTGGAATGCGCTGACTTTCTCGGTGATTAACACGCTGACCGATATTGCGCCTATTCTGGTTATCGGTTACGGGGGCTACCGGGTGATCCAGGGAGATCTGACATTAGGTACGTTTGTTGCCTTCTTCGGTTATCTCGACAGATTGTATGCGCCCCTTCGCCGCCTGATTAACTCTTCAACGGTGTTGACGCAGGCCTCAGCGTCGCTGGAGCGGGTCAAGGAGCTAATGGACGAGCCGTATGACATCGTGGACCGTCCGAATGCCAAAACGCTTAAGACCGCGGGACAGATCGAATTCGACCGTGTCTCCTTCAAATACAATGACGCTGCGGGATGGGTGCTTCAAGATATTAACCTGACCATTCGGCAGGGACAGACGATTGCGTTCGTCGGCATGAGCGGCGGCGGCAAATCGTCCCTGATCGGACTGATTCCGAGATTCTACGATGTGCAGCAGGGCGCGGTGAAGATTAACGGCCACGATGTCAGGGATTTGACGCTGGACAGCCTGCGCGGTTCGGTGGGCATGGTCCTGCAGGACAACTTCCTGTTTAGCGGCACCGTCCGAGAAAATATTCTGTTCGGCAATCCGGAGGCGGATGAAGCCGCGATCGTCGCCGCTGCCCAAGCCGCCAATGCCCATGACTTCATCACCCAGCTGTCGCAAGGCTATGACACGGAAGTGGGCGAACGCGGCGTCAAGCTGTCGGGAGGTCAGAAGCAAAGACTGGCGATCGCCCGCGTCTTTCTCAAGGATCCGGACATTCTGGTGCTGGATGAGGCGACTTCGGCGCTGGATTTGGAGTCCGAGCATCTGATCCAGCAGGCTCTGCAATCCCTATCGAGCAACCGCACCACATTGATCGTCGCCCATCGCCTTTCGACCATAACGCACGCCGATCAAATCGTTGTGCTGGAGAATGGAAGAATTACGGAGCAGGGCACGCACGGCGAGCTGATGACTCTGGATGGAAGCTATGCCAGACTGTACAACGTGCAGCATTTGGAGACTTAATTAGACGAAAGACCCGTCCTTCTTAGGCATGGTATTCGGCCATGCTTCAGGGGACGGGTCTTTTGATTTTTTTACAGTCTTATTTCTCGATATGTTTGAACACCGTGTCATAGGTCGTCTGAATATAGTCCAGCGACTGACCGTGCAGCACGATATTGTTGACGAGCGTGATGAGCAGGAACAGCGCCATGATGCCGGTGAGGACTTGTTGAAGCCGGAGGCTCTTCGTCTTGGCAATGAACAGCGCAGCAAGCACGAACAGCGCAAACAGATAATGTCCTGCGTAGAGGTAGAGATCGTAAGCATATGTGGCCAAACCGAACCCCACGATGATGTGCAGCAGAATGGCGAACAGAATATAGATGGAAAATGCCCAGGTATCCCGGGAACGGATGCCCCTGATAAAGGACAGAACGGCTAGGAGCAGTACCCCGATCCCGACGATATGGACATGGATCGGATACGGTTTGGCCAGATCTGTCACGAACGCCGCGATTCCCGGATCGATCATGGCAAGCTCAGGCGACAGGATCGGGCTTACAAACAGCATGTAGAAGACCCGGGAATGATGCTCCCATGAAAAGGGCGAAACATAGCTGAGCGCACCATTCTGCACGCTTGAAAACACGTTCGCGATCCATGACTTACCGGAGAACAGCAAGTGCTGAAGCAGGGTGACGATCACCACCATTCCCAGAAAAATCAGCATAATGATGATAAACCTTTTGAACGTATCCATTCGGCGCCGATCGAACAGGCTGATCAGCAGCGCTCCAGCGAACGTTGCCACATTCGTGGACGTGATCCCGAAATTAATCAGGGCCAGGGAGGCATTCGGCATGACGGCATACCGGTCCTCCAACCGGCTGTAGTGCAAATAAGCGGCCGACAAAATGATCATGAATTGGGCATACGCGTATGAATCCGGAATGAATGCCGTGAACAGCGAATATGAGCTGATACCGAAGAAAGCCGCCGTTACGAAGGACAGCAGCCAGCCGGCTCCGCTTCGCCGAACGATGTAATAAACCAAAGCTGCACTAAAGGCGTTCAAGACGGATTGAATCAGAAGATAAGGGAGGTTGGAGCTCCCGATCATCGTTGTTAGCGGACTCGTCAGGAAATTAATGAACGGATGGATGATCGAAATATTTTCCGGTCCATATTCCATCGAAGGGTCGAAGTTAAATAGATTCAGCGTAAAGGGCGCACCGTAGAAGGGGCTGTGAGGCATCAATTCGGCTGCGTGATCCTTGATGTATGTCACGAAGGGAAGGTTCATGAATACATACCATAAGGCAAGGCAGACGCTTAGCCCGACCGCCGTGAAATTATCTTTTCTATTTCCAAATAAATAACTGAAAAAAGTCATGTTTTTCTTTCCACCAATCTATCCGTGATATGTATTGAGGTTCGGCCTAGCGGCATTCGTTTACCAGATCAGCAGCAGCAATCCGGATATGATAAAGGCAACGCCGGCGATTTTTCGAATGCCGATGGTTTCCTTGAACACCAGTTTGGCAAACAGCAGCGCCCACAGGAACGTAAGGGCATTGGCCGGCATCACCAGCGTATACGGAAGTTTCCCCAGCAGGTAAATGTTTAACAAGGCTCCCAAACCGTAGCTAAGAAAACCGATCAGCAGCAGCTTGATTCGTTTACCCGCGGTATATCCTTTGAAGAATACGCTGCCCAGCGAGCCCAGCAAGGTCATTAGGAGCAGAAGCAAGTACAGCGGCACGTCACTTTTCATAGGAGGTTAATGTCACCCCGATTCCAAGCAGGGCCACGGCGGCCAGCTTTTTCAAGGTTAACGGCTCATCCAGAAAGAAATCCCCGTAAAACAAAGCCACGATATAGCTGATGCACATCAGGGGATAAGCAACGGACAGCTTCTCCAGGGAAAACGATTTGATCATGAGGATGGCTCCCAGGCCGTAACACACAAAACCGATTCCCATATACACCAAATGGGCGTGTCCCCATTTCCAGAACAGCTGGCCGGTCGCCGTCAAAAAAGCCGATAAGACCATAAACAGCTTGCCTAGGTGGCGCGGGGCACTCTGCGCTTTTACTTGTTCCATGTTAATCCCTCGCATCCATGGGCGGACTTTTGATTGATCAAATATTTGTGCTTAACAAGCCGAAACATCGGCAGGTCGGATAAGGAATCGGAGTACGCGCAGGAAGAGTCGTAATCAATGGCCAGCCGCTGCTCGCTTAAGTATTGCTGAATCCGGTTCACTTTCTCCTCCCCCTTGCAGTTGTTTCCTTCAATCATCGACGTGAAACGCCCATCCCGAACGGATAATTTCGTGGCAATGACCGCGTCGACGCAGGGCAGCTCCGCAAAATATCTCATGTAAGCGTCGGGGGACGCGGTTACGAGCAGGACATGATAGCCCTCGCTTTTTTTTAGCTGCATTTCCTTCAGCGCATCCGGGAAGATGGCAGGCTTCAATTCCGTTTCGTAAAAATGCTTCAGGTCGGCGTCATCCATATGGCGCATTGCATGAAAATAAGCGCTTTTTGCCTTTTCGGCTTCCAGGAGACGGAGCTTGTAGAGCACGGAATGCAGCACGACTTTCAGGATGACCGGTGTCGTGGCCGGGTGTTTTCGTATGCCGTACTTCAAAAATCGAAACATGGAGTCCGTATGGATGACCGTTTTGTCGATGTCAAAAATAGCGAGTTTCTGATTCATATAATTTCCCTCAATTGCCGTTTTTTTAATTACTCAAAATAGATCAATATTCCGATAACGCTGATGACATAGAGGATCACGGTGACCAGGATGTGCGAGTCCTCCAGGAGCACCCGGTCCGGGGCTCCGCCCTTTTTCTCGATATGAATCAGATAAAGATACCGAAACATCCCGTAGATGACGAGCGGAATGGTCCACATAAGATGAACGGTCCTGCCGGACGTAAAGGTAAAGAGCGAATAACTGATGATGGTTGCCGTTGTGACGATGCTGCTCATCTGGTCGAGCAGATCAAACGAGTATTGATCAAGCACCTTGCGGTGAGAGCCCTTGTCATGCTGCAGCAGATGAAGCTCATGCCGTCTCTTGCCGATCGCCAGGAAGAGCGATAGCAGCATGGTACATAAAAGGAACCAGGGCGTGAACGGGACGTGAATGACGAGCCCGCCTGCGATCGCGCGCAGCACAAACCCGGCCGCGATAATCATGATGTCGATGATGACAACATGTTTCAGCCGGAAGGAATAAGCTACGTTCATGGCAAAATAGAGCAGCAATAATGCGGTAAACAGCGGATTGAGCAGATAAGAGACGGCCAGCGAAGCGATCAGCAGCAGTATGCCGAACACGACAGCCAGCTTAGGCGGGAGTGCTCCCGAGGCCATGGGCCGGTATTTCTTCACCGGATGGTTGCGATCCGCTTCGCGATCGGCATAATCGTTCACAATGTAGACGCAGCCCGAAACGAAGGACAGCGGGAAGAAACCGATCAGGGTTTCAACAAGCGACCCCGGATTTACCGTTTCAAACGAGAAGAGGGGGGCTGCAAATATTAACAAATTTTTGGTCCATTGCTTCGGCCTCAGCTGCCTGAAGAGCAGCATGGGAAGCTGCTTTAACGGGGCAGCGGCCGATTCGGTATTCGTTGAAGACAATTGTGATACCTCCTGATACATCCTAATTCTTAGGGGATTACGGGAAAAGCCGTTAAAATACGATAGCTATCATACCATAAAATAGACTATATATGGTAACGGCCCGTCCGGCATGGCACTTAAATATAGAACAAATAAACCTCCCTTAAGGTTCATGAAACCGGCAGGGAGGTTTTTGGCCTTTATCCTATTTACCTATATAAATAACAGTTGTTCCGTGAGACTTCACGATTTGCCGATAAGTAAGGACAGCAGGCCGGCGGCAATAAGCGGGCCGACGGGCACGCCGCGGAACAGGGCCACCCCGAGTACGGTGCCGACGAGCAGACCGGCGACTACCGTAGGGTTGCTGCCCATCAGCGTGGCTCCGCGTCCGCCCAGATATGCGACAAGCATGCCGACGGCGATGGCCAGAAGCGACTTCCAATTCAGGAAGGATTCGCCGATCGTTTGGAGACTCATTTTGCCGCTCGCCAGCGGAGACATCACGCCGATGGTGAGAATTATGATGCCGAGGGTCAGCCCGTATTTCTCAAGCCATGGGAAGGCTTGCTGGAAGCCGGTGACGCGGATGAGCAGCAATGCCAGCATGGCTATGGTCACGGCGGAATTGCTGCTGATAATGCCCAGGCCCGCCATAGCCAGCAGAATGAGCGAGGTTACGTCCAATGGAGATCACTCCTTATGATTTAGATATCAGAAAGTATGAATTACCGGTGAGCAAGCCTTTCTGATATCGCAATAAACATCAATTGCACGCGGGTTGTCTTCCCGGAATGTACGCTTTGGAAGACGTTGGTTACACCTTTGTGCCCAGATGCTCCGCGATCAATCGGCCGTGCAGCCTGCCGGTTTCAATGAACACCTCATTGGCATTGCGGCCGGACGCAATTACGCCGGCGACGTACAGTCCCGGAACATTGGTCTCCATCGTATCCGGATTATAGAGAGGTTTCTCCATATCTTCGTCGAGCTGAACGCCGGAAGAGGCGAGCAGTTTGCGATCAGGACGGAACCCGGTCAATGCCAATACAAAGTCGTTTTCGATGATCGATTCCTGTCCCTGATTCGAAAGCACCGTAATGGAGGACTCCGCGATTTGAACGACGCGTGAGTTCAGATGAAGCTGGATATGCCCTTTTTGAACCATGCTGTCGAACAGGGGCCGAACCCAAGGTTTGATGTTCTGCGAGACTTCCTCGCCCCGATAGACCATCGTAACCTCGGCACCGACACGGATTAGCTCCATGGCCGCATCCACCGCGGAATTGCTGCCGCCGATGATCGCCGTTTTCATGCCGGCATAAGGATGGGCTTCCCGGAAATAATGGGTTACTTTCTCCAAGTCTTCACCAGGAATGCCAATATAATTCGGATGATCAAAATAACCCGTAGCAATGACTACGTGTTTGGCTTGTCGAAGGGCCTCTTCACCGCCGCGTCGCCGCGTCTTTACTTGAAAGCCGCCGTCAGGCTGCTTGGCAATGGTGAGGGCTTCTTCGTATGGGGAAATATTCAGGTTAAAATGTTTGGCGACCCGGCGATAATAGGCCAGCGCCTCGTGCCGGTACGGTTTGTCATTCGATATGGCGAACGGAACTTCTCCGATTTCAAGCATTTCAGCCGTGCTGAAAAACTGCATATGGGTCGGATAGAGATAAATGGAATGGACTACGTTGTGTTTATCAATGATCTCGCAGCTGAGGCCCTGGCGGCCGCACTCAATGGCAGCTGCTAGACCGCATGGGCCTGCGCCGATAATTAAGACGTCGAGCATGATGAACCTCCTTATGTATTAACCTTACGCTATCTATCAGCATTATAATCCTACAGCAATTATCGCGATAAATCCAGAATGCAGGCGATCGCACTCCCGTCCGAGCGGGTCTGATGCAGAAAGAGATTGACAAACAATTGTAATTTAATTAATATCTAATTAGATAAACATTAAATTAGAAATTCGTTAAATTGTTTGTCGAAAAGGAGGAGTCCAGCATGGAACAGACTGCCCGAGAAGCCTACAAAGCATCCGTTCTTCGCAGTTTTATTGCTAAGGACGGATCCTTGCGGTCCATCCCGGCACAGTATAAAAAGAAGCTTGTCATCATGGAATTTTTGGTGGAGCAGTTGGAGGCGGGGAGGGAATATCCGGAAAAGGACATCAATGCGTTTATCAAGCGCTTTCACGAGGATTATGCGACGATTCGGCGAGAATTTATCAATCATCGATTTATGAGCCGGGATCAGGAAATCTATATTCTTAACCCGCCCGAGGAATGGACGCAGTGGGATGCGCTCTAAACGAAAGCAAAAAAGCTGCCTTCACTGATTGGGTCAGTGAAGGCAGCTTTTGCGAAGTGCTATATGAATGAATACGTATAAGTTCAATTAAAATCCGGCAGCGGCCTTTTTAACAAGCTCAAGACCGTTCCGAACGATCATTTCCGCTTCGTCAGGGAACTGGTTGTGACCTTCGATGATGAGGGTTTCGATATCCTGCACGCCCCATTGACGAAGATTGCCCATAACGAAGTTGACAGCCATCTCTGCTGCAGCCATAGGACCTTCGGAATAGTTGCCGCCGCGTGCATTCAGGATGACGACTTTTTTGCCGGTCACGAGACCTACCACGCCTTGCGGTGTATATTTAAACGTTTTGCCTGCTTGGTTCAGGTAATCGATATAGGTATGAAGAACGGCAGGGACGGTCATGTTCCACAATGGGAAAGCCAGCACGATTTTGTCTGCGGCAAGGAATTGGTCAAGATATTTGCTGACATTGGCAGCAGCCGCTTGCTCTTCAGGAGTAGCTTCCAAACCCTTGGCAGCTTTGAACATACCGCTGATGGCTGTTCCGTCGTAATATGGAAGATTCTCTGCGAACAGATCAAGCTCCGTGATTTGATCTTCCGGATGGCTTGCTTTGAAGGATTCCAGAAACTCATGGTACATTTTTACGCTGACCGATTGCTCGATCGCTCTGTTGTTAGCTTTGATGAATAGTACATTCGACATGTATGAAGACTCTCCTTGTTGTATAGTTTACTTTATAAATTATAGTATATTTCATTTCTATCGTTTGTCAATAATGCCTCAGTGTATGATATCGATATTACCGGAGTAGGTTTCCACTTGGATGGTATCGGTTGTTTCCTTCAATGACTCCGGCGCCGATATCGATCCGGTGAGCGACTTAAGGTCATAGAAACCGCGGAATGAAGGGTCAGGCTGCACTTTCACGTTGCCTGATCTGCACAGGATATTCACCGACGAAACGCCGAGCAATCCTACGTTTACATTGCCGGAAGTGACCTCGATGTCCACGGGGCCTTCCATATCTTTCAATTCGACGTCTCCTGAATGATTGACGAGTTGAGCGGAGGCCTGAATGTCGGAGCCGCGAATACTGCCCGAAATGTTCTCTACGTTCAACTGGTCAGCTACGATTCCGTTCATATTGATATTGCCTGACTTTACGGAAATGGCAATCGACTTGGACGAAGCTCCGCTTACCTGGATGTTATCGGATAACGTTGATAAATCGAGCTCCTCGAGTTTCGTGCTTGAAGGAAGGACAATGGTTATTTTCCCTTTCGGCGAATGAAAGTCCACGCTCATAAACTGAAACGAATCAGCCGTAGTCAGATCCAAATCGATTTCTTGACCTGCAGGCTTAAAAGCTTCAAGGATATCGACATGCTCCGGCTTTAATTTGCCGTCAAAAGCGATATACCCGTTATCATCGCCGCTGTCCTCAAAAGCGAAACTGACATTCATATTGCTGGTGATTGTTAATTTCTTCAAATTCACGGCATCCTGCAGATCCCATCGGTTCTGGTAGCTGACCAGTTCTTCCCCGAATTTAAACTTGTTCGCAGCCATGCCGATGATTCCTACCAATATAAGTGCGATTGCTAAGCTGAACAACCATTTTCTGTTCACTGTGCGTCACGACCCTTCAACAAACGTGTATTCCATCTGGAGTACCTCAAGGTTAACGATAACAATCCAACCATGGCCGAGCGTGTGGCATATCCGAGGAAGATGCCGATTCCGATCAAGGAGATCGATAAGAATAATTTAGCCGGATAAAACGTTCCATTCAGGATGTAATCGAGCAGAACGAGCACCGGGCTCAGCAAGGTTGCCAGGGCTCCCAGAGCGATGGCGACGCCACCGGACCATAATGCCGCAAGGAACGGGACGGTCACTAATGCACAGAAGAACAAACCGGTTCCCACCGCATATTTGCCTATGGCAAACGGTCTTCTGACCGCCGAGGGAGCAGGCATTTCCATATCCACGTACCGGTCGCCTAAAGCTTCCTTCGCCATCTCAAAAGGGTCTCCCAACTCCCGGGCAATCTCCTCTTCGGAACGCCCATTCTGCATGCCGATGACAAAATGGGACTCTACATCCTGAATGAATTCCCGGCGTTCCCCCGGAGGAAGCGCGGCAAGGCGAGATTCCAAAATCGAAATAAACTGTTTTTTAGTCATACAAATTCCCTTCCTCTATCAAATTGGTCACGTTGCTTACAAATGCTTGCCATTCCTTCACCATAGATCGCATATAAATCACTCCGCTGTCCGTCAGCTTATAATATTTACGGGGGGGTCCCTCGCTCGATTCCTGGAGGTAGGTGGTGCAGTAGCCTTCATTAACAAGCCTGCGAAGGAGAGGGTACAGGGCGCCTTCGGCTACCTCGATATGCCGGGAGACGGCTTGAGCCAGCTCGTAGCCATATTGGTCCTTGCGATGGATCAGCACAAGCACGCAGAGTTCAAGAACGCCTTTTTTGAATTGAATACTGACATTCATACGGCGATACCTCCTTTCGTAAGTTCATGTTCATGCTGTTATCACGAGGTAGTAATTAATATTCAGTAGTGATCTACAATAAGATATCACTTAGTACTGAATAATGCAAGGTACTGATCATAAAATGGGTTAGCATCAAAAAACGTCGAACCGTGAGAAGCTTTGTATAAGGGCGGAAGTCTCGTTTAATCTTGAAAAGGCACGGTTAATAGAAGTTATCAGAACATAGGGTCGTTTTTCCAAGACAAGAATGGAGGGATGAACAGTATGTCCATCGATCGGTTTATATTAAAAAAGCTGAGTAATTGCCAGGAGATCACAACGCGGAGAAATCTCGTTAAATTGTTCCAGATCCGAATTCAGCGGGCGCAGATAGCAGAGGATCGTTATTACGGGTTATAATGGAGACAAACAAAAAAAGGGCTACCCCTCTTTTATTAAAAGAGAGATAGCGCAAGAGAGTCGTTTTCGCTTTTGCTGTGTAGAATTGCCTCGGATCCCTCGATTTCAATGCTGATGAGGGAGTTGAGGCATTTTTGCAGCGCCTTTTTGCCGGTTTGGATTTTATGGTCAAGCGCGCTGGTTAGCAGTTTCAATACCTTTTGAACCGGCTGCTTGCTATCCGTAGTAAAATAAACGGGAACCGGCTTGTTTTGGAACATGATCAGTGTTTTCATATCAATCACCTCACGAAAGTTTTTTCATGATATTTGCATTATAAATTGCCAATCTTAAAATAACCTTAAATTCATAGAATTAATCAGCATCATTTTTATGAGCGTGACATTTTTGTGAACGACGGGATTTTACCGTCGAAAAACCCGGATTTCCCCTATAATGAATACACAAATAGTTCCTCGGAACCAACAAATCCGCATCGAAAATAGGAAATAGGAAATATGACACAAATTGACAGAACAGACCCTGGAATGATATAGTTACAATAATGTAACTATTTTTTGCAACTATTGAAATAGGTGATTGGGCTTTCAATATGGAATAAACATAGGATTACCATTTTGAGGAAGGCAGGTTGACCAGATGATACTCACCGTGATCAGCGGTCGAAACGAAGATGATTGGTTTGATATCGACGTACCCGATGAATGCTCCATTGAACGGTTGAACGAGCTGCTGGGATTACGTCTTTTTCGCGAACCCTCGAGTGAAGGGATTCAATATATATTAGAAGCGAAATTCCCGGAAGGCTTGTGGTTTACGGTAGGCGGCCACTCTAACCTGGTTGAAGCGGGATTGAGGGAAGGCTCCTACGTTCGGTTGCAGCGCGCATTCTCTACAACCACCGATGAAGCTCCTGTCTATGGCAGAAGATCGTTGTTTCAAGAGAGTTGAAAATGGGTAAGTAACCCATTGGTTTTAACTGAAACAGCCAAATACATAATTGTACATTTCAGATGCTTTGGATTAGGAGGAAGTGACATATGAACGTGTTGTACCAACGTTCGCCGCGCATTAGACCGGCTTTACCGAATGAAGACTTGGAAATTCTGAGACCCCCGTCCGAGCCAAGCAAGCCGTCGTTTTCCATGATTGCCATCATCATTCCGATTATTATGACGGCGGTGACGATCGGTTTCTATGTCTATATGAACGTGAGCGGTAAGATGGGGAATTCAAATTTCATGATGTTTCAGATGATTTCCATCTTTATGATGCTGACATCCTACACGCTGCCGTTCTTCATGTATTTAAGCAACAAGAAGACCTATCAGAAGAACCTGGCCGAACGCAATCAGAAGTACCGGGCTCAGCTTGATATGCATCGGGAAGAACTGAAGGAGCGGCAGGAAGATCAAGTCCATATTCTGTTTGACATCCATGGGGATCCGGACGTCTGTTACAACGTTGTGAAGAACCGGAGCAGCAGTTTATGGGAACGTTCCCCGGAAGATAAGGATTTTCTGGAGATTTGCGTGGGCAAGGGGGAAGTTCCGTTTCACATTAACGTGAAGCCTCCCCGTGCGGACGGGTATGATAAGGACCCGTTAATCGAAGCGGCCGAATTGCTGTCATCCGAGTTCCAGACGGTCGACGATGCCTCGATTGCACTGCCGTTATTCGAATCCAAGGTCATCGGGATCGTCGGCGGAAGAGAACGCGTATTAAACATGCTTCGCGTCATGATGGCCCAAACCGCCGTCAGGCACTCGCCTGACGAAGTGAAAATCGCCGCCTTCTACGAGGAGAGGGAAGCAAGCGAATGGCAGTGGCTGCGCTGGCTGCCCCATACCTGGGATGATGACCGTTCCAGCCGCTATCTTGCAGATCGACGGAGCAATGCGCATCAGCTTGCTGATGAAATATTTACCCATTTATACCGGCGTAAAAACAATCGCACCGAACATGGAAAAAAATCGATTGAGACGCCGGCTTACGTTGTGATCCTATCCGCAGCCCAATTGATTGAGGAAGAACCTCTGCTGCCTCTGTTGATGGAAGATGCCGATGCGGCTGACGCCGTCACCATCATTCTATCCGACCGGAAAGAAAGCTTGCCGATGCACTGCCAGCTTATCGTCGAAGTCGATCGGGAGCAGGCGGCGTACACGATCAAGAAACCGGACGGCACCGTTTCCAAGCAATCCTTCCAATCCCATCACATCAGCAGGGAACAGATCGAAGCATTGGCCCGGTATATGGCGCCGATTCGGCTGAAGCGGTCTTCTGCATCCGATATTCCTAGCGTTTTGGCACTATTCGAGATGATGGATATTCAGAAAATCGACGATTTGGATGTATACAAACGCTGGCAGCAGAACCGATATCCGGATTCATTGCCCGTTCCCATGGGTGTGCGAGCGGGCGGAAAGAAGATTAATTTGAATCTTCATGATAAAATAGAGCGTCAAGGTCATGGACCGCATGGCCTGATCGCGGGAACGACCGGTTCCGGGAAAAGCGAGGTTATCCAATCCATCGTTGCTTCCCTGGCATCGGAGTTTCACCCTCATGATCTGGCATTCATGCTAATCGACTATAAGGGCGGCGGCATGTCCAATACGTTTGTGAACCTTCCGCACGTCGTGGGCACCATAACGAATTTGGACAACAATCTGATCGAGCGGGCGAAGGTGTCGCTCAAAGCCGAGTTGGTCCGCCGCCAGAAAATATTGAACGATGCGGGAAACCTGCAGCACATTGACGAGTATTACAAGCTGCTGCGCAATCGCCATGGCGAGCCGCTCCCGCATCTCGTCATTATCATTGATGAATTTGCACAGCTGAAGAAAGACCAGCCTGAATTTATGGATGAACTGATCAGCATCGCCGCAATCGGGCGAACGCTGGGTGTCCATCTGATCTTGGCAACGCAGAAGCCGGCCGGCGTCGTGGACGATAAAATTTGGAGTAATTCTCGCTTCCGCATCTGTCTTCGGGTACAAAGCGAGGGCGACAGCCGCGACATGCTGAAGATTCCGAATGCAGCCTGGATCAACAAGCCCGGACGAGGCTACTTCCAGGTGGGCAGCGATGAAGTGTTTGAAGAAATGCAGTTTGCTTGGAGCGGCGCTCCTTACGTTGAAGAGAAGGATACGCCAGGCGCCGTCTCGATCCGAGAGGTCCGGATCAACGGGAAGACGGAACCGCTGCTTGCGTCGACTCCATCCCTGGGAGCGCATCTGGAAGTGCCCAAACAGCTGCAGGTGTTTATTGACCATGTAGCGGAAGTGGCCGAAGCGCAAGGGATCGAACGGCTGCAGGGGCCTTGGCTTCCGCCGCTTCCGGAGAGCCTGGATTTGGAGACAGTACAATCCGGCATTGAACAGCTTGCTGCGTTCGGCGATTCGGCACTCGTGTCCTATGTCGGAATGGTTGACGATTTGCCAAACCAATGCCAGAAGCCGCTGGTGCTCAATCTGGAGCAAGGCCACTGGGCCGTATACGGGATGCCAGGACTCGGAAAGACGACCTTTATTCAAACGATGCTCATGTCGTTGGCAAGTCGATATACCCCGGACTTTTGGCATGGATATATCGTGGATATGGGCCGAATGATGCGGGACTTTGCAGGACTGCCGCATGTCGGGGGAGTCATGACGGCAGAGGAAGATGACCGGATCAAGCGCCTGTTCCGTTTTCTTGCGAAAACGGCCGCAGTACGCAAAGACATGATCGCCGAGGCCGGCGTGAAGACCGTTGCATCCTACCGCCGTGGCAGCACGGAGACGGTTCCGCAGCTGGTCGTGGTTATCGACGGTTATCTGAACTTTAGGAATTCCTATCCGGACGAGAATGATATGCTGGAATACCTGCTGCGGGAAGGCGGCAGTCTGGGCATCACGTTTATCATCACGGCGAACCGGATTTCGGATATGTTCGAGAAGGTGCGGAGCAATATCTCGCAAGCGGTATCGTACGAGCTTGCCGATCCGGCCGACTATTATTACGCGGTGGGTCGTCCGACAAGAGCCCCAAGCCAGCTTCCGCCAGGAAGAGGGCTGGTCAAAGGCCAGGTGCCTCCGCTTGAATTCCAGACGGCACTTCCGGCTTCCGGCCAGGAGGAGGGGGACCGTTCGGCAGCCCTTCGCGACAGGATTCGGGTACACCATGAATCATGGCATGGCGAGGAAGCCCCGCGGATCGAATCGCTGCCGGACAAGATTCCGCTCCATCAGCTGCTTAAGGTGCAAAAGCCTTATGAAGCGGCCGCAACGGTGAAGTATCAGGTGCCCGTCGGGGTGGCTACGGATGATTTGACTCCTTTTGCGATCAATCTGGAGGATGGGCCGCATTTTATCGTGGCCAGTCCGATGGAAGGCGGTAAGACGTCATTCCTTCTTAGCTGGATGCTATCGCTCGCATATCATACTTCTCCGGATGAGCTGGAGATCTATACGGTGGATACGCGCTATGGAAGCAGCGGCCTGAGCCGGATGAACCATCTCCCGCATGTCCGCGGCCACGCGGAGAATGAGGAGGATCTGGGGCCGCTCATTACGAGCCTTTATGAGCGGGTTCAGAACCGGTCGAAGGAGAGCGAGGACCCGGCCATCCTGCTTATGATCGATGACGCCGACGTTCTCAGCAAGCAGCTTTCGGATTTCACCTTGAAGGACCAGCTGTCGGCCATCGTCAGACAGGGAAGGGACCGCAGGGTTCATGTCGTCATTGCCGGCGTGCCGGCGGATTTCCCGACGTATGGCGTCGACTGGTTTACCGATATCAAAGCTGCTCAAAACGGATTTTTATTCGGGACCTTGGATTCCAACGATTTATCGTTCTTCCGGATTCCTTTTTCCGAATCTTCTAATAGTCCTGGAGGACTAAAAATACTTCCGCCGGGACAAGGGTACTACGTAAAACGTAAATTTTCCAGAATAAAAGGCGCAGTTCCGTTCGATGAGGAATGGAACGCCCAAAGATGGGTCACAGAAATTCGCGACCGATGGCATGTTGTAGTTTGAGGGGAGGTGGCTCATAATGTTGACAATTCATGCTTCCAAACAAGAAACGATCACGCTGAATGACAAGGAATTTTTCTTCTTGGCTGGAATTATCGGATCGGACCGATTACTTGGTGTTGAAGATCCTTTTGTAGGATATTTAACGGAAGAAATCGCGGTTGAGTGGGAGAAAACCAAACAATCGCTCCTAAGCAAGCAATATTTGATTCAAGAGGAAGGCGGGGAATTGTCGATTCCACCCGAAGTCTTCTCACGAGTGGCTATTGCCGGTCTTGCGGAACGTGCGTGCTGGTTGAAATATGAAAATCAGGATTCGGCGTTTGAAGGATATTTGCATGTTACTGACGAACGGGTAATACAAGTATGCAGAAGCGATGAAGACCACCGGTGTTACATGCTTAGCGAACTCGGTACCATCGAACAAACCTGCGATCAACTGGTGCAGGATCTGGCCCTCAGCGACCAAAACTGGGGAGATATTCCGGCACTGTTGCTTAGCCGGAAGGAATTCGGCGATATCTATACCTCGGTTACCGAGCATAATTGCGACGATATCGGCGATCGTTTGGCCAGATTGACGGACGATGCGGAAGGTTCAATCGCTTTGGCGAAATGCATGAAGAACAAGGTATCTTCGGGGGAACTCCAGCTGTCGATTTGGAACGGAATCAGCTGGGAAAGTCAAAATGCAGCATTTATAGTGAACGAGTCCATGAATTGGCTGCTGCGTATGAGCCTGGAGGGAGACCAGGACTGGCTAACCGCAGCGCCAGCGACCAAAGAGCAGTTTCGTCATATGTTACTCATGTGGCTGAAACAGTAACAGAGCCTGTATGAAAGGTGAGGACCAATGCGTATTTCTGTCGAGCCGGAGTCTCTCCGGACGTTAAGCCGTCAGCTGCAGCATAGTGGCGATGAATATTTAGCGATAACGAGAACGCTCAACCAAGCCATGGAATCCCTTGTTTGGGAGACGTCTCTCAAAGCGGCGGTTATTGATGAATGGCAGTCTGCCCGGAGTCTTGGAGAGCATCTGGGAGCTCTTCTTGCTCAGCTGGGCAAGCATCTTCAAAGCAAAGCCGATCAATTTCAAGAAACGGATCATCAATACCATACGATTTTGGAGCATGCTATCGTAAGCACCGTATCACCGACGGCTCTGTTCGCCGCTTCCGGGATGGATGGGCGCTCGTCCATACTTCCGGAATATGGTAACTCCGGCACGGTTATATCGAACCCGAGTTCGGCAGCCGCAGCCGTGGGCATGACCAGCGGAGACAACGGGGGAGCGGCTAAACAGGCCGCATTAGCCGGGCAGAGCTGGACCTTTACCGATCCGTCTTCGTTTGGGATTGCCAACTAAATCCCTATTCCATTTGGGAAATTCGGGATGGAAAATGTTTCAAATTGGGACGTATAGGGTAACTCGAAATTAGGTCTGAGGACATTTTGATAAACCGAGTCTTCTGGGCTAAGATGTCAAGTGTCACCAGAAAACGAATTTCAAGGAGGTTACATAAATGGCAGGACGTATTTTAATTACGCCAGAACAAGTGGAGCAAGTAGCGAACCAATTTAAACAGAGCGGTGATCAAAGTCAGCAAATCGTTAACAGCCTGACGCAATCGATCAACGGAATGGAAGGTCAATGGGATGGTATGACGAAGCAGCGCTTCTTCCAGGAATTCCAGGAAGCAAGCCGCTTGATGAACTCCTTCGTACAAACGCTTGACAGCATCAGCAATGAGCTGAAGGCGATCGCTCAGAAATTCCGTATGGCTGACGAATCCCGTTAATATCATTCGGAGACTTTTGCTTTCTGATGCATTATAATAGTTTAATAGGCAAAATAAACCGGGTGGTAGGCAACCCGGTTTTCTTGCAATTTTGGATATTTAGAATGTAGTTAATCGTGAATCAATCGCGGTTCAATCGGTTAATAGAGTTATATAGCAAGGTAATGGAGTTAAGAGAGGGTGAAGTTCATGACATTTCAGCCAAACCCGGGCGATGGGATCGTTGTTAATGGAACGGCTTATACGGTAGGACAGCATCCGGCGGCACCTGGCGTAGCTTATGCCCAGGCTGGGAGGCAAGGGATCGTCTACCAGCTGATCCCCGTGAATGGGGAGCTGCATGAAGCCAAAGCACTTAAAGTGTTTTTTCCTAAGTTCAGAATTCCGGCTATGGTTTATCAATCCGAGCATATGGGGAATTATCGCGAGATACCGGGTTTGCAGGTAAGCAGTCGAGAGGTGCTCACTCCCGAAAGAAACGGAGATTTGATAGCGGAATATCCGGATTTGCTCTACGCGGTCATCATGCCATGGATTCATGGATGTACTTGGTTTGACGTTATAAGCGATCAGCGTAATCTGGGACGTTCCGAAAGCCTGATGCTGGCCAAGGCTTTGGCAGCCATCGGCTCAAGCATGGAGCAGCGTGGATTGGCGCATTGCGATCTGTCTGCGCCCAATGTCATGCTTCCGTTTTTTTCGGAAGTGAAGCTGCCGGAAGGCGCTGCCGCCGTGGAGCTTGTCGATGTGGAGCAGATGTACAGTCCAAAAATGGACCGTCCCGACGTTTTGCTCGCCGGCTCGCCGGGATATGCGGCGCATCGAACGGTGCACAGCGGTTTATGGAGTGCGTATGCCGATCGTTTTGCAGGGGCCGTCATCATTGCCGAGATGCTGGGGTGGAGCGATCCGGCTATCGTGAATCGGGCATGGGGCGAAAGCTATTTTGATCAGCATGAAATGCAGACCCCGTGCGAACGTTATTTTTTGCTTAAAAAATCGCTGGGTCAGCGTTGGGGCACTCGGATCTCGGATCTGTTCGGCAGAGCTTGGGACAGTCAGGATTTGAGCAGCTGCCCTACCTTTGGCGAGTGGCTCATCGCTTTATCCTCGGTAAGTGAGGAAGAAGTGGTGGAAGAAGCTCCGGCAGCCGCCGCCACTGCCGCTGCGGCTGCCCAGGAGGACGATTCGGATGAATCCGGATCTGAATGTTCCCGGGAGGTGCCTGCTGACATCATGGCATCGCTTGGAATCGAGCCGGGCACGCGAGAGGTTAACGACAATGTAGTAGGACGCTTGTTTCATCAGGCGCGCGATTTGGAAAAGGCAGGCAATCTTTCCGGAGCATTGGAGATATTCCGTTCGGCGTATCACTTCGTAAAGAAGGACAGTCCGCTTGAAGTGGAGCTTGCGGCCGCCATACAGGGGCTGGAGGAACAACTGCGTCCCGCTGAAGAATCATCCAACAAAGGCATTAAAGCTTTGTTGTCATCCCGCAAATTCATGCTTTCTACCGCTGCGGCCATCGTGATCTTAGCGGGCTCCGCGATTACGGTGAATCAGATATTGGCTGAGAAGGCCGAGAGCCGCCAGATGGATGCCCAGCGTTTAGCGGAGCAGCAGGCCCAGGAGAAAGAAAAGGCTGCGCGCAAGCAGGAGGAAGAAGCGCGGAAGCAGCAGGAGGAGGCTGCAAAGAAGGAAGCGGAGGCCAAAAAAGCCGAAGAGGAACGCCTGAAGGCGGAAGAGGCGAAGAAGGCCGAGGAAGCCGAGTTGGCGCGCAAGGAGCAGGAGAAATCCGAGCTTCAGGCAAAGTATGAGAAGCAGGCGAAGTATGAAGCTTATCTGGCATCGCTTGAGGAGAAAAAGAAAAAGCAGGCGCTGCAGGAGAAATATGATAATCAGGCAAAATACGAGGCGTATTTAGCCCAGCTGGAAGAGAAGAAGAAAAGGCAGGCTCAGGAAGAGGCAGCGGCCAAGGCGGAGGCGGAACGACAGGCTCGAGCGCGGGCCGCTCAGCAAGCGCAAGCCGCCCAGCTTCAGAAGCAGCGGTCCCAAAACGTTGTCGAACTAGTTGCCTTGTATAACAAGGCGTATAATGCGCAGGTGGCCGGCAACAAGGACCGCGCGAAGAATGCCGCCCGTGAATTCATAGCGCTATATAACAAGGACAAATCCTATTACAAAACGGTTGGCAAAATGAGCAGCCGCCTTAACAATCTGCAGCAATTCATCAGTGACGACAGCCACTGGATACCTAAACTGTAAAGAAGTAAACATGACAAATTGCAGGGGTGAATGTTATTCACGATGAACTATACCATTCAAGCATCGCAGCGCACGCCAGCGCTCATTATATATCTGATTGATATCAGCGCGTCCATGAATATGCTGATGGAGGATCGAAGAAGGATTGATGTTGTTTACGAAGCATTATCCTTAGCCATTCGGCAAATGGTGTTTCGTTCCACCAAGGGGAACCGGCTGACGCCGAGGTACCGGATCGCCATCCTTGCATACAGCGACGACGTATATGATTTGTTAAACGGGATCAAGGGCATTGACGAAATTGCGGCGATCGGCTCGCTTCCGGATTTGACGCCGAAGCGTTTCTCCGATTCGGCCAAAGCGTTTCTTCAGGCCGAGAAAATTCTGCAATCGGAGATTCCCAACATGCAGGATTGCCCTGCGCCGCTCGTATGCCATATGACGGATGGCGTGGCCACGGGAGAGGACCCGGAACCGATTGCCCGCCGTATCATGAATATGAGCGTTCCGGACGGAAACGTACTGGTGGAGAATATTTTCATCTCCGACCATCTGATGAACCAGCCGATCTCCGAACCACGCCGCTGGAAGGGGATATTGGCTGATACGCAGCTTGAGGATGAACATGCGCGCAAACTCAAGATGATGTCTTCCGTTCTTCCCGAAAGCTATCGAGAAATGCTGGTTGAGGCGGATTATCAGCTGAGTCCGGGGGCCTTGATGATGCTTCCGGGCACATGCTCCGAGCTGGTGTCCATCGGGTTCCAGATGTCAGCCGCCACGCCGGTAAGGTAAGAGGTCACAGCATGAAGCGATCATACGCTAGAAGCATGGAAACGTTGGGGATTCGCAAGCGGAAGGCTCAAGCAGCGTCGTTTTATTACGAAAGCAAGCAGACCGGGGAAGAGCCGCTTACGAAGATTAGGGATTTGTTCACATGTCGCTATGCGTATGGCAGAGCGGCAGAATCCGTCTTGCTCTCCGAGACGGGCCAGGATTTCATTGCATTGAAAATGGATGAAGAGGTCTGCCATTTTGTATTGTGTGACGGCGTCGGCTTGAGTTACCGAGGCGATGTGGCTTCGCGCCTGCTCGGTCAGGGCTTGATGAACTGGCTGGATACGGTTGAAGAGCCCACGTCCTCATCGCTGGAGCGCAAGCTGAAGGAACTAACGCTTGAAGCAGATCGGGAAATTCGGACGCATTCGCTGAGCTCCGAAACCCCCAAGCTGCTGCGTGAAGTGCTGGAGGAGAAGCAGCGCAAGGGAAGCGAAGCCATGTACATATGCGGACGCATCGAGCGGTCATCGGGTTTTCGTCGAAAAGGCAGGCTGTGGCTTGCCTGGCAGGGAGACTCCAGGGTACGATTATGGCGTCAGCAGGACGAGATTAGTTCGATATTCGGAGACCGCTTCCGAACGGCCGAACGCTGGTCTTCCCGCACCGGACCGATCGGAGGCAGTCCTCACGTGTTTACGTGCAAGCTGGAACCCGAGACCAGTTATCGCCTTCAATTATACAGCGACGGGCTTACGGATCTGGACCCGATGAAGGAGCCGATTCCCGATGAGCAAGTGCAAGTATTAATGAATGCCCGCCATACAGGCGGCCTGGAAGATGATGCTTCCTTTCTGGAGATCGTATGGTAATACAGAAATGACCGATTATCTCGCGAGCCGGACCCATGAGGTCCGGCTTTTTTTATTTGGATTCGAAGATAAACGGAATTGACGAGGCATTATTAAATGTGTATATTGTATATATACAATGAATACTTTATATACACATCATCAACATACAAAATCCTAATATCAGGCACTAAAAAGGCGGTGAAAAATTATTGCGATGATTCAGATTATTCTATCCCATTCCAGCGGCGAGCCGATTTACTTGCAAATTGAAAGACAGATCCGGCAGAGCATCATGCGCGGAGAGATGAAGCCGGGCGAACCGCTTCCTTCCATCCGGCAGCTAGCCAAGGACTTGGGAATCAGCGTTATTACGACGAAGAGGGCATACAGCGAGCTGGAAGCCGTGGGCTTGATCGAGTCGATGGTAGGCAGAGGCTCCTTCGTATCGGGAGGCAATCAGGATATGATTCGGGAGCAGCGCCTGCGCCTGATCGAGGATAAAATCAGGGACATTCTCGAGGAATGCCGAAGCATTCCTATAGAGGCCGAGGAATTGATCGAGATGATCCATACAATAAACAAGGAGGAATCCGAATGAAGCATGTAGACGGAATACAGGATCAGGATCAACCTGCAATGCAAATCAACCATCTGAGCAAGAAATATCCAACGTTTGCGCTGAACGACATTTCCCTTCTTATCCCTAAGGGATACATTACCGGATTGATCGGCCCCAACGGAGCCGGCAAGAGCACGCTTATCCGCTCCATCATGGGGATGATTGTCCCGGATTCAGGCCAGATCGTCGTGAATGGCCGGCGGCTTCGCTCGGACGATGCAAGTTATAAGGAAGAGATCGGTTTTGTTTCGGACGAGAATATTTTTTATGAGTATTTAACGCTGAATCAAATTATCCGGATGACGTCCCCTTTTTATAAACGCTGGAACAGCACCAGAATGGATCAGCTCATGCGGATGTTCGAGCTTCCCGGCAGAAAGAAACTAAAGGATTGCTCGAAAGGCATGAAAATGAAGTTTTCCATTGCGATGGCCATGGCCCATGATCCGCGAATATTGATTTTGGATGAGCCGACAGCGGGTCTTGACCCGCTATTTCGCAGAGAGCTGCTGCAATTGCTGAGCGATTTTATACAGGATGAGACCCGGACGATCCTATTCTCGACGCATAATACGGATGATCTGGATCGAATCGCGGATTACATCACCTTTATTCATCGGGGACGCATCGTTTTCAGTAACGGAAAGGATGAAATTATCGACAAATATGTCATTGTCAAAGGCAGCAGCGACCTGCTGGACGCGGATGTCCGCAAGCAGTTTACCGGCCTCAAGGAAACGCCGTACGGGTTCGAGGCTCTCTCGGCAAACCGGGAATCCGCGCACAAGCTGTTCGGAGACAGCGTGTTATACGAGCGGCCTGCCCTGGAGGATATTATGTATTACACTTCGAAAGGAGACGCTGTTCATGAGTCATATCGTTCCCCTCATTCATAAGGATTGGATGGTCATCCGTAAATATGCTTGGCTCTTTGCGATCTGGCTGGCGTTGTTTTCGTTTGGCAATGCCGTCGGCATCCTAGGTTATATGGTGGCCGGGATGATGATCATCGTCATATCGAATACCGATTTGCACCCTTTCCATAAATATTCCATGAGCTTGCCGATACCGCGCCGGGAGATTGTGTTGAGCAAGTATGTCTCTTCCCTCTTGTTTATGTTGATCGGGTTATTGGCGGGTTTCCTGGTCCAAATCGCTTATATCTGGTTAGGCGGGGATGGAGAAGGCGCTGTTCTTTATCAAAATATTGTGTCCGGCATTTCCTTGATCCTGTTTATAGCCGTGTACTATCCTCTCTATTATTGGCTGGGACCCAAGGGCGGACAAACGCTGAAGCTGGTGCTGGTAGCGGTGTTGTTCGCGATTACGATGGCTATCAACACGCTGTGGTCGGATGGCCTGCAAACGGATTATCTATGGTATGGACTCGGCATATCCTGCCTGGTGGTTTTCGCTTCATATCAGCTCTCAGCCTATATCTTTTCGCGAACGGACGTGTAAGTCCAACCGGATCTTGCAAAAAATTAGAAATCATGATTATAAAACAACTCCTTTTGGGTAATCTTGTGACAGATGAACGCATAACGGATAACGACAAAAGGAGCGTGTTGGACATGAATGAAGGACACGGACGTTTTCATGGGAGAACGGCGATCATTACCGGTGCCGGATCGGGCATCGGGAAGGCGGCTGCCATTCAGCTGGCAAAGGAAGGCGCGAATGTGGCCTTATTCGATCTGTTGGATGACCGGACCCATCAAGCGGAATCGGAGATCAACTCCATCCGCGAAGGGGCGGCCAGAGCATTCGACGTGGATACAACAGATCCCGACCGGGTGGAAAAGGCAGTCCTTGAAACGGTGGAGATATTTGGCGGCGTCGATATTGTATTTGCCAATGCAGGGATCAACGGCGTCATGACGCCGATCGATGAAATGAAGCTGGAGGAATGGTCCAAGACGCTGAACGTAAATTTGAACGGGACGTTTCTGACGGTCAAATATGCAATTCCCCATCTCAAGAAGAGGGGACAGGGCAGCATCATCATAACGAGCTCCGTCAATGGCACTCGAACCTTCTCCAACTTTGGCATGAGCGCTTACAGCACTACCAAAGCGGGACAGGTCGCTTTTGCGAAGATGGCTGCGCTGGAGCTGGCTCAATTCAAGATCAGAGTCAATGTGATTTGTCCCGGCGCGATATCCACCAACATCGACCAAAGCACGAAGAAGCAAGGGGATTTGGAGGAAATCGTGATACCGGTTGAATATCCGGAAGGAAGTCAGCCGCTGGCAGACGGACCGGGGACGCCGGAAGAGGTCGCCGATCTGGTGGCGTTTCTCGCTTCCGACCAGTCGAGGCATATTACAGGGGCGCAGATCTTCATAGATGGAGCGGAATCGCTGTTGTAATGTCGAAATGTTGTAAGGGATCGGATGTACCTGCGTGTGATCCCCTACATTTAGAACTTGGAATATCCCGCGAGCTGATTTATGATGAGAGGACGAAGGAACAGGAGGAGACTGGACTTACATGAGCATCTTTTCCAGATTGGCTGAGCAGAAGATCGAGGAAGCGATCCGCAACGGAGAATTCGATAACCTGCCTCTTGCCGGCAAAAAACTCCCGATCGACGATCTTTCGCACATCCCGGAAGATTTGAGGATGTCCTACCGCATCATGAAAAACGCGGGTTACGTTCCTGAAGAAGTCACGCTTCGGAAGGAATGCGTCCAGCTCTATGATTTGCTCGGCGCTACCCGAAACGAGGGCGAGCAGGAGCAGCTCAAACGCAAGCTGAACGAAAAGCATCTTAGGCTGCAGTTGCTGCTGGAACAGCGGGGGCTAAGCGGTAACAGCGCGTTTACGCAGTATGAGTCCAAGGTCAGGGAACGATTGACCGGTAAGGAATAACATAACAGCGCCAGTCTTTCTTCTCGCCTCGAGAATGAAAGGGCTGGCGCTGATTGTTTTTCGCTAAAGTTAAAGCTCGAACAGCCGGTTTTTGACAGGATCCGTAATTTTTATGGGGTATGAAGAAACTTTCGATAAATCAAAAACAGGGATCAATTCCGCAGGAGTTACTGCTTCCGGGTGGTCCAGGAGCCCGGCTGTCCATGCCAGCCAGCCAGTTAAGCGTTCCGGCCCGATGCCCTGGCCGCGCAGAAAGGAGAGGCTGAGCCCGCGGGTTCTCTTGGCCAGCCGTTTGCCCTCCGCATCCACCATCAGCGGTGTGTGCGCAAACTGCGGCGGCTGATAGGACAGCGCTTCATACAATAGCAGCTGACGAGGGGTGGAGTCCAGAAGATCAGCTCCACGGAGCACATGGGTTATGCCCATTAGCGCGTCATCCACCACCACCGCGAGCTGATACGAAATGATATCGTCGGCTCTCCTCACGACAAAATCTCCGCCGTCGGATAGCCGGTAGCGCTGCATTCCGGCAATGCCGTCAACAAAGGAAACGATTCTGTGCGGCACCTTCATGCGCAGCGAAGGTTTCTTATGAAGCTCTTTCAGGGCAGCTTCCTCCCGGGTCAGCTCTCGGCAGGTTCCCGGATAGCGAAATCCCTCCGATGCAATGCCATGCGGTGCGCTGGCTGCTGCCGTTATATCCGCCCGGCTGCAATAGCAGGGGTACAACATACTGGATTCCTTCAATTTGGCGATTTCCCGTTCGTACAACGCGTGGCGAGCAGCCTGATGATACGGCCCGCAGGCTCCGCCAACGCCGGGGCCTTCATCCCAATCCAATCCGAGCCATTCCAGATCTCTCATGATCTCGTCTGCGAGCTCTTGGCGGGAACGCTGCACATCGATATCTTCGATTCGGAGTATATATTGACCGTTCATACTCCTCATTTGCAGCCATCCAAGCAAAGCGGTCAAGGCATTGCCGATATGCATCTTACCTGATGGCGTAGGGGCAAAGCGGCCGCGAAATGTGGCTTGCTGCTCCATACATTTCACCTTCCGACTAATTGAATCTTGATGTTTCCATGGGAATGATATTCATATTGTAGCGCATATGCATCGATTCTCGCCAGCCAATGGCCTACTTGACGTAAATCGGCTGTTTAATATAATTAAGGGATTATATTGATATTCGATAGGATGACGGAGAGATATCCATGACTGAACTACCGATTCACCGAGTATTACCGCAATTGAAAAAGGCTTTATCAACAGGAACTCATGCCGTGTTGATCGCCGAACCGGGTGCAGGGAAGACGACGCAAGTGCCGCTTGCTTTTCTGAATGAACCTTGGCTTGCCGGCAAACGGATCATCATGCTGGAGCCCAGAAGGATCGCGGCCCGCTCAGCGGCTGGATATATGGCGTCCTCATTGGGAGAAGCGATAGGAGAAACGATCGGGTACCGGGTCCGGATGGACAGCAAGATCGGACGAGACACTCGGATCGAGGTCGTCACGGAAGGCATTTTGACGCGGATGCTGCAGGATGATCCGGAATTGACCGGCATCGGCATGATTATATTCGACGAATTTCATGAGCGGAATTTGCAGGCCGATGCCGGACTGGCTTTTGCGATGGAATCCCAAGCGGTGCTGCGGGAGGATTTAAGGCTGCTGGTCATGTCCGCTACCCTTGAGGCGGAGCCGGTTGCAAAGCTTCTTGGAGACGCACCGGTCATCGTCAGCGAAGGGCGTGCTTTTCCGGTAACGACTCGCTATCTGCGCTCGTTCCCACTGGATGAGATACATAAAGGTGCGGCTAACGCCATAACGCGCGCGCTCTCCGAACAGGAAGGCGACATACTCGTATTTTTGCCAGGTGCTCGTGAAATCAGGCGGACCGCGAATGAATTATTAAGATCGGGCTTAAGCGCAGAAGTCGTCGTTCGTGAATTATACAGCGCGCTTTCAGCGGAGAAGCAGGATGAAGCCATAAAACGCGATGTGAACGGAAGGCGTAAAATTGTTCTGTCCACAAGCATCGCGGAGAGCAGCATTACCATTCAAGGGATCAAAACCGTCGTGGACTGCGGTTATATGCGAACAGAGGTATTCTCCCCGAGAACGGGACTGCCGCAATTGATCACGAGGCGGCTGTCCAGAGCGTCCGCCGATCAGAGAAGGGGCAGGGCAGGCCGCGTCTCGGCCGGCGTGTGTTATCGCTTGTGGAGTGAGGAAGAGCACCGCCATCTGCCGGAGAGTACCATTCCGGCGATCCGCGAATCCGATCTTGCGCCGCTGGCCTTGGAATTGGCCGTATGGGGTGCGCGTGATCCGGAGCAGCTCGCTTGGCTTGACGCGCCGCCTCGGCTGGCCTATACGCAAGGTCAAGCGTTATTGAAGCAGCTATCGGCTCTGGATGATGCGGGCAGCATCACCCGGCACGGCCGTGAGATGGCGCTGCTGGGAGTTCATCCGAGGCTGGCTCACATGCTGCTGAAGGCACAGGAAATCGGCGAGGCCCCGCTAGCCATCCGAATCGCCGTTCTGCTTCAGGAGCGCGATATACTGAGCCGAAGCGAAGCGCTTCGGGACCAGGATTTGCGTTCGCGCGTGGAACGGCTTCTCTTGTTTGAACAGCATGGACAGCGATCCGCCCAGCAGGACACGGCGAACGAAGCCGTGCTGCAGCGGATGAAACAAGAGATTCGGAAGCTCCATGCCCAGCTGAATATCGAATATGCAGCTGACGGTGACTTGAATCTCTGCGGCCTGCTGCTGTCGTTTGCCTATCCGGATCGGATCGCGAAGAACAGGGGAAGCAGCGGGTTTCTCATGCGCAGCGGCAGGGGCGTGAAGCTGGCTGCGGTTCAGCCTATGAGCCGTGCCCGGTACATTGTGGCCGCAGCCGTAGATGATCAAGGTGCAGACGGGAATATCCAGCTGGCTTCCGAAATGGATGAAGCCTGGCTTGAGCAGTATTACCTTGACGAGATGGAACAGCAGAAAGAAGTCGCATGGGATACAGCTTCCGGCAGCATCAGGGCCAGGCAGAAGCTGATGCTGGGAGCCATCGTTGTCAAGGAACAAGCCTATCCCAATCCGACAGGGGAGGAAATAGCGCGCGCCTTGCTGCAAGGGATCAGGCAGGAGGGCCTTGGCTTATTTCAGTGGAGCAAGGCGGCCGTGCAGCTGAGAGAACGGATGGCCTTTATGTTCCGGCACGAAGCCGAAGGGGATTGGCCGGATGTATCGGACGAAGGATTGCTGGATCGCGCGGAAGCGTGGCTGCTTCCTTATTTGGACGGGCTGCGGAATCGCAATGATATCAGGCGACTGGCACCCGGAACGCTATTGGAGCATATGCTCAGCTGGGAGCAGAAGCAGCAGCTTCAGAAAGAAGCGCCGACGCATATCAAGGTGGCGAGCGGATCGCAGATCCCGATCAACTACAGCAATCCTGAACAGCCGTTTCTGGCCGTTCGTCTGCAGGAGATGTTCGGGATGCGGGACACGCCGCGAATTGCCGGCGGGCGCGTTGCGCTGACCTTACATTTGTTGTCGCCTGCGCAGAGACCGGTCCAGGTTACCTCCGATCTGTCGAGCTTTTGGGCAAACGGGTATTACGAGGTGAAAAAGGATCTTAAGGGCAGATATCCTAAGCATTATTGGCCTGATGATCCGCTGGAGGCGATCGCAACAAATCGGACCAGACCCAAGGCATAACAAGGCAGCGCCACGTTTAATTTCCCCTCCCGTCGGGTAATGTTAAATATGAACGACCACCGATGAGGAGGGTTTATCATGGAGAAGAAAGTTGTTGGGGTATTTCGTTCGGAACAGGAGGCCGCTCAAGCTATAGAGCAGCTGCAGCGGCACGGAATTCCGAACGATGCCATTTCCATTATAGCGAAGGATAAACGCGAGGCGGACATGATAGCCGAGCAGACGGGAACGATGGCTCCCGAAGGAGTAGCTGCGGGTGCAGCAACAGGCGGCATACTTGGAGGCACGGCAGGATTGCTGGCTGGACTGGGAGCCCTCGCCATTCCCGGCATCGGCCCGATTCTTGCGGCCGGACCGATAGCAGCGACGCTTACAGGCGCAGCAGTCGGTGCGGGAGCCGGCGGGTTGGTCGGAGGTTTTATCGGCCTTGGCATCCCGGAAGATGAGGCGAAGGAATATGAGTCCTATGTCGAGCAGGGACGGATTCTCGTCCTGGTTGATGCCGATCAAGAGAATACCGGCATTTACGATATTTTCCGCGATTACGATTACAGAAACGAGGGACGATACGGTGCGGTTGATCCAGACCGGGTCGACACATTGCCGCCTCGAGGAACTACGCTGCTGTAAAGGCGCGTGAACCGGTTCCGATTCGGAACCGGTTTTTTTTGTGGTCAGAAAGCAACACTTCCTCATTTGTGCCCTGGAGATATTCGTTTAGCCATGAGGTCGCTACCCGCGGTAAGTCTTCCGTGAACGCACGCCGATAGAAGTTTTCAATATATACATAATCATACGGATGAATGCTAGGTATGGAGCCAGCCGTCATGCCCAGTAAATAATTGGATTAGCCCGTCAAGGGAGAAGTCCCTTACAATGAGGTTGATTATACGAAGCCAGCATGAAGGGGGAGCAGTATGTCCAAACAAAGAATTCCGGAAATCGAGCGCCTCCGAGGAATGGCCTTCCTGGCTGTGGTTTTGCAGCACTCCATCGCGCATTATTCGGTAGCGCCGGGGATGACGGCAAACGATGGCTTGATGATGGGCTTCCTCCTGATGGCGACGAAATTCGCTGTGCCCGTCTTTATTTTTATTACCGGCATGGTGCTGTTTTATAATGATAAAGGCCGTTTACATTACGGCAGGTTCATCAAGAGACGATTCGGCGACATTTATGTTCCTTTTGCGGTATGGACCCTGATCACGTTATTAATCAATCATAAGTTTAATCCCGCATTGATCGGGGACTGGAAATATCTTGGGGAAGTATGGTTAACCGGAAAAGCCAGCTCGCATTTTTGGTATATTATTATGCTGTTCCAATTTTATTTGCTGTATCCACTCTTCAGATCCGCCATACTGGGAATCAAGGAACGATGCGGCATACGGACGCAGCTTACGATACTGGTTCTTTCCGGGCTGCTGTACGTGGGCTTAACGGGAGTTATCAACGATATCGGACATTGGATGGGAAGTTTGAGCATACCGGTGTGGAGCGAGCTGTTCACAACCTATGCCGATCGGAATGCACTTTATTATTTCTTCTATTTTGCGCTTGGGGCAGCAGCCGGGTTATATCATGCCACTTGGATAAAATGGCTCAGGAAGGCCCGGCCGGCCATATGGCTGGTCTTTGCATTTACGTTCGGCTGGATGCTCATGCAGGCCGTGAATGAAATCCGTTCAGCGGAGGATGGAGCGATCACGTTCTATTCCTTGTCGCTGCTGCGGCCGATGATGGCGCTTTTCCTGATTAGCTCCATCATGGTCATGTACGATACGGCCGGCTGGATTACCCGGCATGCCGGAGCGCGGACGAATGCGCTCCTGACCTCCATTGGAGTCTATTCGTACGGAGCTTACCTGATGCATTTATTAACGCTCCGGATAAGCTATGCAGTCGATGAGTATCTGCTGATCGGCATGCCATCTCTGGTGAGGATCCTTTCTTCATGGATCATCAGCGTGGCGATAGCGTACGCCGCAACGCGCCTGCTTGCAAAGCTGCCGTTCGGAAAATGGCTCGTCGGCATCGCGGGTGCACGGAACCCTCGCTCTATTCGGCCATACGGCAAATCGCATCCATCCGCCGGGACAACCACCGGCATGTGAAAATAAAATGAAGCCCACCCTTTAGGGTGGGCTTTTTCGTGGGCTCGCGCCATCGTTCCTAAGACCCAAACGAACCAAACGACCGAACCAACAACAGTTGAAAAACTAAACATTATACAATTGCAACATATGAAAAATTCACAATAGTAAAAACATGCGCTCCCTGCCTCATTCCCATGCGACCATCACCTGCCAACGTTTCAATCCACGCCTTCTTGGTTTAAAAAGAGAAGGATGCTTCCTATTGTGCAAACTGGGAAACTGTGGGTTATAATAAGGTATATTATGGGACAAGTAGCTCGTGAAGGAGGAGGCGTCCGAATGGCATTTATGATCGCGCAGCGCGCTTTTATCAAGGTATATCTTATTACCATGGTGGAGCAGCAGCGCGGATATGGATATCAGATGCTCGAAGAACTTCGGCAGGAATTCAAGAGCCATGGATATTCGCCGCCGCAAAGCGAAATCTATCGTGCGCTGCATGAATTGGTGCAGGAGGGTGTTCTATACCGTACCAAACAGTTGAAAGGAAACGATCCGCGGGTCGATTTCCAGGAAATCGTACTTTATCATTTTACTGACGAAGGTGCCGAGAAGGCCAAACTCTATAAAAAACAGGTTAAGACCGATTTGGATCGATGCTTGGGGATCCTTCATAAAGCCGTAAACGACAATTATTAAAAATCGATCCGGAATGCAGCCAAAGGAGGAATGACCTCGTGAGCAAGAAACTGCGCTTTGGGATTATGAGTACCGCTCGAATTGCAAGAAATTCAATGATACCCGGCATATTGAAATCGGAACGCTGTGAGGTTGGGGCAATCGCAAGCCGCAATGCCGATAAAGCCAGGGAGCTCGCGGAACGATACCATATTAAAACATACTATGGTTCTTACGATGAGCTTCTGGCGGATCCCGACATTGATGCGGTGTATATTCCGTTGCCGAATCACCTGCATAAACCTTGGACCATCAAAGCCGCTGAGGCCGGAAAGCATATCCTGTGCGAGAAACCGGCGGCCCTGACGGAAACGGATGTCCGTGAGATGGCAGAGGCGGCCAAAGCACGCAACGTGCTGTTCGCCGAAGCCTTCATGTACCGCTACCATCCGAAGCACGCGCGCGTCCGCGAAATCATCGAAAGCGGCGAAATCGGCCAGCTTCGCGGAATACACGGGTCGTTCACCTTCAACAATGCGGAGGATAAAAGCAATGTCCGCTACAGCAAGGACATGGGCGGAGGTTCGATCTACGACGTGGGATGTTATCCCATCTCGGCGGCGAGAATGATATACGGACAGGAGCCTAAAGCCGTGACGGCCCACGCTTTTTTCTCCGAGGAGCATGACGGTGTGGACATGATGGTCCATGGCATGATGGAATTTGACAATGGACTGGGCCTGACATTTGACTGCGGCATGTGGACCTACTCCAGATGCTCGTTAGAGATTGCGGGAACCGACGGCAGGATCGAGCTGCCCTCCGCCTTCGGCTGGGAGAGAATGGAGGATATGGCCCAGATATTCGTTCATACGGCCAAGGGAACCCGCGAGGAGAAAGTGGGGATTTACAACCATTTTGCCCTGCAAGCGGACGCCATGGCTGCTGCCGTGATGGATGGCGCGCCATTGCCATACGGTCCGGAAGATGCCATCAGCAATATCAGAGCCATCGAAGCATGCATTCAAGCTGCGAGATCTTCATCGCGGGTGGAAATTAAATAAAGCTGCGCTATCAAATAATAACGCTAGACCTTAAATCGCCAACAAGGCGATTTATTTTTTTTGCCTATTGCATTCCTCTTCAAAATCATTAAAATAAACTTAACGATAAAAAATATTTAACGTAATTATAATTTTAACGAACAAAAAAGTTTAATGAAACCATTTCATAACGAAGAGGAGAAAGAAACATGCAAAATGCCGCCGTTTTGGAAAAACAAGGCTTTGGCCAACTGTTGAAAATCCGCCCGTACCTGATTTATTTATCTGCTCAAGCCATTACCCGATTAGGGGATTCCTTGGACTCCATCGCTTACAGCTGGATGGTTTATATGCTCACAGGCTCAGAGCTGTTAATGGGGACCTTGTTCGCTTTTAACTTTCTGCCGGGATTGCTTTTCAGTTTGTTTACGGGAACCTTTGTAGACCGCTGGCCTAAGAAAAGAGTCCTCGCCTTAACCTACCTCAGCCGCGGCATCGTGGTGTCTCTGACGGCCTTTCTGTATGCGATCGGTTCTCTTCAAGTCTGGCATCTGTTTGTCTTCACGTTCCTGAATTCAACGCTCGAATGTTTCTCCAGACCCGCCGAAACCTCCATCGTTCCCCGGCTGCTCCCCAAGGAACAGCTGCTCGCGGGCAATTCTTTCTCCACATCCGTTAGCCGCAGCGCTGAATTAATCGGTCTGTCCATTGCCGGAGCCCTGATCGCCTTGATCGGAATCTCGGGAACGATCCTGATCGATGCCGTGACGTTTCTAATTGCCGCGGTTATTATTGCATTCATGCCGAATCCGGAAGCGGCCGAACAGGCCGAAGACAAGTCCGAATTCCCTGGACCGGTGCCTGAGAAGAACAGAACGGTGCTCGGCGACATCAAAGAGGCGCTTCTGTTTGTGAAGCAGCATTCGCTGCTTCTCATCACGACGGTTCTGGCGATGATCAATAATTTCTGCTTGGCACCGTTGAACGTGCTGCAGCCGGTCTACGTCAAGGAGACATTGGGTGCCGGAGCGGGAGGTCTGAGCGTAATGGGAACGGCGCTTCTGATCGGTATGATTTGCAGCGGGCTATGGATTGGTCGCTACGGCAAAAGTTTCAAAAAGAGCACCTTGATCATGTCAGGATCGATCATGCTCGGGATCGGATATTTTGCATTAGGGATTCCAGGACATCTCCCGGCGTGGCGCGTGGAGTCCGCGGCGGTCTGCATGTTCGTTGCCGGTTTTGCCGTCTCCATGCTGAATGCCCCGATCTCGACGTATCTGATGGAAGTAACGCCGCGGCATATGCTGGGCAGAATTGGCGCCCTGATGACGGTATTGTGCACGGCTGCAATTCCTGTCGGAAGCCTGATAACGGGAGTTGTGGCAGAGCATCAATCCCCTCCCGCGCTCTTCTCGTTGATGGGATTCGTCATGCTGGTGCCCGTGCTGTTCCTGATTCGAAAGAAGAGTTTCCGTGCCATCTGAACCCATCGCCGTTTTTGTAATTTCGACATTCTCGGCCTATAATGAAAAGGTGAAAAATTAACGTGAAGCTGAGGTGTACGGTGTGGAAACGAAGGAATTGACTACACTGGAAGAGATCAAAATATATTCAGATCCCTATCGGCTCCAGATTTTGAATGTATTAAACAAGATGGATCGTCCGGCAACCGTAAAGGAGGTCGCGGACAAGATCGGGGATGTGCCTGCGAAGGTTCATTATCATATGAAGAAGCTGGAGCGGATCGGCCTGGTCAAGATCGTATCGACGAAAGAGATCAACGGAATTATCGCTAAATATTACGAGCCTTTTGTCGGTACGGTAAAGATCAAGCGTGGGGCGGATTCCGACGAGCCGGTCATCAAGGAATTGATTCGATCCGAAACGAACAAATTATTATCCGAGCTGTTCGACCAGAATCGAGACCGTTTCTTTAAAAATATGAGCCAGGATGGCGAAGCGACGTCCATGTTGACCAATACCACCTTGTATATGAGCGAAGATGAAGCGCGCGAGTTATTTGTTGAGCTGGATAAAATGCTGACCCCTTTTAAAAAGAAGCGCGGGGAAGAATTTGACGAATACGAGTTTTTTGCTTCCAATGTTCGGAACCATAAAGAATCTTGATTACGCAAAAAAAGCTGGTACCCGAACGTAAGGTACCAGCTTTCCCTTCTAATTTGCCAAATCAATTCATACATTCTTCTTATAATCGTCTTGTCCTGGTTTAATGGACATGCCGGGCGATGTGGAGGTTCCGTAATCTTCCACGGCATCCCAGGCGCCGGCGTCATCAAATTTACCGTCGGCTGCTTGGCGGTTGACCCCGGCGCCTGATGGGGGCGGGGTCATGACATCCTCTTCAACCGGACGGTTGTCGTTGATGTCTTTTCGGGGAGTATGTTCGAGGCAATAGGCCGTATAAGGCAAAGCTTCCAGCCGCTCATACGGAATTTCCCGTCCGCATTCGGCGCAGGTTCCGTATTCGCCTTGGTCCATACGCTGCAGGGCAGCATCAATCTGCTCCAATTCACGCTCGAGCGTCTCCTGAATGGCCAAATCCCGACCGCGTTCGAAAACTTCGGTGCCCACGTCAGCGGGATGGTTGTCGGCAGCGCTCAGCTCTCCCGTGGAGTCTCGCAGGGAAAGATCCTTGTTGGTGTCTTCCCGGGACTCCAATTGATTTTCCAACCGTTCTTTATCACTGAGCAACCGTTGTCTTAGTTCACTGTATTGTTGTTTTGTCATGCTGGTCATAGGAATAGTCGCTCCTTTCTGGGTTATGTGCACAATAGAAACTTCTTATGTAAATTCAATACCCGAAATGGATTGGTAACAATCACATGAAGCATGGGAATGACGGCCTGCCGTTTTTGGAACATTCTCCAAAAAAGCCCCGGAGTGTTTTAATCACGGTGCTTAATATGATATAAACAATGATAGAGAGAAGGCTAGGAAGAAGGGCTGCACCAATATTTGGAGGTAAATCATTATGGATGAACACATGAAACGCCGATTGGATAAACAGAAAAAGCTTTTTCGTCAGCTAGGCATTCAACTGGACGCTTTGTCTATCCATGAAAAGAATTTTTCGAATAAACTGAGGGGTTACGATCAGGAGGAAGTGGATTCCTTTCTGGACGAAGTGATTCAAGATTATGAGCGGTTCTATGCCACCATCTCCGATCTGATGGATAAATGGCAGGAGCAGCAGATCACCATTCGCGATCTGAGGGCTGGCGTTAAGCCAGAAGCTGAGCGTCCGGCACTGAATCCCGAAGAGATCGAAGAGACGGTGGCGAAGCTGGAAGCCGACTTGCGGCTTCTGAAGAAGCAGATTCGCCCAGAACAAAGATTCTATATTGATTAATGCCATACGATGCGAGCGAAATCATTACATAAGAAGTGTCCCAGCAACAAGAACCACACGCGGCCGATCACCGGCTGCGTGTGGTTTTGTTGTTTAGGTGCCCGGTTTTGAGCCATGGCGGCCCCGGCAGGGGCTTCTCCGGAGTCTCGCTCTCGATCCTGTTTTGCAGCGGGACGGGCGTAAGGAGTGTCTTCGAGTAAAGCTGCTTGTTCGGGTCGTTACCTTCATAGGCATGTTCTTCGTAAAGCGAATATGGCCATAACGGTGCAAAATCGATTTGGTGCGGATGCCCGGTTCGATAGATCAAGAGCAGGATTGTCCCGGGGGATAGCGATGTAATCCAGTGACACCAACCGATCGGGGCATGTACCACCTGACCGGGTACGGCTTGAAACACGAGATTCCGGTGACTTGCGGGATCCACCAGGGAATAACTGATGTCTCCTTGAATGATGTAACACAATTCATCGGTATCCGGATGGCCGTGAGGCGGAAGCCCCTCACCGCGGCCGAGATGGATTTCCGACATGAACATGCCCTGCAGAAGGGGCAGCTCCAGGGACGACACGTTCGCTGCTCCTCGACCGGCAGTACGTTCAGCCTGTTTCCTGGAATGATATACATGCCTTGTCACCGCAGTGTCTCCGCAAACGCTGTGACGTTCCTCATATGAGCGGTCCTCCTTTTTTTAGCTGGAATATATTAAAAGTGTACAAGCACGTCCCCTAACAATATATGCCCAAACGTTTATAAATCTGACTGCCTACGACTAAAGAATCATTGAATGTCATGAAAACTGGTTTTGCTTGTAAACCATTTTCATAACAATTACTATGAGAATATGAGCAGACTTATACTGATCGATAATAAGGGAGGTTAGCCGTATGTCTAACAACCTGAAATTCAACATCCGCAGCAAGATTGTCATCGGCTATTTATTGATATTAATGTGTCTTGGAGCTTTTCTCTGGATTGTCTCCGACCGTATCGCTTCCCTGCAGCATGAAGCGGATTTTATAGAGAAACATGATATCGAAGTACATAATCTCACGCATGAAATCGAGAAGAATATGCTGGAGATGGAAACCGGCCAGAGAGGGTACGTCATTACGGGCGATGAAACTTACCTGGAGCCGTTCAACCAAGCGCTGTCGTCCTGGCAGATCAATTATAACAAGCTGTACAAGCTTGTGAGCGATAACTCGGAGCAAGCCAATCATCTGGAAAATATTAAGGAGAATATCAAGGAGTGGATTACCAACGCCGGACAGCCTGCGGTTCAACTCATGCAGCTGGGACAGGATGAAGAGGCCCTTCATTTCTTTATTAACGATCCCGGAAAGCAAGCGATGAATTCCATTCATGAGCTGTTCCTCTCCTTTCGAAGCAAGGAACGTGAACTGACCACCAGCAGAATCGAAGAAATGAAGGAAAGCAATGCCCGTTTATTGTACACGATGTATCTGTTATGGGCCGGGGCTGCACTGATCACCATATGTGCGGCATGGGTCATTGCGAAAAGCATCGTAAAGCCGATCAACCAAGTGACCAACGTCATCTCCGACATTGTCAACGGGGGAAATATCTCCCAGCGAATCCATGTGCATTCCAATGACGAGGTCCGCCAGTTGGCCGATACAACCAATGAACTGCTCGCACAGGTTGGCAGGCAGAACTGGGCCAAGGATCATGTTTCGGTCATGTCGACGATTCTTCAATCGTCCGATCGCGTGGAGACGGCCGTGCAATTTTTCATCCATAAGCTGGCTTTGATCATGAAGCTTCCGTACGGGGCGGTGTTTATTACCCGGTCAGGATCGGAACTGGTTAAGGCTGCTGCTTTTGCCGACCCGGACGGAGAGCCTTGGAACAAGGTCAGGGATCGCTTCCTGCCGGGCGAAGGTTTGGTGGGGCAGTGCATGCTGGAGCAGCGCATGATCATACTGGACGATATACCGCCCAACTATGTGCGAATCGAATCTGGACTCGGCGATGCCGAGCCTTCGACGCTGCTGCTGGCGCCCGTGATGTTCGAGGGACAAGTTCTCGGCGTGATCGAATTGGCCAAGTTCAAACCCTTCGATGAGCTGGAGATTCAGCTGATCGAACAGTTGAATTTTCAGCTTGGAGTGACCTTGAATTCGATTCAAAGCAAAATGGAAATCCAACAGCTGTATCATGAATCACAAACGCTGAACGAGGAACTGCAGAGCCAGACCGAAGAGCTGCAAGCGCAGACCGAGGAGCTTCAAACGCACTCCGTTGAAATGCATCTGCTGAATGAACGGTTGGGAGCCCAAAAGGAAGCGGCTTTAATCGCAGCCAGCGAATTGGAAAAATACGCGAAGGAGCTGGAGAAGAGCTCTAAATATAAATCGCAGTTCCTGGCCAATATGTCCCATGAGCTGCGGACGCCGCTGAACAGCATGCTCATCCTCTCCCAGATTTTGGCGGAGAATAAGCAGGGGAATCTGACGGAGGAAGAACAGCATTACGCTACCGTCATTCATAATTCAGGCAGTGAATTGTTGAATTTGATCAATGATATTCTGGATCTGTCCAAGGTCGAGGCAGGTAAGATGCAGATCGAAATGGACTTGGTGAACTTGACGGAGCTGCCGGAGCTGATGGAAGGATACTTCTCCAAAAGCGCGGAATCCAAAAATCTGGAATTTGATATCGAGATGGCGGATGACCTGCCCGACATGATGTACAGCGATGGGATGCGCCTTCATCAAATCCTGCGCAACCTGCTCTCCAATGCGATTAAGTTTACGGAGAGCGGCAGCGTGAAGCTGAAGGTAAAGAAAATGAATTCGATTGTCACTTCGGATTTCATTATCAGCGGCGACGTCATTGCTTTTTCCGTTGAGGATACCGGCATCGGGATTGCGGCGGAGCATCTACAGCCGATCTTCGAAGCATTCCAGCAAGGCGAAGAAACCACCGCCAGAAAATTCGGAGGCACGGGTCTCGGCTTATCCATATCGCTGCATTTAGCCAAACTGCTTGGCGGGTATATAACCGTGGAGAGCGAAGTAGGAATCGGCAGCACCTTTATATTATATTTGCCGCTCGTCACGGAGAGCGGTGCAGTCGACAGCCTGTTTATGCTGCCCGAAGTGGCTGCCACGGCAAGCGACAACAGCTTGAGCGATATCCGGATGGAAGAGTACGAACAGGAGGAGCTTAGCCGGTTGGAGAACAAAACCGTATTGATCGTCGATGATGATATACGGAATGTGTACGCTTTGACCAATGCGCTGGAGAAACTCCAGTTGACCGTGCACACAGCCCAGAACGGCTTCGAGTGCTTGGAGCTGTTAAGCAAACATTCATCCATCGATGCGGTATTGCTGGATACGGTCATGCCTGAAATGGACGGCGTCGAAACGATGAAGCGGATACGGGAGAACCCGGAGTGGAGCGATCTGCCACTGATCGTCATGAGCTCGAATGCGATGAGGGATTCGGATCAATTCATTGGAGAAGGTGCGAACGGCTACCTTCACAAGCCGCTCCAACTCCGCGAGGTCATCCTTACCCTTCAGAAATGGATAGGGTAATAAGCGATCAAGTCAAGTCCGGGATATGACGGCGCTAATGTGCTGTTCCTTGCAAGGGCATGTCGTAAGTTGACGAATGCTAGCGGGTTGTTTTATGATGGAATCATAGCAGAAACATAAAACGGCGTGTTACCTGAAGCAGGGCATGAGCCAAGAAGAGACACCTTTATTTAAGGGGGTCTTTTCTTGGCTTTTTCAATGTTCATGGGCGGGAGTATTTCTCCGCAAATGAATCCTATGGCGGAACACTGTTTAAACTTAAAGGAAAGGGGGAAGTTAATGAGCGGGATCGAGTTGTTTACAGTCGTTCGTGTTATTGGTAACAATGTCGTGATGGTTACTGGCGGCAAAAAAGAATCGGAATATGTCATCTTAGGCAAAGGCATTGGCTTCGGCGCGAAAATAGGCGGTACGATCGCTTCGGACGATAAGCGGATTGAAAAGCTGTTCAGGCTGGAGGATCGGGAGCAGTGGAGCCAAGCTCACCATCTGCTGGAAGAATTTGATCCGCAGGTGATGGAGATTACGGATCAGATACTGAATCTCATCGGACAGGAATTTCCGGGCACATTGAATGATAAGGTATACCTGGCGCTTCCAAGCCATATCCAGTTTACGATCTACAGAATCCGCAAAGGCATGGATATTATCAATCCTTTCCTTGAAGAAACCCGGATCAGCTTCCCAAAAGAATATGATATCGCAGCCAAGGCAGCGGAATTGATCGGCAAGACCTTCGATATAGAGGTTCCCGAGGATGAGATTGGCTTCTTGACCTACCATGTGTATTCGGCCGTCAGTCATGTGCCCGTTGGCCATCTGGTCAAGGCATCGAACGTGGTGGGAAGCCTGGTGAGGTATATTGAAGAGGAGCGGCAGGTCGCCTTTGACCGGGGAAGCATGGATTATGTTCGTCTGCTCATGCATTTAAGGTTCTCGGTAGACCGCATTCTGAATCAGGAAATCCATGTCGATAATCCGTTCGCGGAACAGATCCGCTCCAAGTTCACGCAGGAATACGGATTGGCAACACGTCTAGCAGGCATGATGGAGAAAGAACTCGGCAAGAAAGTGCCCGAAGCGGAGGTCTGCTTTCTGGCTATGCATTTATACCGGCTCTTCACTGGCCGACTACAGCAAAAGAATCAACCCAGGGAGGAATCTTAACATGTTTGATCGTTGGAAAAAGAAAAAAACAGCTACTGTCATTCAACTCACAGCCCCATTGTCGGGTAAAGCCTTGCCTTTATCGCAAGTGCCCGATGAGGCTTTTGCTGCCGGACACATGGGCCAAGGCATCGCCATCGAGCCTTCCGAGGGCAAATTAATCGCGCCGTTTGACGGGACCGTTGCGCATGTCATCAAGTCCAAGCATGCCGTCATGCTCGAGGATCCCGCAACCGGCCTGCAGTATTTGTTCCATATCGGGATTAACACGGTCGGTTTGAAGGGTGAAGGCTTTACAAGCCATGTTCAAGCCGGTGACCAGGTGAAGTCGGGTCAGACGCTGATCGAATTCGACATGGCTGCGATCCGGGCCGCCGGTTATCCGACGATTACGCCGATTATCGTAACCAATGCGGATGAAGTGGCTTCCAAGGTGGACGGTCAGACCGGTGACGTCGTGTCCGGCCAAAATCCTGTTTTGACCATCGAATTGAAATAGTATTCATTCGATAAGGAAATAAATATTGGTTATTGACAAAACGGGAAGACGTGAATTAAGATAACAACATCAAATGAATACGTTTAAGGCGTGTTACCATAAACATGGGCATGAGCCAAGAAGAAACGGACTATTTAATGCATAGTCGCCGTTCTTCTTGGCTTTTTTTGTTGACTTCGAATGATGATGGTATCCATGCCGCCTTAAAATGATGAATACAAGAGCCCGCAAGGAGGAGGATTTTCTGAGGTATTTCTGTTCCGGAGTGAATGGGAAGAAGTGGTTATTATATCGACGCATTATGTAAACGGTTTCAGCAAAAGCTAAATTATTGAAGTTGAAAGGATGATTGACATGCTGGCTAAATTGCAAAAGCTGGGTAAGTCCCTTATGCTGCCGGTGGCCACGTTGCCTGCGGCAGGTATCTTGCAGGGGCTTGGATTGATCGACTATCAAAAAGACATACCATTGGGAGCTCTCGGAGCTTTTTTGAATCAATATGTAACTCCGTTCATGACTTCCGGCGCCCTTGCCATTCTGGATAATCTGCCGATTATTTTTGCGATCGGCGTTGCGATCGGATTCGCCGGGGATGCCGTTGCGGGTCTCTCCGCTCTTATCGGGTACATGGTGCTTACAAGAGTGCTGGCGCAAGTGCCGCTGCAAATGCCGTTTATACCGGATGACGTAAAGCTGAATATGGGCGTTCTTGGCGGTTTCTTTGTCGGTCTATGGTCCGCCTACCTGTATAATAAATTCCACAACATTAAGATGCCGGATTGGTTGGGCTTCTTTGCGGGTAAACGCTTCGTACCGATCATCACGGCGGCCTCCACGATGGTGCTGGCAGTGCTGATCGGCATGATTTGGAGCCCGGTCCAGGATGGCATTTCCGCCTTCGGCAACTGGGTTGTCGGTCTGGGAGGCATCGGTTCGTTCATTTTCGGTACGGCTAACCGCTTGCTGATCCCTCTGGGTCTGCATCACGTATTAAACTCCATCGCCTGGTTCCAGATCGGCGATTACACGAATGCCGCGGGCGAAGTCGTTCACGGCGACCTGTGGCGTTTCTTTGCGGGAGACCCGACGGCAGGCATGTTCATGTCCGGTTTCTTCCCGATCATGATGTTTGCGATGCCGGCTGCGGCGCTGGCCTTTATGCATACCGCCAAGCCGTCCAAACGCAAGCTCGTCGGCTCCATCTTTATCGGTTCGGCAGTGGCATCGTTCCTGACGGGGATCACCGAACCGCTTGAATTCGCGTTCATGTTCATTGCTCCGGTACTGTATGTAGTCCATGCGATTTTGACAGGTCTTTCCGGATTGATCATGTATGTCCTGGATGTGCATTTGGGCTTCTCGTTCTCGGCGGGCCTGATCGACTACCTGGTGAATCTGAAGCTGTCTACCAATGCTTGGCTGCTTCTGCCGGTCGGCTTGGCTTTCGGAGTCGTTTACTATCTGCTGTTCAGAATCCTCATTGTCAAGCTGAACTTGAAAACGCCTGGACGCGAGGAAGACGACGACATGGATACGGTTTCTGACGATGGAGATACAGCTGCCCCGGCTCCATCCGGCGCGGCATCCAATGAGTCCAAAGCGGCCAAGGTTTTGCAAAACATCGGCGGTGCGGATAATATTACCAGCATCGATGCTTGTATCACGCGTCTGCGCCTCGTCGTTAAAGACGAGAAGGCCGTTAAGGATTCGGAGTTGAAAAAATTAGGCGCATCCGGTGTCATGCGTCTGGGTCATGGCGCGGTTCAGGTCGTATTCGGACCGCAGGCGGAATCCATTAAAGACGAAATCAAAAAAATGATGTAAATGTGGCGGCAGCTGCTGCTAACGAGAGAAACCCTGTGCTATTCCAAGCACAGGGTTTCTCTTTTTTTGCATATGTTCATTATCGGTTCAGGCTTTTGCGCTGTCCCCAATACCGGATGTTGACATTGACATCAAGCTCAAGCGGCGTTTCGTCGTAGATTTCCTTTTTCTGTTCCACTAATTTCTTCCAAAGCTTGGGGTCTGTTCGGTACAATTGGAGACATAGTTCATAAGGATCCGCGTGGATCAATGCTGCTTTATGAAAGGTGTTCTGCAATTCCTTACGCAGGGTATCTTCCGTTAATCGCTTCATTTCCTTAATCCCCACCTGCTTGTAAATATTCTGTACCGTGCCAATGACGTTCAGCTTGATTCGATACGAAGCATCGTTTGGCTTCCGGATGACTTCGATGGTAGATTGGGGCTTCTCCAGCCGAATGCTCCCGATTGCTTCACCGTCCGCCTGAACGACGACGGCAGCGTGAGTATTATTCGATGCTAACCAGCGGGTCCCCAGCAGATCGGATCGTGGGAGCCAGCCCATCAATTCTTTGTTCTTGATCAGAAATCCGCCGTTCACTTCCAATATCGGATGCTGCTTCAGATTTTCCGACCAGTTCTGCGTCGAAATATGAAGGGAGGGAAGCAGAACGGTTGCAGCTTTTTCCCGATAGAGACGAATAAAGTTCACGAATTGGATCGGACGTATAAACGAGAATTGGACATAGCTTTCCCTGGGTTCATGAAGCAGCGAGTGCAGGGGGGAGAGCTGAAAGAACGGCGACACCGTAAAGAGATCCTCCATCTTATCCTTGGTCCCGTATATCCATTTCGTATACCGGATTTCCTGCGAGCGGTTGGTCAGGTCGAACACTTGAGACAACTGCTTAGGTTTTAACACGGCTTCCGTAAGCACCAAAGCCGTCACATGACCCCAGGAGACCCGCTGCTGACTCGACGTGTACAGATCAACAAGGGCTTCAGTCAACGTGGTGCCGGTTCCACGGCCAACCCAGATAGGCGCTTTCTCCGTCTGTTTGTTGGATTCTTGTTTGGCAATCGTGGCAAAGTCAAGCATCTGCACATATATGATATATTTCTCGTCCTTGTAATCCACGCCCAAAGCCGTGATATAGTTGATATCCTGGACTTCATTGTTGTCCCAGCAGCCTGAGAGCAGCAGAGATGTCAGGCATACGAGTATCCATACCCGCTTCATAACGCGCCGCCCTTTTTCCGTTTCCCCGGAAATCGCAAGAGATTGCCCAGGATTTTAGATATGGAGAAGGGCGAGAAAGGGGCAAGGTACGGCTGCCCGAACGGATTATGGTTTGCTGCATATTGAACGATCATGAAGACCGATATGAAGAAACCGAATAACCCGAACATCGAGGACAGGGTAAGGACAAAGAAACGCAAGATCGTTTGACTGACAACAAAATCCTGATTGGAGTGGGTAGACCCCGCCACAAAGGATAGGGCTCCGATGACGGTCATCGTCGGCGAGAAAAAACCGCCCCGAATAGCTGCGTCGCCGATAATGATACCGGAGACCACCGTAATGGTCGACGCGATCGGAGAAGGCATCTGCATGCCTGCCTCCCGCAGCAGAGTGAGGAGAAACAGGATGATCAGCATCTCAAACCCGGTCGGGATCGGAAGGCCGAGTCTGGTATTCGCAACCGTTGCCAGCAGCGGAAAAGGGATTTGATCCTGGTGAAAGGCTAATAGCGTTATATAGAAACCGGGAAGGAAAATGGAAATCAGGAACCCGAACATTCTCAGAATTCTCCAGGGCATCACGAAATAAAACGGCATTTGGGGGTCTTCGGCAGCGAACAGCAGCTGCATGAAGCTCGCAGGCGCGATCAATAGGACGGGACTTCCCTGCATAATAATGACCAAACGGCCGCGAGTCAGAGAGTCGTATGCCAGGTCCGTCCGCCCCGTGTAGTCAAACATGGGAAGCACGCTGAACCTGTACGGAGTCAGATGCTCCACAAGCTCGCCGATCCCTACGGGAGGATCCCCGGCGTAATGGTTTAACTTGTCCACGATGGCCGTGACGGTCTCCGGTATGACCTTGTCCTTTAAATACATGATGCCGACGGTGGTTTTGCTTTTGTCCCCAAGCTTAAAGGAGGAATAGACAAGTCCCGGTGATTTCAGCCTTTTGCGGATAAGTGCTACATTGATATCCAATTCCTCGACAAACCCGTCGCGAGGTCCTTTGACCGAGGTTTCCGTGGCGCTTTCTTCCGGCGTTCGGCCGATGGTTTTGCCGGCGCTGTACGAATACAGCTTATCGTCCTTGGGAAAATACAAGGCAACGTAGCCGGAATAAACAATGTCATCGACGGACTCCAAATCGGCATCGGCGACATCCAGCGTAAGATAATATTCAAGGCTGGTCGGGTCAAACGGATGCTTTTGCGAAACGGAAGTATTCCATTCCTTGCTGATGACAGGCAAAAAGACCTCGGACAACACTTTCGAATCGCACATCATCGGGCTGTAAACCATAATCGCCCAAGGCTCATCCTCCATTCCCGGGTAGGACGTTATATAGACGTCATCGGAATCGGCATAACGATCGCGCAATTGCTGTTCGGTCATGTTCATTGCGGCGTTTCTCCTTTCGTGGAACTGGCATCCTGCGGCTCCTGCTGATTCGGTTTGCGGATCAGGAAGAATAACAGGAGGCTTAGGATGGTGATATAAACGGCGGACGCGGGCAAGAAATAGTCGGCCATGGCATAATACATTTTCAAATTGCTGATCGGCGAGGCGCACAGTATGATGAGCAGCGTGGTGGCGGCTAATACGCCAACGCTCTGTCTGGACTTGGGAAGAAGGGTTTCGCAGAGCAAAAAAATCGAAATGGAAATGGAGATATAAGCTCCGCTAAGCCACTGGAAGATGGATAAAAAATCGACGTGTTCCACGAATTTGCCCAGCTTCACGAGACGCCATTGCTCATAGGCGGGGTACCGCTGAAGCTTCATTTCTTCCGGACCAAATTCGGCAATGCCGCCGATCGTGGGTCCAAACGTGAGGAAGATGAGAACCAGATGGATGAGCAGGATCGTAAGAAAACCGGGTTTTTTCTGCAGGTGAGGCCGCAGAAACAAGATCAGGATAAATTGGGACAGCCCTCCGAGCATGATAGGAACCCCGCTGAGAACCGGCATGAAGCCGTCCTCAAGGACAGGCAGCAAGTAACTGTAATTTTTCACTTTCAGATTGGACACGGATACGAATATGCCCAGCAAGACGACGCAAGGCAGCAAGATGCCGGCGGCAACGCCGATGGTTTTGATCCCGTGGTTAATGCTGATAAGGCATAGCATCATGAGCACGAATGCGGTGGCAACGACAGGGGTTTGGACCATGTAGGTCGATTTCGTCCAATCGATGACTTCCTTCAAGGTATAGAAGGCGAAGGCAAAAAAATACAAGCCTGACATGCCCATCGCAAGCATGCGCGCCGCTCTGCCGCTGCTTTCGTCCAACGCTTGCTTGATCGAACGGGAGCCGACTTTTTTGATGATTCCATAAATAAGCAGAACCCAGGGCATGAATAACACGGCTGACACGAGAATGGTGATCCAAGCATCCCGTCCGGACTTCTCCAGAAGCACAGGGATGATCATGACATGATTGGTCAAACCTGCCGTGAGCATCATAATCATAAACGCCTGATTCGTTGGAATACCGCGAGCTAATGACATGTGTGATCCCCCAATTCTGCTTTCTTCCGTTTATACTTCTCGGGGAACAGCCAAAATATGCGAGAGCATCCAGCCTCGGGCTGCATGAACCGCTTGCTCGTTTGTTCATCATGAACTTAAAAGGCATTTTTAGGCTCGGGGGCACGGTACATAAATCACGGAGAATCCCTTCATAATAAGGAAAGTTTTGATCGAACACATCACAATATCCGGAGGACATAACCGTGAACAGAAGAGTGAAAACGGAGGCAGGGGAAGCAAAAGGGAATCTGAAGTGGTGGCAGCTATCGCTGCTGGGAGTCGCATCCACGATCGGCACGGGGTATTTTCTCGGATCCGCGCTGGGTATCCGGCTTGGGGGACCGGCTTTTCTTCTTTCTATTATATTGGCGGCGACGGCCACCTACTTCGTGTTTGATGTGCTGGCGCGAATGACGGCGGAGGATCCGCAAAAAGGCTCGTTCCGAACCTACGCCAAAAAAGCCTACGGCCGGTGGGCAGGCTTCTCAACAGGGTGGATGTACTGGTGCTCCGAAGTGTTGATCATGGGGAGCCAGATGACGGCGCTGGCGATATTCTCCCGCTTTTGGTTTCCTGGCGTTCCGATGTGGATATTCGCATCAGGTTACGCCGTACTGGGGCTTTTTGTCATATGGATCGGCACCAAGGGCTTCGACCGTCTGGAGAATGTGCTGGCTGTTATTAAGGTCGCTGCCATCGTCATGTTTCTTGTCATTGCCGCCGCCGCTTGGATGGGATGGTTGAAAGGCGGGTCTAGACCCCATGTTCCGGGCAGCATGAACGCCTTATTCCCGACGGGCGGAAAAGGCGTGTGGTCGTCCTTGATCTTTGCGTTTTATGCTTTCGGCGGAATTGAAGTCATGGGAGTGATGGCCGTCCGCTTGAAGAATCCGAAGGAAGCCCCGAAATCGGGCAAGGTGATGATTCTCCTGCTGGCTATCGTATATGTACTGTCTATTGGCATGGCCGTGATGATGGTAGCCTGGAATCGATTCTCCACGACGAAAAGCCCCTTCGTTGTGGCGCTTAGCTCGTATCAGCTGCCTTTTATCCCCCATATATTCAATGCGGTCTTAATCATTGCCGGATTCTCGACGATGGTTGCCTCGCTGTATGCCGTAACCACGATGCTGGTCACGTTATCCGAGGATAAGGATGCGCCCAAGCTGTTTTCCAGAAAAATGTTCAAGCGCGATACGCCCATCTTCTCCCTTTCCCTTACCGCCGCCGGGTTGATTGTATCCATCGTGCTGTCTCTGCTCATGCCCGGCAAGATTTACGAGTATCTGACAACTGCGGCAGGACTTATGCTGCTGTACAACTGGTTTTTTATCCTGATATCGGCCGGCCGGCTGATGGAGCTTACGGGATGGGGCAAGGCCAAAAGATACATCGGTATGATACTCATAGCGGCTGCCGTCGGCGGAACCGCCCTGCACCCGACGAGTCGGCCGGGACTCTGGATCAGTCTCGGGTTCATATTGTTAATCGGACTGGTCGTATTATGCATGCGCTCCGTGTGGAAGAAATCCGGTCAGGGCCGCGCGATGGAGAGGGAAAAGCGCAAGCTTAGCCCCAAACCGGCCCGTTAGAATACGAGCGGATAAAGTAATGCCAGAGCTCGAATTCCGAAATAAACGCCAAACACGATTAACGAGATCCCGGAGAGCACCGAAATGAGAGAAAGCGCCCGCTCGTTTAAATATCGACGGAATACGCTGCCGAGCGCGGCCATGAACAAATCCCAAATCACGACCCCGGCGATCACGGCTACGCTGTAGAGAAACAGGTTCCCGGACCCTTCGTCCGCCGCGGTTTTGACCAGGATGGAGCCGTAGATGCCGAGCCAGAACAGAATCGTCATCGGATTCGAGACGGACATGAGAAATCCGGAGAGCATGCTTTTCCATAACGAATCTTCGCTTTTTTCTTGACTGATCGTCACTTTATTGGCGTTCAGGATGCTTTCCAGCCCGGAATAGATAAGGACAAAAGCGCCGAACAGCCAGAGGAATGTCTGCATGAACGGCGTATTCAGAAAATGAACCACGCCGAGATAGACGAGGACCATATACAGGATATCCGCAAGAACCGCACCAATGCCGAACAGCCAAGCATGCCAGAACCCTTTCTTGATTCCCTTATCAAGCTGCGCCGCATTAATCGGACCAACGGGTGCCGATAGGGAAAGGCCAAGGATCATGTAGCTAATTAGAATACTCATCAAATTCCACCTCTCGTCTGGAACATGGATAACACAGCTTGTACCTGCTTGCTCGTACATTCTATTCGGCAGGCGGACAAACTAAAACTGGATTGGAAATTTTTTTCTGCCTTAAAAGAAGACGTGAAAAACCGCGCAGCTCCCTGCGCGGTTTTATTTGATTTCGTTTATTTGGTAGGATATAGATGAATGTCAGATGGCTGGTATTGCAGCATTACATAACCATAAGAAGAGGTGCATCCCAATGAGTCGCCCATATCGGATTACGGTATTGTCAGACACCCATATGCCCAAAAAGGCGAAGGAACTGCCAGACCCGCTGCTTGAAGATTTACGGCAATCGGAGCTTATTGTTCATGCCGGAGACTGGTCCGATTGGGAGCTCTACGAGCTGTTAAGTCAATATGCTCCCGTGGAGGGCGTGGCCGGGAATGTGGATGACGCGCGGATCGTGGAACGCTTTGGGTATAAAAGAATGGTTGAAATCGAAGGCAAGCGCATCGGGATTGTGCACGGACACGGTCAAGGCGGAACGACGCCATCACGAGCCAGAAAAGCTTTTGCAGATACGGAGGTGGACTGCATCTTGTTCGGCCACTCCCATATTCCCTATAAAGAAGATGTACAGGGGGTCCTGCTGTTCAATCCCGGTTCCGCTACGGATAAAAGGCGGCAGCCCCGTTATTCGCATGGAAGGATCGAGATCCTGAACGGTAACCTGGAAGCCCATCATGTTTTTTATGATCGGAAGTGAACGAAATCAAGGCATTGGTAAAATCAGTATGGGGCTGCCTGCTTTTGAAATCACCCGTATCAGGTTAATTAATAGAAGTCCCCGATATGGTAAATCATGTGGATGTGAGGATTGTTATGTCAAAGGAAGATAAACAAAAAGATGCGATTCAGGTAGGTTTGTCCGGGTGGGGGGATCATGACAAGCTGTACGACGAAGGGGCAAGGCCTTCAGATAAACTGGAAATGTACAGCAGGCATTTTCCCATCGTGGAGATGGACAATTCGTTCTATGCCATACCCTCGCCGGAACAAATGACAAAATGGGCGGCAGCCGTCCCGGACCATTTCGGTTTTATTGTAAAGGCCTATCAGGGCATGACAGGACATGCCCGCGGACAGGGCAAGGACAGATATCCCAGCGTAAAAGCGATGTTCGATCATTTGCTTGCATCGGTCGAAGAATTGCGAGCGGCGGACAAATTAAGGACCGTGCTTTTCCAATACCCGCCATGGTTTGGTTGCGAACGCAAGCATGTGGACACTCTGAAGCGTACGCGGGAATGGATGAAGGACGTTCCGGTAGCCTTGGAGTTTCGCCATCAGAGCTGGTATGCGCCGGAGTTTCGCGAGAAGACCCTCGAATTTATGCGGAGCGAGGGCTGGATCCACAGCATAGCCGACGAGCCGCAAGCCGGTATCGGATCGGTGCCGGTCGTGCTTGAGACATCGGGCACGGAGGCCGTGATGATCCGGATGCACGGACGAAACGCCGATGGGTGGCATTCCAGCGGTCAGCCCAACTGGCGAGAGGTCCGGTATTTGTACCGTTACAGTCCGGAAGAATTGGAACAGCTGAGAGGATGGATAGAGCAATTGCTAAAGAAAGCGAAGCAGTGCTGGATTATCTTCAACAACAATTCGGGAGGCGATGCTTCCGACAACGCCAAACAGCTTCTTCAACTGCTGGGGATGAACACCGGCCCCGAGCCGCTGCGGCAGATGGACTGGCTGGAAGAGGATATTTTTTCCGAATAAATGGGTTTAAATGGAACCCCATACAGGGAACTGGTGAACGAGCGGACAAATCGTCAAAAAATTGACGCAAATTCATCTGTTTCTGAGATCATTATTATATATAAAGGGTATTTTCGGTATTGAGGCCAAGTGTATTATAATGTAATCGTAAGAAAACGTTTATTTAATGTAAAATGTAGTATGCAAAATGTAAAATTAGAAATTCCGTCCTTGAGCAATCAAAATAATCTGACGGAGGGAGTCAGCGATGAAGACCCTTGACAGAATGACAGAGGGACCATGGCAGAAATATCACGGTCCGAACTTGGGGTACATTCAAGATCAGTATGAGAAGTTTTTGCAAGACCCGCAATCTGTGGAGCCAGGATACCGCGAGCTGTTCGCAAGCTGGGGACCGCCTCCATCTTTGGAAAACAATGAAAAGAAAGCGGATTCGCAGGGACAAGGTGTAAGCTACGACCCGCAATTGATGAAAAAAGGGGTAGCTGCCGGCAAACTGGTGTGGAACATTAGAACCTACGGTCATCTGGCCGCAGACATTGATCCGATTGGAATCGGAAACGAAGCCGACACGCGTCTGCTTCAACCGGAAAGCTACCAACTCAGCCAAGCGGATTTGGCCGCCCTGCCTGCAGAGATCGTCTGGGAGGAGGCTCCTGGCGATATCAAGAACGGCTTAGAGGCAATCCAGCGGCTGTTGCAACTATATACAGGCTCCATTGCCTATGAATTTAGCCACGTCCACGATGAAGAAGAACGCAAGTGGCTCAACCAGCAGGCCGAATCAGGCCGCTACTTGTCCGACATGAGCGTTGAAGAGCGCAGGGGATTGTTGAAGAAGCTGCTCGAAGCCGAGCAGTTCGAGGAATTCCTGCATCGCACGTTCGTAGGCGCGAAGCGCTTCTCGGTTGAGGGCAATGAGGCACTCGTGCCGCTGCTCGACGAGATCGTTCGCCAAATGGCCGAAGCGGATGTCAACTCCATTCTCGTGGGTATGGCGCACCGCGGACGTTTGAACGTTCTGGCTCATGTGCTGGGCAAGGATTACGGCAAGATTTTCTCGGAGTTCATGCACTCTCCGAATAAACATTTGGTGCCGTCCGAAGGCTCCATGGGCATCAACTACGGCTGGACGGGCGACGTAAAGTACCATTTGGGCGCGGACCGTTACCTGAAGAAGGATGAAGCCCGGCAGGTTCGGATCACGCTTGCGAACAACCCGAGTCACCTGGAATACGTCAATCCGGTAGTAGAGGGCTTTGCTCGTGCCGCCCAGGAGGATCGCAGCGAAGCGGGTTATCCGAAGCAGGATGTGAACAAAGCGCTGAGCATTCAGATTCATGGCGATTCCGCGTTCCCTGGCGAAGGCATCGTGCCGGAAACCTTGAACTTCAATAAATTGCCGGCGTTCCGTACGGGCGGATCGATTCACATCATCGTGAACAACCGCATCGGATTCACGACGGAAGGCAAGGATTCCAGATCGACCCATTATGCGAGCGATTTGGCAAAAGGTTATGAGATTCCGATTATCCACGTGAACGCGGATGATCCGGAAGCGTGTATCGCAGTGGCCCGTCTTGCCAGCGATTACCGCAACAAGTTCAAGAAGAGCATTCTGATCGATCTTGTCGGCTACCGGAAATATGGCCACAACGAGACGGACGATCCGGAAACGACCCAGCCGCTGATCTACCAGAAGGTGAAGAACCATCCAACCGTCAGCACGATTTATATGAAGAAACTGGTGGATGGAAACATTCTGACCCAAGAACAAGTGGACGGTTTGAAGAACGGTGTCGTGGAGGTCTTGAAGAACTCTTACGAGAACGTGAAGACGAAGGATCCGGTTGATCAGATTCTGCTCGGACTGAACCCTACGGACGGCAAATCCAAGACGGAAGCCGCGACGAATGTATCTGCAGAGGTGCTGCGCGGCATTAACCGCGAGCTCCTGCAGTGGCCTGAAGGCTTTACGGTATATCCAAAGCTTCAACGCATCCTCGAGCGGCGCAGCAATTCGCTTGACGAGGGCGAGAAGGTGGACTGGGGTCATGCCGAAACGCTGGCCTTCGCTACGATTCTCGCTGACGGCAAGCCGATCCGGATCACGGGACAGGATGCCGAACGTGCAACGTTTGCCCATCGAAACCTGGTGCTTCACGATGCGGTTAATGGAGAAACCTTCTGCCCGCTGCACCGGCTGCCGCAAGCCAAGGCATCGTTCGCGATCCATAACAGCCCGCTGACCGAAGCTGCGGTCGTTGGATTTGAATATGGCTACAATGTGTACTCTCCCGAGACTTTGGTGATCTGGGAAGCGCAGTACGGCGATTTCGTCAACTGTGCACAGGTGATCATCGACCAGTTCATTACGGCCGGACGTTCGAAGTGGAGACAGAAGTCCAGCTTGGTGATGCTGCTTCCTCACGGCTATGAAGGAAACGGTCCAGAGCACTCCAGCGCCAGATTGGAACGGTTCCTCCAGCTGAGCGGCGAGGATAACTGGACGGTTGCGAATCTGACTTCGGCCGCCCAATATTTCCACCTGCTGCGCAAACAGGCTTCCCTAACCAACACGGACGATGCCAAGCCGCTGGTGGTTATGGCTCCGAAGAGCTTGATCCGTAACCCGCGTGTCGCGTCGCCTGTGAACGCGTTTAGCGAAGGCGGTTTCCAGAAGGTAATGGAACAGCCGGGTCTAGGTCAAACACCTAAGAAGGTGGAACGCCTTGTATTGTGCTCGGGGAAAATCGCGATCGACTTGGAAGACGCGCTGGATAAGCAGAAGGGTGAGGACCAATCCTGGATCCACATTCTTCGTGTGGAACAGCTGTATCCTTTCCCTAAAGAAGAAATTTCCCGTGTGATGCAGAAGTATCCGAACCTGAAAGAGATTCTGTGGGTTCAGGAAGAGCCTCAGAACATGGGCGGCTGGAGCTTCATGGAGCCGAGAATTCGTGAAATTGCACCTAAAGGCACAGAGGTCCGTTACAGCGGACGTCCTGAGCGTTCGAGCCCTGCTAGCGGATATCAGGATGTTCATGCTTATGAGCAACAGACCATCATTTCTTTTGCCCTTAATCGTAAAACTATAAATCAAGAGATCTCATTGGGGAGGTAGCGGCTGTGAGCGAAATTACTGTACCAGCTATGGGCGAATCCATCACCGAAGGAACGATATTCAAATGGCACGTAAAAGAAGGGGATAGCGTCAACATCGGTGATGTGCTGCTCGAGTTAGAAACGGATAAGGTTAATCTTGAAATTAGCGCAGAGTCTGAAGGCGTTGTGGAAAAAATCCTTCGTCAAGAAGGGGAGAACGTAACGATCGGCGAAGTGATCGGTCAAATTTCTCCGCAGGAAGGCGTTCCAAGTGCATCGGCGCCGAAGGCGGCTGAAGCTCCAGCCTCCGTGCAAACGGAAGCCGCTTCGGCACCCGCCGCAGAAGCACCGAAACCGCAAGCTCCGGTACCGGCTCAGAACGAGGAAGGAGCAGGTCTGACTGCATCGCCATCCGCACGCAAACTGGCTCGTGAACGCGGGATTGATCTGGACCAGGTACAGGGCCGCGACCCGATCGGTCGGATTTACCATGATGATGTGAAGAATCATAACGAAGCTAAGCCGTCTGCGGCACCTAGCAAGCCGGCAGCTTCAACGCCTGCACCGGCAGCACAAGCACCTGCTGCCGAGTATGGCAAACCGGTTGAACGTACCCGCATGTCCCGCCGTCGTCAAACGATTGCGAATCGTTTGGTCGAAGCGCAGCATACGGCTGCCATGCTGACGACCTTCAATGAAGTGGATATGACCGCGATCCTGGACGTGCGCAAGCGTCGTAAGCAAGCATTCCAAGAGAAGCATGACGTAGGGCTCGGTTTCATGTCCTTCTTCACCAAAGCGGTTGTGGGTGCGTTGAAGAGATTCCCGCATCTGAACGCCGAGATTGACGGCGACGATATCGTCGTGAAGAAATTCTATGATATCGGTATTGCGGTATCCGCCAAAGAAGGGCTTGTCGTTCCGGTCGTTCGCGATGCCGATCGTCTTGGTTTTGCCGAGATTGAGAAGGAAATCGGCAATCTGGCTGCCAAAGCCCGCAATAACGCGCTGTCCTTGTCTGAGCTGCAAGGCGGTACGTTTACGATTACGAATGGCGGCGTCTTCGGCTCGCTGTTGTCTACGCCGATCCTGAATACGCCTCAGGTGGGTATCCTCGGCATGCACAAAATCCAGCTTCGCCCGGTAGCGATTGATGCTGAACGCATGGAAAATCGTCCGATGATGTACATCGCATTGTCTTACGATCATCGGATCGTTGACGGTTCCGAGGCGGTTCGCTTCCTGGTAACCGTGAAAGAGCTCCTCGAAGATCCGGAGTCGCTGCTTCTGGAAGGATAATCATCCAAGCCAAAGAGACTCACCTATATAAGAAGGCCGCATGGCAGTGTCCATGCGGCCTTTCTTATTGCGCGATTAGGATTTAGATTGATTTTTATCGTCTGGATCGGGAAGATCCCGGGGATTCCAATTCTCAGCCTGAGGCTCCACATCCTGATGCTTCTTCACCTTGTCGCGTTGTTCCTGGGAGTCGTTCTCCGTGTCCTGATGATTGCGTACTTCTTCGCTGTTCGGTTGTTTCATGGGAATACCTCCTTCAGTCAATGTAATACATACATACCCGGTATGGCAAAAGACAAACAGGCTGCAAACGGCAAGTCATTTGATTTTCATCAGGGTTGAAGTTAACATGGTAACTGAAAGCATCACTACATAGGACATGAAATGATAGATATACGAGAGGAGAGATCGGATTTTATGGCGAATCCATCACAGCGCACACTGCTGTTTACAGGTGCGTATGCGGAAGATAATCAAAGCGGGGTATGTGTTTATGAATTTAACGAGGACAGCGGCGAGCTGAAGCTGCTTGATGAAGTATCCGGCATTAAGAATCCCACTTTCTTGAACGTCGATCCGGATAACGGACGTTTGTATGCCATCGGCGAAATTGCAGATCAAGGCGGCAAAGCAGCCGAGGTCATCAGCTTTGAAATTGACCCGGAGGCCGGCAAACTGACCGAATTGAATCGTACCCGCAGTGTCAGCAGCTCCACTTGCCACATTCAGCGTGATGAATCCAGCAAGTATCTGATTGTTTCGAGTTATCATGGAGGCCTGGTAGGTCTTCATTCGATCGATGAGAATGGACAAGCCGGCAAACTGCTGGATGAGAAGAAACATACGGATCTCGTGACAGTGCGTGATGATCAGCAATCCAGAGCGCACTCGGCATTTTACAGTCCGGATGGTCAATATGTGTTCGTACAGGACTTGGGATTGGACAAGATTCTTGCATATACGATAAATGAGAATAAGCAAGAGCTGAGCTTTCACGGCGAAACCCAGCTGGACGCGGGCGTAGGGCCCCGTCATTTGGCTTTCCATCCCAGCGGTGCCTATGCTTATGTCATCAACGAGCTGAATTCCAGTGTCACGGTGCTTCGATACGATCAAGAAGCGGGACGTTTAGAGGTGCTGGAAACGGTATCGACACTGCCTGCGGATTTTGACGGGGAGAGCTATTGTGCCGAAATCGCCGTGTCCCCGGATGGCAAAACGGTATACGGATCGAACCGCGGACACGACAGCATTGTAGTATTTAACGTGCATGAAGATACCGGTCGTTTAAGTCCGGTTCAATATATTTCGACGGAGGGCCGCCATCCGCGTCATTTTACGCTCATGCCGGGGGGGAAATTCCTCATCGTTGCCAATCGGGACGGGAATAACCTGGTATTGTTTAACGTGAATCCGGAAGACGGGAAGCTTGACTATACCGGGTATACGGTTTCGCAATCCAAGCCGGTATGCGTTAAACCTGCGGTATTCCAAAGATAGACCTGGAAGCCCCCCCCGATCCTCTCATAGGAAATGAATGCAAAGAGATCGTTCTTACGGCTGGTGTGGTAAGGTGTTACCATGAGGCGGGGGACGATTTTTTTTTTTCATCGGGTTAGGCATTACCGCTGGGATATGCTTGCTTGCTGCTTGCTGCTTGCTGCACGGCAGGCTCGGATTGCCAAGATTCAGATACGGACTCGTTGGGTTATCTATAATCATGAAAACTTAAACGAGGAGGTTGTGGCAATGACAACAAATCAACGTTTGGATGGTAAAGTAGCCATCGTTACCGGTGCTGGTTCCGGAATCGGCCGGGCCGCAGCCCTTCTTATGGCAGAGCAAGGAGCTAAACTCCTGTTGATCGACATCGATCGTGAACGCGTAGAGAAAGTGAAGAAGACCATAGAAGATGGCGGGGGCGAAGTGCTCACGGGCAACTGCGATATTTCCAAAGCGGAATCGCTGAAGGATTGCTTCAGTCAAGCCGCCGAGCAGTGGGGAAAGATTGATATCGTATTTGCGAATGCCGGTATTAATGGGACCAAGGCTCCGATCGAGATCATGGAGCTGGATGAATGGGATGCTACCATTAACACGAATTTGAGAGGAACGTTTGCTACGGTAAAATACGCGATTCCTTACTTAAAGGATCATGGCGGCAGCATCATCATTACGAGCTCCATTAACGGAAACCGGGTATTTACCGGGTTTGGTTTCTCCGCATACAGCACCACGAAGGCGGGACAGGTGGCCTTCATGAAGATGGCGGCGCTGGAGCTCGCCCGTTACAAAATCCGGGTGAACGCTATTTGCCCAGGTGCGATTGCAACGAATATTGATGAGAGCACCATTGCGAAGCCGGAGCTGGACGAGGTGACGATTCCGATTGAATACCCTGAGGGAGACCAGCCTTTGGCGGACGGACCGGGACAGCCATCACAGGTTGCTCAGCTCGTAGCCTTTCTGGCATCGGATGTTGCTTCCCATATTACCGGTACGGAAATTTATATCGATGGTGCGGAATCCCTCATCCATTGATCAAACCCTACGATCGATTTGACAAATCCGGGCGTTTTCCTCATAATGAATGAACGAATTGTCAAATGAATAGTGGTGATAAAGATGGGGATGGGGATTGTTGTTGTGGAAATATGCGACAGCAACTTGATGAGTGCTTTGGAACTTGAGCATCTTGAGGAATTGTATCCCGAAATCGCTGTCCTGCGGGCGGATTGCATGAATCTTTGCGGTCTATGCAAGCTGCGGCCATATGCACTGGTGAATGGTAAACGTGTATTCGCGGCAACGACGGAAGAATGCGTCGAGAAGATCAAAGCTGCTATCGAAGCTGAATTGGCTGTTTTCCACGATATTTAATACGTCTGAATGCAGACGAGAACGTATAGTAAAAGGGCAAGGCGCGAATGATTCGCGCCTTGCCCTTTCGTTTGGTTATTGATACATGCCTTGATTGGATTAGGAAGCATTGTGGCTTGCAGCAACGATTTCTTCGCACTCCGCGGAGCAGCAGCCATGATGAAGCTCCTCACACTCTTCGCAGCACACATGCTGCAGGTGGCAGGCGTCATTATCGCAGTTGATATACCGATCTTCGGGCTTTCCGCAATGGTGGCATTTGCCCACGATAACATCCTCGTCCGTTTGATTGATCGGAACGGAAATGCGCTCATCAAATACATAACATTTTCCATCGAAGAGACGGCCCTGTACTTCAGGATCTTTCCCGTAGGTGACAATGCCGCCCTCAAGCTGGGCAACGTCTTTGAAGCCTTCCTTGAGCATAAATCCGGTCAGTTTCTCGCACCGGATGCCCCCTGTGCAGTAAGTCAGGATGGTTTTATCCTTGTGCTCGCTCAGGTTCTCGCGAATCCATTCCGGAAACTCCCGGAAGGATTGCACCTCTGGTCTTATCGCATTGCGGAAATGACCGATATCATACTCATAATCATTCCGTCCGTCGATGACGATGACATCATCACGCTGCAAGTGTTCAAAGAATTCCTGGGGCGATAGGCGTTTTCCGCTGACCACGTTAGGGTCGAGTTCATCCTCGACACGGAACGTAACGAGTTCTTCGCGGTGACGGACAAACATCTTTTTGAAGGCATGCCCTTCGGATGGGTCAATCTTAAACACCATGTCCGCAAATAGCGGATTGGCGTGCATATCCTGCATATATTGCTCAGTTTGTTCAACCGTACCGGATACCGTACCATTGATGCCTTCGGAGGCAACCAGGATGCGTCCTTTGAGCCCGAGATCTTTGCAGTATTGCAAATGCTCGTCTTTGAACGCTTCAGGGTCCGGGATTTGAACAAATTTATAATAGAGAAGGATCTGATAGTTCTGTTGCTCTGACATGATTTAATCACCTGTTCTTTTTAAGATTCAGCCATACGTATACCTATAGAATTGTAGTGAATTCATTCCACATAGTCAACTTAAATGTATAGAAAGTTTGCCATGATATGTGAATTTAAGGGGTTTCAGGAATGCTTGAAAGCGGTTATGATGAAGGGGTGAGCAGGTGAACACTTTCATTATTGGAGGCGTTGAACAGCATGGTACATATCGAGCAAAATGCACTCGTATTGTTTCAGGGCGACAGCATCACCGATTGCGGGCGAAATTACGAGGAGTCGGACAGTTTAGGGCATGGATACGCGCTGATGGCTGCTGCCCGGCTAGGTATGGAGCTGCCTTTGAAAAGGCTGCGTTTTGTAAACCGGGGAATCAGCGGCAACCGGGTCGTCGATCTGCGGGGGCGCTGGGAGGAAGATTGCATCGATCTGGATCCGACATGGGTATCCATCCTGGTCGGCATCAATGAAACCGGCAGGAGGTTTAATCGCGGCGAAACCACGTCCGTGGAAGCTTATTATGAAGGCTACAGGGAGCTGCTAATCCAAACCCGCGAGTTGACCGGCGCCAGTTTCATTCTCATGGAGCCCTTCCTGCTGCCCGTTACGGAAGCGAAGAAGGAATGGCGAGAAGATCTGGATCCCAAAATTCAGGCCGTTCGCGAATTGTCGCGCGAATTTGAAACCTTGTACGTTCCGCTCGACGGCATATTCGCTGCAGCCAGCTCCAAGATTGAGATGAGTTATTGGGCGCCCGATGGCGTGCATCCATCGCCTGCAGGGCATGCTCTTATGGCAGATGCTTGGCTTGCGACCATGCAGGGCCGTTCCATTCTGTAGAGGTTATTGTAAGATTTTTTCTACTATATAAATATGGTTTCGTTATACTGGCATCCCCGGAGACGTATGAGATCCGGGGATGTTCTTTATGGAAAGCATCCTCCCTTAGAAAATCTTGATTGACGAATACAATTGGGTACATATAAAATGTTCATAATAGACCGTTGTTCAATAGGAACGACTTATTTTTTGACTTTAATGCTTTCGTCTGTGAAAGCGGGGAAGCGTTGTCGCTTTATGTAGAAAATTATTGAAGCGGTTAATAAAAGAGAGGGGATTCATGATGAAGAGAAAAATGTGGTTATCACTTACACTCTCCGCACTGCTGGTTACGGCAGTAGGCTGCGGGGACAAGCCGGAAGGCGGCGGAGCGACTCAAACGGGCAGCGGCGGAGATGCCGAGAAGAAATCCTACAGCATCGCGATTTCGCAGATCGTAGAGCATCCATCCTTGGATGCAACGCGGGAAGGCATTCTGGCAGCATTGAAGGACGCTGGAATCTCGGAGGATGACAAAACGCTGAAGATTGATTACAACAATGCACAAGGTGACCCGGCGAACAACCTCTCGATCGGACAGAAGTTGAAGGATACGAAAGCGGATCTGGTGATCGCAATTGCAACCCCGTCGGCGCAGGCTGTAGCTGAGAACGTGAAGGAGAAGCCGGTGCTGTTCGCAGCGGTAACTGATCCGGTTGACGCAAAGCTGGTGAGCGATTTGCAGAAGCCGGGCGGCAACATCACCGGGGCATCGGATACCAACCCGGAAGCAGCGAAGCAGCTGATGGATTTCATCAGCACCAACTTCCCGAATGTGAAGAAGATCGGTCTGGTCATTAATGAAGGGGAAGCCAATGCAGTAGTCATGGCTAAAACGGCAGAGGAGGCACTTGCCGAGCATGGCATTGAGCTGGTGAAGGCAGCTGTCACAAATACATCGGAAGTGAAGCAGGCGGCAGAGTCGTTAGTCGGCAAGGTCGATGCTTACTATATTACCTTGGATAACGTTGTTGTAAGCGGCGTGGATGCCATTATCCAAACGGCACAAAAGAATAAAATTCCGTTCTTCTCCAGCGACCGCGATACGGTGGAGAAGGGGGCTTTTGCAACCGTTGGCTTTAAGTACTACGACCACGGCTATCAGGTTGGACAAATGGCCGTAGAGATCCTGAAAAACGGCAAGAATCCGGCGGACATGGAAGTTACGAAGCCGGATAAGCTGGATCTGATCCTGAACACGAAGGTTGCGGCTGACTATGGTATTGAAGTGACCGACGCCATGAAACAGGAAGTCAAGGACCCGGACAACAACATCATCGAGTAACGGTAAGGCGCGGAGATAACAGCCCGCGCCTTACTTCTTAATCCTTAAGGAGGTCATGACATGCTGGATTTCGTGATGAGGCTGGATGGTCCGATTGAATTGGGGCTGCTGTATGCGCTGATGGCACTTGGCGTGTATATTACGTTCCGGATTCTGGATTTTCCGGATCTGACGGTGGATGGAAGTTTTACGACAGGCGCAGCGATTGCGGCGATTCTGATTACCAACGGTGTAAATCCATGGCTTGCCACGCTGGCCGCATTTGCCGGAGGTATGTTAGCCGGTATCTGTACAGGCCTGCTGCACACCAAGGGTAAAATCAACGGTTTGCTCTCGGGCATTATTATGATGATTGCGCTGTATTCAATCAATATGAGGATCATGGGCAAACCTAATATTTCGTTGAGCCAGGAAGCGAATATCTTCGGATCCATCGATCCGATCTATATTATGTTAGTGATTGTGATCATCGGCAAGCTGCTGCTGGATGCATTCTTCCGTACGGATCTAGGTCTTGCCCTGCGTGCGACAGGGGATAACAAGCGGATGATCCGCAGCTTTGGTGCGAATACGGACACCACAACCATTCTGGGCCTCAGCATCTCGAACGGGCTTGTGGCCCTATCCGGGGCCGTAGTTGCCCAGCAGTCCAGTTTTGCCGACATCAGCTCCGGCATCGGGATGATTGTCATTGGCTTGGCGTCCGTTATCATTGGTGAGGCTGTTCTGGGAACCGGCTCGGTATTCCGGACAACGCTGGCTGTCGTCTGCGGTTCGATTATCTATCGGATTGTCGTTGCTGCTGCTTATGAGATTCCATGGCTCGAAGCTTCGGATTTAAAATTGATCACGGCGATCATCGTCATTATCGCTCTCGTGGTTCCGACCATCAATCGGGCGATGAAGCAGCGTTCACAGGCACGGAGGCGCTCAACCGAGCTGTTAGCTACGCAAGGGAAAACCAAAGGAGGTGCGCTCTGATGCTGGAAATGAACCATGTGTCCAAGCTGTTTAACCCGGGGACGGTGGATGAGAAGATCGCTTTGATGGATGTCAACCTTCACTTGAAGCCGGGGGATTTCGTGACGGTTATCGGAAGTAATGGTGCGGGCAAATCCACGCTGATGAATATCATTTCCGGGGTAATGAAGCCGGACGCGGGTGAAGTGCGCATTGACGGCACTTCGATCGGCCATCTGCCGGAATTCCGTCGCAGCCGCTGGATCGGCCGGGTATTTCAGGATCCGATGGCGGGCACAGCGCCGCATATGACCATTGAAGAGAATCTGGCGATGGCATATCGTCGCGGCCAATCCCGCGGGCTCAGCATAGGCGTTACAGCATCCAAGCGGGCCGGCTTCCGCAAACATTTAGAGCGGCTTGGCATTGGACTCGAGGATCGGCTCCGAGCCAAAGTAGGGATGCTGTCGGGAGGGGAACGTCAAGCGTTAAGTTTGCTGATGGCAACCTTCACGCAGCCCCAAATCCTGCTGCTCGATGAACATACGGCAGCGCTCGATCCGGCTCGTGCGGAGCTGATTACCCGAATAACCGATGACATCGTACGCGACATGAAGCTGACCACGCTCATGGTTACACATAACATGGAGCAAGCCATCCGTCTTGGCAATCGTCTCATTATGATGGATAAGGGGCGCATCATTCTGGATGTGGACGAAGAGCGCAAGAAATCCCTGACCGTGGAGCAGCTGCTTGGGGAATTTGAGCAGATTAGCGGCCATAAGCTGTCCGATGATCGTTTGGTTCTAGGGTGAAATTCTACTTCAAGACAAGGAATCTTTGATCAGAAGATTAATAAGATGTTCATAGATTCAGCAAAAAAAAAGCGCTTCCGAAAATTTCGGAGCGCTTTTTCTCATCGTGTCATTTCATTTGACGATATATAAATAGAATAAGATTTACAAGGAAATTGGCATTTTTAAATCTTATTGGGTATTTTATGTAAAAAAATGACGTAAATAAGTATTGACCGCTGGAATATTAATTAATATGATTACTGTATAGAGAAATATACTAATATTTGGGTTCTGATCCTGGAGGGTGGTGTTAGCTTGGAAATGACAGCCACGATTCGCGAACAAATGGAAGAGTTTCTACATAAGAACGAAATGACGATTAATCGGTTTGCTGAAATATCGGAGGTCAACAGCGGCACACTCAGCAATATTCTGAATGGGAACCGCCCGATTTCCATGCAGCAACTGGACCGAATTACGTCAGGCATGGGTCTGGAAGAGGGTTATTTCTACGAGTTATACATAGATGAATGTATTTTTCATGCTACGCCGGATTGGCGTCGACTGGGACCGTTTCTTCACAGGTGCGCGGAACTGGGGAAGCTGGACTGTTTGGACAAGGCTGTCCGAATGACGATGGATAATATTTCATACTCCCCGCTGCTCTTTGAAACAGCCGAGGTTTTTTTCAAAGAGGGGAAGCATGAGGCGGCCGTGCTGCTATACAGGAGTGTGGCTGAGAGCGAAAGATTCCAGCATTCGGAGCGGCTGGCCCTTTGTCAGTATCGGTTGTTTACGCTTGGGCTTACGGATGATCAGGAAATGAATTCGCGGGCTGCAGTATACTTCGAACCTTATATTGATCGATTAGATGAAGTTTATCAATTGGATGCGCTAAAAGAGCTTATTAACTTAAATGTATCGTTAAATAGGTGGAGCAAAGTTGAAGAGTTAGCCCATAAGATGGGAAGAATTGCCTCAATTCAGTATCAATTTGAAGTAGGAAGGGTTGGACAAGAAGTTAGTGGGAAGAAACCAGTTGTGTTCTATATGTTATATTCATACTTAGTAAAAGCCACTGTTTGTTATGAACGTGGAGAAATTGATTTAGCACTGGAATATGTTTCAATGTACTCCGAACCGGAATGGCTCAAAGAACAGCCAAATGAAGAAGAGCGTCGTATTATTAATCAATTTAATGAGTGGGCGGAAGCAAACAGATTTCTTTATAAACTAATGGCTGGAAATAACGGAGCTCTTTCTGAATATGTAAATTACATTGCTGATAAGGAAGACGAAATATTTCTTGCAATTTGTAATATCATGATTGCTGCAAATAGATATCAACTGCAAGTTGACCATATTTTAGAAAGATTTAAGGGATATATTGAATTCAAAGAGCAACGGAATCATATAGGGGAAATTATTCAACAAATTACTGCTGATCGATATACAAGGTTGTTAACAGAATTGGGAATATATTATTTGAATTTAAAGCACTTTGAAAAAGGGTTACAATTTATTTTAGAAAGTTTACAGCAATCAATAGCTATAAACAATGACAATGGAATGTTAAGATGTATGGCATTATTTGAACAATTCCGAGAGTTTTCTACAATTGACTTACAACAAAAATATAGAAAATTAGTATGTGAAGTACAGAAGTTGAATGAAGAAAAAATAGGTCTTGCCCTTAAGTATTAACTAAGAAAATCTCTTATCTTAATCTTCAGTCTAGATTTTTGTTATCATAATGTAGCATAATTATCTTGGAAAGCCTGGTAGATTCTATTACAATTATACAAGGCGTAATTCGTGAATATTTGCGAAGTTTCGTCGTATTCCACTAAATTGAACAAAAAATGCGATAAAATCAATTAGCGAGGTGAATACATTAATGAAAAGAAGATTGGCTTCTCTATTTATCCTCTGTAGCATTATTTTAACGATTGCAACTCCAAGTTTAATTGTAAATGCAGAAAGTAATATCCCTAATGAAATGATGAAGTCTTTAAGTAATCATGGAATAGGAACAACTTAAGTTTTTAATGCTTGCTTTTAGCTATCTTAATAAATTTTATAGAAGATGATCTCATAAAGTGATGGCTTCGGATATTCTGAAGTCATCTTTTATTTATGTCTTGATCATTTACAGTTGAAGTGAGGAAGGAATCTAAACTATTTATTTCAAATTTACATCATAAAAATGGTTGATTCTAATGTTATAAAATATTAGCATTTAATTACTAATATTTGGTTTTCCATCTGGGGGTGTTGTTACTTGGAGACGACAGCCACGATTCGCGGAGAAATAGTAAGGTATTTGCAGAATCATCGTATGACGATTAACCAATTTTCGAGGATATCCGGCATTAACAGCGGAACACTTAGTAATATCTTGAATGGTAATCGTCCCATGTCTATGAACCAGTTAGACCGGATTACCAAAGGGATGGAGATTGAAGAGGGGCACTTCTATGAACTTTATATAACAGAAAGTATTTTTCGTACCACTCCGGATTGGCGGAGGCTTGGGCCTTTTCTTGAACGGTGTGCTGAACTGGATAAATTGGATTGTTTGCATAGAGCTGCACGAATGACGTTGGAAAACATCAATTACGTACCAATGCTTTTCGAAATGGCAGAGGTGTTTTTTAAAGAAGAAAAGTATAAAGCTGCTGCATTGCTTTATGAATGTGTGGCTGAAAGTGAAAAATTCCAGCATTCAGAAAGGCTTGCACTATGTCACTATCGTCTCTTTATGGTGGAGTTAAGTGATAACGTGGATGATAACTTAAAACTGGCAGTATCATTTGAGCAATATATCAATAGGCTAGATGAAAATTACCAATTAGACGCATATAGAAAACTTATTAATGTGAACATTTCACTTCTACGGTGGGATACTGTGGAAGTCCTAGCTAAAAAAATGGGTCAAATAGCAAGACTGCAATATAAGAATAACTTTAACACTGCAATCATGAATGATGAGCAGGAAAAGCCTGTAGTTTTTTACATACTCTATTCATTTCTCATTCTGGCGAGTGTCTGTCGTGAATCTGGAAACTTTGGAGAAGCATTAAGTTACCTGTCCCTGTATGAGAACCCGGATTGGATAAAGACGCCCTCAGAACAGGAAATAATAATTATTAAACAATTTAAAGAATGGGCGAGAGCGAATCGTTACCTATATAGGTTAATGTCTGGACATTCTGACGCTCTTTCTGAATATGTAAACTATGTTGAATCTAGAACTGATGAAATTTTTCCGGCCTTATGCAATATTGTGGTAGCAGCTAATCGACATCGCATCAACATCGATTATATTATAGAGCGGTTTCGGGAGTATCTAATATATAAACCACAACGAAATCAACTAGGCAAGGTAAGTGAGCAAGTTACGATGAATCAACATGCTCGCCTCCTTACCGAGCTAGGCATATACTATTTGAACTCCAAAAAGTTTAATCGTGGTTTAGTTTATATCGTTGACAGCATGGAGTACTCGATAAAAATCAATAGTGACAGAGGGATGCTGCGGTGCATGGGGATCTTTGAGCAGTTCCGCCATGCTGCAACCGAGGATATACTAAAACGGTATAATGAACTGATTCGCGATGTCCAAAAATTATCCGTGTATGCCTGGAGCCCTCAAGTGTAAAGGGAAAGGCTAAGTTTATAGATTTTTCTGGGGGTGTTGTTACTTGGAGACGACAGCCACGATTCGCGGAGAAATAGCTAGATATTTGCAAGAACATGGTTTGACAATTAATCAGTTTGCAAAGATATCTAGTATTAACAGTGGATCTTTAAGCAGCATACTTAATGGGAATCGTCCAATGTCAATGAATCAACTGGACCTTATCACCGCCTGTATAGGATTTAGTGAAGGTCATTTTTATGAAAGATATATATTCGAATGTATCTTTCATACAACCCCTGACTGGAGACGACTTGGAGCTTTTCTTCAACGATGTATAGAATTAGATAAACTGGATTGTATGCAATTAGCAGCCCGAATGGCAATGGAAAACATCACTTACGCCCCGATGTTATTTGAATTGGCGGAATTATTATATAACGAAAAAAATTATAAAGCTGCGGCAGTTTTATATGAATGTGTTGCCGAAAGTGAAAAATTCCAACACTCTGAAAGGCTCGCCCTGTGTCACTACCGTCTTTTTTTACAAAGGTTAAGTGATAGTCAAGAATCGAACTGGCGGGCTGTTGTGCTATTTGAGCCTTACATTGAACGGTTGGAAGAAGCGTATCAACTTGATGCATATGTAGAATTAATTAACGTAAATGGTTCATTAGGCCAATGGGATAAAGTGGACGATTTAGCTATAAGAATGGGATCAAAAGCCATGATTAGATATCAGAATCAATACAATGAATATATAGGTAATCAACCTTTAGTTTTTTATATCTTGTATTCATACTTAGCTCGAGAAAATAGTTATGGTGAACGTGGGGATTATGAACAAGCTTTGTCCTATACACGGTTATACGAAAAGCCTGATTGGATTAAAGACCCTACCGAAGATGAATGTAGAGTCATAAAGCAGTTTAGTGAATGGGCTGAAGCCAACCGCTACTTGTTTTCCATCTTGGCTGGTGACTTTAGCATTTTTCCTGATTATGTAAAATACATCGAATCAAGAGAAGATGAAATCTTTGTGGCACTGTGTCATATTGTACTTGCAGCAAATCGACACCGGTTCAGTGTAGACTATATACTTGAACGTTTTAAACAGCATTTTATTTACAAACCGCAGAAAAACCAAATCAGCAGCATTAATGTACACGTAACATTAAATCAATACACCCGCCTTCTCGCCGAATTAGGGATATACTATTTAAATGCCAAACAGTATGATCGCGGTTTATCCTATATCCTGGACAGTCTCGAGTATTCGATCAGAATCAAAAGCGATAACGGGATGCTGCGGTGCATGGGGATCTTTGAGCAGTTCCGCCATGCTGCAACCGAGGATATCCTGAACCGGTATAATGAATTGATTCGCGATGTCCAAAAATTATCCGTGTATGCCTGGAGCCCGGTTGTGTAGGGCTCTTCGGTGCGTCCATGCGTTATTACATGACATTGCCGCCAGGATGTTGACCTCCCGGGGCTATGGCCTAAAGTCCGGGTTTGTGATAAACTCGGATAAGTTTATTTTTACATATCGCATGAAAAGTAAGGAGTCCATGTCATGACATCAAGAACATCGATAGATCCAAACACCAATTCCACAGGGCGCACATGGTTGATCTTTGCAGGCATCATCCTTATTGCCATTAACCTCAGGGCGGCGATTACTTCGGTAGGTCCGCTGATCGGAATCATTCGAGAGGATACGGGAATTTCGAACACATTGGCAGGCATGCTGACAACGCTGCCGCTATTAGCCTTTGCTTTACTGTCGCCGATGGCGCCGGCCATGGCCAAAAAATGGGGACTGGAGACAACCCTTCTGCTGAGTATGGTCGTGCTGACTTTCGGCATCGGCATACGCTCGATATCGTCTCCCTATACGCTGTTGATAGGTACCGCATTTCTAGGTATGGCCATAGCCGTCGGGAACGTGCTGCTCCCGAGTCTGGTCAAGCGGGACTTCCCGCGCCATATCGGTTTGATGACAGGCACCTACTCCGCCTCGATGAACCTGCTCGCCGCGATTGCATCGGGGGTCAGCATTCCGCTGGCTACCCAAGCCGGGCTTGGTTGGCAGGGCTCCCTGTTAATTTGGGGATCCTTGTCCATATTGGCGATGATCGTATGGCTGATCCAGCGCCGCAGTTCCGGAAAAACCGCTGAGGTCAGTTCGGCTGCTTCGAAGCAGCAGAGCGTGCTGAAGTCGCCGCTTGCTTGGTATATTACTTTATTTATGGGGCTTCAATCGTTTACGTTCTACGTGAACATCTCTTGGCTGCCCGAGATTCTGAGAAGCCAAGGCATGGATTACGGCGCCGCAGGATGGATGCTCTCGATTCTCCAATTTGTCAGCCTGCCGTTTTCCTTCGTCATTCCAGTCCTGGCCGGCCGGAATCCGAACCAGCGCGTACTGGTAACGATCTCTGCATTGTCCATGCTGATCGGTTATGCCGGTTTGTTATCCGGCATGTCTTCATTGAATCTCCTATGGGTGATGCTGGTAGGTATTTCGGGCGGGGCGAATTTCAGTTTGTCCCTGATGTTCTTCACCCTTCGTACCAAAACGGCCCACGAAGCCGCCGCGTTATCGGGCATGGCCCAGTCGTTGGGTTATTTGCTGGCTGCCGTCGGTCCGATGCTGATCGGGTTCCTGCATGACGCAACGGGAGGGTGGAAGGTGCCTCTGACGGTGCTGTCCGCCGTTGTCGTGGTGTTGTTCATCTTTGGTTTTGGGGCAGCGAAGCCAGGTTATCTGTCCGTTCCTGACGAAACGAAGACGGAGGCTTAAAGCTGCAGAAGTCAGCATCTGGTGATGCATCATGCTATTAGAACGATATGAAGAGCGATCCATGGAGATACTCCAGTTGGATCGCTCTTTTTTTAATGCATGTGCGGACATTCACGCGAAGCATTCAAGTCTGAAAAATTTACATTGCGTTTACATAAATGGGTAGATTGATCATGAGAATATGGTATACTCTGAAATTTGATAAAGATGATCTATATACTTAAGACTGAACGGGTTAAGAGTTCTATCACATTACACCAAGCAAACGGGGAGCGATGGTATCTTGAATCTACAGACAGATAAAGAGCAAACACAGTCTCAAGTTGGCAACAGACAACCGTCCGGAAGGTGGCGTGCGCTCGGCGAAACCTGGTGGACTGCTCTGCAGCTGGGACTTACTTCATTTGGCGGGCCGATTGCCCATCTCGGATACTTTCACCAGACCTACGTACGGCGCAAACAATGGCTGGATGAGAAAAGCTACGCGGATCTGGTGGCCTTGGCCCAGTTCCTTCCCGGACCTGCCAGCAGCCAGGTAGGCATTGGCGTTGGGGTTATGAGAGCCGGACTCTGGGGCGGACTTGTCGCCTGGCTCGGCTTCACGCTGCCGTCCGTGCTCATGCTTATGATTTTTGCCTATCTGATGCAAACCTTCGATCCCGGCTCGGCAGGCTGGATTCAGGGACTTAAAATCGTCGCGGTAGCCATCGTAGCGCAAGCGGTGCTCGGTATGGCAGGAAAGCTGGCCTCAGGCCCTGTCCGGGCAGCTGTAGCGTTAATCGCCATGGCCGTCGTGCTGCTGTGGCAGAGTCCCGTGTCTCAAGTGACGGTGATCGCTCTAGCTGGCCTATCGGGATTGTGGCTGTTCAAGCGTCAAGCAAACGAAGAGGCAACACCCGATATGAAAATGCCGATCGGACGGAGAGCCGGACTCTTTTGCCTGGGAGCGTTTGTCGTTATGTTAGTAGGTCTCCCGCTCCTTAAAGGGATAACCGATAATGGATGGGTAGCCATCGTGGACAGCTTCTACCGTGCCGGATCGCTTGTATTCGGCGGAGGGCATGTCGTTCTTCCGCTGCTGGAAAGCGAGACGGTACTGAACGGATGGATGTCTAAAGAGGATTTTCTAACCGGTTACGGGGCGACACAAGCGGTTCCTGGCCCGTTGTTTACATTTGCCGCTTATCTTGGGGTCCTGATTCAGGGAATACCCGGAGGCATCGTTGCCACGCTTGCCATCTTTTTGCCCGGATTTCTGCTCATGGTAGGAGCCATGCCATTCTGGAACGGTATCAGAAGAAACCCGAAACTGCAGGGCATGCTGACAGGCATGAACGCGGCTGTGGTCGGAATTCTGCTGGCCGCTTTGTACCATCCCATATGGACTTCCTCCATCCACGGTCCGCTTGAATTTGTGATCGGCGCGGGACTGTTCGGGATGCTGATGTTCTGGAAGAGTCCCCCGTGGCTTGTTGTCATCATTGGCGCATTAGCAGGACAGTTTCTCCTGTAAAGGCCTTATTGAATAGCCCTCGGCATGATGTGCCGGGGGTTATTTGATTGATCAGGAGTAAATCGCATCGGATTGGTTAAATATTAGGGTGTATCTCTATTCGGGAAGCATGCGTTGATCACAAGAGTTTTTAGCTCTTAATTCGATACAGAAATGAGTGGATAAACCTACATGATGGACAGAGACGTGAAAGATTGCATTATTGTTGGCGGCGGAATTGCAGGTCTGCAGGCAGCTATACAACTGGGACGGTATTCGGCCTACGATGTACTGGTCATCGACCGGGGAACGGGGCGTTCCACCATCTGCAAGAGCTACCGCAACATACTAGGATGGCCGGAAGGGGTGTCCGGTGAAGAGCTCAGACAGCGAGGGCGGAAGCAGGCGGAGGCCGTGGGCGTTGCGTTTGCAGCCGATGATATACGGAAGGCCGAACGGGATGAAGCGAAGTGTTTTGTGTTAACCGGTAAAGACGGAACCAGGTACAGGGCAAAAAGCATGCTGCTTGCAACAGGCTTGATGGATCGCTTTCCCAAGCTGCCGGGCCTGATGTCTACGCTGGGCACATCCGTTTTTGTATGTCCCGATTGCGATGGGTATGAAATTCAGGATCGAAAAACCGTTGTGCTGGGATCGGGCGATCCCGGTGCCAATATGTCCATTTTGTTATCCGAGCGGGCGAAGGAAATCATCTATGTCAATCATGAGGGACAGCCGGCTTCGTCCGAGAACATGACGCAGTTAGCGAATCTTGGGATTCCGTATATAGAGAAAAGAGTAACCGAAATTCAGGAGGAAGGCGGCATCCTGTCGGCGGTCGTGCTGGAAGACGGCAGCATCATCCGCGCGGAGCGCGGTTTCATTTCCTTTGGAGGGAACATGATCTATTCCGAATTGGCCGAGCAGTTGGGGGCGGAACTGGAGCACAACCGGCATGTGAAGACCGATCCCCGATCCAAAATGACGAACGTCGAACTGCTGTGGGCTGCAGGCGACCTGGGCGTCCATTCCGAATTAACCACCGTGGCGATGGGGGAAGGCGCAACGGCTGCGATCTGGATCCATAAAACGCTGAAAAAGATGACAAGCCAAGCCGTAACATAATGTTATGAGCCAGGCTGGAATATTGGCATGGTCCAGGCCTTGACATGATGACTAAAGAACCCGCCTGATCGGGCACGGAATGTATGGAGCGATACCGTGGATCAAGGCGGGTTTTCTGTGCTATCAGCGGACTGTCACCTTGAATTCAAGTCGAGCGACTAGACGTTATGACAGACCGAATCTCGTGATATGATCTTCGAGTTTATATTTTTGCAGCAATTCCGTTTGCTTGGGACCGATCAGGTCAAAATGCGGGTATGGCTGGCGGTGATGGATATACTGCGGATTTAATCCATTGGATATGCACCAGTCCTTCAGGCGCTGAATATCCGAGCAGCCTACTTTGGTTACGGTATGAAACTCCGGAAACCGCTTGTCGTACCAATAATGGGTTAAAAACGCGATATCGCCTTTGGCGACTTTCTGTTTCCATTGCTGTAATTCCTGCTTCGAGATGCCGAATGCCATGTTAGTCTCATCCTCATTCGTATATTCATTCTTCTCATTATACCAGCATATACTTGACTGCACCTACTTGTTTTCATAGCCTGGTGCTGCGAAGTCTGAAGCGCTGCCTTACCGTTGATCGGATCGATGTCGAAAGAGGGGGAACGTTATGATACTGGAATCAGCCATTCTTTATATTAAACCTGGGCTGGCAAGCGAATTCGAAAGTGCCTTTCGGGAGGCTTCCGGCGTATTGTTATCCAAAAAGGGGTATGTAGGCCATGAACTTCACAAGTGCGTGGAGAACCGGGATGAATATATATTCCTTGTCCGCTGGAGCGGCATTAAGGATCACCTGATCGGCTTCCGCGGGCACCCGGACTATAAGAAATGGGCTGCCTCTCTGGAACCGTATTATGCAAAGGCGCCTGAGGTCAAGCATTATATCGACATCCGGATCGACAGCCGAGAGCAGGCGGAATCGGAGCTGGCTAAACTGTTGATTCCGGAAAGCGGCTCGGATTCCGCGGAGGAAAACAGGCCGTCAGAATAAAATGGGCTTCATTTTATCGGCTAATACAACACGGCATGAGTATCCCCTACTGAGGGTGATTTCCCGGGAGCCGTCCTTGGACGGCTTCTTGGCGTTATTGGAAGAGGCGCGCCCTGGTCATTGAAGGCTTGGCCAAACTTGGCTAATCGGTCTTATTTTGTCCCGAATAACAGGAATTATGGGATGTCGTGACGAACTTTGTTGTTAAGTTAAACTACATAAGGGGTGGTTACAATCATTACAGATTATCATGGCGTCCGCCGTCTTGCCGACGACATTCGGGCAAACGTTTCCAAAGTTATGGTAGGCAAGGAGCAGCTGATCGACAGATTGTTTATTGCCATGGTCACATCGGGTCATGTACTGCTGGAAGATGTTCCGGGAACCGGGAAGACGCTGTTGGCCAAATCCATCTCCAGGTCGATTGATTGCACGTTTAAGCGAGTGCAGTTTACGCCGGATTTGCTGCCGTCCGATCTGAGCGGCATTTATTTCTATAATCAACAATCCGCGACGTTTGAATTCCGTCCCGGTCCCCTGTTCACCAATATCCTGCTCGCTGATGAAATCAACAGGGCGACGCCTCGTACGCAGTCCAGCCTGCTCGAGTGCATGGAGGAGCGCCAGATCAGCATCGACGGAGTAACCCATCAACTGAAAGAACCGTTTCTGGTCATCGCCACGCAGAACCCGCTGGAGCAGCAGGGAACGTTTCCGCTGCCGGAGGCACAGCTGGACCGCTTTTTATTCAAACTGAACATGGGGTATCCTACCTCGGAGGAAAGCGTGAATATTTTGAAGCGCTTCAAAGACGAACAGCCGCTGGAATCCCTGACGGCCATCGCAGCGTCCGACAGCATCGTACAAGCCAGGCATATCGTCAGCAAAGTACATGTCAGCGATGAGATGTTGGCTTATATCGTTGCGCTTTCCGAGCATTCGAGACGGGATGAAGCCGTCGCCTCCGGCGTAAGCCCGAGGGGCTGCCAGGCATTATTGAAGGCGGTGCAGGTACAGGCCGTCCTGAACGGGAGAGAGTTCGTTACGCCTGATGACGTGAAGGAACTCGCCGTGCCGACGTGGGCGCACCGCTTGAAGCTGCGGGGGACGCTCCACAACCGCGGCGGCGCGACTGCGTCAGAAGAAGTGATCCAACGATTGCTGCAGCAGGTTGCCGTACCGACAGAAGAAGGCATCTCGTCGTAGGGGGCGATGGCGATGGGAGCCTACTGGATATTGTTGATCGCTGCTGTAGTTGTAGTCGTGCAGGGCAAGATTTTCAAACGGACGGCACTCCAAAAGCTGAACTACAGCCGTTCCTTCAAGGTATCGACCTGCTATGAGGGAGATTCCGTGGAATTGATCGAAATCATCGAGAACCGTAAAGCGCTGCCGGTGCCCTGGCTTCGGGTAGAATCCCAGTTCCGCTCGGGTCTGGCGTTCGATAACCAATTGAACCTGGACATCAGCGAGGGGCAATTCAATCAGAACCATAAGAGCTTCTTCAGTCTGCTGCCGTGGACCAAGATTCTTCGAAGACATCGAATTACCGCGAAAAGAAGAGGTTTGTACAAGCTGGGAACGGTATCGATGACGACAGGGGATCTGGTCGGCATGGAGTCGGTTGTCCAGAGCAAGACCCTGTCCGGCGGAATTATCGTGTATCCGATGCCGATGGATGCGTCGGACATGGAGCTCCCGGTTCAGACCTGGATGGGGGAGATGCTGGTCCGCAGATGGATCATGGAGGATCCGTTCCTGATATCGGGCGTTCGCGAATATCGGGACGGTGATCCGCTTAAGGATATCCAATGGAAAGCGACTGCACGGACGGGAACCCTGCAGGTTCACAGGCGGGATACGACCGCGGACAGCCGGCTCTTCATCTATTTGAATATTGAAGATCATGAGCAGATGTGGAGCAAGGCAACGCGTCCGGAGGCCATTGAATATGGCATCCGCCTGGCTGCCGGCATTACGGCGCATTTATTGTCACAGGGCATGGAGATCGGGATGGGGACCAATGGAACCCTTGGCGAGGATTCAAGCGATGAAGCATTTGTTCCGGTCGCAGGCGGCATGATGCAGCAGGAGCTGATATTCGAAATGCTGGCCAGGCTGGAGCTGACCCGCCGGCTTTCTTTTCATGATTATTTGGCCCACGAGCTGTCGCGACATGAAGAAGCTAAAGATATCCTCATTCTGAGCACTTACGTCAGTCCCAGGCTGGAAGAGATGTTTCAGCGATTCCGGGATAACGGGCACACGATCCAGGTATTCCTTCTCAGCGACGTGCCTTCTCCCGCGAAGGAGGTGTCCGCATGACCAGCCGAGGCTCCGGATTTATAAGGGCTTTTTTGCAGGGATTAGTGGAGTGTATATTGTATTTCCCGGTGCTCTTCATCCCGGCATTCTATCTGCTGCCTGAATCGTATCGATGGATATGGCCTGCACTGGTTTTAGGCGGGTACGTCCTGGGCTACGCAGGTGCACATTGGTTCAACATGGATCGTCAGTTCAAAGCGTTCGTATGGGCTTGCCTGGTTTCCGTTGCTGTATCCGTTGCCTTTGTAAGGGTTGATATCGCCCTTGCTTACGTTATCCCGCTGTTGTTTATTGCCAGTATTCGCGGAAGCCGAATGGAGCAGGTGAACTGGAATTTGATGTTCCCGGGAACATACTTCCTTATTGGGTTGATTCTGTACGGGGTCAGCAGCTTTTTTCTCAGTTTCATGGACTCCTTCCGCGGCGGAATATCGTCTCTGACCTGGATGGGAGCGGCTGCGTTAGGATTGACCCTGCTGATCGTCAACCGGCAATACGTGCTGGACGAAACGCTGCCAGGCAATGACCAGCCCGTGCTGGAACGGCGCGTGCTGCGCTACAATCGCTGGTTTATCCTCGTTTTGCTGATCCTTATTGCGCTGGTCGCTTTTCTTCCGCAGCTGCAGCAGTGGGTCTCCGATATGGCGAGGGGGATCGCCGCCTGGATCTCCGGATGGTTCAGCTCGGGTGCAGAGCAAGCGCCGGAGCCGCCTTCCATGTCGGAGCCTCCTCCCGAGATGCCGTTTCTCGATGAAGAAACCAAGCCGCCCAGCCAGTGGATGAAAGTTCTGGAGCAAGTGCTGATTTATGGCGTGTTCACCGTGATCGGGATCGGCATGCTATACGTTCTGTTCCGGTTTGGTAAAGTGCTGCCCAGCCTCTACAGAAAATTCTCCGCGTGGATGAATAGGATGATGAACAGGCAGAACGTCCAGCCCCAGCTGGGCTATGAGGACGAAGTGGAGAATATAGAGCATGACCCGGCATCCAAGCGGCTGCGACGGCTGTTGTCCGGCGTGCGTATCGGCGGAAGGCATCGGGAAGGAGAAGGTCCGGAACATCTGAATGAGAAAATCCGACAAATGTATCGTTTGATACTTTCCCGAAGCATCAGGGAAGGCTATAATTGGAAAGCGTCATTTACACCGCGGGAGACCGAAAACGATCTTAAGGAATGGGACGGACGGAAGGATCGCGTTCCGCAGTCCTTGATCGAGCTGTACGAGGAAGCCCGCTATGGAAACCGCACCATTACGAAAGAAGAAGTGGAAGGACTGCAACTTGACCGGAAGCCTAAATGAGGAGTGAACATCTTGTCGGTACAAAAAGAAAGCAACGCTGTTATTCACTACGGGGATCCCGCGGTAACCGGGGGCGTCTCCGTTTTTGATAAGGAATTTGACAAGCTGTTTTATTATGACGGAACCGACTTGGGATTAACCTACCAAGCCCAAGAATCCAAGTTTCGCCTGTGGGCACCCACGGCCACCGAGGCCTACGTGCTGCTGTACCCGGATTGGAAGACGTCAGAAGCCCGGCGTTTCCCGATGACGCGCGACGTGAAGGGAACCTGGCTGCTGAAAATAGAAGAGAATCTTCATGGGATGTTCTACACCTACCAGGTGCTAATCGGGGATCAATGGAATGAAGCAGTCGATCCCTACGCGGCAGCCGTAGGCGTCAATGGCGATCGGGCTTACATCGTGGATATGGCCCGGACCGATCCCGAACGTTGGACAGACGAGAAACCGCCGTTCCAAAGCCCGCTGGATGCCGTTATCTATGAACTGCATGTTCGTGATTACACCATTCATCCGGACAGCGGAGTGGAGTTTAAGGGCAAGTTTAAAGGTCTGACGGAGACGGGTACCCGGGGGCCGGGAGGGATTCGTACAGGACTTGATCATATCGTGGAGCTTGGGGCCACGCATGTGGAACTGCTGCCGATTTATGATTTTGCCACGGAAAGCGTGGATGAGACCAGGCTGCATGAGCCTCAGTACAACTGGGGATACGACCCGAAGAACTATAATGCTCCTGAAGGCTCGTATGCTACCGATCCGTATGTGCCGGAGGTTCGGATCCGTGAATTGAAGGAGTTGATACAGACCTTCCATGATCAAGGCCTTCGAGTCATCATGGACGTGGTGTATAACCACGTTTATGACGGGTATTTGGTCAACTTTACGAAGCTGGTGCCGGGATATTATCTCCGCTACACAAAAGACGGCAAATTCTCCAACGGATCCGGGTGCGGCAATGACACGGCATCCGAGCGTCCGATGATGCGGAAGTTCATTGTGGAATCCGTCCTGCATTGGGTGAAGGAGTATCGGGTGGACGGTTTCCGCTTTGACCTGATGGGATTGCTGGATGTGCAGACGATGAATGAAATCCGTGCGCGCCTGGACGAAATCGATCCTTCCATCATGACGATCGGCGAAGGCTGGGTCATGAATACCGAGCTGGACGAGAAGAAACGGGCGAATCAGCAGCAAGCGGCCTTGATGCCGCGAATCGCGCACTTTAACGATGGTTTCCGTGACGCAGTTAAAGGGGATATCTTTCATTTTGATTATAAAGGCTTTGTGAGCAGCGGCGTCGGATATCAAAACAAGGTGAAGCAAGGCATCGTGGGCGGCATTCCGTATTCCCAAGATATCAAGGCGTTTGCTTCCGAGCCGGATCAGTGCGTGAATTATGTGGAGTGTCACGATAACCATACCCTTTGGGATAAAATCATGCTGTCTACGGTTGGGGAGTCGGATGCCGTTCGCCGCGATATGCACCGGCTGTCATCGGCCATGATTCTTACCAGCCAAGGTATTCCTTTCCTGCACGCCGGCCAAGAGTATTATCGCTCCAAGAACGGTGTGGAGAACAGCTACAATGCCAGCGATGAGGTGAACCGGCTTGATTGGGGAATGGCATCGGAACACCAGGACGGGGTGAAGTACATCCAGCGGCTCGTTCAGCTGCGCAGGAATCATCCGGCGTTCAGAATGAGGGATGCCGCGTCGATCCGCAAGCATCTTCATTTCGAGCCGTGCCCGGAGCATGCCGTTGCTTTCATGCTTCGCGATCATGCGGGCGGCGACCCGGCAGAGCATATCTATGTGCTCTATTATGCCGGACGCAAACCGTCCTCCCTGACGATACCCGAGCTGGGCGATTGGAAGGTTCTGTTTGGAGAAGAGCATGTGAAGGGATTGAGCCGGGATTCCCTTGTAGTCGAAGGTATAGGCGCGGTCGTTTTGACTTGTTAAATCCTTGACCGTTGCCCACATTCCCAAGAAATGCATAATGCCTGATTCTATCATCATCTGATATGCTGAGAATATCAGATGATAGAATCGAGGCGCCCCTTTGAAGAAATATATCCTGTCACTTTGTTTCCTTTTGTCATTTACAGCGTTTATAAGCCCCCTTCAGGCATCAGCAGCTCAAGCTCCTAGCCCGACCGCTTTTCACGATATTTCGTCCAGCTTTGCAAAAGACGCGATTTACCGTCTGGCCAAGCGAGGCATCGTAAGCGGGGATGGCACAGGAGCTTTTTTGCCGCGAAATCCGGTTACGCGGGCCGAATTTATCGCTATGGTTGCCAGAATGCTGAACATGGAGCCTGTTCCGAACGATCTGCCCGCCTTTCAGGACGTATCCCGTTCAGCTTGGTACTACGGCTGGGTTCATGCAGGCCTTAATTTATCCATCGTGGAGGGGAACGGCTACAAGTTCTTTCCGAATGCTTCGATAACGAGACAGGAAGCTGCGGTCATCGTTATTCGTGCCATGAAGGATATTGGATACGATAACGGATATACAGCCGGCTACTATACGGATTCGGAATCGATCGCGGCATGGGCTTGGCGTGCGGTCGGCCAAGCGACGAATACAGGCTGGCTGCAAGGAAGCCAAGGCCAATTCAGACCGCTGGACCCGATCACCCGGGAAGAAACGGCAATGCTGCTGGACAGGGTCCTTCAATCGGGAAACGTGAAATCCATGATCGACAGCCAGCCGGCTGCGAATATTCATATGGGCTGGTTGTACAATGGCTCGACCAAGCAATATATCTCCTATGCCAAACGGGCCGGGTTGAATGTGCTGGTGCCGCGGTGGTATTACATGGAGTCTAACGGGAAGCTGTCGGACAGCACCGACATCGAGCTGCTGAATTGGGCACATAACAATGGCCGGCAGGTGTGGGCTATGGTGGGCAACCGCGCGAATTCGGAAGGAACCCACCAGGTTCTAAGCAGTCCGCAGTCCCGGAAGTCTGTCGTAGACAGCATGGCTGCGAGCGTATCCCGCTACCGATTGGATGGGATCAATATCGATTTTGAGAACGTCATGCCTGAGGACAGGCAGAATCTGACGGCCTTCATCACGCAGTTATCCATGGAAATGAAACGGCTTGGAGCCAAGTTATCCATTGATGTATCACCTGATCTGAATACGGATTGGACGGCTGCCTTCGATTATGCGGCGCTTGGCAGTCTAGTGGACTATATGGTGCTCATGAGTTATGACCAGCACTGGGGCGGTTCGCCGAAAGCGGGCTCCGTATCCTCGCTGCCATGGAGCGAATCCGCGTTGAGCAAGCTGCTGACCCAAGTGCCGGCTAAGAAGAGCATCATTGCGTATCCGCTCTATACGAGGGATTGGCAGATTGCTTCATCGGTGTCCTCGTCGGATATCAGTTTGATTGAACAGGGACATCGCATCCGTCTGACCCAGGCTTCCTTAACTTGGAATGCCAGCGTGGCGCAATATGAAGCAGCTTATAGCAGCAGAGGCATCCAGCATCGCATATGGACCGAGGATTCCCGCTCCCTGTCATGGAAACATCTCATGGCCGCCAAATACCGAATTGCCGGGTATGCCTATTGGTATCCGGGAGCAGAAACGACGGACGTGTGGCAGGCGATTGACAATGCGGAGCGTTACGCTTCGTATTCGTTCCGGATCTAAGAGCAGACAGTGTTACATCCAAGACCAATCCCGATGAATGGGGTTGGTCTTTTTTTGCTTGTAAAACGGTTATTCCGTGATACAATTATTGAAATTTAATTTGAATGATTTTCCTTTAGGAGTGATCAAATGAACGTTTGTGCGGAGGAACGTATACAGCAGCTGGGCATCAGCTTGCCAAAAGCCGGATCGCCGGCAGCCAAGTATGCCAACTACGTCATCGTGAACGGGTTGATGTATGTTTCCGGCAAGGGTCCATCCGGGCAGCCAAGGGGCAAATTGGGCGAGCATTACACAACGGAGCAGGGATACGAATATGCTCGGCTGACCGGAATCGAAGTCTTGTCCGTATTGAGGGAAGGCCTTGGATCGCTTGATAAAGTGAAGCGGGTGGTTAAGGTTCAGGGCTTCATTAATGCAACAACCGATTACGAAGAGCATCATATGGTGTTGAATGGATTCTCGGACTTGATGCTTGAGGTGTTCGGGGATCAAGGGATCCATGCCAGATCCGTATTCGGCGCGGTATCTTTGCGGGATCAGCTGCCTGTCATTGTAGATTCGATTTTTCAAGTGGAGGGATAGACTTGACGTCAGCATTAAGGGAGCTGCTGGAGAAGGAGGATGAGAGTCTGCTGTTTATGGTCCAGGAGATTGGCTCCGGCGAGAACGGCTTTGTTAACGGCTTAAATAGCAGCAGCATGGAGGAATTCTCCTCCAAGGTCCGTCGCAATTACGAAATGGCACGAAGCATCAATCTGCCGGATGAGTATGTTCCCAAGACGATTTATTGGCTGTATCATACCGGCAAGCCTGTAGGTTACGGCAAGCTCAGACACCGCTTGAATGAGAAGCTGTTGGAGTCAGGGGGGCATATCGGGTATGTCATCAGGCCGTCGGAGTGGGGGAAAGGATATGGCAAACAGATGCTGGCGGGGCTCGTTAAGAAAGCCTGTGAGAAGAACATAAGCCGGGTCCTTCTAACCTGCGATGAAACCAATCTGGCTTCCCGTCGCATCATAGAATGGAACCATGGGGAACTCAGTTCCATTGCGGACGGGAATTGCAAATACTGGATCGATACGGCTGCTAGGCTGGAATAGGAGTGTAGATACCGATCCTCATGAGCTTTAGATTAATTACGCCTTAACTTCGCTTCAACCAGTCGAACATCCGGTTGATCGCCGCGGCATGCTGCAGCGGCGGGAAATGATGTCCCAGCCCTTCGTACAGGTGGGCTTCTGGCTGGTGTCCCAGTTCTTGAAGCTTGTCCAGCATCCGGAAGCTGTGTTCAACCAGGACCTGCTCGTCCCGCGTACCATGCACAATCAGGACCGGACATCGGATTCGATCCGCATAGTGAATCGGGGACCGAAGAAGGTATCGTTCCGGAAACTTGGTCGGCGTACCGCCAATGACGCGTTTCATCATTCTGCGCAGATCGATCCGTTCCTCGTAGGTCTGCGCCAGGTCGGAGACGCCGCTCCATAGAATCATTTTGGATACATGAGATGACCGGGCGGCTGCCACGGCAGCATTGATCGCCCCGCGGGAGAAGCCCAGCAGATGCATGCGGCTGTTGTCTATCCATGGAATGCGGGATAACCATTCCAAGGCGGTGATCACATCCATCGTATCGGCGCCCCCAAACTCATCCCTGCCCTCGCTGCCTTCGTTTCCGCGATAGGCCGGAGCAAACACGGCATAGCCTTGCGCCGCGAATTCTTCGACCCATTTCAACCTGACCGCGCCGATCCGGCCTATGCCTCCGCGGCAATACAGGACCAGCGGCAGCTTCGGTTCGATCGACCCGGAGGCTCCTTCCGGAACAGGGTCCTTATACAAGGAGCATGCAAGCGTGCCGGTTACCGTAACGCCGGGTATGGCGTCGACCGTTTCGGACATCTCCTGGCTGCGATTAAGGGACAATAGCGGCGGCAGACCCAGATATCCTTTCACATGCAATCCCTCTGAGACGTAATCGATATGATAGATCATGAATGTCTTACCCCCTATGCTGAATCATCATGTTGTAGCGTATGTGGACTCTTGGTCAGACGACGGAGTTCAAGTAAGTATAGTATTTACTCGTCGTTGAAATCAAGGGACGATGTAAGAAATTACAATTTGCCAAACGGCTGAATATCTGATATATTATGATCTCGGGCATGATGATATGTCCATTGTCATGGCGGTCGTGGCGAAGGGGTTAACGCACCGGATTGTGGCTCCGGCATTCGTGGGTTCAAGTCCCATCGATCGCCCTTAAGTAAGTATACATAACGAGAAGGAGAGCCGAGAGGCTCTCCTTTTTTGTAAATCCTCTTCAATAGATACGGATGTCAGACGACATTTAAGATGGTATAATGGATTGAAATCGAGGTGAGTATTTATGGCAAAAAAGAAACGAACGTCCCCGGCGCCGCGGACGGAAACTGCCGATAAACCCGCAACGCTAAAAGATATGCTGGACCCTCAAGTTTTGGCAAAGCTGAAGGCGACAACCGAGTCCTTAAAGGCCTCTGAAGCCGAGCGGCTGGAGAAGGAGCGGCAGGAACGGGAAGCTGCACGCAAGGCGGAACAGAAGCGTCGCGATAACGATTTTGAATATCTGCTGGAACACAGCGAAATGGATTGGAAAAAGTACAAATGACAGGCGGCGGCACGCTGTCTGTTTTTTAATATAGACATCAGATAAGGATAGGTTTAAAAAACCTGGCCAATCTGGTAATGCAATATAAACGACTGAAGTCTACACAGTGAACCAAATGCGGAGGAAGAACGAGAACATGAATCATGGCCGTGCTATAAGGATCGGGATAGGCGGGGGGACGGGCAGCGGCAAAACGACGCTAAGCCTCCAACTCAAGGAAAAGCTTGTCGAGTATCGGGTGGCGCTCTTTCATATGGACAAATATTATATGTCCGTCAAACCTATGTCTAAAGCGCCCTTTACGAATACAATCTTTGAGGATTTTAACCATCCGGACGCCGTCAACATCCAGCGTCTGACCGATGAGATAGAACAAGCCGCCCGTTGCGGTGACCATGATGTCATCGTCATTGAAGGGTTTCTTTTGTATCAATTCGAGGATCTTCGAAACTCCCTGGATCTGAAGCTGTTCGTCGACTGTCCCGCGGATGAAAGAATGCTTCGCAGAAACCGGCGGTTCATCGAGAAGGGTCATCGCGAGGAAAGCGTGATACAGGAATATTTGCAGCTTGTGCGATACAGGCATGATCAATATGTCGAGCCTACCCGTTGGCATGCGGATTTGGTGATGAACGGCTCCCTGGAGGGGAAGCTTGGCTGTGCGGTTGTGATGGACTGGATTCAGGCCAGGATACAAGATAGCAGGAAGCATCGCTGAAGGCTGTTTACCGTGTGCTCATATCATGGATTACCGTGCAGCATTGCCGTTTTCATATGTAGTGTTGATATCAGGGCGAAAGCGGGTTACAATTAGTAAGTTAGTATTCCTGCTCGCTAGGAGGCGAATTAAATGAAAGTTGAAATTTGGTCGGATTTTATGTGTCCGTTCTGTTATATTGGAAAGCGCCGGTTCGAATCGGCATTGGAGCAGTTCCCTCATAAGGATCAGGTTGAAGTGGTATATCGCAGCTTTGAGCTTGATCCGAATGCGTCGTATAAGCCCGGGGTGTCCATGGACGAGTTGTTGGCGGCGAAATACGGCATGAGCATAGAGCAGGCCAAGGCAGCTAATGCCAACGTGACTCAACAAGCGGCCAGTGTTGGACTTACCTACCACATGGACCGCGTGATCCCTGCCAATTCATTTGATGCTCACCGACTGGTTCATTTTGCTGCGCAGCATGGTAAAATGAAAGACATGACGGAGCGGCTGTTCCGCGCCTATTTCACGGATGCCGAGAATCTGGAAGATAAGAACCTGCTCGCCGATCTGGCGGCGGAGGTCGGACTGGAGCGGGAGCAGGCTATGGCGGTGCTTGAAAGCGATGCTTTCCAATCCGAGGTACGCGCAGATGAAGCCGCAGCGACGAATCTTGGAATTCGGGGAGTGCCGTTCTTCGTGCTCGGAGGCAAATATGCCGTGTCCGGCGCACAACCGCTGGAAGTTTTCACGGATGCACTGGACAAAGCCTATCGTGAAGCGAATCCCCTGGTCATGGTGAACGAGTCCGACAGCAACGACGGCATGTGTGCCGACGGATCTTGCGATCTGCCGGGCAGCGCGAAATAAACCATACACAGCAAGCCTAGAGCCCGAAGCATCCGTACACGATCTTCGGGCTCTATTTATCACGGATCTTTAAAATTGAATACATAATGCATAGGAGGTAACCATGCCGCATCTTCCATCCGAGGAGCTAATCCATCGCATTCAGCGTTCGGAAACGGAGTATATGTATGATCGAATGCAAGCCATCGAAGGGCGGACCGGAAATCCCGAAGGGATCGAGATGGTTCGTTTCGGCCAAGCGCTGTGCTTGTACAGCAAAACGATGCCTTGGCTTTCTTTTAACACGGTCAAAGGACTCCGTTCGGAGAATCTGAAGGATCTGGACGCGATCATCGACTTCTATCAATCGCGGGACCGCAAATTCCAGTTCGAGATCGTGCCCGCCATGGTGAATCAGGCATTGCTCTCGGCGCTTGCCGATCGCGGATTCTTCCAATCCGCCTTTCATAATTCCATGTATATGAACCCGCAAGAACTGGTGGAGATGCCGGATCACGGAATTGTGATCAAAAGAATAGACAAAGACGAGTTTGAAGATTATGCTAAAGTTCATTGCCTGGGAACAGGACTGCCGGTGCAAGGGATCCCATCCGTAGCATTGAACAATCGCGTATTGCATGCAAGGCCGGGCTGGAGGTTCTATATGGCTTATGTGGATGAGCAGCCGGCTGCGGCCGGTGTCATGCATATGAACCATTCCACGGCTTCGCTTACATTTGCCGCTACGCTGCCGGAATACCGTCGACGGGGGCTGCATCAGGAGCTGCTTCGCAGAAGAATACGGGACGCGAAGCGGGAGGGGTGCAATCTGGTTGTCGGTCAATGCGCCTTCTTATCCCAGAGCCATCGCGACATGGAAGCCGTCGGCATGAAGCTGGGCTATGTCCGGACGACCTGGACCGAGCGTCAACCTGAAAGTTCAGCGGAATAGGGCAGGTGGGAAGCGATGCAAGCAGAGTCGGATTTTTTAAACCTGGACTATTTACGTGAAGGCACGGCCAAGCAGAGGCAGGCAGCTTCGGTCATAGATGAACTGGAACTGTGGGAGCATTTGAAATCCTGCAGTCCTATATTGGTGGGCACGATCCCTATAGGGATTGACATCGCTTCAAGCGATCTCGATATCATATGTCATGTGACGGAGTTTGACCGGTTCGAGCGAGAACTCAGAGCGTCATACGACCGACTTGTTTCGGATTTCACATACTCTTTCCGAAGTGTGGGGAACGTAGAGCGAGCAGTAGCGCGATTTCGGTACAAAGGCTGGGAATTCGAGATTTTTGCCCAGCCGGTGCCTTCCGTGAAGCAGAACGGTTACCGCCATATGGTAGTGGAATACAAGCTGTTGAAGCGGCTCGGCGAAGCTGCAAGAGAAACCATCATTGAGCTGAAGAAGGCGGGGTATAAGACGGAACCTGCCTTTGCGAAGCTGCTGCATTTACCGGGCGATCCTTATGAGGAGCTGCTGGAGATGTATCGCTGGCCGGAGGCTCGACTGGACGCTTATATCAAATCATATATGGACAAGGAGAATGTATATGAATGACAAACAGCAGCTGTTAAACGAGTATTCGGAATGGATCGGCAAGGTGAAGGAGTTCGGTGTCCTGGAAGAGGGCTATTGGAATTCCCCGATTGCGGATGGGAAATGGACCGTGCGCGACGTGGTGTGCCATATCATGCGATGGGATGAGTATTTTTTTAATGAGGCTATCGCCAAAATCTCAACGGGAGATGCATTGACCGTCCGGCATCTGGATTATGACGCCTTCAATGAGGAGGCCAAGCAATATGCCAAAACGTTATCGACGGAAGCGCTGGTGGACCGGACGATAACCGCAAGGGAACAGCTGATTCGGACCATTGAAGCGTTGCCGGAAACGAAGTATGAGGAGCGGTACGCGGACGGAGACGGACATCCCTTTGAAGTGGCGCAATTTATGCGGGATTTCATCTGGCACGATAATCACCATCTGGCTCAGCTGAATCAGGTGCTGCAAGTCGGTTAGGACAAGCAATACTTAGCGGAAATGGGTGAAGTCATTGAATGGCTACTTGGACATCATGTCTTATTTTACACAGAGCAATCTGGAATGGTTTCTTGACCAGTTTCGAGCCTTAGGCCCTCTGCCGGGCATACTGCTGACTTTCTTAAAATCCTTTATTCCTCCGATGCCCACGATCGTGATCGTTGGCGTTAATGCAGCGGTGTACGGGCTGTGGGCGGGATTTCTTTACTCCTGGATCGGAATGGTGGCGGGATGCTTGACGACGTTTCTCCTCGTGCGGAAAATATCCGGTACTCCCCTGATCGAACGCTGGGCGAAAAAACCGAAGGTTCAGCGCGGCATGCGCTGGATTCAACGCAACGGCTTCAGTTATGTTTTTCTGCTGGGCATACTTCCCGTCGGGCCGTTTGTCGCTGTCAACGTGGCCGCCGGACTGGCGAGAATGAATGTCATGTCCTATCTCATGGCCGTAACCTTGGGCAAGGGCATTATGGTGTTTTGCGTTTCATACATCGGGGCTAATCTCTCGGATTTTATGGCGGAGCCCTTCAAATTGCTCGGTGTCCTAGCCTTTATCTTGCTGTCCCTATGGGGCAGTCGGAAGCTGGATTCATACTTTGTAAGAAAACAATCGTTTCACGATCAAGAAGCTGAGCTCAACTCCAATTGAGCTCCCCGTTCCTGATCGTTCTACGGGAATGGATGCGGAGTCCTTGTATTTGCTGTATAATGGTAAAATATCCAGTATCGGCATGAATGAAAGGAGGAAGCATTTATGACCAAATTGGCCTCATCCATTCTGGAAATCATTCGAATGATGATCATTCTGATGGTCGTGACAGCGGTTCTGGGCAGCATAGAGCATCAGATCCTGAAGTCCTGGATTCCTTGGGAAGGGTTATATTTCCTGTTTCTGTTTGCGGGAAATGTATGTTGGTTCCTGGTCCTCTATCGCAATCGCCTGCAGTTCAGCGGCTGTTATCGTTCGGCGGAGACACAGCGCAAACTGTCCGGAAATGCGACGAGAACCATCGTAGCGCTCGGCGCGCTCCTCATCGCGGCACCGGTTATTTTAACGTGGATCACCGCTTAATAATTGCATGATTATGTAACGGATATCGGCTAATAAACGATTAGCGTATATAAAAGGGACAGTTCCAAAGGTCGATGCCTTCGGAACTGTCCCTTGCTTGCTGATTACAATCTTTTTCGTTTATATAGAGCCACAAAAAGACATGAGAGCAGCAGCAATACGAGGGAAACTCCTGCGTACAAGGCTTCCTGGGTGCTGCCCTGCTCCTGGGCTGCTTCGTTCGACCAATCGCCAGGCCGGCCCATTCCGCGTCCTCCCTGCATTTGTCCGCCGAACTCGCCGCCGAACCCGTTCCCCATCTGGCCTTGAGGGAAATCCGGCATCTGCCCTTGACCATTCTGAGCCGGCGCTTGCGGCATGGTCGGTTGATTGCCGCCTGTAGAGGGCTGGTTCGGAGCTTGCGTTGAATCTGTAGAATTTTCCTCTGCGTTACTTTCCTCTGCATGACTTGTTGGATTAACGGCAGAAGCAGCATCCATCGCTGTTCTTTCGTCGGAACTGCTTGTGCCTGGTCCAACCGCTGATACAATCGACGAGACAGATTCATCCACGTCAGGAGCGTCGCCAGAGCCTTCTCCAATGCCGCTGGAAGTAATATCCGCGTTGCTGGAAGGAGCAAAAGCGGCACCGTCGTTGTTGGCGGGCGTGTTTTCGCCAGAGATGCCTCCGCCCGGGGCGTCGTTAGGGACAACGATCCCAGTCCCGTCAGTCCCGTTAGTCCCGCTGCCGGCTGTTCCATCCGGTGCCGTGCTTGTCCCGGTGCCGGTAGAGCTCTCCTGGGCGGCATCATTGGAATTCGTATTGCCGCCAGGTACCATCCCGTCACCACCAGGTCGCACGCCGGCGCCGTCAGGCCTGATACCTCCTCCGCCACCAGGCCCCATCCCGCCGCCGCTGCCGCTTCCGTCGCCGGACGAAGGGATCGTCCCATCCAGCTGCTGCTGGATATTATCCATGGACTCTTCCGCGAATGAGGTCAATGTCGGGAGCGATTGCTCGTACTCCTCATAGGAGTAGAACGGTCTGGGGTCTTGCTTGACGTGCTCGGATATCAATTCCTGCAATTGCGCTACGCGTTCCTCGAAATGGTCCTGCTGCATGTATCCCTCCAGCATCTCCGAGAGGATGGCGTGGTAACGTTCCTTATATTCGTCAACCTCGAGCAGCTTGGCAATCAGGGGACGTTCCGCCAAAGCACCCTGAGTGGGCTCGTCAATCAGGATGCCGGAGCCCCCAAACCCTCCGAACGCCATGTTATAATCCCAGGGCAGGACGGAGAAAATGCCGTTGTTCTCATACAGGTAGTAGTTCTGTTTGTTCATCCCCAAGTAACTGTCCATATTGGAGGCAACGACGTTCAAGGCAACGTACTTGAGCACGTTATCGACATCCAGCACCTTCTCGTAATCGGTGCCGTTGTTCAGCTCGTCGAGCATGTCGATCAATACATCGTCATTGGAGGACTTGGATTTCATGACAAGCCCGGTGTACGAATCGGGGTCGCTGCCGAGCCAAGCCAGATCGCTGCCCGTGCCTGTCATCTGTGCTTTGTATAATGCGCCGTACGAATGATCGAAATGACGCTGCAGATAAGAATCGCCAATCTGTTCGATTGCGAGGTAGAACCCCCATAATTCATCGTTAACGTATACATTGACGTAAGAGAAGCCGGGTGTGGGCAGACCGACGGATTCCGCCAGCTCGTAGGTCAGGAATTCCCGCATATACGAGGCGTCGCTGTAGTTGTTGTTCAGATTGATTTTGCTGATCCCGTTCAAGGTTTGATTGAGATATTCGTCAAAGGAAATCTTGAAGCTGTAGCGGTCGGAATCTGAATTGACCACGCTGCGCAGGCTTAAATTGCCTTTGGTGCGAATGCCGACATGATCAAATTGCATGCCGTTGTAATTGACGGACGCTTCTTTGTATTCTTCAGCGCTGGCGTTGTCCAGCATATCCTGGAAATCCGCTTCGTCGATCGTGATTTTAACGTCAATGACCTTGTCCTTCGGAAAAACCGCGGAATCGATTTGCTCCTGCAGGCCATCGTTCTCAGAGCTTCCAGCCGTCCCGGCAACCTGTGTTGTCCTTTGGCAGCCTGTGAGCAGAAGGATTATGGCCAGCGCAAGGGACAGCAGGACTGTCGTTCTTCTCTTCATCATTTCTGACCACCGCCTGACTTAGGATACATAATCGCCGCTGTAACTGATCAGAACCGCATGTTGAACGCCCTGCAGCTGGGACAGCTTGTTCACGAATTGGCCTTCGGCATCGCGCAGCCGTACTTCCAGCGTCAGCTCGATGCTGCCTGGCGTCACGGTTTTTTGCTTCAGGTTGTAACGCTTCACAGCCTGACCGACTTGTCCTTGAACGGCTTGCTCGGCCTGCTCGTTATCGCAATGGACGACCAGCAGGTAAGGGGTATCGACCGTCGCTTTCTTAATGAAGAAGAACAGGATAAGACCGACAACGACGGAGCCGATGGCAGCCAGCGTGTAGAATCCGGCTCCGGTTACGATCCCGGCAACCGCGGCCCAGAACAGGAAGATCAGATCGGTTGGGTCCTTGATGGGCGTACGGAAACGGACGATGGAGAGCGCGCCGACCATACCGAGCGAGAGCACGAGATTCGAATTGATGGCGATGATGACAACGGCCGTGATCATCGTCATCCCGATCAGCGACACGTTAAAGCTCTTGGAATACAGGACGCCGCTGAAGACCCTTTTATAGAGCAGATAAATAAACAGCCCGATAACAAAGGCAACGGCGAGCGTGATCAAAATTTTGGCGATGCTGATGTCGGATACGAAATTTTCCATGACGGATTTTTTGACGATATCCGAAAAATTGGTGGTGTTCGTATTGCTTGAAGTCGATGTGGTGTTCATGAACTATTGATCCTCCCATGTGTTATATTTCAGAAATTTACGGCACATTACATATTTGGAAGCCGATTGCCGGTTGAGGCCTTCCAACTGCAGCGCGATTTTGATGTAATCCGGAATGTACTCGTCGTATTTGACCTCGAGTATGATCAGATTCTCATCGATCGCCCGGATCGGCAGCAGGTTTCGATTGAACAGTTCCGTGGAGTGCAGGCCGGTTCTCAGCTCCTTGTCAAACGTAATCCGCACATTTCCGTTAGCGCAGACGTAAGGCTCGCGGACATAATCGACAATGACCTTGGGCCGCAGCAGCTTATGCTTCATCTCGTGGTACAGCTCCATCATCAAAGGCTTATCCGGCTGGTAGAGACAGTCGTATTGTCCGGCCATGATCTGATCTGTCATCTCCCTTGTGAGCGGCTCCTTCAGCTTGGCGATGTAATCCCGAAATTTGATTTTCTTCTCAAAATGGATCGTGTCGTCGGCTACGTTATAAATACGGATGCGGTATTTCACCCGATCCCGGACGCCCGCCAGCTTCTCGTATAGGGCTTTATTATTGATATCATCAAAGTACAAGCTTCGAATGTGATATTCCCCGGCGGGTCCGGCATGCTGATCGAAGGTCACCAGATTTTTCAATCGTTGGCTGATGATCCGATATTGGTGAAGATTCACGAAGAACTTCAGCTCGTTCCGGTATTTTAATGGGGTTGTCATGTTTCCACCTCGTTTCTCTCTGTCTTTCGTGTGCTTGTTTGCTTACGAGATCTATCCTATCAATCGTTCCTGATATCTTTCTTAAGCGCGGCTGAATGTAAACTGAATGTTTTCGCAATGTAAAATGAAGGTATTGAAGAAATAAACAATGTCATATATCAGTGATCTTTATTTCCTCGGCATGGGTAAGAAGGGAGGTCCCCCTGATGGCGCAATTATGGTAGGATGAAACTATATTCGGGAAGAGAATGGAACGATGCGTCTTGATGTATTATGTGTTCGCGCTTTGGACTGCAGCGGCCGTGCTGCTGTTCAATCAGCCTCGAAGCGAGGTGAACCGCTGGGCGGCTTTTTTCCTGTGGAGTGCAGGGATCGGGGGGTTGACGGACTGGCTAGCGCCTACCGGTTTTATTGCGACCGCCTACGGGCCGTGGATTCAATTCCTCAACCATACCCTGACACCTTACGGCGTGTTGATATTTTGCATGGTGTATACCGGCAGGCCCCGGCACCATAGGAGAAAACGTGATCTCAAAATAGGCCTGCTGCTGCCTGTGTTCGCGATGCTGGTCCAGGTGCTCCTTACGAAAGATTACCGGATTCATTACGGATGGCTGTTCGTATGGACCGGCCCGTATTATGTTGCTGCATGCGCTCTGCTCATTGGAGCCTTATCCTCTGAGAAGAACCCGCAGAAACGCAAAAGCATGTGGATTACCACCTGGATTATGGTGCCAACCTTGCTCGGTGTGATGCTGTTGATAAATGTAGGGAATGTCATCTGGCCCGGTTACGATTCATTCCGGTACGTATCCCTGTTTATTCTGTATTCGATGGGCGTTGCCGTCATCTGCACCTTTGTGTACGGCGTCCTGGGCGTCCGCCTGAAATTCGAGCGCGATCCGCTGGATCGCACGATGCAAGCGGTCAGCTCGGGTACAACGATGCTGAATCATACCATCAAGAACGAGGTCGGGAAAATCGCCATGAGCACCGATAACGTGAAGCGGCTGCTGTCGCCGGATAACGAAACGGCCCTGGAGCAGCTTGATGTCATCGCTAACGCTTCCAAGCATTTGTTAGCGATGACAGGGCGCATGCAGCAGCAGATGAAGGCGTTTAAGCTGGTGGAACAGCCTGTCCGCGCGGATCAGCTGCTTGCTGAACTGCAGCTTCGCGAACAGGAACGGCTGCGCAGCCATGGCATCGAGTTAAAGGTGCTGTGCACACAGCGTCCCTGGCTGCTTGCGGATGCCGTCCATTTGAAGGAAGCGATCAGCAATCTCATAAGCAATAGCGTCGAGGCGATGCCTGACGGAGGAGTGATCGCGTTGACGGTAACGGCCGACCGCAAGGGAGCCGCGATTTCCGTCAAGGATAACGGCATGGGCATTCCGGAAGAGCAGCAGCCGCTTGTGTTTGAACCGTTCTACAGCACCAAGGGCCACAGGAAGTCAAACTTCGGACTTGGCCTTACCTATGCGTACAACGTGATGAAGAAAAGCGGCGGCTCCGTGGGATTGGAGAGCCGCGAATCGGTCGGTACCGAGATCACGTTGTATTTTCCCCGCAGCAAAATCATTCGTTTATCCGGGAGGGAAGAGCCTTGAATCGAATACACGTCTTTCTGGTCGAGGACGATCCGGATTGGATTAAATCAATGACCGTTTTTCTGAATGCGCAGGAGGATATGATCGTGGTCGGCGCGGCCGAGTCCCCCGAACAAGCGATTGCGATGGCGGAAGTCCTGTCCTTCGATATCGTGCTTATGGATATTCAGCTGACGGCGGGCCGACTCGACGGCATCTACGCGGCTGCAGAAATCCATGAACGAAAGCCCGAGGCCAAGGTGATCATGCTGACCTCGCTGGATGACGAGTTGGTGATCATGCAATCCTATACGGCCGGAGCCGTCAATTACATTGAGAAATCGAATTTCGAGGAATTGCCGGCCGCAATCCGAAGCGCCGTACATCAACCGGGATCGATGGAGGTGTTGCTCAAGGAATTTGCCCGACTCAAGCGCGAAGAACAGCTGCGGAGCTTGACGCCGGCGGAACGTGAAGTGTTTGATCTGTTGGATGAGGGTTTCACCCATTCCCAAATGGAGAAGAAGCTGTTCAAAACCGAGAGCACGCTCAAGAATCAGATCAATAAAATTCTGAAAAAGCTCGGGGTGAGGAGCAGCAGGGAGGCCGTGGAGAAGGTCCGCCGAAAAGGGATCGTGAGAGAGAACGACAACTAGCTTCGGGACGGAAGACGGATCATATGGAAGAAATGGAAGAGGTACTACGAAACGTAGTACCTCTTCTTCGTTTGTTCTATAAAAGTGAGGTCTAACGGGGAATCCCCCTCAGCGGTAAAATGGCTTGTAAATAGAGGGGCCCGGCTGTCACCGAGAAGGGTTATCCATTAGGAGCTGAGTGCGCATGAAGAGAAATCCGATCTATGTTGAACTCGACATCAAGACGGATATGGAAACATTGTGGTCATTGACACAGAGACCCGAGCTGCATCAACAATGGGATTTGCGTTTTTCCGAGATTCATGATTTGCCGCAGGCTGATTCGGACGTCCAGCGGTTTTTATACAAAACCCGCATCGGATTCGGACTGGAAGTTACGGGAACGGGCGCTACGAAAACGGCCGTGCACCCGAGGACCGGGAACCGGATCTCGGTGCTGCGATTCGGCTCGGATCAGCGCATTTCCCTGGTTAAGGAGGGGAGCGGCTATTGGAAATACGCCGACAGCGGCAACGGCGTCATCCGTTTCTCGACCCAATACGATTACAGGACGCGGTTCGGCATGCCGGGGGCCTGGTTTGACCGCCTGCTGTTTCGGCCTTTATTCGGCGCAGCGACGGCTTGGAGCTTCGATGTGCTCCGATTATGGGCCGAGAAGGATATTCCGCCTACGGTCACGATCCAAAAGGCAATCATCCACGCTTTAAGCGTGTTTATGCTGGTTGTTCTATGGTGCTATGAAGGACTGGTTCCGAAGCTTCTGTTCCCGGAAGCGGGAGAGCTTGATCTGCTGAGGCAGTCGGGTTTGGCAGCCGGTCGGGAAGGGATGCTGCTGACCTTGCTCGGCATCACCGAGATCGGCGTCGGTTTATTGACATTGCTCTTTCACAAGAACCGGTTGTGGTACAGGCTGATCATGATCTTGCTTGCGATCTTGATGCTTGGAGCATGGATGACGGATGCCGAATTAATGAAAGCCCCGTTCAATCCGTTAACGCTTAGCGGATCGATGATTGGATTCTGCTTCATGGCTTCGCTGTCCGCATCGGACTTGCCAAGCGCTTACCGTCCGGTTCGAAGACAAAGAACTGTCCGTGGGCATACATCCGATAAAGGAGTGAATGAACATGACCTCGATCTATGAGCAGGCGCTTGGAAGCCAGTTTCACAAGCTTCATCCTAAAATCCAGGAGCGGTTCGGGTTCGACAGCAAGGATAACGTCGCTTCGATCGGCGAAGGCATCATGGAAGAAATCTGGTACGCTCGATGGGCAGCGCTGCCGCTGCATATAGGTACAATGCGGCATATCATGTTTCCTAACCGGGGGAAAGGGATCCCGTTTCGGATTGAGAACTACGCTTATCGGGATGACTGGGGAAGAGAAACGGTGACGTGGTGCCGAAGTTTTGATTTTCCTGGCATTCGAAGACGATTTGACGCCACGATGATTTATAGCGCACAGCGCAGCCGCGTCGTGGATTATTTGGGAAACAAACAGCACTTGGCAGTCGATCTTCGGATCGCTGCCGCGGAGCATGGCGGAATTCGCATTCGATCGGGGGAGCAGAGGTTTTATGAAGGACGGCTGCAGTTTCGATTTCCCCGGTGGCTCACCGGAACGGCCGATGTATGCGAATGGTATGATGACGAATATCAGTTATATCGAATATCCGTTGAGGTGGTCAACCCGATATTGGGGCCTGTCTTCCGGTATAAGGGAAGCTTTCAGGCCCGGACCGTTCCTGCAGGCGAACGGGATGTCCCGCCCCATGTCAAACCGCTGCGGGTCGAGGCTAGAGAGTAGCGGAAGCATCCGGGGAAAGACCGCTGCCCTTGCGTTCGCGGAACATTCGGTAATATAGGAACGAGGAAATGACGTACAGCGTTCCGGTAATGCAGAAGGTGATTGCGTATCCCCAGTAGCTGCCGTATGTGGTGACCAATTTCGACTGTACGGGCCCCATCGTCGCCCAGCCGAGCATAAAGGCGGTTTGCGTGACGGAATTGGCGATGCCTCTCCGGTGATCCGGTACGCGGTCAATCAGAATCGACGACTGTATCGGATTGGCCGCATTCATCAAGGCTTGACGGAACAGGAAGCCGACCGATGCGATGAGGAGGACATTCGTGAAGCCGGTTAACAACAGGAAGGGCAAGGATAGGACTTGAAAGAGAACCACGGCTTTGACGGCTCCTACCCGATTCACCAGCGAAGGGCCGATCAGCATGGATACAATCGTCATGACTTGTCCGAGCGATATCAGAATCCCAACCGCGGATAACGATACCGAGAAACGGTTGGTAAAATACAAATTCAAATAAGGAACGACCAGTCCGGACCCGAGGCCGATCAACAGCTGGGCAAGCGCGAACTGCCCGATGACTTTGAAATCTCCGATCCCGGAGGCGGTAACCGCTCCTCCAGGGCGCAGGGGTTGATCCGGGATGGGTGCATCCAGAGGCCGTGCATGCGCGTCGTTCTTGTCGGTCGTGAACAAGAGCGGGATAAATGCCGCAAAGGTTGCCAGACCGCCGATGAACAGGGCCGTTTTCAAGCTATCGACCTTGTTCAGGCCGAATGCCTGCAGGGCATCCGCCAGGAAGCCGCCTCCCATGCTGCCTAACACTTGAGAAGCAAGCACAAGCGAGGCATGGATGCTAAAGATGCGCATACGAGCCGATTTCGCCGTATTTTCCGCCAGAAACGGAATCGCCAGCACCTGAAAAAAGGATGCGAACAGTCCGGTGTATACCGCGAGACCAAGCAAGCTGAACTCACTCGCCAGAAAAGCTCGCGCAATCAGTCCGGTGCCGCTTAACAACGCGCCAAGGACCAGGATTCGCTTGCGGCTTCCGCGGTCGCCGATCAAGCCGATCGGGATAAACATCAATGCCGTGGCGAGGGATTGAATACTGACCACTGTTCCATTCATGGAGTCATTATAACCCAGGCCTTGTATGTACAAATTGTAGAGCACGCTGAACATGCCGGTACCGAACTGATACAGCACGTTAGCTAGAAAAAACAGCTTGATGTTGCGCGGCCAAGAACGCATTTCTTTTGCCGACTGTTGTATGAATCCCATGATGATACCCCCTAAATTTTACAGCAGCAACCTCTATTCTAGCAGGTTCCACGGGAGGGAGGAAGAAATATTATGTCGTCGTGGGGCTTGATTGACATGCTATAGACAAAGATATAAAATGTCTATGTAAATAACTTTGGGGGAAGTGGTGTGTGCGATGGACCTAAATGAACGCTTCTGGAATGCTTCCATAGATGAACTTAAACAAGGCTATATCGACGAAGGCCCCGTCTGGGTATGTCTCTTGTGCGGCAAGACGCTGGAGAAAGGGATCATCTACCCGGATGAGGATGTGCTGTACGAATCGGAACGATACATGACCGTTCATATCCGACGGGAGCATGGCTCCGTGTTTCAGTATCTGTCCGGCCTCGATAAGAAGCTGACCGGACTGACCGAGCATCAGAACCGGCTGCTGCAGCTCTTCTATCAAGGCATGAACGACAAGGAGGTCCAGCAGGAGCTCGGCATCGGCAGCGCGTCGACGATACGCAATCACCGGTTTGCCTTGAAAGAGAAGGAGAGGCAGTCCAAGGTGCTGCTGACCTTGATGGAGCTGTTGAAGGAAAAGGACAGCCATGCTCCGGCGTTCGTGGAGATCCCCAAGCAGGCCAAAATGATCGATGAACGCTACAATGTTACGGAAGAAGAGAGGCAATCGATCCTAGCCAAGGCGTTCCCCGAGGGGACCGATGGCCCGTTGAAGACTTTTAAGCTTAAAGAGAAGCAGAAGTACGTCGTGCTGCGCGAAATCGCCGCCCGTTTTAAACCCGATGTCTTGTATTCCGAGCAGGAAATCAACGATACGATCGGAAGAGACAATCCCGATTATGTGACCATTCGCCGATATTTGATCGAATATGGTTTTTTGGATCGCAAGGATGATGGAAGCCAGTACTGGCTAACGACATAGATGAAAGCAAGAAGGAGGCGTTAAGGCCATGAATCGCAGACAGGAACTGAATCAGATGTACAAGGAGATCAAGATTGAAGCCGGCGTGTATCAAATTCGGAACACGAAGAACGGTAAAATATTCGTCGCCGGAACGAACAATCTGAAAACCATGAACGGCAAGCGCTTCGAGCTGCAGATGGGGACAAGCTACAACAAGCCGCTTCAGCAGGATTGGAAAGAGTTTGGAGAGGATGCGTTTGTTTTTGAGATCCTGGAGAAGATTGAGCCGAAGGAAGATCCGTTCTTCGATTTGAAGGGTGCGGTCAGCAAGCGGGAAGCCTATTGGATCGAACGGCTGGAACCTTTTGGGGAAAAAGGGTATAACGTAGGCGGAAAATAAGGCTTTTGTGTGGCGAACCCAGGCGTAGGACGTGAAATCATCCCCCTTCCATTTGCAATGCGCCGCAAGGGTAAGATATGATGAAATGAGCGGCTTAAATCGCTTCCATTCCTATTTCTTACTACACGAAAGCGAGACGTGAACACGATCATGAGATCCATTGCATGGGTAACCGACAGCACGAGCACTATCGACCCTGAATTCGCCAAGAAGCATCATATTTACATTGTGCCTTTGAGGTTGATTCTGGGCCAAGAGGCCTACAGGGAAGGAATCGACATATCGGCAGAAGCCTTTTATGAACGGATGAAAGACGAGCCGAAAGTCAGCAGTTCCCAGCCTCCCATCGGAGAATTCATTGAGCTTTACGAAACCCTGAAAGTGAAGTATGACGATATTATTGCGATTCACTGTTCTTCGGAGCTCAGCGGAACTTTGAATTCTTCCCTGCAGGCGGCCGAGATTGCCGAGGTACCCGTGGTTGGCATCGACTCTCAAGCGGGAGCGTTTCCGGTGCGCGAAATGATTATGTCCGGCATTCACTGGCACAGCCAGGGGGATACCGTACAGGTGATAAAGGATAAAATTCAGACCATGGTGCACAACATGTCGTTCTATCTCATACCGGCAAGCCTGCATCGACTTCATATCAGCGGCCGGGTGTCCGGTACGCAGCTGCTGCTGAGCAATTTGCTCCGCATACATCTGCTGCTCCGTTTTGACGAAGGCAAAGTCATTGTGGAGGAGAAGATCCGGACGTTTAAGAAAGCCAAGCAGAAAATGATCGATATCATGAAAACAGACATACAGAAAATTAAGAAGGTGTGCATCATGCACGCGAACAACGTGGAAGAGGCCGAGGAGATCCAGAAGGAAATCAGCGGAGCTCATCCGTCGCTTAAGACCGAAATCATGACCTTTATCCCTGTTGCAGGCATACATGCAGGCGAAGGCACCATTGCCATGTCATGGATTAAACACCATCCTGCCTATTCTTAGTTATACTTCCGCCCCAGCCTGCAGATACTATTTGCAGGCTTTTGCTTTGCTTATCGATTCTATTCTGCCCTCCGTGGTTTTATTATGTAATAGTAGGGATGAACCCAAGGAAAGGATTGAGGCAGACATGAAGGTTATTATCACGCAAGCCGAGGCGATGCAAAAGAATATATGGGACGATATCATGCTGATGTTCGGAAGAACGGAAGAGGATGAAGTGTGGGAGACGGAGCAGTTTATATTGACGGAGGAGCAAGCCCGTCAGCTCGGATTGCTTAAATAGAGAAGGAAGGGCCGCCATCGCTGCGGCTCTTTTCTTCTTGTTTTGCAACGGGGGGCTTTCGTTGTGGATTGTTTTGGCCCTTAACGAAATCATGTTATGATGGAAGGACTCTGCGGGACAGAGGGCGAATACAGTAGTGTGAACATGAAGGAAGGTGACAATGTTGAAGCGAAGGACACCATGGATGAGCTTAACGATGCTGGTTGTCATCTTGCTGCTGGTTCTGGCAGGTTGCCAGGGCCGTTCGGAGACGGGGAATGCGGGCAATGATGGCCAAGGAACTTCGCCATCGGAGGTAGGACAGGACCAGAACCCGCCTTCTCAAGAGAATGACAACGAAACCGAGCCTCCGTCAGGCAGTACCGACAATGAAAGCGAGGACGGCAGCCTGCCTCCGAACGAAACCGAAGATGAGATCGCTGAGCTTATGAACGACATGACCGTCGAGGAGAAGATCGGCCAGCTGGTACTGGTCGGACTCGAAGGAACGGCCATCGATGAAACTTCGCGTAAATTGGTGAAGGATCACCATGTTGGCGGGTTTATCCTCTTCAATGACAATATAGAGAGCGTAGAGCAGTCGGTAAAGCTGCTCAATGATCTGAAGGAAGCCAATGCTGCCAATCCAGTGCCCTTGTGGCTGAGTATAGACGAGGAGGGCGGACGGGTTACGCGTTTTCCCGAGGAATATGTAAAGCTGCCGTCAAGCGGCAAAGTCGGAAGCAAGGGGGATCTAGCGCTCACGAAGCGCGTTGGCGGCCTTATCGCGCAGAAGGTTGCGGGACTCGGGCTCAATATGGTATTCGCCCCGGTGCTGGACATTCATAGCAACCCGAACAATCCGGTCATCGGCGATCGATCCTTTGGCACTACGGCGGAGACCGTTACCGAGCATGGAATTGCCTCCATGAAGGGGATACAGGAGAAGGGAGTCGTTCCCGTCGTGAAGCATTTTCCAGGACATGGCGACACTTCGGTCGATTCCCACCTCGGTTTGCCCGTGGTGGAGCATGACTTGAAGCGTCTGCATGAAATGGAGCTGGTTCCGTTTCAACAAGCGATTAATGAAGGGGCCGATGTGGTCATGGTTGCGCATCTGCTCATGAAGAGCATCGATCCGGATACGCCATCCTCGTATTCAAAGCCCGTGATCAACGATTTGTTACGGGAAGAGATGGGATTTAAAGGAGTTGTCATTACGGACGACATGACAATGGGTGCTATATCCGGCAGCACGGACGTAGGTGAGGCTTCCGTGAAATCCGTCGTCGCAGGAAGCAACATGGTACTGATCGGACATGAATATGCGCTGGAGGAAGCCGTCATCCAGGCATTGACCAAGGCTGTCCGGAGCGGCGTGATCCCGGAGGAGATGCTGAACGACCGTGTAAGGGCGACGCTTGAGCTAAAGCACAAATATGAGCTAAGCGATGATCCCGTGAAGGCTCCCGATATAAAGCCGTTAAATCAGCATACGAAAGCAGTACTAGATCAAATGAAGTAAACGTAACATATGTAATAGGAATATATAAAAACCCGATCTCAGATCTGAGATCGGGTACAACGGACTAGAATATATTAGAAGTTGATATAGTCTATAAAATATGCTAGAATGAAGGATAAATAACTATTGGTTTAATGTCATAATGATCTAATGCTAGATTAGCATGAAAATATGGGATTGTCAACAGGGGGGCATAGAATGGAGAACCGTCAGAGTGCGGATTTTGCATTGGAACGCGAGGTTACGGATACAGAGAAATCGGCTAATTCTCCAACAGAGGATTTTTCGGTTCACGACGATCTCTCGCTTCCGCCAGGCATCAAGATTAGCGATCCAGTTCGCATGTACCTGAAAGAAATCGGTCGTGTTCCCCTCCTCTCAGCCGATGAAGAAGTGGAACTGTCCAAACGTATAGAGGAGGGAGATGAGGAAGCGAAACGCCGTTTGGCCGAAGCGAATCTTCGTCTCGTTGTTAGTATAGCAAGACGCTATGCCGGTCGGGGAATGCAGTTCCTCGATCTGATCCAGGAAGGCAACATGGGCTTGATCAAAGCGGTGGAGAAATTCGACTACTCCAAGGGCTTTAAGTTCAGCACCTATGCCACTTGGTGGATTCGTCAGGCGATTACCCGCTCGATCGCCGACCAGGCCAGAACCATCCGGATTCCGGTGCATATGGTGGAAACGATCAATAAACTTGTGCGTGTCTCCAGACAGCTCCTTCAGGAGCTGGGCCGCGAACCGACGCCGGAAGAAATCGGCAAAGAGATGGACATCTCACCGGAGAAAGTGCGCGAGATCCAGAAGGTATCCCAGGAACCCGTGTCCCTGGAAACGCCTGTCGGAGAGGAAAGCGACTCCAACCTGGGCGATTTCATCGAGGATCAGGATGCGTTGGCACCCGCAGATGCGGCGGCTTTCGAGCTGCTGAAGGAACAGCTGGAGGAAGTGCTCGATACGCTTACCGAGCGTGAAGAGAACGTGCTTCGGCTTCGTTTTGGACTCGAGGACGGACGGACCCGCACGCTGGAAGAGGTGGGGCAGGTGTTCGGCGTAACGCGCGAACGCATCCGCCAGATCGAGGCGAAGGCGCTACGTAAATTGCGTCATCCGAGCCGCAGCAAGCGTCTCAAGGATTTCCTCGAATAAATCTTGGTAACGGATCATCTGATGATGAACGAATCCCTGGTTACGGTCTACGAGCCGTAATCCAGGGATTTTTTGCTATATGGCCAGGATTTCGCCCCAGATTGACACCATCCGAGTAGTTGCATCATAATGATGTAACATCCCCACATTTAGTAAGGGTTGTTGTGCCTAATGTGAAGAATAGGGAGTGACATGTCTACGATGACTTTACATACATCTGCTATTGACCGATTGTGCAAGCGCAATGTGGAGCTGTCTGCCTTTTCGACGTACGGGATCGGCGGCTCAGCCAATTATCTGGCCATGCCTGAAACGGCAGCCGACCTGGCGGATCTTCTGCAGGATTGCAAAAAACGCGGGCTGCCTTGGTACATTTTCGGAATGGGCTCCAACATCCTGTTCCCGGACGAACCGAAACACGATCTGGTCTTTATCTCGCTCAAAAACCTGGTGGAGCTGCAGGTTTCGGGAGACAAATGGTACGTTTCATCCGGAACGCCGATGTCCCTGCTTTCCTTGATGGGGTTAATGGGCGGAACCGATTTGCTCGACTTTACTTTTTTGCTGCCGGGCTGCGTAGGCGCCGGCATCTATATGAACGCCAAATATAATGCGCGCCAAATCTGCGATATCCTGGATACGGTATATTATATCGATACGATGGATCCGGGCCTGAAGGTGCAGTCCATTGCGGCGGGGGACTGTTTATTCGCATACAAGCAATCCATCTTCCAGCAGCATCCATGGATCATCGTAGGCGCCGATCTCAACATACCGGTCAGCTCGGAGGAGCAGATCCATTCGACTTCGGCGCTGCTCGCGGAGTGGAAGAGCCGCGGCAGCCATCCGTCCTCGCTGCCGTCCTTTTTCTCGTTCTTTCTGGGCGAGGTCCATGCTTTGGCCGGAAGGGGAATCGAGACGCCGCAGTCGATGCTCGACATCATCAAGTACCGGACGAGTAAGCGTCATTTCGACTATCCGTCCTGCGGTTCCGTATTCAAGAACAATTACGATTACGGGGTAGCCGTAGGCTCGCTCGTGGACCAGCTGAATATGAAGGGGACCGAATACGGAGGCGCCATCATTTCTCCGCACCACGGCAACATGATTCTGAACCAGAAGCATGCAAAGGCAACGGACATTCTGTACTTGATGAATCTGATTTCGGAGTCGATCAACAACCAATTCGGGTTCGTTCCGGAACCGGAGATTGTATTGGTATAAACGCTCTCTGAAAATAATCTCTGTAAAGGAATTGGAATAAGTAGAATTTAACGCTATAATCAGATAGGTGATCATCTGTTTATTGGTATAAACGATGAAATTCATGTTGCGAGAGGGGCATTAAATATGGCTAAAACTTTAATTTTTGGACACAAAAATCCGGATACGGACACCATCTGCTCTGCTATTGCATATGCTGACTTGAAGAACCAGCTTGGTCTTTCGGCCGAGCCCGTGCGTCTTGGCGACGTTAACGGCGAAACGCAGTACGCGCTCGATTTCTTCAAAGTAGAGGCGCCTCGCCTCGTTGAGACGGTTGCAAACGAAGCGCAGGACGTTATTCTCGTGGACCATAACGAGCGTCAGCAAAGCGCCAGCGACATTGATCAGGTTCGCGTAATCGAGGTTATCGATCATCACCGCATCGCTAATTTTGAGACAAGCCATCCGCTGTACTACCGTGCGGAGCCTGTCGGCTGCACTGCTACCATCCTGAACAAGATTTATAAGGAGAAGGGCGTAGCCGTTCGCAAAGAAATTGCCGGCTTGATGCTGTCGGCGATCATCTCGGACTCCCTCTTGTTCAAATCTCCAACCTGCACGGACGAAGATGTGGCTGCTGCTCGCGAGCTGGCTGAAATCGCCGGCGTGGATGCCGACAGTTATGGTTTGGACATGCTCAAGGCAGGTGCCGATCTGAGCGACAAAACCATCGCTCAATTGATCTCCCTCGATGCCAAGGAATTCCAAATGGGCGGTGCCAAAGTCGAAATCGCCCAGGTCAACGCGGTGGATACGAATGATGTATTGTCCCGCCAAGCAGAACTCGAGGATGCGATTCAATCGATTATTACGGACAAAAACCTGGACTTGTTTGTCTTCGTGGTGACGGACATCCTGAACAACGATTCCATCGCGCTGGCGCTCGGTAAAGAGTCCAAAGCCGTGGAGAGAGCGTACAATGTATCTCTGTCGGAGAACAAGGCGCTTCTTAAAGGCGTGGTTTCCCGTAAATCGCAGATCGTTCCGGTTCTGACCGAAGCATTCAATCAATAATAGCTGGTTATAGGAACAAGCCTGACCATCGACTGAGGAATCAGCGGGGCGGGCTTGTTTTTGTTTTGCTGTTTTCTCGCATTCTGCATCATGCAGGACCGCTCCAATCGATATGAAGCGCTTTCGAAAATTGAAATATTGTAATGAATTTACATCGAAATGACATCCTTTTTACGGCGGCGATTCGTATAATGAAGGAAAGAAATAGGAACGACAAGTACATAACTTGTTTCAAATCCCAAGAATTGGGTTAATGACCATTAATGTTTGTTGAGTCGGATTCCGAGGCAGAAAGTAGTATAAATCTGATCTTTCAATAGAAGTATGAAGAGGGAGCGATGAGAAGATGAAGAAGTCGGCTTGGAAATTGGGAGCAATGATGCTGCTTGTCCTGATCATGATGACAACCGTCGGTGTAGCCTCAGGCAACAATTATGAGCCGGTTCCGAAAGCTTCGAATCAGGAAGCTGCCTACATAAACGGACTGGAGATCAAAGACGGCAAGGTCTTTCTTCTAGTAGATCCTATCGAGTGGTATGAGGGAGAGGAAGCGAATCAGGTGTTCCGCGAACGGGAGCAGGACCCTGAGATGACCGAGGCCCCCGACGGCTATTATATCGTGAACGATACGGAAGAGCATATCGAACTTCCGGTAGCGGACGATGCAGAAGTGCTGCTCCAGCTGTACGACCATACCGGACGCTATGAGGATGCCCAGATTTCCTGGAATCAGCCGGTGAGCCTGAGCAAATTCGCGGACATTTACAAAAAGGATGATATCGTGGATATGAAATGGTTTCCGTTTCATATCACCGTTGAAGACGGCGTCGTCGTGAAGATCATCCAACAGTATGTGCCTTAATTTATCATGAAAATAGAGAAGCGAACTGATGAAGAGCCGCTCCATTTCGGTTAATCCTACCGAGGGGCGGCTCTTAAGTTTGTTTGTAAGCCTAACGGCAAGCGTTAACCGGCATCTTTGCTGTAGTGCTGGTGTTTCATCGGTTTGATTTTACCGTTGACCACGTCGCTGACGAAGGGGGCTATCTTGGATTTCCGTTCTTCGTATTCTTCCTTCGTCACCTTGCCCTCGGACAGCTTCCGATCCAGGCGCTTTGTGAGTGCCTGGACTTGCTGATCAATGACGGACTGGACGGGTACGCCTTGCTCCTTCGCGATCTGGGCCAGCGATTTTCCGGATTGCAGCGATGCTTTGAGTTGGTCCGGCGTTGTCTTCAGCAGCTTGGCCAGCTCGTCGCTATCCGAGATCAGCCGGCCGTGCCGCTGATGCATCCGCTGCTTGTGCCATCCGCCCTTGGCGTCAAGCAGCTTATCCGCCGCTGCGGAGTAATCGATGGATTTGCCCAGCTGCTTTGGATGCGAAGCGATTTTCTCCTTCAGCAGCTCCATGATCTTGGCTTTCATGGCATCCCGCGATACGCCTTGCTCTTTGGCTATTTCCGCGAGGGTCGAGGTTTTGAGTTTATCCCGGAGAACTTGCGGCTCCAGCTTCAGAAACTCGGAGATGGCCTTGAACATATGGCCGGGTTTATGTTGCCCGCGTTCGTCCTTGGACGAAGGAACAGCCGGTGATTCCGATTGCTGTCCGATCGGTTCCGCCGAAACCGAGACGGGAAGATAAGCGAGGCCCATGACTAAAGCGATGGCGAGCAGCACCAACCGCTTCACTGACTTCATGTGGGTTGTCATTGTTGTTTACCGCCTTTCATGTTGTTGGTCTTACAGTCCATCATTCTTTCCCGCTAAACTGAACTCATCCTTAAAATAACCTTAAAATAGGATGAAAATACATAAATTTCATGCGAATGGTGAAAAGTGGCCATTCTATGAAACTATCGACTCTTCTCTGCTAATATGCTATCATGGAGTCTTGATAACGTATTAAAGTGAAAAAGCAGTTATGCATAGGACGAGGATTGATGCAGATCCCAGAATATGACTGCGCTTAACGTCTACGAGGGGGATTTTCTGGTGAAAAAGATAGCATCCGTGTTAGCAGGCTTCATGCTTTTATTAACGGTAGTCGGCTGTTCGAGCTCGGCAAGCGGGGGGAATGAGCTGGTGGTCGGAATTGACGACAAGTTCGCGCCCATGGGATTCCGCGACGAGAGCAATGAAATTGTCGGCTTTGATATTGATTATGCCCGCGCAGCGGCCGAGAAAATGGGCAAGGAAGTCAAGTTCCAGCCAATTGACTGGAAAGCGAAGGAATCCGAGCTTAGCAGCGGCCGCATTGACTTGATCTGGAACGGTTATACCATCACCGATGAGCGCAAGGAGAAAGTGCTGTTCACCAAGCCTTATCTGGAGAACAGTCAGGTGGTGGCGGTGCTGAACGATTCGGATATCGCAACGATCGGCGATTTGGCCGGCAAACAGGTCGGATTGCAGTCGCTATCCTCGGCAGCCGACGCGCTTAGCGCCAATGCCATTCACGAGCAAGTGAAGAACATTTCCGAATTTCCCGATAACGTGCTGGCATTGAGCGATTTGAAGAATGGACGCGTAGACGCCGTGATCATTGACGAAGTAGTCATGAAATACTACATGTCCAAGGAAGAGGGAACGTACAAGATTTTGGAGGAGTCCCTGGCACCGGAGCAGTACGGGATCGGAGTTAAGAAAGGCAATGAGGAACTGCTGGAAAGCCTGCAGAAAGCCTTGGACGAAATGAATGCCGACGGCACGGCCGCCAAGATTTCCGAGAAGTGGTTCGGGGAAGACAAAGTGTTGAAGTAGGCATTCCCAAGAGGTTGGTCATCCAACCTCCCCATAGATATTCCAAGAAACCGGACTTTGACCAAAGGCTCCGGTTTTCTGTTCCAATCGGTCGGTACAATGAAATCATCGGAGAACTTCAGCATTCCGGAAGTTTTTCCATTAGGAGTTAAGCAGATATGAGTATGGATTACATCGTTCAAATCGGCAAACCGATGCTGGAAGGCGCGCAGACCACGATCCTGTTGTTCTTGATTTCCATTCTGGTCTCCATACCGCTCGGGTTTGTGTTCACGTTAATGGTTCGAAGCGCAATCAAGCCGCTGGCTTGGTTGGCCAATGCCTATATATATGTTTTTCGAGGTACCCCGCTGCTGCTGCAGCTGCTGTTCTTCTGCTTTGGGCTGCCGGTGCTGCCGGTGATCGGAGAATATCTCGTTTTGGATCGTTTTGTAGCCGCATGCTTGGCATTCGTGCTGAACTATGCCGCTTACTTTGCGGAAATCTTCCGCGGAGGACTCTTGGCGATTGACAAGGGGCAATATGAAGCGTCTAAGGTGCTGGGCTTGAACCGCTGGCAGACGACCACGAAAGTAATTCTGCCCCAGATGTTCCGCGTAGCCCTGCCTGCGGTATCCAACGAATCCATTACGCTGGTAAAAGATACGGCGCTGCTGTATGCGGTGGCGGTACCGGAGCTGCTGCACTTCGCGTATACGGCGGTCAATCGGGATTTCACGATTATGCCGTTTGTTATTGCGGGCGTGATATACCTGCTGATGACGCTTGTGTTAACGCTGCTGTTTAAATATCTGGAACGCCGATTCAAATATGAATAGAAGGACTGTCGCGCAATGGCAATTATCGAAGTAACCCATATGAAAAAATCCTTCGGCTCGCTGAACGTGCTGAAGGACGTCAGCTTTGAGATTCAGAAGAATGAAGTGATTGCCGTCATCGGGCCTTCCGGCTCGGGAAAGAGCACCATGCTCCGCAGCCTGGTGCATCTGGAGGAAATCAACGGCGGATCGATCAAGGTGCAGGATCAGTATTTGGTGAAGGACGGCGCATATTCCAGTCCGCAGCAGATCAAAGCGATCACGTCCCGGATGGGTATGGTATTTCAGCACTTCAACCTGTTTCCGCATCTGACGGTACAGGAGAATCTGGGCCTCGCGCCCAAACATGTCAAGAAACAAAGCAAAGAAGAAGTAAGAACGAACGGCGCCGCACTTTTGCAAAAGGTCGGTTTGTCCGATAAAGCGGATGTATACCCCGGAAATTTGTCGGGCGGTCAGAAGCAGCGCGTGGCCATTGCTCGGGCGCTCATGATGAATCCGGACATCATGCTGTTTGATGAACCGACATCGGCGCTGGATCCCGAGCTGACCGGCGAGGTGCTGGCCGTCATCAAGCAGCTGGCCGAGGAGCACATGACAATGGTGATCGTGACGCATGAGATGAGTTTTGCCAAGGAAGTGGCGGACCGGATCATCTTCATGGATCACGGACAAGTAGTCGAAGCCGGGACGCCGGATCAAATATTTAACCAGCCGAAGATGGAGCGGACCCGCGAGTTTTTAAATCGGGCCGCGCGTTAAAGAGGACTGGCTCAAAGCTGGATCGAAAGATCGGCTGTGGGCTGGTCTTTTTTTTGGCAAAAAATAAGGCCATAGAGTGAAAGCGTTTAAATTATTGGTTGACGGAATCGGAATTGATCGATATCATTGTTTTAAAGATTTATAAACTGTTTCATATAAATATCTATAAAATAATAGCGAGGAGCGGAAAAAGTCATGAGTCAGGTTATTACCATTCATTCGGACGTATCCAAAGGCAAAATCAATCGCAATATTTATGGACATTTCTCCGAGCATCTGGGCCGCTGCATTTATGAAGGAATCTGGGTGGGCGAGGATTCGCCGATACCCAATACGGAAGGGATCCGCAATGACGTGCTGGATGCGTTGAGACAGCTGAATATACCTGTTTTGCGCTGGCCGGGCGGTTGCTTTGCCGACGAATACCATTGGAAAGATGGCGTCGGGCCGCGGGAGAATCGGAAACAGATGGTCAATACGCACTGTGGCGGCGTTGTGGAGAACAACCATTTCGGCACGCACGAATTCCTCCGTCTCTGCGAGCTTTTGGGCTGCGAACCCTACATATCGGGCAATGTCGGCAGCGGTACCGTTCAGGAGATGTCGGAATGGGTTGAATACATGACATTTGACGGCGTGTCGCCGATGGCCGCATGGCGTCAGGAGAATGGCCGCGAGAAGCCGTGGAACGTGAAATATTTTGGAGTCGGGAACGAGAACTGGGGCTGCGGGGGCAATATGCGGCCGGAATATTATGCGGACTTGTACAGACGCTATCAGACTTACGTCCGCAACTATGGCGAGAACAAGATCTACAAAATTGCCTGCGGCCCGAATGTGGACGATTACCGCTGGATGGAAACCGTCATGAGGGAAGCGCATCCGTATATGGATGCCATAAGCCTTCATTATTACACGGTTCCGGGCGAATTCTGGACAGGCAAAGGACCTGCCACCGGATTCAGCGAACAGGAATGGTTCACCACCATGAAGAAAGCACTCCATATGGATGAATTGATCACGAGACATTCGGCGATTATGGATCAGTATGATCCTAATAAGCGCATCGGTCTCATCGTGGATGAGTGGGGCACCTGGTTTGATGTCGAGCCCGGCACGAACCCTGGCTTCCTGTACCAACAGAATACGATCCGTGATGCCCTAGTGGCGGGTTTGACGCTGAATATTTTCCACGAGCATAACGATCGGGTGGTGATGGCAAACATCGCGCAGATCGTCAACGTCCTGCAGTCCGTCATCTTGACCGAAGGCGAAAAGATGATCCTTACCCCGACCTATCATGTGTTTGATATGTACAAAGTGCATCAGGATGCCGAACGTTTGGCTACCCATCACAGCGGGGCCGATTATGAGATGAATGGCGAGAAGATCCCGCAAGTATCCGTGACGGCCTCGAGGGATGAAGCCGGCAAAATCCATGTAAGCCTGTGTAATGTTAGTCACGCGGAGCAGAGCGACGTGAAGATCCAGCTTCGGGGATTAAGCGGTGCGGTGAAGCAAATCGTAGGCCGGCAGCTTGCCGCCGATTCGCTGGACGCTCATAATACCTTTGAATCGCCGGAGGTTCTCAAGCCGGCTGCATTCACTGCATTTGAACAGGAAGGTGACGTATTGCGTGCGAAGCTGGCACCGATGTCCGTTACCGTTCTCGAGATCACGGCGGAATAAACGAAGGTCATGGCGGATAATCGGTGTAAAGGTTGTCATGACGATTACCGGGTCAGCGATGAGCAGATCACGCGCGTGCTGTCCTCCCCGATGTTCTCATCGGACCGGTGCGTGCCGGATGACGAATATGATGCCCGTCTTCGTGCGTGCTTCTCATGCCCTAAACTGCAAGGGGGCACCACGTGTACGCTGTGCGGATGCATCGTACAGATTGCCGCGAAGCTGAAAGACAAGCGCTGCCCGTGCCCGGGGCAAGACCGTTGGTCGATCACCGTTAGTGCTTCATAGAAAATAACGCATAGTCAAAGGCCTGTTCTCATGGATGGATCATGGGAGCAGGCTTTTTTAGAACGGGAAAGGTTCATTAGCTTTACAGAAACTTATAAGCTATGTTATGACTAATAAAAAAAGATCGGCACGTTAGGATAGGGTGTGACATGAAAGAAGGAGGCTTTTTATATTACTGGACCGCGCACTCGAGCATTTCGCTGGCAGGCGTTGTCTATATCATGGTGCTGACTACCTTTATGTATCAGGAATCCGGTTCGGCTTTTATTGCTGCGTTGTTCCCGCTGTTTAACGCAGTGGCGCGGTTTGCCGCCGGCTTTACGGCTCCGCTCGTCATGGAGAAATTCGGCTTCTCCAAGCTGCTGTTGAGGCTTCAAGTTCTGAAAGCCCTGCTGTTGACCACGCTGGTAGTCTTGTTCCCGTACATATCATCCCAGGTCGCGATATTGTGTATCTTCATATTATTCATAGCGTTTACCGAAGGATGGGGGAACCCGCTGATCCAATCCATGGTAACAAGAATGGTTGCTCCTGACCGGTTGGTAAAGGCCAACAGCTCGTTATCCGTGACCAGCCAATCCTTGCAGATTGCGGGATATACGTTTACGGGGTTTCTGGTCATACGCTACGGACATATGCCGACATTAATCATGAGCTGTACGCTCATCTGGCTATCCGTATTGTGTTTTTGGATTGCGGCTCGATCCATGCAGTCGAAAGCTCCTGCTGCAGCCGGACGAGGGAAACCAAGCTGGGAAGTAATCCGTGAAGGCTGGTTCTATCTGTGGAGAATTCCTACGCTAAGAATCGTCACGATCATGGATATGGTTGAGGGGATAGCCGGAACCATCTGGGTGGGAGCGATCACGCTGGTATACGTAAAGGAAGTGCTGCATCAAGGCGAGGCCTGGTGGGGATTTATTAATGCCAGTTATTACGTCGGCGCCATTCTTGGCGGTTTGCTGATGCTGCTGCTGTCTTCCTTCATCCAGAAAAATTTGATACACTGCATGGCTGCGGGTTCCGCAGTATTCAGTCTGCTTACTTTGTGGTACGGCCTGAACAGTATCCCGGTTGTGGCTTTAATCCTATGTATTGCGATGGGGCCGGCCTATCAGCTGAGGGATGTGGCGCAGCAAACCGCTCTCCAATCCAGTGTGGATCAGGAGATGCTGCCGAAAATATATGCTTCTCGGGATATCTTATTATCCACGGTAACAAGTGTATCGATTGCCGTTATTGGTCTTATCGCGGATACGCTCGGCATTCGCATGGTTTACATTGCAGGGGCAATCTGTATTGCCATATCCGCAGGGCTGTCGTTCACAATCCTGAGGCTGCAGCGGAAGCCGGCTTCAGCGGCGGAAGCGGGAGGCAGCATCTTGTCATGAGATCACTAGAAAAGAGCTGTACCAGTCGCATTCCTTTCGAAATGGATCTGCGCACAGCTCTTTTTCATGGGATCGACGCTCCGACAACCTTGAGGATGCTCTTGTCCGCGTTAGGCTTTGTTCTTCTTGCTGAACAGCGAATCAACCGAGAGCAGGCTGCTGCCGCTAAGAATAAGATGTAGGGCCATGGCCAGCAGCGCGATATCCAGTTCATAGCCACCCAGGAAACCCATGCCCAGCTTCGCCTGAAAAATCGCCACGACAAGCACGACCCCAAGAACCAGAGAAGCGATTCTCGTTCCCAAGCCGATAATCAGCGCAATTCCGCCCACGATTTCGATAATGGCTACAACGGTAGCCATAAAAGCAGGGATTCCCAGACTTGCGAAGAATCCTTCGATATTCCCGATGCCGCTCTGGAATTTATCCAAACCGTGAGCCATAAAGATGACCCCCAGAATCACCCGAATAATGAAAGTGCCTGCAGAAGAATAACTACCCATGAAATAGACCACTCCTTGTCTTTTTGGTTTAAAATGTTATCAACTAACTTAAATATAGCTGAGAACTATAGGTTGTATCATACTCAATTTAACTATTGAATGTCAAGTAACTAACTAAAAATACTTGGATTTTACAATATCCGATCATGATGCTAGATGATTAGATGAAGTTCAGCCAATACAGAACAATAGCCATCCTCAAAGGGATGGCTATTGTTCTGGTACTCGATATTGGAGGTTCTTTAATGCTGTTCATGGCTTAGTGCCTGGGCCGGTATTCGGTCGGCGACTGCCCGGTCCAGCGGCGGAATTGCCTGGAAAAATGGCTGGCTGAGCGAAAACCGAGTTTGTCGGCGATTGCGTTCATCGGCAGATGGGTCGTGACCAGCAGCTCTTTGGCCAGACTGAGCTTCTGGCGGCTGATATATTGTCTTGGCGAGATCCCGTACACTTGGCGGAATAACTTGGAGCATTGGCTTCGGCTTAAGTTAAGCTCTTGGGACACAGCCATGACCGATATCTCTTCGGTCAATCCCGACGACAGCTTCGCTTCGATGGCATGAGCCGCATCCGCTGCAAGCAGGGAGGACGGTTTAGGGGTGCCTGCTGCCGCAGATAAAGCGCGGGGCGGCTTCAGCGCATCCTGCCTCTTCAAGAGAGAGAGCACATCATGGATGATGAGCAGGGTGTAGGACTGGAGCAGAAGCCTGTCCTCAAAAGTAAGATTGTAATCGCTCGGCTGGTTCTCCGGACGGACCGAATGGGCTGCCGGCTGGCTGCGCCGGACGATTCCTTCCAGCTCTTGAACGTAGGCAGCCAGTTTGCTGCGCTCGCTTTCGTGGTGGCTAATATGTCGGTAAGGGGCAGTGGATAATGAGCTTCGAATTTCTGCATCATCCAGATCGAAATGAACATTGAAGTACCCATACTGCTTGTTGGATGCATTCGAGGTTTGATGGGGCACCCCGGATTTGATCAGAAGCCATTCCCCTTCGCGGAGCTGAATGGAATCCCGATGAATTTCCTGCAGGACTTCGCCTTCCAGACAGTATAGCAGCTCGAACAGGTGATGGTGATGCCTCGGATAGCTCCAGCCTGGCGGCTGGGAATCAAAATGGCATCCGGTTACCTGCAGCGTTTGAATCATATTGGGAAAGCGAAAAGCGATATCCATGACAGCTGGCTCCTTTTGGGCATCGAAAACGCCGGTAATGATGCCTTATATTGTATCATAACGATGATTCGGCACAAAAGGTATAAAGAATGCCCCATTTGGAGATTGAGCAGCTTGGGATTTTGATAGATGATGGCAATAGAAAGCAAATGAAACGTGTTAGGAGGAAACAAGCTATGAAAGCTCAATTGAAAGCGGTTAACCAACAATTCGTGCTGGGGGATGAACCGATTCAGATTTTGTCGGGTGCCGTCCATTATTTTCGGGTGGTTCCGGAATATTGGGAAGATCGGCTGATGAAGCTGAGAAGCTGCGGATTGAACACGGTGGAAACCTATATTCCGTGGAATTTGCATGAACCGAAGGAAGGACACTTTGTGTTTGATGGCATTGCCGACCTGGAAAGGTTCGTCCGTATCGCCGGCGATCTCGGGCTGCATGTCATCCTTCGGCCGAGCCCTTACATCTGCGCAGAATGGGAATTTGGAGGACTTCCATCCTGGCTGCTGCAAGATCCGGATATTCAGCTTCGATGCATGGACCCGGTTTATCTGGAGAAGGTCGACCAATATTATGATGAGCTGATTCCGCGATTGGTTCCGTTACTGACCTCCAAGGGTGGTCCCGTGATTGCGATGCAAATCGAGAACGAGTACGGGAGTTACGGAAATGATACGGCATATCTGGAGTATTTGAAGGATGGCTTGATCAAGCGGGGCGTGGACGTGCTGCTGTTCACTTCGGATGGCCCCACGGACGGAATGCTGCAGGGCGGAACCGTTCCCGGCGTGCTTGCCACGGTCAATTTCGGATCAAGAACGAAGGAGGCGTTTGATAAACTGCGGGAGTACCGTCCGGAAGATCCTCTGATGTGCATGGAATACTGGAACGGTTGGTTTGATCATTGGCTGAAGCCACACCATACCCGGGACGCGGAAGATGCTGCTGCCGTGTTCAAGGAAATGCTGGACTTGAATGCATCCGTGAACTTCTATATGTTTCATGGCGGAACGAATTTCGGATTCTATAACGGGGCGAATTTTCACGAAAAGTATGAACCGACGCTAACCAGCTACGATTATGATGCCCCTCTCTCGGAGTGCGGGGACGTGACGGCCAAGTTCGAAGCCATTCGAAGCGCGATCGCGCAGCATCAGGGGAAAGATCTCTCCGATTTGCCATGTCTTCCGCAGCCTGTCAAGAAGATAAGCTATGGCTCGGTAAGCATGACGCACTATGCCGACCTGCTGGAGCATCTGCCTGCGCTTTCCGAGGAGCAGAAACGCACGGCACCCGTACCGATGGAACGGCTGGGCCAAAGTTATGGCTTCACGGTATACGCAACGCATATTTCCGGGCCGCGTCAAGGGGAGTCCCTGCATCTGCAAGAGGTGCATGACCGGGCTCAGGTATTCCTGGACGGAAAGTATCAAGGGACGGTGGAACGTTGGGATCCCAAAGCCCTGCCAATCGATGTTCCGGCAGCCGGCGCCAAGCTGGAGATCGTGGTCGAGAATATGGGACGCATCAATTACGGCCCGAGGCTGAAGGATTATAAAGGAATCACGGAGGGAGTCCGAATGAACAACCAGTTCCTGTATGACTGGAGCATCTATCCCTTACCGCTTGACCATCCGAATGCGGCACCGTTTCAACCGCTGGAGGGACCTTTTGAACAGCAGGACCGACCTACCTTCTATCGCGGCGAATTCTTGGTGGATGACATTGGCGATACGTTTATCCGCTTAGACGGATGGGGAAAAGGGGTCGTCTGGGTCAATGGCTTCAATCTGGGACGCTACTGGGAGCAAGGGCCGCAAGCAGCGCTGTATCTGCCTGGACCGCTGCTGAAGCAGGGACGGAATGAAATCTTGGTATTTGAGCTGCATCATACCGAAACGGCAAGCATTGAACTTGTCGACACACCCGACTTGGGTTAATTCGTCCGGAACAGACCGACGATGGATAAACAAAAGGGAGCCCTCTTGTAAGCTGAGAGGGCTCCCTTTCATGTTGATTCGAGTATCAAATTAATTGCTTGCGGACTTTTAAATAACGGTATAAGACGATGCCGAATAGCGAACATAGGACGGCACATAATCCAATGAAGCCATAACCGGCCTGGAGCCCGCGCAGCAGGCCGAGCTCTGTACCGCTGCCGTACATTTGCTTGAATCCGTTCGTGATCGCGCCGATCGCGTAATTGCCGATGACGCTGCCGATCCCCATCATGGTGACGGTGAACGTAATCGCGGTGTCGCTCTCATTCGGATATCTTTTGGCAATGAGAGCCATGACCGTCGGATAGATCGGGGCAATCCCGATGCCTGCCGCCGCAAACAGGAAGGCGTAGGATTCTCCGCCGAAAATCGCGACAAACGTACATACTCCGGTCAGTCCGGACAGAATGATGATGGACAGCGTGAAGCCGATCCGGTCCGTTATCGGGCCAAGCAGCAGGCGTGCCGCCGAGAAGCAGAGGAAGAACGCGGATAGCATGCCGGCTGCCGCTGCAGGTTCCCATTTGTACGATTTTTCAAGAAAGTTGACGAGCCATCCGCCAACCGCCATCTCCGATACGACGCCGAAGGATAGGATCATGACGACCAGCCACAGCGCGGGATCTTTGACCAGCAGCTTCAGCGGAGTCCGTTCCGTTTCGGATAGATCGTCCCCGGGAAACTTACTCATGAGTGTCGGGATCATGGGAAGTATGGATAACATCAGCATGGCCAGGTACATGCCCCGCCAATCCAGCGTGTAATTAAACACGGTAACGGTCATGAGACCGGATGCAATCATCGGGGCCACCGTTGAGCTGATACCGTAGAAGAAATGGGACAGGTTCATCATCGTGCCCGTATTGCGCACAAAGATCCGGGCTGACAATATCGCGAGGCCGATCTCCAGCATACCGTTCCCAATGTACATTAAGAAGTAGGATGCGGTAAACAGAGGGTAGTTGTGGGACAGGAAGATCAACACGCCCGAGATGGCCATCGATCCGAAGGCAGCCATGCTGACCCATTTGATTCCAATCTTCCGGGTCAACAGCGCGGTGAAGGAGCACGCGATCAGGTACCCGAGCGCGTTCAGGGAGAGCAAGGTGCCGATCTGCATTTCATCCAATCGAAAATCGAATTGGATCCGCGGAATGGCGGGCCCCTTAATATTCTCCGATATCCCGAATATGATAAAGCCTAGAAAGATCGTTGCCAAATGCAGAGTGTAGTCTTTGCTCAATTTAGGTTTTGTTTTTGGTTGAAGGTCAGTATTCACGGTTAATCCCCAATCGTCATTGTTGAATTTTACATTGCGCTTGTATCGGATATCATCATATCCAGAGCGATCCGCTGCAAGCCAGCTAGATAGTCGTGTTCCCAATCGCGAAGCAGCATTTCGGGAAGATGCCGCTTCGGCACGTAGGCGGAGGCACGCTCTTTAATGGAGACAAGGGCGGAGGGCGAGAGATTATGCTCGCACCACAGAATGGCATCGGGATTGAGAATCGCGGTGAAGGCGGCACTTAGCCGGCTTAACGCATCGATTTGCTCCTGATCCGGCTCGATGAGACTGCTCATCACGGAACGATTACGTTCCAATATGTCTTGAAAATTGCTGCCCTCGCTCATCGGGACGAAGCCGATCTCGCCCGTGAAGAACGAGCGGCCGCGAACGACGTTTCCATTAATGAGCAGTCCGGCCCCCGGTCCGTTGTGACCGAGGTACACGTATACGAGGGAAGCCTCCTCCGAGCCGCTGAGATTGTGGTAACCGAGTACGGCTGTATTCATGTCATTCTCTACGATGACAGGAATGGAGAACAGATCCTCCAGGTAAGATTGGAGGTTGTAATCCTGGAATGTTCCATACGACGGCACATGGAAAATAAGACCGTCCCGCACCGCCGCAGGCATGCCAACGGCGATGGAGCGTATCTCTGGATAACGGCGGGTCCAGTTTGCCATTTGGGAAGCCAAGGCTTCCGGTCCACGATGAAGGATGCCGTCTTCAGCTTTCCGCTCGAGCAAGTCGCCGTTCCAATTAAAAACAGTGTATACGCTCTGCTCTTTCTCATAATAAACGGCGAGACCCAGCATATAATCCGGATTAAAAGCATAGCGGTTCGCACGTCGGCCGCCGCTGGATTCATCCTGCCCGAGCAGGTTGACTTCACCTTCCTGCACCATGAGCCCCATAACTTTGCTAACAGTCGGAAAGCTGATGCCGAGTCTTTCGCTGAGCTCGGCTTTGGTTCCGCTCCCCAGCTCCAGCAGCGTCGAACGGAGCGCGCGCCGGACGGCGAATTTCATGGATTGCGGCGTAGGCAAAGCTTCTTTGCGCGTATGAATCACCTCGTTCACTCTTTTTAAACGTGTTTAATAAGTCTATGGGGATGATTATTGCACATCCGATAAGACGGTGCAAGAACAATATGTTGGTTTCAAAAAGAATAGGATGAAGGATGGGAAAGCGGTTGACAACAGCCATGCTCCATGAGAAAATGTACGCGCGTACATAAATTGCAGGAGGCTTGATGATTATCGCTAGTCGTAAAGAGGTAGCACAGCTTGCCGGCGTTTCGGAAGCAACGGTATCCCGCGTCCTGAATGGTGTCGGGCCGATCAAGGAGGAGACCAAGCAGCGCGTGCTGGAAGCGGCGGATCGGCTTGGATATACCCCAAGCGCGCTAGCCCGCAGTTTTGCGCGGCGCAGGAGCGGTAATCTTGGCGTCGTTATGCCTTACCTGCCGAAAGCTCGCATATTCTCCGCCTATTATTTTTCGGAGATCCTAAGCGGCATCGGCAGTAAGGCGCTGGAGAGCAAGCATGACCTGCTGATGCTGTTCCGTGAACCCGGCGGTTCGATGGATTACTTGAACCTGTTTCGTACCCAGAAGGTGGATGCCTGCATCATTCTCGGCGCCCGGGACGATGAAGGCGAGCGCGCAGCCATCAAACAGCTGAGTGAAGCGGATCGCCCTTACTGCCTTATTAATCAATACTTTGACGGCGAGGCGTTTCACGTCATGGATGCCGATCATGTGGAAGGCAGCTATCAAGCCGTTCATCACTTGATCGGGCAGGGATTCCGGCAAATTGCTTTTCTTAATGGCCCGCCCCAGTATTCCAACAGTCGCGACCGGCTGAAGGGGTACACCCGGGCGCTGGACGAAGCGGGAATCAAGCCGGATGAATCCTTGCTGTTTGAGGGCAACTTCAGCCGCAAGAGCGGTTATGCCGCAGCCGAGCTAATCGCCGGGAAGCTGGACCGGATCGAAGCGGTGTTTGCGGCCAATGACCGCATGGCGATCGGATTACAGCAGGGCCTGCGCGCGTTAGGTATTGCAGAGGATCGAATGCCTGCCTTTGTCGGTTATGACGACTCGGAGGCTGCAGAGCTCTGCACCCCGCCGCTCACCAGCGTAAGAGTTCCTTTCTATGAACTGGGATATCTTGCCGCGGAGCATGTGCTTCGCCTGCTGGACGACTCCGATTCGCCGGACGGCAGCGGATCGAACGCCGCGCTGCATCGGCAGCTGCCTACTCGCCTGGTGGTCCGCGCATCTTCGCTTCATCAAAATCAATGAACCCTTATTCAAGGAGGAATGAAAGATGAAACAATTACGTGTCGGCATGATCGGATATAAATTCATGGGCAAAGCCCACAGCAACGCATATCGAAGCCTTCCGATGTTTTTTCCGAAGGCGCTGAAGCCTGAAATGGTGGCAATCTGCGGCCGCAATGCGTCGGCCGTGCAAGAAGCGGCGGATCAGCTGGGCTGGCGTGAAAGCGTTACCGATTGGAAGCAGCTCGTGAATCGGGAGGATATCGATCTGGTCGATATCAATGCTCCAAGCGACGCCCATAAGGAAATTGCGTTGGCCGCGGCGAAGGCCGGCAAGCATATTTTCTGCGAGAAGCCGCTCGCGCTGACCTTGGCCGACGCCAGAGAGATGCTGCGGGCGGCGGAAGATGCGGGAGTCACCCATATGGTCGGGTTTAACTACAGATTTTCTCCGGCCGTAAGACTGGCCAAGAAATTGATTGATAGCGGCAGATTGGGCCAGATCTATCACTTTCGTGCCTGGTTTCTGCAGGACTGGATCATGGACCCGCAGTTCCCGCTGGTATGGCGGTTGCAGAAGGAAGTGGCCGGCTCCGGATCGCATGGGGATCTGGGCGCTCACCTGATCGACCTCGCGCATTATCTGGTCGGGGATATGCAGGAAGTAATCGGGATGAGCGAGACCTTCATCAAGGAGCGTCCCATTGCCAGCGAGATGACAGGATTAAGCGCAAAAGGAAGCGAAGGCGGCCCCATGGGCCAAGTTACGGTAGACGACGCTACGTTATTCATGACACGCTTCGAGAATGGGGCGCTGGGCAGCTTCGAGGCAACGCGGTTTGCCGCGGGACATCGCAGCACCAATTCCTTCGAGATCAACGGCAGCTTGGGCAGCGTGAAATTTGATTTTGAACGGATGAACGAACTGGAGGTTTACTTCACGACCGACGATGAGGACGTTCAGGGCTTCCGCCGGGTACTGGCTACCGATCCCGTACACGATTATATGGAAGCATGGTGGCCGCCGGGGCATACGATCGGCTTCGAACACACCTTTACGCATGAATTTCTTGAGTTGTCGAACGCGATTTCGGAGGGACGGCAGCCGGTGCCTAATTTCGCGGACGGCGTAAAATGCCAAGCCGTCCTGGAAGCCGTGGATAAATCGATCGAAGAACGACGCTGGGTGCAGCTGTCTGAAATGTAATCATAATCATTCGGCCAGGGCTTGGCCGGACACATAAAAAAGGAGTGCTACGCATGAAAAAGGCTTTAATCGTATGGGGCGGCTGGGACGGACACGAACCGGAGCAGGTTGCCGGCATTTTCGCGGAATTGCTTCGGGGTGAGCACTATGAAGTGGAAGTATCCGACACGCTGGATGCATTTAACGATGCGGAGAAGCTGCAGGCTTTGGATCTGATCGTGCCGGTATGGACGATGGGCGAAATATCGAAGCAGCAAGTGGAGAACGTATCGCTTGCCGTGCAGAAGGGAACCGGCTTGGCCGGCTGCCATGGCGGGATGTGCGATTCTTTTCGCAATAATGTGGACTGGCAGTTCATGACGGGAGGAAACTGGGTTGCGCATCCGGGAAACGACGGAGTGGAGTACCGGGTCGAGATCAAATCCAGCTCCAGTCCGCTTGTGGAAGGGCTGCAGGATTTCACCGTGGCATCCGAGCAGTATTATCTGCATGTGGATCCGGCCGTCGAAGTGCTGGCCACCACCCGTTTTCCGGTTGCGGCAGGACCGCATCTGCTGAACAAAGCGGTTGACATGCCGGTGGCGTGGACGAAGCGCTGGGGATACGGACGGGTGTATTACAATTCGCTAGGTCATCATGCAGATATCGTCGACATGCCGCAGGTGAAGGAAATGATGCGGAGAGGACTGCTGTGGGCCGCCGAGGGCAAGTCATTGTATGCCGGCTCGGACATGAGTTTCTTTACCGAAGGTCAGGGCTACACAGGCATGGGAGATAGCCAATAAAGGCAGAAGGAGACTGGGATCATGAAGAAGGTAAAGGTAGGCATTATCGGCTGCGGTAAAATCAGCGGCATTTATATGGAAAACTGCCATAAGTTCGACATCCTCGAGCTGACGGCCTGTGCGGATATCGATCGAGCCCGTGCCGAGGAACAGGCCGCCAAATATAATATCCCGAATGTTTATACCACCGAGGAGCTGCTCGCGGACCCGGAAATTGAGCTGGTCATTAATCTGACGATTCCTGCCCTTCATGCGCAAATAATGCTGGATGCATTGGAAGCCGGCAAGCATGTGTACGTCGAGAAGCCGCTGGGCGTAACCCGGGAAGAGGGCAGAGCGGTGTTGGACATGGCAGCAGCCAAAGGGCTGCTGGTAGGATGCGCCCCCGAGACATTCCTTGGAGCCGGTATCCAAACGGCCCTGAAGCTGATTGAGGATGGACGTATCGGCAAGCCGATCGCAGCTACCGCATTCATGATGAGCCGCGGACATGAGCATTGGCATCCGGATCCGGAATTTTATTATGCCGCCGGCGGCGGTCCGATGTTCGACATGGGGCCTTACTATCTGACGGCACTGGTCCAATTGCTGGGACCGATCCGCGGTATTAGCGGAATGACCGGCGCTGCGCTTGCGGAGCGGACCATTACCAGCGAGAAGAAGCAAGGGCAGAAGATTAAGGTAGACATTCCTACGCATGTAGCCGGACTTATCGATTTTCAGAATGGAGCCATCGGCACGCTGATTACGAGTTTCGATGTTTTTGGAGGCAGCACGCTTCCTAATATTGAGATTTACGGCACCAAGGGTACGCTTCTCGTTCCGGATCCCAACACCTTCGGCGGGCCGGTAAAATACCGATTGACCGGTGAAACCGAGTGGACGGAAGAACCGCTGCTTCCGGGGTATAACGAGAATACGAGGGGGATCGGCCCTGCGGATATGGCCTACGCCATCCGGAGCGGAAGAGCTCATCGAGCGAGCGGCGAGCTTGCCTATCATGTGCTTGAAGCCATGTGGGGGTTCCATGATGCTTCCGATGACGGCAAACGGTATGAGATGTCCAGCACCTGCGACATCCCGGCACCGCTTCCGCTTGATTTGCCGAAGTACACCCTGGATCAATAATATTGCGTCACATGTTAAAAGCGGCTTACCCCAAAGGTCAACTGGACCCGGGGTAAGCCGCTTTACACTGTGTCGGGAACTCTATATTGCACTGGCTAACCTGTCTATTCCGTACTGGAATGGAGCGACAAGAGGTTATTCTTTTACGACAAGACCGAATATTTTCGTTAGCGGAATGGCTTGATGCGGCGATATAATGCATCCTTGAAGATCTTCCAGCGTCGCGCCGATATGGTGGAAGTCCGTTCGGCTTAGATCGATTCCCGCAAGCTTCGTGCCGGAGAACTGCGATTGATCGATCTGGCAGTCCATAAACTCTACCTTGCTTAACTCGGAATGATAAAAATCCGATTTGACGAGCGATGTCGATTGGAAGGATACCTGCTTCATGTTGGCAAACCGGAACGTGGCATAGTCGCCCGTACAATGGTCGAATACGACATTACGGATGGTGGCGGCCGTCAGGTCGAGCCCCAATATTTTGCAATGATTAAATTGTACCCGATACATGATGGCCTCGCTGAGATCAACATTGGACAAGTCGCAGTGGTTGAACACGAGGTCCGTCAGTTCGGCATGATGGAGCGTGACGTGCTGGAACGTCACGTTATCGAAGATCATTTGGTCGAACTGAACCTTGTTGGCCGTAACATAGACAAGCGTCTCGTCCTGACAAGCGGATTGAACGAATGAGGATTCGTCGTCAACACCGGCGTCGGACAGGATCACAGGCTCAAGCTGCTTGGGGAGCTTGGGTTTCACGATTTTGAACGGTGCCGATGAACCGGCTGCATTGGGGGGTGCCATGATTTTTTCCTCCAAACATAGGAATAAGGATTGAAATAATAACTTAACGGAACACACCGCATAGGTTTGAATAGAAGTATAACATGTCCTTATCCCATTGTCCGGTCCCTCGCATTGATGGCGGCGTCCAGGGTTCCGCCGTGCCGATTCGGTGACCATGCCAGCAGACTGACGCGGCTGTTGCCCGATAGATCAGCAAGGAAAGGCGTCGTCTGTTCACCGGCAGCCCATGGTCCAAAACATTCTTCCTGCCACCCGAAGGCCGTTCCCGAGCTGTACAGGATGAACCACTTCCCTGAAGCAGGTTGAACGAGAACCAAATCTTCCAGCCCGTCTCCATCGACATCCCCTAACACCACGGACAGGGGCGAACCCAAGGGATCCTCGGCGGAATACCAAACGCCGGCAATCCGAAGCCGTGTACCGCTGCTTAGCCAGACCTGACATGCTCCGGAGGCGGAGTTCCACACCACCAGATCATCCAGGCCATCGCCATTTACATCTCCGATGCACGGTATCATATCATTGCTCTGTAAGGAAACCTCATGCTGAATAAGGGGAGGAGAAAAGCTCCCCCCGGAACTGTAAGCGATGGCGGCTTTACCGGTGACGTCATCCCATAGAAATAAATCATCTCTGCCGTCCCCGTTAAAATCTCCCGTTAAGGATTTCCAATTCAGGGCTCCGCGCTCGGACAGCCAAATCCCGTCAGGTGCCAAACGGCTGCTGCCGGCGCCCAAGGCAACATGGCATATCCCAAGCTCTGCATGCCATACTGCCGCGTCGATGAAGCCGTCGCCGTCGAAATCGCCTGTCATTGCGGTGCCGCTAGGGGTTGGCGGCCAGTCGGCCAATAGCGGACGTATCGAATGTATGCCATTATGGATTCTAAGGGGAGACCGGATCCCAATATCCATAGCGTACCAAATGTTGCTGGCCTCGTCCCGAATGATCCATCGGTTCGGGAGCTTGTTTCTTTTGGCATGCAGAAACTTGGGACGCTTCATGCTCAACCTGTCCGACAGCCGGGTTTCCCTGAAATCCGGTATAAAGGGGAGAACGGAGGTTAAGGATACGAACGATTTGCGCTCCCTCTCGAAGAACCGAAGAATCCTTCTGAGCGGCGAGTGTTCGTCATAATGCACGGTGCCGTCATCAAGGAATCGGATATAAGGAAATTCAAGATAAGGGTGGTAAAAGAACGAGGCCAGTTCGCGTTCACCCGTGAAATCCTTTAAAGTCTGTTCCATGCGAGCAACTTCGGCTTCGATGTTATGGCCTGAAACATAATAAAGCGGCGTGGGTACATAGATGGTTCCGTTCGTCAACGGATCGTCCGGGTTGTGCCGGAGCACGGCTGTCTTCGCATTCGGTTCGTCCGGCGGAGATTCGTACAGGACCCCGTTGCAGATCTCGATGATCTGCCGCTGAACCGGCGATGCGGCATAATGCGGCGTCTCGAACCAGGCCGCGGCAAAGCCCGCCGTTTGGAACGCTTGATGCCCCAGCTGAACCCGCCGATAGGCATAGGATTGCTGCAGCTGCAGGAGCGAAGCCACAGCCTCGGGGAGATCATCCGGCGGACAATCGGCGGCGCATTCCGAATATGCAAATTCGAATCCGTCGCCGCTTGCCGATCTCCCGTACTGATGCGTATAGCCGTGAATGCCAAGCGAGGCGCCGAGCGCTGCCATCGTGCGGAGCAGCCGCACAAACCGAAGGGAAGCTTCATCCTGCAGGTCGGCTATCGAACGGTCCGTATGTTGCGCCGGATCAACGTATCGGGGAATAACGGCCAGATGAAAGGGGATATGCAGCTGGTGCAGGAATCTTGCGATGACAAGCAGCTTCGCTTGTTGTTCTTCCGTCCCGTACCATCCGCCAGGGCCGATATCTTCAAGCCGTATCATTGCTTTATTCATGTACAGGCCCTCCTTTCATGGGCATCCGAGCGCCATGTGGTATCCGATACATTTTATTTATGCTAGTTGTGGGCTTAGCGTCATCAGGGATGAAGCAATCAATGATAAAAAAAGGATCTTCGAGCCTCTCCGCGAATACCAAGAGATCAAGAGAGGAACAGGAGGAAGTGGAAGACCATGCAGATTCGAATTGCAAACGAGCAAGATGCCGAAGGCATTGCTAGCGTACATGTAAACAGCTGGAAAACGACGTACAGGGGGATCGTCGATAATGATTTTTTGCAAAAGCTTTCCGTTGCGGACCGCGTAGAAGGTTGGCGCAGGAAGCTTGCCAATATGCCCGAAGACGAACAGCTACTGGTTATTTCAGACGAACATGGCAAGGTTTACGGGTTTATGTCGTACGGGACGGAGCGAGAGCAGAAGATCTCCCATGAAGGAGAACTCTACGCTATCTATCTCTTGGAAGAAATTCAAGGGCAGGGATGGGGAAAACGGCTATTTGCCAGGTTGAAGGAATTTCTGCAAACGAGAGGATATCGTTCGTTGTCGGTTTGGGTGCTGGTAGGCAATAAAGCCGAGCAGTTTTATAGACATATGGGCGCTCAAGAGCTGAAGCAAAAAGAGATTGTCATCGGGGGAAAAAGAAATGCCGAATTGGCACTGCTTTGGAGTTCCCTTGACCAAATCCGCTCATCTTCCTGAAGGTCTTCGCTTGGTTTTACATTAATGAGAGAATCCACTATGATGGAGATATACCCCGGCGGGTAACTCTATTTTTGATTTTGCCGCATTATAGGAGGTTCGCATTTGAGTATTATTCCGATAGGTCCGTTGATGATCCGAGCCGATATTGTGATATTTCTGATCTGCGCCGCGGCCGGGTTCGCCGCGCTTCGCATTCGTTTGCGCCAGATGCCGCAGCGGGAATGGATCCTGGACACCTATTTATCCGTCATCATCATAGGTTTTCTCTCATGGAAGTTCGGGATGCTGGTGTTCGATCCGATCCGCACCCTCCAGCATCCGACCTCGTTGATCTACATGACGGGGGGAGTCAGGGGCATATGGCTGGGGATTGTTCTCGCTACCGTCTACGCTGCACTTCGCTGGAACAGGAAGAGGGGGGAGTCTGGCCTGCTGCTGAAATCGGCGCTGTTATCGGCCTTTGCAAGCGGAACGGCAGGGTATCTCTTTCAGTGGCTGTGGGCGGATGGTGCGAGTGTGACGCTTTCTCTATTCTATGCTCTGCTGTTCGGCGTCTTGCTGACGGTCAGCTGGCTTCGCTTCCAGGCACCGCTGCCGCAATTCCTTACGCTGGGATTAGGAAAAAACAGGGCGGTCCTGGTCGTGATGGCAGCTCTCTTCGGGTGGGTCATTTATGACTTCGCTTCGAACACGGCCAGCGAGCGGGAAGCAGCCGCACCGCCGCATCAAGAGGGAAGCCAGGAAATCGCAGCGGAAGGTTTGAAGCCTGGGCTTCGCGCGCCGGATTTCACGCTGACCGATTCAGAAGGCCGGGAGATCAAGCTGTCCGATTATCGCGGGCAAACCGTTCTCCTTAATTTTTGGGCCTCCTGGTGTCCCCCTTGCAAGGTCGAAATGCCTTATATGCAGGATTTTTACGAGAAACATCAGGATGAGGATGTTATCATACTGGCCGTCAATATGACCCATCTGGAAAAAAGCATGAGCGAGGTACAGTCTTTTGTTGAGAAGAACGGCATCACCTTTCCCGTCCTGTACGACCAGCATGGTGAGAACACCGGGCGGTACGAGGTGGTGGCTTATCCGACCACCTACGTCATATCGCCTGGCGGCATCGTATCGGAACGGTTTCAAGGCGCGATCGACGAAGATATCATGGCTAGAGCTTACCGCAAGGCTAGCGATTAAGTAAGGTTAATGGCGGAATTTTGGTTGCATGGACTTCTATCTCTGCCGCCTTCTCCCCAGAAGGAATATAATACACAAACGCTTGGGAGGGGGAGAAGGATTGCAGCCAATACCAATTTCGGCAGAAGGATGCAAAGGTTACGTCGGCAAAACCGTTTGCGCTGTCATGCATGATGGGAGGGAAGTCGTGGGGACGATTCGCGGTGTACATGATCGCGGTCTTGAACTCGAATTTGCGAACCCATCCGCATATATATTGTCCGCCAAAGGGAAAAAGGGCAGAAAATCTTCGAAGTCGACCAAAGGCGGTGCACAAACCTCCGCATTTGGACCGTACGGCTACGGCGGTTTTGGACCATATGGAGGCTACGGTTTCGCAGGCAATGTGCTTGCTTGGGAAGCCATTGCCTTGTTGTTCCTCATTCCGTTTTTATTTATCTAAACCCACATCAGGATATGGATCAAGGCCAGCAGTGTTCGCTGAGACAGTTGGGGAAGGTGCCCCATACTGTCTCTTTTTCTATGTCCATTTTATAAATTTCGCGTGGATCGGGTACGGTTGAAAGGTTCGGCGGATGCATCGGATTGACTGATCAGCCATATCACAGGGGTAAAGGCAACGAGAAAACAGCTGCCCGCCAGAATCGGCAGCAAGGACCATTCCGCCACGGAGTAACCGAGAAGCGTCTGCCATCCGATGGCGATCAGTCCGAATAAATAGGCGAGACCGCTGATATGGATGATGATCGGTTTAACGGCAGCATTGACGGATTTTCTCATGGACAGCCAGGCCACCAAAGGAATGGCCTGCAGTGCATGAAATCCGAGTCCGTGCAGCCAAATGATATTGCCGCCGATCCCGGTGAAACGACCCGCGTTGATGGAAATCCAGATGCCTGCCGCAAAAGATACCAGCACCGCGATCATGGCATAACGGATGCCGAGACCAAGCTCCGGATGGGCCTCTATTACACGCTTGCGGAAATATTGAGCCCCCAGGATCAGGTAGAACACGATGAGCAGAAGCGCAACGGCAGGAAAAATCGTGGAGATGACATGATCGAAGGATGAACCGTTCCGAACGAACCTCGGATCGACGCCGCGGAAATGTTGTACGGTCTCGGCGAAGTAGGAGAACAACACTAGGGGGATGTAACAGCAGCGGTAGATCGATTGGCTTCGTGGCCGCATGCCGGAAACCGGTAGAATGCTTGCGGTTGATAGGATGAATATTCCCAGGGCCGCGTTGAAGGAAAAGGCTTTGGAGACATCTCCGTCCGGTGAGACAGGTCCGCCATGGAGCAGCACCCATACCCCGCAAATTCCGGCCAGCAAAAAGCCGAGCAGACCCGTCAGCATGAGCCATGTCTCCTGTTTATACAGCCGGTATGCCCCGCTGGCCGCTTCACGTGCAAGTTGGTTCATAATGAATACCCTCTTTCGGAAAGATGAATTGTTTCTAATGTACAAGAGAACGGGAGCTGCTTTAACGGGCTGGGGATGTAATGGGCACCGTACCCCGGGATGATTTCATGGCTGGGCTTAAGCCGGGGATGAGATGGCTGTTCATCCGCATGGGGAATGAGGAGGCCAGTGCTTTTTTACTAGATCGGGACCTGATGAAAATGAATCCTTCGCTTGATTGTTCCTTTCCTGTATACCTACTAAAATTGAAAAATGTGGTTATTTCTTGGTAGATCGGTTTAATAGTTTATGGAATTGAAATTTGTTGGTAGACTGCCTGAAGAAGCAGGGCGGCGAGACAGAAGGGGCGTCCGTATTTATGTCCAATCGAATATTAGTTACACCCGAGCAGCTGGAGCAGGTATCCGCCCAATTTGCCCAATCAGGGCAACTTAGCGGCGATTTGGTGCAGCGGCTCCAGCAAAGCATTCACGAAATGGAAGGTCAGTGGGAAGGGATGACCCGCGAGCGGTTTTACGGGGATTATCAGCAGGCCAGGACGACGATGCTCAAGTTTGTGGACTGCTTGCAAACGATATCCGCCGAGCTGAAGCAAATATCCGTCAAATTCCGTTCCACGGATGAAATGGTGAACGGTGCTGCAGCTGGAGGAGCCGTAGCAGGCGCGGGCATTATGGCCGGGGCGGCAACCGGAGCGGGAATCGCTGCGGCGGCAGGCGCTGCATCCAAGACTTCCGGCGTAGCTGCTAAATCCTCAAGCAACCCGCTGGACGCAGCGCTCAAAGGAGTAGAAGTGGAAGGCAGCGTAATCAAGCACGAAGAGAATGGACTTTATGCCAAAGCAATAACAGGCAGCGCGGGAGCAAGCTTATCCGAAGGAGCGCATGCCAGCGGGGCTGTTGTTGAAGCAGGCTATGCGAATGATCATGTCGAAGGATCGGTTAGCCTGGTGAAGGCCGAAGTCGAGGCGGCGGTCAAGGACGGTACGCTTAGCGTCGGAGCTGAGGCTACATTAAACAAATATGAGGGCGGCGTGAATATTCCGCTTCCTTGGACGGATAAAGAGCTGCACATCGGAGGTTCCGCTTCGCTGGGCGTACTCGGCGCATCCGCGGAGGTGGGCAAGAGCGGATTGAAGTTCCACATCCCGTTGGGACCGGGAGCAAGCCTCGTCGGAGTCGGCGGAGCGATTACGGTAAAATAGAAGGGGGCTCACAGCCGATGAGCGACAGACAAAAACGGTTCAAATACATAATGGTGATTATTGCTATTGTCGGCGTTCTGGGCACGGTGATTCCCAATCTGCTGGACACGAGTTACGCGGCAGCGGAAAAAGCCGTCATCTGCCTATCCTTTCTTATTGGCGTACCACTCGTAGTGTCGATTGTCTATTGGATCGGTAAAAAAATAATGAAGGGTTGATCAACATGGAACAGCATGAGCAAACGGAGCAGAAGCTGCTGCCAATCGGATCTGTCGTCAAGTTCAAGGATTGGGACCAGACGCTGATGATCTATGGCCGAATGCAGAACGATTCCAAGACGCTAAAGCGTTGGGATTACGTTGCCTGCTTCTATCCTCACGGAAATCTGACCGCGGATTCCAACATCTTTTTCAACCATAAGGACATCTCGGAAATCGTTTTCACGGGTTACGTCAACGAGGATGAAATTGCATTCCGTGATGCATTGTTGGAAGGAATTGCGAAAGCGGATCAAATGGCGGCCGCGGGCTCCGGCTCGGACCATTCATAAATCAAATATAGCAGCTCGGTTCGTAAAGCAGCTCTGACAAGAGCTGTTTTTTGTTTGTACGGGAGTTGCATTGAAAACCAAACAAACAAATACAATATCTTCGTTTATTTTTGAAAATACGCTATTCAAAAATAAACGGGCGTGTTAATATGGGAAACAAATGAAAGCAAATTCATATGGTCAATCGGAGGGGAAGCTTCATGGTTCAGAGCTTATGGGAACAATCAAAGGCACAGCAGGCACAAAATACTTTGGATGAGCTTGTCTATCGCTCGAATTTGATTGGTGCCGACCGGCGCGTATGCAACTGGGGCGGCGGCAACACATCCAGTAAAACAACGATTCAGGATTTTCGCGGCAACGACGTCGAGGTGATGTACGTAAAAGGCAGCGGATCCGATCTGGCCACCATGAAAGCGGGCAATTTCACAGGCTTGCGCATGGAGGATATCCGGCCGCTGTTCGAACGAGATTCGATGTCGGATGAGGAGATGGTGGCATATCTGGGACATTGCATGGTAGATGCGAAGCACCCGCGCGCTTCTATTGAAACGCTGCTGCACGCGTTCTTGCCGTTTCGGCATGTGGACCATACGCATCCGGATGCCATTATCAGCTTGTGCTGCGCCCATAACGGCAAAGAATTAGCCCGGGAAATTTTCGGCGACCGATTCGTGTGGGTTCCTTATGTCCGCCCTGGCTTTACGCTGTCGAAGATGATCGCGGAAGGGGTGCTGGCTAATCCGAACGCCGAGCTTGTGCTCATGGAGAAGCACGGCCTTGTAACCTGGGGCGACACCTCGGAAGCTTGTTACGCACAGACGATTCGCATCATAAGTGAAGCGGAAGCCTTCATTGAGGCCCGAGTGAACAACGACAAGCTGTTCGGCGGCCGTAAGCATGCCCCGCTGGCCGCGGAAATCCGCCGGAGCATCGCTGCGGAAGTGATGCCTGCCGTACGCGGCGCCGTCAGCGACGCGAAGAAAATGATCCTGTCCTTCGATGATCAAGACGATGTGCTGGACTTCGTCGGCGGCATCGATTCGCCGAAGCTGTCCCAAGTAGGCGCAGCTTGTCCGGATCACCTGGTTCATACCAAGGTTGTTCCCCTCTTCATCGATTGGACGCCGAACGCTGAAGATATCGAAGGCCTTAAAGCAAAGCTCATCGAAGGCATTGCGGCATACAAAGCGCAGTATCAAGCCTATTTTGAACGCAACCATCATGAAGGCGACGTCATGTTCGAAGCGGCTCCGCGAGTCATCCTGATTCCCGGAATCGGAATGATCAACACCGGCAAGAGCTGGGCGATGTCGCAAGTCAGCGGCGCCCTGTATCATCGGGCAATCGCGGTCATGCGCGGCGCAACGGCGCTCGGCGACTTCGTATCCCTGAGCGAGAACGAATCCTACAACGTGGAGTATTGGCCGCTCGAGCTGTATAAATTGAGCCTTGCGCCGGCCGAAGCGGAGTTTTCGCGGCAGATTGCTTTTATCACCGGGGGAGCCGGGGGGATCGGCAGTGCCGCGGCGCGCAGGCTGGTAGCCGAAGGAGCCCATGTCGTGCTGGCGGACCTAAATCTCGAAGGCGCGCAGCAGGTTGCCGAGGAAATCAATGCAAAGTACGGGGAGAATCGGGCATTTGCTGTTAAAATGGACGTAACCGACGAAGAGGCCGTGCAGCGCGCCTATCGCGAAACCTCCGTAACTTATGGCGGTGTCGATATTATCGTGAACAATGCGGGCCTTGCAACGTCCAGCCCGTTTGACGAGACGTCTCTAAAGGAATGGAACCTGAACATGAACGTGCTGGGCACAGGTTATTTCCTCGTGGCCAGAGAAGCCTTCTCCTTGATGAAGGTACAGGGAATTGGCGGGAGCATGGTGTTTATCGGATCGAAGAACTCCGTTTATGCCGGAAAAAATGTGACCGCATACAGCTCAGCCAAAGCGCTCGAGGCGCATTTGGCACGCTGCATCGCTGCCGAGGGCGGGGAATACGGCATCCGAGTGAATACGATCCTGCCTGACGCGATATTGCAAGGCTCTGCGATCTGGAACTCGAACTGGAGAAACGAGCGGGCTGCAGCCTACGGGATCGAACCGGATCAGCTGGAAGAGCACTATCGGAAACGCACGACACTGCTCGTGAACATCTATCCGCAGGACATTGCCGAAGGCATTGCTTACTTTGCTTCGTCCAAATCATCGAAGACGACCGGCTGTATGCTGACGATTGACGGGGGAGTACCGGCAGCGTTTACTCGATAATCGAAAGAATGAGTAACCAACCTAACGCAAGGAATCAAGAATTCTTATTAAGATGGGGCGCTGGGTTGATACAACCCGGCTGTCCTCATTCATATGGGAGGATATGCGATGAGGCAGGACGTTGCAAGGAACTTTGAGGAAGCTAAACAGCTCTATGGGCAGCATGGCATCGATGTGGACCAAATCTTGACGGAACTTGAGCGCATCAAAATCTCCATCCATTGCTGGCAGGGAGATGATGTTCGCGGATTCCTGTTCCGTGATCAGGACCTGTCCGGCGGCATCTCCGTGACCGGGGAATATCCCGGGGCAGCCGAAACGCCGGACCAGCTGAGGGCCGACCTGGAAAAAGCGTTGTCGCTCATTCCCGGATCCCACAAAGTGAATCTCCACGCGATTTATGCGGATACCGACGAGTCCGTTGATTTGGATCAGCTGGAGCCGAGGCACTTCCAGTCCTGGGTGGATTGGGCCAAGGAGCTGGGGATCGGACTCGATTTTAATCCCACCTGCTTTTCCCACGACAAGTCGAAGGACGGGTTTACGCTGAGTCATGCCGACCCGGCGATTCGTCAATTTTGGATTGAACATTGCAAGACTTCGCGAAGAATCGGAGCTTATTTCGGTGAACAGCTGGGTCAGACCTGCGTGACGAATATTTGGGTTCCGGACGGTTACAAGGATATGCCGGTAGACCGAATGGCACCGAGACAGCGGCTGAAGGATTCGCTGGATGAGATTTTTGCCGAGGATATCAATCCGGAATGGAATTTGGATGCCGTCGAGAGTAAGCTGTTCGGGCTCGGCTCCGAAGCCTACGTTGTGGGCTCGCACGAGTTCTACATGGGGTATGGCATTCGGAACAACAAGCTGATCTGCCTGGATGCGGGTCATTTTCACCCAACCGAGAGCATTGCCGGCAAACTGTCGTCGCTCGCCCTTTTCACCGATGGACTACTCCTTCACGTCAGCCGGCCGATGCGCTGGGACAGCGACCATGTCGTCATCATGGACGATGAGCTGACCGAGATCGGACGCGAGCTGGTGCGCAATCAACTGCTGGATGTTACCCATATCGGACTGGATTTCTTCGATGCCAGCATTAACCGCATCGCTGCGTGGGTTATCGGAACCCGCAATACGATCAAGGCGCTGCTGCGCGCCAAGCTTGAACCGGTCGATCGGCTGAAGCAGGCTGAACTTGAAGGCGATTACACGACCCGCCTGGCGTTGACCGAAGAGTTTAAATCCTATCCGTTCGGAGCGGTCTGGGATTACTATTGCGAACGTTTGGGAGTGCCGGTCAGAGAAGAGTGGCTGTCCGAAGTGAAACAGTATGAACAGGACGTATTGCTGAAGCGTTCGCAAGCATGAGAAGAGATGGAATCGTCATCGGGTTCATGCCCGAACCGTTGATTATGATCTGACAAGGAGGCTGGGGAGCGTTGAGCGTTCTTGCATTTGATTTGGGAGCAAGCAGCGGCAGGGCGATGCTGGGCCAGCTGAACAGCCGCACCATCGGCGTGGAGGAAATTCATCGGTTCCCGAACGATCCCGTTCGAATCGGCGACCGCTTTCAATGGGATATCTTACGGATCTACCATGAGATGAAACAGGGCTTGCTCAAGCTGAAGGGGAAACATCGCTTGCCGTCGAGCATCGGCATTGATACCTGGGCGGTGGATTTCGGTCTCCTGGATCGGGGCGGGGAGCTGCTCATGAATCCGTATCATTATCGGGACACGCACACGGATGGCGTGATGGAACAGGTCTTCCGGGAGCTGACGCCTGGAGAAATTTTTGATCGGACGGGAATACAATTTCTCTCGTTCAATACGATGTACCAGCTTGCTTCGCTCCAACGGAAGAAACCCTATCTGCTTCAAGAGGCTGAGCGATTCTTAATGATCCCCGATTTGCTGCGCTACTTCTTGACGGGCGAGATGGCGAACGAATTCACGAATGCGACCACGACGCAGCTGTATAACCCGCACTCGGCCAGCTGGGATGATCATCTATTGAAATCAATGAAGATCCCTCATGGGTTATTTCATCCTGTGGTTCAACCCGGTACCCATATCGGGGGGTTAAGGCCTGCCGTAACCGAGGAACTGGGGCTTCCATCCATCCCGCTTTATGCGGTTGCAGAGCATGATACGGCTTCCGCCGTGGTTGCGGTTCCTGCATTGGAGCGGTCGTTCGCCTATTTGAGCTGCGGCACCTGGTCGTTGATGGGGACCGAGGTCGACCAGCCGGTCATTCATGAAAGGGCCCGTGAGCTGAACTTCACGAATGAAGGAGGCGCATACGGCACGTACCGGCTGCTCAAGAACATCATGGGGCTGTGGATCCTGCAGGAATGTCAGCGGACCTGGGGGCGGGAAGGGATGTCGTATTCGTATCCCGAATTGGTTCATATGGCGGAAGCGGCACCGGCATTTGCTTGCTTCATCGATCCGGACGATTCCATGTTCCTCCCTGCGGGAGACATGCCGAAACGGGTAAGGGAATATGCGGCCCGCACGAACCAGGGCGTTCCGCAGAATGAGGGCGCGCTTGTGCGCTGCATTATGGAAAGCTTGGCCATGCAATACCGATATGTGCTGGAGTTGACCGAGGAATTGTCCGGACGGAAATTTCAGGGCTTGCATATGGTAGGCGGTGGCATTCATAATGAAACATTATGCCAGTGGACGGCGAACGCCATTGGGAAGCCGGTATGGGCGGGGCCTGCGGAAGGCAGCGCCATCGGCAATATGGCTGTACAGTTCATTGCGCAGGGCGAGCTGTCCGATATATGGGAAGCGCGCGCAGTCATTAGGGAATCCTTCCCGGTCAAGACCTACGAGCCGCAGGATGCCCCCTTATGGGAGGAAGCTTACGGGGTGTTCGGTCAGCGGACCGGGAAGAGATAGAATATACGAACAGTAAGGATGGGCGGTATGATGCTGGTTGCAGAACGATATGAGAAAATAGTACAGTTGGTCAACGAAAGAGGGAGCATTCGAGTCTCCGAGCTGAGTCAGCTCTGCGGCGTAACGGAGGAAACGATTCGCCGCGACCTTGACAGGCTGGAGCAAGCAGGGCGCCTGCGCCGTTCCCACGGGGGAGCGGTTAGCGTGAAGGATCAACCGGAAATTCAGCGGTCTCAGCCGGAAATACCGTATGCTGAACGGGAAATCATGCATGCGCTGGAGAAGCAGCGAATCGCGGAGGAAGCGGTCAAGCGAATCCATCCGAACGACCGCATCCTGCTGGATGCAAGCTCAACCGCGTGGTACATGGCCAAGATCATACCGGACATTCCGATTACCGTGCTGACGAATTCGATTAAGGTGGCCGCTGAGCTGAGCACCAAGGAGCGCGTTCAGGTCATCTCGACGGGCGGGATCCTGGCTCATCGTTCCTTGTCCTTCGTCGGTCCGCTGGCGGAGCGTTCGCTGGAAGCTTACTACGTGGATAAAGCCTTCCTCTCCTGCAAGGGCGTGCACATGGACCGGGGCTTGAGCGAATCCAATGAGCTGCAGGCGAGAATCAAGCAAAAAATGATCGGGATGACGGATGAGACCATTCTGCTTGCCGATGCCAGCAAATTCGGCACGCAGGCTTTTGCGCAGGTCGCCGACCTCGCCGAAGTGAACCTGATCATCACCGACCGGAGATTGACGGAAGAGGAAGCGGCGCCTTATCGTGCGCTGGGTCTTCGAATCGAATCCGTATAGAGCAAGCTGCTGGATTATATCAAGATGGAATCCCCCCGTTCCGGGGGGTTCTTGCTAGAGGCCGACTCATCGGCCTATCCTGACGATTAGCGGGGTGAAGAGGTTGAAGATTTCATTGTTTGTCACTTGTCTCAGCGATGCCTTGTTCCCGCGGGTAGCTGAATCGATGGCAAGACTGCTGGCAAGGTACGGCGTGCAGCTGGAATTCCCGGAAATCCAGACCTGCTGCGGCCAACCTGCCTACAACAGCGGTTATTGGGAAGAGGCGCGCATCAGCGCCAGGACGATTTTGGACGCTTTTGACGACAGCGACTTTGTGGTGTCCCCTTCGGGGTCCTGCACGTATATGATTCATCATTATCCGGATTTGTTCAAGGACGATCCCGTTTACCTGGATAAAGCGAAAGCGCTTCAATCCAAATGCTATGAGTTTACGCAATTCCTCGTCGACGTGCTGGGCGTGACCGATGTTGGCGCCGTCTATCCGCGCAAGGTAACCTATCATCCTTCCTGCCACGGCAGCCGCCTGCTCGGGGTGAAGGACGAACCGATGAAACTGCTGAGTCACGTCAAAGGGCTGGAGCTCGTCCCCTTGCCGTTTGCCGAGGATTGCTGCGGGTTCGGGGGAACGTTTGCCGTGAAAATGGCGGATATTTCGGGCGCGATGGTAACGGAGAAAAGCGATCATGTGCTGGAAACCGAGGCGTCCGTGCTGGTGGGACTTGACATGGCCTGCCTCATGAACATTGCCGGCAATCTGCGTCACCGGGGCGAGAAGGTTCAGGTCAAGCATTTGGCCGAGCTTTTGTACGAGGGGGTGAGCGTGCATGAGCACAGCTGAGACGAAAGCGCAGACGGTGAAGGAGCGTGCAGGTTACGCTCTGAACAATGAATTTCTGCGCAACGCGGTGAAGTTTACGACAGAACGGCTGCGGCTTGGCAAAAAGCTGGCGTCGGAGGAGCATGGCAACTGGGATGCGTGGAGGGAACGGGGGCGCCAAATCCGGCTCCATACCATTGCGCATTTGGATTATTATTTGAATGAGTTTGCCGAGCAAGCCAGGGCGAACGGAGCGCATGTCCATTTTGCGGAGACGGCAGAAGAAGCGGTTGCGATCTCCCTGCAGATAGCGGAGCATAAGTCGGCCAAATCCGTCGTCAAATCGAAATCGATGGTGTCCGAGGAGCTGCACCTGAACAAGGCACTGGATTCCATCGGGGTAGAGGCCGTGGAAACGGATCTCGGCGAGTACATCATTCAGCTTGCGGATGAAACGCCATCCCATATTATTATTCCCGCCATCCACAAGAACCGTTATCAGATCGCAGAGTTGCTGTCCGCGGAGGCGGGAGAAGCGCTGCCGCCGGATACGGCGATTATGGCGGGTTTCGTCCGCATGAAGTTGCGAGAGAAATTTCTCGAAGCGGACATTGGCATGACGGGCTGTAATTTTGCCATCGCCGAGACGGGCTCTATGGTCCTGTTCGAGAATGAAGGCAATGCCCGGATGGTGACGACCGTGCCGAAGACGCAGATCACCCTAATGGGCATGGAGCGGATTATACCCTCATGGTCTGACCTCGAGGTGATGGCTACCTTGCTGCCGCGGTCCGCGACCGGCCAGAAACTGACGGTATACATGTCCGGCATCAGCGGGCCGAAGAGAGAGCTGGATGCCGACGGACCAGACGAAATGCATATTATCATTATTGATAACGGGCGCTCTCTCCAGCTCGGCGATCCGGAATTCCAGGAGCTGCTCAATTGCATACGATGTGGCGCCTGCCTGAATGCTTGTCCGGTATATCGTCATATTGGCGGGCACGCCTATGGAGGCACGTATAGCGGCCCAATCGGTGCCGTATTAACGCCGGCCTTGAACAAGAACGTCGCGGAATGGGACGATATCGCAAACGCATCCAGCCTGTGCGGCGCCTGTTATGAAGCATGCCCGGTCAAGATCCCGCTGCATGACATGCTGGTATCCTTGCGCCGCCGGAAGATTGAAGCCGGACGCGGCGATAAGCTGGAAGCGTTGGGGATGAAAGGCTTCTCGGCGGTCATGGGTAATGCCAAGCGTTACCGCAGCGTGGTATCCCTCGGAAAATGGGGCCAGAAGCTGGTGGTGCGGGGCGGAGAGATCCGAACGAGAATCGGTCCTTTGAAGGGATGGAATTCGTACAGGGTGACCCCAAGCCTTCCCAAACATTCCTTCCGTGATCGATGGCCCGAAATGGAGCAGGATATTCGCAGAACCTCGGGGACCATGGATCCCGTAATCGCCGATCGGTTGAGCGAGCGGCTTCGGCAGCAGAAATCCGGGAAGGGGGAGAATGCCCATGACTAACGAAACCGATCGCGGCTGGTTGAATCGTCTAGAAGAACAATCCCGCAGGAAGCAGGAGCTGTTCATGGATGGGATCGCCGCGAAGCTGGGTAGAGATCGGATTCGCTCCGCTCCGGAGCACCCTTTCCGCGGTGCCCCGGATTTCTGGAAAGAATTTAATTGGCCGCTCGAGGAGAAAATTACGCAGTTTACCGCGAACTTTGAAGCAGCCGGAGGCCATGTGGTCAGACTGAGCCATCGCGAAGAGGTCACCCGGTTTATCAGGGATAAAGCGATGGAGATGAGCGCAGCTACGATTCTTCGTCAGCAGGAGGACGCGCTGGATCGACTGTGTCTGGAAGAGAGTCTGCCGGATGCGCTGGTTCTCTCCTGGAACGAAGCGGCGGACACGGATTGGAGGGCTGTCGCCGCCAGAGCCGACTTCGGCGTTGTCATGGCCGATTACGCTGCGGCCTACACCGGTTCGATTACGGTGAAGTCCGCCCCGCATAAGGGCCGTTCGGTCAGCCTGCTGCCGACCGTACTGATGGCTATCATTCCAATCGACAGAATGGTTACCCGATTAGGAGAGATTCTCGTACAGTTCGATCAGGCCGGACGTGAGCAGCTGCCAGCAGGGATCCATTTCATATCGGGTCCGAGCCGTTCCGCCGATATCGAGAACGATCTGACGATTGGCGTTCACGGACCCGGCATCGTATATGCCTTGCTGGTAGATTCCTACGAAGCATAATATGTAATCTTAAACGCAAGATGAGCCCCGAGCCGGGAGCAGTCCGTTGGATGCTCCCGGCTTGGGGCTCATTTAGATTATAGAAATAAATAAGTTTTCAGAGAAACTGAAAACTCGATTCACACCTATTCCGCCTTCTGTTTCCGTCTTCGGTGAAAGTAGATGGAACGCTGCTTTTCTTGCGTATATGCTATTTGCCTTTGCGCGTCAGCTCGGCCAACCGATCCCACTGCTCATGGGTCACTTCGGCCAGCTCGTTGAACTGTCCTGCCCCCTGCAGCCATTCGCCGCCGTCGATGGTGATCACGTCGCCATTAATATAGCCGGCATAATCGGAAATCAGATAGGCGGCGAGATTAGCCAGCTCCTCAGCATCCCCAACGCGCTTGAGGGGGATGCGGTCGATCATTTTCTGTTCCATTTCCGGCGTTGGGGATAATCTTGACCAGGCGCCTTCGGTTGGGAACGGACCCGGGGCGATGGCTACCTGGCGTATGCCGTATGGTGCCCATTCCACGGCCAGGGAGCGCGTCAGCGCAAGCACGCCTGCTTTGGCAGCCGCGGACGGGACCACGTAGCCAGAGCCCGTAGAAGCGTATGTGGTGACGATGTTGAGCATCGTTCCGCCTTTGCCTTGTTCGATCCAGCGTTTGCCGACCTCCAGGGTGGCATAGAAGGTGCCATGCAGCACGATGTTGAGCACGGCATCCACAGCCCGAGGAGAAAGGCGCTCCGTGGGGCTGATAAAGTTCCCGGCCGCATTGTTGACAAGCACATCAATGCCTCCGTAATGCTGCTCTGCCGCTTCAACAAGAGCCGAGATTTGCGCAGGGTCGCGAACATCGCAGCTTTTGTACCATACCTCGCAGCCCTTCTGCTTTAATTCCTCAGCGGTCTGCTGCAGCACTTCTTCCCGGCGTCCGCATATGGCGAGCTTGGCGCCCAGCAGCGCGAATCTCTCTCCCATGGCGCGCCCCAGGCCCGTGGCGCCTCCCGTAATCAAAACGACTTTATCGCGAAGCAAATCGTCGGTGAACGGTCCCATCGAAAGCTCCCCTTTCAGGCAGATATGGATTTTCGGATCCTTTGTCCGCGTTCTTTATAGAACAGGCTGCATACATTCAATGCTTATTTTCTTGCAACCGCTTACTTTAAGCGTAACATGGTTAACGAATCCAGTCACCACTTTGTTTGATCTGATATGGCGTAAGTGCATAAAGTGAACTCCTCCAAAGAAATCGGGCCGCAGCAGAACATAATCCCCTAATTCAGTTTCAGAAAGCCCTTGCTTGGTTAGGTTAATTAGAAATGCTGGTTAAAACGATACATAGTCGTAAATTCTACATCTTATACTTCACGCTGCCACCTGACCCTTGGTATATGATTACATCACGAGATGAGGTACCAGACATGATTCTACAATCACTGACGGATCGGCTGATATTAAAAAAGATTACGGGCCGTACTTCCGCGGATATCACGAACCTGGAAACAGATTCAAGAGAAATCCGGCCGGGCGGCATGTTCGTATGCGTGCCGGGATTTCACGTGGACGGCCATGATTATGCCGAACAGGCGATACGGAATGGGGCTGTTGCCATCGTGGCCGAGCGGGAGCTTTCGGGACTGCCAGGAAACGTTACGCATATAACGGTGCCGGATACAAGAAGAATTCTGCCGATTCTCGCAAACGCTTTTTTTGGCGACCCTACGCGGCGATTGAAATTGATTGGAATTACCGGGACGAACGGCAAAACGACGACGACTCATATGGTAGATCAAATACTTAACGACGCCCGCCGCAAAACAGGGATCATCGGCACCTTGTATATGAAAATCGGAAATCATGTGGAGAAAACGCTGAATACGACGCCGGATACGATCCAGCTCATGCGTTATTTTCATACGATCATCTCGCATGGGGGTGAATACGGTGTTCTGGAGGTATCTTCGCACGGATTGGATATGGGAAGGGTGCGCGGATGCGATTTTCAGACGGTCGTCTTCACGAATTTATCGCATGATCATCTGGACTTCCATCAGACCATGGAGAGCTATCGCAATACGAAGGAGCTGCTGTTCGCCCAGCTGGGTAACAGTAACCATGACATGCAGAAGAAGGCCGTCTTGAACGCAGACGATGCCGCATCCTCTTATTACGCAAAACGGACATCCGCACAAATCATAACCTATGGCATTCAGAATCAGGCGGACGTCAGGGCAACGCAAATTCATCACAAAAGGGAAGGCTGCGCCTTTCATGCAGAAACGCCTTGGGGAAGCAGCGACGTTAATCTGAAGGTTCATGGAGCACACAATATATACAACGCGCTGGCTGCCATGACGACCTGTCTGCTGGAAGGGATACCGCTGGAAGAAATCCGCGAAAGTTTGGAGCAATTTGCAGGGGTTCATGGCCGGTTTCAAGAAATACAAACAGGACGCCGTTTTGGCGTGGTCGTCGATTATGCGCATAATCCGGACGGTCTTAAGGCAACCTTGCAATCCGCCAAGGCCATTACTTCAGGCAAAATGATATGCGTGATGGGCTGCCGGGGCGAGCGGGACCGCTCGAAACGGCCGATCATGGCCGATATTGCAGCCGCGTATTCGGATTATGTATTGTTCACGGCCGACAATCCGTTCTCGGAGGATCCGGAGCAGATCATGGCCGAGATGCTGGGCGGCTTAACGTCCCGCGAATCGGGGAACTGGGAGGTTGTCTTAGACCGTAAAGAAGCGATTCAACGCGCAGTGGAAATGGCCGGTGACGAGGACAGGATCATTATAACCGGACGAGGGCACGAAACCCGTTATGTTGCGGGCAGCCGGATCGAATCGTTTAGCGATGAGGATATCGTGATGAGTTCTTTGCAGGGCATAGGGCAGGACATCCAGATGATGCACCGGAGCCCTGAATAAACCCGGGAGGTGCTGGATTTGAAACAAAAGATGTTCGGCATGATGTTTACAGCGGCGCTGCTGTTTCTTGCTGCATGTACAAGCCAGTCGTCCCCTTCGGCTGAAGAAGGAGCGCAGGAGGAGCGGGGGGAGGCGGCTTCTGATTCTTCCTATCAGGTGCTTGCGGAGCAGCTGAGAACGCCTTGGTCCATCGATTTTGACGGTGAGACGATTTATATCAGCGAGCGGGAAGGGAATATCGTTCAGATCAAGGACGGCACATTGAACAGACAATCGGTACATACCGAGAAGCCGGTTTCGCATCAAGGAGAAGGGGGATTTCTGGGCTTTGCGTTAGCGCCTGATTTTCGGGATTCCGGAAAAGCCTTCGCCTATCACACCTATGATCAGGGTGGAACGCTCTTGAATCGGCTGGTTCTGCTGGAGTTGAAGGGAAACCAATGGACGGAGTCCCAAGTTTTCCTTGAGTCCATTCCCGGCTCCAATGTGCATAATGGCGGCAGAATCGCGATCGGTCCCGATGAGATGCTCTATGTTACGACGGGAGATTCGGGCGAGGGCGAGCTTGCGCAAAATCAGGAGAACCTGGCAGGCAAAATATTGCGATTAACGCTGGACGGGAAAGTCCCGGCGGACAATCCGACGGCAGGTTCTTACGTCTATACGTTAGGGCATCGGAATTCGCAGGGCTTGGCATGGAATTCGGAAGGGAATTTCTACAGCTCGGAGCACGGGCCTTCCGGCACGCCGGGCGGTCACGATGAGATTAATGAAATCACGGCCGGCAGCAACTACGGCTGGCCCGAAATTTATGGCGATGATACGTTGGAAGGCATGGAACTCCCGCTGTACCATAGCGGCGAAACGGCAATAGCTCCTTCCGGCATCGCATTTGACGAGCAGGACCGCTTGTACGTGGCGACCCTTCGGGGACAGAAGCTGTACCGGTTCCAGCCGGAGAAAACCGCGCTCGAGACCGTGCTGGAAGGCGAAGGCCGATTAAGAGACGTTAAGGTCCATAACGGCAAAACCTATGTCATTACCAACAATACCGATGGCCGGGGCGTGCCGTCCGATCAGGATGATCGACTGCTTGTACTGGAATAATTCCAAGAAACATACATGTCTCGTGATTCAAGAGAATAGGATAGGACAAGTGCTATAAGAAACACGTCTATCGACGTACTTTCTCAGAAGACAGACCGCATATAGCGGAAGTTTTTCTTGCGAGATAAGGTGGGTAAGCCTCTGAAGTTTATACTTTCTTATCTTTTGACAAAAAAAGGGCCCCTTCCCGTATGGAAGGAGCCTGAAGTGGCAATAACAGATATTATGTTTGTTTGGCTTCGGCTTGCTTTCGGATCCGGTACACGCATTTCTTATCGCCTTTGGCAAGACATTCGGTACGTTCCACATCCGCTTCCAGCAAGGACTGAAACAGATCAAGCTCGCAGCGGCATGCATGCTGGTACCGGTTGGCTACCTGGGAGATCGGGCAGTTCAGTTCTTCAAGCACGTATTCTTCATCCGCGACTTTTTGGTAATCCACCATATATCCGTTGTCGTTCTGAATCTGGGCAAGGGCCGCGACCCGATCTTCGAGAGTCTCGGCTTTTACCGTCGGCGTGTACTTGTTCAGCAACGTGTCTTTGCGCTTGTCGAACAGCAAAGATATCATTTCGTCGCCGGCCTCGTCCTGGAGCTCGTTAAGCAGATCGAGGGCAAGCGAATGATAGTTCTTAGGGAAAAAATCCTCTGCAGATTCAGTAAGACTGTATAGGGACACGGGTCTTCCCATCGGCTGCTTCACGGTTCGATACGTGATGTACCCTTCATTCTTCAAGCTCTCCAGATGTCGACGGACGGCCATGCCCGTAATGCCCAGTGCCTCGGTAATGGATTTCGTGCTGAGTTCACCATTTATTTTCAACATTTGCATGATATACTCGCGGGTGCTGTATGCAACTTCTTGATCCACTATAATCACCGCCTTGTTTCTCGATGAATGCTTTCTTTTGCAACAAAAAAGGTTAAAAAGCAATATGTCTCATCTTATGTCTTTACCTTCTATAAGTCAACCGGAATGGCCGTTTTCAAGGCTATTCTCTCGCGGTTTGTTGACAACTGGCATGATTAACCACATAATTATGATATATTTTAGTATAAAAAGTATAGAAACCGAGCAAATGAATGAGTAATGGACTTTTTGAAATGATAGCCCGGCGTTAGAATTTAGAAGATTCTTATTACACTTGGGAAGGTGGAATCACGGATGTATGTTATTGGCTCAGCTTGTATCGAAGAGAAGGCGGGAGAATGCGTAGACGTTTGCCCGGTGGATTGCATCGAAGAAGGGGACGACCAGTTCTATATCGACACCGATATATGCATTTCCTGCGGTGCCTGCGAAGCGGCGTGTCCGGTCGCGGCCATTTACTATTTTGAGGACCTGCCTGAGGACGAAAAGCATTATTTCGATAAAGCGGTGGAATATTACAAAAACAAGTAAGGCGCTCGGGCGCTCCGGTTTGAGTCTATCGGGCGCTCCGGTTTGAGTCTATCGAGCGCTCCGGTTTGAGTCTATCCGCTCTGTTGTCCGTCCGTTTCCAGAATGGAAATAGGCAAGGTAGAAACGGACTCCCAAAGGATCGGCTATCCTCAAACCTCCGCTGGGGGGAAAGATTAAAAGACTAAAGATAAGAGATAAGAAATTTAAGTAATCAAGAGATTAAGATTAAAGATAAATGACTTAAAAGATTATAAGATTGAGGATTACAAGCGTTTAAATCTATAAGTTATGTGTATCAAATCAAAGCGGTTAAGATAAATTAGTCAAAAATAGAGCGGTTTTAGCAGCGCTCATGCTTTGGATCAAAATATGTATTCTCTATACATAAGCCATTCGGGATTTCGAGGCCCCCTCGAATTAATTTCTCGGGTGGTTTAATTCGTTTTAGGCTGATGAAACAAGTAACAACCTGGGACAAAACCGAAAATATCATAGATGTACTCCACTTATAGCCATTCGGGATGAAGAATGTTCCAATCATTCTTTTCTCGGGTGGCTTTATTATTGGGGTGAAACGACGTTGTTACCTACATTTTAGGAGATTTTACGTCATGTTCATGTCATATTGTGCGTGATGAGCGGTCATCTGTATGTATGCAGGAGATTGAATTTCTTTCGTAAAAAAGTGAAATGCTTACATTTCCAGAATCAAAAAAATATTTATTTAAATGTGTCATATATATTGACACTTTTACAAAACACGTTTTATTATTAATATCACTGGAGAATAAAAATATTAAAACTGATAATAATCACTGTTTTTTGATGATTTCGGATCTTTTTACTTGGAAAATTGATCTAATTAATCTACTGGTGAAATTAAATAGGGGATGTCTTCATGAAAAAGCATGATCAAGACTTTATGAAGCGGCAGAACAGACTCACAGTATTTCAAATCATCAAGAATGAACAGCCGATTTCAAGAGCCGTCATTGCCAAACAGACGGGCATGAGTCCGACAACGGTCAGCCGGATCGTATCGGAGCTGACGGAGGAAGGATACGTTCACGAAACGGAAGAGCAGGCCTCGGCCGGCCGCGGAAGAAAGTCTTCCTTAATAAGGCTGCTGGATACGGCGGTCATCTCGATCGGCGTCGAGCTGGATCGGCATCAAGCGAATATCGGATTCATTGACGTTCAGGGTAACGTATTGTGCAGCGGAAGCTTTTCAAGATCATCCGATGAAACGGCAGATGTCACGGTGACCCGGATTGCGGAAACCATTGAAGAGCTGATCGCCGAATGCGATATCGACCGAAGACGGGTGGTCGGCATTGGCGTTGGACTGCCGGGCATCATCGATGTCGACGCCGGCATCGTCAATTTTTCGGTACAGCTGGGATGGAAGAATGTGGGGCTCGCCGAGAGGCTCAAGGAACTAACCGGGCTTCAAGCTGTCGTGGACAATGAGCTGAAGGTGAAGGCGTTGGCGGAGCAGCTCAAAGGTTCGGCCTACGGCTCCAACCGTACGGTGCTCCTGGGCTTCGGTAATGGCGTCGGATCGGCGCTCATTCTGGAGGGGGAGATATACCGCGGGGTGACGAACAGCGCCGGGGAAATCGGTCACACGACCGTGGACCCAGAAGGCATGATGTGCGACTGCGGGAAAGCCGGATGCCTCCAAACGTATATCAATATACCGTCCTTGTTGTCGGAAGCCAGCAAAATCAAACCCGTCCGCACGATCGAGGAGCTGTTCGCGGAGAGGCGGGCCGGAACGCGCTGGGCAAGCTATTTGATCGATCGGGCCCTTGCCTATATGGCGATTACGATCAACAACGTCGTCAGCATGTACAATCCGGACAGCGTCATTTTGAGCGGCGAGTTTCTGGACAAGTTTCCCGAAGTATACGAAGAGATCACGGATCTGTGCTACTCGCAGTATATCTGGGAACCGCTTCAAGATTCCTTTTCGATTGTTCGCTCGGAGCTTCACGAGCATGGGGTCATCATCGGGTCGGGGCTTGTCGCACAGGATCGTTACTTTCAATTGAATTAATTCATCTGGAGATCGGGGGAGCATGAACATGGGATTTGTGCCATTGGTAGAGGAATATCGCGGGAACGTATTGGAGAACGTGCACTACGGCGCGATCAGCGTCGTAGACGAGAACGGAAAGGTTGTATACGCAGCGGGCGATCCGCATCATATGACCTTTCTGAGATCGGCGGCCAAGCCGTTCCAGGCAATTCCGGTAATGAAACGCCGGATTGACGAAGTGTACGGACTAACGGGGGAAGAAACGGCCTTGTTTGCCGCCTCCCATCGGGGTGAGAAGTTCCACATTGATGCATTGGAATCCATTCTGAAGAAAACCGGCATTCGGGAAGAATCGCTTCACTGCTGCGCAACTTATCCATTGAACGAGGATGCCAAGGCGCAGCGCCATCGCGATCATGAGGAGAAGCGCAGAATCTTCCATAACTGCTCCGGCAAGCACAGCGGCTTGATTGCTCTATGCAAGCAAATGGGCTGGGACGAAAGCACGTATTACAAACCGGAGCATCCGGTTCAGCAAGAAATCCTCGAGACGCTCGCTTATTTTGCCGAGGTTCCGGTTTCCTCGATCCCGCAAGGCATTGACGGCTGCGGACTTCCCATCTTCGCACTTCCCCTGGATCGTATCGGGTATTCCTTCCTTAAGCTGGCATGCCCGGATTTGATCGAGGATCCAGAGACTGCAGAAGCTGCAGCCAGAATGGCGAAGCTGATGAATGAGTATCCGGATATCATTGCAGACACCAAGTTTGTGTGCTCAGCTCTGCTCAGGGACCACAACCTGACAGCCAAGGGCGGCGCGAAGGGCGTGTACGGCATCGGTCTTCGGAAAGAACGCTTGGCGATCTCGCTTAAAGTATCCGACGGCTCCGAGCAAGTATGGCCGTGCATTATCGCTTCCATCCTGGAACGTCTCGGCTACAGCGATCAGTCTACGATTGACCGGTTGTATGAGCTGGTTCCGAATGCCATTTTCAACGATGGGGGCACGCTTGTCGGTGAACGGCGCGCTGTGTACGAATGGAATGCTTAAACGGTGAGGAACTCAAGGCGGCAGGCAGGCTGTTACATGCCGAAGCGGCGAGTGAATCTATAGATATTCACTACATCAAAGGGGGAGTAAAACAATGAGATTCAAAGGTAGAACATGGTCACTGCTCATGCTGCTGCTCGCATTTACGATTGTTGCGGCAGGCTGCGGCGGAAACAGCGGAAGCGGCGAAGGGGCAAGTGAAGGCGGCGGCGAGAGCAAGCCGGTGACAAAAGATAACAAAGATGTTGTCATTGCGATTAACGCCAACTTCATCACGCTTGACCCTCACAATGCCGGAGACACGCACTCCATTTCCGGTGCTCGCACGATGTATGAAGGTTTGATGGGCTTCAACGAGAAAATGGAACTCGTTCCCGTGCTGGCTGAAGACTACAAGATCAGCGAAGACGGCCTGACGTACACATTCAATCTGCGCCAGAACGTCAAGTTCCATGATGGAACGGATTTCAATGCTGAAGCGGTAAAAGCCAATTTGGATCGCATCATGGATGAAAAGAACAACCTCAGAATGCGCAAGAGCTTCTCAACAGTAGCCGATGTTCAAACTCCGGATGAACACACCGTTGTCATCACCCTTAGCCAGCCGTATAACGCTTTCTTGAACAAGACGGCCATGGCGCTGATGATCAGCCCGAAGGCTCTTAAGGAAAGCGCCGACATCACGAAGAACCCAGTAGGTACGGCGGCTTACAAATTCAAGGAATGGATTCAAGGCGACCGCCTTGTCGTTGTGAAGAATGAAGATTACTGGCAAGAAGGACTTCCGAAGGTGGACAGCATTACGTTCAAACCGGTACCGGAGAACGGTTCCCGGATCGCGATGCTGAAAACGGGCGAAGCGGACTTCATTTATCCTATGCCGACAGAGCAAGTGTCCGAAGTAGAAGGCGATTCCAATATCGTCATCGATAAGACTGATTCTACGATCGTGCGCTATATCACGCTGAATACGATGAAGAAGCCTTACGACGATCTGAAGGTTCGTCAAGCCATCAACTATGCCATCGATAAAGATGCTTACATTAAAGTCGTTAAATCCGGACTGGGTTCGAAGCTGACTTCTTCCATGTCCTCCATGACCCAGCACTACTCCGAGCAATCGGGTTATGATTACGATCCGGAGAAAGCCAAAGCCCTTTTGGCTGAAGCAGGATATCCAGATGGATTCGAAGCTGAGATTTGGGGAGAGAATGATTCCGAAACGGTAAAAGGCATGCAGTTTATTCAGCAGCAGCTTGCCCTCGTCGGAATCAAAGCTGAACCGAAGTCGATGGAAGGTGCAACCCTGTCCGATCAGATTAACTCGGCTACGCCGGAAAACGCGAAAATTCAGATGTGGTACGTAAGCTGGTCTCCTTCGTCTGGCGATGCCGACGGCGCGACAAAAGGTCTGTTCAGCAGCGAGTTCTTCCCGCCAGCGGGTTCCAACACCGCTTACTACAAGAACGACAACGTTGACCAATGGATCAAAGATGCTAACGCATCCGTCAAAGCTGAAGATGCCAAAGAAATCTATGCAAACATCCAAAAACAAATCTGGGAAGACGCTCCTTGGGCATTCCTCGGAGTCGATCAGGTCATCACGGGCAAACGTGCTTACCTTGAAGGCGTGAAGGCCCTTCCGGACGGATCGATCAGCGTGATCAACGCAGAAGTCAAATAATCAGGCAGCGAAGAGCTTGCTAAACGTATACCTTGTGGTGGGCCGCCTCTTGAATCAATAAGGAAGCGGCCCATCGTATTTTAAAAGCTGGCATGTTGAAAGGAGGCACATCCTTTGGGAAGATATGCAATTCAGAGGCTGCTGGGTGTAATCCCGCTGTTGTTCGTTGTATCCATCCTTGTATTTATGTTCATTCACCTGATTCCTGGAGATCCGGCACGGCTTGTTGCAGGTAAGGATGCCACCCTTGAGGAGATCAACGGGATTCGAGAGCAGCTAGGCTTAAACTTGCCGCTATGGCAGCAGTATGTGAACTACATGAGTGATCTGTTGAAGGGTGACTTGGGTGTATCCGTTACTTCCGGTTTGCCGGTGACGGACATGTTGGAAAGCCGCTTTTTCCCGACGATTGTCCTGACCTTTACCAGCCTTGGCTGGGCACTGGTCATTGGTCTGATCATTGGTATCATATCAGCAGTCAATCGCGGCAAATGGCCGGACTATATTGGGATGCTGACGGCTATATCGGGTATTTCCCTGCCAGGTTTCTGGCTTGGTCTTGTACTGATTCAAATTTTCTCCGTTGAGCTGGGCTGGTTCCCTACAGGGGGCGTCGACAGCTGGCAATCCTATATTTTGCCTTCCTTTACGCTGGGAGCGGGGATTATGTCCATGCTGGCAAGATACTCCCGTACTTCGATGCTCGAAACGATGCGCGAGGATTATGTCCGGACCGGACGCGCGAAGGGCTTGCGGGAATTCGTCGTTGTCGGCAGGCATGCGCTGCGCAACTCCCTGATCCAGGTCGTGACCGTAGCGGGCCTTCAGTTCGGATTTTTGCTGGGCGGCTCGGTTATGGTCGAGACGGTATTCAGTATTCCCGGCATGGGGCGTCTCTTGGTCGATTCCATCGCGTTCCGGGATTACACCGTGATTCAAGCGCTGCTATTGCTGTTCGCAGCCGAATTTATCCTGATTAACCTGATTGTCGATTTATTGTACGGTGTACTGAATCCAAAAATCCGGTATGCATCGAAATAGGAGGGGGAGCTCATGAGCGACAATTCAACAGTGACGGTCCATTCCTCCGCACCGGAGGATATGCTTGCGAAGAGTCAGGCAACTGGCAAATTCAAAGCGTTTACGTCTAAATTCTTGAAACAAAAGCTTGCCGTTATATCAAGCGGATTTATTTTGTTACTACTTGTGCTGGCGGTGATCGGTCCGCATATCGTTCCGTATCCTCCCAATGAGCCGAATTATGATGCGATGATGCAAGGCCCGTCTGCTGCCCATTGGGCAGGCACGGACGAATACGGCCGCGACATTCTCAGCCGCTTGATCGACGGTACGCGGTTGACCATGTCGGTCAGCTTAAGCGCCGTATTTATATCCGCCGTGCTGGGTACGATTCTCGGATTGATCAGCGGGTACTATGGCGGGTGGCTGGATCGCCTCATCATGCGGGGCAGTGACGTCATGTTCTCGTTCCCTGACCTGCTGCTGGCCATCGGTATCGTGGCGATACTGGGGCCGGGCTTATCCAATGTAGTCATCGCGGTGGCAGTCTTCGGGACCCCGTCGTTTGCCAGAATCATTCGAAGCGTGACGCTCTCCGCAAAGGAATCTTTGTATGTAGAGGCAGCACGGTCCATGGGTGCCAAGCATAACCGAATTATCTGGAAACATATTTTCCCCGAGACGGTTCCCAGCATTATCGTCAACGTATCGATGAGAATCGGCGGCGCCATTCTGGCGGCTTCCTCGTTAAGCTTTCTCGGCCTGGGGGCCAAGCCGACGGAACCGGACTGGGGCGCCATGCTCAGCATGGGTCGGGATTACTTGAGTATTGCACCCCATATCGTGTATTACCCGGGGCTTCTCATATTCCTGACCGTGCTCGCATTCAACCTGATCGGTGACGGACTGAATGATGCCCTTGATCCGAAGACGAAAAACTAATAGGGGGGATAGATCGTGACGCAAACATTGCTTGAAGTTAAAGGTCTCAAAACCGAATTCAAACGCGATGGCTCATCGGTGCTTGCCGTAGCAGGAGTGGATTTTCACATCAATAAAGGCGAAGTGCTCGGGCTCGTGGGTGAATCCGGATGCGGCAAAAGCGTGACCTCCCTGTCCATCATGAGGCTTCTTAAAGACACGCCCGGCCGAATATCCGGGGGCTCGGTAAGCTTTGAGGGCAAGGATCTCGTGCAAATGTCGGAAAAAGAAATGCGCCGCTATCGCGGAAACGAGCTGGCCATGATCTTCCAGGAGCCGATGACGTCGCTGAATCCCGTCCTTCGGATCGGGAAGCAGCTGGAGGAAGCGATTATGCTGCACTTGGGATACGGCCGCAAGAAAGCGCGGCAGCATGCCATCGATTCGCTCAAACTCGTCGGCATTCCGCGGGCGGACGAGGTCGTGGATGACTATCCGCACCAATTGTCCGGCGGCATGCGCCAGCGGGTCATGATTGCGATGGCCATGTCGTGCAATCCGAAGCTGCTGATCGCGGACGAGCCGACAACCGCCCTGGACGTTACGATTCAGGCTCAAATCCTGGATCTGATGAATCGACTCAAGACGGAACAGGAGATGGGCATGCTGCTCATTACCCATGACCTCGGCGTTGTGGCTGAAATGTGTGACCGTGTGGTTGTCATGTACGCTGGCCGAGTCGTCGAAGAGGCGACGGTCGAGGAATTGTTTGAGAACCCGCAGCATCCCTACACCAAAGGACTCATTAATTCGGTGCCCAAGCTTAGACAAAAGGTGCGCCGCTTGGAATCCATTCCGGGGAATGTGCCGGATCTGAGGAACATGCCGCAAGGCTGCAAATTTGCTCCGCGGTGTCCGTTTGTCATGGAGCAGTGCCTCTCCCGGGAGCCGGAGCTTCTCCCCGTTGTAAATGAAGAACATCGCAAAAGCCGCTGCTGGCTGACACAGGAAGGTCACTCGAAGGGAGGAGAAACCGCATGAAAGAAACACCTTTATTAGAAGTAAAAAACTTGCAGAAATCATTCACGGTAAAAAAAGGGTTCTTTGGTACGTCCAAGCAGCTCCGTGCCGTGGATGGCATCTCCTTCGCAATCCAAAAGGGCGAGACCTTCAGCCTGGTTGGCGAGAGCGGCTGCGGCAAATCGACGACCGGCCGGCTGGTGACCCGACTGCTGACGCCGAATAGCGGCGAAGTGATTTTTAACGGAACCGACATTAGCGGATACAACGAGAACCAGATGCGTCCGCTGCGCAAAGACATGCAGATGGTCTTCCAGGATCCGTACGCTTCCCTTAATCCAAGGATGAAAGTCAAAGAACTCGTAGCGGAGCCCTTGCTGATTCATACCAAGCTGAGTTCCAAAGAGCGCGATAAACTGGCTTGCGAGCTGTTGGAAACGGTCGGTTTGAACAGCTTCCATGCCGAACGCTTCGCCCATGAGTTCAGCGGCGGTCAGCGCCAGCGCATCGGCATTGCCCGAGCCTTGTCCGTGCGTCCCAATCTGATTGTAGCCGACGAGCCTGTATCGGCACTTGACGTATCCATTCAATCCCAGGTATTGAACCTGCTGCAGGATCTTCAGGAAGAATACGGCCTGACCTATCTGTTCATCTCCCATGATCTCAGCGTGGTTGAGCATATCAGCGACCGGATCGGCGTTATGTATCTGGGCGCGCTCGTGGAGACGGCCGATAAGGATACGCTGTACGATCGCCCGCTTCATCCTTACACTCAAGCGCTGCTGTCGTCGGTGCCGGTTCCGGATCCGAAGCAGAAGAAGGAACGGATCATTCTGAAGGGGGATCTGCCGAGCCCGGTCAATCCGCCGACAGGCTGCCGATTCCATACCCGCTGTCCTTCCTGCATGGAAGTATGCAAACAGATTACGCCTGTATACCGTGAGATTGAGCCGGGACATCAGGTGGCGTGCCATTTATATGACGAAGAAATCATGAAGAAGGCGTAACAGGCATTTTTCTCATAAAAGGAGGTAAGGGCTCGATATGAACATCACCATCGATGAAGTTCAGCTGGCAGATGCTTCGATTTATGCGGTTTATGAGGGAGAGGAGTCTCATTACCGCGTAACGGAATCCCGGAAGCAAAGCCAGACGCTGACCTGGTTCTATGGACGTTCCGAGCACGAGTCGGACGATCTCGTTGCCGGAATGGGGCAACGTTCGAACCTGACTTCGGAGCAGGTGCGAAGAACGGGCGCTTCGGCCGCGAGAGCGCTGCTCAAGGAGAATAAATCAAGCGCCGTGCTGATCCGCCCGGCAGCTAGCAATGTCGGGGCAGCATCAGGGATTACGGCGGAGGAAGAGCTCCAGGCGTGGTTGGAAGGCTGGCTGTACGGATTATATCAATTCAATAAGCATCGCGGGGTTACGGCCAATCTGCAGGCCCTGTCCCTTCATCTTCGACAAGAGGACTGGGAGGGGCTTTCCCGTGAAGATATGGAAGCCATCATCCGGACGGCGGAAATCCGGATCGAAGGAACGCAGCTCACCCGAGACTTGGTGAATGAATCACCTGAGACGTTAAATCCGGAGGCGTTTGTTGCGGTCGTTGAGGATCGTTTCAAAAAAGCGCCCGTAGACCTTCACGTATACCGCGGACAAGAGCTTCATGACCGGCAGATGAACGGACTGATCGCCGTGGGTGCCGGCAGCAAATACGAGCCTGCGATGATCGAGATTTCCTATAACGGAGCGGAATCCGGGAAGGAAAGCCCTCATATCGTGCTTATCGGCAAAGGCGTTACCTTTGATATGGGCGGGATGAACGTTAAGATCGGCCGAGACATCAGCGATGCCCGCATGGATATGGGCGGCGCAGCCGCCGTCGTGGGCGCCATGGATATCCTGGTGTCGCGGAAGGCTCCGGTACGGGTTACGGCATTGATCGCCGTAGCGGATAATTTATCGGGACCGGATGCGATGCTTCCTTCTTCCGTCGTTCACTATCCGAACGGACTGAGCGTTCAGGTAGCGAATACGGACGGGGAAGGAAGATTGATCATTGCGGACGCGCTGCTGCACGCAGCCCATCTTAACGCTGATAAGGTGATCGATATCGCCACCCTTACCGGCAATGTCGGTGCGGCATTAGGCTTGGAGATCGCCGGCATTTGGGGCGATCAGGAGATAACGGCCGATTTGGTCGAGATCGGGGAGCGCAACGGAGAGCGCCTATGGCCCATGCCGCTGATGGACGAGTATGAATCCGAGCTCAGAAGCGATTATGCCGACCTGAGGAATGTCGGCACGTCGACTTTGGCAGGCGCGATCACGGCTGCGTTGTTCATCCGTCATTTTGTGGCGGAGACCATGAAATGGGTGCATATCGATATGGCAGGCACGGTCCAGTATAAACGGGAATTCCCTCACTCCGCGGCAGGGGCTACCGGCTATGGAGCCAGGTTGCTGGCGGACTATGTGGAGAAGCAGTATCGCCCTGCATAAGCGAACCAACGACAGTAAGGAGTGAAGAACATGCTGCTTGAAATTATCGCAACATGCGTGGACGATGCCATCACAGCCGAGAAGAATGGCGCGGACCGTCTGGAATTGATCACGGCGATCACCGAAGGCGGGCTCACGCCGGGCATCGGTCTCGTGGAAGAGGTCGTGAAAGCCGTTCGGATTCCGGTCCATGTGATGGTAAGGCCCCATAGCAGATCCTTTGTGTATAACGCGCTGGATATAGCAACCATGGTTGCGGAGGTAAAGGCGATCCGCAAGGCGGGTGCGGCTGGCGTGGTCCTTGGCATGCTGACTCCGGAAGGAAAGATCGACGAGGCCGCCTTGGCCCAAATGCTGGAATGGACGGGCGATATGCAGGTGACATTCCACCGGGCTTTTGATGAATTGGAAGATCAATTCGAAGGGCTGCGTACGTTGCAGAAATATCCGGCCGTCACCCGCGTCTTGACGTCGGGAGGACCGCAGCCGGCACCGCAAGCGATCCCGAGGATTCGCGAGCTTGTGGAACAAGCCGCAGGCAGCGGGCTTAAGATATTGGCCGGAAACGGCCTGAAGTGGGAAATCATACGCGATTTCATCGACCAGACCGGCGTGAGCGAGGTTCATTTCGGCTCCGCTGTCCGGTATGGCCGATCAGGGCTGAAGCCCATTGATCCGGTTGAGCTGCGATCATTGGCTGACAGCTTACATCAATAGAAGTAGCAAACCTATCGGAAACAGGTGAACAAAAATTGCAAACCGAATTGAATGAACAGCAAGAATTTGTGGTTGGCGTTGACCTTGGGGGTACGAAGATCGCGGCAGCGCTCTTTGATTCCGAAGGACAGCTGCTGAACCGGGAGCAAATGGAGACAGCCGGAGCGCGTACGGCCGAGGAAGTGGTCGCGAGAATTACGAACATGATTCGCAGCGTGTCGGGCGGCCACCCGCTTCGAGGCGTAGGCATGGCTTCGCCGGGAACGGTTAACAGCCGGGAGGGCATTGTCATTCACGGCACGAATTTGCCGGAATGGACCAACGTCCCTCTCAAAGCCTGGATGGAACGAGATCTGAATACGGAAGTACAAGTGCTGAATGATGCCAATGCAGCCGCATGGGGCGAATATGTAAGAGGTGCCGGCCGAGGGTCGACGAACATGGTTTACGTGACGCTCAGCACAGGCATCGGTTCAGGCATCGTGCTGGATGGCAAGCTGTTTCTGGGCAGCAATTCCTTTGCAGGGGAGCTTGGGCATCATATCATTGATCCCAGCGGTCCGCAGTGCAATTGCGGCAGCCATGGCTGCTGGGAGGTGTTTGCTTCAGGAACGGCCATCGGCCTGGCAGCATCCCAGCGGATGCTTACCCAGACCAGCGTTATTTCTGAACTGGCCGCAGCCGATGGAGGCGTGAATGCCAGGCATGTATTCGAGGCTAAACGTCTTCATGACCCCGTCGCAGTGGAGGTCATCGATCGTGCCGTTTATTACATGGCGCTTGGACTGGTTAACGTCATTCACAGCTTCAACCCCGATCGCATCGTGGTTGGCGGGGGTGTGAGCAGGGCAGGCGAGCTCCTTTTCCCGCAGCTTCGGGAAATGACGGATAAGCTGGTTATGCCGTCTTATTTAGGAACCTACGAGATCGTTCCTGCGGGACTGCGGGACGATGTTGGCCTGGTGGGAGCCGCAGCCTTGTTCCAATAATACATTCGTAAAGAAAAGGCAACAAAAGCCGCCCTCAAGGGCGGCTTTCTGATTATTCATGAAGAGAGCGGGAAACGGAGCGATCATATTTGCGTAAGCGAAGTCCGTAACTTGTGACAGGTGATAGGCGTAAACCGTAAGCCGTCATCCGTTTTCACTGGAGTCGAGTTTTTGGTTTCCTATTAGGTTTGTTTGTATCCGACAAACAATAAGCGGTTGCCCGCACTTTCCCGCCCGCCGACGGAAGCCGCCGGCTCCAAACCCGCACGCGAGGCGGCCTGCAGGCTTGGAGCCGGCGGCTTCCGCTACTCCATGTATTTTGATGCGTCGAACGTAATCATGCTCGTATGGTTGGCATGCTCGATCAGTGAGGAGAGCCTGGTCACTTCGCGTTCCTTCTTGCGCGCCTGCGCCTGATAAGCTTCCGGATCGTATAGGGCCACGTTAAACAGCGTTACGGCGCCATCTCCGCTTCCCCGTCCGCTCTGGCGCTCCAGTTTCTTGCGGGAGCCGAGATGGGCAAGCTGTCCGATATCGCTGCGCATTTGTTTGGCGAGCTCGATCGCCTCCATGATGGTCATGTCGGAGCCGTTCCAACTAATGGTCTGCGTCGTGTTGGAGATTGCCATCAGCAGATCCAGCTTTCTGTAATCCGCTGCGGCGGCTTCGATCTCTTCCGTAATGGCATCCACGCTGCGAGCAGGATACTCCGCCGTTTCCCCTTTTTCAATGATCGTGCTGCTGTTGTTCAAGCGTTCCGACATCAATTGATTCATGAGACGGTTGATTGCTGCCCGGACTGCTAAAGCTTCAGCCATCGTGATTTGACTCATAAGCGAAGGATCACCTCTTTGATTTCTTGTCTGAATATGTAAACGTTCCGAACTGCAAAAAAGTTGCATGCCCGTTAACAAAACGTCGCCGGAGGTTCGATGGAGTGTTACATAATTGTCATGAGTATACGAGATGGCATAATGAAAAAACATGAAAATTTTCAGCCTATACGACATTGATTAACATATAGTGATAGATTTCTAGGATATTATTGACAGCATCCTTGCTTGTATACTATATTAAGAGAAGGTTACAAAATGTTAATGAATTTTGCCGAATTTCGTTTGTGAAAACGGGGGAACCGTCTTGGGTGAATTATTCTTGTACCATAGAGAGTATAGGGAACCTTCAACCGAACCCTTAGCTAACTCCGTAGGCATCGAAGGAGAGAACATATTTTGAAGAAATTTGTCATCACATTGCTTGGGTCTGCAATTATTTTTTCTTCAGGTGCCGTATCAGCTTATGCTGATCAACAACCGAATTTTCAGCATCAAGTGAAGCAATTGGTAGGAACGCCTTATAAATGGGGCGGAACAACGACAAGCGGATTTGATTGCTCCGGATTTATTCTGTATATGTTTAGAAATTTCGACATGGATCTTCCGCGCACATCCCAGAGTCAGGCTAAAGCCGGGGTTCATGTGGATCGCGAGGACCTGAGAGTCGGAGATTTGGTATTCTTCAATACAAGCGGAAGCGGCATTTCCCATGCGGGCGTTTACATTGGAGATGGACAATTTGCGCATGCTTCCAGCAGCAAGGGCGTAAGAATCAGCAAGCTTAGCGACTCCTATTACGAACCGCGTTATGTAACGGCGCGCCGTGTATTGAGTCAAGAGAACTATGCTAAACTGGTAGGAAGCGCGAGCTAATTGGAATAAGCAGTTTAGAGTTCGATACATAACCGGAAAGCCTGACAAGAGATGATCTTGTCAGGCTTTCTTTTTTATAGAAGATTATAATTTGGGATTCTGCGAAAGGATTCACTAGATTATTCTTTTACGACAGAGGCATTCACGGCGGCTTCCATGCCATTATTATAGGAACGGAACAAGCCCAGACGCCAGAAGGCGGCACCTTTCAGATCATAGCGCTTGGCCAAGCCGAGCTTATCGTCGACGGATGTGGCGGTTTCGCTGCTTAAGCTGATGCCGAGCAGGAGCTTCTGCTTAGGAACGCCTGCCTGAAGTGCCTGCTGAATGGCTTGGTCCACCAGACTGTTGGGTTCAGGAACCTGGGCTTTGGTGCCAACCGGATTGTACTGATACGCCATGACGATGAGATCATCGGCAAGGGAGGCCAGCGTCTTGTAATCATAGCCTTTATAGGCGCTGTTCAATGGCGGAACGGCTAAGGACAGAGCAATGTCGCTCGGCAATGCCGCTTTCAATTGCTTGACGTAATCATTAAGCAGCTTCTGCTGCTTCGCGGCATCCAGTTTAAAACCGAGCCCTTCGAAATCAAGCACCACGCCGCCGAATCCGTTATCCGCCACCGCGGTCGTGATGCCCTCAATGGACTTTTGGCGAAGGCTGCTGTCGCTGAGGACTTTGGTTAATTCGCCGTTTCCGTCCAAAGCGTAAACCATAAGGTACGGTTTAATCTCCTGATCCGCTGCATCCGCAACAATCGATTGCGGAGTCACGTCGCCGGCCGCCGCAGGCAGACGATACTCGTCGCCTTGAAGCGTAAACTGACCTTCCCGATCAATGCGGCTCCAGCCGAAGGCGACTGAATTCATGGATGCTACGAGATCCCGCTCTTGGAAAGATTGCAAAGCGTAAAAGGCTCTTAGATGCATTTCGCGCTGAGGCGACACGAGGGAGACCGTGCGAGTCGCCTGATTCCAGCCGACATTGACGCCGAATTGGCTGCTGAACGAGCTGAGCGGAATCAGAACGCGGCCTTCCCGCTGGACAGGGGGAGCGGCCAGCTTCACTTTTTTACCGTTGACGGTTGCGCTCGTGCTTCCGACTTGAAGCAGCACTTCCGTCGTTTGACCTTTCACCTCGCCAATGGCCTTCACCGTTTGCGTTTTGCTGTTCCACGTGATTTGAATGCCCAGCGCTTCACCGACCGTCCGGAACGGCACGTAAGTGACCCCTTTGTCTATCCTGGGAGCTGCATCGAATGTAAGCGCAACGTCATCCAGCTTTACCGAAATGGCAGGCGCAGCCTGTACCTGGCCGATATGGGGAGCGGTTCCGAGCAGAGATAAGGCAAGAACGGCAGCGACGGCTGTTTTTCCTATTGGTTTATGCAGCATGCTATTGTTTTCCCTCCAACCCAATAAAATAATAGAATGATTCTCATAGAATATGGGATTTGCTCTAGCATACGCTAGTATAGCAAAATTTTCATAGAGTTCCAATTGCATGATGTCATAGAATCGATAAGAGTAAGCATGTTGATTTTTTAAACTTTCCAGTATAATAATTGAAGGAATTCATACATAACCTGATGATTACATGCATAGGGGGATAAAGGCGTGTTTAAATTCTGGAAAAACAAAAAGGGCGGGAACAGCGGAGAAAAAACGTCGCTCCCGGCAGCGGAAGAGAGAATGGAAGCCGTGCCGGACCGGATCATCGAGCTTACGGGCCGCGAGGTTCAGCGCAGCGTGGCCCCTGTTCTGGGCATGACGGTGCTTGACTTGGCCGAGCGGAATGAGGTGGATTGGAACTCTTTTTGCAAAAGAGGGACATGTGCGCGCTGCCGCTGCATGGTGGTGGAGGGAATCGAGTATCTGTCCGAACCCAATCTGGCCGAAGAACGGCGCCTGGATCCGGAAGAAATCGAAGAGGGGTACCGTCTCGGATGCCAGAGCAGGATCGAAACGGTCGGCCCCGTCAAAATCAAGCATGCTCCATACTTTTGACGATATAGAAGGACATATGACAGTAATATATATAAAGCAGGCAGCCGTACCATTGCGGCTGCCTGCTTTATTGAAAGGAAAACAAACGAAAATTCCTTCACTCCACGGCCATTTTGCTCTGTTCACGGAACGAGCTTGGCGTTTGACCGGTAATTTTCTTGAATAACATCGAGAAATACTTGTCGTTGCCGTAGCCGACTTGGGAAGCAACCTCATGCACCGGCATTTCGGAATCCGCCAGCAGGCGCTTGGCCTCTTCAATCCGGCGGGATATCAAGTAATTGAAGGGGGAATCGCCGACTTCTTTTTTGAACAGATGGGATAAATAATGCTGGCTGACATACATCGTATCGGCAATGTCCTTGAGGCTGATGCTCTGGGTGTAGTTGGCGTCGATAAAGTGCTTGGTCCGCAGCGCGATTTCATTCTTGCCCTTCAAGGATTGGAATTGGTGTTTAACGTCCACGATGCGATAAATCACGGTAATCAATGACATCAGCAGGTTCGTGCTCAGCGTTTCATATCCCAGTACCTGCGAATCGCATTCGCGGAGGATCTCGGAAAGATAGCTCTCCACTTTATAAGCGTATTTCTCGCAGGATATGACCGGCTCGACATAGGCCGGCAGCAGCATCCCCTGAGGCACCCCTTCAATGTGAAGCGAATCCACGCCGCAATAGATTACCTTGAAAGGACCGTCCGTGATGGATTTCTCCTCATGGGGAATGCCGGGGTTATAGATGGCGACATCGCCTTTGTGAAGCTCATATACTTTACCTGCTATGGTGAATTCTCCGCGACCTTCAACCACATAGATGATCTCGCAGAAATCGTGGATTTGGGGCGGGCCATAAAAGAAGTCCTCGTCCACGACCTGGCCGGCAAAGAGCAGCTGCGGATTTTTGATGAAGCGGAAGTGATCGCTTTTACTATGCGAGATTTCGATTTTTGGCACGGTCTCGTCCCTCCTGAAAGCAGCATCCTTTTCCTATTATAATGCATATTGCTCCTCGATGCCGAAATCGTTTGCAACCCGCTTACGCATAGGTACACTGTCTTGCTGAAATTGGGGACCGATATAACAACATAGTGGGTTATCCTTGAGCCCGAATCAACTTACAATGATGTCATAATCCTTATAGGGAGGCGTGACATACATGACAATTGAAAACGATTACAGATGGCGGGACGGATTTCCGAAAATCGGCATTCGCCCTACGATAGATGGCAGACGGAGAGGGGTAAGGGAATCCCTTGAGGAACAGACGATGAATCTAGCCAAGGCCGTCGCCGAGATGCTGACGAAAGAGCTTAAATATCCGAATGGCGAGCCGGTTGAATGCGTGATTGCGGATACTTGCATCGGCGGCGTTGCCGAAGCGACCGCAGCGGCCAAGAAGTTCAAAAATGCCGAGGTCGGCCTGACGATAACCGTTACGCCTTGCTGGTGTTACGGAACGGAAACGATGGATGCGGATCCTTCGCGTCCGAAGGCGGTATGGGGCTTCAACGGAACAGGGCGTCCGGGCGCGGTGTATTTGGCAGCCGTCTTGTCGGCCCATGCGCAGAAGGGACTTCCCGCATTCGGCATCTATGGCGAAGACGTTCAGGATGAAGGGGATACCCGCATTCCGGATGACGTTCAAGAGAAACTCCTGCGCTTTGCGCGGAGCGGGCTGGCTGCGGCCTATATGCGCGGACAATCGTACTTGTCCATGGGCTCCGTGTCGATGGGCATCGCCGGCTCGATCGTGGACGACAGCTTCTTCCAGGAATATCTGGGCATGCGGAACGAATATGTGGATATGAGCGAGTTTACGCGCCGTTTGGAAGAAGGAATCTATGATCCTGAAGAGTATGAGAAGGCGCTTGCTTGGGTGAAGGAGAACTGTGCGGAAGGACCGGATAACAATCCGGATCATCTGCAGAACAGCCGGGAGCGCAAGGACCTCGAATGGGAAACCGTCGTCAAAATGACGCTGATCACCCGTGATTTGATGATCGGCAATCCGCGATTGAAGGAGCTTGGTTTCGAAGAGGAAGCCCAAGGCCACAGCGCGATCGCTTCCGGCTTCCAGGGGCAGCGCCAATGGACGGATCACTCCCCGAACGGAGACTTTCTGGAGACCATCCTCAATTCCTCCTTCGATTGGAACGGCAGACGTTCGCCCTATATCGTGGCAACGGAGAATGACAGCCTGAACGGAGTCGGCATGCTGTTCGGATACCTGTTAACCAATACGGCACAGATTTTCGCGGATGTGCGGACGTACTGGAGTCCGGCTTCGGTAGAACGGGTTACCGGCTATAAGCTTGAAGGCAAGGCGGAGAACGGCATCCTGCATTTGATCAATTCCGGTTCGGCTGCACTGGACGGAACGGGCGAGCAGGAGCTTGACGGCAAACCGGCAATGAAGCCGTTCTGGGATATTACGGATGAAGAGGTTGACCGCACGCTCAAGGCCACGCAGTGGAGACCGGCTAACCTGGAGTATTTCCGGGGCGGCGGCTACTCGACCGACTACCTGACGCGCGGCGGCATGCCGATGACGATGTTCCGCCTTAACCTGGTGAAAGGACTGGGTCCCGTCCTGCAAATCGCCGAAGGCTATTCCGTGGATCTGCCGTCGGAGGTGCACGATACGCTCGATAAGCGTACAGACCCGACATGGCCAACGACTTGGTTCGTACCGAACCTCACGGGAGAGGGAGCCTTCTCCAGCGTTTATGAGGTCATGAACCAGTGGGGCGCCAATCACGGCGTGATCAGTTACGGACATATCGGAGCAGATCTTATCACCCTGGCTTCGGTGCTGCGAATTCCGGTCAACATGCATAATGTGCCCGCTAATGAGGTGTTCCGTCCGCGTGCCTGGGGCATGTTTGGAACGTCCGATCCGGAAAGCGCCGATTTCCGCGCTTGCCAGAACTTCGGTCCTCTATATAAATAAGGTCATTCGAGAGGAGAGCGAATCATGCTGAATGTAGAAACGAGAAACGAGCTCTGCAAATATGCCAAAAAAATCGTCGACAGCGGACTCGTTGTAGGGCCTGGAGGGAACATCAGCGCCAGGGCAGGGGACAAAATGTATTTGTCCCCGAGCGGCTTCGCGCTGGAGGAAATCGAGCCGGAGCAATGGATCGAAGTGGATATCCCGACGGGTGATATTACCGATATGGGTCTGCGGCCTTCCTCCGAAGTGCTGATGCACCTGTACGGATACCGCAGCAACCCTGACATCGGGGCCATGGTGCATACGCATCCGTCCCATTGCATTGCCTTTACGCTGGTGGAACAGGAGCTGCCGGTGATGTTCCCCGATCAAGCGGCATTGGTTGGCCGTACGGCTTATATCCCGTACATCATACCAACGACGGATTTGTTGGCAGATGCCGTCGCGGAGAAAGTGACCACGGCCAGCTCCATACTGCTGGGTAATCATGGACTGGTCACAACCGGCCGGAATCTGCGCGAAGCGTATTACCGGACCCAAGTGGTTGAAGAGAGCGCCAAAATTTATCTGAGCGCCAAGGCGGCCGGCACGCCGGTGCCGCTGACGGATCAGGAAGTAGACGATATTGCTGCACTGGAGAGCGAGGATTATCGAATCCAGCTTCTGCAGAAGATGAAATAAATGTCGAGTTAAGGCTCGGATCTCGGGTCGTTGAAATTTGAATCGGTATCGTACTTAAGGTGAGAAAGGATGCGGCGTATGAGCAATTCATCTGCGGTGCTTGCGTTTGACTTGGGGGCCAGCAGCGGCCGGGCGCTGCTGGGCGAAATCACCGCTTCTGATCATGACTCCCCCGGTATACTGAAGATTACGGAGATTCATCGTTTTGCCAATACCCCTGTTCAGATGGGAGATCATCTGCACTGGAACTTCCCGATGCTGCTCCAGGAGGTCAAGCATGGCATCCGTAAAGCGTTTCAGGACGGTTATCGCCCGGTCAGCTATGGCATCGATTCGTGGGGCGTCGATTATGGACTGATTGACCGAAACGGGGAGCTCATCGGAGTGCCTTATCATTATCGGGACCTCCGGACGGAAGGCATGGTGGAGGAAACCTGCAAGCAGGTTGGCAGAGAGCGGCTGTTTCAAGAAAGCGGCCTGCAATTCATGCCGTTCAACACCATCTTCCAATTGAATGCGATGCTTAAGGCGAAGTCGCCGATGCTGGATATCGCGGACAAGTTCCTGCTCACGCCGGATCTTCTGAATTATTTTCTTACAGGGGTTCAAGCATGCGAGTTCACCATGGCAACCACGACCCAGCTGTATCATGTTACGGAAGGCAAGTGGAATGAACGGTTAATGGATGAGCTGGGACTTCCCTCGTCCTTGTTCCTTGAACCCGTACAGCCGGGAAGCGTGATTGGCAGGTTGCAGGATGCCGTGGCGCAAGAGCTTGGCGTTCCGGCGATCGAAGCGATTGCCGTGGCGTCGCACGATACGGAATCCGCCGTGGTGGCCGTTCCGGCGAACGCCGCCAGGTTTGCTTATCTCGTATGCGGGACCTGGTCGCTTCTCGGAACCGAGCTGCCGGACCCGCTCGTTCACCCGGACGTGCTGGAAGAAGACTTCTCCAATGAGGGTGGGGCTTATCAATCCTTTCAATTGCTGAAGAATATCATGGGCCTCTGGATTCTTCAGGAGTGCAAGCGGCAGTGGGAAAATGAGGGACTGAAGTATTCTTATGCAGAGCTGGTTGAGCTCGCGGAGGACGCGGAGCCTTTCCGCAGCCTCATCCATCCCGATGATCTGCGCTTCATGAATCCGGCCGATATGACGGCTGAAATTCGGGATTATTGCCTGGAGACCGGGCAGCCCGTTCCGCAAAGCGCCGGTGAGTATGTCCAGTGCATACTGCAAAGCCTGGCCCTAAGATACCGGGAAGTGCTTGAACGGATGGAAGTCCTGACAGGGCAAGCGTACGATGGGCTTCATATGGTTGGCGGCGGCATTCAAAACGAGCTGTTATGCCGATATACGGCGAATGCCATGGGCCGTACGGTGTGGGCCGGTCCGGTCGAAGCCAGCGCCATCGGGAACATGCTGGTTCAATTTGTGGCCAATGGCACGCTGCGCAGCAGGGAAGAGGGAGTCGAGCTCGTGAAGCGGTCTTTTCCGCTGGCCTGGTATGAACCCGAATCCAGTGAGGATTGGGAGGCGGCGTTCCTGCGTTACAAGTCCTTGATCGGACAGCAGCAGGGACAGCCGTGATCATGAGAGCGTTCAGGGACTGACAGCTCCCTGTTAAGATTCTCAACTTGCTTCAAAATCTGATAAAGAAGGATGTCGTTCCATGCTAAAAGGCATATCTCATTTGCTCTCGCCTGAGCTGCTGAAAATACTTATGGAGATGGGGCACGCGGATGAAATCGTTCTCGGCGACGCCAATTTCCCTGCAGCCAGTCACGCCCGGCGGTTGGTCCGGGCAGACGGACACGGAATCCCTGCGTTATTAAACGCCATATTGCCGTTATTTCCGCTGGATACGTACGTCGAATCCCCGGTAGCGCTGATGGCCGTCACCCCCGGAGATACCGTGGAAACGCCGATCTGGGAGGATTATCGCAAGATCGTGCAGCAGTTTCACGCCGTTCCCGTTGATTTCGACGAGATGGAGCGTTTCTCGTTCTATGAACGCGCCAAGAATGCGTATGCCATCGTGTCGACGGGCGAACAAGCGCTGTATGCCAATGTTATCCTTAAAAAGGGCGTAGTCGTTTAGACTAACCGATGCAAGTGTTAAAGAAGAGATCGCTGCGGCGGTCTTTTTTTTTCGGTTTCCAATGGTTCAAGCGGTTTTCATCATCATGCGTAAAAAATAAACACAACACCGCCGGATTGAACTACAATGAGCATTAGGCCAGATAACTCAGCTGGTGTTTATGATGATCAAGTCAATGGAGGAGAACAGGCAACGCAGGAACACAGCGGGAAAGAAAGACGCCAAGATGATTCCGGCAAATACATACCATCATAAAAATGAAGGTGAGATATTGTGAGAGGAACATACGCATCTTTATCGGTCGTATCAACGGCAACCAATTATATTATGGAGCAAGACAATGTAATGACGCGCACCTATCGTACCTATATCAAACCGAGAGAGTCCGGGCAGCTTGAGCTGAGATTCTGGCACAGCAACTCGGTAGATTCCACGTGGGATGTGGGCTCGGTGGCCAAAGGGAGTATGCCAGGGGGAGCGTGGCGGATTGAAGCGGCTTATGCTGCCGATGGCGGCATCGGTCGGGATGGGCAGGTTGTGCCTGGGACAAGCGTGCAGGTTATGTTTGACGGGAATCCGGGTAAAACGGTAGCTCCCGGCGAGACGTTTTGGAGCGATCCGTTGCAGATCGAACTGCCCAAGGGACATGATTTGGCGTTCACGTGGACGATAACGACGCTTTCATCAGGTAAAACGGTGCCATACAATACGGAGGGGCTGCTTGTAACGGCTTATGAAGCTGAAGGGAATAAGGCGGATGACGAGTTTGGAGCAGCGTTCGTCCCGGCAGCGAGCCGCTTGGTCATGCCTGCATTTGCCGGGTATGCCAGATCGGTCAAGCAGCGGATGATCTTCCTAGGGGACTCTATTACACAAGGCGTAAGAACCGCGAAAGACGGCTACCAGTACTGGGTGTCCCGCATTGCGGATGGCCTCGGGCAGGACTACAGCGTATGGAATATCGGTTCCGGCTGGGCAAGGGCATATGATGCCTCGGCAGACGGTCCGTGGCTAGCGAAGGCAGCCGAAGGAGATATTGTTGTTATAGCGCTTGGGGTAAACGATATCGATATCGGAGCGAGAAGCTCCCGGGAACTGCTGGATGATTTATCAGCGATTGTAAAGCGTTTGAAACAGAGGGGAGATGGAACAAAAGCTCGAATCATTCTCTTTACAGTACCCCCGTTCAATTTTATGGGAGACAGGGAAGCGCTATGGCGTACCGTCAACGAAGCGATTCGCACCCGCCCTCCGGAAGGCGTGGACGCCGTGTTCGATATCGCAGATATTCTGTCCTGCCCTGCTCCGGAGGAACATCGGATCGAGCCGAAGTATATGAGCTCTTCCGATGATCCGCATCCGAATGGCCAAGCAGGAGCGGTGATTGCTGATGCTTTCCTGAAGTGGTTTGAGGCACAGCCGAAAAACTAAATCCGCACAGGCGGTTGAAAATGGAGATTTACTCAGATGGAAATGGACGGGTCGGTTTCATGCCAATGGTTGATGGAGAAAACAGCGCCAGTCAGACCGTAATCGCTCTGACTGGTCGTGGCTTCATCAAACTGCCATAAGCCGATAACTGGCTGATTGGCGTCGTTCGTCACTGTACAGGTTATACCACCACAGCTGTACCGCTGACGGCCACCATCAGCATTCCCTCACGAATGACCTCATAGTCGATGTCCACCGCTACGATAGCGTTGGCCCCCATTCGCTCAGCCTTGTCTTTCATCTCGGCAAACGCTACATCCCTTGCTTCCTGCAGTTTGTTCTCGTAGGCTCCCGAGCGCCCACCAACAAAATCGGTAATGGAGGCCATAAAGTCCCTCACTACATTAGCGCCCATAATGACTTCGCCGTTCACAATGCCGATATACCTTTTAACCGGGTAACCTTCAATGGTAGATGTTGTTGTCATAATCATATGATCGTCCTTCTTTCAAATAATTTTTCAATAGCGTTTAGGAATAAAAACACCTTTCACCTGATGCTGATTTGGATAGCAGTACTAGGAAATATACGATCGTTTACCAGCGTGAGTGCTTTCTTTTAGTACGCCGACAGAAGAGGATTGGTTTCATGAATGGGCGTAAGAAGACAATTATCCGATGGAAAATGCTTATTGAAGGACGTGCGGGCGACGATTAAGGCACTTTTCTTGCAATATATCCGCTGCTCTGGACTTTGAGCCTGCAAACGAGGGGGAAGAAGCGGGATTAACCGTATTTATGAATGAAAGGTATCATTATGATCTGGCCGTAAAGCTTATAAACGGGGAAAAAACGATCGTATTCAGACGTACCGTGGGGTCGCTTAGCGTAGAACAAACCAGTCGATGTCCGTAGGGGCCTGTCGTGTTACGAATCGAAGCAATGCCCGAGCATTTCCGATTCTCCATGGGACAAAGTTCATCAGAGGTCCTGAATATGGGATCAGGTGAAACCCATCTGCTTGCGACGGAAGTAGCCGGCGGATTTACAGGGTTAATGATTGCTATGTATGCATTCGGCGACAATGGAACAACCCCTGCGCTGTTCGACTGGTTCGATTATGAAGTCATCGATAGCCGGGCCGAATAGTCGAATTCGATAAGATGAAAGAGAGGGGACCGTTTATTTCGGTAACATGTTAAGAAGCAGAGAAAAAAGACATCTTCCTTGCGGCAGATGTCTTTTTGCGCGAACCTTGCTGCCCGCCGCAGCGGGGTATTTTGCTCACCGTTCAAGCTACCACCTGAACGGTGAGATACAGCACCTCCAGCAAGATGGGCGTTCCGGCCAGAAGCACATCGCCGGGAGAATATAAGGTTAGTGCCTCCGAAGTGATGGTGTAGATACGGCCTTCCTGAATCATGCCGTTGATATAAACGGTCGAGGAGCTGTTCGGACCTACCATAATGCTCTGAAATGCCTGGTTACCGTCGTCATCCGTAAATTGTCCGGCAGATATGACGAAGGGATCATCCAGACTAACCTGGGACATCAATACGTAAAAATAGCGAAGCGTGGTCGGCAGCACGTTAATCTCCGGCACGATGACGCTTCCGGGGATTCCTTGAGGGCCTTGCGGCCCCGTGGGCCCCTGGATTCCAGCCGGCCCCTCCATACCTGGAGTGCCTGGAACGCCTTGAGGACCTTGGGGTCCCATCGGTCCGGGAATGCCCGCCGGTCCCTCCATACCTGGAGTGCCTGGAGCGCCTTGAGGACCTTGGGGTCCCACCGGTCCGGGAATGCCCGCCGGTCCCTCCATACCTGGAGTGCCTGGAACGCCTTGAGGACCTTGGGGTCCCATCGGTCCGGGAATGCCCACCGGTCCCTCCATACCTGGAGTGCCTGGAGCGCCTTGAGGACCTTGGGGTCCCACCGGTCCGGGAATGCCCGCCGGCCCCTCCATGCCAGGGTTGCCTGGAGCGCCCTGAGGACCTTGGAGTCCCATCGGTCCGGGAATGCCCGCCGGCCCCTCCACACCTGGAGTGCCTAGAGCGCCCTGAGGGCCTTGGGGTCCCACCGGTCCGGGAATGCCCGCTGCTCCCTCCGAGCCAGGGTTGCCATGAATGCCCTGGGGTCCTTGGAGCCCGGCTGGCCCCGCCAAGCCCGGGTTCCCAGGAACGACTTGAGGGAATAGAGGTAATAGTGTCGATAAGAATTTTTTTGGACTGCGTCCCACTTGACGTCTATGCTGAAGAGCTGAGGGGGTGGTCCGATGAGTGGATCTAGGGTTGCATCTCCATTTTCGTTTGCCTGCCGACACGACTCGTTTGTATTTTCGCTTCTTGCAGTTGCTTCGTTTTCGATATTCTGCAGCTTTTAGAATTCGATATCGTTTCCGCTTGATCACGGGAGTTTTCAGTCTTATCCCCCCTCCCCCCGGATGAATGTCTGTACTTAGTTTATGTCATTGGAGAAGGACTCGAGTGGACATTTATCCTTTCTTCGGTGATATATTGGCCTGAGCATGGATTCATTCACTGTTTGTTTTTTTATATAGTGGGAGAATGTCAGAACCAAATCTCAGAATCTATCATTTAATGATAATGTGGCACAGCCATATTTATTCTATCTAAGACAAGAGAGGAGTGAAGATCATGCCAGTTATTAAACCTATCATTACCGCGGTCGCATCGGTTCCCGTTGCAACCGGCGGCACGATCACCACGACGGTAACGCCAACCGTAACCCGTTATTTTGCGCTGGTCGACGAAGCGATGATCGGTGCAGACTCGATTACCATGCCGGCCACGAGTTTCATCGATGATGCCGAAGCACCCGTGACGGCATTTCCCGCGTTGACAGGCACTGAATACTTTAATGTGTATATTAACGGGATGCTGCAGCAGCTTGCGTTATCGACTTTGACAACCGCCAGCTTGGTGCTCGATACGACGGATGTTCCGGCGGGAATACCGGTACTGTTGGAAATTGCCAGCTTCACGAATACGGCCTCCGCCATCACGACACAGCCTACCATTTCGGCGCCGGTCATTACGATCATCAGTTAAATTGGTAAGCAATGGGCTGCCCCGATTAACAAAATGGGGCGGCCTTTTGTGTATGTAATTTCTTTAATTAGGGATAATATTCTATTATTTTACTATAAGATATTATCCTTGTAAGAAATGATAAATATAGTATATTAAAATTATCCTGCAAGCCAGCTAGTTAGCATAAACCACTTACACCCCTCAGAAATTGAACCCGCTTACAAACGACACGGCATAAAAAAATTGGAAGAACCCTGCAGCCAGCGTTCAACACACTCCAAAGCTTTTTGCATAGCAACACCTTTCATATAAATGGATGAACTTCATGACTTGAAAGGAGGTGAGCATTAATGTGCATTCTTCGTCATACTTCCTGTAACACTACGGAGCAATGCGGACGCGACAAATTCGGCGTTCGTCTTGAAGTATGGGACTGCGGCAACGGTTCCGAAGAGAGATATACTTGCGGCTGTTAATTTTTTGTAAACGCATGAACCTATCACTTATACACAGCGGAACTTCTTGTTCCGCTGTTTCTATTTCACGCAGGGCATGCGGCTTCCTATTACGGTTGAAGAGTGAGGGGTCGAATATGGTTTTGGGTCCATTGCAGTATGATCGTGAACGGGTGAACAGCGAAGAAAAACGGCAAGGTGCAGTCCAAGCAAGATATCAAAGTCATCGAATGGGGGCTTGGTCCCCCTGGTTGTCGGGAAGGAGAATGAACCATGTCCATGAGCGCGCTTTGCCTTTTGTTTCTGACCTTGGTGTTTGTGTTTTCGGGAGTGTCGAAACTGTTATCGTTAGCGGATTTCAGGACGACGATCGAACGGTTGCAGATGCCTGCAGGCCGCTTACGGATTGTACCTGTTCTCATTTGCGCCGCTGAGATTGCAGCCGGGGCGGGTTTATTGTTTTCCTGGAGCAGAGCCGCTGCGCAGATCGCGATTTTTACTTTGCTGGCAGGGTTCGGATACGCCGTTTATCAAGCCAGGGTGGTGCAGAATCAGGAGATCCAATGCAGCTGCTTTGGCTCATGGTCTAGTGAGGCCCTCGGCTTGAATACGGTCGTTAAGATTGCATGCTTAGGTATATTGAATGCGCTAATTTGGCTTTTGTCCGAACCCGTGAATCTCTTCCTCATGCCGGCCCAAGAAGCGGTTCTTACTATGCTGTCGGCCGGCGGCATTGCCGTTATTTCGTTGGTGGCGGTGAATGCGTATACTCTTGATTCATTACAGGCGAAGGAGGGAACGAATCCATGAATTTGATTACGACCGTGCTCGTAATTCAGTATGGCTTGATATTCAGCTTGGCTTTCTTCGTGTTCAAACTGTATCGTCAGGTTCGGGAGTTGAAGTTGAAGCCGCAGACAGTCGTGACCGGGCACGAGATGCCTGCGGTTCCGAAGGAAGGGCTCGAGCTTGGCACGCAGATTCCTCGGGCAGCCTATACGAGCATGGCCGGTGATACCGTGAATTTGTACGACGGCAAGCCCAAAATTCTATTGTTCACGATGAACCATTGCAATGCCTGCAAAGAAACGTACGGGGCCATCAAAGCGTTTATGGCTTCGCATCCGGATCTTTCGGTCACGCTATTCCTATATGCCCAGGATGCGGATGAGGCCGCAGAAATGGCGGTTGCCAATGAGTTAACCGATATGCAGGTCGTGTGGGCAGACCGGGCTATGATCGATTCGTTTAAAGTGAACCGGTTTCCGTTGGCGTTCTACCTATCCGAGGAGCAGCTCGTCATCAACAAAAGCGTCACGAATTATTTGCATCATTTAGAACAAATGATCAACCAGCTGCCTCATGCAAACCTTCAGCCCTAAACAAATCGGCTTAGCGACGAAGGAGGCTCAAGGTTATACAACATGAAATATGCAAACCTGATGTTCGAGGTTATGAAGCAGGTGTACCGCGTCTCTCCGCGGATGTTCACCAGATCGACCATGATTTATTTAATGCAGGCCTTTTTGCCCGTTGCCCAGATTTATATTACGGCTCAAGTCATAGACGCCGTTACCGGCGTGTTGATTCGGGATCAAGCTCCATACCAAGCATTGTATTGGCTGTTACTCCAGATGGCGGTCATTCTGATTGGCCTCGTGCTGGCATCTCTTCAAAAGTATACCGAGCGAAAGATGAATGCTTATGTATCCTACTGGTTTAATCTCCAAGTGTCGGAGAAGCTAAGCAAGCTTCCGTTCGTATTCTTTGAATCTCCGGAAAGCTACGACAAGCTGCAGCGTGCTCTTCGCAATCTGAATATATGCGGAATTAACATGGTGTTTTACATGTTCTCGATTATTCAGAACCTCATCACGTTGACGGGTTTGCTCGTGCTCTTGTTCAGCTTTCATTACATATTGCCTATCGTTATGCTGCTTCTGATCGTTCCGCTGTTGATCATCCAGAAGAAAGAGGGGGCTTCCCGCTTCGTGGTCATTCATCAGCAGACGGCTTCGTCCCGTATGGCGGCCTACATGAACCAACTGCTGCAGACGAAGGAAGCGGCCAAGGAAATCCGGCTGTTTCATGCCAAAGATTATTTATTGAACAAATGGCGGGGCATCTATTTCAAAAATACGTATGAAATGCTGGGTGTCGAGCGGAAAAACATGAAGAATCGCCTGATCGTGGAAGGGGCGGTGACGATTTGTTCTTTTAGCATTTTAGCCGTGTTCGTCTGGCTCGGCTCACGCCTCAAACTAACCATCGGCAGTTATGTCGCCCTCTATCAAGCGGTCCAGGACACGCGATATTCCATCCAGAACATCAGTCAGAACATCGGGCAAATCTATCATGACGGTCTGTTTATCCACGAATTGTTCGAATTTCTGGATACGCCGGTTCCGCAGCCGGAAAAAGCTCTGCCGATGACCACGCCTTTGCGTGAAGGAATCGAAGTCGATCGCGTTACCTTTTGCTATCCGAATCAAGATAAGCCTGTGCTTGACGATTTGACGATTCGTATCAAGCCCGGAGAAAAGGTTGCCATTGTCGGGGAGAACGGTGCGGGGAAGAGCACGCTCGTAAAAATCATGCTAGGCTTGTATGAACCGACGCATGGCGTTGTGCGCTATGGCGGCATCCCGATCCAGGATTATGATACCGTCAGCTTCCGCAGCAAAGTAACGGCGGTGTTCCAGGATTTTTATCGATATGAATGGACCCTTGAGGCTAACATTGCGCTGCGTGAGCATGATCCGGACGACCGGCAAGCCCATCGCCGATTGAATCATGCCATGGAGAAGGCCGCGATGACCCCGCTAGTAGATTCGCTGCCGGACGGAGTAGCAACCCAGCTGGGTACGCGCTTCTCCGGCGGGCGCGAACTGTCTCAGGGCCAATGGCAGAAGGTCGCGATCGCCCGGGCGTTCTATCGGGAATTCGAAGTGATCTATCTGGACGAGCCGACGGCGGCCGTAGACCCGCTTACGGAATCCGCGATATTCGAGAGCCTGATGTACATGACCGAAGGCAAAACCGCCATCTTCATATCGCACCGATTGGGAAGCTGCAGACATGCGGACCGCATTCTCGTCCTCAAGGAAGGGAGAATCGTTGAAGAGGGAAAACATGAGGAATTAATCGGACAGGGAGCCCATTATGCCGAGATGTTCAATAAGCAGGCCCAGTGGTATCGCTAGCATGCGGCACCGGTTTTGAAGCGCGTGCGAAAGTTAAGCGGAGCGGATCAAGAAGTCATTCTTGGTCCGCTTCCTGCGTTTAGTTTACGTTAGGAGGGGCAAGCCGCCATGGGAGACGAGAGAGCCGCTAAGATGCCGACCGATTGCGTGCCAGAAGGAGTTTCGTGTCTGAATCCCGAATTGAATAGGGACTTGAAACATCTGGAGGCTAAAATATGAAACGTTAAACCCCACACCTGCCGCAAGACCAGAAAAATAAGGGGGACCATATATGAGCTTGGATAAAAGAACATGGATTGTGGAAGCAACCATAGCGGATATGCAGCATGCCATGGAAGAAGGCTGGATGTCTTCGGTCGAACTGGTGCAATTGTATCTGGAACGGATCGGGTTATACGATGGATGGCTTCGCTCGATTCTAGAGGTGAACCCGGATGCGCTGCAGATTGCCCGAGAGCTGGATCAGGAGCGCAGAAACTTGGGAGCGCGGGGACGGCTGCACGGGATTCCGATACTGCTCAAAGACAACATCGACACCGGGGATCGGCTGCATACGAGCGCCGGCTCCATCACGCTGGCCGATTCGTACGCCGCCAAAGATTCCTTTGTTGCCGCAAAGCTCCGAGAGGCGGGGGCCGTTATTCTGGGCAAGAGCAACATGACCGAGTGGGCGAATTTCATGTCCTCGACCATGTGGGCAGGATACTCGTCAAGACGCGGGCTTACTTTAAATCCCTACGGTCCCGGCGAAATGTTCGTCGGAGGTTCGAGCTCCGGTTCCGGAGCTGCAGTGGCGGCGAATTTGGCTGCGGCAGCCATCGGCACGGAAACTTCGGGATCGATTATCAGCCCTTCCAGCCAGAACAGTCTGGTTGGCTTGAAGCCGACGATCGGTCTGGTAAGCCGGACGGGCATCATTCCCATCACGCATACGCAGGATACGGCAGGTCCAATGACCCGAACGGTGGAAGATGCCGCGATTCTGCTTGGCGCGATCGCGGGTGCGGATGACCTGGACGAGGTGACCAAGACAGCTGCTCAAGCAAGGGTAGAGGATTACACGAAGTTTCTGGACGCCAGTTATCTGAAGCGGGCACGAATCGGGATTCCCCGATACTACTATAAGCACCTGGATCGGGATAGACTAGATATCGTAGAGTCTGCCATTGATGTTCTTCGCGAACAAGGCGCGACCATCATCGATCCGGTGGAACTGCCATGCCAGGGCACCCGCTGGGATGCCAACGTACTTCGCTATGAATTCAAGAAATACGTCAATGATTATTTGGCGAATGTAGATCCGTCCCTGCCGGTTCATTCATTAGCTGAGGTTATCGCCTATAATGAGGCACACGCCGACACAGCCCTGAAATATGGACAGGATACGCTGATTTGGGCCGAGGAAACAAGCGGCACGTTGACCGAAAAAGAGTATTTGGAGAGCAGGCGGAGGAACAAGGAAAGGGCGGGCACCATGGGGATTGACCATGTACTTAGGGAGCATCAGCTGGACGCGCTGCTGTTTCTGGGTAATGAATATGGACCCGATCTGGCTGCCCGTGCAGGGCATCCTTCGGTTACCGTTCCCGGCGGTTATGCCGAGAATGGGATCATAGCTCCGGGAGGATACAACACCAAAGGTCCTCAAGGCATTACATTCATCGGGACGGCTTATAGCGAGCCGGTGCTGATTCGGTTAGCCTACGGCTTCGAGCAGGCCACCAAGCATCGTGTACCGCCGAAGCTTTCATCCCAGTCATCATAGTAAAGAGAGGTGATGTTCCATCATGCCGCGCAATTTGGAATATGTCCCGTACGGCTACGAGCCCCCGAAGCCGACCACGAAAGGCACCTTGATATTCTACGATCTTTTTGAGCAGGATCAGGTGGCCCTCGAGCAGGCGGCTGCCATCTTGGAGGAACGATCCTTCGCAAAGTTGGTGTTGTATCCGCTGCACGAAGAGACGGTGAAGCGGATGTTCAAGGAGCCGGTGAGCCCTTATTACAAGCGGGAGAAACAGCTTCAGGAATGGATTGAGGAGCTTGGAAGATCTTCGGTCGTGATTGAATCGTTCGAGTCGAAGCGAAAAAAATACACGCCGATCGATACGGCGCTTCGACATCTGGTCGAGAAGTACGGAAGTCCCCATTTTCTTCTCATGACTCCGGAGGTAGCTAACGTGTTTGCTTCGTTTTCTTCCTTCGAGGAATGGATCGTGAAGCTGAGGCTGATCTTGTTGTCCGAGCCGCCGGTTCTGCATCCGAGGCTGGAGAAATTCCGCCATCGATGGGATGTAGCCGGGGAGAAGCGGGAAGAACTTTAGGGTACAATCAAGCCCGGCTGCAGCTCGTTTGCAGCCGGGCCTTTTCTATGGTGCAGACCAATCGGACAGGGTGGCAATGCGGTAAAAATGCCGAACAGCCCTAAAAACGGTACATCACGGGTTCACCGTGCCCGATCCATGCAACATGAAAAGGACTGTACCCCGTGGGAACAGTCCTATGTTAATCCGTGCGGAGACCGTTAAACCTCATCGGTTCAGGTCCCTACGCGGGTAAGTTTACTTATGATCTTGCGTACGCTTTCTCCAGACAGGAAGTAGGTCCGTTCCAATTCCTCAATGGACCGTCCTTTGCAGTAAGCGCGATACATTTCTTTATTGCGACTTTCGATGCGTTGTTTGGAACCGCTTAACTCTCCCCAGCCGGCTCTTTGCTCGCTCTGTTTCGGTATGTAGAGTAATTCTCCGTCTATATACTGTTGAATTTGCTGCAGCAGCTCGGGGGGAAGCACTTCTCTTCCGTTCTTGTAATGGCCCATCGATGCCCTCCTCTTTCTGTGTACATATTTAAGCTATCGCTGAGTTTCAAAACAATTGCATTGATCATGCTTGCCCTCCTCCTTTCGTGAAATTGGTTTTTTTAGATTTTGGTTTTATTGGAGTTGAAAATAGATATAGGGAGCCCGCGGCGGGCTCCCATTTAACGGATATTCGCTTTACGCGAATACCACCTCACGGATCTGAATCATTGCAATCAGCCTCCTTTCAGCTCATTTCGTCGGCCCGACTTCTATATTAAGCCATATGTAGGTGGAAATTTGCAAGAGATAAAACAATATTAATTGTTTTTTACCACAATTCATGGGATGAATGATCTGCACCGGCCAGGAATTCCATTCGGAATTTGGATGGTGCGTGACAGGATTATATAATATAGTTACTTCAGAATGCAAAATAAAGAAGGAGCTTGCTTGTATGTCCACTCACGACCCGCATATCCAGGAGTTAATCACGTTGAAGACGATTGCCGAAACGCTGAACGAATCCAATGAGTTAGCCCCCATGCTGGACGTTGTTATCGGCAAACTGCTGGAGCTGACCGGACTTACGACCGGCTGGCTGTTCCTGGTGGAAGAGAAGAGAACGCATGAATTCGTAGCGGGCCGGAATCTGCCGCCCGCTCTGAGACGGGAAGATGACGAACCGATGAGGTGCGGCAGCTGCTGGTGCCTGGAGCGCTATGATGACGGCCGACTGAAAAATGCCGTGAACATTTTGAATTGCAAACGTCTGGATAACGCCGTTCGTTATCAGTGGGGCGACACGGAGGGAATTACCCATCATGCTACCGTTCCGCTGCGTTCCGGCAGCCGCAGGTTCGGCGTGCTGAATGTGGCCGCACCCGGGAAGCTTCATTTTTCCAAGGAGGAGCTGGCGCTGCTGGAATCGGTAGCCTACCAAATCGGCACCGCCATCGAGCGCATGCGTCTGTACGCGGCTGAGCAGCGTCGGGCTGATTTGTTCGCCCGGCTAGGAGAATATAGCAGCGCGCTAGGCGCTTATGCATCCCAAGCGGTGAGCCGGGCCGAATTAACGGAGCAGGTGATAAGTTTGCTCGGCCGTTATTTTGATTGGCCGGTTGCGGCGCTGCTGGAACCGGTGGGCCAGGAAATCACGCTGCGTGCGCTATACAGCGGCGGACAGACCACGCTGCCCCATGCCAAATTTCCGCTAGCCGACATGGCTCGGACCGGTCCTGATGCAGTGAAGCGCTCAGCAGAGCCGGTCGGCGATCCGGATGCGCAGCAACTTGCGGATCAACTGGTGGAGAAAGGATGGATAGCTCCCATTCGTCGAGCCGTTGCGGTACCGCTTGCGGTTGCTTCGGACTCCTTAACCGGGATGCTTTTGGTGGGCTATGATCAGTATGGAGACCAGCATCGGGCGGACATGGAGGTTATCGAGGCCATAGCGGAGCATATCGGCATGACGCTTCAGCGCATCCGTTTGGAGGAGAACCGGCGGGAGCTCGCAAGGATGGATGAACGAAATCGCCTGGCCCGGGACCTGCACGACTCGGTAAGCCAAACCCTGTTCTCGCTGGTGATGATGTCCAAAGGTGTAGGGGGGATGATTGCCGCTGAACCGGATGGGCAGAAAAGCTTGCTCCAGGACACGATCCGCGATATCCAGTCATTATCGCAAAGCGCACTAAAGGAAATGCGGGAGCTGATCATGCAGCTTCGCCCGCCCGGACTTGAGGAGGGGCTGATGACAGGTCTAAAGCAATACGGCGAACGATTGAAGCTTCATGTGCGTACACATATCACCGGGATGCAGGAGCTGCCGCGGATCGCGGAAGAGGCGTTGTGGAGGATCGGGCAAGAGGCGCTGAACAATGTGAGCAAGCATGCGGATACGAAGGAAGTAACGGTAGCGTTGTCCTTGCAAAACGATGAAGCGGAGCTTCGGATCGAGGATCAAGGGCGCGGGATAACCAAGCAGCGATGGAACGAGCTGACGCGGCATTCCATCGGCCTGTCCAGCATGCGGGAGCGGGCCGAATCGCTCGGAGGCCAGTTCCGTTTATACAGCGTGCACCGGGAGGGAACCATCATTGAGGTTACGATACCCTTGAAGGCGGTCACAACAGAGAAAGGGGGGATAACCGATGATCCGATTGTTAATAGCTGACGATCACGCCATGGTACGGCGGGGCCTCCAGGTTTTTCTGGCGACGCAGCCGGATATCGAAATGGTGGGAGAAGCCGCGAATGGCGAAGAGACGCTGGAACAGGCCAAACTTTTGCTGCCTGATGTCGTGTTGATGGATTTGAATATGCCTGTATTGAATGGCATCGATACCACGGCACGTTTGAAAAAAGAACTGCCTCATATCAAAGTGATCGTACTGACCTCGTTTGTTGATTACGATCATGTTCTGCCTGCGATTCGAGCGGGTGCTCGCGGCTATCTCCTGAAGGATATCGAGCCGGAGGAATTGGTAGCCGGGATCCGACGCGTGTTCCAAGGACAGGTCGAATTGCATCCGGATGCTGCCGGCCTGCTCATGACGCATGTTACTTCCCCGGCGGGAGAGGATGAGGCCAATGGGTCCAGCCATCAGGAAGCTGCGCAGCTCGATAAGCTTACCCGCCGAGAGCAGGAAGTATTGCAGCTGATTGCCTCCGGGATGAATAACAGGGAAATCAGCGAAGCGCTTTATATTACCGAGAAGACGGTCAAAACCCATGTCAGCCACCTGCTGGATAAGCTGGGGGTTGCCGACCGGACACAGGCTGCCATCTATGCGCTTAAGCATGGAATCGTATAGGATTAGGGATTTGCTGCTTATGCAATATAACCGTACATAATGATCATTTCTCAGACTATAGTCGTAGAAGCTCTCAGCCGAAGGCATGAGAGCTTTTGCTCGTAAAATCACTCGATATGTTGACGATTTCGTGACGTGCCTCCTCTACAATGTATTTAACAAAACATTCGAATACGAATAAGGGAGGCATTACCATGAAGATCGTAATTATCGCAGGCAGCAATCGCAAAGAAGCGACAAGCACCATTTTGGCCAAAGCCTTGGAAGCGCAAATGAACCGGTTGTTCGTCGAAGTGAAGCTGTTTAATTTGTATGAAACGCCGCTCCCGTTCTATTCCCCGGACGAAATATTCAACCGGCATGAGGGCGTGCGTGAGCTGCAGCGTTTATTAATGGAGGCGGACGGCGTCATTTTGACTACCCCGGAGTATCACGGCGGGATGAGCGGCGTGTTGAAGAATGCTCTGGATCATTTGGGGCAAATGCATTTCTCGGGTAAACCCGTCTTATCGGTAAGCTCGGCAGGCGGGGCGGTCGGCGTAAGTTCACTGCAGCAAATGCAGGCCACCATACGCAATTTGCATGGTATTAATAGTCCGGAATGGATTTCCATCGGCGGATCTCAACGGGCCATTTACGAATCGGAAGCGGCTGAGGGCACGATCGTGCTGGATTATCGGGCGAAAGAGGCGCTTTCCATCTTTTTGGAGCTGGTTAAGAAGATCAGCAATAAAGTGGAGGCTGAAATCTCATGATCACCCATTTCGCCGGATTAACATTAAGGACCGTCTCCATCGAGGGAGTGAAGCAATTCTATCACGGATTGCTTCAATTCCCGGTCGTCAGAGAAAGCGAGGCCGAAATTGCATTTCAGCCTACACCCGATTTCACGCTTGTATTTGAAGAGGTGTTTGAACCCATAGCCCCTGCCCATATCGCGTTTGAAGTGGCTTTCTCCCAATTTGATTCCACCGTCCGGAGCCTCGCGGAACAGGTCCCGTTGTTGAAATGGCCGGACGGCAAGGTGGTCGAACCCTTCGATTCCGGCGTGAACGTATACTTCAGGGATGGGGATGGAAATTTGCTGGAGTTTATCGCCCATCCGGATTTAAAGGAAGGGGTCCTGACCCCGAGCGGTAAATATGGCGTCCTCTATTTGCGGGAAGTGGGACTGCCTGTCGAGGATCCGGTAGCTGCCCGACTGTGGATGCAGCGGACGCTCGGATTCACCATCGCCAAGGAATCGGAACAATTTGCTTTTGTCATCGGCGGAACGGCCCATGCCGTTGTGGTATCCACGAGGCGCAAATGGATCCCGATCTCGATGTACGCGCTGGCACCGACGCTGGAATTAACGTATGGCGTCACCGACGAGCGGTTTATAGACCGGGTTCGCTCGGCCCTGGATCGGCGGATGATCCAATCGGATAACGATGAGGGACTGCGTTTTAGAATGTACGGCTACAGCATCAGGTTGAAGATAACCAGCTTTCCCAAGGACATTGCGGCCAAGCTGAATCTGCCGAGTGCCGCTGAAGGGGAGGAGGTGAACCCGGTCATTGACGACCAATATTTGATAGACGGTCTCACGGCTTTGAGCCGCGGCGGCGAAGTCGGTTGGTTTGAAGGGCATGTCGGCGGAGCGTATTTGGCAGCGTATTACATGCAGAAGGAGCAAGATCTGCCTCAAAATGTGCTTCATGGATTGGCTGCCAATTGCCGTCATCTGCGCGCTCAGCATGAAGATTGGTTTGAACCGTATCCATCCGAGCCCGCACAGCCTGAATTGATGGATCAATTGCTGGAAGGGCTTCTGCCCAACCTGACAAGCCTGAGCACCTCGGGCCACGGCGTGACCCTGGGCGTGCTCGGACTGAAAGCGCTGCGGGACCGTCCGGACTTACTGACTCCGTCCATCGTGAGAGGTTTGCTTAAGCTCATGGACGATGCAGCGAGTGAACATAAGCTTGCAAGGTATTACGGCATTGACGATTATACGCAGCTGGATCTATCGGAAATCTCACTCTCGTAAATACCGCCTTACCGGGATGCGTCCGATTTGGCATGCCGCGCACTTTCCGAGCTGGATCACGTGCTGCCGGATCAGCATGTGGATGGCCAATATTATTTTTTTGCCGGTGAGCTTGAGCATGGGATTACCCACGCCCACGCGCTGATTGAGCTGGAACGGCTCGGTTATGCCCAGCTGGCCAATCTGGGCCAAGGCAATCACCGGCTCCAAACGAAACTTAACCGTCTCAGACCTCAAGCGCTTATGGCTCAGGGGATCGATGCGCCTGCCAAGGCATCCATCACGGAATCGGCCTATTGGAGCAGGCTGTATGAAGATCCGCATGCCATCAAGGTTCCTTACGCCGCCATGGCGCTGCTGCGGCATGTGCCTGTAGAAAGAAGGGGAGATCTGGAACGCGATGTGTGCAAGCTGCTTTCCCTAATGAAGTAGGGGTTGTTTTGACAATGGTAAAATATGGTGATACGCTAAAATAAGTTACCCAATAACTGAATCATGTGTGCTGGAAAGGCATAGAACTGGAGGATATCATGAACGTTGCAATCGTTGTGGGAAGCATTAGAAAAGAGTCGTACAATCGGAAACTGGCGGAATATTTGAAGCAGCGCTATTCGGATCAGATCGCCTTTGATATCGTGGATCTTCGCGATCTTCCGTTCTACGATCAAGACACGGAGTTGGACCCTCCTGCAGCCGTCAAGGAATTCAAGGAGCGGATTGCCGCTTCCGATGCCGTATTGTGGATCACGCCGGAATATAATTATTCCATACCGGGCGTGCTCAAGAATGCGCTGGATTGGTTATCGCGCGTCGATAAGGTCATGAACGGGAAGCCTTCATGGATCATGGGGGCGTCGATGGGGCAGCTCGGAACGGTTCGCGCCCAAGAGCATCTTCGGGACATACTCTTCTCCGTTGGCATTACCTCGCCGCTGCTTCCTAACAATGAAGTTTATATCGGCGCCGTGCACGAGAAGATGGATGAGTCCGGCAAGCTGATCCATGAACCGACGATCGGTTTCATCGATATCGTGGTGAACAATTTCATGACGTGGATGAATGCCCGGAAATAAAACATGATGTCTGGAGCCCTTTGGCAGTTGCCTGCCGAAGGGCTTTTCCTGTATTATTCACCTCGTAACACGATAAACCAAAGCGAATGGATTTGCTTTTGAACGGGGGAGGCTTTGATTGTATACGATTCTTATTGTGGACGACGAACCGATCGTAAGGGAAGGGATCCGAAACCGGATTCAGTGGTCGGAGCATGGCTATGAATGCATCGGGGATTGCGAGAACGGCAGAGATGCGTTGGAGGCCGTAACCCGCCATCAGCCCGATGTCGTGTTAACGGACATCAACATGCCGTACATGGATGGCTTGGAATTGTCCCGTCATATTACGGAACGTTTTCCTAAGACGAAGATCATCATCCTGACCGGGTTCGACGATTTCGAATACGCCCAGCAGGCGGTGAAGCTGCAGGTGACGGATTTTATTTTGAAACCGGTTACGGCGGCGGAATTAAGGGACATGCTCGACAAGCTCAAGCTGGAAATGGATGAGGAGAGCGGTCACACCGAGCACTTGAAGAGACTCAAGAAGCAGTTGAACGAGAGCTTGGTCCTGCTTAGGGAACGTTTTCTGGAACGATTGGCGTCATCGCCGATGAAGCGGTCCGAAATGGAGAGCCGGCTGGCTTATTTCGATATTCCGCTGCGCGGGCCGCTGTATATCGCCATGGCAGCGGATATGGATGAGCTGCGATCGGATGAACAGCACGCCGATAATGAACTGCATGCTTTTGCCTTATACAACATCATGCAGGAGATCCTGGCGGGTGAGCCTGGTGCGGCCGTGTTTCGGTACAAAGAGAATAAGGTCATGACCATTCTGTCGGGCTCCGACGAGAAAGATCTGTACGCCCGGGCCCAGGAACTGGCGGAGGACATTCGCGGCTCCACCAAGCAGTTCATGAAATTCACGGTCACGGTTGGCATCGGAACGATCTGTCGCGAGCTGCAGGACATACGATATTCCTGCAAGGCCTCGGAGGCCGCCCTGGAGTACCGGCTTCTGATCGGCCGCGATCAGGTGGTCCATATCACCGATCTAGAAAAACGCGGGAGCGGTCCTCTCCTGGAGGGGATCGAAACGGAGACGGCGCTGGTTTCGGCAATCCGGGCGGGCACAGGCTCAGAGGTGAAGGCGTGCATCCGGCGGTTGATCAGCGAACTTGGAAGCGCTTCAATTTCGATCGAGCTCTGTTACGTGCGGGTCCTTCGGGTCATGCTTTCCGTGCTTCAAACCTTGATGGAAATCGGCAGCAATGGGAACGAGCTGATCGGCAAGGAGAAGAGGCTGCTGTCCGATCTGTATTCTTTTCGGTCCTTGGATGAGATCGAGCGCTGGTTAAACGAGGTATGCGAGCAGGCGTTAAGGGACGTAGCCAAGACCAGAAAGGATATTACACGCTCCCAGATGCTGGAGGCGGTCGATTTCATCCAGCGGCATTATGAGGATGCGGAGTTATCGATTAAGACCGTGTGCAGCCGGATCTTCATGAGCACGAGTTATTTCAGCGCCTTGTTCAAGTCGCATACCGGGAAGACCTTCGTCGAATACGTTACGGAAGTCCGCATGGAGAAAGCGAAGGAACTTCTGAAGCATTCCTTGTTAAAAACCTATGAAATTGCGGCGAAAACCGGCTATCAGGATCCACAATATTTTAGCGTGCTGTTTAAGAAACATACCGGAGATACCCCGACGGAGTACCGGAACAAAATGGCGTCTGGCGGGGTACAGCCATGAAGGCTCCGCAGCGAATCAAAAGCATTCAGTCCCGCATTGCCAGTTCCTTCGTGATGCTCGTGCTGTTCACGGCGCTGCTGCTTATCTTCATCTCCTATCGGCTGTCCGAATCCGCTGTTCGCGAAACGGCGGAAAGTTATACCTCCGAGCTGATCAATCAAGTCAATGCGAATATCCAAACCTACATTACAGGCATGAAGGACATTTCGCTGGCCGCGATGAACAATCCGAACGTAAGAGAATACCTGGCCTCGGCCGACGAGCTGGAGCCTGCGCAGCTGGCGGTATTAAAGGCGAAGATATCGGATTATTTTCACTCGATTCGCATTTCGCGCAAAGACATTGCTTCGATCAACATCTTCGGAGCGGGCGGAACCTTCATATCCGATCGGTCCAACGCGGAGTTAAATCCTTATATTGAAATATCCGATCAGCCCTGGTATCGGCAGGCGAAGGAAAACCAAGGACAGACGGTGATCTCTTCCTCGCATGTACAGCCCGTCATTAAGGGAGAGTATCGCTGGGTTGTATCGCTGAGCCGTGAGCTCAGCGGCATGGATTCGACCCAAGGGCTTGGCATCCTGCTAATCGATCTTAACTTCAAAGTGATTAACGATATGCTCAGCAAGCTCGATCTGGGGAACCGGGGGTATGTGTTCGTTATCGACCGCGAAGGCCGGATTGTTTATCACCCCCAGCAGCAGCTGCTTTACAGCAATCTGAAAACGGAGAGATTGGACCAGGTGCTGCAGGACAAACATGGAAGTTTTGTCGTGAAGGAGGACGGCGCGAGCCGGATTTACAGCATTAAGAACACGGATTTCGGCTGGAAAATCGTAGGCGTTTTTTACGAGAATGAGCTGGTGGACAATAAGAAGCAGATGCAGTTGTCTTTTGCTATAGCGGGATTGTTATGCCTCGTCGTCGGCGTGCTGTTCTCCGTCGTCCTCTCGCGCAATCTGACGCGTCCCATCAAGGAGCTGCAAGAGAAGATGATGGAGGTGGAGAAGGGGAATTTCGACATCCGGGTCCCGGTGGGGCATTCCAGGGAAATCTCCGGACTTGCCCGCAGCTTCAACGTGATGGTGCTGAAGATTAAGGAATTGATGTATCAAATCGTGGTAGAGCAGGAGATTAAGAGAAAAAGCGAGCTGAATGCCCTGCAAGCCCAAATCAACCCCCATTTTCTCTACAATACGCTGGATTCCATCATATGGATGGCCGAGAGCAAGAAGCATGACGAGGTGATTTTGATGACATCGGCTTTAGCCAGGCTGTTTCGGGCTTCGCTCAGCAAGGGGAAGGAAATGATACCGATTGCGACCGAGGTGGAGCATATAACGAATTATTTGAAAATACAACAGATGCGTTATCAGGACAAAATCACGTTTGCCCTGGATATCGATCGCGGACTTTACCCGTATCTGACGCTGAAGGTGCTGCTGCAGCCGCTGGTGGAGAATGCCATTTATCATGGCATCAAAAACAAGGAAGGGCCGGGGACGATCACGATTACGGGGGTGCGTCGAGATACCCGCATCGAATTTCAAGTTAAGGACGACGGCATCGGGATGGATCAGTCCAAGGTGGAGACGCTGCTCACGTCCAAAGAAGGCACACGATCGAGAAACAGCGTTGGCATTGCGAATGTTCATCAGCGGATACAGTTATATTTTGGAACGGAATATGGTCTTAGCTATGCAAGCGTGCCCGGATCGGGTACAAGCGTAACGCTGGTCATTCCGGCCGTTCATGCAGATGAGTGGCAGCGTGTGGAGGGGGATGTGCCTTGAAGTCGTACCTGCGAATGCGTTATATGGTACTGCTGCTGATTCCGTTGCTTCTTCTGGGTTATGCCGTTTATCAGTGGTCCAAGGAAGAACCCGGAACCAAGAAGATCATCGTCGGCGTAAAGGCGCTGGACGAGAATGAATTCTGGCGGGTACTGATTGAAGGGGTGAACACGGCTTCCCGGGAATTCGGCGTTGACGTCTCGGTGGTAGGACCGTCTCAGGAAATCGAGGTTGACTTGCAGATTCAATTGTTGGAGGAAGCCGTCAAGCAGAAGCCGGATGCGATCGTTTTGGCCGCGGGTGATTATCATCGCCTGGTTCCCGTAGTAGAGTCGATTCGTAAGGCCGGCATCCCGCTCATTATGATTGATTCGGCCGTGAATGGCGATTACGCGCAGAGCTTGATCGCGACCGACAATGTGAATGCGGGACAGAAGGCCGGCAAGGAGCTTTCGTCGCGCCTGCCGGAACATGCCAAGGTTGCTATCATCAGTTTCGTGCAGGGCACCTCGACGCAGATCGAGAGGGAGCAAGGGGTTCGAAGCATTCTGGAGCAGCGCGGCGGCACGGAAATCGTGGGCACCTACTACAGCGAAGGCAAGGAGGAGAGGGCGTACGAAATCACGAAAAAGCTCCTGCTTGAAAGGCCTGACCTGAATGGAATCGTCGGACTGAATGAGCCTTCTACGGTGGGGGCCGGCAGAGCGATTCGGGAACTGGGGCTGGTGGGCAAAGTCAAGCTGGTCGGATTCGACAGCTCGGTGAAGGAAGTCAAGCTGCTCGAAGAGGGAGTCTTGCAATCCACGATCGTTCAGAAGCCCTTCAACATCGGTTATTTGGGCATCAAAACAGCCGTATCCGTTATCGAGGGCGACAGGATGCCACGGCATATATACACCGATTCCGTTATCATCAATAAGGACAATATGTATACCGAGGAGAACCAGAAGCTGCTCTTTCCCTTTGTGGAGGAGTAGCTTCTTCTCTTTTGGGTTTCTGCGGCGGATCATAGATTATTCAACATCGATCAGAGAATATTCCATTCCTTCGCGGGGTAGCGGTTTGTACAATGATTCATAAAAGGTGCCAGCTAGAGAGGTGAGGGACGTTGAGCGAATGGCTGATACAGATGGAAGGAATCATGAAGGAATTTCCGGGCGTGCTTGCATTAAATAACTGCCGGTTCGACCTTCGGGCCGGTGAAGTCCATGCCCTTATGGGTGAAAACGGTGCGGGCAAGTCAACCCTGATGAAAATCCTGACCGGCGTTTATCAGAAGGATGCAGGAACGATCGAATTCAAAGGGCAGCCCGTTGAGTTATCGAACCCGAAAGCGGCTCAGGACGCGGGAATCAGCATGATTCATCAGGAGCTGAATCTGGCCCCTGACCTGACGGTCGCCCAGAATATCTTCATCGGGCGGGAGCCGCGGCGAAAGCTCCGATTGTTTCTGGACGACCGGGCGCTGCACCGGCAGGTGAAGGAACTGTTCGAACGGATGGGCCTCGACATGGACCCCTCCATCAAGGTTTCGGAATTAACGGTTGCCAAGCAGCAGATGGTGGAGATCGCCAAGGCATTATCCTACAACGCCGATGTGCTGGTGATGGATGAGCCGACGGCGGCTTTGAGCGAAACGGAGATTGAGGATTTGTTCCGCATCATACGGCAGCTTCGCGAGAGCGGAGTTGGAATCGTTTACATTTCCCACCGAATGGACGAGATCAAACGAATCACGGATCGCATTACAGTGATGCGCGACGGGCAGTACATCGATACGGTATCCACGGCTGAAGTCACGACCCAGGACATTATCTCGAAGATGGTCGGTCGGCAGATTTACGAGACCTCGAAGCCGGAGAGGACGGCTGGTGAGCGCGAGACGGTATTGGAGGTTATAGAACTGAATCAAGGCAGAAACTTGAAGAATATTAACCTGACTCTGAAAAAGGGAGAAATTCTTGGCATTGCCGGCCTCGTCGGCGCGGGACGGACCGAGCTTGCCCGGGCCATCTTCGGCGCCGACCGCATCCAATCCGGCGAGATCCGCGTGCACGGCCGCAAGGTAACGATCAAGGGCCCGCACGATGCGGTGCGGCAAGGGATCGGCTATCTATCCGAGGATCGCAAGCGCTATGGATGCGTCGTCGATCTCGACGTGAAGAGCAATGTGGCTATCGCCTCATACGGCAGCTTCCTCCGTCCCGGCGGCTGGATGAATACGGCGAAGATTCGCGAGCAGGCGGAGGATATGGTGTCTCGATTGAAGGTCAAAACGCCGCATGTCGATCAGGAAGTCAAGTTCCTCTCCGGGGGCAATCAGCAGAAGGTCGTCATTGGCAAATGGCTGACGAGGGATTGCGACATCCTGATCTTCGACGAGCCGACGCGAGGAATCGACGTTGGGGCCAAGAGCGAAATCTACCGATTGCTGAACGATCTTGCAGCACAGGGCAAGTCGATCATCATGATCTCGTCGGAGCTGCCGGAAATTCTTCGGATGAGCCACCGGATTCTCGTCATGTGCGAAGGCCGGATTACGGGCGAGCTGGATCATGAAGAGGCGACCCAAGAAAGCATTATGCATCTGGCTACAGCGAGGATGTAAGACGCCGTCGCCGTCATCTATTCACGTCAGGAGGAACAAGCAGATGAACATTCAAATCAAATCGGGCGCGCTCCAGCAAGTGCTGGCTCTTGCCAGCTTGGTCGTTCTCGTCCTATTCTTTACGTTCTCGTCCAGCAATTTCTTTCAATTCTCCAACATCGTGGGCATTCTTCTCTCCACAGCTGTAATCGGCGTGCTGGCTTTGGGATCCACCTTTGTCATTATTACCGGCGGCATCGACCTGTCCGTCGGGACGGTCATGACGCTGAGCGGCGTTATGACCGGGGTCTGCATCACCTTCTGGGGATTACCGGTCCCCGTCGGCATTCTTGGGGGCATCTTGACCGGCGCCCTGTGCGGGCTTCTGTCCGGGACGGCGGTGGCGAAAATGAAGATTCCGCCTTTTATCGCAACGCTGGCGATGATGATGATCGCCAAAGGTCTCGCGCTCATCATCTCCGGGGCCAAACCGGTCTATTTCAACGATGCCGAAAGCTTTGCCGAGGTGTCCCAGGGCAGCGTGCTGGGCTGGCTGGTGCCGGGGCTCGATATTCCCAATGCGGTCGTCATTTTCTTCATTGCGGCGATCCTCGGCTATCTCATCTTGTCGAAGACCATCCTCGGCCGGTATAACTTTGCGCTGGGCAGCAACGAAGAGGCGACCCGATTGTCCGGCGTCAACGTGGGCTTCTGGAAAATCGTGATCTACACCTTAACCGGCGCATTCACCGGTTTGGCGGGCGTCATGATGGCATCGAGGCTGAACTCGGCCAATCCGGCGCTGGGTGCCGGGTATGAGCTGGAAGCCATCGCGGCGGTCGTGATCGGGGGAACTTCGCTCAGTGGTGGGAAGGGTACCATTATCGGAACGGTGATCGGGGCGTTGATCATGAGCGTGCTGACGAACGGATTGCGCATTCTGTCCGTGCCCCAGGAATGGCAAACCGTTGTTGTAGGGTTCGTTATTATACTCGCGGTGTATGCGGATATTTTGCGCAGACGCAAAGCGTAAGCCCTTACTAGTGCTTGCTCCGGAGCTCGGTTGGCCGTAGGTTGGCTTGATCTCGATAGAAGCTTCCATAACGGAAGATCTATAGCTGTACCAATATGTCTAAACAAGGGGAGATTGCATTATGAAAAAGCTTTCCATATTAGCTCTGATTCTTTTGCTGACTGCAAGCATGCTGGCGGCTTGCGGTTCATCGGGCAATAACGCTGCCGGAGGTACCGACAGTCCAGGCGAGGGCGGATCCGGATCAGGAGCCGGTTCTCAAGCCGAAGGAGAGATCTACATCCCGATCATTTCCAAGGGATTTCAGCATCAGTTCTGGCAGGCGGTGAAAGCCGGTGCCGAGCAAGCAGGGGAAGAGCTTGGCGTGCGGATTACCTTTGAAGGTCCGGAGACGGAATCCCAGGTGGATAAGCAGATCGAAATGCTGCAGGCCGCGCTCGACAAGAAACCAAACGCGATCGGCTTTGCCGCATTGGATAGCCAGGCCTCCATACCTTATCTGAAAAAAGCCCAGGAAAACAACATTCCGGTCATCGCCTTCGATTCGGGCGTGGATAGCGACATTCCGGTAACGACGGCTTCAACGGACAATATGGCTGCATCGGCGCTCGCGGCGGACAAAATGGCGGAGCTCATCGGGAATGAAGGCAAAATCGCCATGGTGGTCCATGACCAGACCAGCGTAACCGGGGTCAGCCGCCGAGACGGCTTCAAGAAGCAGATCGAAGAGAAGTATCCGAATATCGAGATCGTGGACATTCAATATGGCGGCGGGGATCACTTGAAGTCGACGGACCTGGCCAAAGCGATGATGCAGGCGCATCCGGATTTAAAAGGGATATTCGGCGCGAATGAAGGCTCCGCCGTCGGCGTCATCAATGCGGTGACGGAGATGAAGAAGGAAGGCCAAATCATCGTGGTCGGATTCGATTCCGGAAAAGCGCAGATCGACGCGATCAAGAACGGAACGATGGCGGGAGCCATCACGCAAAATCCGGTCGGCATCGGATATGAGACGGTAAAAGCCGCCGTGGCGGCCATCAAAGGGGAGAAGGTCGAACCGCAGATCGATACGGGGTTCTACTGGTACGACAAAAACAATATCGATAGCGACGAAATCAAAGCCGTAATCTATGAATAAATGAAATGAAGGGGAGCCCTGTGGGGGCTCCCCTTAACGCGGCATCCGCTTACGCAGATGCCACCTCCATATTCTGAATCAATTCGTTCAGCCTCCTTTCCGATCATTTGGTCCAGCCGGACATCTATATTAAACCACGGCCGGCGGCAGGACTGAAGTGAATAAACAAGCTTAATTGTTTTTTACCAGGAAGTCCGGTCGTGAAGATGCAGGGTAAGGGTTAATGGATCTTCCCCTCATCCCAAATCCGCTTCCAAATCTCTTGGGCGGTCTCTTGGGGTGTTAAATCGGAAGTATCCAGCCAGAGGCCGATTCTGGGCGTTTCGTCGGTTAACCGCCGGTTCAGCTCATGAATGCTCCAGACTCCGTAGCCTTTTTTGCCTCGATTCTGTTCCCGGGCACGGATGGTATCCTCGGAAGGATTCAGCACAACGACGAACACGGGAACGCCTCTTAACATAACGGTCATTTCTTGCAGCGCCGGGCCGAGAATGACGTCCTGCAGAACGACATGAAAACCGGCTTCGGCATAAGCTTTGGCAGCGGAGGCGGATAATCTGTAGCGCAAGGCAAGCTGCCGCTTCGCTTCGTCGGAAGCATCCGGAAGCATTTCTTCCCTGCCCTTGACCATCATTTTCCGGAACGAGTCTCCCCGCAAATGGACTCCGCGATCAAACTTCTCGGCCAGCAGCTGGGCTACGGTCGACTTACCTGATGCCATGACGCCGGTGACAACGATAACGGCAGGTTGACGTGGATAGGACATCATGTTTCCTCCGGTTCTGTGGATTTCAAATGAAAGGGAGCCCTGGCATGGGGCTCCCCTAAACGCGACACCCGCTTACGCGGATGCCACCTCCATATTCTGAATCAATTCGTTCAGCCTCCTTTCCGATCATTTTGTCCGGCCTGACAACTATATTAAACCACAGCCGAAGACTGGACTAAAGTGAGCAAACAGGCTTAATTGTTTTTTACCAGCATCGAGACGAACGATTCGCAAATAAACGAAAACCTGAGAACCCTTGTCCCTCCCTATTACTTACTTCCACGTAAGTATCTCACTTATAAGTACGTACTTCCGTAAAGTAAACTGTCTACTCTACAATGATCGTGTAGTTATTAACCAATACACTCATAAGGAGAGATTGACAATATGGAACTTCAATTGGCGTTGGATTTGGTGAATATTCCGGAAGCAAAAGAAGTCGTGGCAGAGGTAGCCGAGTTTATCGATATCGTGGAGATCGGTACGCCGGTTGTTATTAACGAAGGGCTTCATGCCGTCAAAGCGATTAAAGAGGCGTTCCCGCATCTGCGCGTGCTGGCCGACCTTAAAATTATGGATGCCGGCGGTTATGAAGTGATGAAGGCATCCGAAGCCGGTGCGGATATCATTACGGTGCTTGGCGTATCCGACGATTCCACGATCAAAGGCGCGGTAGCGGAAGCCCTCAAGCAAGGCAAGCAAGTGATGGTGGATATGATCAATGTAAAGGACATTGAAGGCAGGGCGCGGGAGATCGATGCTTTCGGCGTGGATTATATCTGCGTTCATTCCGGCTACGACCACCAGGCGGAAGGCAAAAACTCATTCGAGGAATTGGCGGCGATCAAACGCGTCGTGAAACAAGCCAAAACTGCCGTTGCGGGCGGAATCAAAATGGAGACGCTCCCTGAGGTGATTCAGGCGAATCCCGATCTTGTGATCGTCGGCGGCGGAATTACAAGCCAAACCGACAAAAAGGCCACAGCGGCTCAAATGAACGAGCTTGTGAAGCAGGCATAAGTCGCCATGAGTCATAACATCTTTCAACATGCATCCGTCATTGCCAAGGAGTTATCGGAATCCGTTCAGCAGGTGGATGCTGGCCAGATCGAGGAATTGATTGAACGGATCGTGCAATCCGATGCCGTCTTCTTGGCAGGGGGAGGCAGATCCGGCCTGATGATCCGGGCTTTCGGCATGCGGTTAATGCAGATGGGATTTAAGGTTCATATCGTCGGCGATACGGTAACACCGGCCATCGGAGCGAATGACCTGCTTCTTATCGGTTCGGGCTCCGGCGAAACGCAAGGATTGGTATCCATGGCTCGGAAAGCCAAAGGGATCGGGTCCGCGGTTGCGGTCGTAACCGTGAGACCGGAATCGAGTATCGGCAAGCTTTCGGATACGATGGTCCAGCTTCCGGGAACAACGAAGGAGCAGAATCAGGATATCCTCGTCACCGTTCAACCGATGGCTTCATTATTTGAGCAAAGCATGCTGATCGTGCTCGATGCGGTTATCCTGAGATTGATGGAAAAAAGCAAGCTTCGCTCAGACCAAATGTTTAGCCTGCATGCCAATTTGGAATAAGAAAAAACGGTGATGATGATAAGTTTGCCGCTTTGATGATATCCCCGCAACCGTTGTATACTATAGGGAAGAAGGGGTGATGCATTATGGCAAACGAGGTCAAGCAGCGAATTAATCTGAAGGAAATAAACTGCCATAAGGAGTTAACCCTGGCGGTCATCGGCGGCAAATGGAAGCTGATCATCCTCTGGCATCTCGGTTTGGAGGGCGTGAAACGCTTCGGTGAACTGAACCGGATGATTCCCCACATCACGCAAAAAATGCTGACCAATCAGCTTCGTGAATTGGAGGAAGACCAGCTGGTCCACCGCGTGGTTTACCCTGAGGTTCCCCCTCGGGTGGAATATTCGCTTACTCCTTACGGGGAGAGTTTGATGCCGATTTTGAAATTGATGTACGATTGGGGAAAAGATTACGGCGAACAAGTCATCTGGAAAGACGGCGAGTTGCCTGAGAATAAAGACGATGTACAGGCAGCGGAACAAGCGGTCGCCCAAAAGCTGTAATTTCTCGAACCTGCATGCGAATGCAAGTATGAAAAACCCTCCTTAAATTTTAAGGGGGGTTTTCGAGCGTGATGATGCTGCATTCTGAAGAATTAAAAAAAGGCGAACCAACAGGTTCGCCTCCGCTCGGTTGAGCTTCCTTAATCGATGTAATTATAGCTGGCTTTCAAGGTGTTCAGCGAGTTGATCAAAAGTACCGCCAAATCCTTGTTTCACCATTGGAGCCATTTCATCGAACGCTGCCCGTTCTTCCGCGGTCGCGTTTACGGGGCCTCCCTGCATGGTAAGCGTAGTTTTTCCGTCGATTTCTTCAAATGTGATGATATTCATAATTTCAAGCGGCCAGTTTGCGTTAAAAGGTGCACGTATCGTGTTCCCTTTCTCATCAGAGAATGATTGAACGAATACCAGCTTCTCAGGTTCGATAACTTCCTGATATACAAATTTACCCCACATGGCTTGACTGCCGTCCGGAGACTTCTGACAGCCTAGAAACATGCCTCCGGGACGTACATCCATTTTGATAACGTCTAAGGAAAACCCTTGAGGACCCCACCATTTGCCGAAGTGTTCAGGGTCGGTCCAAACTTTAAAAACCAGTTCCCGGGGGGCATTGAAAACACGTGACAGAAGTAAGCCTTGTTTGCTTTGCTCGGTCATTTGAATTCCTCCTAAGAAGAAGGGTAGCGGCAGCTACCTTTTCTTTTGTATTTTTTCCAAATAATCCTCAAGTTGATCTAAGCGCTTTTCCCAAATACTGCGGAACGAGTCCAACCATTCGTCCATTTCTTGAAGCGGTTCAGGACGTAGTTTATAAATTCGTCGATTAGCTTCCGCTTGGACTTCTACCAGTCCAGCTTCATGCAATATTTTTAAATGTTTGGAAGTCTGAGGTTGCCGGATTTGAAGACGTTCAGCAATCTGATTGACGGTTAAAGGACCTTCTCGTAACAGTTCGACCATCTGTAATCGGTTAGGTTCGGCTAGCGCGTGCAACGTTGTCTGTTTCATGGGACCTTACCCCCGATCTGGTTATTACAACGAACTTGATGCTTGAACTAATAATTCGGATAGCTGTTCATAGTCAGGAGTATCGTCTTTTCGAATTTTGAGCCATTTCCGTTCGGGTGGACCATCGAAAGTTGAAGGGACTTCTAGATTGGCTGTGTTCATGATCATAAAGGCGATTGCATCTTTGGATGGCGAAATCACGGCTGCATAGTGTCCGTTTTTGAGAAAATGCGGTTTTTTGTACTGAATCCGTTCTTCTACCTCCGGAATGGCTTCATGGACCATAAGTCGAAGCTTTTTGCCGACTTCTGCTTGCCAAGGCAAACTCAGGTTTTCAATGAACGAAATTACGTCTTGGCTCATAACGTATCCTCCTTATTTGTAAAGATTAACCAATGATTAATTGTAATATACCATTTTGAGAATATTCTTGTAAAGGAATATTATGAAATTGATTGCGGAGATTTTTTCTGCTTGTAGAAATTTTTTAAACGTGAAGGATTGACAATTTAATGGAGGGGATATATCATCATACCATAAATCGTAATTATTACGATTAAGGAATGGAGGAAGTTCATTTGATGAATTACAACAATAGAATTCCGGTTACTGTTCTTAGCGGTTACCTCGGTTCAGGCAAAACGACGGTCCTGAATCATGTGCTACATAATCGCGAAGGGTTGAAGGTAGCGGTCATCGTGAACGACATGAGCGAAGTGAACATCGATGCGGATTTGGTGAGAGGGGAAGGAAGCCTGTCCCGAACGGATGAGAAGCTGGTCGAAATGTCCAATGGCTGCATCTGCTGCACGCTCCGGGAAGATTTGGTGCAGGAAGTTCAGAAGCTGGCTCAAGAGAATCGTTTTGATTACATACTGATCGAATCGACGGGAATCAGCGAGCCCGTGCCCGTTGCGCAGACCTTTGTTTACCCGGATGAGGTGTCCGGCGTACAGCTGTCCGATCTCGCCCGGCTGGATTGCATGGTAACGGTGGTGGACGCGAACCGATTCTGGAAAGATTTCTCTTCGGGGCAAAGCCTGCTTGATCGGAAGGAAGCGCTGAGCGAAGAGGATACGCGGGAAGTGGTGGATTTGTTAATCGAACAGGTAGAGACTTGCGATGTGCTGCTGTTGAACAAATGCGATCTGGTAAGCGAGGACGAATTGGCCAAGGTAGAGGGCATACTGCGAAAACTTCAGCCAAACGCCAAAATCATCCGCACCGTGAAGGGACAAGTGGCACCCGCGGAAATTCTGAATACCGGTTTATTCGATTTTGAAAAAGCCAGACAGTCCCCCGGCTGGATCCAGGAGCTTCAGAAGGAGGAGCACGTGCCGGAAACGGATGAATACGGCATCAGCTCTTTTGTCTATCGGAGAAGAAGACCGTTTCATCCGGAGCGGTTGGCGGCATTCATGGGTGATTGGCCGGAAGAAGTCGTACGTGCGAAAGGGATCGCTTGGCTGGCCGTGCGCGAGGATGTTGCGGCAAGTGTAAGCCAGGCCGGGCCTTCGATTCAGTTCGGGCCTGCAGGATACTGGGTCGCGGCTTTAACCGAGCAGGAGCAGCAGGAGCTGTTACGAAGTGAGCCGGATGTTCGGAGGAAATGGGATAACGTCTGGGGAGATCGGATGACCGAGCTCGTGATGATCGGGATTGGGATGGAACAGGAACAAATCGAGCGGGAGCTGGACGAGTGTTTGTTGACCGACCGGGAAATGCAGCTGGACTGGTCAACGTTTCACAATCCGCTGCCATGGATGGCCATCGAAGAGCTATCGCTGTAAGGCTGCTTATCTGTTCGATCCGATATGGAGTGGAGTAATAGCATAAAAAAAGCCAACTCGTCTAAACGAGTTGGCTTTTTAATACGGATTGTAGTTTGCTTCATTATTTGTTGATCAGTTGGCCTGCATAGGCCTGCACGTTTAGCGGAGCTGTCAGGTATTTTGGAGCTTTAGCCACAAACGCCTGAAAATGGCTGCTCGCATTGTGGAGCCCCACAGCTTCCTGGTCTTTCCACTGTTCAACCATGAGATACGTGTTATCCTGCTCCGTATCTTTGAGCAGCTTATAAGATTCATTTCCTTGTTCCGCACGGGATGCTTCAATAAGTTCTTTTACGGATTCCAGAAATTCAGCCTCACGTTCGCCGTTTACTTTCATTTCTGCATGAATAATAATCATCGCTGTGACCTCACTTCCACTCTGCAATACGATCAATAGGAAGACGAGTCGTCAAACGCGCTTCTTTGGCAGCTTTACCTACCGAGATGAGCATGACCGGCACATAACGTTCCTTCTCCATACCAAATGCTTCTGCAATTCGGGATTTGTCATATCCGCCGATGGGGTTCGTGTCATATCCACGGGCACGGGCAGCAAGCATAAGCTGCATGGAAACCAAGCCGCTATCTATAAGGATCATTTCGCGGAAAGCCTGTGCCGGAATACGTCCGAACAGATCGGTATAGTTCGCCATCATCTGATCTTTTATCTCTTGCGGCAGATAACCGCGTTCCACAGCAGTGCCCATAATTTCATCTGCATTGTCGAATGCGTTCATATCTCCAAATACCGCAATGACTGCCGAAGAAGTTGAAACTTGTGTTTTGTTCCCTGGTGCAAGCTCTTCAAGCGTCGCTTTTCCTTCCGGGCTATCAACGACAAGAAATCTCCAAGGCTGAAGATTAACGGATGACGGAGCCAAAGTCGCTTCTTCCAAAATTTCAGTCATCTCTTCACGGCTGATTTTGACCGATGGGTCGTATACCCGCACAGAGCGGCGGGAAGTAATAATTTCTTTATAATCATTGTTTAGGGTCGTTACAGACATGGTATTCTCTCCTTTAGTCTCTATAAGTTAATCGGTTTTGCTTGGGTGTTTCATCCGTTGAATCTGGCTGTTCAATTTCTGTAAAGCATGAACAAGCGCAAGTCGTTCTGATTCCGTGAGGTCTGCCTGCAGTTCCTCCATAAATCGATCTTTCTCCGCCTTAAACGCTGCGACTTTACTTTTGCCCACTTCAGTTAGCTGAACCAACGTAATCCGGTTGTCATTCTCGCATCTCGTCCGCAGAAGCAATCCTTCCGCTTCCAGCTGTTGAACATGACGGGTCACCGCAGCTGGATCGATAGACACTGCCTTCTGGAGATCCGACTGGCTAATTTCGCCGCCGGTCAGTTTGCAGAGGAGTTCCAGCCGATTGGGACTAACACCGGCACATCGTTCAAACCGAGTCGCAATGTGCTTATTCAGATGCATTAGCAAGTACAGCAGGTCTTGTGTATGGCATGTAGAGATGATAAAGACCTCCTTCAATTCATTGACTGGTCAATGGTTGATGGGTCAATCATATAGGATTATTTTCTGAAAATCAAGTCTTTTGTATAAAAAAGCGAATCGAGTCCATAGTTCCTTCAGATATTCTGAATCCTGGGAGAGCCCGAGAATTCTGAATCGCATTTGATGTATAATAGGTAGTAGATTCCTAATTCATAGAATGGATGAAAGATTCGTTTTCATTGAGAATGTAATGCTGACGCATGAACAACATAAATCAGGAGGACAAGATCATGGCAAAAGCAAAAGTTCCAAAGCGACCCACTAGGGATGAGTTTGTACTGGAAGAGCTCGGAAATCAGCTAACGGAAGCTTACCAGGAGGAATCGGTCATCGTACTGACGGTCTGGGGATGGGAAGAGGCGGTCCGCGGACAAATCGATCAAATGGACTCCCGCACAGGGAAGGTGCATATGAAACAGAACGGCGTCATTACGAAGGTTCCTTTTATGGATATTATGGAAGTGAATTATCCTAGGGACTAATCATAAACGAACCGAAAAAAAGGAGATCCCTGAGGATCTCCTTATCTTTTATTCATATCCCTGCATGCATTCAAATGTCACTGCACCACGCCGCTGAGCAAGTCCTCCCACTGCTGGACAATGCGCGTTTTATCCAGGCGATGGCCGATTAACGTAAGATAGCCGCGCTGCAGCTTCAGCGTGCTGGGCTCGATGGCAAGCTGTGAACCTGCCCACTGAACCAGGGAGGGACCCGTGGAGAGCTGAATATATCCTTTGGCCCGTAGCAGGTCGGAACCGCGTGCAGCGAGAAAGGTTTCGATGAGGCTGATCTCAAGCGGGAAAGGGGTTGGAGCAGATAAAGTCAAGGTATCCAGGCCGGTATAGGAATGGCTGCCATGCCCGGCCTCTTCTCCGTGACCATGGCGATGCTCATTATGAGTGAAAGCTCCTTCATGGTTGCGGCGCCCCAGCTTGCTCCGATCTTCTTCGCCGCTCCAAGCGCTGCCTTGCAGGCGGTCCGCAGGACTCCCTTGCCGGTTGGAAGCATGAGATGAATGGCTATGATTCTCCGTTGGCTCTAGCTGAAGGGCCGCAAACATTTCATGCTCATCCAAACGGCTGTAGTCGGTTACGGACAGGCTTGCCGTCGTATTGATTTTTCTAATGGAGGTAATGACTTTATGGATCTGTTTCTCTTCGCATTCTCCCGCCTTGTTCAGGATGATCCGGTCCGCGAAGCTGATTTGTCCCCGCAGGGTACGGACCAGCTCGCGACTGGATGCAAAGAAGCTGTTATACTCGAGGAATTTGCTGCAGTCGGCCAAGGCGATTTTGCCACGGATCGATATTCGATCCACCAGTGTCGGATCCTGCAAATCCTCAAGAATCTGTTCAGGATTCGCCACTCCGGTCGTCTCGATGAAGACGAGATCGGGCTTCCGATCTAACAGGCTTTTCAGGGCTTGCCCCAGCTCGTCTCGTTTGGTGCAGCAGATGCAGCCGTCAAGCAGCTTCTCGATCGGAAGATCAGGCATTTCACCGGATAGGATATCGCCATCCACGTCCTGTTCGCCCATCTCATTCATCAGGACGGCGGTTCTCCATTGCCGATTGGCGGCATACGCCAGCAGCCTGAGGAGCAGCGTGGTTTTGCCGCTCCCCAAAAATCCGCTAATCAGCACGACGGGTATCTTGTTCATTTATTGATTACCTCCTTGGTCTCGATATCATTCGAATACAGTTCATCAAACTCTGCGACAGAGTCGGGATTCGTGAAAATGTAAGGGGATGACGGCTGCTCGATCGGCTGAATCCGTTCCGCTTGAATCTGCAGCGTTTCCTTACCGTCCGAGGTGGTGACCTGGATCGTGCCATCGATCTGAACCCACGCGTCATTCGCGAATGACGAAGCATTCGCGGCGCGCACCATGACCCCGAACGGGACGGCGTCTGCTGTGCAGCACATCACGAGGAAGCGGCTGACGGCGAAGGCGTCTTCGTTCATATGTCCATCGCGGAAAACAAATCCTTGGACGGTGATGGCCTTTCCTTGAAAATGCTGTTTGTACATATCCATGGCCCCAACGGTCTCCGAGAAAATGTCCGGCTCCACTCGGATGACGGGTAAGGTATATAAGCGCTTGGCCAGCTCCGCGAATTCCACGCTGTAGATGTCTTTGGGAACAAAACGCTCGTTCAGTGCGATGTCCTCCGCTGCCGCCAGGTCATCATTCGTTCCATGCTTCTCCATGCCCGAAACGGCGGGAGCATTCCGCTCCTCGGTTTTACGGCGAACATCGGGGTTCGGATAGGTGTAGATCATGCCTTTTTTGGCCGCCATATCGCTGCCGAGGGCTTGGTCCGGCAGGAGCAGGCCGAACAGCAGCGGCACCGTGAATAACCCGTAAACCGATATGTTTTTGATCAGTCCGCTGGGCAGGGGGTGCTCGCAATCGCACACCTCGCCGGAAGCTCCCGCAATGGCGTGCCACAGCATGCCGAAAGCTATGAACAACAGCGGCACCGGACAGAGCAGAAGCAGGGTCTGCATATGGGGAGCCAAGTAATAGTCCAGCGAATTTGATGCGTTCAGATGCATGATATAGGCGGCCAGAGCTGCGATAAGCAGCGATCGCAGTATATAGTGGCTTCGCAGGCTCAGACGGGGCTTCACGTCCCGAACACCTCCAATCTCAAGTGGATATCCGAAGGCATAACAGCCTGAAGGTGCCGTTATTCCAACCGTTTTCGTGTATTGCCACTCCAGTTTGTTTACTACACCTAACCGCCGAATAGCGCGTTGACGGCTACAGAGCCGATAAAGACAAGCGTAATCACCAGCAGGCTTAAGCCGATCACGAATTTGGTCTTGAAGGTAGCCGACAGCATGAGCAGGCTTTTGAAATCCAGCATCGGGCCGAGAACCAGGAAGGAAACCAGCGGGCCGACGGTAAAGGTGTGCGTGAATGCCGATGCCACGAAGGCGTCCGAAGTTGAGCAAAGGGAGAGGATGAAGGCAAAGCCCATCATGAACAGATAGGAGGCGGCAGGACCGTTCCCCAGAGCCAGCAGCTCCTCCCTCGGAATGAAGGATTGGATGCAGGCCGTCAGGAAAGCGCCCAGGACTAAATATTTGCACATCTCGATCAGCTCGTCTCCGGCGTGGACAAACATGCTTCTCCAGGTTTTGGGATGCTCATGCAACAAACGTTCCCCCTTGCTGGAGCCCTGTTCGGCGAACTCTTGAAAGGAACGCTTCAGGGGGCTGCTTCTTGAAAAAACATAAACGAGCAAACCCGTCGTCACCGCGACTGCAAAAGCCAGTCCCATTCGTCCGATCGTCACTTCGGGATGTGAACGGAAGGCCATGATCGTTGATGCGAATACAATGGGATTCAGAATAGGACCGCTGAGGATAAAGGTGACGGCGATATAGGCGGGCATCCCCTTCAGCATCAACCTGCGAACGACCGGGATCATCCCGCATTCGCAGATGGGAAACAGGATGCCGAGCATGGAAGCGAACAGGACGCCAACCATCGGATTCTTCGGCGTGAGACGCCGCACCCATTGCTCTTGTACGAACAGCTGCAGAAGGGACGACAGCAGCACTCCAAGCAAAATGAAAGGAAGTGCCTCAAGGAAGATGCCCGTGAAGACGGTTTTAACCTGCTGCAGGTCTTGGCTGGGTATGGGGTTTAAGTCCCTCTGCAGCCATATCGTCAAGACCGGAATCACGAACGCAAGCGGCAGTATAAAGGGCAGCATTTTGAAGATCGCCGGATATCTCATCAAGGCCTCCTGGAGCGAATTGTTCTTAAGACATTCTATGCTTGTACCATCGGCAACATACGTGATTTCAGGCAATAAATCAAAAACTTTACGATTAAAGGGCGGCCGCATAGCCGGTGGCGCGAAGTCCAAAGTCGTGATATATTAAAAAAAGTTATCCCTGTGTTACTGGCGTAGCTTGGGTTACCAAGAGGGAGCACATGGGATCATATGCCGTACGCCTGGGCAAGAGGTAAGGAGACGTTCGAGTCGCCTTGCCTCTTTATGTTTTTTAATACAATGGCGAAGGAGCGGATTAGCATGAGTAAGGAACCCGTAATTTTGGATGGAAAAAAAGTATCCGATGATATCAAGGCAAAGCTGGCGGTGAAGGTACAGGAATTGAAACAGCAAGGGGTAACCCCTTGTCTGGCAACGATTCTGGTTGGCGATGATCCTGCTTCGGCGACCTATGTGCGGATGAAGGGAAATGCGTGCGAGCGGCTTGGCATCATATCCAAAAAAGTAGTGCTGGAGACATCGACAACGACGGAGGAGCTGATCGCTGCGATTCAAGCACTGAACGAGGATCCGAACGTCCACGGTATTCTGCTTCAGCACCCGGTACCGCACCATATCGATGAGCGGGCGGCTTTTGATGCCATCGACATTAAAAAAGACGTGGATGGAGTAACCACGCTCGGGTTCTCGCAAAATGCGTTTGGTTTCGCCGATTACCCGTCATGTACGCCGGCGGCGATTATCGCGATTATGGACTATTACAGCCTGCCGATCGAAGGGAAGCATGCGGTGGTGGTCGGACGCAGTCCGATTCTGGGCAAGCCGGTATCGATGATGCTGCTCAATCGCAACGCCACGGTTACGATCTGCCATTCGAGAACGAAGAACCTTGGGGAGATTGTGTCCCAAGCGGATATTGTGGTTGCGGCCGTAGGCAAGCCTAATTTCATTCAAGGGGACTGGATCAAGCCGGGTGCCGTCGTGTTGGACGCCGGTTACAATAAAGGGAATATCGGGGACTGCGATTACGAAGCCTGTGCCAAGGCGGCTTCCGCAATCACGCCGGTACCGGCGGGCGTCGGCCCCGTGACGATAGCGACATTGCTGAAGCATACCGTCGAATCGGCCGAGCGAACCGTCCAAGCTTAAGGGAATGCACTTGACTACTTGCATGTGAAGCAAGGCTGCACCCATGAATCATCCCCTTCGAATCTTTCATTTTATGCCAGAGCCTGCAAATATGGACCATGCAATGCTAGGCTTGGAGCCCGCATTTCACGGACCCCTGGACGTCATGGTATAGTTAGGAATAAGAGAAATACGAAGGGGAGAGATTCATGTTTATACGAATCATGGCCTGTTGTGCGGGACAACAGGGAGCTCCAGAGAAAGATCCGTTCGATGCAGCGCTGCTAACGGCTCCGGAGATCTTGGCATGAAGAACACGATCGCCGATATTGCCCACAAAGCCGGAGTTGCCAAAAGCACGGTCTCCCGTTTCTTGAACGGAGGATCCGTCAGTCATGCGACACGCCGCAAGATTGAGCAGGTTATTCAGGAAACCGGCTATATCCCGAATTCTTTTGCGCAAAGCCTGAAAGCGAAAAAAACGAGCATGATCGGCACCATTATGCCGCGTCTGGACTCCTTCTCCGCATCGCAGACTGTCGCCGGCATGGACGAAGAATTAAGAAAACACGGATATCAGCTACTGATCATCAACGCAAGCCAGGATTTATCCAGGGAGATCGAAGCGCTGTATGATCTCGCCAGACAAAAAATATCAGGCATTATTCTGTTCGCCACGCAGGTGACGGAAACCCATCTTGCCGCGATTCAAGAGATCGGCATTCCGGTCATTCTGCTCGGACAACAGCATGAACATGTCCACAGCATGATCTATAACGATTATGCCGCAGGTTATGACATGGGCCGGTACGTGCTGTCGATGGGACATCGTCAAATTGCCTATATCGGGGTGACGGAAAAGGACGTAGCCGTCGGAGTCAAGCGGAAGGAAGGGTTCCTCAAAGCGGTAAGCGAGTATGAAGAGGCGGAAGCGGTTCTCTATGAGAGTGGATTCAAGATGTCGGATGGTGTGAAGACGGCATGCTCCATGTTTGAGCTTCACCGAACGCTGCCAACGGCCGTGGTCTGCGCCACGGACAACATTGCGCTAGGCGTGATGAAAGCGGCGCACATGAAAGGCATCTCTATTCCCGACCAACTTTCCGTGACCGGATTTGGCGGATACGACGTAACCGAGGTGATTCATCCCGGGTTAACAACGGTGAAATATGGATATTTCCAAGCGGGCCACCTCGCGGCACAGCATATTATGAAGCTGGTCAACGACGAGCCGGTGGATTTCCTGACGGTCATGAATTGCGAGATGATTCATCGGGAAAGCGTTGACAATCTGAATTAGGTATTTTATACTTCAAATAACGGAACCGGTTCCAATCCGAGTGTTTGCTTGGTATTGGAACTGAGTTCATTATTTTTACCTTTGATTGGAACCGGTTCCACCACAGTAGCGTGCACGTGTTAGCATGTTCAGTTTGATTTTTCAGCAAGCCCATTTATAAGGAGAAGAGATATGGACAGAGAACTGAAATACCGACGCCTGGATCAGGCTTCTCCCGAAGAGCTTTCCTCCATTAGGAAGAAAGTGCGATTAAGCGAATGGAGGCAAAAATTTCACGTGCAGCCCATCATGGGCCTGATGAATGATCCCAATGGATTTTCTTATTACAACGGAGAGTATCACTTGTTTTACCAATGGTTTCCTCTGGGTACGTTTCACGGCTTGAAATACTGGTACCATACTTCCTCGAAAGATCTGGTGTTTTGGCAGAACCAAGGCATCGCTATTGAACCCGGTCACCCGCATGATGCTTATGGCGCTTATTCGGGCAGCGGTATCGTGAAAGATGGCAAACTATGCCTCATGTATACCGGGAATGCCCGGGATGAGGAATGGAACAGGCAATCTTATCAATGCATGGCTGTGATGGACCGCGACGGATCCATCACGAAGCTCGATAAGCCGCTGATCGACCATGTGCCGGACGGATATACCGAACACTTCAGGGATCCGAAAGTATGGCAAGACAAAGACAAGTACCGGTTCGTCATCGGTGCCCAAAGGGTTAACCAGACAGGTGCGGCTGTCGTTTATGAATCCTCGGATTTGTTGGTTTGGGAATTCAAGGGGGAGATACAAACCCGGCTTCAGCATTTCGGCTATATGTGGGAATGCCCCGACTATTTTGAACTGGATGGCCAGGGCGTGCTTCTGTTTTCCCCGCAAGGGCTGCTTCCGGAGGACGACCATTTTCGAAACATTTACCAATCCGGCTATATTTCAGGCAAGCCGCTCAATAGGAATACGCTGGAGTTTGATCACGGTCCCTTTTGCGAGCTGGACAGAGGTTTTGATTTCTACGCGCCGCAGACCATGCTGGATGAGAAAGACCGGCGCATCATGGTGGGCTGGATGGGTTTGCCGGATATCGGGTATCCCACCGATTCGCATGGCTGGGCCCATTGTTTGACGCTTCCGCGTATGCTTACGTTCCGTGAAGGCAGGCTGATTCAACAGCCGGTTCCCGAGCTTCAAGCGCTCCGCGATCATGCCGCTCAGGCAGTGGATACGCTTCACAGCGAAGTGAAGAGTTACGAGGGGGTTCAAGGAACCGCATTTGAAATGATATGCGAGTTCCAAGCCATCGAGGCGGACGTCGTTGGCATTGAATTTCGGGCTGGCGAAGGGGAACGAACCGTTATTCGATATGAATCCGGCCAACGGAAGGTTACGCTGGATCGCTCTTCTTCGGGTGCAACGATTGTCAGTGATTACGGAGCGGAACGATCCTGTATGCTGCCAACCGAAAGAAATTCGATCAAATTTCATCTGTTCGTGGACATTTCTTCGGTCGAGCTGTTCATCAACGATGGCGAAGAGGTGTTTACAAGCAGAATTTTTCCGAAGTGGAACAGCCGAAACATTCGATTTTTCGTACAGAACGGCAGTGCCGGCTTGAAGGTCGAGAAATGGGATCTGACCGAAGCCGTAAAAGATAAAGAAGGGGCTGAATGAACATGGCAGCGGATAATCGGGAAATCGCAAGGCAGGTAGTGGAAGCCATTGGCGGCAGGGAGAACATCGCTTCCTTTGCCCATTGTGCCACCAGGCTGAGAATCATGGTTCATGATCAGAAGAAGATTGACCAGAAGAAGGTCGAGCAGATCGACAAGGTCAAAGGAGCCTTTTTCAACTCCGGGCAGTACCAGATCATTTTCGGAACAGGAACCGTCAATCAGATTTTTGAAGCGGTCGAATCCCTTGGAATGGAGAGCACAAGCAAGGAAGAACTGAAATCTCAGGCGAAAAAGTCGGGGAATCCGTTTCAGCGGGCGATTCGTACATTCGGTGACGTGTTTGTGCCGATTATCCCGGTATTGGTCGCCACTGGCTTGTTCATGGGATTACGGGGGCTGCTGACCCAGGATACCGTGCTTGCCTGGTTCGGTGCGACACCGGATGATATCTCGGCTAATTTCCTGCTCTTCACCCAGGTACTGACGGATACGGCTTTCGCTTTCTTGCCCGCCTTGGTGGCTTGGTCCGCGTTCAGGGTGTTCGGAGGCAGCCCCGTGCTGGGTATCGTCCTGGGATTGATGCTGGTTAACCCGGCTCTTCCCAACGCGTACAGCGTGGCGAACGGCTCGGCTGAGGCACTCATGATCTTTGATTTCATTCCGGTTGTCGGGTATCAGGGCTCGGTCCTGCCGGCATTCTTCATTGGACTGCTGGGCGCGAAATTCGAGAGATTTTTGCGAAAACGCATTCCTGACGCCATCGATCTGATCGTTACCCCGTTTCTGACCTTGCTCGTTATGATAACCCTCGGCCTGTTTGCGATCGGCCCCGTGTTCCACTCCCTGGAAGAAGTGGTTCTGAACGCGACGACGTTCTTGCTGGAGCTGCCGTTCGGTATCGCGGGTCTGGTCATCGGTTTCTTTAACCAGATCATTGTGGTCACCGGGGTGCATCATATTTTCAACTTCCTGGAGATCCAACTCCTTGAGAAGACAGGGAGCAATCCGTTCAATGCGATCGTGACCAGCGCCATGGCAGCGCAGGGTGCAGCTTGTCTGGCTGTCGGACTCAAGACGAGAAATAAAAAGCTCAAGGCATTATCCCTGCCATCGGCATTCTCCGCCTTGCTGGGAATCTCCGAGCCGGCGATCTTCGGGGTCAACCTCCGTTACGTCAGACCGTTTGTTATCGCCTTGATCGGGGGCGGCGTGGGCGGTTTCATGGCTTCCATCTTTCAGCTTGAGGCCACAGGCATGGCCATTACCGTCATCCCGGGCACGCTGTTGTACTTGAACAGCCAGCTTCCTCTTTACATTTTGTGCAACCTGACGGCGATGGCGATTACGTTCGTGCTGACCTGGATATTCGGATTCAATGATAAGATGCTTGAAGAGGTCCGCTCTGAAGCGAAATAAAGCCATAAGCGAAAGGTCCGCCCTGAACAGGCGGGCCTTTTTTGGTCCGGATGCTGGTAAATCGTCTTGCTGACCGGCTTTCTTGTTCATTAAAATGGATATCTGAAAAGAGTGCTCTACTGCGGTTTTTTGGCGTTATCAAGGCTGACCCAGGGGAGCTTGGTAAAATTATGGCTTGCTCTGAAATGCTTTTCATCATTTACAATACAGTTACAAGCTTGAATATACGTAAAGAGAGGCGAGCGTTATTGATGAAGAAGATCCTATTTTTTGATATTGACGGTACGCTGCTGGATCATGAGAAGCAGGTTCCGGCGACAACGAAGGAGTCCATTGCTGAATTAAAGAAGGCCGGCCATATCGTAGCCATTGCTACGGGACGCGCCCCCTATCATTTTGAAGAGCTGCGGGAAGAGCTCGGCATCGATTCTTATGTTTGCTTGAACGGTCAATATGTGGTTTATGAAGGCAAACCGATCTACGGTAATCCTCTGGCGGAGGATGCCTTGCAGGAGCTGACGGAACAAGCGGTTCGGCTGGATCATCCGATTATCTATGCCGGCAGCGAAGCGATGAAGATGAACGTAACCGAGCATGTCCATATCGATTCCAGCTGGGGGGAGCTGAAACTGACGATCCCGGAATACGATCCGGAATATTACTTGGGCCGCGATATATATCAAGCCATTGTATTCTGTACCGAGGATGAGGAGGCCGATTACGTAAAAAGATTCGAAGGGCGGTTCGATTTCGTGCGCTGGGGCCCCTATGGAATTGACGTGTTACCGGCAGGGGGCTCCAAAGCCGAAGGAATCAAACAATTGATTCAGCTGCTGCGCATCGATCTGGAGGATACCGTCGCGTTTGGCGATTATCTGAATGATCTGGAGATGCTGTCGTACGTGGGCCACGGCGTGGCAATGGGCAATGCGCCGGAGATCGTGAAGCAGGCGGCCAGGCATGTCACCCGCGATGTCGGCCAAGACGGAATACAATACGGACTTCGCATGCTCGGTTTGCTGGGCAAGGAGCCGCAGGAGATTAAGTAACGGGTTTTACGATAAAAAAGCCTGGACAGCGTGTCAGTCTTAGCGCATTTTGCGGTGCGTGAGGACTGGCATGAATTTCCGTTCCGTATGCTAACGCCCCATCGCAGGTTTGACGACGGAAACAGGGACTTGCTATTATTAATAACTGACAGTGACCCGCTATATGGTAATACGAACTTTCTGGCGGAAATATACCGGAACAGGTGGAGACCCTATGTCAGCCGATCAAACGCGACAACTCATCACAAGTTGGCTATCCTTGACGCAGATTCATGCATTGATTTCCAACGAGCTGGAACAAAAGCTCCAGCAGAAGCACGATTTATCGCTGAATGAATTTTACGTGCTGTTATTTCTGTCCGAGGCTCCCGAGCAAAAATTAAGGCTTCAGCAGCTGCAAACGATGGTGGGGCTAAGCCAGAGTGCGATGTCGAGACTGGTCAGCCGCTTTGAAGCCAAAGGCTGCGGCGCCATGCAAAGGGCGATTTGCGAGGATGACAGGAGAGGAATCTACACGTCACTGACTCCGATTGGCGAAGAGAAGCTGCAAAAAGCCAAGAACACGGTCCAAGACGTGCTGGAGCAGCAATTCGCAATGCCCAAAATGAAGCATGGTCTGGAAGATGCATTGAAGCATATTCGAGGGTAACTAGATCGTTTCAACAGCCATTCTTGACGAATGGTCTTTGTTTTGCTAACTTAGATGCATGTGCATGCATTTTGTTTAAAGAGATCAAATCATGAGGATAGAAGGAGCGTGTCTCTGAATGGAACATTTACTCAGTCCATATAAATTGAAATCGTTAGATCTGAAAAACCGGGTGGTTATGCCCCCCATGTGCCAATACTCGGTAACGAACAAAGACGGCATTGCCACCGATTGGCATTATTTGCATTATACAAGCCGGGCAATCGGCGGAGCCGGACTCGTTATCGTGGAGATGACGGATGTGGAACCGGACGGCCGTATTTCCGATTATGATCTTGGGTTATGGTCGGATGAGCAGATTCCCGCTTTGGCCCGCATAGTTGAAGCGATACATCAGCATGGCGCCAAGGCGGCGATTCAGATTGCGCATGCCGGACGCAAAGCGGAGGACGCGGAAACGCCCGTTGCCCCATCGGCTATTCCATTCGATGAGCACTCGAAAACGCCAAGGGCACTCACAACCGAAGAAGTTAAGCAGATGGTGGAAAAATTCCGCGTGGCTGTACGCCGTGCGGTGAAGGCCGGTTTTGACGCGATTGAATTGCATGGAGCCCACGGCTATCTGATTCATCAATTCCATTCTCCACTGACTAACCGGAGAACGGATGAATACGGCCAGGATCTAACCAAGTTCGGCCAAGAAGTGATTCAAGCCGCAAAAAGCGAAATGCCTGAGGACATGCCGCTAATCATGCGAATCTCGGCTAGAGAATACGTAACGGGCGGTTATGGCATCGAAGAGAGCATCGCATTCTCCAGGATATATCAGGCTGCAGGCGTTGACATGTTCCATGTCAGCGCTGGCGGCGAAGGACCAATCGCGGCGGAAGGAAGACCGGGCACCCACGTCGCCTACCAAGTACCGCTAGCCAGACAGATCAAAGAAGCGCTGCAAGTACCCGTCATTGCCGTGGGCCGTTTGGATGAACCCGCCTTGGCGAATGCGGTAATAGGCAACGAAGACGCTGATCTCGTCGCTGTTGGAAGAGGAATGCTGCGCAATCCGTACTGGGCATTAGAAGCAGCAACGGTGCTTCAGAAGGAGATCGCGATTCCGGCACAATACCAGAACGGTTTTCCCAGAAAATCGAGATAGATAGGCGGCTGAACATATAGCTGCCAACGAACTATGGAGATTGGCTTATCATTCCCAGAAAGTGAACATTATCAGGAACCCGGTTATGGGTGAGCGTATTTAGAGAAGGTTATCTTACGGTCCGTCACGGCTGTAGGATAACCTTTTTTTGCGTACAAGGAAATGCTTGAATTATGGTAGCCATCAAGCTTGGGAGCCGTTAACATAAGGTTAACTAAAATATTTTTAAAAATTTATTAATTGTTTATTTACATTAGTGTGTGACGTACAGTATAATAATTTCCAGGAGATGATGATATGCCAGAGGATCAGGATATTTTAAACAGTATGGTGCAGGAGCTTCGGCGGGGTACGATCATCCTTGGTGTTCTCAGTCAGTTGTCCGAACCACAGTATGGATATTCATTGGTGACCATATTGCAGGAGAGGGGGATCAACGTGGAAGCGGGTACGCTTTATCCGTTGCTGCGTCGGCTGGAGAAACAAGGCTTGCTTAACAGCGAGTGGGATACGAATGAAGCCCGGCCCAGAAAATATTACATCATAAGTCAGACAGGCAAGGACATATATCGGCAGCTCTACCATGAATGGAAGGATATGATGACAAGTCTGGAGGGACTTGTGAATGACAAGGGGGACTAAGGTGATGGATCTGATTAACAGGTATATTTATGCGGTGACCCAGAAGCTGCCCGAATCGCAGCGGACGGATATTGAGAAGGAGCTTCAAGGACTCGTCGAAGACATGCTGGAAGACCGGGGAGCCGGCGTAGAGACCGCAAGTTTGGAAGAGGTGGAGCAGGTGCTGTTTGAGCTAGGGCCGCCCGGGGAAATGGCAGCCAGGTACAGAGGAAGGGAAAGGTATCTCATAGGTCCGGGTTTGATTAACAGCTATTGGTCCGTCCTGAGGATCGTACTGTATTCGATAGCCGTTGCTCTTGGCATCGTCTACATCATTGATTTCTTTACAAGCACGGAACACACTGCCGAGAAGCTGCTGGAATTACTTGTTTCGCTGCTTAGCGTGGGAATCCACGGATTTGCATGGGTTACCGTTATTTTTGCCTTTATCGAATACCGCGGGGCTCGCCAAGTCCCCAATGATCCATGGAAACCCTCGGAATTGCCGGCAATTCCGGAACCAGCCGCTCGGATTAAACCGATCGAGCCTGTGCTCGGCATCCTGTTTTCCGTGCTGTTCTTCGTCCTGTTCACGTTTTCCATTAACCTGATTGGTGTTCATCGATTCGACGAAAACTCGATCGCCATTCCGGTGTTTGAACAGGCTGCCTTCGCCAAGTATTTACCGCTGATATGGCTTCTTACCGCCTTCAGCATATTCAATGAAGCCAGGAAATTAATCACAAGAAAGTGGACGCCGCAGATTGCCGTCATGCATGTCATATTTAACGTTGCTTCCGTTATCGTTACGGTGATCCTGTTCTCCGATATGACGATTTGGAATCCGACATTCATGGATCAGCTCGTTCAAGCGGGTTTCGTAACACCGGGGGATGAAGCGTATGAGACCGTAAAATCAATTTGGGATCGATCCAGGGATGGCCTCATTTACATCATTGTGATCATTACCCTTATTGATACCGTATCTGTCGTGATGAAATGGTTTCGGGGAAAGGAAGGCAATACGGCGTTAACCAAGTAAAGATAAAAGTGTTGAAGCAAAGGGCGTCCCAACGGATCTTGGATCTGGCGGGATGCTCTCTTTTTTTGTTGTCAGGAAACAAACCGTGTATTTATATGGTTGGTTGGACCATGAACGACACGACGCGAAATGGATAAGCATAGGATAAGGAGCGAGGCAAATATTTTTTTGACAAAAATGTGAATGATATGTGTCAAAATTATGTACAATGGTGTTATAATAAGGTAAGAGCTGAATGAAAACCCTTACAGAATGAACGGAGCTGATTAATCATGAAATATGCGATCCATTACTCTACCAGAATGAAAGACGTTATTTTGTTTTCCTTTGTCCTTAGCATTATCCTATTTCAGGTAGCCACCTTGACCGAATATTCCTATCCTTTCTTCTTCTATATGCAGATGGCCGTGAATGTCGTTGTCGTTGCGGCACTGGCTATTGAAGGTTATGCGAGATTGGTGAAGCGGGAAGTGAATATTCAGGAGAATTCGGAGACGATTTCGATCAACGGCGTAGAGATTCACGCTGAACAGATCCGCGAAATCAAGGTTTCCGGTTGCCATAAAGCCGCTTTTCAAATTAGCCTCAAGGATAAGAGCGTAAATCCGATGTACTGCTGCTTTAAATTTGAAGAGAAGAATTGTGAAGGCATTCGGAGTCTCACGCGTTGGGCCGAGCAAAATCAGGTTTCCGTGCGCAAGGTCGGACCGCAAACCCGTTCCGGCTTGGTACTCACATCTAACCATTAATAGGCTGTATGTATATTAAGAATAGAAGCATCTGAACCTTGACGAATGGGTTCGGGTGCTTCTTTGTTTTAGTTGTAGAGGAAGGCTGTTTTTCCGGGCATCTGTACCTACGGGAACTGAAAGTTTAACCAATGTTAAGTTTCTGTTTCAATGCAGGTTCATTTCGTCAGATATACTATTTATAACATTGGGTTTGAATATTAAGGAGGTTTGAATATGGTAGATGTTACTAGATTCCTGTTGAATGGGGAACATCGCAAGCTGTACGAGCTGTTCGGAGAGGATTTGCGTTCACTTGCAACGATCGAACAATTTGAAGCGATGGCAGTGGAGTATACGGCAGGCGTAAAAACGTTCCATATCACGTTGGACGACACGCTCAACAAAATCCGATTGATAAACTGGATGGATGATAGCGGGCAAAAAGGCATTCAAGCGATGATCGATGAAACGGGTACCATTGTAGGGCTTATGCTATCGCCTATTGAGAGATTTCCTGAATCGGATGCCAAGCAAACCGTCACGGTTTTCCGAGCTCCGTTTAAGGGAAAATGGTATGTGTTCTGGGGCGGCGAGAATGTTACGGATAATTACCATTACGCAGAGGAAAGCCAGCGGTACGCAATAGACGTCATCAAGACGGAGAACGCCATGTCCTATGAAGGAGATCCAGCCAAGAATGAGAGTTACTTCGCGTTTGGAGAGGAGATTCTTGCTGGTGCCCGCGGGAAGGTGGTGGGTATCGAGAATAACATCAGGGACAATGAGCCTGTGGGTGAGACAAACGAAACCAAGCCCGTCGGCAACTATGTCATCATCGATCATGGACATTCAGAATATAGCCTATATGCACATTTAAAGCAGGGATCGGTATGCGTGAAGGAAGGCTCTGAGGTCGAAGCAGGGGATCTGATAGGTCTATGCGGAAATTCCGGCAACTCAACCGAAGCGCATTTGCATTTTCAAGTGTCGGATCATCCGGATTTGTTTTGGGTTAATACGAAATCTCTTAATATTAATTGGCTAGGCGATATCAAGGTAAGACGAGGCCAAGTTGTATATGGCGGGGTTTGAACGCTGGATATAACAAAAAGCATGGCCTGAATTCTCAGGTCCATGCTTTTGTTCGATTCATGAATAAGCAACCATTCTTGTTAAGTTTGTATTTAGCTGCTGCAGCCGCCTCCGCAGCTGCTGCAGGACGAACCGCTGCTGCAAGAGGACCCGCTGCTGCAGGAGGAACCGCCGCCTGATGAACCATCGTTTGACGATCCGTCATGGGAATCCGAGCCGCCTGAGCCGCAAGCCGAAGCATAGGTGCAGGAGGAGCTGCTGTTGTTCTTATGAAGCTCGCGCTCATCCGGGATCATATGATCAGTGAATTGATCCGGTGCATTCCAGGCAAAATAGACGGCCGCTGCCAGGAGCACATCGCTATTCTGAAAGTTGACCCTCTTCTCTTGACGCCGCGGCTCGGTTTGAGCGGTTCTGACCCGATCCTGCAGATCCCGGATCATAGCATCAATGGCCATGCGTGCTGCAGGAATCTTCTCATAGGTCCAGGCATTAAAGCGCTTCTGGCCATGATTCACGGCAAAATGGGGGGAGGTGCAAAGGTCCAGCTCTTCACGCGGCAGCGGGACGCGGAAGAAAGCTCCCCATAGCTTGGCACTGTATCCATGCCAGCCGAATAATTGCACATATACGGTATCGAACCAGGCGCGTTCATTCGGAATCGGCACTTGTTCGGTACCGGTGTTGGGAGCATGGTGAAGCATCCGGCCAAGAAAGCGGTCCGAGAATTGTTGATATTCGTATGTATACATCAGCATTTCATGCCAGACCTCATCGACGTCCTTGCTGAACATCGGTACGCGGTCCAATACGGCGCACATGATAAAGAAACGTTTAAGCTCCTGCCATCTCCATTCATATTCCTGTTCGGACATGTCCGGATGCTCACTCATCACGCGCTGTTTCAGCATGCTCTGATAAGTATCGGGCAGCGCAGCCTCCAGTCTGCCGACAAGCTCGTTTGCCGGGCTTCCGGCCTTGACGATCGGCGGCAGCTCCGGTATTTTCCCTCGCCGAGGCTTATTTCCCTTAGGGACCAGCTGGCTATTTTGTTTGCGTAACGAGCGTTTAACGAAAAAAGAAATAATCCATACATCCACCACGATGAATACAATGAGCAGTATCCAGGTTGTTGAGTTCATACATGCTCCTCCTGTCTATTTTGGTATGCGGAGGCGGGACTATCATTTCTCTCCATGTGTAAATTATTGCAAATGTATCGCAGGTTGGCAATCGAAATTCTGGATTCGGGCATAGCGGCCATAACTTGAATATAGGGTGTTCTTTATGATACATTCCGTGTGTGCCGGAGAGTTGGTTGATGATGAAGGTCTACGATCATATGGGACGGCAATTATGTTTACTTATAGGAGCATACATATGTTAACAGGTTGGAAACTATCTGTATTAGGTATTATTATTGTAGGCATTACAGGCATTATAGCGTCCGTTACCGGTCTGATCGAGCCTGGCCGTGCCGCCGCACTCTTCGTGGTATTCGTGCTTTTTATCGGGGCGCTGGAGCTGCTGGAACGAATGAAGAGCCGCAGGAAGAAGAAGGGAGACATGCGATCTTCCAAGTGAGAATATGAAGACGGCAAGGAGGGAGCTTGTGAATTGGGTAGCCGTACAGCCGTACTACAAAATCAACCGAATCGTGGACGGCATTGAACAACGAACGGAAGAGCAAGGTCGGGAGATGTTCCTGTACGAGGATCGAATCGTAACCAAATACCGGGAGTTTCCGATCCGGCAGGTGTTTGACCTGTCCTATCGGCCGATGGGAGACGGCGGAGGTTTCTTGTACCTGCATACCCAGCAAGGGGTGTATTCGTACACGGTGAAGGAGGATCCGGGGTCCTTCATTTCGGCATTTAAAAATCTCTGAACGAGCATAATCCCAAACAAACCTGGTCTCAGGTCCAGTTCATATCCTCGTCTACAGCACGTTTGCGAAAGCCGCGTTGTCATATAAGCTGATATATATTCCAGGGACGGATTAGGGGGCCAGGGCGTGGATACGCTATTGAATTTTATTGAACAAATCGGGCATTACGCATTATTCCTCGTATTATGCCTGGGATTGGTCGGGCTTCCCGTGCCGAATGAAGTCGTGGCCATGACTGGCGGAGCGTTGGCGGCATCCGGGATATTATCGCCGGCCCCGTCTTTTATCATGACATTTCTCGGCGTGTGCTCGGGATCGACGGTCGGTTTCATGCTTAGCCGATTTACCGCCAGCAAGCTGTTAAACCGCGTAGGGGAAAAGTCGAAGATTCGCCAGTTTCTCGATGTATCCGAACGCTTGACCCGCCAATATGGCAATTATGCCATATGCATTAGCGCCTTTTTGCCCATCCTGCGCAATGTTACTCCGTATGCGGTCGGGATGAAGGGAATGCCGTATCGCCGGTTTGCGATCTACTCGTATACCGCGTCCTTGGTGTGGACCACCGGTTATTTTTCTTTGGGCATGTTTGTAGGCGATCAGGTCGTCGATCATATTGGCGTGCTGATTAACCGGTACGGTTATTATGCGGCTGGAATCGTTGCGGCGCTGGCCGTCATCCTGATCATTTCGTGGTGGATGCGAAGAAATAAACGAAGCAAGGAGAATAATGAGATCCAATTTCATGGATAGGCCCACGGATTGGGTTCTGCGTTAGCTTAAGGCTGATCCGGCAAGGTTTCGGGTGAATGGCGAATGATTTTCACGTATTCCCGGGGAGAGAACAAGGGGGCTCCTCCTTGGGAATGCTGCATGTGATATACGCCGTTTGACGGGTTTTCCTGTAGGTAGGCGGACTGCGTGCGTAGATTCATCACGATGGCCGCCGTCAATATCATGAGAAAGACGAAGGCGCAAACTGCCGCTTTTTTGATCATCATGGGAACCACTCCTTTACATACAGTAATTTCCCGAGAGCCTCCACTTCATTCCCCGACATACCCTTTGACAAAGCTTTGATCTCAAGATATACTGATTTTCAGTGTGATTCGAAAAAATACCATATGGTTTTACCTGGAGGAGCCTGCCAACAGCGGGCTCTTTTTGTGTTTTTTTGGACTTATGCCTAAATTATGGGGAAATACTACTAATGAAGGAAAAATCGGACTATAGGAGGAGTAGACTTTGTCTTTGCTGCACATCGCCGTTTTGGCACCTTTTATCGTAGCGCTTGTGGTTATGCTGACCTACAAGCTCATCGGCCGCGTCCACACCGGATGGGTGGTTTTGCCGGTCCCGGTTGTCCTGTTCGCCTATTTTTTGGGACTTATCCCAACCATTCAGGGAGGTGAACAGCTCCAAGCCGTCCTGGAATGGATTCCAAGCGCGGGAATAAACTTTACCGTTTATTTGGATGGATTAAGCTTGATTTTTGCACTATTAATATCCGGCATTGGTTCACTCGTTGTCCTGTACTCTATCTTTTATATGGATAAAAACAAGGAAGCGGTTCACAGATTCTATGTGTACCTGCTTCTGTTCATGGGCGCCATGCTGGGCGTCGTGCTCTCCGATAATCTGATGGTGCTGTACGGCTTCTGGGAACTGACCAGTATCTCGTCCTTCCTGCTGATTGCATTCTGGCATCATCGGGACCGCTCCAGATACGGAGCCTTAAAATCCATGCTCATCACCGTATTCGGCGGACTTGCCATGTTCGCGGGGTTTATCCTGCTTTATGCCATGACGGGCACCTTTAGCGTACGGGAGATCGTCGCCGATGTAGGGAGCATTGCCGGAGATGCGATGTTTATTCCGGCCATGATTCTGATCCTGCTCGGGGCCTTCACCAAGTCCGCGCAGTTTCCGTTCCATATCTGGCTGCCGGATGCGATGGAAGCACCGACCCCGGTAAGTGCTTATCTGCACTCCGCGACCATGGTGAAGGCCGGGATCTATTTGGTGGCCAGGTTTAGTCCGGTGTTTGCCGGGCAGGCATCCTGGTTCTGGATCGTAGCGATTACGGGCTTGACCACGCTGATTTATGCTTCGATCCGCGCGATCAAGCAGACGGATCTAAAAGCGCTCCTGGCATTCTCCACCATCAGCCAATTGGGGCTGATCATGAGCTTGCTCGGCTTGGGCTCTGCCGCCGCTTATTATGGAGGCGGCGTGGACACGCTGCTCTACGCGAAAGCGACGACGGCGGCCATCTTTCATCTGATGAATCATGCCATATTCAAAGGCGCCTTGTTTATGGTCGTCGGCATCGTGGATCATGAGACGGGCACCCGGGATCTGCGGAAGCTCGGCGGGCTGATGTCGCTCATGCCGATTACGTTTACCGTGGCGGTCATAGGGGCTTTTTCCATGGCCGGGTTGCCTCCGTTCAACGGATTCTTGAGTAAAGAGATGTTCTTTACGGCAGTCCTTCAGGCCTCTGACATGAATTTCTGGAATGCAGAGACCTGGGGCATACTGATCCCGGTCGTCGCCTGGATTGCCAGCGTGTTTACGTTCCTGTACAGCATGATCCTGGTCTTCAAAACCTTCACTGGACGCTTCCAGCCTGAAAAGCTGGAGAAGAAGCCGCACGAAGCCCCGCTGGGAATGCTGATTCCACCGGTCATTCTGGCATCGCTCGCCATCGTGTTCGGTTTGTTTCCGAACCTGTTGTCCCAAACGCTCATCGAACCGGCGATGGCCGCGATTCATCCAGGGCTGCTCGGGGCGGAGGATCGTTTTCACGTACACATCGAAATGTGGCACGGCTGGACGACGGAGATTTTCATGACCATCGGCATCATAGTTCTCGGTACCGTGCTGTATAAAATTCACGGCAGAGCTCGAATATTGAATACATCGCTGATGAAGCGATGGACATGGAACAAACTGTATGACGGGGGATTGCGCGTTCTCGAAAGAGGCGGCGAAGCGCTGACCTCAACCTATATGACAGGCTCTCTCCGTCATTACGTGATGTATATCTTCGTGTTTTTTATAGCCGTTCTTGGCGGGGGGCTTCTGCTGATCGACGATATCGGGTTTGATAGGACCGCTTACGCGCCGATGTCCTTCTATGAGGCCGTCGCCATACTCGGCCTGGTCATTCCGGTCATCGCGCTGCCGTTCGTCCGGACGCGGTTGATGGCGATCATATTGACCGGTGCTGCCGGTTACATGGTGACTTTGTTCTTCGTCCTGTTCCGGGCGCCGGATTTGGCCCTGACCCAGATGGTCGTCGAGACGGTATCCGTGATGCTGTTCCTGCTCTGTTTTTATCATCTGCCGAAGCTGAAGCGGGAGAAGGTGCCGATGAGCTTGAAATGGAGAAATCTGCTTATTTCGGCAGGCGTCGGTGCTGTCGTGACCTTGATCGCCCTGGCTGCGAGCAGCGGCAGGACCTTCGACTCCATTGCGGATTACTTCATTCAAGAGAGCTATCGCTCCGCCGGCGGGAAAAATATCGTCAACGTCATTCTGGTGGATTTCCGCGGCTTTGATACCCTGCTTGAAATTACGGTTCTGGGCATTGCATCCCTTGGAATTTATGCCTTGATCAAAATCGATTTGGGAGAAGGGATTCTGGGAGAGCGGGATCGTTATGAAGGGGCATATCTGCCCGACAGCAATGATGTCATTCTTCGAACCGTATCCAAGGTGGTTATCTTTATCGTGGTAACCTTCTCCTGGTTCCTGTTCAACTCGGGACACCATGAGCCGGGCGGCGGATTTATCGGAGGACTGATGACCTCTGCGGCACTGGTTCTGTTATCCATGGCTTTCGGCATGGATATGACCCGCAAGATCGTGCCTTTCGAGTTCCGAAAGGTTACGGCGGCGGGACTTGCCATCGCCCTGCTTACAGGGATCGGCTCCTTTGCTTTTAACGCACCGTTCTTAAGTCATTCCTTCGGTTATTTCAACCTGCCGCTGCTCGGGAAAACGGAGCTGGCTACTGCGGTTCTCTTCGACCTCGGCGTTTATTTGGCCGTAGTCGGCGTGACGATGACCATCATCAATTCGATCGGGAGGGATAACTGACCATGGAACTATACATGTCGCTTGCCATCGGAATTATTTTCGCGGTTGGGATCTACCAGATCTTATCCAAGAGCCTGCTGCGGATCATTCTTGGCACTTCGCTGTTAACCCACGGCGTCCATCTGCTGCTGCTCACCATGTCAAGGCTGAAGACCGGGGCTGCGCCGCTGCTTAGCGAAGAGGCCTCCTCTTACGTTGATCCGGTTCCGCAAGCATTGATACTGACGTCCATCGTCATCAGCTTTGGCGTCACGTCGTTCTTTTTCGTACTGGCTTATAAAGCATATCAACGGTTGGGCACGGACAACATGGAGGAGTTAAGGGGGATGGACGATGAATAACGTGATTGTGCTTCCGCTCCTGATTCCTTTGGTTACGGCCGTCATGCTTATTTTCTGTTCCAAATACGTCCGCGCGCAGCGGTGGATCAGCGCGGTTAGTATTCTAATCAACCTGCTTTGTGCCCTGTTCATCGTCAACCAGGTGAGTAACGAAGGCATCCAGACGCTTCATATGGGCGGATGGCAGCCGCCGTACGGGATCGTGTTCGTGGCGGACATGCTGGCGGCACTGCTGGTGCTTACGACGCTGATCGTTGCGGGAGCCTGCCTGTTCTATGCTTTTCGGAGCATCGGGGAAGAGAGAGAGAAGCATTACTTCTATCCCTTTTTTCAATTTCTGCTGGCCGGCGTGATCGGATCGTTTCTGACGGGGGATCTGTTCAACCTGTTTGTCTGCTTTGAGGTCATGCTGATCGCTTCCTATGCGCTGATCGTGCTGGGCGGCACCAAGCGACAGCTGAGAGAAACCTTGAAGTACATGCTGATTAACATTATTTCATCCACCTTGTTTGTTGCAGCCGTAGCTTATTTGTACGGCACGGTCGGCACGCTGAACATGGCGCATCTGTCCCTGCGTGTGGCAGAAGTACAGCAGGACGGAATCTTGTCGGTCATTGGCCTTTTGTTCCTGATCGTATTCGCACTGAAGGCAGGCTTGTTCCTGTTCTTCTGGCTGCCCGGTTCCTACAGCGCACCTCCGGCGGCCGTAACGGCTCTGTTCGGCGCCCTGCTGACGAAGGTCGGGTTATATGCGATTATCCGAACCTTTACGCTGATCTTCCATCACGATACCGGCAACATTCACGCCGTCATCGGCTGGATGGCCGCAGCTACGCTCGTTCTGGGCAGCTTGGGCGCGGTTGCGTATAAGGATCTCGGACGCATCCTGAATTACAACATCATCATTAGCGTGGGCTTCATCGCCTTTGGTGTAGCAGTGGCCTCCTCCGATTCCTTAAACGGAGCCGTGTTCTATTTGATGCATGATATGATCGCTAAGGCGCTGCTGTTTATTCTGGGCGGTATCATCATGGCGAGCGCGGGCGCGAGCAAGCTGAGCGAAATGGGCGGCCTGATGAAGCGGCATCCTCTGGTAGGGTGGATGTTCTTCATCGTGGCGCTGGCGCTGGTCGGCATCCCGCCGCTTAGCGGATTTCTTGGCAAAGTCCTTATCGTTCGCGGCGGACTGAGCGAGGGGCATTATGCGCTGACGGGATTGGCGCTGGCATCAAGCCTGGCGGTGCTCTACTCCCTGATCAAAGTGTTTATGGGAGCATTCTGGGGCGAATTCCCAGGGCCTAACGAATCGCGGCCGGTCAGAATCCATCGGACCGCATATGCGGGAGCGATCGGGCTTGCGATCATAGTGATTGTCCTGGGGGTCGGTTCAGAATGGGTATATTCCTATACCTCCCAAGCAGGCGCCGTATTATCCGATCCGTCACTATACATTCATGCCGTATTAAAGGAGTAGTGGATATGGGCCATCAAATCCTGTTAAATATCATCATTGCCGTTGTCTGGATGTTCCTGAACAATAACTGGTCTCCCCAGCAATTCATTGTTGGATACCTGATCGGCATCTTGCTCATTTATATGCTGCGGCGCTTCTGGCCGAACGACTTCTATTTGCGCAAGCTGTGGTCCATCCTGATGCTGCTGCTCTTGTTTCTAAGCGAACTGTTTAAATCGAGCGTCACGGTCATCGGTCAGATCATAAGACCGAAGCTGAACGTTCGTCCCGGCATCTTCGCTTACTCCACGGAGCTGAAATCCGATTGGGAGATCACGGTGCTATCGTGCCTGATCTGCTTGACGCCAGGAACGCTTACCCTGGAAGTGTCGCGCGAGGGTCAGACGCTTTATATTCATGCGATGGATATCGAGGACGTCGAAGAGCTGTCGAATCAGATTCGCGGCACCTTCGAACGGGCGATCAAGGAGGTGACCCGCACATGATCCAGAGCATGCTGATTGCTTCGCTGGTGATTTTGTCGCTTGCCATCCTGGGCTGCTTGTATCGCTTGATCAAGGGACCCTCCATGAACGACCGGATCATGTCGCTGGATACGATCGGAATCATCCTGTTGTCCATGATCGCTGTGTTGTGCATGCTCTTCCGCACAACGGTCTATTTCGACATCATATTGCTGATCGGAATTCTAACGTTTATCGGAACGACCGCACTCGCCAGATATATCGAAAGGGGTGACGTCATTGAGCGCACAAACGATGAGTCAGATCGGTGAGTTTCTGATTGCGCTGATGGTGCTGCTCGGAGCTTTACTCGGCGCATTGAGCGCATTCGGCCTGATTCGCCTGCCGGATGTGTACATGAGATCCCACGCAGCCACGAAGAGCGCTACCCTTGGCGTCCTCTTTATTCTTGCGGGCGCATTTCTATATTTCACCTTTTACTTGGAGCATGTCAGCGCGAAGCTGCTGCTGGGGATCGTGTTCGTTTTCATTACGGGTCCGGTTGCCGGCCACTTGAACGGGAGGGCGGCTTACCGGTCTGGGGTATCCATGTGGGAGAAAAGCGTTCATGATGACCTGAAGCCTGCTCTCAAGCGCGAACGTGAACGCATGCGCGATTCCCGGAAGGCCGAACATTCCGAGAAAGGATGACCGCAAACCGTAAACAAGTTCCCGATGAATAATGGAGAAGATGAGATGGGCTTTCCAAGCATATGGGAAGCCCATCTCTGGTTGCATGCCTGGCTCACGAGTATCATTCCGTGGTAAAATTGACCAAAACGGGTTCGCGGAGTGATGGGATATCACGCTAGGAAAGCTGATCCTGAACAAGGAGAATGTGTACAGATGGTATTGGATACAGATCAAACGAAATTAAGAGAGCTGTCTTCCTTTCTTGCCCGAATGAATGGGAATCGTCATCATCATGTCGGATATTGCGGCGAACAGGAAGGGGAGATTTATTGCACGCTGCTGGAAGATTTTTCGGAAAATGGCCGGCTGAGCAGCCAGCGATTTACCGTGATCTATGATCAAGATCAGATGGTAGGCGCATTGGGTTTCGATGTGGACGAAGAAGAGGGAACTGCTGAGATATGGGGACCTTTTATCGATGCGGAAGGCGAGCTTTGGCATCGGTTGGCGAAGGAGCTATGGGTTGAAGGAACAACGAAGCTGAATGGCAGCGTATCACGCTATTTCGGATTTTATAATGCAGCTCATCAGTCCGCTGCGAGGTTTATGGAGGACAAAGGGGGAAGAAAGACAGGCGTGCATCATGTACTGAGGTTCCAAAAATCCACCTTGTTAACGAATGCCGCGCCTGGATTGCAGGATATCACGCCCGAGTATTGGGATGAGTTCGCGGATCTGCATGGCAAGGCCTTCCCGAATACCTATCTCAGCTCGGAGTCTATTTTGCGGAAGCTGGATGAGGATCACCGGCTCTTCATACTTACGGAAGATGGCCGTTTCGCCGGGTATGTGTATGTGGAGGGAGACCCCGAATTCCAGGAAGGAAGCATAGAGTACATTGCGGTATCCGAACATTTCCGGCGCAAAGGCTATGGCCGGATCCTGCTTGATCAAGGGCTCCATTATTTGTTCCAGGTCCTGCAGCTGGAAGAAATCTCGCTATGCGTGGACCAGGACAATGCAGGGGCGCTCCAGCTGTATCATCGTGCGGGCTTTGAGACGGTGCATGAACTGGCGGCATACGTATTGGAGCGAACATGATGATTTCCAACATAGCACGCTCATAAATAACAAGACCCGCCATCCCAGCAATCGGGACCGGCGGGTCTTCTTGTTAAACATCTAACGCTTCTTCTTTTTACTGCTGATGACGACGCTTCCGGACTGATCATCGTGATGGTAACGGTTTTCCATCTTTTTGCCGGCCAGCCACAACAGCCAGAGGACGACGGCCGCGATAAGAATGCGCCAAGGCTGCTGGATAAAGGCCTGCCAGTCATGTCCGATGAATGCCACCATGAAGATCATTACGGATTTGCCTGCCATAACGGCGATCGTGAACGTTGTAGCCGATACCGTGCTGATGCCGGATGCGATATTGATCAGCGAGGAAGGCGTAAAGGGAAAGCAGTACAGGATGAAGATCGGCGTAAAGCCCTTTTCTTCAATCCAATGGAAGAAACGCTGGGAACCCGGCATTCTTTTTTGTATAAGCAATCCCAGTTTGCCTCCCAGCTTGCGAACAATCCAAAACACCGTGACGGATCCAAGGCAAACGCCGATCCAGGACAGCAGGAATCCCCACCATAAACCATAGGCTGCGGAGTTTCCCATCACCAGGACGATGAGGGGCAGAAAGGGGAGAAACGCCTCTATAAATGGAAGCAAAATACCCGGAATGGGACCCAGCCGCGAGTACTGCTGCAGCCATCCCTGCACTTGATCCATGTCAATTTCTTTCATATGGGTCCACACGTTCTGAAGCCATTCCAACATGATGAGTAAATCCTCTCCCTGCCTGGGGTAAATTATGTATTTTCTCGTCGATCGCGGATGGAATATATTATAGCATAACCGGAATCAATATTATAAATTGCAAGTATTGGCCCTGCCTGGTTCCAGTCGATTCGGTCATGCCCTGCAGCGATGGGTCAGGAATAGATCGAAAGGTATATGGGGCGGGACTGTACTCCTTATGTCCGGGGGACCCGGTCATGGTCTGAAAGATCCATGTGACATGGTGTGTCAACATTGACACGCCATTCCTTTTTTTAATACAATGGTTCTTCGACAGGCTTTAGCGTGTGAAAAATGATACAAAAGGAGAATGGCATGGTCAAAAATCACAAAAAACTGACAGTCGGCGAAATTCTGAAACGGTTCATCTTTATCACCGTCGGTGCAATTCTGATGGCCGTGGCGCTTGAGATCTTCCTGGTGCCCAACGAAATCATCGACGGTGGAATTACCGGTATTTCCATCGTATTATCATCGATTACGCCCATCAAATTGGGGGTATTCCTGTTTATCATCAACTTACCGTTTCTGTTTATCGGTTATAAGCAGATTGGCAAAACGTTTGCGTTTTCCACGCTGTACGGGATCGTGGTGCTGTCGGTGGCGACAACCTTCCTGCATCATGTAGATCCGTTCACGAACGAGAAGATTTTGGCGGTATTATTCGGCGGATTGGTTCTGGGCCTCGGGGTCGGTCTTGTCATCCGTTACGGCGGTGCGCTTGACGGGACGGAGATCGTAGCCATCCTGCTGTCCAAGAAGCTGCGAATGCCGGTCGGTCAGATCATCATGATCATCAACGTTTTCATATTCATTACCGCAGGGTTTGTATTCGGTGCAGATTCGGCGATGTATTCGATCTTCTCATACTACATAGCGGCAAAAGTGATGGATATTGTGGTAGAGGGCTTGGACGAGTCCAAATCCGTTACGATTATATCCAACGAATATGAGGAAATTTCGAGTGCCATCATGCAGCGTCTGGGACGCAGCACGACCATGATCTATGCTAAGGGCGGATATTCGAAAGAGGACACGCAGATGATTTATTGCGTCATCACCAGGCTGGAGATTGCGAAGCTGAAGACCGTGGTGCAGGAGATAGACAAGAACGCATTTATTTCGATTCAAAATGTCGCGGACGTGCTGGGCGGAAGCATGGCAAAGTCCGATATTCATTAGGGATACGTTTGAGCTATCGTCTTGATACGCTGATTAACGAAGCGGCCCTCTGCAGATAAGTTCTGCAGAGGGCCGCTGTTTTCGTGATCGGCAATCCGCCGATCACTTCCGTACTTCAAAAAACTCGCATTCGTCCCGCTTGTGATAGCCGAGCGAACTGACGCTGGATTGCGTAATGACGGTATCGTCGGTGAAACGGATGACAAGACTCCCGGAATCAATCAAATGATTATCCTTGAAGATGCGTATACGGATCTGCTGCTCCATGACTTCTTGAAAGTCCTGGTCGGTCAATAACGGTCTGACGATCGGCATGGATGACCAACTCCTAACGTAAAAAGGTGGTTTGATTGCGATAACGTCCTATGCTAAAGGGGGATTGGTATGGCATTTGCGGCAGACAGGGAAGTAGGTATCATTCCCGCCGATCAGGATCTGTTCGCCGGCATAGACGGGCTTGCCGTCGATGACGCGAAGGTTCATGATCGCTTTGCGCTCGCAGAACCAGCAGATCGTCTTCATTTCCTCGATTTTATCGGCGTAAATCAGCATCCAGCGGCTGCCTTCAAACAGCTCGTTGCGGAAGTCGTTCTTTAGTCCGAAGCCCATGACAGGCACGTTAAGCTCATCGACGATTCGAACGAGCTGGAGGATGCTGTCCTTGGACAGGAACTGGCATTCGTCAACAAGAACGCAGTAGGGCTTAGGCTGATGATCCTTCACGATCCCGTAGATATCGGTCGTATCGGATATAGGTATCGCTTCACGGCGCAGGCCGATTCGCGACGATACATAACCGACGGCATCCCGGTCATCGAGAGCGGACGTAAAGAGAAGCACCGGTTTGTTCTGTTCTTCGTAGTTATGGGCGACTTTCAAAATCTCGATGGATTTACCACTGTTCATGGAGCCGTACTTGAAAAATAATTGAGCCATGCTTTCGTTCCCTTCCTATAGGTGCAATGTTGCTTTTATAAGCGCAATGGTGCAAATTTCGTTATTCTTACTATATAAGATATGACATGCAGAGTATATTGTCGCATTATTGGGCGGTATTTGTCCATTGCTGGTGTTGAATATATTCTGACAAACCTGTTACCAGGGAACGAAAAAAAGGTTTGACAACCATTACCAGCAGTTGTAATATAACGGCATACCAAATGAATACCAAGATTATCGACCAGATAACTGGAGATATCACGCAAAGGAACAAGTACGACGATTGAGCGTACTTTGAGCAGCGTGATATCTCTTTTTTTTCACCTCTTAACCAAGTAAACAGGTGTGAATAATTATAATAGGGGATGGTGAGGAAAATGTCAGCAGACACATTGATTATTGAACAGGTAAACAAAATTTTTCAAGCCCCGACAGGGAATGTTACGGCGCTGAAAGGCATTGACTTGCGGGTTCGTAAAGGGGAATTCATCACATTGATCGGACCGAGCGGCTGCGGGAAGAGCACCTTACTCAAAATCGTTGCGGGCCTGGATACGTCGTACGAGGGAAGCGTCCTGCTGAATGACAAGCCGATATCGGGCCCAAGCATCCAGAAGGGGTTTATTTTTCAAGAGCCGCGCTTGTTTCCATGGCTGACGGTGGAAAAGAATATCGCAGGCAATTTATCGCTGAAGCAGAAGGACGTCCGGAAAAAGGTGGATGAATTCATTGAGCTCGTTCGGCTGAAAGGCTTCGAGAAGGCATATCCCAGGGAGCTGTCGGGAGGGATGGCCCAGCGGGTAGCCATCGCCAGGGCGCTGCTGCGGAATCCGGACGTGCTGCTGCTGGATGAACCTTTTGGCGCGCTGGATGCGTTCACTCGCTCCCATATGCAGGAGGTGCTGCTGGACATCTGGCAAAATAACCGCACGACCATGCTATTTGTTACCCATGATCTGGATGAGGCTGTGTTTCTTGGCGAGCGGGTCGTCATTATGAACCCGAGACCGGGCCATATTCGTTCCATCCTGCCGATCGATCTGCCGTTTCCGCGGAAACGGACCGGATCCTCCTTCCAGGAGCTGCGAACCAAAGTGCTGCGAGAGTTCGAGAAAGTGGAAGAACCGGAGTTCGATACCGGTGCAGGAATTTAATCGGTCCAGGGTTGTCAAGCGTCAAACGAAATGAACGATAGAGAACGAGAACAGGGGGAGAGAATCTGATCATGAATACAAAGAAAAAGAACGTCGCCATTATGCTATTGCTTATCCTTTCCGTCTTCGCATCCGGCTGCGCCGGGGCAAACAGCCAGCCCGCGGCTGAAGCCGTCAAGAAGGGAGCAGACGGCAAATACACAGATTTGACCGTACGGCTCGGGGTCCAGGGAAGCGGCGGTTTGTTCGGCAAGGCGCGCGAGGAGAGATGGTTCGAGGAGGAGTTCGGCAAGCTAGGCGTCAAGGTGGAGTGGGCAGAGTTTCAGAGCGGCCCTCCCATGACCGAAGCGATGGCTTCGAATCGTCTGGACTTTGCGGGGCTCGGCAATATGCCGATTATCGCCGCCCAGGCGGCCGATATTCCGTTTAAGGTCATCTCCCAGAGCTTGCACGGCCAGAAGAATGTGGCCATCATCGTGCCGCCGGATAGCACTGCGCAGACCCTCAGTGATCTGAAGGGAAAGAAGGTAGCGGTAACCAAAGGGAGCAATGCCTTTAACTTTTTGTACCGGGGATTGGCGGATCAAGGACACAAGGTATCCGACATCGAAATCATTCAGCTTCAGCCCGACGAAGCCCAGCCTGCATTCGAATCGGGAGGCGTCGATGCTTGGGCAACCTGGGACCCGTACATTACCTTGAACACGCTGACAGGCAAAGGCAACGTGCTGGCGGACGGCGAGCAGCTTGGCGTCCTGTCGCCTTCGTTCAATATCGTGCGGAAGGATTTTGCCGATCAATATCCGGATTTGGTCACGCTCTATCTGACCGTGCTGAACAAGACTCTCGCCTGGGAGAAAGAAAACGAAGCGGAGGCGATTAAACGTTACGCCGATGAGCGCGGCATCCCGCAGGAAGTCATTCAAGGCACGTTTGACCGTTCAAGGTCGATCAACATTCCCGTAACGGATGACATCATCGCGGAGCAGCAGAAAACCGCCGACTTCCAATTCGAGCAAAAAACGATCCGCAAAAAAATCCAGGTCAAAGAGGTGTTTGATAATCAGTACATTGAGGCTGCAACCCAATAAGCGGCACATCATCTGAAATTGAAAGGAGGTAGCGCTTATGCTCCCGGAAGGGATCAGCAAAAGGGCGGTTGTCGTGACCGCCGACCCCGTCGAAACCCGTCTCCGTCCTAAGCGGATTGACCGCAGGTTCCTGTTTAAACTTACCCATGCATGGATCGGCTGGCTTGTTCCGCTCTTTATCATCATCGCGTGGCAGGCGGCTGGGGCCATGGGTTGGCTCAATCCGATCCTGCTTCCGACTCCGCTCGATATCTGGAAGGAATTCGTTCATTTAACAAGCTCCGGCGAGCTGATTCGGCATTTGGGCATCTCATCCTGGCGAGCGCTGCTCGGGTTTCTGCTCGGCGGCAGCCTCGGTTTGGCCGCGGGGATATGGGTTGGTTTCTCGTACAAGGCCGAGCGGCTTGTCGATCCTACCTTGCAAATGCTGCGGACGCTTCCCCATCTGGCCATTGCGCCGCTGTTCATTCTATGGTTCGGATTCGGGGAAACCTCGAAAATCCTGCTTATTGCCAAGGGCTCGTTCTTTCCGCTCTACGTGAACACATTCCTCGGCATCCGCTCCGTGGACAACAGGCTGTTTGACGTAGCCCGCGTCCTGCAATTCAGCCGTTGGGATATGATCCGCAGGCTGATCGTTCCCGCTTCGCTGCCCCATATTTTCCTCGGCATACGCCTCTCGATCGGGGTGGCATGGCTTGGCCTGGTTGTGGCGGAGCTGATGGGTTCCAGTTCCGGCATCGGTTATATCATCAATGATGCGCGTTCCTTCTCCTGGACCACGGTGGTCTTCGTCGGAATTTTGGTGTTTGCGCTCGTCGGGAAGCTGTCGGATTCCCTCGTCAAAGGGCTCGAAGGCAGACTTCTGCGTTGGCAGGACAGCTATAAGGGAGGCGACCCGTCATGAGAAGTCATGCAGACACTTCAGAAACAGGGGGGCGGGACTGGCTGAAGGCCATTCCAAAGCCCCTCCATGCCTGGCTTGTGCCCGCAGCGATCTTGGCTTTATGGCAGGCAGCCGGCGGATTTGGCTGGATTTCGGCGTCCCTGCTGCCTACTCCGCTTACGATAGCCAAGCAATTCGCGAGTTTGGGGGCCAACGGCGAGCTGTGGGAGCATTTTCGGATCAGTCTCCTTCGAGCGCTATCGGGCTTTTTGCTGGGCGGCTTGACGGGGCTGGCTCTGGGATTGTCCACGGGGCTTGGCAAAATGGCGGAGCGTACGCTGGACCCTTCATTTCAAATGCTGCGTACCGTACCGTTATTATCGCTGATTCCGCTGTTTATTCTATGGTTCGGCATCGGGGAATTCTCGAAGATTCTCATGATCTCCCTCGGAGCTTTTTTCCCGATCTATGTAAATACCTTCCTTGGCATTCGCAGCGTGGATGCAAAGCTATATGAAGTATCGAGGATCTTTCAATATTCAAAGCTGCAGCTGCTGATCCGCTTGATCGTACCGGCTGCACTGCCGAACATCTTGCTTGGCATCCGCCTGTCGCTCGGCGTTTCCTGGCTTGTGCTGGTCGTAGCGGAGATGATGGGGACCAGCGCGGGCATCGGATACATGATTCAAGACGCCCGAGCCTATTCCCAAACGGACATTGTGTTTGTAGGCATTGTTATTTTTGCGGCCGTGGGCAAGCTCTCCGATTCCGTTGTACGCCGGCTGGAATCCAGGCTGCTGGGCTGGAGAGAGACATATAAGGGCTGATCAAGGATGGTTGGCTGACAATTTTATATGAATAGGAGTGGTACGAAGATGGGGACAACCAACCGCAGAGATCATCAGATGCACCTGGGAGCGTTTATTTATTACGCAGGACATCATCACGCCGGGTGGCGTCATCCAACCTCGGACGTGGAGGGCATGTTTGGCATTGAGCTGTATAAGCAGCTGGCGGCCACGGCAGAGCGGGGAAGGTTCGACATGATGTTTTTTGCCGATTTGCTGTACGTGACCCAGGTCGAAAATTCCGCTTCCGGCATGCTGGACCCGTTAACGCTGTTATCCGCACTCTCCGCCGTGACGGACAAACTGGGGCTGACCGCCACGGTCTCCACTACGTACAATGAACCGTATAACGTGGCTCGGAAATTTGCTTCTCTCGATTGGATCAGCGGGGGAAGAGCGGGCTGGAATATCGTGACGTCCCAGCTTGACATCGAAGCCCACAATTACGGCAAGCCGGAGCACCCGGAGCATGGCTTGCGTTACGAAATGGCACGCGAGTTTGTTGAAGCGGTTACCCGGTTATGGGACAGCTGGGAAGACGATGCCCTTGTGCTGGATCGGGAGTCCGGGAAATTTGCCGATGGAGCGAAGGTGCGTCCCGTGGACTTTAATGGGCAATGGTATTCCACGAAAGGCCCACTGAACGTTCCGAGGCCGCCGCAAGGCTACCCCGTCCTGATACAGGCCGGTTCTTCCGGTCCGGGACAGGACTTTGCCGCCCAATATGGCGAGGTCATCTTTACGGCACAGCAGTCCAAGAAGGCAGCGCAGGCGTTTTACGCCAGCGTGCACTCGAAGCTGTCCCATTATGGTAGAGCAAGCGGAAGCCTGAAAATCATGCCGGGCCTGTCGCCTGTCATCGGCTCAACCGAGGAGGAGGCACGGCGCAAAGCGCACGAGCTGCTGGAATTGATTCCGCCAGCTTCGGCGATCGCCGTTCTGTCCGGGTTCCTGAATTACGACCTGAGCGGTTATCCGCTGGACCAGCCGCTGCCAAGAAACATCCCGGACCCCGTGGCCGCATCCAACGGCATGAAAAGCCGGGTCCAGTTATATATGGACATGGCTTATCAGGATAATCTGTCGATCTTAGAGTTAGGAAGAAAGATACTGACCTCGAGAGGTCATATGCCATTTGTCGGGACGCCCGAGCAGTTGGCCGACATGATGCAGGATTGGTTCGAAGGTTATGCCTGCGACGGATTTAATATCATGCCTCCGGTGCTGCCGGGAGATCTGGACGAGTTCGTGGATGCGGTTATCCCGATGCTGCAAGAACGGGGCCTGTTCCGTTCCGAATACAGCGGCCATACACTGAGGGAGCATCTGGGCCTAACGCGTCCTGAACCGGGACATTTTCGCCGGGAGGTTCAACAGGCCGCCGCGGATGCCATATAAGCGTGAAAAGGCGGGGAACGTTCCAAGCGACCGAGGGTTCAGGTCAGCTTGGGACGTTTTGTCGCTTCAAATGCAAAAAAAGCTATACTATTTCTCGAGTGATATTGTCAGAAATGACGATCTTTTCAGGTCATATAAGTAGTCAACGATACGAAAGAGGGTTCGAGCAATTGGAAACGACAGCAGACAGTGCGATTCAATGGGATGAGATGGAAGATGACGAGCTGGTGAAATACTCGCAGGCAGGGGAACGGGAAGCATTCGGGGAGCTTGTTCGGCGCCATCGCTCCAAGGTGTATGGTTATGCCAGAGCGATAACGCGGGAGTCCTACTTAGCAGAAGACGTGGTGCAAGATGCCCTGATCCGAGCATTCATGCATCTTGGCAAATTGGTGGATGCCCGGCGCTTCCTTCCATGGATGCACCGCATCGTCCGGAATCAGGCCTATACCCGCCTTAAAGGGAGCTCCGCGTGCAAAGAGCAGACTTTCACCGAGCTAGAAGGCATGGGAAGAGTTAACGGTTCGGGGAGTCTGGAGCAATGGAACGATCTGGACAGCATTCTGGGCAGGCTCAACCATTCCGCAAGCGAAGCGGCCTCGGGTTTTAACGTACCGGAGGAGCGCATCGTGCAGCAGGAAACGCTGCGTGCTTTAACCGGCATCATTCAATGCCTGAAGCCGCGCGAAAGGCTTATTTTCGAATCCCATTTTTTCGATCAGCTGTCCCCGCAGGAAATTGCCGACTTGTTTCAGCTCTCTTCGGCCAATGTGTACCAGATTATTTCGAGATCACGGAAAAAAGTGATCCAAGAAAAAATCCGCGTTACCGTTGACTCTTATATTAAGACGAGAAGGGACCTGGGAATTATGAAGAAGAACATATTGCCTTACGAAGGACCGATGAAAGAAACCAAAACCTGGACATCCGCAGCGGATGCCACGTACAAAATCCTTCAGTTTACAGACCGCAAGCTATCGCTTCCGATGGTCATGGGGCTGACGGGGCATGCATTCCGGATCAATATCATACCGAATGATGTCCATATCGCGGGCCCGACCGCCTATTTTTTCGGCGAATCTTTATCCCGCGGCCTTCATAATATCGGCTTCCATTCCAAATTCGTCGACGGCATGTCGGACGGCATCGGGACAAACGCCAATCTGCTGGATCCTGCCCTTATGGAAAAGGGAGCGATGAATAAACGCAGCATTCATCAAGAGCTGCCAAGAGCCCTTGATTTGATCCATGCCTCATTGGATCGCGGATATCCCGTCCTGGCCTGGGATATTTTCTTTCCGGAGTTCGGAACGCTGTACGGGTACGATGACGAGACGAGAACCTTATATGCGGAGGAGTGCGGAAGAGTCGATACGCTGCCTTACGAAAATCTGGGCAAGAGCGTCTTGGAAGAAATATTCGTCCTGGCGATTGAGGGTTCCGTGGATTTGACGCTTCGGCAGCAGCTGCGACTGGCACTGGAAACCGCCACCGAGTTATATGAAGGAAAGGAAAACGCGGTGCCGACGGCTGTGAAGGGAATCGCGGCCTACGATGCTTGGATTGAATCGCTGCTTGGTCGTGAAATAGAGCCGAATGGTCATGCTTACAACATCGAAGTGCTGCGGGATGCCCGGTACTATGCCGCCGAGTTCTTCAAGGAACTGGTGAGCGCTTGGCCGAAAGCCATGGAGGACGGTCCGGATCTGACGGCATCGTTCGAAGATGCCGCCGCGCTGTATACGGAGATCTGCAAGAAGTTCAGTGTCCTGCATGGGATGTTTCCATTTCCGAAGGGTGGCGAGCCTAATTCGGCAGAACAAGCAGCAACGGCGATATCGCTGGTAGAGGAGATCAAGGCCTTGGAGATCGAAGCAGCTGCGAAATTGGGCCAGATGTTTTCTACATTGTCCTCCTGAATCCAGGTTGGATTAGCGGCTTAATCCTTGCCGCAATGATTGGAATGAATAAGCATAAGATAAAGACGCCTGCGACGTTTGTAGTTGCGGCGTCTTTTTGACGTTATTGCACTAAAGTTGCAGTCGCACCTCAATATCAACTACTATTTAAAGAGGGACAGAACTTCTAGAATGTTAGCAACGCGTTTTGTTTTTATTTACTACTCGAGTCGTCACGGCTCTGAATCACACAATCGAAAGGAAGTATCCCATGAATTCTTTGCAAATCGAACAGCTCAAAATCATTCGGAACGAAATTACCCGATTCATGATGAAATACAAATTCGCCTTAGATGAGATCGAAACCAAGATGGAGATATTAAAAGAAGAGTTTCAGGCTCTTCATGACTATAGCCCGATCGAGCATACGAAATCCCGCTTGAAATCGCCGGAGAGCATCATGAAGAAGCTGCTTCGCAAGGGCGGAAACATATCGCTCCGTTCCATAGAAGATAACATTAAGGACATTGCGGGTTTACGAATCACCTGTTCATTCATTACCGACATTTACAAAATCAGCGACATGCTGCAGAATCAAAGCGATTTAACGGTCCTGAACGTCAAGGACTACATCAAGAATCCGAAGCCGAACGGATACCAAAGCTTGCATCTGTTAGTGGAAGTGCCCGTCTTTTTCTCTGACCGGGTGGAGAAGGTATGCGTTGAAGTCCAGATTCGAACGATTGCCATGGATTTCTGGGCGAGTCTGGAGCATAAGATCTTTTACAAATATAATAAGTCGGTTCCCCAGCACCTGCTCGAAGAGCTTAAGAAGGCGGCGGATACCGCCAACGCGCTGGACCGTCAGATGGAGCAATTGCATCGCGAAGTGCAGGCCATTAAGGATTCGGAAAGCGACGATTCGCTTCTTGAGGAATTAAAAAGCATCCAGATCAACAACCGCAAGTATGAGCTCCCGGCGGGCTTGCTCGAAGTATTGACGGAGGATAATTAAGACGTACCCGGGCGGCGCAAAAAAGGAATGCCTGACCTGTTTCATCGCCCATGCACCGGGTATATATATCCTAAGTGGGAAGTGGAAACACATCAACACCAGACGGATAACAAGACGTTAAGTCGGAATTACCGAAAGGATTTGATACCCATGTACAACGAAACAAGGAATAAGGACGACACAGCCTGAATTATTCCGGCGTACACCTTAAGCTATTAAAGCAATGGAATGATAGCGTCAAAAAGGATATAACCGCTTCCCACGAAAAAAACTCTGCGAGTGATCTCGCGGAGTTTTTTGCTGTCGAAGACCATCCCAGCACTGGATCATGAGTTCAGCACGAACAATTATAGATTGTTCAGGGGCGATGTCCGGGAAACCGGTGGCTGTGAACGGTTCTGTTCACAATATTGAGGGAATGGCACCCGACGAATGAACGGCCACTATGATATACTTAGGAATTGGATACAATGGTAACGTAACATTATATATTATTGATATAAACCTACATAATAGAGGTGTATGTACAGTGACAACTACCGTAGTCATCGGCGGCGGCATTACCGGACTTTCGACCTTATATTATCTGCAAAAAGAGCTGAAACATCATCGACGGGACATGGACTTGGTGCTGGTTGAGGCAAGCGATGTGCTGGGAGGCAAAATCCGAACCGTCCAGAACGGTGAATTTATTATGGAAACCGGAGCGGATTCGATCGTATCCCGGAAAACGAATGTGGCGCCGCTTCTGGAGGAGCTTCAGATAACGGACCAGGTTGTGTACAATGCCACGGGGACTTCTTTCATATATACAACCGACGGCCTAAAAAAAATTCCCGAGGAGAGCGTATTCGGCATACCGCTTAGCTTGAAATCCTTGGCCGAAAGCGGGCTGGTATCCGCGGAGGGGAAGGTGGAGGCGCTCAAGGACTATTACACGCCGAATGAGACGTTCACCAAGCATGATTCCCTGGGAGAATTCCTTGAGTCCTTTCTAGGGAAGGAAATCGTTCAGAACCAGATCGCTCCGGTCATATCGGGCGTCTATTCCGGGGAGCTCCATGACCTGACCATTGCGTCCACATTCCCCTATTTGCTGGAGTACAAAAATACCTACGGCAGCATCATGGGCGGTTTGGCCGAGAATAAACAGAAGTTCCTTGGCACCGGCAATAAGAAATTTATTTCCTTCAAAGACGGTGTCTCGGTGTTGATTGACGCACTGGAACGGAGCCTGACAGAAGCAGGCGCGAAGATCTGCAAGGGCGTTGCCGCTGAGAAGCTGGAGAGAACGCCTAACGGCTATCGATTGATGCTGGCGAACGGCGAACAGATGGAAGCGGATTTTGTTGTAATAAGCACGCTGGGATCAAGCGCGAAGGAGCTGCTGGAAGATCCGCGGCTTCACGAGGATTTTGACCAATTGTATACGAAGTCGCTCATTAGCGTGTATCTGGCCTATGATATTCGAGATGAAGAGCTTCCTTACGACGGCACGGGATTCATTACGGCCAAGGGGACGAAGCTGAAGTGTGACGCATGCACCTGGACGAGCCGGAAATGGGAGCACACCTCCGAGAATAATCGGCTATTGATGCGATTGTTCTACAAAAGCTCCAATCCGTATTATGAGCAATTAATCCGATTGTCGGACGAAGAATTGAAGCATGTCGGGATGGAGGATATCCGTCAGAGCTTAGGTTTAGAGGCTGAACCCGTGTCCTGCGAAGTTACCAAATGGCATGAGAATATGCCGAACTATCATCTGAAGCACAGGCAGGTCGTGGAGTCGCTGGAGCTCGCAATGGAAGACCTTTATCCTAACGTGATGCTTGCCGGCTGCTCATATTATGGCGTTGGGATCCCGGACTGCATCGCGAACGGCGAGAAGACGGCAGGTATGATCATGGAAAGGATGCTCAAATGACCATCTATATCGCTTTGCTTCGAGGAATCAACGTCGGCGGACACAATAAAATCAAAATGGCCGATTTAAGAAAAATGCTTGAAGGCATGGGCCTAGCCCGCGTGCAAACATACATTCAGAGCGGAAACGTGCTCTTCGAATCTGCGGATTCCAAGGAAACGCTGCAGGTCCAAATGGAGCAAGGAATACAAGAAGCGTTCGGCTTCCCGATAACCGTGATACTCAGAACCTCGCAGGAAATCGAGGGCATCGTCCGGCATTGTCCTTTTTCGGAAGAAACGATACGTGCGGCGGAGGCAGCATCGGAGTTTGAGAGTCTTTATGTTGCCATGCTGCCGGAAGCACCGACTCCCGATGACGTTGAGAGATTGAGGCTCTACGTGAACGATAAAGAAACTTTTGAAGCGATCGGAGAAGAAATCTATTTGCTGTTTAAGGAAAGCGTTCGGAATTCCAAGCTGGCGGCGCAAATGGCAAAGTTCGGCGTACCGATGACGATGCGGAATTGGAAAACCATGAACAAGCTGGTAGAGCTGTCCCGAACGATGCAAAATGAACAGCCGCTATAATCGATTCAAGGTTACGGAGGAGGCATTAGCGGCATCCGATTTCGAAGGAAATTTGGGCCGGCGTGTTTCACTTCCCGTGGACCGGGTAAATATAGAACAAGTGGGAAGTGGTATTGTCAATCGACGGACGGAAGAACATCATGTCATTCCGAAAGGCAGTTGATTCGCCATGAACACTCGCAAAAGGAGAAGGAGAGCGAAGTTTCTTCGATTCTTTTCAGGTAAGGCACCCTAGCAATTGGAAAATTGCTGCATAATGAATAATAAAATCGCTTCCCACTGATAAGGATCCTGCGATATCATTCGCGGGGTCTTTTTTTTGTGCGGATTAAGCAATAGTTACAGTATGTAAGATACGCCGGAGCGGGAGTTGTTGCTCAAAGATGAATTGAAAATAAGTCGTTCATAGTGCTGAAGTATCGAACAATAGAGGTTGTTGGATCCCGAAATATGTACCTTGAGAAACGGATGAGCCATATGCCATGGACAGAAAGACGCGGCGTTAAGTTGTCCTATTGTACTAGAGGTTCAGCGAATATCGGGACCTTTATATCATTTATCAAATTTTACATAAAGTGGTTTAAAAAACGATCGGAATATGCAATTATTGATCTTGGGAGGTGAAGAGGAAAAGGACCCCTCAAGGGGAAAAGCCTAAGTTGAAATCGCGAGGGATTTTATGTTGAAAACGCTTTAATTATAATTTGGAGATCCCATGGAGACCTGGAGAATTGGGAAACTGAATTGATTGCTCAAAAAATCATTTCTAGGAGGTTTTCCATGTCTAAGATCGTCCTTAAACGATGTATTTCCTGTTTCTTGATTCTTTGTATCGTTATGTCTGCCTCGTTTACTGCTCTCGCAGGACAAGCTTCCGCCCAGACACCCACTGCGCTTAACCCAGTGCCCGAGCTGCTGATCACCGAGCTTGTGCCTGATTCCACGAACGTAGGAACCGCCGACGGTTACGAATTTATCGAGGTTTACAACAATTCCGATCAAGCCATCGATTTCAGCAATTATAAGATACGCTACCGTTACTTGGAGAGCGACACCCTGTGGGCTCATGTACCCGACGAGGTGACCATTCCATCCGGAGGCACGCTGGTCTTCTGGATCATAAACGGTCAGAACAGCAAATCCACGATTGCTGATTTTAATCATAATTACGGTACCAACCTGAACGAAAACACCGATGTCGTCAAAATATTCTCAGGCGGCATGTCCAATTCGCGCATGCGGGAGCTCGTGGTCGCAACGAACACCGGCCGCCCGGTCGTGTCCGCGTTTTACAACGACGGTGAAGTTCATAACGGTCCCGATCAGGGAATCTTCTATAAATATCCCGAAGACGGCAGTCTAAAAATGCAGCGGATCTCCCAGCTGGAGCATAAGGCTACGCCGGGTTCGCTCGCGCATTCGGAAGTGCCCGCGGAGCCGGTACATATCGACGTGACCAAGGAGCCGTCCGTTGTCAATCGGACGACCACCACGAACGTGGAGCCGGGAGACAATCTGGAAATCGCCGCAGAAGCGCACGATGACCGCATGGTGACATCGCTCGCGTTATCGTATCGTGTCGACGGACAGAACGATTACAAGGTCGTACAGCTTCAGGAAGGACAGCAAGGCTATCATCATACGATACCTTATCTGGAGCTGCTGGGACATGCCAAGCTGGAGTATTTCTTCACGGTGTCCAACACGTTTAAGAAAGTGGAGAGCCCTAAATATGAGGTTGATCTCACGGGCAGCGGTGCAAGCGTGAGCCTGAACGTTAAAGATCAACAAACGGTTACGGGCATCACGTATATTCGGGGTGCAGCTGATGGGGCTGGGCCTTCCGATTTGGAGCTTCAAGTGGACGGAACGCCGGTTCAAGGCACTCCCGCCATGGAGCATTCCGCCTATTTTATATTTGAAGGCGACGGCATTGACGATGGAATCAACACGGTAACCATCGGCAAGGAGGTTCTTTTCGAGACGGAGGCGAACATTGACGGTTATCAAACCATCGTGGTCCCGATCGAACCGCAGTGGCTGACAAGCGGATCGAACGAAATTACCCTTCGGGCCGGCGATAACGAGAAGACCTATTTCGATGACGACAAGCCGACGGGCAATATGGATGATTTCAATGCGCGCAACGTGCGGCTGCTCCTGGGCGACGGAACGGAAATCCGGGATCCGCAATATAGCGATCCCGCACGGATCCATGACCTGGGCGACGATGGACGTTTCCTGCCTTTCGTAACTTTTCAATTCGACATTCCTGCCGAAAAAGTAAATGCATTGTCCTACGCATGGGATACCTCGGCCGTCTCGGACGGAACGCATTCCATTCAATTGAAGGTCAATGGTCAGTCTGAAGCAGCTGCCGATGTTCAGGTAGATAACCACGGACCGGAAATTAGCGAAACCGTTGAAGAGGGCAAGAGTTACAAGGGCGGCATCCCGATCGATGTGACCGCCACGGATCGCGTATCGGGCGTGGACCGGGTCGAGGTTACGCTCGATGGACGCGCCATCCAGCTGCCGTACAATACTTCCTCGGCTGAGCTTGAACCAGGCGATCATAAGCTGGAAATTCGAGCAGTGGACAAGATCGGCAACCGCTCGGAACGAACCGTGACGTTTAACACGGCTCAGGAGCATCCGAATAAACCTGTGTTGGTGTCGCCGGCAGATAAGGAGAGCGGCACCGGGCTGTCGCCGGAGCTGAAGGTTCAAGTCAGCGATCCATCGGATGACGAGCTCGAGGTCTCCTTCCATCAGGCTTATTCGTATCATGCTTTAAGCGGGGATCGGGTGAAATTGTCCAAGAACGCTTCGGACGAAGAACCGCCAAAGGATAGATTCCCTGCGGGCGAAACTGTGCTGACCGAAGAGGAATTGAAGCGGGTATCCGAATCCAACGATGAATATGTCACCGTAGATTCAACGTCTCAATTCCCTTACATCCGGTTCGAGGCAGAGCTGGAGCATGCCGTCGAGCCCGGCGACAGCGTCGAAGTCGCTTGGGAAGGACACACGGTGTCCGGCCGCAAGGTCACGATGTATGCGTGGAACCTCAAGCTGAGCAAATGGACGGAAATAACCAAGCATATTGCCCAGTCTGAAGATGATTTTACGCTTCGAGGCGAACTGACGGCAGCGGACTATGTACAGAACAACAAAGTCGATGTGATCGTACAGGATGAAATTCCTTCCCGAGGGGATTATGATTACACCTTTGTATGGGTATCCGATACGCAGTTCTTGACGGAGCTCTATCCGCATATTCAGCAAAAGCAGTTCGAATGGATCGTTGATTCCATCGATGAGATGAACATCAAATATTTGTTCCATACCGGTGATATCGTGAATGATCCAACAGCCGAATACCAATGGAAACGTGCCGATGCTTACATGAACATGCTGGAGGATGCCAAGCTGCCGCACGGCGTGCTTGCCGGGAATCATGACGTGGGCAGCTACGATTGGGATTACACGACCTACGGTCAATATTTCGGGGAAGACCGTTATAAGGATCAGCCCTATTACGGAGGTTCCTACAAGAACAACCGGGGACATTACGATCTGGTCTCCGTCGAAGGCAACGACTTCATCATGATGTATATGGGATGGGGCGTCGAAGACGAGGATATCAAGTGGATGAACGAGGTTCTCGCTGAATATCCGGATCGTATCGCATTCCTGAATTTCCATGATTACATGCTCGCGAACGGAACGCGTTCCGGCGTAGGCAATAAGCTGTACAAGGAAGTAGTCGTCCCTAATCCGAACGTGGTTGCCGTATTGAGCGGCCATTACACGGGAGCGAGCCTGCTTAAGAACGAATTGGACGATGACGGCGACGGCAATACGGACCGAACCGTGTATCAGATGCTGGCGGACTATCAAGGACATGCGGACGGCGGCAGCGGATATTTGAGACTGCTGCATTTTGATAAGGAAAGCAATCAGATTTACGTGAATACGTACTCTCCTTATTTGGATAAGTACAATTATTATACGAATCCGGGCGTGGATGAATTTACGATGAACCTGGATCTTGAGCCGAAACTGAAGCGGGTAGCCACCGATTCGATCCAGGTGAATCATCTGAGAGGAGAGGCCATCGGTACGCCGCAAAAGGCAGCGAGCGGCACGGAGGTTACTCAGCCGTGGGCAGGACTGTTATCCAATGGAACCTATTCCTGGTATGCCGTCGCCCAAGATGAATTCGGGGGAAGAACGGTATCGGACGTATGGACGTTCACAACGGATGAAGGGGGTCTCGCGGCCCCAACCAATCTGAAAGCACTTCAGGTCACGTCGTCCTCGGTTCAAATCGGCTGGGATCCTGTGAACCGTCCGGACCAGCAAGTCGTGAGCTATCATGTGTATCAGGACGGACAGCAAGTGGCCACCGTTACGGACAGCGTATACGAAGCGACAGGGCTTACGCCGGATACGCCGTACGAATTCAAAGTAACCGCCTCGGATCAGGATGGAGCGGAATCGCCACCAAGCGAGATCTTAACGGTGATCACGAGTGCTGTAGACGTTCCGGGTGCGCCGGTATGGACGCCCGGGGAGCTGGAATTTTCGGAGATCACATCGAACCGTGTAACCATGAGCTGGCCGGAGGCGGCTGCAAGCGATGGCGTGGAAGGATATCGCGTATATATGAAAGGCCGGGAGGAACCGGTGGTGACCGTGACCAGCGATGTGTATTCGCATACCGCAGCCGGGCTTACGCCGGATACGAGTTATCATTTTACCGTCAAAGCTTATAACGCTGCCGGCGAGAGCCTGGGACTCCATAACTCGGTCACGACTTCGGCTGCAGGAGTGGACAAGAGCGAGTTAATCGGATTAATCGCCTCGGCGCAGCAAAGGCTCGACGAAACACGGGAAGGCTCATCGCCAGGGCAGTATCCGGCAGGCGCAAGGTCAGCGCTCCGTGACGCGATTGCAAACGCCAGCGCCATAGCGCAGCAGGATCATGCAACTGCGAAGGATGTCAAGGACGCAATGACCGCACTGCAAGCCGCGATCCGCGCCTATAACGCTTCGGTGATCCCTTCATCCGAGAATCCTCCGTCAACGGGATCGGGATCGGAATCCTCTGGCGGTGGAGTCCCATTGTCCGGAAACAATCAATTAAAAGCGCTGGAAGTCATCATTGGCGGCGTAGCGGCTGCATTAACCCCTGCGTTCAACGAAAGCACGACGGAGTACCGGCTTGAAACGGATGCGGAATCCGTGCAGCTCCGCGTTGGGGCTGCGCATGGCAAGGCCGCTGTCCTTCTGGAAGGAGAGCCTCTGAAGAATGATCAGGTCATCAAGCTGAAGGAAGGGGATAACGTCCTGAAGCTGGTGGTTCGGGCCGAGAACGGTGCGGCCAAAACCTATCAATTAACCATTCACCGTAAGGCAAAAGCAGGGACAGAAGAGCCGAAGCCGGAACCCCCGGTGCTGTTAACCGACATCGGCGGACATTGGGCTTCATCCGCGATTGAGCAGGCGGTTTCGCTCGGCATCGTTGGCGGCTATCCGGATCAAACCTTCAAACCGGACCGTCAGGTCACGCGTGCAGAATTTATGGTGATGATGGCCAAAGCACTGAAAGGCCAAGCGGAATCTGAGAAACTGAGCTTCAAAGACAGCTCCTCCATCGGATCCTGGGCGCTTGAAGCGATTCAATGGGCCGTATCCGAAAGCATCGTGAAAGGATATCAAGACGGGACATTCAAACCGAACGAATCCGTTAACCGTGCGGAAATGGCGGTGATGATCGCACGCTACCTAGGCCTTACCCAGCCAGGTGCCGGAACGGACTTCCGCGATCAGCAGAATATTCCGGCTTGGGCGGAGAAGGAAATCGCAGCCGCGGCCGAGGCCGGCATCGTGAACGGACGTTCGGGTAACCGGTTTGCTCCTCAGGATTCTGCGACCCGTGCGGAAGCGGTCATGATGATACTTCGGATGCTGGAGCATGCAGAGTAAAGTAACCATACGAATGTAGAACATAGAAAAAGGCGGACATGGAGCAATTGCTCCAGTGTCCGCCTTTTTTACAGTTGAAGGCTTAAAGGGGTTGCCCCCCGGTCATATGGCGCCAAACGGCACGCTGGGAGCCCCAATTTACCTACACGAACTTTAGACCCACCGTCCACCGCGGAATACGGGTTCAATCGTACCGTCCGCCAGCACGCCGTCAATGTCCAGTTCAGCGGAACCGATCATGAAATCGACATGCGTCAGACTTACATTGGCTCCGCGAGCCAGCAGTTCTTCCTTGCTCATCTTGGTGCCGCCTTCGATATTCACGGGATAGGCGCTTCCCAGCGCAAAGTGGCAGGAGGCGTTCTCATCGATGCCGGTGTTATAGAAGACGCGGTTTAGCTGCGAGATCGGCGAATCATGCGGCACGAGTGCCATCTCTCCAAGATACGAGGCGCCCTCGTCCGTTTCCAGCAGCGTCGTGAGATGCTCCCGTCCGGATTCGGCTTCATATGCAACAACCTTGCCGTCCTTGAACGTGAGCTTCATGCCTTCCACCAGGCGGCCGTTCAGATTCAGCGGAAGGGTACTGGATACGGTCCCGTTCACGCCCGTGCGGTGAGGCATCGTATAGATTTCTTCGGTGGGCATATTCGCTACGAAATACACCCCGGCCTCATTCTCGTCACCGCCGCCGAGCCAGAGGTAACCTTCCGGCATGTCGACGCGCAGATCCGTTCCCGGCGCACGATAGTGGAAACTCTTGTAGCGTTTGGCATTCATGTGGTTCTGGCGCAGCTTCAGTCCGGCGATATGATCCCGCCACGCGGCTACCGGATCTTCGCTGCCTACCCGATTCATCAGGAATACGGCATCCCACATCGCTTGGATGCGCTCTTCTTCGGGGAGGTCCGGGAATACTTTGTTGGCCCAGGCTCGGGTAGGCGCCTTAATCAGCGACCAGCTGATCTTATTGTTGCGGACGTATACCTGATATTTTTCGTTAGCCACGGCAGCAGCCTTAACGGCTGTAGATACTTTTACCGAATCAATGCCGCGGAACAGCTCGGGATCCGGGACCTTAATGCGCAGAATGGCTCCTCCGCCTTCAGCGAGCTGCTGCATGGCGTCGGCCTGCCACCGCGGGTAATAATGGAAGGAGTCTTCCGGTGCCTTCTCGTAGCGAATTCGGGTGATTTTTTCGTCTTCCCAGTCGACTTGCACATATTTGGCGCCTGCATCATATGCTTTGGCCACGATGCGGCGTGTCAACTCTACGGTCTCGATTGGAGCATTGACGATCAGCACTTGGCCCGGTTGAACGTTTACGCCAACCTTCACGACCAGCTCCGCGTATTTCTCCAGATTTTTCTCGAAATTGTCCATATGTAGATATCCTCCATTTCAGATGTACACTTCATTCTATCACGTTGCGGAGGGCTGCTGCTGACTCTTCTTTTTGCCAAGGGTCCGGGAGATTTGCCTTTCCAGCAGGTGTTTCAATTCATGGAGCGCTGCAATCTGACTGTCCACGCTGCTTAATTTGTCCTCATAAAAGGAGAGCATTTCTTCGCAATATTCATAATCGTCCGGCGAAGCGACTTCACCGCGAAACAATACGCGAATTTGATCCGTGGTCAAGCCCAGCTTTAAGTACAATTGGATCATTTTGACCCGTTCGATGGCGGACGCGTTAAAATGGCGGTAATCATTATCGAGTCTATCGGCTTCCAGCAGGCCTTTTTGTTCATAATGCCGGATCGAGCGTGCGCTGACCTGGCTGCGCTGCGATAATTCACTGATCTTCATATCACATGACCTCCTTGGCATGAGCTAAGATAAACCGATTATACGCTACCCCGCATGCGAACATAAAGCCATTAGGCTGCTTGAATAAGAGCGTTTGATAAAAAATAACGGAAACGGGGACAAAAGTGTGACAGTCACCTGTCATACTTTTCGATTTACAATGACTGCAGTACTAAGGAAACCTACTTAGAAGGAGTGTATGAGAACTTGAAGACACAAACAGCCAACAACAACAAACTGCCCATCGTGCTTGCCGGCCTGCTGCTCGGCATCTTGATGGCCTCCATGGACAATACGATCGTAGCGACCGCCATGGGAAACATCGTCGGGGAGCTCGGAGGACTTGATCATTTCGTATGGGTGACCTCCGCGTATATGGTTGCCGAGCTTGCGGGGATGCCGATCTTCGGCAAACTGTCCGATATGTATGGGCGCAAAAAATTCTTTGTGTTCGGGATGATTGTATTCATGCTGGGCTCCGTGCTGTGCGGTACGGCAAGCTCCATCACGGAACTGGCGCTGTATCGGGCAGTGCAAGGCGTAGGGGGCGGTGCGCTCATCCCGATTGCATTCGCGATCATGTTCGACACCGTGCCGCTGGAGAAGCGCGGAAAGCTCACCGGTTTGTTCGGAGCCGTCTTTGGATTATCCAGCATTTTCGGGCCGCTCGCAGGCGCTTATATTACGGATCATATTACCTGGCAATGGATATTCTATATTAATTTGCCGATCGGCATCGTGGCCTTCCTGATGGTGACGGTATTCTATAAGGAATCGCATGAACGTTCCAAACAGCCGATCGATTGGAAGGGAGCAACCACGCTCCTTGCGGGGGTGATCTGTTTCATGTTCGCGCTTGAGCTTGGAGGGAAGCAATGGGCATGGGATTCCTGGGTCATCCTGGCTTTGTTTGGCGCTGCCGCCGTTATGCTTGTGCTCTTCGTGCTTGCCGAGAGAAGGGCGGAGGAGCCGATCATCTCGTTTCGTTTATTCAAGAATAAACTCTATACCTCAAGCGTGCTGTGCGGCTTGTTTAGCGGAGGCTCCTTCATCGTGGCTTCCGTTTACATTCCGATCTTCATACAAGGCGTGCTCGGCGGAAGCGCCACGAACTCGGGGCTGGTCCTGCTGCCGATGATGGTGGGCTCGGTCGTCACGGCGACGGTCAGCGGTTTTCTGATGAGTAAAATCTCGTATCGCAGCATCATGATCCCGACGCTGATCCTGTTTACGGGAGGGATGGTGCTCGCTTCGACGTTAACCGCGGAATCCAGCAGGTTCATCGTTACCCTGTACATGGTTCTGATCGGGCTTGGCATCGGCGGATCGTTCTCCGTGCTGGGAACGGCGGTCATGCATGGCTTATCCTATAAACAGCGCGGGATGGCGAGCTCGACCTTCAACTTCACGCGGTCGCTTGGAATGACCATTGGCATTACGGTGTTCGGGTTGATTCAGAGCCGATCCTTCACCGGTTCCTTAACATCGGGATCGGACGTGATGAACACCGGTGGGCTTCCTGAAGGATTCGATCTTAAGGATCCTCACATCTTATTGGCACCGGAGACGAGATCATGGATTCCGTCCGACCTGCTCAAGCCGATCTCGGACACGCTCGCTTCCTCCATCGCGGCTACGTTTGCCTGGGCTATCGTTCCTGCAGCGTTAGCGCTTCTGGCAGCAACTTTAATGGGACGCAAAAAGCTGGATGAAACGGCAGAATTGAAAAGGGAGGAGACAGCCGATTCAGCAGAAGAGGCAGGGACGAAAGAAAATGAACAGCTGGTCATGGTGCCGTAGCGCGTACGTCTTGGACCGGAATATAGAAAGGAGCTGCCTGTCAGGCATAACACCTGGAGGCAGCTCCTTTGCCGTTAACTCTTAATCGCGCCTGCGGCGATATCGGAAATGAATTGCTTGCTGATGAACAAGAACATGACGATCAGCGGGATGACCGCGAGCAGCGTGCCGGCAATGACCATCGAATAGTCGGTGGTATATATTCCGTTTAATGATGATAACGCAACCTGCAAGGTGAACTTGTTCTCATCATTTAGAATGATGAGCGGCCACAGATAGTCGTTCCATACACCGATGAACGTGAAGGCTGCCAAGAACGATAAAGCGGGCCGCAGAATCGGCAGCGATATGTTCCAATAGAGGCGGAAGAAACCGCAGCCGTCGATTTTACCGGCATCGAGAAGCTCCGAAGGTACCGATTCCTGTGCATACTGCCTGATCCAGAAGATTCCGAAGGCGTTGACCATTCCCGGAATGATCAGGGCCTTGTAGGTGCCCACCCATCCGAATTCTGCCATAATGACAAACGAAGGCACCAAGGATAATTGTGCGGGCGCCATCATGGTGGCAAGCAGCAGCACAAACAGCCATTTTTTGCCCGGGAACTGGAATTTGGCGAACGTGAATCCAGCCAGGGAATCGAAGAATAAGACCAGCAGCGTACAAGCGGAAGCGACGAACAGGGTATTCCAGAAGGCGCCGAAGAAGTCGATGCTGCTCAGCACCCTCGACACGTTATCCAGCAAGTGCGGACCGAACCATAGTTTCGGAGGAAAGCTGTAGATATCCGAAGTGGTGCGCGTCGCCATCACAAGCAGCCAGTAGAAGGGAAAAATGGATAAGATCAATCCGGCGATCAACCCGATGTGCAGCAGAATGGATTTCCATTTGAACATACGATTCACCCCCATTTTCAGTCATTGGAAGGACTGCCCTGCACCATTTTCCAGTTCACGATGGAAAAGAGGGCGATGAGCAGGAACATGCCCCAGCCGACGGCAGCGCCATATCCGAAATAGTTGTTCACGAAGGCTTCGCGGTACAGGTAGAGGACGATGGTCATCCCGCCGCCGCTTACGCCGCCGTCATTGCCGACCAGCACTTGCGGCTCGGTGAAGATCTGCATGCCGCCGATGGTTGACGTAATGACCGTAAAGAGAATGATGGGCCTTAGATTGGGAATGGTGATTCTGAAAAAGGATTGAATGCCGGTGGCTCCGTCGATCTTGGCTGCCTCGTACAGAACCGTCGGGATGCTCTGCAGCCCGGCAAGATAGATGATGGCGTTATATCCCGCCCATCTCCATATAACCATGACCGAAATGGCTAACTGAATGCCCCACGTCTTATTCAACCATTCGACGGAGTTGAGGCCGAGCAAGGACAACATATAGTTGAGGAGACCGTAGTTGTTCGAGAAGACCGTGCCGAACACGATGGCAACCGCAACAAGCGAGGTGACGTTGGGCAGGAAATAACCGATGCGAAAGAAGGTGCGGAAACGGACGAACGATGCATTTAGCAGGAAAGCCACGACCAGCGCGATGAACAGCATCGGTATCGTGGAGTAAATCCAGATCAGCAGTGTATTGCCGACGGCTCTCCAAAATTCCGGATCGGTCAGCATGAATTGATAGTTATTGAGACCGTTATAGGTCATCTCGCCGATGCCGTCCCATTTTTGAAAGGACAGGAACATGGAAAAGGCGATCGGGAACAGCCCGAAGATGGCAAATAGAATGTAAAAAGGGGATATCGCCAAATATTCTTTGCGGTGCTTCCAGATCTGTGCAGACAGTCGGTCTTGGGATTTCGGATGCTTGGGAACAGGCTTCTGTTCCACGGGCGTGCGATTCAGCATTGGATTATCCATCGTACTGTACCTCCTGTAGCGGTTGGTATTTAAGTACTCCTAACAATCGGAAAGCCATACCTCGCAAAACAAGAACCTTGGTCAGCGCAGCAGTTCTTTTTTGACCCTGGCCAGCGCGTCGGCCCAGGCTTTATCGGGATTTTTGCCCTGAAGGGCAACCGAGGACAGCTCTCGATTGACAATGCCGTTGACATTCGCGAACTTCCCGCCGAAATAAGCCGGCTTAACGTTTCGTGCAGATTCCGAGAAAACCTCGCCGGTCGCCTGATTTCCGAAAAATTCTTCGGGTTCCTTCATGACGGGTGCATCCAGCGCGTCCTTGGCGGAAGGGAAGAGGTTGATCTTCTTAAAGGACTGAACCTGATTTTCCGGGTTCTGAATGTATTTCATGACATCAAATGCTTCCTGCGGATATTTACTTGTCTTCATAATGGCAAGGAAGGAACCGCCGTTGTTGCCGTCACCGCCAGGTGCACGGGCTACCCTCCATTTGCCGGTGGTGTCCGGCGCCGCCTGCATGAGTATTTCCTTCATCCAGACCGCACCGACAAAGGAAGCGACCCGCCCGTTGTTCATGGCGGCATTCCACTCTGAGGAAGAAGTGTTGACGTTGGCGCTCAGCTTCATTTGGGAGGCCTTTACCGCCGTATCCCAGGCCGTTTTCATCGAGGATTCCGCAGACTCGCCGATGAACGTTCCATCCTCGGCAAAATAGATGCGATCGGATTGGGCGTTGATTTGGGTATAAATGTTCGTGATGTTATCGAGCATTTTCACTTTTTGATCAAAATGCTCCTGCAGCTTCTGTCCCGCCTCGAAATATTGAACCCAGGAGCCGAGCTGCTCGTGGACATCTTCCGGTTCGGTCGGAAGTCCGGCTTCCTCGAACAAATCCGCTCTGTAGTATAAAGCCGTTGGTCCCGTATCGATCGGCAGGGCGATCATGGCGCCTTCCGGCGTAACGCCGAGCTTCCATTTCCAATCCAGGAAATCCGGTTCGATTTCTTTGGCGCCAAGCTCATACAGATCGTAGAAGCGATCCGAACTCGTAAACAGCTCCGCCACCCAGTCGTTAAATGCGACGATGTCCGGCCCTCCGGAGCCGGCGGCCAGCGTTGTTTTTAATTTCGATTTGAAGTCGCCTCCGATTTTTTGCGCGTCGATGCGGATACCCGGAAACTCCTTTTCAACAGACTTAATCAGCTCATCGTCCAGGCTTCGGTTCCAATACCAAAGTGTAAGCGTTTTCGTTTTTTCGGTTGAAGCATTTCCCGTACAACCGCTGATGATCAAGACAAGAATCAGTAACCCTAAGCTAACCATCCTGCGTGTATTCACTATCGTCAGCCTCCTAACGTGGTGAAGTCGGTGATGCTTAAATCTTATTCAGTTACCAAGCTTGCGTGAGTAAAAATATATGATTACCTTAATACAATAGACTAAAAATTAAAACATCCAAAATAAGGATTTGGCACGTTCCGGCGTATAATTGCCTCCTTCCAATGCACGTTATGTACTGCGGATGTAGTTGAAACAAGCATCGCGTGCCCGAACGCTTCCGGACGGCAATGCATGGAACGGCAAAACCTCCTTCCTTTGACTTTCTTATAGAATAGCTTCAAACTATTTTCATTATAAGTTAATATTGTATGGAAAATGAAGTGCTGGATTGGTAAATCCAAAGACCTGATTTTGGGGCACGGCGTGAATTGCTGAACCGGTTCATCCCTGGCTAAAAAGAGACATAGGATGAATATACGAAAAGCAACTCCGCCATAACCATAGCAAACCGAAATAAACAAAGTTTGGAGGCCGGCTGATGGCGCAATTTGCATTAATCTCCGACATACACGGAAATATCCCTGCACTGGAGGCGGTTCTTAGGGATATCCAACGCCGCGGAATAGAAACCATCTATTGCCTGGGCGACTTGATCGGCAAGGGCCCGCACGGCGATGTGGCGGTGGATATGGTACGAACCCATTGCCAGCAGGTCATTAAGGGGAATTGGGACGACTTTATTGGCAATGAGACCGATGATCCGTCGCTGCTATGGCATCAGCATAGACTCGGAAGCGAGAGGCTGCAATATCTTGCCGGCCTCCCTTATGTCATAGAATTCATGATGAGCGGGAAATGGGTCCGGCTGTTTCATGCTTCGCCGCGAAGCGTGTACGAACGGATCCAGCCCTGGGATGACCAGGAGAAGCGGGCTACCTTGTTTCACAGCTCCCCGCTGTGCGGCAGCCCGAGAATCGCGGACGTCGCCGGTTACGGCGATATCCATAATGCCTATCACCAGCATCTGGACGGGAGAACGCTGTTTAATACCGGCAGCGTCGGCAATCCACTTGAATTGCCCGAGGCGTCTTACGTCATTCTGGAGGGAGTCTATGGAAGCGAAGATCCCGCGCCGTTAAACATTCAATGCATCCGTGTGCCGTATCCGATCGAACAAGCCGTGCAGGATGCGTTGGAGTCCGGCATGCCCCACCCTGAATCGTATATTCTCGAGATTCGAACAGGGCGGTATCAAGCGCGAATAGACTAACGGCATCGGAGACAAAAGGGATAAGCGAACGCCGGAGGCGATCTTTAAGTCCGCATTGCGCGCGTTCGTCTACTCCTGGGTGATAGCAAATTTCGAAGAACCGGCTAAGCCGGCTCTTTTTTATTTTAACGGCAGCATAATATAACAATATGTTCCATTTAAGGAGGAGGATGATGGATTAAATAGGAATGGGTGTTCTTAAATAGGTCTTTAGAAGGGTAGGGAGCAGGACGAAGATTCGATATGATTAAACGTAATGGATATTATTGCTGTTTTTGAACGCAGCTATTTGATTTAGGAGGGTATAAGTTTGGTTGAGATTACAGAGACATGGATCGATTCGCAGGCACCGAATAGCGCGGCCATTAAGAACGGGCAAGGTCTAGTAAAAAAAGGACGTTTCTTACAGCTGCATCATTCCGAGGATCAAGCCGTGTTGTTCGGCACCTGTGCCGGCAGCGGAAGTTCCGATTACTTGCCGTCCGCCGATTTTGCGGTGCCGGAGAAGCCGGTCATGCGGTGCACCTGCCCGAGCCGGCAGTTTCCGTGCAAACATGTGCTTGGTCTGCTATATGCTTATGCAGGCGGAGCGTCGTTCACCCCCGCCGAGGTGCCGGAGGATTTGGCCGCCAAGCGGGAGAAGGCGGAGAAGCGGGAAGAGCGCAAGCTCAAAGAAGCAGCCGAAGGAGCAGCACCCAAACCGAAGAAGGTTAACAAATCGGCGTTAAAAAAGAAACTCCAAGCGCAGCTGGAAGGCTTGGACGTTCTGGAAAAGCTTATACACTCGTTGATCCGGAACGGACTCGGGACATTGGACAAAAAAGAACATAAGCGGATCCAGGAGCATGTGAAGCAGATGGGCAATTATTACTTATCGGGTGCTCAGACGGAACTCCGCCGCCTGGCGCTGGTTCTGTCATCCGAAGACCAGGAGAAAGCTTATACATATGCGGTGGGGCAGCTTGCCGTCATGAACGCAATGATCAAGAAGGGCAGACAGTACCTGACCACAAAACTTGAGGATCCGGATATGAGGCTGGACCACGAGTCGACGATAGAGGAATGGCTGGGGCATGCATGGCAGCTGACCGAGCTGCAGAGCTATGGGTTAGTGAACGAAGGAGCAGAGCTGGTGCAGCTTTCATTTCTGAGTTATGCCGACGATGCGCGGCTGGAGCATGTGGATACCGGATATTGGATCCAGAAGGACAGCGGCGAAATCCACCGAACGATCCAATACCGTCCTTATAAAGCCGCCAAGCTGATGCGGGAAGAAGACAGCTTCTTTGATAAAGCCCATGTCCCTGTACTGTATCGCTACCCGGGAGATATGAACCGGCGTGTTCGCTTTGAAGAAATGACCTCAAGTCCGGTAACGGAAGAGGATCTGGAATGGATTCGCAACCATGCGGCAGGTTCTTATGCTGAAGCCGTTAAAAAGGTGAAGAACCAGCTCAAGAATCCGCTTAGCGACAGCAACCCCGTCATGCTGCTGCATGTATCCGGGATCGGCCGGAACGCTGAAGGGCAATATGCCATTACGGATGAATCCGGGCAGTCAATCGGGCTGGCCGATGTGTATATGGAACCAACCGTGCCGATGCTGCGGTATTTGCCGGAGGAGAAGCTGAGCGGCGTATCCATGCTGGTTATGTTTGAGCACAACCTTGCGACGGGCCGTCTCTGGGCACAGCCGCTAAGCATCATTACGACGAACGAAATCATCCGGCTATTGTACTAAGCAGGGTAACGAAGGAGGAAAGCGAACATGAGTACGGCATTACTGCAGGAGCTTAACCAAGAGGTTAGGCGTTTATATATCGCCGGCAGCGAGCTCGCGGCAGGCGATTTCCGCCTGAAGCGGCTGCTGCCGCAGTTTCAACAGCTGGGAGAACGCGCTCCCGTGTTCAAACGATTGGGCGAAGGAATCCTTGCCTTGATCGAGCCGGATTCCGGGAAGGAAAACCAGTCCGCACAGCTGCTTCAGGATTTAAACCAGCTGCTGAGCTCCGTGCTGCATACGCAAGGAACGACAGCACCCGAGGGAGAACTGTTTCAGGCAGACCATCATCCGGTTTCGCTGTCATCTCATTTATCCTACCGCAAGCTTTCAGCAGTACAGACCGCCCTGACCACGACGGGCAGCGGCCGTTACGAGATCATAGAAGAAGCGTGGAAGGAAGGGGTGTTCCAAGATTTCCGTCTGGTATACCTTGCAATCGAAGCGTTGAATGACCCCTACGTCGAGATTGGCGAGCTCGCGGCCAATGAGATACTGCCGGCGTACGGCCCGGAAATCGTTCCGTTTCTGATGGAAAGCTTTAATCCGGCGGGCGGAAAGCCGGAATCACGCAAGCTGAAGGTGATGGCGGCAGCAGGCGGGAAGGAAGCGCTGGAGCTGATCCGCCAAGCGGCCGAGATCGGTAGCGACGAGGTGCGGTGCATGGCGATCAAATTGCTTGCGCCGTACGAAGAGTTTGAAGCGGATCTGATGGAATGGAGCAGGAGCAAGAAGAAGGTCATCCGCGAGGCGGCCTACGGCGCGCTGGCCGAGAACGGTTCCGATCAAGCCGTGGGGCGGTTGTATGAAGCTGCTCAAGGAAAAGACAAAGAGCTGGTGAATCCTGCCTTAGGCAGATGCCGTTCCGACCTGTTGACGAATTGGCTTGTACGAGACTTGTCGGCGGAGCTTCAATCGGTTTCCGAATCCCTGGGCGACAAGCAAAAGCTGGAGGAAAGCTGGATCAAGGTGAAACGCTGTTTGTGGGCCCTGCACGACAAACAAAATCCGGAGCTCGAGGAGCTGTACCGGAACGTGCTTCAGCAGTATGCCTTATACATCAAGTCTCTAGGATGGACCTATCTGATGAATGAAGCGGTCATCTACATGAATCGCGTGGATTCCGGGGAAGCCAGGGAACTGCTGCGCCAAAATGCGGAGAATGATATAGAGCAATATAGACACAGCGGCTCTTATGTCCGCGAGGTATTCCAAAAAGCAACGCGCGTGCTGCCGCCTGAACGCGTATATGAACAATACAAGGACGTTCTGTTGCAAGGCTTCGCCTCGTCGCCGCTCAGCAACGCGGCCAAAGAGCGGAAAAAGCTTTTGGATACCCTATCTGATCTGGTAATCACCAGGCAGTATAAGCCTTATGAGGAAGTAATGCCGTTTGCGGGCAAGGAGAGCTACACGTATTACGTGGAGATGCTCCCGCAAGAGCAGCTGCTGGCGTGCTGGGATGACAGATGGCTGGAGTTGTTGATCGAGCAGGATGAGCTGGCGCTGGTCAGCGCGTTCGCCCGCCGGGGACATCGGAAAGCTGAATCGTATTTGCTGGCAAAGCTGCAGAATTCGCCGGAATTCCGCAGCCGGTTTGCCAATCTGATTATTATGGGTCTTGTTCGTACTGGCATAAAGGATGAAGAGCTGTTTGAAGCTGTTGTGGCCGCTCTTGAGGATAAGCGCAATCAGGACTGCTACATGATCGAGCCTTTTACATTCTCGCAGCTGTGCCGGTTGCCTGCAGATTATCATGACCGCGTTCATGCGGTCCTGGGCAACTACAAGGACAACGCCGAGGATCAGCTTCGATATATCCTTCGCAAGATGAAAGAACAATAAATATTAAGGAGTGGAACCATGGGAGCAGGTCAAGAGCAATTGGAAGATATCATGCGTCAGCCCGCGGAAATACTGTTTCGTCATGAGCTGGAAGCGCTGCGCAAGGAGGATACCGGGAAAATTCCTGCCGGATGGCAGATGTCCCCTCAATCCGTACTCAAATTCATCGTTGGCGGCAAGGCCGGCAAGACGGAAATCACGCCTAAATATATCGGAAACCAACGACTGATCGAGATGGCGGTCGCTACCCTGGTAACCGACCGCGCCCTGTTATTGATCGGGGAACCGGGCACGGCCAAATCCTGGCTGTCCGAAAATCTGGCGGCAGCAATCTATGGAAATTCCGGATTGGTCGTACAGGGCACGGCTGGAACAAGCGAAGAACACGTGCGGTATTCCTGGAACTACGCCATGCTGCTTGCCCAAGGCCCAACCCCCGAAGCGCTGGTGCAGAGCCCGATCATGCGGGCGATGGAAGCGGGCGGGATCGCCCGGTTCGAAGAGATTTCCCGCTGCGCCTCGGAGGTACAGGATGCCCTCATCTCCATTTTGTCCGAAAAGACGATATCGGTGCCTGAACTCGGAAAAGAAATGAATGCCCGAAAAGGCTTCTCGATTATCGCTACAGCGAATACGAGAGACCGCGGGGTCAATGAGATGTCGACCGCGCTGAAGCGCCGTTTCAACATCATCGTGCTTCCGGCTCCTGCGGATCTGGAAACCGAAATCGAAATCGTGAAGAAACGGGTGTCGGAGATTGCTTCCTCTTACGATCTTCAGGCTGCTGCTCCTGCAGATGAAGCACTGCTTAAGGTAGTTACCATCTTTCGCGAGCTGCGCAGCGGCATGACCCTGGATAAAAAGGAAAAAGTGAAGTCTCCTGCCGGGGTAATCTCGACGGCTGAAGCGATTTCGCTCCTGACCAACAGCATGGCGCTGGCAGCCAGCTTTGGCAGCGGGGAGCTCACCGACGAGGATTTGGCAGCAGGACTTCAAGGCGCGATCGTGAAGGATGATGATAAGGACCGGCTCGTGTGGAAGGAATATCTCGACAACGTGATGAAAAAGCGCGGTGCCGAGTGGCGGAGCTTATATCAAGCATGTAAGGAGATAAACAAGTGAATGCCGCCGGCATCCATGTTTTTGGCGTTCGGCATTTGTCACCCGCCGGTGCGAAGCATTTAGTAGATTTTCTGGATGAGATCGATCCCACCGCCGTCCTCATTGAAGGACCGTCTGACGCTAGCGGGGAAATCCGGCATCTGGTCCATGCCACGACAAAGCCGCCGGTTGCCATATTGGCATTTACCGAAGAAGTGCCGGTACAAACCGTACTTTGGCCTTTTGCGGTATATTCTCCGGAATATCAGGCGATGAAATGGGCGCAGAAGCATGGAGCCTACGCCGCATTTATCGATCTGCCGTCGTCCTCAGCCGTATGCCTTCAGGAGCTCCGCCGCAGCCCGGTAGGCGGTTCTGGCGGGGAAGAGTCCGAAGACGGGAAGCCGGGAAGCGTTTCAGGTGCAGCAGAGCCGTCGGATGATAGCCTGCCGGCCGGAAAATCCGTATATGAGCGGATAGCCGAGCTTGCTGGCGAATACGATTACGATATGTACTGGGAGCGGAGTTATGAACATAATTTAAACGCGGGGTCTTACCGGCAATCCATAACGGCTTTTTCCGGGCATATGCGAGAGCTTTCGGAGGAGAGAGAACGGCTTGAGGATACAGTGGAGTACGCCTACAATGCCGTTCGGGAGTCTTACATGCGCCGTCAGATTGTTGAAGCGATTGCGGCGGGGCATGAGCCCGAACGCATTGTAGTCGTCTGCGGGGCATACCATGCCCCTGCCCTTAGCGATTTGTCTAACCCGATGAGCGACGAGGAATTAACTCAGCTGCCTTCCCGGGCAACCAAACTGACCCTGATGCCATACTCTTACTATAAACTGTCGTCTATTTCCGGCTATGGCGCAGGAAATGCGGCTCCCCATTATTTTGAAATGATGTGGGAACGGATGCTGAAGGGCGCGCTAACGGAATTGCCGCATCAGTATTTATCCTTGGTGGCGGGCTCGATGAGAAAGAAAGGGACCCACCGGTCAACGGCAGAAGTGATCGAAGCCGTCCGGCTGGCGGAGTCGCTCGCCGCGCTCCATGGGGGCGGCATCCCCACCTTGCGGGATTTGCGGGATGCGGCCCAGACGCTGCTTGGGCGCGGTGAGCTTGCCGTCGTGGCAGAGGAGCTTGCCCGAACGGATATCGGCACGGCGATCGGCGAGCTGGCCGAAGGCGTCAGCCAGACGCCGATCCAGGACGACCTGAACCGCCAGCTCAAAAGGTTGAAGCTGGAGAAATATAAATCGGTTGTGGCCAGCGATGTAATTCTGGATTTGCGCGAAAACCGGAGGGTTGCTTCGAAAGAATCCGCCTATCTGGATTTGAACCGTTCCTTCTTGTTTCACCGCTTGAAGCTGCTGGGGATTGACTTCGTCAGCGCGAGGCCGAGCGGGCAGGAGCAGGCGGCGTGGGCGGAGCACTGGGTTGTGAAATGGACGCCTGAGGTTGAAATCCAGGTCGTGGAGTCCACGCTGCTGGGAGAGACGGTAGAAGTAGCCGCCGCTTATATGCTCCAACAGAAGCTGGCGGACTGCAGCTCGATTGCCGAAGCCTCTTCGCTTATCCGAATCGCCTATGAGTGCGGGATGATTCACCAGATGGAAGCAGGCAGGCAGACCCTGCAGAAGCTGGCTGTGGACAGCCGTGATGTCGTACAGATCGCGGCCGCTTCCCGGTCGTTATCCGTGATGATCCGTTATGGCGGGGTCCGGCGAATGGATACGGAGCCGTTAGTGCCGCTGCTTCAGCAGCTGTTTATGCGCGCTTGCTTGTTCCTGCTTGATGGCAGCCAGTGCAGCGATGAGGTGTCCGGCTCGATGATCACCGCTATGAATGAGCTGAACAGCGTTGCGATGGAGCATGCCGAGCAGGTAGACGAGGAACTTTGGCTGCAAGAGCTTCGGCATTTGTCGGAAAGGGATGATCTCAATGCCCGTCTGTCGGGGTATGCCTGCGCGGTCTTAATGGAGCGGAACGCGATTTCCGCGCAGCAGTGCGCCGAAGAAGTTTCGCGCAGACTCTCCCCCGGCATTCCGGCCGATTTGGGGGCTGGATGGTTCGAGGGCTTATCGATGCGGAACCGTTATGCCCTGCTATCACGGTTAAGCTTGTGGGAGCAGCTGAATGAATACATCCTGTCCCTGGACGATGAGGAGTTCGCGCGCGCCCTTGTTTTTCTGCGCAGGGCGTTCAGCAGCTTCTCGCCCAAGGAAAAGACGATGATAGCAGAGTTGCTTGGCGAACTTTGGGGCGTGAACGCAGAGCAGGCCGCCGAGATTTTGACCGGTGACTTGAAGGAGGAAGAAGCAAAAATGCTGGACGAATTGAATGATTTTGATTTTGAGGATTTTTAGGCTATGAGCAGTATGCAAGAATCCAACCAAGTATCGCGATGGCGGCTCATTCTGGGCCAGTCGGCAGAGTCTCAGCTCGCGGGCTTCAGCCCCGACGGGAGCATTCAGCTGTCGGAGGAAGAACGCATCATGGACCGCGCGCTTGCTGCAATATACGATAATACGGACGGCGGGACGGATGCAGGCAGCGCGCCCTCGGGACAGCGGGGAGCCGGACAGGGGAAGTCGGCCCCTCGGCTCGCGCAGTGGCTGGGTGACGTCCGCTCCTTTTTTCCGGAAGACGTGGTGTCCATTATCCAGAATGATGCCATGGAACGAAAAGGCTGGAAGCAGCTGCTTTTTGAGCCCGAGGTGCTGGCTACGGTCAAGCCGGATATACAGCTGGTCGGCACGCTGCTGTCCCTGAAGGGGAAAATCCCCGAGAAAACGAAGGAAACGGCACGCCAGCTGGTGAAGGCGGTTGTGGATGAGCTGGTTCAGCGCCTTCACGAGGATATCCGCCGGGCGGTGACCGGGGCCTTGAACCGCAGGCAGCATACGCCGCTCCCTTGGCTCAGCGGGATCGATTGGAAGCGGACGATACAGCGCAATCTGAAAAACTATGATGCGGACCGCAAACAGATCGTGCCGGAGCGTTTTTACTATTTTGACAGAGCCAAACGGAGCAAGGAATGGACCGTCATCGTGGATATCGACCAAAGCGGTTCCATGGCGGAATCCGTGATCTGGGCTTCGGTTGTAGGATCCATATTTGCCAGCATTCCCTCGCTGGACACCCGCGTGGTGGTTTTCGATACGGAAGTCGTTGATCTGACCGAGCAGTGTGCCCATGACCCGGTGGATATGCTGTTCGGGATCCAGCTCGGCGGCGGGACGGATATTCATAAATCGGTCGCTTATTGCGAGCAGTTTATCGAGGAGCCGAAAAAGACGCTGTTCATCATCATTTCAGACCTGTATGAAGGCGGCAATCAGGCCGGACTGATCCGGCGCATGCGCGAATTGCGGGAAGCGGGGGTCAAGACGATGTGTCTTCTCGCTTTATCCGACGAGGGTAAACCCTTCTATGACGAGCAGGTAGCCAAACAGCTGTCCCGGGACGGCACCCCTTGCTTCGCATGCACTCCTGCGCTTCTTCCGCAGCTGGTGGAGGGCGCCCTCAAAGGGCAGGATTTGGCGGAGCTCGCCAAGCGGATTGGCACCAAAGGGATATAAACGCTGATCCAGGGCGGGGTGCTTTAAGTCGCAAATCCGGTTCGCTTGTTAGATGACCGACTAAAAAGACCTCACCGTGATCCCGTAAAACGGATCATACGTGAGGTCTTCTGCATGTTATTATGATTGGTTATCGGTGTTTTGACCCGCGTTAGGCTGCTGCTGTTCAAACACCTCGGCTGCTTCTTCGGCAGAGAACTCGGTGTCAAATTCACCTGGAACCGGCATTTTGTTCAATTTCGTAGTCTGGACTTCCGCTTTTGTCGGTTCGTTGCTGTTACGGTTTTGTTCGCTCATAGTGGCACCTCCTTATGCTAGTACGACTTCTGTATTTTGCCAAGGATGCCTAAATTTTATGCAAAAAGGGCAGCAACAGCATCCGGCGGCATGTTCGGCACGAAGCTGACCGTTTCTCATGTTCATCGATGATAATAGAATTTCGTATTCAACGAATGCCTGTTTCTCTGCTATCATAGGGATAATCCTTTCAGGATAGACGGAGATCAGGTTAGTACATACAGAACGGAGGATGTACGATGAGCAAGTCCTATACGTTCTACCCCCTTGGGGATTCGGCCGTCCTCATTCAATTTGCGGACTTCGTGAGCGAGAAGGTGCATCGTCAGGTCACAGACATGACGAGGCGATTGGAACGGGAGCCATTTATGGGCTGGATCGAATGCATCCCGTCGTTTACGAGCATCGCGGTTTACTACGATTATCATAAGATCGAAAAGCCTGACGGATTCGATACGGTATTTGCATATGTATGCTCGATGCTGGAACAGCGGATGGAGGCGAACACGGCAGACGAGAACCGGAGGCCTTACGAGGTTGTCGATATTCCGGTTTGTTACGGAGGCGAATTCGGGCCGGATTTGGACGAGGTGGCCCGGAAGAATCATCTGTCGCCCTTGGATGTCGTCAAGATTCATTCCGGGCAGGATTACTTGATCTATGCCATCGGTTTCGCCCCCGGGTTTCCGTATGTAGGAGGAATCCCGGAGCAAATCGCAACCCAGAGGAGAAAGACGCCCAGACTGCGAATACCGGCTGGTTCCGTTGGAATCGCCGGGACGCAAACCGGCATCTATCCGATTGAAACGCCGGGCGGCTGGCAGATTATCGGCCGGACGCCGCTCGCATTGTTTCGTCCCGGCGCCGAGCCGCCAACGCTGTTGAAAAGCGGGCAGTATATTCGGTTCCGGCCCATTCAAGCCGAGGAATACGAGCGGTTAAGGGAAGTGAGACTATGAGCATGACCGTCATCAAGCCGGGTCTGCTGGCGACTCTTCAGGATTCAGGGAGACGGGGTTACGGCAGGTACGGTATCATTACGGCTGGAGCCATGGACGACTATGCCTATCGGCTTGCCAACCGACTTGTCGGCAATGAGGGCGAACACGCCGTTCTGGAGATCACATGGTCAGGATTGGCCGTTGAATTTCACGACAATTGTTGGATTGCCCTTACAGGCGGGGATTTATCGCCGCTAATCGATGGCGTAAAGGTGCCCATGTGGCGCCCGGTGCTGGTCAAAGCGGGGCGTGTGCTGAGCTTTCAACAGCCGGCAGCGGGGTGCCGCGCTTATATGTCCGTATCCGGCGGATTTGATGTCCCGCCGGTCATGGGCAGCCTCAGCACGTATTTAAGGGCAGGTATCGGCGGATATGAGGGAAGAGCGCTCAAGCAAGGGGATACGCTGCATGCCCATCCTTCCCGGCTTCCGGTGGATTCGTCTGAACGAAACCTTCATGTTGACGATTCCGGCGGCTTTCTCACCGCGAAATGGTCCGTTTCTGCTTCAGGGTATGACTTCACCGGGCAAGATGCGGTGGTGCGCGTGCTGAACGGACGTCAATTCGATGATTTTGACGACGACAGCCAGCGAGCGTTGTTCCGGGATCGGTTCACCGTTACTCCGCAATCGGATCGTATGGGCTACCGATTGTCCGGTCCGCCGCTGACATTAAGGCAAGCAAAGGAATACGTATCCGAGCCGGTTGCTTTGGGAACGGTACAGGTTCCCTCCGATGGCCAGCCGATTATTCTGATGGCGGATCGGCAGACGCTTGGCGGCTATCCCAAAATCGCGCAGGTGGCTTCGGTCGATATCTCGCTGATCGCCCAGCTGCCGCCAGGCGCCAGCATCCGTTTTGCGGAAATTTCCTTGGCGGCAGCGGAACGGTTATACGCGGCCCGCGCCCGGGAGCTTCGAATGATGGAAGCGATGATCAAGCATAAATTAAAGGAGTGGTGATTTCGCCATGGTTCGAGTGGACCTGAACTGCGATATGGGAGAGAGCTACGGAGCTTACAAGCTGGGCAACGATAAGAAGCTGCTTCGAAGCATCACCTCGGCTAACATCGCTTGCGGGTTCCATGCAGGCGATCCGGCCGTCATGCGGGCAACGGTGCGTCAGGCGGTCGAGAGCGGCGCCGCCATCGGCGCGCATCCGGGCTTGCCCGATTTGGCCGGTTTCGGAAGAAGAAGGATGGACATTACGCCCGTTGAGGCTTATGACATGGTCACCTATCAGGTGGGGGCCTTGATGGCTTTTGCGATACAGGAAGGAGCCGGGCTTCAGCATGTAAAGCCGCATGGAGCCCTTTATAATATGGCAGCAGCCTCCAGGCCCCTGGCAGACGCGATTGCCTCCGCCATCAAACAAATCGATCCGACCCTCATTCTGTTTGGATTGGCAGGCAGCGAGCTGATCGCGGCAGGGGAAGCAGCAGGGCTTCGAACAGCCAGTGAAGTGTTTGCGGACCGCACGTACCAGGACGACGGCTCCCTCACGCCGAGGAATCGGCCGGATGCCGTCATCACCGATCCCGAAGCTTCCGTCGCGCAGGTGGTGAGGATGGTTAAGGAAAACGTGGTGGTATCCTTGACCGGCAAGCTGATCCCGATAACAGCGGACACCGTTTGCATACATGGAGACGGTGCGCACGCATCGCTATTCGCCACCACCTTGCGATCCCGGCTTGAAGCCGAGGGCGTCAACGTACAAGCGATCCAATCGTAATGATCAGTTAAATATTTACGAATGACCCGGGCAGCTTACATAACGAGTACAGGAGATATGCCATATGTTAAAAATATTAATTTCAGGCTTTGAGCCCTTTGGCGGGAGTTCCGTCAATCCTACGGAGAGACTGGTTGAGGAGATCCGGCAAGAGGTCTTTCCTGGGGCCGAGATCCGGACGCTGCTTCTTCCCGTGCATTACGACGAATGCGCGGACATTCTGCTGCAGGAGATGAAGGCATGCGAACCCGATGCGGTCATCGCTTGCGGTGTGGCGGGGGGCCGGACCGCCATTACGCCGGAACGGATCGCGATTAACATCAAGGACATACCGCCGGATTCGACGATGACGGATAATCGGGGTGCACGGCCGCAAGACGAGCCTATAGACGTTGACGGACCGGACGGATTGTTCTCAACCCTTCCGATCCGTTTGATGGTCGACCGGCTGAAGGAAGCAGGGATACCGGCAGCGGTATCCAATACAGCCGGAACGTATATTTGCAACAATACGATGTATGCGATTCTGAATGAAATCCGGCGCGAGCAACGGTCTGCTATTGCCGGCTTCGTGCATTTTCCGGCTTCGACGGAGATGGCCGTGGAGAAGCCGTCCCTGCCGACCCTATCGCATGAAACGATGCTGAAGGGCCTGCGGATCATCGTTCAAGCAACGATCGATGAATTGAATGGACGTGCTTAAGGGCTTTTTAAAAGCTCGTTCGACAAGTGTTACATCGAACCAGGCCATATTCAGATAAACCAGAAATCCCGCACCCCGTCTTCCATGGAAACATGGCATGAAGGGATGCGGGATTTTTTAAGACAACGAAACGCATAGATTCGAAGCAAGGACCCTGCGGATATCGTCGTTAGTCGACTTGATCTTCGATCACCGGCACGCAAGGAGAGAGGAACGCGTCGCGCTGCTCCTGTAATTGTCCGCGTGCCAGCACTTGAACCCGGAACTCGTTATCGTAGCCTTCCAAGTTCTCATCGTCCCGGGTGTACAGCAAACCGTATGAACCGGGAGCGATTTCGCCAATCAATTGGTACAACGCTACAATCTCGGCAGCTTCGGCTCCCTTGCGGTTGGTAAACCCGCCGACATGAAGATAATATGAGCCGTTGGCCGCATTTAAGGATAACAAGCCGCTGCCCCATGCGAATTCGGTAATTTTAAGCTGTATTTTCTGAATGATCATATCGAGCTGCCCGGCATCCGCTTCCGCAGGACTCTCTTGAATGGTAGCCCAGCCGTGAAATTCGTACATGAAAGCTCACTCCTCGTCGTTATAGTGGATCGGTATCGATGTGGACTTCTATTCCATATCTTTGGCTGTATTCATGCAGTTTGTCAATAACCGATTGGGCAGGCTCCCCTTCAAAATGATAATAGACCTTTCTGCCGGTTTGCTCGGCAGCTTCGAAGGTCGCTTTCATTTGATCGCGCACCTTTTTGTTCACCTGCTGGAGGGCAGGCTTGGTCTGGGCGATGTATTCATCGCTAATCGCATCGAATTCCCGGCCGATGGGATCGGAATCAAACTTCATCCTTGATTCTCCGCCAAGCCGCTCCGCCAGCGCATCGGCGGCTGCGTCCGGCTTGTTGACCTTCTGCAGCTCCCCGGAATATCTCGGTGCCTCTTGGGGGGTGTCGTTTGATTCGTCCGGCTTTTCGTTATCGGGTTTGTCACTCGGCTTATCTTCATCGGGCTTTTCGTTATCCGGTTTATCTTGATTCGGTTTGTCTTCGTCCGGCTTATTATGCTCATGGTCATCGTCATGCTTCCGTGGATTCTCTCGCGGTTGTTCATGGGGCCCATCCGGCTTTTCGCGCGTCTTCGAGCCGAATTTATCGGTGAGCGAATCCAACCATCTTCTTGCCCGTGGGCCCAGTTTATTGGACAGCCACGAGAGGCCTTTGCCGACCGGGATCCGGCTGAGGATCACGGCTAACACGGCAGCGGCCGCATTTTGAGGTGAAAGCAGCTTCTTCGGATCGCGGATGTATCCAGCGATTTCGTGTCCCCCTGCGGCAATGCCGGCACCTGTCATGGCAATGCCGAGTGCCGGCCAGAAGCTGACAAACAGCAGGGACAGGGCAAAGGCACCCAATATGATTCCCACTTGTTCCCAGCCGCTAAGTCGATCCCACCAATTCTGGAGGGAGTCGAACAGGCACGCAAAGCAGGAGGCGTCCGCTGCCGTCATGAAGTCGCCAACGCTGGCTAGGATCCCGGCAGCTAGCATGAGGATTCCGATGGCTCCCAGAACGGCAGAATACTTTCTTACATTGTCCTGAACCTGATCCCTTTGGCCCGCGGCTTCGAGATTGCCGTACAGCAGCGAGTATCCGAGCTCGCGCCGCTCACGGTAGAAACCGATCAAGTAGCCCAGGCGCTTCCGGTCCGTAAACAAAGCCCGCGTCATCTGCCAAAGCTCCGTTAACGGATTGATGAGGGCTTCCCCCTTAAGCACAGGCAATCGATCCCGTATTCGATGCAGGTCCCAGTAGTCGATGAACAAGCCGAGAACAAGCAGGGTCAGGAAGAATCCTTCGGTTCGGTAGCCCTCCCCGGTCCACTCATGAAGGGCAAGTATCCAATCCGGCAGCCGATTCTGGCCATTCCAGGCCGCGTGATTCAGGATAGCCCAGAGCAGCAGGATCGCCGGAAAAGCATAGGCCCAGCGTGTGAGGCGTTTGGAGAAGCGAAAAGCGAGGCCGATGCCGAGCGCGATCATGGCACTATGTACAGGATGCGTAACATTCATCATGGTAGGAATAAAGCTTTCCTCGAAGTAGCCGGGAAACCAATCGAAGAACTCCCAATGCAGCGTTTTGCCGCCAAGAAAAGAAACTCCGTAATTGCTTTGGACCAGCCGTCTAGACAGCTCCTCCATAAATTGAAAGCCAATGCCGGGAGCAGCGCCCAATAATACGTAATCGCCGAGGCTCAATGAAGTGGCTCTTCTTGAAAAAAACAAATATACTGCCAGCGGCAGCAGCTTGTAAATTTCCTCGATGATGGGGGTCATGACGGCAAATGACCATGTGTCGGTCGTCCGTCCTCCGAATATCATATGCAGACCCTGCATGGTCCCGTTGGTCAAGGGAATGACCAAGAGAACGCCCGAGAGAACAAATAAGCTGACCTGCTTCCAGGCGACCGTTTTGCTCCGGCTTAACAGCCAAAATTGAAACAGCACGTAGAAGGACCATAAATATTGAACAAGCATGGTACGCGATTCTTCGATCAGAACCAGACTTACAACGAGCACCGCCAAGGAAATCCAGGAAAACAAGTGATAAACCTTGGAAAGGATAGGATATTTTCCGATCCATTCCTTTAAGACCCCGTATATCCGCTCCATGGTGTCCCTGACTCTAGTCCGAATAACCGCTATTGACAATGTAATGGAATTCACCCCCCGCTGAATCAACCACAAACTTTCCCATGGCTCCCGATAGACAGTTTGCTATATATTTACACAAATGGTCCTCATAGTGAAACATTTCTTTGATCAGCATATGCGGTTCGAGACGGAGGTAGTGCTGCTCATAAAATAAAACTCCTCTGGCGGCCGGCGGAAGATCCGGTTAACCAGAGGAGAGGGTTCATTATTTATATTTTACGACGATGGCATTGCTGATCTGACGGCCTGGCGTCGTTAAGTAAGAGCCGTTATAATACAATCCGCTGGAGGCCCCGCCATCTAGATTCATCGCTTGGTAGGCACCTGCCTGCTTCATGATTTCCGCCAGTTGGGGAATGGTAGCGCCGCCTGTCGTCAACAAAATCAGCTTGTGGTCCTTCGTGATGCCGAGCGCGCTTCGCGCACCGCCGCCGGTCAGTATCTTCGGATCCTTGAATCCTTCCTTCTTGACGTCCAGCGTCACCTTGCCATTGGTCAACAGACGCGGACCCGCTTGAAGTGCTCCTTCCATACGGCCTGTTTCATATACGGATTTGAAGTCGAGTCCCGGCATCATCGTCGCCAGATTGTTGCTGTCATAGGTGAAGATCGTCCGGTTATCTCCCGAGGCCTTGTGAAAAATATTGCCTTTGCTGACCAAATAACCGTACGGTGCTTTGTACGCTCCCGAAGTATAGGCGTCAAAGAACGTCCCGTTGATGGCAACCACGGCATTGCTGCGCTTCGCTATGCTCCGCAAGTCTTCGACTTTGCCTGCTTTATTGCCTGCCAAAACAACGTCCAGCTCCACCTTCGGATGGAGCAGCGAAACGGTGACGACCTGGGCGCTGAAGGAACGCGCTCCTACTTTAAATGTTTTTCTGGCCGACGTCACGGCCTTGGATGAACCGGTCATCATGTTCCCCGAAAGAACGGGAAGGGTGTTTGACACGCTGCCGTCCGTAATGTTCAGGGTGGATCTGTTATTGCTCCAGGACAGCTTAAGGCCAAGATGCTGGCTGACAAATTGCAGCGGTACATATGTGGTGCCGTTCTCGGAGAACGGGGCTGCTTTTGCCTGCACCTTTTTGCCGTTTACATAAGCATTCCGACTGCCCAGGTACAGCGTGAGGGCTGTATCGTCTCGTGTGATGTTGAGTTTCTTCTCTGCAGCTGTATAAGCTACCTTTACACCGTCATAGGTCTTGAGTACCCCGACCGAGATGAAGGATTGGCTGTTCTTGTCCACGTAGGCCAAATTTTTGGGGGCGGATGCGGCATAAAGCGGCGTGATGACCGTCAGCATGGCCAGTACAATGATTGCAATGATTCTTTTCATGTTTCCTCTCAAGCTCCTTTGTCTCTATATCTGTATTGGGCGTAGTATTAGTGCCTATATTTTATCGGCTTGCAGGGACTATTTGTTTAGGACAAAAGTCCATGTTCATGGCACGGCGTTGTAAAAAAATTCCGATCACCCATTGACAAAGAAGCTCATCTCTTATATGGTTAATTACATGAGTAACTAACCAATTATGTAACGAGGTTATAAACGAAAGTTGGTGAGGTAAATGGCATTTCAGATTGATGACAGCAGACCGATATTCATGCAAATTGCCGACAAAATTGAAGACGACATCATCGAAGCACGACTGCCTGAGGAAACGCAGGTTCCATCAACGAATCAGTTTGCAGCCTTTTACCAGATCAATCCGGCTACAGCTGCCAAAGGGGTTAATCTGCTGGTCGATCAAGGAATTTTGTACAAGAAACGGGGGATTGGCATGTTTGTAGCTTCTGGAGCTCGTGAACTGCTGATGGAGAAGCGCAAGACGGAGTTTTATGAACAGTATGTGGTCGCCATGGTTAAGGAAGCGGCCAAACTTGGGATTACCAAAGATCAATTGTCGGAAATGATTCGCAGAGGGGAGCAAGACTGATGAGCCAAACCGTGATCGAAGTTAAGAATTTGAGCAAGGCATACAAGGATGCGACGGCTGTCGATAATGTAAGCTTTACCATCGAGGCGAATAAGATCTATGGATTGCTGGGCAGGAACGGCGCGGGCAAAACGACCATCATGCAGATGATAACGGCGCAGCTGTTCCCGAGCCAAGGGGAGATTCGCGTATTCGGAGAACATCCATACGAAAATCATAAGGTGATCCGGCAGGTATGCTTCATTAAGGAAGGCCAGAAATATCCGGATATCTTTACGGTCAAGGACGTTATGGGAATTGCCGCCAACGTTTATCCGAATTGGGATGCGGCATATGCGAATAAACTGATCGAGGTTTTCCGGCTGCCTATGAAACGACTCGTAAAGAGATTGTCCCGCGGCATGCTCTCATCGGTAGGCATCATCGTCGGACTCGCCAGCCGCGCGCCCATAACGATCTTTGATGAACCTTATCTTGGACTGGACGCCGTGGCCAGGGAGCTGTTCTATGATCATCTGATCGAGGATTACACGAATCATCCGCGCACGATTATTCTGTCCACGCATTTGATTGATGAGGTCAGCAGATTGCTGGAGCATATTATCGTCATTGATTCCGGCCGAATCTTACTTGATGATACTACGGATGACTTGCGGGGGCGTGCGTTTAAGATCGTCGGTCCTTCCGGAACGGTTGAATCGTTTATTCAAGGGCACGAAGTGATACATCGGGAATCGTTCGCTTCCATGTTGTCCGTCACGGTGATGGGAAGCGCGACAACGAGGCTGCAAAAAGAGGCGGAGGAATTGGGCTTGGAAACAACCCCCGTTTCCCTTCAACAATTGATCGTATATTTAACTAAGCGCGAAAAGGTGGGGGTCCAACCATGAACGGAATTCCTGGCGTAATCCATATTTATTCGAGACAGAAACTATCCTGGTTTTACTTGCCCTGGGCCATCACGGCATTCAGCTTTCTGGTCAATTACATTATTAGCGTAATGGTTAATGGTGAAGCGATCTATGCCGGGGGTTTGGCAACGATCTTTATCTATGTGTTTATCGCGGCTCTGGTATCGGTGCTCCAGCTGTTTCCCTTCTCCCTCGGATTCAGCATTCGAAGAACGGACTTCTATCTGGGCTCTGTTCTGATGGTGGTATCGTACAGCGTCTTAACGTCGATTATATTATTGGCATTAGCCGAAATAGAAAGCTTAACGAGCTCTTGGGGAGAACGGTTATCGTTCTTCAAACTGCCGTATTTGAATGACGGCACGTTATTCGAACAATTCATCATTTATTTCATTTTGCTGCTTACCTTTGCCTTTATCGGGATAGGAATCGGCGTGTTCTATCTTCGTCATCGCGGCATCAAGACCTTTGTTATGTTCGCGGCCTATTTCATTCTATTGTCGGGGGCCAGCGTTCTGGTCACCCACTACGGCTGGTGGGGGCAAGTGATTGACTGGGTTGTCAGATACACCGCCTTTGAATTGTCCCTGTGGCTCATTCCCATCTCGGTTATCCTCGCACTCTCCAGCTACCGCTCGATTCGTAAAAGCTCGGTGTAAAGGCAAAAGACGTCCGATTACTCGGACGTCTTTTTGTTGTCTTTGCGTTGGTTAAACGCCTTCGATCCGGCAAGGGTCGTGCCCGGCGGGTACGAAAGCTGCGGGTGTTTGGAAGTGCCTATAAGTTGCGATGTGTATATGCCGGAGTGACCGGAAAAGAGGTAGCTGATGACGCAGGCCATAAACATATACACCGCGCCTTCACCGCCGAACAGCTCGATTCCCATAATAAAGCAAGCAATCGGGGTGTTTGTCGCTCCGCAAAATACCGCGATGAAACCTAAAGCAGCCAAGAAAGGGGCATGCAATCCGATCCACTCCGACAATGCGCTGCCCAGCATTGCCCCGATAGCAAATAACGGGGTGACTTCGCCTCCCTGGAACCCTGCTCCGAGCGTCAGCGAGGTAAAGATAATTTTGCCCAGAAAAGCAAAAGGCGAAACTTCGCCAGCGAAGGCCGCTTCAATCAGCGGGATGCCCAGCCCCAGATAATCGCGGGTTCCGAGCAGGTAGACCAGCCCAATGATGATGACGCCTCCTGCAGCGCTTTTGACCATCGGATTGTGAAAAACATAACCGTACCACCGCTTGAGCGAATGGGTTAGCTCACTGAACAGCCGGCTTGTCAGACCGAATAGCAATGAGGCGAAGACGACCTTCATGATCACCATAAAACCCAATGCCGGAATATCTCCGATCGGATAATGCAGATGGCTGACGCCCCATAAAGAGGTAGCGGTCAGGTTTCCGACCATACTGGCCGCGAATGCAGGCAGGAGAGCCTGATGCGAGACCAGCCCGATGGCAAGGACTTCAAGCCCGAACAGCGTGCCGGCCAGCGGCGTGCCGAAGATCGATCCGAAACCGCCGCTGATTCCGCAGATCAACAGTATTTTTCGATCCGCAGGCGTTACGCGGATAAGTTTGCCGAGCCACTCCGACAAGCTGCCCCCCATCTGAACGGCGGTGCCTTCACGACCTGCCGACCCCCCGAATAGATGGGTGATTAAAGTACCGATCAGCACCAACGGCGCCATTCGCAATGGAATGCTTTCGGTTCCGCCATGAATTTGTTCCAAAATAAGATTATTTCCCTTGGCACTGCTCTTGCCGAACTTGTAATAAAGGAAGCTGACTGCGGCACCTCCCAAGGGAAGAAGGTATAACAGCCATGGATTTCCCAAGCGAAGGGAGGTTACGTAGTCCAGACTGTAGAGAAAGAAGGCGGAGGCACTGCCCGTCATCAATCCCACGAGGCTTCCCAGAACGACCCATTTGATGAAGTAACCGGATAACAAGGCCAATGACCGTTTCCCGGCGCTTTCAATCCATTTTTTTTTCATGCAAGCTCACCCGTTTCTATAGATTCGCCGCTAACCCCCCTATACACAAACAGACTCCTACCAGGAAAGCGACCTCTGGTAGGAGTCATTAGCTGTGGAAGCGGTTATGGCGAACTCCATCGCCTCATTCAATTAGCATTTATTGTAATGGACCGGCGGCTTATATGTCAACAGACAACAAATCAGGGTTTAAACGAACACTTAATTCGGATTGCTGCGATAGACCTGGAAAAAAGTGCTTGACTTGGACATGGACTTTTTTCCAAGGAGAAATTCAAATTGTCCATGGACGAAGAAAGGTGTCTATTTTATAGTTACCAATGATAATGATAATCAATATCATAAAATTGAGGGGAAAATGATGTCATCAAACACGTCCAATCCAAGTATTACGGATGCCAAGACCCACGCCAATATCAAAGGGCGCCCATGGGCTGCGACCCTGATTCTTACCGGGGGCGTGGCAGCATTGGTGCTTGGCATAGCTTTATCCATATCGCTCGGCGCGGCCGACATCGATCTGCGAAACGTATGGGAAGCGGTGTTCTTCTTTAATCCCGATGTGACGGAGCATCAGATTATTCAGGAGCTTCGGCTGCCGAGGGTCCTCGGCGGAGCGATGGTGGGTGCCTGCTTTGCCGTATCGGGTGCGATCATGCAGGGCATGACCCGAAATCCGCTAGCTGATTCGGGTCTGCTCGGATTAAATGCGGGAGCCGGATTTGTCATTGCGATCTGCTTTGCATTTTTTCCGGGATTGCCGTATATGTACCTGATTCTGTTCTCGTTCCTGGGGGCTGGCCTGGGTGCCGTGCTCGTGTACGGAGTCAGTTCCATGGCAAAAGGCGGTCTCACACCGGTTCGTCTCGTACTGGCGGGTGCGGCGCTGAGCGCTCTGCTAAGCGCGCTGAGCGAAGGCATCGCTTTGTATTTTCAGGTCGGACAGGACATGGCGTTCTGGTATGCCGGCGGTACCGCGGGGATTAAGTGGGTTCATCTGAAAATTATGCTGCCTTGGATAGCTGCTGCTATATTGGGCGCTATTGCATTGTCGCGTTCCATTACCATGCTCAGCCTCGGCGACGATATCGCCAAGGGACTCGGTCAGCGAACGGGACTTGTCAAGCTGGGCGGTACGGTAATCGTGCTGGTGCTGGCTGGGGCTGCCGTCTCGGTTGTCGGTGCGGTAGGCTTCGTCGGTCTGATGATTCCGCACCTTACCCGGAAGCTTGTCGGCGTCGACTACCGGCTCATCATTCCCTGCTCGGCCGTACTGGGAAGCTTGCTGGTCGTCATAGCCGACCTGGCGGCAAGAATGGTGAATCCCCCATACGAGACGCCTGTGGGCTCGATCATCGCACTGATCGGTGTGCCCTTCTTCCTTTACTTGGCACGCAAAGAAAGGAGGGAGCTGTAGATGGATGCCGTTACCCATACCATGCACGAGCGTAAAGGCAGGAAGCGCAAGATTATGACGCTATCTGTCCTGGGTGCATTAATCATTCTGGTATTTCTGATCAGCATGAACACGGGGGTCATTCGCTTATCGCCGCTTGAGGTCATAAAAACCTTGTTTGGCGGCGGGACGGACAAGCAAGAGCTGGTGCTGTTCGAATTCCGCTTGCCGCGGATCGTCATTTCGCTTCTGATTGGTGCCGGGTTGGCGATATCCGGCTGCGTTATGCAGGGCATTTCCCGTAATGAGCTGGCGGACCCCGGCATTTTGGGGATCAATGCGGGAGCCGGATTAATGGTTATGCTGTTCATTTCATTTTTCCCGAGCACGGCGGCTGCCCCGGTCTTTCTGCTGCCGGTACTTGCCCTGATTGGAGCGGGCGGCACCGCCGCATTGATATGCGTGCTGGCATACAAGAAGAATCAGGGCTTTAAGCCGACGGGCCTTCTGTTGACGGGAATCGCCGTAGCGTCCGGCATCAGTGCGGCTATGATCGTGCTGACGCTACGTTTAAGCCCAGAAAAATATCAGTTTGTTGCCACCTGGCTAGCAGGCAGCATCTGGGGCTCGAGCTGGAAGTTCGTCCTGGCATTGCTCCCATGGATGCTTGTGCTGCTGCCCTTCGTGATGTACAAAGCGCAGGTGATGAACGTTCTCAATCTTGGAGAGCCGACGGCGACCGGACTGGGAGCCTCCGTTACAAGGGAGCAATTGAAGCTGCTGGCAGCGGCGGTCGGACTGGCTGCCTCCTGCGTCGCGGTGAGCGGCGGCATCGGATTCGTCGGGCTTATAGCGCCGCATCTGGCCAGGCGCTTGGTCGGTGCGAAGCATCAAATGCTGCTTCCGGTAACGGCGCTGGTCGGAGCCTTGCTGGTCATCACTGCCGACACTTTGGGCCGCTGGATCATTCAACCGTCCGAGATTCCGACCGGGATCGTGGTTGCCGTGATTGGCGCTCCGTACTTCCTGTACCTGCTTTCCAGGACAAAAGCTTAGCTGCCCAAGATCGCTGGGATCTAGCGCAATCTTGCGACAGGTAAGGGCTTGCATATTTTTTAACGCCATTACGGATTTAAGGAGGTCCTTATGCTGCGCCGATTTTTTTCCTATTACAAGCCTTATAAAGGGCTATTCATATTGGATTTTTGCTGCGCTATCTTTGCCGCTTTGCTGGAATTGATATTCCCGGTAGCCGTCAACCGCGTGATCGACGACTTGCTGCCAAGCGGGAACTGGAAGTGGGTTTTATACGCTTGCCTAGGGCTTCTCGGCATTTATGTCGTCAGTTCTTTCCTGCATTACGTAGTTACGTATTGGGGTCATAAACTCGGCATCAACATTGAAACGGATATGCGCAAAAAGCTGTTCGATCGGGTTCAGAAGCAATCCTTCCGTTTTTTTGACAACAACAAGACGGGACATCTTGTCTCGAGAATGACCAACGACCTGATGGATATCGGGGAGATTGCCCACCATGGTCCGGAAGACCTGTTCATCGCCGTCATGACGCTTGCCGGAGCGCTGGGCATCATGCTCGGGATCAACTGGCAGCTTGCCGTGATGACGTTTGTGATCGTTCCTTTGATGATCTATTTATCGCTGTATTTCAGCGGGAAAATGTCGGCGGCGTTCAAGCGCATGTTCTCCGATATTGCCGATTACAATGCACGCGTGGAGAACAACGTCAGCGGGATCCGCGTGGTTCAAGCCTTCTCGAATGAGGAGCATGAAATCGCGCGTTTCGCCGAGAACAACAACCGCTTTCGCGTGACGAAGCTGATTGCTTACCGCATCATGGCCTGGAACTCGTCGATCAGCTTTATCCTGATGAAATTCATTTCGCTGTTCGTGCTGGTATGCGGCACCTGGTTCGTGATTGAGGGCCGGATGACCAACGGGGAATTTATCGCTTTTGTCATGCTGTCTAACGTGTTCCTCGGTCCGATTAAACAAATCAATGCGGTCATTGAGATGTATCCGAAGGGAATCGCCGGCTTTAAGCGGTATTTGGAGCTTCTGGAAAGCGAACCCGACGTCGCGGATATGCCGGGTGCCAAGCCGGTCGGCCATGTGCGTGGTGACATTGCCTTTCATGGCGTAACCTTCGGGTACGAGAACAAAGACCACGTCCTGGAGGATGTCCATTTGTCTATTCGCGCAGGCGAAACGGTCGCGCTTGTAGGGCCGTCCGGAGCGGGCAAGACCACGTTGTGCTCATTGCTGCCTCGTTTCTATGACACGGAAGCCGGAAAGATAACGATAGACGGGATCGATATTCGCGACATGACGCTGCAATCCCTTCGTTCCCATATTGGCATCGTCCAGCAGGACGTGTTCCTGTTTGATGGCAGCATCCGCGAAAATATCGCCTATGGCAGGTTAGATGCTGACGACAGCGACATCATGAAAGCGGTGGGCCGTGCCCAGCTTGAAGAGCTGGTTGCTTCGCTTCCGGATGGGCTGGACACCTTGATTGGCGAGCGGGGCGTGAAGCTGTCCGGCGGACAGAAGCAGCGACTGTCGATAGCCCGGATGTTCCTCAAGAACCCGCCGATCCTCATTCTCGACGAGGCGACGTCCGCGCTTGATGCGGAAACCGAAGCGGCGATTCAACAGGCGCTTGCCGAGCTCTCGGAAGGACGAACGACGCTGGTGATTGCCCACCGGCTCGCAACCATCAAGAACGCGGATCGCATCGTGGTCGTTGCGGACAAAGGCATCGCCGAACAAGGAGCCCATGAGGATCTGCTCGCGGCGCACGGCATATACAGCCGTTTGCATCGAGCTCAATTCGGGGCTTGATTCAACCAACACCATAATTAGGAGGCTGTAAAATATGTTCAAGTCAAAATTACGCGTCATGCTCACCATCCTTGTCTTATGCTCGATCTTCATCTCGGCATGCGGCGCGAATGGAAATACGGCGAATCAAGCCGGTTCCGCAGGCGAAACAGCAACAGGGAAGGATACTCCGAAGACCGAAGCCTCAACCCCAACAACCAAAAAGGTGCCGACAATTAACGGAGACATCGAAATTCCGACGGATCCTCAGCGAATTGTAGTGGATGCCTACTTGCCAACACTGCTGCTGCTCGGAGAAAAGCCGGTAGGCGCCACCGCGAAGGATCTGGAGAACGTCCATATCCAGGACCAGATCGATGGCATAGAGAACACCGGGGAAAGCTCTGCGGAGAAGATAGTGGAACTTAACCCCGATCTGATTATCAGCGCAAACTCGGACCCGGAGCTATACGAGAAATTGTCCAAAATCGCACCGACCGTCATTCTTCCTTATGAAACCTATCGAGGCGTGCACGAAGAAGTAGAGGGGCTCGGCGCAATCCTTGGCAAGGAAGAAGAAGCAAAAGAATGGCTTGCCGGTTTTGATGAAAAAATTGAAGCGTTGCGCACAAAAGTGAACGGTGTGTTGGAAGAAGGTGAGACGTTCTCGATCTTCGGCGCATTCGGCAAAACCTTCTACCTCTACGGTGACGGCATTTATCGCGGGGGCTTGGCCATCTATAAGGAACTCCAACTAACGCCTCCGGCAGCGATCCAAAAGGAATTGATTGATGCCAACGTGACTTACAAGGAGGTTTCCTTGGAAGTGCTCAAAGATTATGCAGGCGATTATATTTTCTTTGATGAGTCCAACGGGGCCGAGATGGATAAGAAGGATAAGGTGTGGACTTCGATTGAAGCGGTGAAGCAGGATCGCGTGTTTTATCTGGATGCCAAGCGATTCTGGCCGTTTGATCCCATTGCGGTCCTGGCTCAGGCCGAGGAAGTGACGGACATGATCGTTAGCCAAAAAGAGAAGGAGAAAACGAAATAAACCGCGGTATCGGTGCTCCTCGGATAGAAATGCGGGCGGCATGGAGGTGACGTTGATCCTCTCTTCAAGCAGCAGCGAAATGGCAGACCCTGAGGAAGAGGGCTGCCATTTGCATTGGCCGTGGAAATGACGAAACGCAAGCCATGCAGAAACCATCAAGCATTGGCGCGGTGAATAAGACGGTACCTCAGATGCGTAACCCCGGGAGATTCGATGACGGTTGTACGAACGAATTCGATATCGGAGGGGAGATGTTCGAACAATTTCTGACCGTTGCCTAGAAGGATCGGCACCAGCGTGATCAGGAGCTCATCCAGCAGGCCTGCTCCCATATATTGTTGTATGACGTTGGCTCCTCCGGCGATTTTGACGTCTTTGTTCCCCGCCGCAGCTTTTGCTAGTTCCAATGCCCGTTCGATCCCATCCGTGACAAAGGTATAAGTCGTACCGCCATCCTTCGTTTCTGCCTGCCGTTCTTCATGAGTCAGAATAAATACCGGCATATGAAAAGGGGGCGTATCTCCCCAAAAAGGTTGTCCATGATCAAACATCGTGCGGCCAAGAACGACAGCGCCGGTTCTGCGATTGGATTCGGCTATCAGCTCCGCGTCCTGGTTAAACCGGCCCCCGGTCAGGCCATGCATTTCACGCCAGCTCGTGAGTTCATAAATCCATTCATGAAGCCGCTCGCCGCCTTTGCCAAGGGGCAAGCGGGCGCTATGGTTCGGACCTGTGATAAATCCGTCCAATGACATCGACATTTCAGCGATAACTTGTGACATAGATCGGTACACCTTTCATCTGAATGATCTTTATGGAAAGCTTTCTGTTGTATCAGAAAACGGTTTTCCAGGATCAGTATAGCACCCGCGTTATGATTAAATTTCTTATCATTTGCTAAATTCAAGGTGACGCAAAAAAACAGGGGTGCAGGATGTAACAAGGGCAAGGTCCGCGCAGGCGGTCCTTGCCGTTGGTTTATTACTGTTAAGGAGACAAGAAATTTACTTGGTGTTAGCTCAATCAATCACAAGATCACGTTAAAATCGCGGCATGCGATCCGGATTTAGCGTGCATCCGCCGGCTCGTCCACGGCTTTCAGCTTATCGTTCAGGATGCTGTCCTCAAGCACGCTGAATTTGTCCCCGTATACTTTCGTAATATGTTTTTCGCCCCATGCACAGAGCATATCCAGAATTCCGCTCAAACTTCTGCCGTACTCGCTGAGCTCATATTCCACTTTAGGCGGCACTTGATTATGAATGATGCGATTGATTACGCCATCTTCCTCCAGCTCTCGCAGCTGCTGCGTCAGCATTTTTTGGGTGATGTGCGGCATGAGGCGCTTCAGCTCGTTGGTCCGTTTACGGCCATGGGTCAGATGGCAGAGGATCACGCATTTCCACTTGCCCCCGATCACTTCCAATGTTGCTTCGACGGCTATATTGTATTTCTTCGTTTGCATATGGAGCCTCCTATTCTTGATAGGCACCAAAAAGTGCCTAGGGTACTGTCAGGTACCTACATTACAAAAAAGTACGTTCTTCACACAAGTGATGATATGAATCATAATAGCATTTGCCGGCTGGATTACACCATACGTCATATTTTTACAATATACAAGCAAGAGAATAGGATAGGGGGAAATAGGAACATCATGATTATAGATAAAAAAAGAAGTTTGCTTGCGCTTATAGCGCTTGCCGTCAGTGCCTTCGCCATCGGAACAACGGAATTCATCAGCGTAGGGCTGCTGCCGTTGATTGCGGAGGATATGAATATCTCCGTGACGACAGCCGGATTAACCGTGTCGATGTATGCGCTGGGCGTTACCTTCGGTGCGCCGATTCTCACGTCGCTCACGTCCAGAATGTCCAGGAAAACTTTGCTGCTCTGGATTATGATCATTTTTATTATCGGTAACAGCTTGGCAGCGAGCTCAGCTTCCATTGGCGTCCTGCTTGCAGCACGGGTCCTGTCGGCCTTTTCACATGGCGTATTCATGTCGATCGGCTCGATTATCGCCGCAAGCGTGGTGCCTGAGAACCGCAGGGCATCGGCGATCTCCATTATGTTCACGGGCCTTACCGTAGCCACGGTCACCGGCGTTCCGCTCGGAACGTTTATCGGTCAGCAGTTGGGCTGGAGGCTTGCTTTTGTCGCGATTGTGGCGGTCGGCATCGTTGCGCTGATTGCGAATAGTATCCTGGTCCCTTCGGACCTGCCTAAAGGAGAACGCACTTCATTCCGCGACCAGGCTAAATTGATGACGAACGGAAGACTGCTGCTCATGCTTCTGATTACGGCTCTCGGTTATGGCGGGACCTTTGTTGTCTTCACTTATTTATCCCCATTGCTTCAGGATATAACAGGCTTCAATGAAAATACGGTGGCCGTCATCCTGCTTGTCTATGGGATAGCCATTGCAGTCGGTAACGTGATCGGCGGGAAAGCGGCCAATCGCAACCCGCTGAAAGCCCTGCTCTACATGTTTATAGCCCAAGCCTTGGTGCTGGTTACACTTACGTTTACCGCACCGTTTCAAACGGCGGGACTCATCACGATTATTCTTATGGGATTCCTGGCGTTCATGAACGTGCCGGGTTTGCAGGTTTACGTTGTGATGCTGGCCGAGCGCTTTGCGCCCGGAGCCGTGAATATGGCGTCCGCGCTGAACATTGCCGCATTTAATGCCGGTATCGCCATCGGCGCTTTTTTAGGCGGCTTGATCACGAATTCCATGGGCCTGATTCATACGGCGTGGATCGGATCCCTGATGGTGGCCGGTGCGGTCGTGCTCACCGGATGGAGCTTGAAGCTGGAACGAAAGGATTCGGAAAATCCGGATAAATCGGATAAGCCGGATATGCCAGCGGCATGAAACAACAATTTAGGATGAAGGGAGGTGATGGCGGAGCGGATCATGGGAGATACTGCACAATAGGTACATCAATTTTTTTCACAATCCAAAAAAATTCGGAGGTTTATCAACATGACAGCAAAACACTTACAAGATACAACCACTTTATATAATGGCGTTAACATGCCTTGGTTTGGACTAGGCGTATTTAAAGTTGAAGAAGGACCGGAGCTGGTGAATGCCGTTCGTACGGCCATTCAGCACGGCTATCGGAGCGTGGACACCGCCGCCATATACGGCAATGAAGAAGGTGTCGGACAGGGCATTCGCGAAGGCTTGGCAGCTGCCGGATTAAAAAGAGAAGATCTGTTCGTCACATCCAAGGTGTGGAATGCCGACCTGGGTTACGAATCGACTTTGAAGGCTTATGAGGAAAGCTTGCGAAAGCTGGGATTGGAGTATTTGGACTTATACCTTATACACTGGCCGGTTGAAGGGAAATATATAGAGGCGTGGAAGGCGCTCGAAACGTTGTACAAGCAAGGGCGCGTAAAAGCCATCGGCGTGAGCAATTTCCAAATCCATCATCTGGAGAAGTTAATGAAGGAAACCGACATCAAACCGATGGTGAACCAGGTGGAATATCATCCCCGATTAACGCAAAAAGAATTGCAGGCGTACTGCCAGGCGAACGGTATTCAGCTAGAAGCTTGGTCTCCCTTAATGCAGGGTCAGCTGCTGGATCAGGAGGACCTTCAGATCATCGCGAAGAAGCATCATAAATCCATCGCGCAGATCATTCTTCGTTGGGATCTACAGAACGGGGTGGTGACGATTCCGAAATCGACCAAAGAGCATCGGATCACCGAGAACTCCGATCTATTTGATTTTGAATTGTCCATGGAGGATATGCAGCGCATCGACAGCTTGAATCAGGATCACCGTGTGGGACCGGACCCGGACAATTTTGATTTCTAAAAAAATCGGCGTTTACCGCAAGCATATAAGTGTAATGAATAGTGCGACTTTCCTGAGCTTCTCCACCCTGGTGGGGATCGGGAGGGTCCATTCCTACATAACGAAAAGGAGCGAGGATCATGAACTTGGATTTACAGGGTAAAGTCGCATTGGTCACAGGCTCGACATCGGGCATCGGCAAAGCGATCGCCATGTCGCTGGCAGCCGAAGGAGCGTCGGTCATTATCAATGGAAGACACGAGGATAAGGTGAAGCAGACGATCCATGACATTCGCGCCGTCCATCCGGATGCCGAGCTGCGTTATGCCGTGGCGGATCTCGGAACCGAGGAGGGCTGCCATCAGGTCAGGGAAGCCGCCCCGGTCGTTGATATTCTGATCAACAATTTAGGCATCTTCGAGCCTGCCGAATTTTTCGATATTTCGGATGCGGATTGGTTCAGGTTCTTCGAGACGAATATTATGAGCGGCGTCCGTTTAACCCGACACTATTTGCAGAACATGATCAGCCGCAATGAAGGCCGAATTATTTTTATCGCGAGCGAAGCAGCCGTCATGCCTTCCCAGGAGATGGCGCATTACAGCGCAACGAAGACGATGCAGCTGTCCCTTTCCCGGAGCTTGGCCGAATTGACGACAGGAACCCGCGTCACGGTGAATACCGTTATGCCCGGCTCCACCCTTACGGAAGGCGTCGAAACGATGCTGGATACGCTGTATCCCGATGAGAATCTTACCATCGAAGAAGCCGAACAGCGGTTTATGAAGGAAAATCGGCCGACTTCCATTATTCAGCGGCTGATTCGTCCGGAGGAAATTGCCGATTTCGTCGCCTACCTGAGCAGTCCCAAATCCTCCGCGATCAACGGTTCGGCACTCCGGATTGACGGGGGCTTGGTACGAAGCGTATTCTGAGCAAGCCCATGGCCTAACGCATTCGATGGCATGCTATCGGGATGAACGGTACTTTAGCCTGAAAGAGTTGGGTTTAAACCCGGTATAACGAACAAAGCAGCGAATGAAATACGGAAACGAGCCGAACCCGGATTCCTCGGCTATGCGTCCGATCGGCTCGTTGGTGTGGATCAGCAAACGTTTTGCTTGCTCGATCCGATGCCGCGTCAGAAACTCCAGGGGCGTGCAGCCGAACGTTTTTTTCATGCAAATGGAAATATAATTCTGGTGAAAGTGCATGGCATCGGACAATTGCTGGTAGCTGACCGGCTCTTTGTAATGTGCTCTTAAATAGTTGGCCGTTCGTTCGGCAATGGCATAATGAGGATGCATCTGCTGGATTCCTTCTTCTTCGGCTTGGAACAGCAGCAGCAGCTCATGCATCAGCTGCTGCTGTTTCCAGCGTGCCGCGGAAGATGGCGATTGATGAAGCAGCTGCAGCTGTTCAATCAGACGTGCGGCCTGCTCTTTCGAAGACAGTTCTCCGTACTTGGGAATATAGAAAGAGAAATTATCGAACTGCACATAAGGGTGATCCGATTGCGATAAGGCAAACGGGATCCGTTCTTCCGCTTCAACCCACGGTGCGACCGTCTGAAAATGCAGCCAATAAAAATGGGTTTCCTCCTGACAGGGCAGGTACGTACGGTGTGCGGCATCGGGTCTTAGAATCAGGTGATACCCTGCCTTTATGCTGTAAGATACTCCGTTCTCTTCCAGGAATAACTCCCCTCTGGTCACGAGAATCAGATCAAAGACACCGATGTTATACCGATCCGGATGTCGATCTCCCTCCTGGTAGGTATCTTCTCCGCAAATCATATAATGCGGCAATGGCGGAGCCGTAAACTGGAAAATCATCTCCGGCCGGTCCTCCTTCTCCAACTAGCTTTTCTTCATGATAATCGTTTTGTTGCTCCGGATTCAATCCATCATGATGTTGTAATCGGATAAAAAGATGTTGTTTCTGTGTATAGGGAAACGCCGGTTGAGATGATATATTTCTACCTGAGTAAGCACCTATAAGACAGAACAAGGAGCGTGGAAGTCGATGCTGCATCAGACGGCTTTTAATAGTTTGCCGCTTAGAGCGATTAAGCCGGCCGGCTGGCTTAAGGATCAGCTGGAGATTCAAGCAAGCGGGTTTACGGGACATCTGGAGGAACAGTGGAAGGACGTCGGAGCAGACAACGGATGGCTTGGCGGCCAGGGAGAGAGCTGGGAGCGGGGACCTTATTATGTCGACGGTTTGCTTCCTTTAGCTTATTTGCTGGAGGACGAGTCTTTGATCGCTAAAGCGAATCGATGGGTCGAGTGGTCGCTTGCCAGCCAGCAGGAGAACGGCATGTTCGGTCCGGCGCGCATCACCTCCGTGAATCAGGATATCGATAAGGATCAGGATTGGTGGCATTACATGATCATGCTGAAAGTGATGATGCAGCATGAGGAAGCAACGGGCGACGAACGCATCATTCCGTTTCTGACCAAGTTCTTTACTTACGTCCATTCGGTCATCGAGGAACAGCCGCTGCGGGGCTGGGCCAAAACCAGGGGGGCCGAGATGCTGCTGTGCATCGTGTGGCTGCATAAACGAACGGCGCAGCCTTTCCTGCTGCGGCTTGCGGATACGATCGCGGAACAAACCACGGACTGGAGCGGTATTTTTCATGATTTTCCGTTCTGGCGCAAGGTTGAAGAGTGGGATTGGACAACCCATGTCGTGAACGTGGCGATGGGCATCAAAACGCCGGGCGTGCTGTATGAATTACACGGAAATCCCGTGGAGCGGGAAAGCGTACACCGGGGCATCGATTCCTTGATGACGTACCACGGGCAAGCGCACGGCATGTTCTCGGGAGACGAGTGGTTGTCCGGCACGCATCCGAGCCAAGGGGTTGAATTGTGTGCCGTCGTCGAGTATATGTTTTCGATGGAGCAGCTGACGCGCATTTTCGGGGAGGGACGCTTCGGGGATATTTTGGAGAAGATCGCGTTTAATGCGCTGCCTGCCGCCATCTCTGCGGACTGGACCTCACATCAGTATGATCAGCAGGTCAACCAAATGATCTGCAACGTCGCTCCGCGGGCTTGGAGCAACAGTCCCGATGCCAACGTATTCGGTCTGGAGCCGAATTTCGGGTGCTGCACGGCCAATATGCATCAGGGCTGGCCCAAGCTGGCCTCGCACCTGTGGATGAAGGACCAGGAGGACGGGTTAGTTGCCGTTTCCTATGCTCCCTGCACGGTTAGAACAACGGTCGGCCGCCAGGGCGTGTCCGCTGAGATTGCGGTCACCGGCGAATATCCATTCAAGGATCGCATTCAAATCCATCTGTCGCTTGAACGCGCGGAATCATTCCGGATATCGCTGCGCATCCCGGCCTGGTGCGACCATCCCGTCATTACCTTGAACGGGCGCGAAATGACAATTCAGGCAGAGTCCGGTTATGCCGAGATCGTGCAGACCTGGCAGAATGGCGATCTGCTGGAACTGTACCTGCCTATGGAAGTGAAGACCGATTCACGCAGCATGTACGCAACCAGCATTACAAGAGGACCGCTGGTGTACGTGCTGCCCGTGAAGGAGAACTGGCAGATGATCCGGCAGCGTGAGATGTTCCACGATTGGGAGCTCTATCCTGCTTCCCCATGGAAATACGGACTGATGGCCGATACGTCGTTCGAGGTGCTGGAGCGGGAGGTGGTCCGTCAACCGTTCCTGGCTGCCGATGCGCCTGTACGGGTGAAGGTGAAGGGCCAGCTGATCCGGGATTGGAAAATGGAAGGCAACAACGCCGGAAACCCACCGCTGCATCCGAACACGGACGGCCAGCCCGTTACGGAATTGGAGTTGGTTCCGTACGGAAGCGCGAAGCTTCGGATCGGAGAATTCCCTCTGATCGGGGATCGGACCAGAATCGCTAAGAATTAAGCAGGTATGTTAACACATTCGAAAACCGCGGATATCGCGGTTTTTTTGTTGTACGGACCTATGGTCCAAATCACCAAAAGGAATGAGCAGAAATATTGCGATTACCTCTGAAAGATGTCGCAACCCTTGTTCGTAGTGCATGAAGAATGCGAACAAGCGGTAAGCACCGCAGGTATTCATGAATGCGGGATATGTATCCATTGCGGGCCGGGCCAATATTTAGCCTTTACAGCCAGCGCGGAGAATCGAATCAAGATAGACGACCATTGTGGGCTGCACTATACGGGCTATTTTTAGATCGCTGTTTTCATTTTGTCACATAATCGGCCTCCTTCCTGTCTTGTTTAATGACAACGCATGAAGGAGGTTTCTTCGATGGATTGCAAAGCATGATGTGGCCATTGTGGGTGGAGGTATTGCCGGACTGACCGCAGCTCTTTATTTAGCAAGAGGAGGAAAACGCGCCGGCGTATCGCTGGCGTGTACTATTTGAAGAAAGGCTGGGGGAGCCCTGATCGAGGAGATGTGTTCGGAAGCACGTCGGCTCGGCGTAGTCTTGATTACAGGCAGGAAAGTCAATGCTGTTGAGCATGGTAACGGGAGTGCAGCGAGTTCGAATCCTGACGCCGTCCATTATACAGATGGAGGCGGCAAAGCGCCGGCCGCGAAGCAGCCCGTCGTCGGAGCGACGCGAGTCATTCCGTTTTTTATGCAATGGATGGATTGGTTCGGGCGTCCCGACAGCCATTATTCCTATATCATCACTACGGTCAACGGAAGCCCGGGAATCGTCATGATGATCGGCGGACGCGTTGCTTACGTTTACTCGTTTGAGGCTTCGAACAGTCGGATTCGTTCCATTTATACAGTTGCAAATCCTGACAAACTCAAATATCTGGAGGAGGTAGTGAGATGAGAATCATCGAATTGGAACTGAGAACCGCCCGGTTAGCCGAACTGAAGGAGTTCTACACAGAAAGACTTGGATTTGCTCTAGCAGATATCACGGAACATTCCATCACGATCGTTGCCGGTGAAACGAGGTTGACTTTCGTTCGCGAGGAGGAGGAAGGGGTACGGCCGTCCTACCATTTAGCAATGAACATCCCCGAGAACCAAATTCGCGAAGCGAAAAGCTGGCTCCTGGCCAAAGGCTGTCAGGTGCTTTCCGCTGCACCGCTTCCGTTCGCTGGAATCCAGGCAAACGAAGATATCGCCTATTTCGAAGGAACGGATGCGCATGCCTTCTATTTCGAGGATCCTTCGGGGAATCTGGTGGAGTTCATCGCGCGGCATCGAATGGATAATGCCTTATCAGAGCCTTTCGATCATGAATCCATTCTGAATGTCAGCGAGATCGGCTTTCCGCTCCGCGGAAGCGTATCCGAGGCCGTTCAGCGCCTAGATTCTCGATTTGACGTCACGCGTTATATCGGGGACGGAAAGACGTTTCAGATGCTCGGTGACGAGTACGGAATGTTCATCCTGGGGGATATGGCCACCGGCTGGTATCCTTCGATGAAGATTCCGGAAGTTCATCCTATCGGAATGACGATTCTCGATTCCAAAGAAGGGGAGATTCAGTTGGATCCGTACCCATACACCATTCGTGCGGTGTCCGAAAGGTTAGTCTAAGGGAGGAATTAACGATGGAAGTACAATAAATAACCGCTACCCGCTCTTCGCTGCCGGCTGCCGCTCAATATGCGCGGCTAGGTTTTAGTATATTGAACGTGCTTTTTGCGATCTGCATCGCGTTACAGGTGTTCTTGGCTGGATTCGCGCTGTTCGTGGATTCGTCTCAATGGGGGATGCATGGTAATTTCGCCATGTACTTCGCGCCTATCCCCGTATTGTTGTTTATATTGTCTTTTCCGGCGAGACTGCCCAAGGGCATGAAAGTTAAGAGTTTGGTGCTGATCGGCCTAATCCTTTTGATCTTCGCGACGGCTGTCTTTTCGGAAAAAATCGGATTTGCGGCAGCGGCACATCCCGTCATCTCGCTGGGCTTATTCTTGAACGCGTTGTTGATTATGAGGGAGATGACGAAAGGATAGATGAGAGAAAGAAGCCTATAGATTTGCCATAAACAATGGTAAAGCAAAAGCTGGAAAACACGAAGTCACGTATATATACCTGTTTCCCAATCGTCTTTATGAATAGTGTGAAAACGAATTTATATATAATTGTATAAAAGTAAAACTATGGTATTCTGAGAGTATAAGGATGGGGTTGTTCCTCGAACGGGACCATTGTTGAGTAAAAATTTGATATCAAAACTTTAGGAGGATGAAAAATGAAGGTCAAACGAATTGTTACAAATGTTGCGACGCAGGACATTTCCAAAGCTTCGTATTTTTACGGGGAAGTACTTGGACTTGATCAACTAATGGATATGGGATTTATTGCAACATACGGTTCGCACGAGAAAATGGGCACCCAGGTTAGTTTCCTATCAGAGGGAGGCTCCGGAGCACCTGTGCCTGATCTGTCGATTGAGGTTGATGATCTTGATGAAGCGATAACTCGGATAAAAGAAGCAGGAATTCCAATTGAGTATGGACCAACCGAGGAGCCCTGGGGGGTTCGGCGTTTTTTTGTTAGGGACCCATTCGGGAAACTTATCAATATTCTTATCCATCTTTAAATAATAAATGGAGCAAATCGTTGCATGGGCAGCGATAGCCCGGCAATGGAACTCGTCCAACCTATGGGGCAGACGTATGGAGAACTTCATCGTTACGGGCCCCTTTATGAAGTATATTCATGCTGGCAACGGACGACGCTTAAGGTTAAGTAAATCTTATGTGGGAGGTCATAATTTCTTGAAATTTGAACTAGGACGTTGCTTACTGAATGAACGATTGGTGGAATCCGGGAAGTCAGCGGAATGGTTGGCAAAAGACTTGCTTATTAAACCGGAACGAGTATACGACTTTATTGAGAACAAAAGAGTGATGCCACTCAAAATTGCCGTATCGATCGCCGATTCCATCGGTTGTGACGTTCGTGCCTTATATGAATTAATTCCGCACCATAATGAAGCAAAGGGAGATTCGCGGAATAATGGGTAGGCTGCACTAAGGCTACAAATGTGATTCATTGATCTAAGTTCACGGTAATCGATGGCTCTGTCAAAATAAGAAGGCAGCTGATCATTTGTGATCGGCTGCCTTTTTTAAACTCTCCGCAATTCATGAACCGGTTAGATAAGCATTTAGCTATATTTCACTGCACCTAGCATTAAGTTAACGGGCAGGATTACTCAATAAAATCATAGAATACCTAATATGGGATTTGATCTTAGGAGGGCGGAAAATGGAATTCACATTTATTCGGCACGGTCATGGAGAACATCTCAACGATTATCCGAATCGGTTAAATACGCCCCATCCTCGTCTTACAGAGTACGGCAAATTTCAAGTAACGCAGCTACGAAATGAAATTAAAATGGATCCTGATGATTTAGTTCTTGTAAGTCCCACTAAACGTACAATTGAGACGGCAATGATTATAAAAAATGGCATGGACTTCATTATTTCTCCATTGGTTGGTCCGAGAATGTTTCCTCAGAACCCCGAACTTCCTTTTTTAGCTTGCGATCACATCCTTTCTAAAACGGAAATTACCCATCTGTATGGAGATATTGAAATTCTTGATTTCAATTTGGATTGCTGGAAAGAAGGGATCAATAGGATCGAACAAGATATTTTCGAACGATATGCTGCGCGGTTGTTAGAGTGGATCGGGGAAAGTTATAAAAAAATATTCTTTATTTCACATGATGGTACGATAACGAATTATCGGATATTGCTTGGAGAAAAAGGATTGACCAGGAAAGATTTTCTCGGGGAGGCTGGGGTATACCGAATGAACTTGTAAGCTGTTGGACACTAAGCGCTAAGCTAACATCCCTTGAAAGGCTGTGATGAACATCGGAAACCCATTGCGGGAAATCAATTGGGTGGAGAAAAGCAATACCCTTGAAGTTTTGCTCGAGCATGAAGGTTCATTTCATACCGTCTCCTTGGATTCGGGGCTGGAGGCAGAGGTAATGAAAATCGCCGCGCCAACGGCAGACTACGTACTGAAAGTGTGGAACAAAGCGTCCAAGCCGAATGTACACGCTCAATATCAGATTTTGAATGCTTTATTCACGCATGGATGTTCGGTCTCTGAGCCCGTGGGCTGGGGAACGGACCGAAATGGCGATTCAACATTGCTGACCAGTTATGACGGAACGCCCGTGCAAACGGTCGATCAGCGTAAACTAACGAAGCTGGTGAAAATTTTAGCGGATATACATAAGCTCCCGCTTGAAGATTTTATTGGTGATCGGTTACCCCGATATGAGTTCATCGATTATTTCTTTCCTCGCATCGAGAACCACCCCGATGTCCGAATTCTTCTGGAAGAGCTTCTTCAGCGTGCGGATATGAAACAGTCATGTTTGATCCATGGCGATTACCACCTGGGCAATATTCTTGAGACCAAAGACAAGCTGACGGTGATCGATTGGACAAATGCTCAACGGGGGGATCCCAGATATGATGTTGCTTGGTCGATTATCGTAATGTGGGTATTTGCAAGCGAAAAGCAAGCCGCCATCTATCGTACCGCATGTTGTGCCGAGTATCGTTACGAAGAACAAGAGCTTGAATTGTTTGAAGCCATAGCCTGTTTAAGAGGAATCATGCTGTTTAAGGCGAATGATGTACCTATCGGTCATCGTACCATCTCAAGGTTTAGGTCCATATTGTCGAAAAACGAATATTTAAACGACCAATTGCTCTAAAGCACTCCTAGATGAATATCACGCAGAAATGTGCAGCAGTATCAGGTTATGCTTAAACGTTTGCTAAAGAGCATTAGAAGAGATTACGCAGGAATGGCATTTGGGGAAACTCCCGTATGTCGGTTGCACCGCATTTAATGGATAAAGGAGAGTTGATGCCCATTGGAAACAATCGCTTGCGTCACGGGAGCCGATCGGGGTTTAGGATTGAGCTTGGCGAAATGGCTTCTTGAAAACGGATACACCGTGTTTGCCGGACGCTATATGGAGGATTGGGACGCCCTGGATCGATTGCTGGAGGATTATCCGGACCAGCTGGAACTGATTCCGCTTGATATCGGCGACAATGCCAGCGTGCAGCAGGCAGCCAAGCTGATCCGGGATAAGGCGCCGCATCTGGATCTGCTCATAAACAATGCCGGCATCACGAAACGGTCCGATCTGGCGAACATTCAGGGCGAACTGGATTTTGCCGACATGGCCCAAATCTACAACGTCAATACCCTCGGACCTCTTCGGGTAAGTCATGCACTTATCGATCTGCTGCTCCAAGGAAACAACAAGCTCGTGGTCAATATCTCTTCCGAAGCCGGCAGCGTCAGCAGAAATAAACGCAAGGAGATGTACGGCTACTGTATGTCGAAATCCGCGCTCAATATGCAATCCTCGATACTGCATCAGCATCTGTCAGCCAATGGAGGACAGGTCATGGTGTTCTATCCCGGGTGGCTGCAATCCTACATGAGCGGCGAACTGAATCAAGAAGCGGCCGTGCCGCCGGACGTGTCTGCCGATCGCATCATGAAACTTGTGATGGACCATAAGGCATACGCTGGCGAACAGCCGATTTTTCTGGATTATGAAGGACAAGTGTGGCCCTGGTGAAAGGGCGGGAGAGGAGACTGCAAATCTATGAAAGCCATTGCGCTGGGACAATACGAGGGAGCGAAATATCATCCGTTTACGCAGATTGACCGCGAACTGCAAACCATTTTCGAACCTGCGATGGACGTGGAATGCACGGATGATTACGCCGTACTGCAAAAGGATAAGCTGGAGGGATATGATCTGTTCATATCGTACGCAGAGTTTTCGGATGGGGAGTTACCTGAAGAGCAGGTACAAGCGCTCATATCCTATGTGCGCAACGGCGGGGGGCTCTTAGTTATCCACAACGGCATCTCGCTGCAGCGGAGCACGGAGCTTGAAAAGTTAATCGGCGGGCGATTTACGGGACATCCGGCATATACGTCGCTGCCCGTTCGATATCAATCGGGGAGCCATCCGATCGTGGAGAGCTTAACCGATTTTACGATCGATGAAGAACCCTACCGGTTCGAATTGAGTCCGCATGAAACAACGGTTGTCTTTGCGGAATACGAGCATGACGGCCAGCGCTGGCCTGCGGCGTGGGCACATCACTGCGGCTCCGGTCGGGTGGTATATCTGATGCCAGGTCATCATTTGCCGTCTTTTCGGATAGAATCCGTGCGTCATCTGATTCGGGAGAGCGGACTGTGGGCTGCCCGGAAGTGCGTAGACTAGAAAATCGGCACTCATCATAGGCATTCTATCACCGCTCTCGAAGGCGGTGATTTTTAATTTGCGCGGAATAGTTCCTGGTGCCAAACGCCTTCGTTCCGTCCGGATTTGTATTTGAGGAAAATTTTAAAAAGAGGGTTGACAGCAGCATGTCCCTTCTTGTACTCTGTGTATGTAATCGTTTACGTAATCGATTACATACTGGAATCAGGATGATATTTTGAGGTGAACGATGATTGGCAAAAGCAACGATTAAACAAGTAGCAGCGGCAGCAGAAGTATCAACGGCAACCGTTTCAAGAGTGCTTAACAACAGCGATTACGTAAGCGATGAAATTAAAGAGCGGGTGATGGCGGCCGTGAACCGGTTGAATTATCGTCCAAGCGCCATCGCACGAAGCCTGAAGCAGGACCGCACGTACATGATCGGCGTGATCGTGCCCGATATTTCAAATCCCTATTTCATGGGCATATCCCGAGGCATTGAGGATATTGTAGGTAAAGAGGGCTTTCAGTTAATATTTTGCAGCTCGGACGAAAACCCGGAGAAGGAGAGGCGATTGCTAAAGCTTCTGCAGGAAAAGCGCGTGGACGCCGTCGTATTGGCAACGTCGGGCGGGAACGACCCGGCGATCAAGCAGATCGCGGATTCCAACATGCCGATCGTGCTTGTGGACAGGAAGCTGGACTCGCCGGAAACAGGATCGATGCTCGATCTGGTAGCCGAGGACAATACCGAGGGAGCCTCGCGTCTAACCCGGAAGCTGCTGGAGGAAGGACATACGGCTATCGGCGTAGTTAACGGGCCAACGAGATCAAGCACGGGGAGGGAACGTCTCGAAGGCGTCATGAACGCGATGAAGGCATTTGGGCTGAACGAGGGCCCCCTGGTGTATAACGGAGATTTTTCCACGGAGGACGGAATCCGGGCAGTTCAGCAATTTCTGAACGCGGAACGCAGGCCAACCGCCATCATTTCCCTGAATAACCGCATGAGCCTGGGCGTCCTGCTCGAGATTGTGCGCAGCGGCCTGAAAATTCCTGCCGACATGGCAGTTGCTTCTTTCGGCGAGGTGGAAGCCGGACCTTTACTCAAGGAATCGGGACTCTACTACATGGAGCAGCATCCCTACGATATGGGAATCAAGGCCGGAGAAATCCTTCTAAGCCGAATACGGGAAGAAGCCCGGCAGGATCCACCGGCTTATGAAATATACAGCAATGAAGTCAAACAGTTGAACTGATCGTACATGCCGCCGCTCTAAAAACAGAGAGGATGATGGAGATGCATAATCAATCAAACATCTGCAATCGATTGCAGAACGAATTGCCTAAAATCGGCATTCGCCCTATCGTGGATGGCCGGCGGGGTGGTATCCGGGAATCGTTAGAGGATGTCACCATGGATATGGCGAAACGAACCGCTCGCTTGCTCACCGAACGGCTAAGGCACAGCAACGGGCTTCCAGTGGAATGCGTGATTGCCGACACCTGTATCGGAGGGGTAGCTGAGGCCGCACGAACCGAAGAGAAATTTGCCAGGGAGAATGTAGGTCTTACCATTTCGGTGACACCATCCTGGTGCTATCCGACGGAAACGATGGATACCCACCCGACCAGGCCAAAAGCAATTTGGGGTTTCAACGGGACGGAACGTCCCGGGGCCGTATATCTGGCGGCGGCGCTGGGAGCGCATAATCAGAAGGGTCTGCCGGCCTTCTCCATCTATGGACGCGATGTACAGGATATCGGGGATACCGAAATAACGGCGGATGTTCAGGAGAAGCTTCTGCAATTTGCCAAGGCAGGCCTTGCCGTAGCGACGATGAAGGGGACATCCTACTTATCGATGGGCACCGTATCCATGGGCATCGCGGGCTGCATCGTCGACGAAAACTTTTTTCAGAGGTATCTGGGGATGCGCAACGAATATGTGGATATGACCGAATTCGTACGGCGGATCGAGCTGGAAATTTACGATCACGACGAATATGAGCGGGCACTGGCCTGGATTAAACAGAATTGCAAGCCGGGAACGGACGTCAATCCGGAGCATTTAAAGCGGTCCGAAGAACAGAAGGAACAGGATTGGAAAACCGTCGCGAAGATGGCGCTGATTGCACGCGATTTGATGGTGGGCAATCCGAAGCTGGCGGCCATGGGATATGGAGAAGAAGCGCTCGGCCGACATGCACTGGCTGCAGGATTCCAGGGACAGCGTGCCTGGACGGATTACTTCCCGACGGGGGATTTCATGGAGGCGATATTGAATTCCTCTTTTGATTGGAACGGTCTGAGGGAGCCGTATATCGTCGCAACGGAGAATGACAATCTGAATGGAATCACGATGCTGTTCGGTCATCTCCTGACGAATGCGGCCCAGGTGTTTGCAGACGTTCGTACATATTGGAGTCCGGATGCCGTGAAGCGAGTGACGGGATACGAGCTGGAGGGCATTGCGGCCAACGGCGTGATCCACCTGATCAATTCAGGACCGGCAGCACTAGACGGAACGGGAAGGCAATCGAAAGACGGCAAGCCGGCCATGAAGCCGTTCTGGGATATCACGCAGGAGGAAGTTCAGGATTGTCTGGATGCAGTCAAGTGGTGTCCGGCTATTGATTTCTTCCGCGGCGGGGGATTCTCCACGGACTTCACGACCCGGGGAGGCATGCCGGCAACGATCGCCAGAATCAATATGGTCGCGGGTGTCGGACCGGTCCTTCACATCGCGGAGGGAATAACCGTGGAGCTCCCGGAGGCCGTGCACGATGTATTGGACCAGCGAAGCGACCCCACTTGGCCGACGACCTGGTTCGTCCCGAACCTTACCGGCGAGGGACTGTTCAAGGATGTTTACACCGTTATGAGTAATTGGGGATCCAACCATGCCGCCATGAGTTACGGCCATATCGGCGGAGATTTGATTACTTTGGCGTCGATGCTCCGCATTCCGGTATGCATGCACAACGTGCCGGAGGAGCGGATCTTCCGGCCAAGCGCTTGGACCGCTTTCGGCGGGCTGGAGCCGGTTTCTGCCGATTACCGGGCATGCGCGTCTTATGGTCCTTTGTACAAATAGGAGGCAGATGATATGAAGCAGTTATACACCATCGGGGTTGATTTCGGTACGGAATCGGGCAGGGCCCTGCTTGTCGATATCACGACGGGCCAGGAAGTAGCGACGCATGTGACGCCTTACGCGCATGGAGTCATGGACGAGGTGCTGGTCCATTCGGGTTTGAAGCTGGAGCCGGATTGGGCGCTGCAGCATCCGGAGGATTACTTGGAGGTTCTTAGGCAATCGATCCCCCGCGTGCTGTCGGATGCAGCGATATCGGCTGATCAAGTCATCGGCATTGGCATCGATTTTACGGCATGTACGATGATGCCGCTGGATGCAGGCGGGACCCCGCTCTGTATGACGGAGGAATGGAGGGACCATCCGCACAGCTGGGTGAAGCTGTGGAAGCATCATGCGGCGCAGGAAGAAGCGAACCTGATCAATGCAGCCGCAGCTTCGCGGGGCGAGAAATTTCTTGCGCGTTATGGAGGAAAGCTGTCCTCCGAGTGGATGCTTGCAAAGTGTTTGCAGATTCTGAGGGAAGCTCCCGAATTATATGAACGGTCCGTGTTGTTCATGGAAGCTGCCGATTGGGTGGTCATGCAATTGACCGGCCAGCTCGCGCGAAGCAGCTGCACCGCCGGTTATAAAGCCAATTGGCATAAACGGGAGGGTTATCCGTCCAAGGCGTTCCTGCATTCGCTCGATCCAAGGTTCGGAAATCTCGTCGAGACGAAGCTGAGAGGAGCGATCAAGCCCCTGGGTTCGAAAGCAGGCGGATTAACCGAAAGTATGGCGGCGATGACGGGGCTTCTGCCGGGAACCGCGGTAGCCGTAGCCAACATCGATGCCCATGCGATGGTACCGGCCGTCAGCGTCGTAACCCCGGGAAAGCTGGTACTCGCTATGGGAACCTCTACTTGTCACTTGATTTTAAGCGACAAAGAAGTGACCGGCGAAGGCATTTGCGGCGTCGTCGAGGATGGGATCATTCCCGGTTATTACGGGTATGAGGCAGGACAATCGGCCGTTGGCGATATATTCGCCTGGTATGTGGATGAGGCAGTTCCGGAATACGTTAGGCTTAAGGCTGCAGAAGAGCGGCTTGGCGTTCATGAGTGGCTCGAGAAGGAAGCGGCCCGATACGCGCCTGGACAAAGCGGACTGCTTGCCCTGGACTGGTGGAACGGAAGCCGTTCCGTGCTGATGGATGCCGATCTAAGCGGCGTCATGCTTGGTTTCACCTTGCAGACCAAGCCGGAGGAGATTTATCGGGCCCTGCTCGAAGCCACAGCCTTTGGTACCCGGGCTATTATCGAGGCGTTTACCGATAGCGGCATTGAAGTTCAGGAGCTTTATGCTTGCGGCGGATTGCCGCAGCGCAACCGGCTGCTGATGCAGATTTATGCCGACGTTACCGGCAAAGAGATCAAGATCGCGGATACCGTGCAGACGGCCGCTTTTGGCGCAGCCATGTTCGGTGCGGTTGCGGCAGGCAAAGATCAGGGAGGATATGGCAGCATCGTGGAAGCTTCGGAGGCGATGGCCCGCGTTCGGGAAGAAACATTCAAGCCGATTGAAGCTAACGTCCGAATGTATGACCTGTTATACAAGGAGTATAAAGGACTTCATGATTATTTGGGCAGGGACGAAAATGGGGTGTTGAAACGGCTGAAAGCGTTAAGAAGCAGTTTTAACTCTGAAGGATCAACGGATTCGGCCCGAGGATAGACAACGGGTTATGACTCACATAAGGAATGCAGGCTGTCGTGTTGGTAGCATGGCCTGCATTCCTTAACCACCCATTCTGCAATCGATGTCACATTGTTGGCAAATCGTTTTAAGAAGCGCTTTTTACCAACGCCATCAACTTATAAGGAGCGATCATCCATGGACAATCAAACAGCGTTATTTTCACTCAGCCGCAAGCGATCCGGAAAAAGAAAAAGGGAATCCAGCTACGACCGTTCGGGAGGGAATAAGGATTACTTCTCCATCCAGCCGGGCGACCTGACCGAAATTTGTAGCATTCCGGGAGCGGGTGCCATCACCCATATTTGGATGACCATGGCGACCGACGCCCCTGCCGAGGAATTGTATCTGCCGCGCAAAGTCGTACTCCGCATGTACTGGGACCAGGAGACCGAGCCCAGCGTGGAAGCGCCGATTGGCGATTTTTTCGGAATGGGGCACGGCCTCACCAAAAATTATACGTCAGCGGCGTTGATGATGAGTCCCGAGGACGGCAAAGCATTCAACAGCTTTTTTCGCATGCCGTATGGGAATGGCGCTCGTATAACGATCGAGAGCGAAGCGGAGCATCCGATTAAATTTTATTTCTATGTGGACTATGAATCGTACGATAAGCTGCCCGAGGAGGAGCTGCGATTCCATGCCCAGTGGCACCGGGAAAATCCGACCGACGGGATCGCGGATCACGGGGTGGATAACGCTTTCTACGAATTCGGCGGCAAGAATACGACGGGCAGCGGCAACTATGTCATTTTGGACGCGGTTGGGAAGGGCCATTACATCGGCTGTAACTTCAATGTCCATAACCTCCGCGATACGCGGGAATGGAACTGGTACGGCGAAGGAGACGACATGATTTTCATCGATGGGGAGCCATGGCCTCCGACTCTGCACGGCACGGGCATGGAGGATTATTTCAATACGGCCTGGTGTCCGCAGCAGGAGGTGTGCACCCCGTATCATGGCATCATTATGGGCGGCGGCCCGAACTGGAGCGGAAAAATCTCCACGTACCGGTATCATATCCTGGATCCGATCATGTTCGATAGCAGCATCAAGGTCACGATCGAGCACGGTCATAACAATCATCGGAGCGACGATATTTCCTCGACGGCGTACTGGTACCAGGCGGAACCCCATCGTTCTTTCCCGAAGCTGCCAAAGGTGGATAAACGCTTGCCAATGCCGGATACGAAGCCGCTCAATCCTGCAAGTTTGAATCAGATATTCGGTCATAACAATCCCTGATGTTCACGGGTGGAATATAGGAATCCACAATCAGATCGAAAGGGGAGATGAGCTTGAAATGGAAAAATGCCCTCTTCGCAGGCATGATTTTGCTGTTATGCGGCTGCGCGGGGGGCAGCAAGGTGAATCCTCTGCTTGATGCGACAGACAAAAGCTTTTTATTAAAAGGCATGACCGGCGTGGAGCAGGTTTCGCAATTAACCGGGGAATCCTCCCCCAATCGTACCGATCAATACGCCGTGTACGGCACCGATCTGGGTTCCATGATGAATGACGGGGAACGAACTTACTTCGTGTTCGGGGATACGTTCGGCGAGAGGGCGCTTGATCAGACAGGCGGAGGGGGAAGCTATTGGCGCTCCAATACGATAGCCTATACAACGGACGCTCATCCGGCTGACGGTATCGCATTCGAGGGAATGATCACGGATGAATTCGGTACGGCGAAGGAACTGCTGCCTTCCGCCAAAATCGATTACGAAGAAATGACGAAAATTCCGACCCATGGCATTGCGGCAGGCGGCGCCTTGTATTTGCACTACATGTCGGTCAACCATTGGGGCGATCCGGGGAAGTGGGACGCTAATTACAGCAGCGTGGCCAAATCGACCGATAACGGTGAAACCTGGGAGCTGCAGGACCGGCTCCGTTGGCCGGGAGACAGCAATTTCATCCAGGTTAGCCCCTATAAGGTGGAGAATGAAGCAGGCGGTTCGGATATTTATTTTTGGGGGATTCCTTCGGGCCGCTTTGGCGGCGTTCAGCTTATGAAGGTGGGCGAGGAGCACATCGAGAATATGTCCGAGTACCGATATTACAGCGGATCGAACGATGACGGCAGTCCCAGGTGGAGCGCGGATATGAAGGATGCCAGGTATGTGGTGGATGACACCGTCGGCGAGCTGTCCGTAGTGTGGAATTCTTATCTGGAACGCTGGCTGATGACCTATTTGAAGGAAGGCCAAGGGGTTGTCATACGTGAAGGCATGACGCCTTGGGGGCCTTGGGGCGAGCCCCTGGATTTGGTCCGAGCCGAGGATTATCCGGGACTATACGGGCCCTATATGAACGATCGGTATACGGAGAATGACGGGCAGACGATCTATTTCACATTGTCTTTATGGGATCCCTACAATGTTTTCTGGTTTAAGGCTTCGCTCGAAAAGTGAGGCGCGGATTCCAAGAATGATCGGTTTAAATGCGGACCAGCGTTTAAATAGTTTGATCCATTATAAGGAGGGTTCATGATGCAGAAAAAAACCATCGGCTTCAAATCCTGGCCTGTTCTGTTCTCCGTTGTTCTTGTTCTGGCGATGCTCGTTACGGGCTGCGGCGGACGATCTGGCGGTCCCGGAGGAGGAGCTTTAAGCAATCCACCGGAAAATGAAAGCGCAAACAACGGGAATGAAGCCAGCGGCAAGGTTGTGATCGATTTCTGGGCGCAAAAATTCGAGGATACCACCGATGCCTGGTTCAAGAAATGGGTCGGCGAGTTCAATAAATCCCAGAGCGAGGTTGAAGTGAAGCTGACCATCGTTCCGGCCGACGCCTGGGACCAGAAGATGAAAGCAGCGCAGGCCGCAGGCAAGGCACCGGACATCCGAACGATCAACTACGGCAATGTGGCCAATGCGGCAAAAACGGGTCAACTGATGGCCCTGAACGATTTAATGGAGCCTTCAGCCTTCGATGATTTGTACGACAACATGAAGGACTTCGTATCCGTTAACGGTCAGTACTATGCATATCCGAAGCTGGTTGAGCCGTCTGCCGTGATGTTCTATCGGAAGGATATGTTCCAGGAAGCCGGGCTTGACCCCAATCAGCCGCCGAAAACATGGGCTGAGCTTCTGGATGCGGCCCAGAAGCTGACCAAGAAAGGCGTGTTCGGCTTATCGATTGCGCAAACTGCGCCGGATCTGGGCTGGTCGAGCTGGGGACTGCAGTATAACGGGGCAGGTCATCTGGCGGTTACGGAGGACTGGTCCCAAGCGGACGTGAACAATGACGGTTACAAGGCCGTTTTGGACTTTTACCAAAAAGCGTACCAGTCCGGCGTCATGCCGAAGCAGGCGTTGGCCGGATATGCGGACATCAAGCCTTTCGGCGAAGGCAAGATCGCCATCCAGATTTGCGGTTCCTGGGCGATCGGTCAGCTTCGTAACACCTATAAAGACATGGTGGATAAGGTAGGGATTGCGCCGATGGCATCGATGGACGGCGATTTGACGAAGCCGACGGCAACGCTCGGCGGCTGGTCGCTGGCGGTGGACGGCAAATCCGAGCATCCGCAGGAATCGGCCGATTTCATCTCCTATTTGCTCGCAGGCGACCCGAACATCATGATCGATTTTTTCAAGACGTCCCAGTTCTCCAAGTTCTCCCCGCGCAAATCCGTGGACGAAGCGATGAAATCCGATCCGGATGCATCCAAGGATGAATGGCGTGCACTCGTATCCGAGCGGATCATTCCGCATTCGCAGGCTGAGCCGGTTTATCCGTGGGACATCAGCTTCGCGCTCGCCACGTCCATCGAGTCCGCCATGAAGGGTACTTCGGTGGATAAGGCGCTGGCGAAGGCAGAGAAAGACATTAACGATTTCATCGCGAAGAATAAGCTTGCCGGTACGAATCCGAAAAAATAGTGTTGGCAGCCGTCCGGAAATCCGGTTTTCGAAATGTTATTTTCGGATGGCTGCTTCATCCTTGGCCAATGGTGGTGACGCTACATGTTCAAGAAAAATTATCGGCAGGACAACGGCGTGGCTTACATGCTGCTCGCTCCCATCGTCATCCTGCTGACCGTCTTTGTCATCATTCCGTTCTTCTATGCACTGCGGGTGAGCTTCTATAATTGGAGTTTCTATCAGGATTCCACCTTTGTGGGCTTGCAGAATTTCTATATGGTGCTGACCGATGACCTCTTTCTCCAATCCATCTGGGTAGGGCTTAAGTTCGCGCTGATGGTCGTTCCGACGATGCTGATTCTCTCGTTTCTATTCGCGAACATCATTAAGAATCTGGGCTCCGGTTTCGCAAGCGTTGTTAAGACTTCCGTCTACATTCCCACCATTATTTCCGGAATCGTGGCGTCGGTCATCTTTGTCTTCATCTTCGATTATGCCGGAGGCCTGGCCAATTACATCATCGGGCTGTTCGGATCGGAGCCGAAAGCCTGGCTTGCCGACGTGGCAACGGCGCTGCCGAGCATCGCGGCTCCAGCCGTGTGGCTGGGCTTCGGACTCACGACGCTCATCATGCTGGCAGGCCTCCACGATATCCCAAAAAGTTACTATGAGGCTGCCGAACTCGAGGGGGCGGGCATCTTCGTTCGCATGTGGTACATCACGATTCCGCTCATGCGCAATGTGATCCTGTATCTGCTCGTAACCGGATTTACGGCGCAAATCTCCCAGTTCGAGCTGTCCCTCGTCATGACGGGCGGCGGCCCGCTCAGCGAGACCACGACGCCGAACCTCTACATCCTGAACCACTTCCGAAACGACGTCATGGTCGGGAACTCCATCGCGGCATCGCTGCTGTTGTTTGTGGTCCTTGGCAGTATTTCGGCCATTATCTTCAGAGTACTGAATTCGGAAAAAGCGATCGACGGATAAGAAGGCAGGAGGATAACATGATGAAATCGTTAAACGGTGTCCAAAAAACATTGATGACGCTCTTGACCGGACTGGTGACGATCATGGCGCTGTTCCCGCTGCTCTGGGTCATCATTGCCGGTTTCAAAGATAAGGCGGAGGTGCTTGCAACGCCGTTCCGTTTCTTCCCGAAGAAATGGATGGTTCAGAATTACACGGATATTCTGAGCGACGCGACCTTCATTCAATCGATGCTGGTCACATTCGGGGGCGCCGTTCTCTTCGCGGCGCTGAGCTTGGCCGTGAACGCCACCGCGGCTTACGTCTTCGCCAGGCTGGAATTCAGGTTCAAGACGATGCTGTGGGTTTATGTCATCGTCACCATGTTCATTCCAGGCATGGCCATTCTGCTGACCTCCTTCATTGTGGTGAATGAGATGGGAATGCTCGATACGCTGGCGGTGCTCGTATTGCCCGGCATTGCTTCCGCGGGTCATATGTTCTTCATCCGCCAATTCTACTTGAATATTCCGATGGCGCTTGAAGAGGCGGCGCTGATTGACGGAGCAGGAAGGATCAAGATTTTTACGCATATCTTCATTCCAATGTCGTTTCCGGTCTTCGTCATCGTGGGCATAGGCTCCTATTTGGCCTATTGGAACTCCTTCGTATGGCCGACGATGACGATCACCAACCCGGAGCTCTTTCAAATCATGCAATATTTATACACCTTCCGTTCCGAACGGGCAACCGAAATGGGCATGCTGATGGCCGGATCGGCGCTTTCCTGCCTGCCGACCATTATCTTGTTCCTCTTCTTCCAGAAGCACATCATTTCAGGAATCAAAATCTCCGGTTTGAAGTAACATTCTAAGCCAACAGGTGGAGGTGGGACATGATTATACTTGAGAACAGGCATATCCGGCTGGAAATCAGCGAGATTGACGGCACGGTTCGAGGCATTCGCGATAACGTTAGAGGAATCGGGCTTATCGCGGATACGGGCACGGCGGATCCATTTCGCTTGGAGACGGACGCGGGTTTCAGCAGCTCCTTTCAGAACTTCGGATGGAGCAGGGAAAATACGGAAGACGGGACAGATCAGGTTCAGTTGAGCTGGGACACGCAGCAAGGTATGATCGTCACGGCTTCCGTAAAGCTCGCAGAAGAAGCGGATTGCATTGAATTCCGATGCGCAGCAGAGAACCATTCGGGAATCCGATTGCTGAGCCTGGAATATCCGGTTATTCCGAATTTGACCACGATCACGGAGCACGGCGAGGAGGATTATATCGCCCATTCCTTTGCAACCGGCTTTGAGGTCAACAACCCGATGAAGGTATTTGAAACGGACGGAATCGGATTTCGTTTCATGCCGTATCCGGAGAGCTTCTCCGGGGCAACGATGCAGTTTTTTGCCTATTACGGCAAAGACAGGGGCGGGCTGCAACTCGCTGCCCTGGACGGCGAGGGCCATCCGAAATGGCTCAATTTCTTCAAGAACGGGAACGGCTTGCTGGAAGCCTCCGTGATCCATGGCTGCAGTGATATGGGACCCGGCAAGGGGATCAAGCCGCATTATCCGGTGCAAGTGTCGATTCTGTCAGGAAGCGGCTGGTACGAAGCTGCTGACCGGTACAAGTGCTGGGCCGTGCAACAGAAGTGGTGTAGACGCGGCAAGCTTTCGGAGAGGGCTGCGACGGAAGGCAGTCCATGGCTGCATGAGGATATGGGCGCGGCAACCTTCGGTATCAATGCGGGATCGGATCGTACGGCATGGATACAACAATACCACGACAGCATCGGAACGCCGATGCTCCACATCCTGGGCCCCGATTGGACGCATCGGCCGCAAACCTTCGGCAGCGGCGTGCCAGGGGGATATGATGATTGGTTTCCGACCCGCTTCAACCCAGAAAACATCGCTCTGATCCGAAAGCTGGGCCATCGCTTCGCTCCGTTCGAATTCGATTACCTTTATCATTTTGACGGAGCCGACGGAGAGCTTGGCAGAGCTGCCGAGCAGAAGTTTCCCGAGCTGAAAAAAAGCGTGGATGCTTACCGCTTTCCGTTCCTTTGTCCGGCGCATCCGTACACCCACGATTTTCATGTGAGGCGGGATACGGCACTGCAGCAGAGCGATGACATCGATTCGATCTACTACGATATCTCCGCCAACAACATTCTGAAGATCTGCATGGATGACAGCCACGGTCATCCGGTCGGAGCCGGCAGCATCATTGAGGAGGCTTACCGGCGGAACTTTGCCGATACGAAGGCGGCCATGTGCGAAACAGCCGGACGCTATATCCCCATGGGTACCGAGATGATGAATGAAACGATGCTGGATCTGATCGACTACTATCAAGCCCGGGCAGGGGGGCAGCCGGCGGCGCCGCTCGAAGGATGGCCGATCCGGGAGCTGCTTAAAACTGGTGCGGCCTATCTCATCCCGATGTTTACTTACGTATATCACGAGTACGGCGCGCTGAGATTGGACGGCTGGGGCAAGCTGACCGAGGAAATCGGAGAGCTTTACTATTTTACGGTAGCACGCACGTATCTCTGGGGCGGCCTGTACGAATTGAATTACGAGTACAGTCCGATGGAGGCGCTGGACGGCAACGAAAATACCGCGGAGGAGCATTATTATCCGTTTGAACCGCGCGGGTATGCCTTCTCGGCGAACAGGGCCGATTACTTGGCTCTGTATGCACGGCTGCGAATCGGTGCCGCGAAGCCGTATTGGTCGTATGGCACGATGCTTCGGCCGCTCTCCTTCGACGTTCCTATGACGCCGATGAAGTGGTTTCATTACAACCACGGCAAGGATACGCCGGAATATAACAACTCGGGAGAACTGCTGACAGACGCCGTTATCCACTCGGCATGGCAGAATGATCAAGGGGATGTCGGCTTGTTCTTTGCGAATGTGACCGGCGAGGAGCAGACAATAAGCATCGAGCTCCGTCCGGAAGACTTCGGAAAGACGACCGTGACCGGGCAGCTGTACACGAAAGCGGGAGAGCCGCCCATTGATTGCTCCATGGAACAAGGCGGATTGCGTTTGCTTAAGCTGCCGGCACGAAGCATAGCAATGTTGGAACTGACTTCGCCTTAACTTGGCACAATGACGCGGTTTTCTGAGGCGGAGGATGATAGAAATTGGGGCGGCGACGTCGGACAATTGGATCAGATTGACGATTTCAGCCTGTTAAAGAATGGACGACGTGTCGCTGGCGGGGGATTTCTTGCCGGAAAACGAGCAGAATGGAGGACTTATGGCACAATTACCGGACGCTTATGTAAAGTGGTGGGATTATGACCAATTAGGGAGTGCAGCTCCCAAGCTGAGTCTTAAACAAATCGATAAAGGCACTTATCACTGCATAATGACATTTGAGCTGGATCAGGAGATTCGACAGGATGATTGGCAGCTGCGCCTGGAGCCTGCGTTCCAGCCGTATTTTCACTGGGCTCCTCATATAACGCCGACTTCCCGGCATGTGATGGATCAGCACTGCTTTCGGTCGCCTGCCCTCATTGCTCATGACGGCACCAGACTGCTCACACTGATACCGGATCTGGATCTGATCGCGAAGGATGCGGACGCTCGTTGGTACTTGGATCTGGATGCTCCGAACAACCAATTCGTCTTGGGAATGAGCCGGACCCGTGTGAGTGATCACGTGCTGTTTGAGAAGGTGGAGGGTGCTGCTTATTCGCCCGGAACGTTCTGCATCGGCTTCTACCTCATGACGTTGGAGGATGATCAAGCTGCATTGAACCCCTGGCGGCCGGTGCTGCAATTTTTATGGGAGCGATGGGGTCACTCCCAACTCCGTCAGGGCATCCATGACAGAGCTCCTCTCGAACACTATGTAAAACATGCGTACGACTGGGCTTTTCGCCATTGGAAAGATACGGTGTGGCAGGAATTCGAATGGAACGGACTGAAGGTCGGGGCTCCCGTATTCATTGCCGACGTGAGTCAAAGCCCGAATTATCCTGGCGTTCCGAACGAACGGGAAAGCCGATCGATCTGGAACCAAGCGTGGTTCAGCTCCCTTCGTTCGGCGCAAGGCCTCTATCGTTACGGTAAGAAACAGGATGATCCGGAACTGGTTCGCAAGGCCAGGCTCATGAAAGAGCTGGCTCTTGCTGCTCCGCAGCGAAGCGGGTTCTTTCCCGCCGTTATTGCGACGGAGATGAAGCGGGTGATGGTGGAGGGACAGGAAGTTAACCGGTCAGGTAGTTGGGACCATGCCTTCTGGGGGAATTCCAATCGCAATCCGGCCGATCCTTGGGGCTCGATCGCGGAAGCGCCTTACCATGTGCTGGACATGAGCTGGACGGCGCTGCTCATGCTTCGCTGGCATGATGAAATCGAGCCGGATCCAAGGCTCATGGAATACGCCGTACGCTATGCGGATGCGCTTCTGGCTCTTCAGGACGAGAAGGGCTATTTTCCGGCCTGGCTTGACCAAGAGACGTTAGCGCCGCTGGATATTCTTCGAGAGTCTCCGGAGACGTCGCTCTCCGTCACGTTTTTGCTGAAGCTGCACGACATGCGGCCGGATCCCAGATATTTGGAAACGGCAGTAAGGGCGCTGGAGGTTGTCGTCAACGAGATCGTGCCGTCCGGCAGATGGGAGGATTTCGAGACGTATTGGTCCTGCTGCTCCTATGGCCGCGAAGAGCTCCCCGGCTGCAAGGTGGTTAGGAATAACATGTTCAAGCAGTGCAATTTCTCCATGTTCTGGACGGCGGAGGCCTTATTTCAGATGTACAAGACGACCGGCGAGATGCGATATCTGAAACTCGGCACACGTGTGCTGGATGAAATGCTGATGACGCAAGCCTCCTGGCAGCCTCCCTATCTGTATGTTGACGTATTGGGCGGATTCGGCGTCATGAACTGCGACGGGGAGTGGAATGATGCGAGGCAAAGCCTGTTTGCCGAGCTGATCCTTCAATATGGCGTGGAATTGGACCAGCCGGAATATATTGAACGCGGTGTTGCCGCATTGCAGGCCTCTTTTGCCATGATGTATTGCCCCGAGAATATAAAAACTAAACAGCAGTGGGAACGGGCGTATCCTTTCTTTAACGAGAAGGATTACGGCTTCATGATGGAGAATTACGGTCATGACGGCGAAGTAGGTGAGGATGGGCGGGGCATGGGGACTTTCACCATTTTTGATTGGGGGAACGGCGCGGCCGCCGAAGCTTACCTGCGGATCAAGGCCCATCTGGGTCAGACGTTGAAAGACCGGTACGGATACGATATCACACATTAAAGGAGCGATTACGGATGATGAACTTTAACGGGCTCAACATGCATCTCGGAAACTTATCCAAGCTGTCTAATGCGCAGACGAGATCCATCAGCGCGGAGAATTTTACCGGCGAGAAAGGAAAAGGGGGCATGGCGACGGACGGCACGGGTGCAGCGGCTTCCAGGGATCTGGGCGCGGGCTGGAAGGTGTCTCCTTCCGTGGAGATTATGCCGGGAGAAACCTTTACTATGGGTGACATTCAAGGCCCTGGGGCCATTCAGCATATTTGGCTGACCTGTCATCCGTCGCTGTGGCGCAATATGATTATCCGCATGTATTGGGACGAAGAGCAGGACCCTTCGGTTGAGGTTCCGGTGGGCGATTTGTTCTGTAACGGGTGGGGTGAACGTAGCGATGTCAATTCGATTCCGGTTGCCGTCAATCCGGCCGGCGGCATGAACAGCTACTGGCAGATGCCGTTTCGCAAGCAAGCCCGATTGACGATGGAGAATCGCGCGCCGGAAAAGGCGGTCCTTTACTACCAAATCGACTATACCCTGACGGACATCCCCGAAGAAGAGGCTTATTTTCATGCACAGTGGCGGAGAACGAATTCCGTTCCTTATAAGGACGTTTACACGATCCTGGATGGCGTGAAGGGACAGGGGCACTATGTAGGGACTTACCTAGCCTGGCAGGTGAACAACAGCGGCTGGTGGGGCGAAGGGGAGATCAAGTTTTATATGGACGGGGACCAGGATTACCCGACCATCTGCGGTACGGGAACGGAGGATTATTTCGGCGGAGCTTGGAACTGGGAACAGCCGATCGGTACGTACCGAACCTACTCGACGCCTTATCTGGGGATGCACCAAGTACTGAAGCCGGACGGATTATATCGCAGCCAGCAGCGCTTCGGCATGTATCGATGGCATGTCATGGATCCGATCCGCTTCCAAAGCGATCTTCGCGTCACGATCCAGGACCTCGGCTGGAGGTCAGGAGGCAGATACCTGCCGCAGCAGAGCGATATTGCATCGACGGCGTTCTGGTATCAGGCGGAGCCCCATGCGCCATTCCCGGAACTCCCGGATAACGATGAGCGGGAGGTTATATAAGCAGGCGCTATTGCTTAGCTTCCGGTATGGTGATAGTGTGAAGCCATGGACCCTTTTGCATCTGCTTGTCGGTTTCATGGTCGTTAATGGAGGATAGGATGGACAAACATACAATTTATACCATTGCAGATCGGGTAGGCGTATCTCCTTCCACGGTGTCCAGAGCCTTGTCGGGGAGAGGTTACTGCAGTCCCAAGACGAAGAGCAAAATTCTGGCGGCTGCCCAAGAAATGAACTATGCGCCCGATCATGCAGCGAAGATGCTGAAAATGAGGCAAACCAATAAAATCATTTTTGCCGTTCCGGATATATGCAACCCTTTCTATTTCGATATGATCAACGGCATCAATCAGGTGCTGGAGGAGCATGATTACCTGATGATTCTGTTCTACACCAAGCACAGGCTCCAGGAGGAGATGAAGGCGATCCAGACGCTTCGGGAAAACGTCGCCGACGGCATGATCATGGTGTCTTTCGATTTTGGAGAAGAAAATATCGGGGCTATCAATGCGCTGCAGGCTCCGGTCGTGCTGACGAATAAATACGTGTCGCCGGATGGCAGCGACCGCTTCGATTACGTATATGTGGATACGTATGACGGAATCAAGCAAAGCACGGAGCATCTGATCAAGCAAGGCCTGCGCAGCATCGCCTATGTCGGCGGTAATCTCAGCGAGCAGACCGGCCATGAGCGGTTCTGCGGGTATCGGGATGCCATGCTGGAGGCAGGAATCCCCTTGATTCCTCGTTTTATCGCCGAATCCGACTATACGGAAAGCGGCGGTTATGCGATGGCGAAAGCGTGGCTGCAAGGGCCCGACCACCCGGAGGGCATCGTTGCCGCGAACGATCTAATGGCGATCGGCGTCATGAAAGCTTGCGAAGAAGCCGGATTAAAAATTCCCCATGACGTTGCCGTTGTGGGCATGGATAATCTGGACATTGCCTCCCGCGTATATCCCAAGCTGACGTCCGTTGCTTTGCAGCAGGAGGAAATCGGCCGCAAAGCGGCCCAGATCCTGATGGATCGCATAATGGGAATTCCGAGGGAGGAGCGGGCCGTGAAATTGATGCCGCAGATGGTCGTGCGCGATTCCAGCGTAAAGATATGAAGCGAGGATGGAGTATAATGGGTTGTTTCCGAATGAACATGAACGTCATGATAAAGGCTCCATCATGAACTAGCATGCTTGCGTTGAATATGGTGTTGAACCGTTCCTAGCAGTACAACTGCCAAGAGAACGGTTCTTTTTTTTGTTGTAAGGAAATGATCTTTGGTGGGGAAGTCCCCAACCTTCGCGCTTGCGTGATCGGGTTGGGGACTTTGTCGTGGATCAAGGATTTGTAGGATCATAGCGAACTGAGAAGCGGAGGTGTTCGCTGTAAGGGTAATAATTATTACTCTTCAGAGTAAAATTTATTGACTATTAAAGTAATTTAAAATACTCTATAAAGTAACAAGGAGGTTCACATTGAAAAAGTCCAATCGAATCATGGTTGTTGTGAAGGGAGAGAAACGGATGTCAACAATCCATAGTCTTCAACCGGATATTCACACGCTTCACGGATTTTTTAGCAAGGAGCTGGAACCGGCCCTATATATTCAGTCCGGGGATACCGTGGTGTATCGAACCTTGGATGCGGGATGGGGACTTGCGAAGCGCTCTGCTCCGGGAGCGCCGAGATCGAAGTTTACGGAGCGTGCGCCGGAGCGGGTGGAGAAGCAGTTCGGGCATGCCTTATTGGGTCCCGTGCATATCCAAGGGGCTAAACCGGGGCTTACCTTGGAGATTCAGATCAACGAGGTCGTTCCCGGGCCGTGGGGTTGGACCTCTGCCGGAGGGTTTCCAAGCTATTGGAACGAGAAGCTGGGCATGACCGATACCCAGGAAATGACATTGGACTTTGAATTGGATGCCAAAACAATGACTGGCAGGAGTCAGTTCGAAAATTTCAAGTACAGCGTCGGACTGAAGCCATTCATGGGGATTATGGGCATGCCGCCGGAGGAAGAAGGTCAGCATACGACTTTTGTGCCGCGCCCTTATGGAGGAAATCTCGATTGCAAAGAATTAACCGCCGGGAGCACCTTGTATCTGCCGATTCCGGTAGATGGCGGGCTGTTCTCAACAGGGGATGGACATGCGGCTCAAGGCGACGGCGAAGTTAGCGGTCCCGCTTTGGAATGTCCCATGGAGAAGGTGAGCCTAACCTTTCATGTCCGTGACGACATGCCCATTAAGATGCCCAGAGCAAAGACGAGTACCGGTTGGCTGACGATGGGATTCCACGAGGACCTGGACGAAGCGATGTGGATGGCCTTGAGCGGGATGCTGGATCTCATGACAGAGCTTTATTCCATTTCGAGAACGGAGGCGTACGCATACGCCACCTTGACGGTGGATCTGAGAGTAACCCAGATCGTGAATATCCTGAAGGGCGTGCATGCATTTTTGCCTTTTGGCGCGTTGAGGTGAACGAATGCACCAAGTGTTGGCTTTTTTAAATGTAGATTTTATAGGAGGGCTCATGCATGCAGTTATACGAAACGATGGTCAATAACCATGGGGTACATATTCATGTGACGGAGGTACATCGGGAACTTAGAAATGAACAAAGCTCACTGGTTATCATCCCGGGGCTTTCCGAGTCGGCCGAGGATTATATCGACATTATGGAAAAAATGGTAACGCTGTCGCCCAGGCATATCGTTGTCATTACGCTCCGAGGCCGTGGCCGAAGTGATTCTCCTGATTCGGGATACACGCTCGAGGATCATATCAGCGATCTGGATGCGGCCATTCGCCATCTTGAACTGGAACAGTTCGTACTCATGGGGTACTCACGAGGGGTAGCCTATCAATTAGGTTATGCCATTCGGAACCCGAAACGCATTGAAGGTCTGATCATCGGAGACTATCCGGCGATACATACCCAGCTGCCAGCGGGATGGGTGGATTTCTTTGCAACGCTGCCGCCTTGGAGAGGGAAGAAGCTATTCGACCGGATGAAACCATCGGCCCTGCATGCCCTGCAGAAGGATTCCGCGAAGGTAGAATTTTGGAGCGACCTGTCCCGATTCACATGCCCTGTTCTCATTATACGTGGCGCAAAACCGCATCCCGGGTTATCATTAGAAGCAGTGGAACAATATAAGCTATCGCTGCCGCAGGCACGAATCGTGGAATTCGAGCAGCATGATCATAATATTTTCGAACCGGATGCGGACGAGTTTGTTCGCACCGCAGACTCTTTTCTGAGAGAGATTAAGAAGAAATCAATAAACTATCACAAGAAGGGTGTACGGACTTGGACAATCTGAAGCTGAATGTATCACTTTTAAGACAAAGGGTTCCGAACCTGACCAGCGCGGCCAAATCCGTCGGATTGCGGCCCGCCACGGTTTCCAATCTATGTACGGGAAAAATACCCGTAGGCCGGGCGGAAGTTCGCACCATAGCCGCGCTGGCAGCCTTGGCGAAATGCAGTCTTGACGAACTGATCCTGCGCGGGGAAAGCGTGGAGATGATCGAAACGGGCATTAAGCCTCTTGATCTATTCGCTCCTCTGGCAAAAGGCGGCACCGTCGGGCTGGTAGCTCGTCCCGGTATGGGGCAGCTGGTGCTGCTCGGGGAGTTGTTTCATCACTTCAAGCAGGAAGGGTATATGACGATTCTGCTGAAGCCGGAAGGGAACTACCCGGAGCTGCAGGATATGCTGAATGACGTAGAGCGGGTTGCTTCTTCAATAGAAGAAATCCATTCTATCGTATCGCATGCGAATACCGATAAAGAAATTGTGTTTGCCGCGGATCGGGAGCATGTCTTAACCGGCAAGATCTATGATCTTCAGGAACGTTTTCAACAGGAAGGCATGCAGCAGATCACGACTTTTCTTGTGGACCTCAAAGGTGCGGTTGTTGATGAAAACATGCCTTACGGGCCGCTGGAGACGCTGTGGTATTTCGATGCCGATCTGGCGGCAAGACATCTGTTTCCTGCCGTGAACCCGTTATATTCCACCTCTTCCGTATTAGAAGGCGTTCATCTGGATCAGGCTCACTTAGCGGTCCAACAGCGGGCCCAGAAGCTGCTTCGCCGCTATCGGGAGCTGCGTTCGCTGGTTCAAGTACGAGGATTGGAGGCCATTCCGTCATCCGAAATGGAGGTTTATGAGCGGGGAGAACGGCTCGAAGCTTATCTAACGCAGCCTTTTTACGTTGCTGAAGCTTATACCGGACTGCCAGGCGAGCGGGTCCACTTGCAAGAGGCGCTGCATGACGTGCAAGCCATATTGAACGGCAGCATGGATCATCGAACGGTGGAGAGTTTATCCTGGATCGGGACGATAAAATAAGAAGTTAGTTGACCAAAGCTGAATTCCCTAAGTTTGTTCATCGGGAATATCGGCTTTTTTACATGATTTTGCATAATATAATCCGTACGTCCCATAGCTGATACGCAAAGGTCAGTATATAATATGTGCTAGTTTGTACCGTACAGATGGCAAGAAGTGTATTTAACAACTGAAACTCTGCTGATTCCGTACGGACACGAAACTATACATAAGGGAGAAATGGACATGAAAAGAAAAGGTTGGCTAATCGCATTTGCAGCGGCATTATTGTTAACGCTTATCGTAGTACCGGTTCAGCAGTCTTTTAGCGCAGAGGGCAATCCGACGGCAACGGCCATTACGCAGAGCGCCCTGAACAATCAGTTCCACTTGGATCACGTCGTGAAGATTTACGTGCCTTCCACCGTAAAGGGGGATATTCCCATCACGGATGCGGCTCACCAAAAGTTTGTCGATCAAGCGTTGACGAAGCTGTCCGGCTGGTTTGGCGGGGCAACGGCAATACCGGGCGAAGGGGCTTGGGTGGATAACAACAAAACCTTGATCAAGGAAAAAGTAACCATCGTGTACGCTTTTGCCGAGAAACTCGACAAGGATTCGCTCAATCAAGTGGTAGACTATGCGAAGAAACTCAAGGATGATCTTTCGCAATCTGCCATTTCGCTTGAGGTTGACGGTAAACTGTATTTCATTGAATAGCAGTCTCCGATCCATGAAGTGATCATAGGGGAGGTCTCCCAGCTGTCTGTTGTATGGCAGAAGAGGGAGACGTCCTCTTTATTATGTGTGGACTTGTTAGTAGAGAAACCTCCACAGATAAAAAGTGGCGTAAGATTCCCAGTTCGCCCATCCTGCGGACAGCTCCAGAATCTCCCTCTTCGTCGGTTTCGCCTCTAGGCCCAGCAGATGTTTGATGGCATTATGCAGTCCCACATCATCGATGGGAAAAGCCGCCGGCATTCGCAAACAGCGCATCAGCACATAATTGGCCGTCCACGGTCCGATGCCGCGGATGCCGACCAGTTGTTTCTCCGCTTTCTTTAAGCTGCCAGCTTCCAGCAGCAGTTCTTTCGTTAATTTTCCATCCGTCATAAGCTCAGCTACTCCGAGGAGATACTCGCTTTTTTTCACGGTCATCCGAAGTCCACCAAGATCTTCAACACGCAGCGGCGCGATGTCCTCAGGCCTTGGAAACATCCAGTAAACCTCGCCTTCACACTCGATGCGTCTGCCGAAGGCCTCGACGAAACGCCTTTTTAGCGTATACGCGTAAGCCAGGTTAATCTGCTGTCCCAGAATGCCCCAGCATAAAGCCTCGAACAGATCGGGAATGCCCATGTTGCGAAGCCCGTAGAAGGACTGTACGGCTTGACTGAGCAGGGGATCGGTCTCGGCCATCGAATAGAACGGCACTAAATCGGTGTTTAGATCGAACCAGTCCCGGACATAAATGGCTACCTCCGCCCGCTTGCTTGGTTCGGTCGGGGTGGTATTCCCCAAAAATCGAACCAGGATCGCTTGCTCTTGATTCCTGGCGCTGACTTCGATCACGGCAACGTCATCTTCAAGCGGGATCGCCCGGTAGATGCTGTCGTTCCGAATCGTAAAGAGACATTCATTCGGCGATCTTTGCAAATAATTGAGGTTCTCCTGAAAGCTGAATTCCTTCGGAACGAATAGCTTTAGCGTATGGATATGATCCTCCCAGCTGTCCTTGGGAAGCCGTTGTTGTTGTTCCATGGTATACGGCTTGTCGCCGCGATTGTGGTCCGGTTCATGCATGATCATCGTTTCCTTTCGTTCCTGATCTACTCTATACTAGTTGTACCATAAACGCGGACCTCATAATTTTGTTATCTTGCTCTTATATTCCAAAAAGCGTACAACCGGATCTTCCTGTGGTTATAATGTTAGCGGAGGTGAGGAAACGTGGCAAACCGGATACAACCGACCGAAGCCCAGTGGAAAGCCATTATCGACAATGACAAGGACAGTGACGGCCAATTTTTCTACGCGGTGCAGACGACGAAAATCTTCTGCAGGCCATCCTGCAAATCCAGGCCCCCGAAATTTGAAAATGTGCGCGTGTTTCGATCGGCGGATGAAGCGAGGGCCGAACGCTTCCGGCCATGCAAAAGGTGCAAGCCGACCGGCGAGCGCCTGCCGGACCACGAATGGATCGAACTCGTTGCCGAGTATATCGATGCGCATTATACGGATCATTTGACGCTGGATGTCTTGGCGGATGTAAGCCACGGCAGTCCGTACCATCTGCACCGGATTTTTAAGCGGGTCAAAGGGCAGACTCCGATGGAATACATTCAGGATTACCGGATCGGCAAGGCCAAAGAGCTTCTTGCGAATACCAGCCTGGCTATTTCGGATGTCGGCCATCAAGTGGGCATAGAGAACACGGCTTATTTTATCACGCTGTTTAAGAAAAAGACGGGAATGACCCCCCTAAGCTATCGAGGGCAATATATGAACAATACGAGTGCGGAGGTGCATAATCATGAAATCTAATCATTCGATCATTAGCTGGACACGATTGCGGCATGATGACTGGAACATATATATCGCGGCCACGCCGCAAGGTTTATGTTATATCGGATCACCGGATAAACCGTTCAAAGAGCTGGAGGAATGGGTGAACGCGAAATTTCCTGGCTGTGAACTATTCCAGAATGATGAGGGCATGCAGCCATATGCCGCCGAGCTGGCGGACTATTTTCAGGGGAAACGGGAACGGTTTGAGTTCGCAATGGATTACAAGGGTACCGATTTCCAGATGGCGGTATGGAATGCACTGTGCCAGATCCCGTATGGGCAAACCTTCACGTACTCTGACATTGCGCACCAGATCGGCAAGCCGGCGGCTGTGCGTGCTGTTGGTGCGGCTATCGGGGCGAACCCGCTGCTTATCACCGTGCCTTGTCATCGGGTAATCGGCAAAAGCGGCGCATTGACGGGATATCGCGGGGGACTTGAAATGAAGACAAGATTGCTGCAATTGGAGCGAATGAACGTCTCCGTGAGGGAGACGAAGGAGTATGCCTAATCCTTTGCTGCAGCGCATAAAGAATCTGGATTGGCCTGCCGTACAGGCAGCTTTGGATGAACAGGGATATGCGGTCATTCCCAAGCTGCTCTTGCCCGAGGAATGCGCAGAGATCATAGGCACGTATACGGAAGAGCAGCGTTTTCGCAGCACGATCCAAATGGCCAGGCACCGGTTCGGACTGGGGGAGTACAAATATTATCAGGCGCCGCTTCCCGAAACGCTGCAGCAGCTTCGGGAAGGCTTGTATCCTGAACTTGCGCTGACGGCGAACCGCTGGTTGAACCGGCTAGGGCATGAAGAGAAGTATCCGGCAAGTCTGGATGAGTTTCTGGGGATGTGTCATGCCCAAGGTCAGGAGCGGTCAACGCCGCTGATTTTAAAATATGAAGAAGGCGGATATAATTGCCTGCATCAGGATTTGTACGGTGATGAGTTCTTTCCGTTCCAAGCGGTCTTTGTGCTGAATGAGAAGGAAGTCCATTACACGGGCGGGGAGTTTCTGCTGGTGGAGCAGCGGCCGCGGGCACAGAGCCGGGGACATGCGATCGCCTTGGATCAGGGAGCGGGACTGATCTTTCCGACCAACCATCGTCCGGTGCAGGGAACAAGGGGATATTACCGGACTACGCTCCGGCATGGCGTCAGCACGGTCACGTCGGGGACAAGATACAGCCTGGGGATTATTTTTCATGACGCGAAGTAAAGGAGCTGGATGCGCATTCACTCATTCGTAATGAAAGGAGGGAAGTCGTATAATAGAAGAAAGTATAGGAATGAGGTGTCCCAGGTGAAACATGAAGTGCTTTATAAAACGCCGAAGACCCTGCTCAATAAAGGAACCGGTTTCCTGAATGGATACAGCCATACCTTGAATCCGTATACAGGATGTACCTTCGCTTGCTCCTACTGCTACGTCCGGCAAATGCCGGTTTCGATATTCCGAAATCAGGAATGGGGAAGTTGGGTTGACGTTAAGCTCGAATCTGCTGCCATTCTGCGTAAAGAACTGAAGCGTGCCAAGTCCAAGGGGCCCGTCACGATCTTCATGTCATCCAGTACCGATCCCTATCAGCCGATTGAGGCCAAGGAAGAAGTGACCCGTGCCTTGCTGGAGGCCATGGTTAGCGAGCCGCCGGATTTCCTGCTGGTGCAGACGCGCAGTCCGCTGGTCCGACGGGATATCGATTTGCTGCAGCAGTTAGGAGCACGCGTGCGGGTAAGCATGACGGTCGAGACCGATCGAGAGGATATTCGCAAGCATTTTACGCCTTCCGCTCCGCCGATCCAAGCCAGATTGAAAAGCCTTGAGCTGTTAAGAGACGCAGGAATACCAACGCAAGCAGCGATTGCTCCCGTCCTTCCAAGCACGGAGGCATTTCCTCAGATCCTCAGACCGCTCGTCAATCGCGTGTGCATCGACGATTATTTCATGGGGGACGGCAGCGGAGGCAAACGTACGAAACGGCTGCCCGTTCAGGCGTTGTACGAGAAGCTTGATCTGGAAGAATGGTATGATCCCGCCGCCTATCAGGTGGTCTACGATCGATTCAGCAGGGCGTTTCCGCAAGAGCAGCTATTTGTCAGTCAGAAGGGTTTTGAACCTTAAACGTTAGATGGCTCGTCTAGCAGATGAGCGCTTGCTGTGTAAGATGTTAAATGAAAGAGTTTAAAGGTGAGGACCGGGAGATAGCTTCCGGTCTTTTTATCATGCCCAGCAGTAGATGATTATGGTATGATAGGCGAAAATCACCAGTCAAACGTAGAGGAGCGAATGAACAATGAAGTTGGATTTGACGGATCAAATTGCGTTAGTCACCGGTGCTGCGGGCCAATTGGGCCGGGTCATGGTCCGAACCTTGGCGGAATGCGGCGCAGATGTGGTTATCCATTATCGGGGAAGCTTAGCCAAGGCGGAAGAGCTTCAGCGCGAGGTGGAGTCGATGGGCAGACGCGCGTACACGGTGCAAGCCGACGTGACGGATCAAGCATCCGTGAATGCCATGCGGGATGCAGTGCTTGAACACTTTGGCATGCTGCCTCATATCATCGTTGCGAATGCCGTGGAATCCTATCAATGGACGTCTGTCTTGGAGCAAGCGCCGGAAGATTACGAGAGCCAGTTCCAATCCTGCGTCATGCAAAGCGTCTACCTGGCAAAAGCCTTCGTGCCTGCCATGATCGAGCGAAAGAGCGGCCGCTTCATCGGCATCAATACCGAATGTTCGATCCAGAACTTTCCGAGTCAATCCGCCTACGTAGCAGGCAAGCGCGGCATGGACGGCGTATACCGCGTACTCGCGAAAGAAATCGGCGAGCATGGGATCACCGTCAATCAAGTCGCGCCCGGCTGGACGATCAGCGACCGCGATCGGGAGAACGGTACCGAGCATAGCGCCTCCTACGAAGCTTCCGTGCCCCTGAAACGCCGCGGAACGGACCAGGAGATTGCCAATGCCGTGGCATTCCTGGCCTCGGATTTGTCTTCATTTATCACAGGGGCTTATATTCCGGTATGTGGCGGCAATGTGATGGTGGGGATTTAGCGGTTCGACCCATGGATTGAAAGTGTGAAACGTCCACGAACTTCGGATTCGCATTGCGATTTAGGGAAGGCGAAGTTCGTGGAGGTGGCTTTAATTTAAAGTAGCTCCTAATGAACCTCATACGAAAGGAGCGGTTGCAATGGAGATTAAAAATACATATATACCTAAGTTAATTAGCTGGCAATTTGATGACGAAGTAGTTGATGACCCAGATGAGTGGAACTGGATAGAGATCACTATGGTTTTCAGTGATGGCTCTAAAAGATGGAGTATTTTGTATACGCCGGAAAGGTTACTGAATAATTTGAATAGGGCAAATATTGACCCACCAGGGCTTCATATCAAACATATGATTATAGTTAGAAGCTATCAAAGAAGCGATATACAAAGAGTGCTTGAAGAACTGGATAACCATCAGGAATTAATCGAGGCATCAAAGGCATACGATTGTTAGTTTGGGAAGTCGGCAATGACGACTAGTGTTTAAGCGGACGGTCCCTCGTAAACACGAATACATACATCTCATGAAATAAGTAAGATATAAGGAGACGAGACGATGACGGCAAAACCACAACTGGTATTGGATTTAGCTGGCGTATTGGTGAGTAATTTTTCATCTGCTTTTTGGCCTACATTAGCGGAGGGCTCCGAAATCTCGTTTCAAGAAATCAGGGTACAATTTGATGAGGTTCGTAGAGACTTATGGACAGGAAAGATGAAGGAAGATGAGTTTTGGGGATGGATGAGCCTGCGAATGAAGCAAATCAACAAAGAGGAAGCAAGGGAGTTAATAACTCAATCGTTGCAACCGCTTCCTGGATTAAATCACTTGGCGCAATGGAGCGAAATCGCGGATATCCATGTACTAAGCAATCATTGCAAGGAATGGCTGGAGCCGATATTAGAAAAAGTAGAACCTTATGCTAGGAGCATTACCATTTCGAATCAAGTCGGTTTGAGGAAACCTGATCTGCAAATTTATAAACATGTTGTGAAACAATTCGAACGTTCAGAACTGACGGTTGTTTATGTTGATGATCAGGAAAAGAACCTGAAACCGGCTATCGACCTTGGATGGAAAACCTTGCTGGCCGATCAAGAGCATAAATGGATAGAACAAGTGGGACCGATGTTGGCGACAAACGTCTTGTAAGACAGGCGAGAAACACTGGAAAAAATGATATCGGAAATTTAGTCAATGAAAAGTGAGGAATTCTAAATGTTTGGACGAGGGAATCAAAAGTACCCTATACCCGCAACGCTGCTCAAGTTGAAAGAAATGAATGAGCAAATCGTACATGATCTCGAGGTGGAACTGGACGATATTCTGGAAATCTATATGGATTATGATCTTAACAATCAAGACGCCGAATTTGCATACAGCGGCCATCCGTTGGATGTAATTCCATTTGCCTTTACCGCTTTTGGAGGCGAGCATTTCGGATTTTTGACCGATTTTGGATCGGTGACTGATCTCGAGGATGCCCCTGTCGTGTTTGTCCAAGCTTTACCATCAGAGGAGTTTCATGTCACTCTAATTGCGAGAAACATAAGGGATTACCTGGGTTTATTTTTAACCTATAAATGTATGATAAATATGTTTTCCACGGTTAATGAACCAAGTCAAGAACCGAGTGCTGTTGAAACGCACCCTCATTTACCAGCCGTAGAAGCCAAACTTATTCATGAGTTGGGAATCCAAAAGATAGAACCGGTTTCTTACCGTCAGAACATGCTGAGGGAGCGTTCCAAAGAAGTTGTGCAAACCATAAACGGAATCGGCGTAAAACGAATGACTGCGCGTGAGTTAGGACCAACCTTTAATGTAGAGGAATATGATAAATATGATGTATTGAACAATAAAGTGCGGGAGTTTTTTCAAGAGGCTTGCTTAGAGAATAAACTGGCCTGCATTGCAGATCTTCAAGAAGCGGGCATCTTGTTGACCCACACGTACGACCTAAATGAGTTTTTAATAAATGAACTGAGAGCGATGGGCTGCATTTATGAGTCGAGAATACTTGAATTAACAACGAAGTCTTACGATTTTTCGATGAGTAGCACACTTCATGAAATCATTCCAGAGATTTGAACGAAGCATCAAGCATGCAGGGAGGACGCCATGTAAATGATCATATTAATCAGCGGAAACAGCTGCACGGGAAAGACATATATGGCTCAACAATTACTTGAAAAGTATCACGTGCCTTATCTGTCCATCGATCATTTGAAAATGGGCTTGTACAGAGCCGACATGAACTGCGGTTTCACGCCGGTGGATTCAACCGAGCATATCGGTGCACAATTATGGCCGATCATCAAAGGGATCATCATGACAAACATCGAAAACAAGCAAAATCTAATCATCGAAGGCTGTTACATTTTGCCTCATCATCTGCAAGATTTTGAGCCGTCCTATTCACAACACATCATTTCCGTGTTCTTAGGATTCTCCACCTCGTACATCCGGCAGAATTTCCAATCCAACATCGTTCAACACCGCAATGCTATCGAAGCGCGAATGTATCCTGAAGAGAGAACTGTTGCCGACTATACTCATGAGCATGATGTATTCCGTGAAAAGTGTGCGTCATCGAATGTCCCTTATTTTGAAATTCAAGAGAACTATGAAGAAGAAATCGCAAATATATATGCCTACATAGATCGTGAGAAGAAGAAACTCGAGTATGAACAGCGGTAATTAAAGTTTGGAACAAACCATAACACCGGTTGACGAAGAAAGGACAGTCGCCATGGATTTATATCTGTATCATTATTATGATGCGACAACAGGACCCTTTCAAAATCTATCCTCGCTATCCATCGAAGAAGCGTTGCAGGTACAGAGGAGGCTCAAACAAAACAAAAATTGGTTTGCGAGTCAACGTGCGGATGATTATATGACCATCCGTCGCGATCTGGAAGCACGGGCGAGAGCTCTATTCAGGGCCAAAGGCGGCAAACCAACAAAAGAATATCCGCATTACATGACGCTTGGATCTTGCGAATGGATTAAGGAATGGTATCCGAATGGAAAAGAAATCAGGATTCTGCTGGATGATATGCAACCCGAAATGATGAGTTTCACTTATGGCGACTTATTTCCGACCATGCGGTATCAAGACGACAAGCCTTATAGAGGAAAGGTATATGTAAAAAACGAAATCCTTCAACTTGTAGACGAGTTTGGCTGGCCTCAAGATTGGAACAAAGACGGTCGTCATGGACCTGAGCGATATATTGAAGTGCAGGTTTGGGACGATCGGGCACTCGGTCCTTTTATGAAATCCTAGATTGGATGAAATTGAAAAAATGAAATGTTCTGACCACAATTCGATTAAAACTCGACTTGTGGTTTTTCTTTTCACCAAATTGATCCTTTTGAGCTATTGATAATGATTAACATATAAAGTAAATTTTTTACATATCAATCAACTTACAAAATACGTAAAAGAATCAAAAATGAGTAAGAACAATGCATCGACATGGTTTTAAATTAACAAGTTAATTTTCATAAAGGAGGTGATGCCGGCTTACATCAAGATAGGCTAACGTTTAATTATCAATGATTGAGGAGGGATTAATGGATGAAAAGGGATTTATCCAAATTGCTGGACAAATCGAGAGTGATGTTATTGCCTTTAATGGTCGTCATGTCTATGATTATGAACTTTTTTCCCCTTGAAGTTTCTGCAGCAGAACGGGGCGCTTGGGCACCCAATGTATCTTATGTCGTTAACGACAACGTGACGTACGACGGGAAGGCGTATAAAGCTATTCAATCTCATACCTCATTACCCGGATGGGAACCACCCAATGTTCCTGCATTGTGGCAGTTTGTTCAAGGTGGTGGAGGTAATGATACAGTAGCTCCGACAACTCCTACGAATGTAATTGTAAGCGCAATCACCTCTTCAACCGTTACTTTATCCTGGCAAGCATCTATGGACAATGTAGGTGTGGCAGGATATGATGTATACCGAGGAACATCCCTTGCCATCTCTGTTACAGGAACGACAGCGACAATAACGGGTCTCTCACCGAACACGACATATTCTTTTAAGGTCATTGCAAAGGATGCTGCCGGGAACCTTTCTCCTGCCAGTGCGATCGTCAATGCCACCACTTCAGATGGAACGGGTGGGGGTCCCCAGCCGACGAAACATATATTGACAGGGTACTGGCAGAACTTTGTCAATGGTGCCAGCAAATTGAAAGTTAGAGATATACCGGATCAGTACGACATCATTGTTTTAGCGTTTGCCGAGATGGATCCTGCTAACCCTGGTGGTGTCACTTTCAACGTTGATTCCGCACTATCCGCAGCTCTTGGCGGGTACACCAGTGCCGAACTAATCGCGGATATTCAGGCTAAACGCGCTCAAGGTAAGAAGGTCATCATATCCATTGGAGGGGAATTAGGGAACATCAATTTGAATAATCCTTCCCCGAATGTAGCGAACTTTGTGAACAGCATGTACGGAATCATCACTCAATATGGGCTTGACGGGATAGACATTGATCTGGAGCATGGCATGAATGTACCTAATGTAACCAATGCGATCCGCCAACTAAAACAAAAAGTAGGAAATGATTTTGTTCTGACGATGGCTCCCCAAACGATAGACATGCAGAATCCAAACACTTCTTACATGCAGCTATATAACAATCTGAAGGATATGACAACCGTAATTAACGTCCAGTATTATAATTCTGGATGCATGTTAGGACGCGACGGGAAATGCTATTCCCAAGGCACGGTTGATTTCCTGACGGCTCTTTCGGACTTAACGCTGCAGTGGGTATCGCCTTCCCAATTGGGAATAGGAGTACCTGCTACCTCTTCAGCTGCCGGAGGTGGATATGTTTCTCCAGCGGTCGTAAATAATGCCCTGAATTGTCTAGCAACTGGAAACAACTGTGGAAGTTATAAGCCTGTAGCTAAATACCCTGATATACGGGGAGCAATGACGTGGTCCATTAACTGGGATGCGACTACGAATTACGCGCTTGCCAAAACGGTGAGACCATTCCTAAACACCCTTCCTTAATACGCATGATATTTGTACAACTTAAGTAGATTTTATATAAAATAAGGAAACCTCTCCTAGATGAGTGGTGGTCTCAAACCATCATGATCACAGAGAGGTTTCTGTATGGATATCTAGCCTCAACGGAGCAGGCGGAATCATGGTGGAGAAGCGAAGCGGTCCCCTTTGTCCCCGGATTTCCACCATATAATAGGATAATAAGAAATCTGGGGGCAACAGGGATCGGAAGCATGATCCGCATGCGTAGTGCTGCATTGCTTAGAAAAGAAAAACAGCGACCGTTTATCCCGTAATATCTGAGGGGGAACGGTCATTTTTTGATGCAGACAGTGGAACAGCAATGCGCCCCGGCCTAAGCCAGGGCGCATCTTCTATCTGAATATGGGGTTTTAATCCGCCATGAAATACAAACTGCGTTTCACGGCTCCCATATCACCGTTGGATACGGGAGTTGGTCATAAGCACTTGCCCAATAGTAGGAATCCCCCATGATTCGCCTCGGCAGGAAGCCGATCTCGCCGCGGGATACGGTGACGAGCTCGGACTGCGATTGGAATATGCCTTCCGCACTCGTCGCGGCCGTAATGTATTTGCCTGCCATATGGGTGAATCGTCCGCTGATCTTGGCCGCAACAGGCATTCTTGTCTCCATATCAACCATCTTAAAAGTGACTTTGGCGATGCCGGCGGTGTAAGTGATGTTCATCTGGTCGATCACCATCGGTTTCATCGCAGACGGCATCGTTGATGCGGATGCAGCCAAACTGGGAGCTCCTTCATTGCCGCTGATATCGACTGCAGTGATTTTGTAATAATAGGTGGTGTCCGGCAGCAACCCTGTATCTTTATAAGAAAGTCCTTTCGAGGTTCCGGCGTAAGTAGCGGATCCAATCTCAAAGCCGGCTTCGGTCCCACGATAGATCCGGTATGCATTTACGGCACTGTTATCCATAGCCATATCGTAGGTTATATTGATCCGTTGATAATCAAATGCGATAGCTGCTGCTCCGCTGACCGCGCTTGGCGGTTCATGGTCCGCAGGAGGCTGCCAGGTATAGCCGCCAGGTCCCCATTCGCTTGGAAAATCCAAGATTGAGGAGTAATGGTGGAGGGCAATGCCTCCAAACGCCGGGTCATTCTGAACAGCGTCGTACACCTTGTTTAACTCCGACTCCATATAAATTCGTCCTTCTTCATGGAAGCTGATGGTTTCGGGGTCCCCGCCATCCGCGATGTCTTTGGTCTCGACACCGATCACAACCGATTTTGGCTTGCCGATCAGATTAGCATAGGCCAGCTCATTCAGCGCTTGCGCGATAATGCCTGCACTGCCATCCGCCTGATCGCGGTAATTCATGATCGAGATGTAATCGGCGGTATCCTGAATGTGTTCAGACAGCCATTTGGTTTGCCCGTTCCACGGGATATTACTCGCATCGGCCGAAGTGTCATACCATCTCGGGATCGCTGCGCCAACCGACAAGGTGAGTCCCGATGCTTGTTTGCGTTCCATGAGCAGCTGCAGCATATCCAGATACTGAATTTGGACGGAGGGCTTTGCGGTTTTGAAGTCCGGCAGGATATACGGCTCCGTATCCACGTTCACGCCGTCGAAGCGAGCGGAATCGCCGGAAGCCAGGTTGTAATTCAGGATTTGCTCAAACTCCCGCACGGCGTGAGTTTGATATCGGCTGTAGGCTCCGAAGTAAGGCGGCACGGTCCCCCCGGCGATTAAAGCTTGAACATAAAAACCCTCGGCGTGAGCCCACTCGACGAACTGTTGGACTTCGCTCCGGTAATCCTCCAACATTTTTGCTCCATTATATTGCCCCACAGCCAAATAGAGCGTCGTGATAGGACGTTGATGAAAAGTCGTAACATCCTTCGCCATAGAAGAGAGAACGGCTCGGGAATTCGGATTCAGGACCAGGGGATAGGAGGCATTCTCCCAGATCCAGATCGCACGATCCTGATCCGGCAGCGGTTCCGGGTCATACGTGCTGCTGGTCACCGTCTCAGGATTCGTCGCCGAGGGATTGTAAACATCACCCATTACATTAGCGAGATGTGGGTTGATATGATCATCCGACATATAAACGGTATTCGTAACCGCAGCGAAATCCTGATCTTGCTGAGCCGACGTCTGTCCCCCGGTTCTTGCATAGACCGTCAGACTATAACCTGTATTGCCGCGTGAATCGGTTGCCCTTGCCTCCAGACTGTGAACGTGGCGAGGGGATTGTCGTAGATCCAATGTATATTGATATCCGTTCTTGGCAGGGGAAACCTGCAGCCAGTCGCCGCCGTCGATGCGGAGCTCAACCAGCGCAATCGGATTCTTCCCTTCTGCGGATATGTTGATTTTCATTTTGTTGCGCTGCAGCGTAGACTCGGTTGGGCTGGTAATCTCCACTTCCGGTGTATCAGCTGCAGGATTATCGATGTTCAAGTGAATCCAAGGAGACCAGATGCCATAACGCGTTATCGCGTCATTGCCTTTCAGGACCATTTCGACGGGGCCGTCAAGTCGGCTTGTGTCGAGTTTATAGGACCAGTTCCCGCTGTCATCGCCGTTTGGATCCTCCATCTGAACATCCGCCATGAACTCACCGTTCACGATGAGTTGAAGCTCATACACCCCGGAATAGGTTCCGAATAACTCCGTTACGCCCGGCTGTATTGCTTGCCCGTCCTGATGGGAGTCAATCGTAATGAACGCTGCCGCTTTAACCTGCGGCAATGGAACGCAGAGTGTAGTAAACAGAACGGCCGCCAGAAACAAAAGCCCGCACCTTCGTAAATGTGAAAGCATCATCTTAGTCACATCCTTGTCAGTTTTGATGTAAACCAAATGGACTCAACGGCAGCCATCATGATCGGAAGAGCCTAAAAATACCATGCTGCGCAAATTTAAAGCGCTTACTTTTTAAATATTACGAAAAAGATCGATTAGAACCGATGCCTGGCATGTGTCAGGTTATTTTTGTTGTGTTCGAATGGGCGTCCATTCAATCGACAAGAGCAGTTTGAAATGGACCTCCGCCTGGAGACCGAGTAAAACTCTATACCTGAGGCGGTGTGAACCTGCGCAGATCTCCATTAAGATGTGAGTAACGATTTTTTCCTGACTAATGATGGAATGTAATATTCATCAAAAAATGGGGTGTTGGATCTGCTGCAAAAATCATTTAAAACCATCATGCAGAGCACATGGATGATATGGGAACGCTTCTTCAGCTTTATTTCCAGATTCCGCAGCTCGCATATCTCGCGCTTTGGCATATGCACGGTCATGATCAAGAAGCATCGGGGGGAGCGCATCGTCTGCGAGGATTCCACGGTCATTCAGGATGGGGATCTGGTAGGCGAGCTTCATTTGGATAATGAGACGGTTCTGAAGCTCATTCGAGCAGAAGGGCCGGACCGCGCGGCCCTGAAGATTGCGAGACTTGGAAGAAAATCCATGCAGCAGATTAGCCGGGCTTATGAAAGCCAGTCCGAGTTCAGCGAGGTTAACGCATTGGTCGGGATTACGCTGCTTCACCGGGGATTAACGCATGGACTTGGTTTTGAGCATCAAGCAATGAAACCGGATCTGTTCCAGAAGCTGACCACTTCCTATCTGCGCATGCTGTTGTCCGTGATGCACCCGGAGGGGAAGAGCCGCATCGATCGAAGAACCGAATTGCTCGTACCGATGAAGTTGATTCATACCCGATCCTCTTTAAGGAAGCGATTTTCGATGGGAGATCGGAGACAGCCACATGAAGAGGGGAACGCGGTCTTCGTATCGGCTGCGGTAGAAGGTTGAGTATAAGGGCGATATATCCATATAGTAGACCGGTATGCTGTTTAAACGGGAGAATATGAAGAAACGGGGAGAACGTACATGGAAGAATGGTATAAACTTGACCACGCGGGAAAGCTGTTCCCCGCGGTTGCGGGGAGGGAGAACTCATCCACCTACCGGCTGTCGATGATGCTGACAAGCCGGGTGAAACCATCGGTTTTGCAAGAGGCGCTCGATAGCGTGATTAAGAGATTTCCTCTACTCAATGTCGAGCTAAGAAATGGACTGTTCTGGAAATTTCTGCGGGAGAAAGAGACACGCTTGACGGTGGAGCAGGAATCCGCCTATCCCTGTGCCCCCGTTACTCTTTCGCATGAGAACGGAAGCTTGGTAAGGGTTCTGTATTACGGCAGCAAGATCAGCGTGGAAATTTTTCATGCTCTAACGGACGGAGGAGGGGCATTGGAGTTCCTCAAAACCTTGGTATTCCAGTATTTATCTCTGCTCGGCGAGGACATGGAGGACAAGGAAGGCCTGATTCTGCCGCCCGCTTCATTTGCCCGATATGCTGAAGCTCAAGATAGCTTTCAAGCGCATTATACTTCGGCCACTCCCGACGCCAGGATGCAGGATGCACTTCAAATTCCGGGCACCCGTTTCTCGCCTTTTGGACACAACGTCATACACGGGATGGTTCACGCATCGCGGCTGAATGCGGCAGCCAAGCAGAAGGGAGCAACCCTTACCGCTTACCTGACGGCAATTTTGATTATGGCGGTTTACGATACCACACTGCCTTTCAATAAGGATAACCGTCCGGTCGTGATCAGCATGCCGGTGAACCTGCGAAAAATGTTCCCTTCCAGCAGCCTCCGCAACTTTTTTGCGGTCATCAACATTGGTGTACAACTAAAGGAAGGCATGACATTCGAGCAGGTGCTCGAAATCGTTCATGCACAGATGAAAGAGAAAACGACCAAGTCTTATTTAAGCCAAGCGATGGCCGGCAGCATGAAGTACGAAAAAAACCTGTTTTCCCGATTCACGCCGCTGAAATTAAAGGATCTGGCAATCCGTTACGGCTTTGACCATTTCGGGGAAGAAGCCAAAACGCTTACGCTTACCAACCTAGGCCGAGTCGACATTCCAGTTAGCATGGCCTCGCATATCGAGGCGATGGAAACCACGATGTATCCCACAGCCAAAAGTCCCATGAACTGTGCCGTCAGCTCGATCAACGATCAGCTCACCATCACGTTTGCGCGAAATATCGTCGAAAGCGATGTGATCATGCGCTTTTTTCGCCAGCTTGCCAGCCTAAGCGAATTGGACATTACGATTGTCAGCAATGATTGGGGGATGGGCGCATGAGATGCGAAAGCTGTGGCGTATCCGTAGATCCGGCGCATCAAGCGTGTCCCTTATGCCGCAGGAATGTGCAGGGTAAAGATGATAAGTACCTCGTAAGTAATTCATGGTATCCCGTCTATGAGGCTATGGAGGAGCAGCATGCGAGCAGCAGTCTTGTATCCAAGTGGCTTACCTTTCTTGCGGTATCCGTCATGGGGATATCCGTCCTGATTAACCTACTTGGAAATCGCGAGGTATGGTGGAGTTTAACTCTCATACCCTGCGTGTTGTATGCGTGGCTGTCCATCAGGCATACCCTGATGTCCGGGTCGCATCTCGGCGGCAAAATTATCGTTCAGCTGCTCGGGCTGTCCGGTATGCTGCTGTGGATCAACGTGGCGTCGGGAACGTCTTACTGGTCGACCGGCTATGTCATTCCGTTCCTGATGATGGCGGCAACCTTGCTCATTACCGTTATATGCTGTTCGCGAAAAATGGGCTGGCGGGAGTTCGCAGGTTACTTATTAACTCTGATCCTTCTTGGTATCGTTCCCTTATTGCTGTATGCCGTTGGCATGTCGCACGTATTATGGACAGCCGTAGCTGCGGCGGTGTACGCCTTGCTGACATTCGGCGGGATGTGCCTGATTGCAGACAAGGGATTCCGCAAGGAAATGAAGCGCAGACTACATTTTTGACAGGAGGTAATCACGATGTGCGCGATCACGGTTAGAAGCATGGCCGATTACGAACGCGATGTTCGCGGCGAAGTGGCCGAGGTGTTTGTTAACGGGTATTATAAGGAGTTGTCTTATTTCACCCGAGACCGGAACATGCTGGAGAACGCCTTCCGGACGTTGTTCAGCCCGGAGGTGTTTTATGTGGCGGAGGTCCAGGGAATCATAGTCGGAATCTTGGCTTGTTCCCATAATGGGCAGCGGGCCATGCCGGTCGCGTTAGCCCCGCTTCAGGATGCTTTTGGAGACAAGACGGGAGAGCTTGCATATAACGTCATGAAGGACGAATTCAACCCGGCATTGCCCTATGATGACGAGACCGGATATATCGAATGTGTGGCCACAACCGAAAAAGCACGCGGCAAAGGCGTATCAACCGCTTTGATGAAACACGTCATGACGGAGCTGCCATACAGGCGTTACGTTCTGGAAGTGACGGACAGCAACCAAACCGCGCTTCGATTATATCAGAAATTAGGATTTCGGGAGTTTAAGCGTATATCCGAGGACTCGGATGAGAAAGGCTTCGACGACCGGATTTATATGGAGTGGACCAAATCGGCTCCACGCGGTTAGGCAAGCGTGTTATGTTTTGGTTTTAATTAGAAAAAGTGAATAGCTTACAGAAAAACCGTCCACGGAGATCATCCATAGACGGTTTCTTTTTTCTGGATAAGATAGCCTCGGGCAAACATGCCCAAGCCGTCGGAGATTCGTGCAAATAATCGACAGGCTGTCGCTCATAAGATGAAGTGTTAAGGATTCATTTAACGGGATTGTGGGGAGGTGGCATGGTTTGTTGACGATGCTGCTCTTTATGTTTGCTGTCGGTGCCGCAGTGGCCAGCGTGGATACCACCTGCGGACTGAACGTGCTAGGCAGCCTGGACAGCACGAAGGTCAGTAAATTCAAATATGCGCTAGTCTATATCGTGACCTGTACCCTTGGCGGCGCCGTAACGGGGCTTGCGCTCGGGGGCATCAATTATGTGCTGAAATTAACCCCCGCGGGCTTATATCAAAACTACGTCATCGTTGTGCTGTTGGTTGTGTTTCTGGTCTTGGAGTTGATACAAAAAACGGGAATCCTGCCCTCCGGAAATTTTATCGTTCCCTCGGAATGGATCAAGGCTGCAGGGTACCGATCCGCGGCGTTATGGGGGCTGATTCTGGGCTTGGGTTTTATCACGCTGCAAGTGGGCGTCCTCTTTCATGCCTACATCGTGGTTTCCTTGTTTGCGGCTCCCTGGTGGTTGAGCCTGCTGGCAGGCGCGACGTTTGGAATGGTTCGAGGCACCGTGTTCAGCCTTCCTCTGAGCCGGTCCATCGTATACCGCATGCTTAAAAGAAGAGTATACAGCTTCACGCTGCTGACCGCGGTGCGGCTGGCGGTTTCCATGCTGCTGATCATGGGAGCCATCATCTGCATCATCAGCTGATGATGCCAAAAAGGAGCATACAGGTCCATGTACGATGTTCTCGCGATATTCGTTACGCTTCCCATGCTATTGTCGGTGGCAAGTTATGCCTGGGGCCGTGCCTTCGGTGATCCGGATCCATTCCCCGGGGGAGCTGGGCTGCATGTGCTGCTCATTCTTCTGCAAATTTTGACGGTGACCTTGGTATACAGCTTTCCGTCGATGATCAGCTTCCTGGGCATTTCCTTGCTCTATTTCATTCAAGGACTGGGCGTGGCTTATTTCATCCGAATAAAAGGAAGGGTGGACTGCGGCTGCTTCGGGCCTCAGATCAGCTCCAGGCTGGGGTTTCCGTTGATTGGGTTTAATCTGGCGATGGGCTTCGCGGGATTGGTTTGCAGCTCTGCCGCAAGGCTTGCGTTTCATCAGTCGTTCACGGTAACGGGTCTGCTTTTGGAAGGCATGATATTACTGCTTACGCTGTTTGTAGTTGTAGGAGTTCCGGATGCCTTACACGCAATCCGAATATACCGCGAAATTGCCGCACCGCATATTTCAAAGATAAAAAGAAGGTAGAGGAGGCCGCGATGAACACGTTCTTCTGGATCTCATATGCCATGCTATGGATTTTGGTCGTGCCTTTGGTGATTCTGAACTTGGTCCTGTTCCGGCAGCTCGGGATTATGGTGATGGGTACCGCAAGAGGAGTGAATCAGTCCGGTATCCCAGTCGGCAACAAAATGCCCGGAGCCACAACGACAACCTTGCAAGGAGCCGAGTGGTCCACCAGCGAGCTGATTGGCACGCCATCCCTCATGCTGTTCGGATCACCGACGTGCAAGGAATGCGCCGAGATCCTGCCGGATTTTCAGCGGATCGCCATGATGAATAACGTGAAACCGATCCTGCTGTTATTTTCGTCCGCGGATTTGGCTTCGGATTATGTCCGCAAAATAGCATATGACGATGAGGTGCTGATCGTAAGCTCGGAGTTCGCAAATCACTTGGATGTACAGGTCACGCCTTACGCCTATGCGGTGGATACAAACGGCATCATCAGGCATAAGGGTCTGGTCAACAGCCGGGAACAGCTTGAAGCGTATGCGAAAGCATCAAGAGTTTCCTAAGACGAGGTGAGAGCATGTGGAGGAAGCCGGAGAGCAAGGACGAAGAGACGCAGGTGCTGATCAGCCGGGTTACCCGGAAAATGAACCGCAAGACGCTCCTGAATAAAGTCGCGCAAAGGACGGCCGAGGCGCTCGCCAAAGTGTTGGTACGGCCCAACGATGACGATATCCTCAAACACGCGTTTGCCGCGGGGCCCTGCAGACCTCCGCACGGACAATATTGCACGGGCTGCGGCGCAGATGCCTCCTGCCCGTCCGATTATATCATTTGCACGCCAAAGACGGTGATCAACGATTGCAAGGGCTTATGTCCTTATCCTTCCGGGTGGTGGTATACAAGCGATCCGGTGGGACATCGGGCCAAGTGTCAGGATTGCATCTCGCAATACGTACATCCTTATGTCGGACGGGACTGGTGTTACCAAGGAGCCAGAGTCTATGGGCGGTATGTAATCTGTGCATGCCGATCTACGGAAATGTATTGATCGAAGAATGAGGCATGCATAGAATACCCATCCCGTCGCTCAGAACCGTACGGACAGGTTCCGTCGGCTGAAACCCTCGTGTTTGGTACAGCCCTGTCGATAAGCCGACATCCCCGTGATCTGGCGGAAACGGCGACTGAAGCAGTACTCATCCGTGTATCCCACTTCTTGGGCAATGGATCGCATCGGCTCATTTTCCGTAGCAGAAGTTCTTTGACACGGTTAATACGCAAATCGGTTACGTAATGCAATGGTTTCTTCCCTGTGAGTTCCTGGAATATAGGCGTGAAACGCCAGGTCGAAGATAATCGAGCCATGTGCGCCAGCTGTTTTACCGTCAAATCAGGATCCATGTAATGCTCGTCTACATAGTGAAGGACGTTTTCAAAGGTTTGTGCCAAGGTCGCGATTGGCCGTCCTGAATATTTTGCTGGAGCAAAACAGTCATCAATTCATAAAACCGGGCAGCCGTTTAACCCGGATAGCGAATGTGACAAAACTCATTTCCACGGCTTCGAGCATCGTTCATACTTGGGTTCCGAAGACTTTGCACGTCGGGAGGGAGCACCTTGTCCAGAATAAGACGCGGGGATATGATTTTGTTCGCCATCATCCTGATCCTTGGATCCTTCACGGGGCTGCAATGGTGGAAGCATAGTCACGTGGAATATCAGCAGGGTCAGCTTCAGGCGCTGATCACGGTGAATGGCAAAGAATACGAAACCGTCCCACTGAACGGGGACGAACGCATCATCGACATTAAGACCAAGTTTGGACACAATACATTGAAAGTTTATGACTACGGGATCCAGATGATATATTCGGATGCTCCGAAGCGAATCGCGCTGGACATGGGTTTTATCTCGGAACCTTATCAACAGATTATTTGCGTGCCGACCAGAGTGGTGGTAGAGGTGCTGGTACCTGAGCATGAACGGAAAGAGTCCGAACTGGATGCCGTGGTGAGCTAGGCTCAGGGAGAAGAGTAAGTATCATAGGCTTAAATGAAAGAACCGGGTTTTGAACCGGTTCTTTTTGTTGTTTAGGACATCTGGTATGAATGCAAGGATAGCGTAACTTTGCCGCAGAAAAGACAGTTATAATAAATGAAGGGATAAAGTTGCGTAACCACATGCTTCCGGGGCCTAAGATCCGTAGATCTTAGGTCGACGGGGTGCCCAGTCGCAGAGTAAAGGTGGGGAGTTAACATGGAGCTGGTCGCACTGATACTAGTTGTGGGCTTTTTGTTCGTTGTGGTATATTTGAGGGCAATTTGGAACGTGTTGCTGGACATTCGAAACGAGTTAAGAAGTGATGGCGACAGAGGGGCGTGATACGATGCAGAGCGAGAAAAAAGACTACTCCCATGTATACTGGATCGGAGGCTCCCCCTGCTCGGGCAAGTCGACGATTGCCGAAAAATTGGCGAAGGATTACAGCTGCACCTATTATCAATGCGATCTATTCAACGAGAAGCATGTGACCATATGCCATCCGTCGGAGCACCCCACCATGTCCCGATTGAAGGATATGTCCTGGAATGCATTGTGGTCGCGGCCGGTGGAGCAGCAGGTTGAGGAAGAATTGGAATTTTACCGAGAGGAATTTGGCATGATTATGGATGATGTTTCGGCCCTGCCGGACACGAGCCCCATCATCGTTGAAGGTGCGGCTCTATTGCCGGAAAAAGTTGAGCACCTGGTACCCAGCCCCCATCATGCGATATGGATCGTCCCGGTTCCGGCATTCCAGAAGGAGCATTATGCCAAACGGGAATGGATCCACGAAATTTTGGTATCATGCGATGATCCCGGCGGCGCGTTTCGAAACTGGATGGACCGGGATATCGGTTTTGCGAGATACGTGGCCAAGGATGCCTTGGACCGCGGATTCAAGGTGATGTTCGTGGACGGGAGCCGAAGTGTTCGGGAGAACTACGAAGAGGTCAGGCGTCATTTTATGCTATGCAAACAACAGGGAATCCAATGAAGAAAATCAAAATCGCATTGTTGGTTTTGCTAGTGCTTGTGCTCTTGTCTCCCTTTGTGTATGTGCAATCCAACAAAATGATTTATGCCAAGAAGGTGAAGACTTACCTGCTTGAAGAAGAACATTATACGCAGGATGAAATCCAGTCGGTCCAAGGCATTTGGGGCGTTAAGCTGCCTCCTTTTTATGCCGTCGTGGTATTTAAAGACGAGCCTGAGGTAGAGTATATTTATTTTGCCCATGATACGATTATGCAGTTTGAATACCGATTGACGCCTGAGGGGGAAGCCCGTGGAATTACACGATCCATGCTAAAGCATGATATCCCAATGGATTGATATGGTGTTGCAATTTTTAGTTTAAAGCTGTTCAGGGGGGAGCATCGCATGTCCATAACGCTACAAACTTCACGTCTGCAGTTGAAAACCGTGGATCGGGAACGGGCAGCGGATGTGTTGGATTTTATCGTCAGGAACGATGAGTTTTGGAAGATTTGGGAGCCTGCCAGGGAAGCGGAGTTTTATACCCTGGAGAAACAGGCTGAGATTCTGGCAGCGGAAAGTCGAAGCATCGCTGACGGTTCCCTGCTTAAAGTGTGGCTGCATCAAAACGATGAGATGATCGGCTCGATTGCGATCAGCAATATCGTGCGGGGTGTTTTTCAATCGGCTCATGTCGGGTATAAGCTGGCGCAATCTCATACGGGAAAAGGGTATATGACCGAAGCTCTGAGCGCCGTGGTCGGCTATTGCTTTGATACGCTGGAGCTGCACCGTTTGGAAGCCAACATCATGCCGAGAAACAAAGCCTCGATGAACGTCGTGAAACGACTGGGCTTCTATGAGGAAGGTCTGGCGATCAAATACCTGAAGATAAACGGTGTATGGGAAGACCACCTTCACATGGTGCTCCGTAACGAACGTATGGAGTAGATCATGTGGAAGAGAGTCTCTACACTTATTCTTCTCGTTTCATCATGACAACATTTAGACTGGGACCTGAGATTCCATGTACGAAGGTGCTGAGTTTTTGTATTTTGATAAGTAAGAGATAAAGTGGAGAGGTTCGTACAGAACACGGCTGCGGAGTTGAGCACATTATTGGCTCCCGAAGGGATCCATGTACAAGGAGGTTAGGCGTGTTACTGAAATACATACAACAAACGGGTTCGTGGATCTGTATCCTATGGATCGTGTTGGCATTATGCTCTTGTCAGAACGGAGGGGAGCGGGTAGAGCACATTGAGGCTTTTATCGTTGAAGATGTGATGATAACTGCAGATGGACTCAACATGCCTTCAGGTTATAAAAAAGTGAATTCGATAACCAATCATGAAGATAATCAAGGGGCCACGCTGTCGCGTGTACGAGCGATTGAAGACTATTACGATAGCGAAGGGAAGTTTGTGAAAACCAGGGTGTATGATCAGAGTCATAAACGATGGAAAAATATACCGAACGAGGATTCCAGCAGCCAAGAAAAGGAGCTTGAAACACCTCTAACCATCCACATCCCCGACAATCATTCCTGGACACCCGTTCAGCTATCGGATCAACAAAAAGATGAAATAAAAGCCCATGTTATCAAACACACCCAAAAATGGTGAGTCTATTTGTAATTGACGATAGGAGGAGGACTCCTCATGTTTCATGTAGAGATTAGGCGGCCGAATCGTAGTGATATGAAAGCGATGGAGCATTTTTTCCGGTTCGTGATTACCGATACGTTTGCCAAAGAAGGCCTGGCAGATTTATCGGAGGACATCGAGCAGGAGATTGACAGCAAAATTAGGTGCTTGAACGCGGATATTGCAACGAACGGAGAGCAGAGGTATTTTCTGATCGGACTTATAGACAACAGCGTTGTAAGCAGCATCGAGTTTGGCCCGTCCAATGCATTGATACGGAAAAGTTCCAATGGAGTACTGCGTGACGTGGTTGAAATCGGAACCGTATTTGTGCATCCTGATTATCAGCAACAGGGAATCGGCAGTCTGATGCTTCAAATCATGTATCTTACGCTGCTCAATAAGGGGATAACGGAATTTTGTTTGGATAGCGGATATACGCGTGCTCAGAAAATATGGAAGAAGAAACTAGGTGAACCCGATTACGTCCTTCAAGATCACTGGGGGCGCGGAATCGACCATTTGATATGGAGAAGAAGGATGACGGACGTTCCCATTGTGTTTAGTATCGCCGATAGATCCAAGGAATTAGCAGAATCGAGTGGCGTGCAGGATACATGAAGAAGATCATTTTACTTGAATAATGATACAAATAAATGTATATTAATTCCTATCATACGGTAGGAGTGGTATACGTGCTAAAGAGAATCGAAGAACTTGCCTTAAACGCTTGGCCGGCGCTTCAAACCTTGACGCACCATGGGTGGCTGTTACGTTTTGCAGACGGTTATACGAAGAGATCCAACTCGATTAATGCCTTATACACGGATCCATCGATAGACCTTGACGCCCAAATTCATGAATGCGAGCGGTTATATGTTAAGGCTGGGCTTGACGTCGTATTTAAAATCACCCCGTTCAATCCGCAGGAGCTGGACCGTATGTTGGATTCCAGGGGTTATTCCATACTCGATCCAACCAGTCTGAGGGTGTTAGATCATCTGGATCATCTGGAGCTTCCAACGCATAAGGAGGTTAAGATCGAAGAACGGCTGACGGATGAATGGCTGAGCGGGCTGACCGAGATAACTGGAATATCCGAGAAATATAAGGCTGTAAAAAGAAAGCTGTTCAACTATTCCGTGATTCAATACGGATTCTTCATCCTATATGATCTTGGTGAACCTGTGGCATGCGGGATCGGGGCAATAGAGCAAGGCGTCGTCGGCATATTTGATCTCGCCACAGCTCCGGCATGCCGAAATCGCGGGTTCGGAAAACAGTTACTGTTACATATTCTGCATTGGGCCAAGAAGAATGGAGCCGCAAGCAGCTATCTACAAGTGGTCCAGAACAATGTTGCTGCAAACCGGTTGTACGATCGTCTTCAGTACAGGGAGATCTATTCCTATTGGTATAGACATAAGCGTATCGAAGGATAAAGGCAGCATCCGTAGCGTAAGAACCGGTGAATCTGAGCTTATCGGATCCAGGGGTTACCCAATCGAATGAACGGTTGTATAATCATGGAAGATGCCTGCCACAGAGGACCCCGCCTTAGATGAAGCTGTCTAAGTTGGGTCTTTTTAGTCAAATGGGCTGTTCGCAGTCATAAATCGCGTTTTCCCTTTTTCTAACGTACTCATGAAGGATACAGAAAGTTGGTGAAATCATGTTCGACTTATCTTCGAAGTATTATGACGTGATCTACAGCTTCAAGGACTATGAGCAGGAGGCGCGGCAGGTCCGGGAATATATCGAAAGACAAAGCAAGGAGTACCAAACCATTCTGGATGTAGCCTGCGGAACGGCGGAACACGCTGTTTTCTTGAAGCAGCACTATGCAATCGATGGAATCGATTTGAACCCCGAATTCGTAGCTATAGCGAAGTCGAAGAATCCCAAGGGGGATTATTCGGTGGCTGATATGACCCGTTTTCGACTCGGCCGGAAGTATGACGTGATTATGTGTCTGTTCAGCTCCATCGGGTATGTGAAGACGCCGGAGCTGTTGGTTCAAACCCTTGTGCAGTTTAGGGAACATCTGAACGAGGAAGGTATCATTCTAGTTGAGCCATGGCTTACGCCGGACGTTTGGACAACCGGAAGAGTGGACACGATCACGACCGAGCGCCATGGGATCCATATGAGCAGAATGTCCCATTCGGATCGCGCAGGTAATGTTTCGATCATGAATTTTTCGTATTTGTTTGGCAGCGAGGTTGGAATCGAGCATTACACGGAGGAGCATCGTATGGGTCTGTTTACCGTGGAAGAGATGATCGGGGCATTTCGGGAAGCGGGACTGGATGTGGAGCACGATACGCAAGGCTTGATCGGAAGAGGCATGTATATTGCCCGAATAGCTTAGTAAGGAGGACCTCAAAATATGTATGCGCATAGACCGCTGAGGGATGAGGATTTGCAAGCGATTTGCAGCTTTCCTCAAACGCCGGAAGAACTGTTTTACATGAGCCCGAGATCGGAATTCCCTTTGACGCCGGATCAAATCCTGAGTTTGCTTGAGAACCGCTTTGATCCCACGGTTATCGTTGAAGAATCCACCGGGCAGGTCGTCGCCTACGCGAATTTTTATGAAGATGCGGATGGATCGTTGTGGCTTGGCAATGTCGTTGTTGCACCGTCGCACCGTGGACTCGGTGCAGCGCAGAAGCTGTTGCGTACCATGATGGACATCGCCAAAGAAAAATACGAAATGGAACGTTTTTATCTAAGCTGTCATAATACCAATTCCAGAGGGCTTGTTTTTTATCATAAGTTGGGGTTCGAGCCGTTCGATGTCCGCATCACGGCGTTAGATGACGATCGGAAAATGATTACCATTCAGATGAGGCTGGATTTGGTCTGAGCAAGTCGTGTTGTTCAGTCGGATTCTGAGGTGAAAGGGGAGCTTTGGGATGAACACCATACAAGCGGTGCTGTTTGATTTCGATGGTACTTTAGCAGATACGCTGCCGCTCTCGTTTAAAGCGTTCCGGGCGGTTTTCTTGAAGTACGAAGGCCAGCGGTTGACCGATGCCGAGATCGTTCAGACGTTTGGGCCAACGGAGGAAGAGATCATTGCCAATCATCTTTCGAATCCGGCCCATGTTGATGAAGCCGTAGAATATTATTACGAAGTGTTTGAGCAGAATTTTCAAGAGCATGTGCAGGTATCGGAAGCCGTACAGGATCTAATTGTGAAGCTGTCGGATTTACGTTTACCCATGGTTATTATCACGGGCAAGAGCAGAAGATGCCTGGATATATGTTTAAGAAACCTGAAACTGGACGGGTATTTTGCCGCTACCATTACGGGAGATGAGGTTGAACGTTCTAAACCGGACCCGGAAGGGATATTCAAAGCCGTTCAACTGTTGGGTCTGAGGACATCGGACGTGGTTTTTGTCGGGGACAGCGATGCCGACATTGCGGCTGGCAAATCAGCTCAGGTATTAACCATCGGGGCGCATTGGTTTGATACCGTTCAGAATGCACAATTTGCGGTGGAACCCGACTATATGTTTACACGGCCCGATCAGTTGATAACATGGATCATGGCGAGGAATCATTGAGCGAATGAAAGCAGGGGTTATATTGAAACAGCAAGACAACTATCGATTTCCAGGGTAAGCCCTTTACGATTGAATGTGAGGACATCTTCCTTCGGGAATATTTGTTGGAAGATCTGGATGCGATCTGCAAGATCACGCACGAACCGGAGATCAGACAGTTCCTGCCTGGATGGGATGTATCAAGGGAACAGCGGCGAGAATGGTTAACCGACTATGAAATGCCGGAGAATCGGCGGTTCCTGCAAGCCGTTCAAGACGGCGGGGATGTGGGGCAGCTGCGTCTGCGGTTAGCCATCGTCTTGAAAGAAACAGGCGAGTGCATCGGCTGGTGCAATAGCGGTCCTAAGGAAGAGCTGCCCCCGCCTAACCGGGAGATTATGTACGGAATCTCCAATCGGTATTACAATAAGGGATATGCCACCCAAGCCGTGCGGGCGTTAATCCGTTATTTGTTCCGGAATACAAGGGAGCGAGAACTCAACGCAATCGCCGTCGTTCATAATCATGCTTCCAATAAAGTAATCCAAAAGTGCGGATTTGCCTATATCGGCGAGATCGAACTTGAGCAGGAGCGGTATCATCACTATAAATTATGCGATGAGTAACAGGGAGGCCCAATGAAACAGCTTGCCCTTGGAGCGGGGATCTTCATTGTGACGGAATTGCTTTTGATCACGCTTTTAGGCGTGGACGAATGGGCAATGATGGTGTTCTCAGCAGGTGTAATCATTACGATATTATTGTTAATTTTCATGCGTCTGACGGAGTTGGTGAAGAGTAACAGAGACCGTCTAGATCATCAACAAAGGCAGAGGATCCAGGAATTGAACCGGCAATCCAGATTAACTTCGACATCCGACAATGGTTCGATGAATCCGGATGAATGAAATGTTATGCTGGGTAGCGAAAGGGTAATGGTTGAAGTTAAGCAGCAAGAAAGGAGGCCCAGCCTTGCGATACAACGTTATTTTATTTGATGCGGACGATACGCTATACGACTATGCCCAATCGGAGGCGTTTGCGTTAGCCGGCGTTTTTGGCGAAATCCACCAGGAGTGCACGAATGCGATCGTAGACAGTTACAGGCGCATAAACCAGCAGTTGTGGAACGATTTCGAGCAGGGGATCGTGACGCAGGGCGAATTGCGTACGGCTCGGTTCGAAAGACTCCTGGAGGAACATAGTATCAAATGCGCTTTGGACGCTGAAGCCTTTAGCAATATATACATAAAGTATTTAGGACAGGGCTCCTTTCTCATGGAAGGGGCAGAGAAGCTGTGCAGTCAACTGTCCGAGCGCGGTCAACGCATGGCCATCATCACGAACGGAATCAAGGAAGTGCAGTTTAATCGTATCAGCCGATCGGCGCTGTGCGATTCCTTTGAATGTATCGTGGTTTCGGAGGATGCAGGATCTCAAAAGCCGCACGAAGGAATATTCGATTACGCCTTCCATAAGTTAAACCACCCGGATAAAAGCGAGGTGCTCATTGTTGGCGATTCGTTAACTTCCGATATACAAGGAGGCATCCGTTACGGGATAGATACCTGCTGGTATAACCCGCAGCGAAAGGCCAATCCGACGTCCATACACCCCAAGTATGAAATACATACTTTGGAGGAGCTTCACGACATCATTTCATCCGAATGACCGTGCTTTGGCCAGATTGATGAAGTTGGGGCAATATAATCCTTTCTAGATGTTTCAATTATGCTGAGGGTTTTCCAATAGGTTCCATGCGAAAAGGGAGGAAGGTGCAGAGGTGGTTCAGTGTCCATGGTGTGCGCAGGAGGTAACGTTGATTCATAGTATGTGTCCGGAATGCAAGCATGAGGTATTGCCGGAGCATCTGAGCACAGAGACGAATGAACAGACTACCGACCGGTACGATTCAACAGCCGAAATGGATTACCTAAGCATTGAGGAATTAATGGCCAGCAAGTTCCATTGCCGCCGCTGCGGTCACCGTGAATGCAGCTCGCAGGAAGTCAGCATGAGCGGTACGGGCATAAGCAAAATATTCGATATCGACTATCATCATTATCTCTTCGTATCCTGTACGCGGTGCGGTTTCGTCGAGGTATTCAATCCCGATGTCCTCCGCGGACATCAATCCGGAGTGCTGGGAACGGTGCTCGATCTCATCTGGGGTTAACTAACAGAACATTCAGCAAAGGAGCATGAACATGATACAGGCATTTATTTTTGACATGGACGGGGTCATTATTGACAGCGAACCGCTGCACTTTGAAGTGGATATCCAGGTGATGAACTACTACGGATCCTCGATAACCCATGAACAATTGGAGAAGTATGTAGGCATGACCAATCCGGAGATGTGGGCAGCCATTAAACATGAGCATCAGCTTGAGCAATCCGTATCGGAGATTATCGAATACCAATTGTCCAATAAAATCGAGATGCTCACCTCTCGGGAAATGGAGCCGATTGCCGGCATTCGGGAGCTTCTGGCTGAACTTAAAGCACGTCGTATCCCTGCTGCGATTGCATCATCCTCGCCTCCCGTATTTATTACGGCCGTCTTGCGCAAGTTCGATCTCCTGGATCAATTCGAATGCGTCGTGAGCGGTGAAGAAGTGGAAAAAGGAAAACCGGCGCCGGATGTGTACCTCAAAGCAGCTGAATTGTTAGGCGTGGAGCCCGAGCACTGCATGGTGCTGGAGGATGCCCGGCATGGCGTTGCTGCAGCGAAGGCGGCCGGCATGACATGCATCGGCTTCGTGAACCCGAATTCGGGAAATCAGGATTTGTCGCAAGCCGATCATGTCGTGGATTCCATCGGGGACGTTCTGAGGATTTGCCAATTTGAATAGGGCTTGGTCTTGGATCCTGGCAGTTTGGCCGCGCACATTGCGGCTGAGCTGTTTTTTTGTTTTTGGTCCAATTGGTTATAAACCCAACTTATTGATCATAAAACTCGTTTATACTATATCTACTATATTATATCTACTATTAGGATCTAGACCTAAGTCTAGGTTCATTATCGTCTGAAGACGGAAGGCATCCTCCTCCATTCGTGATATCCTTGCATTAACATGATACGGGAGAGGAATGTGAACCGATGATTTCAAATTTGTATGTAAGCAACGATATCGCACGATACACGGGCTGCCCAAGGGTCAGCCAAGCAGAGGAGATTAGGCCTGATGGATTTTTTACGTAATTTAGGCGATATCGGATTATTCATTCATGCCATGATCGACGCCATCATTTTTCCGATTCCGGCACTGTTCTCGCAGTTGTCCTTAAGTGCCTTGAGTCCGGACCGTGCGATCTGGCTCGCCACGATCGGGTTTGTCGGGTGCTTGATCGGAACGCCCATCGGATATGGAATCGGCAAGGCTTCAGGTCATTTGGTGTTGACCAAGATCATGAAGAAAAAATGGTATGATTCTGCCACTGCTTTGTTCACCAAGCATGGCGAAGCCGCTATCCTGGTCGGTGCGTTTACGCCGATTCCCTTCAAAATATTCACCATTCTATCCGGCTGCATGAACTATCCTTTATGGAAGCTTATCAGCTATGCAGCGCTCGGACGCGCCGTGAAGTTCTACACGGTGGGTGTGCTGTTCTACGTATATGGCCGTGCTGCCGAGAATATGGTGGACAGCGTGCTTACGATTATTTTGTTATCCGTAGGTGCTCTGATCGGGGGCATTTGGTTGACGGTGCGGCTTATCAAGAAGCGCAGGGATAAACGTTCGGATGTCCCCGTGGTGAAGGGACCAAAAGATTCAATTGACGTAACGGCAGGTGAAGAATGAATGATAAAGCGACTGCAAAGTTTTGATCACCGGGTATTCGTCTGGTGCAACCAGACGATCAGCAACCGAGCCTTTGACCGGTTGTTCGGCGGCATCACCCATCTCGGCGGAGCCACCTTCACCATTCTGAGCGCGTTGCTTATCGCCTGGGCAGCATTCGAAGCTTGGGATATAACGGCATATCAGAGTGCCATTGCGTTAACCGTTAGCCATCTGATCGTGGTCCTCATCAAGAGAATCGTCAGAAGAGATCGTCCCTTCCGGGTTTTGGAGCAGGTAAAGATCGGAAATTTCCCGCTGAAGGATTACTCCTTCCCTTCCGGTCATACAACGGCGATTTTTGCAGTCATTACCCCGCTGCTGTTTCTGGTTTCGCCGCTGCCGACGATACTGCTGATCATGCTGGCTGCGCTGGTCGGTCTATCCCGTATCTATTGGGGATATCATTACCCGACCGATTGTCTGGCGGGAAGCCTGATCGGATTCGGATCGGGATGGCTGGTCGTTTACCTGATGCATGTCTTGGGAAACACATAACGTTAGATAAGGAGTAATATCAATGAGATCCATATATGAGCAAAAAATCATCATATTAACCGGAAGTCTGGGAGAGGGTCATAACCAGGCATCAAAGGCCATTGTGGAATCAGCAAAAAGAAAATACCCTCATCTGCGCGTTAAAGTCATTGATTACATGGAGTTAACCCATCCGCGGCTGCATGTGGCCGGACAGTTTTTCTTTGTGCAGTGGATGAAGCATTTTCCATCCGTTTACGGTTATTTGTTCCAAAAAACGCGCGAGGAAAACACGCTCATCCAGATGCTGAAACGCTTCAGTACCTTCAGTCTTCAAAAACTGAGCGCAATGCTGGAAATCGAAAAGCCGGCTATCGTAGTCAGTACGTTTCCGCCGGCAGCGGCAGGCATATCGCTGTTGAAAGCAATGGGTTACACGGACGTGCCGACGGCCACCGTCATGACGGATCATACGGATCACAGCTATTGGATCCATTCGCATACGGATTATTACATGGTGGGTTCCGATGTGGTCCAGGTTGCATTGGAGCGCAAAGGCGTGCCGAGCGAAAAAATCTCGGTGACCGGAATCCCCGTCAACCCGCTCTATAGTCAACCGGTGGATGAGGAACGGCTGCGCGATTATTATGGCTTGAAACCATCCGAGCAGGTCGTGCTGATCATGGGCGGCGGAGAAGGGATGATCGATAAAGAAATTATCGAGCTCTTGAAATCCAGGGCATACCCGCAGGATGTTCGGTTTATGGTCGTGTGCGGACGCAATATGAAATTATATCAATCGCTGCTGGAAGAGTTTGCGGAGCATCCGCAAATCACCGTCATGGGTTATGTGGATCGTATGCATGAATTGATGGCGATGGCCGACTTGATGGTGACGAAGCCGGGAGGTCTCACGATTTCCGAAGCATTAACGATGGAACGTCCCATGCTGTTGGTTAAACCCTTGCCTGGCCAAGAGCAGGACAATGCCGACTACCTGGTTGGCATTGGCGTGGCTCGTCAAGCTATGGCGGGAGAACTGCAGCTTCAATTCATGACGCTAATGACGGATCCGTCCTTGCTGCAAGAGATGAAGCGAAAAGCGGCCATTAACACGCATAAAGATTCGGCTCTATCGGTTCTGACCCGATTGATGGAGATTCAACGGCGTTACCGCCCTTCGCGAGAATGGGCCGAAGAAAAGAACCCGGTGCCCTACGAGGTGCTGAACAGGGAAGTTTATGTGAATGAAGCCCTGCACCACTACCATGACAGTTATCGGTAAGACGAAGGAGTTTTCCCCATGAATTTGTTTGAATTGGTTGAGCGGTTGTTTGAACAATATGGTTATCTGGTGTTATTGATTGGGCTCCCTCTTGATTTTATTGCTCTTCCAATTCCTCCAGGAAATACTACCCTGACGTATACCGGGTTCCTGACCTATAAGGGGGTCATCGACATGGTTCCGGCCATGGGATCTGCTTTTATAGGAGCGGCCATGGGACTGACCATTACCTATATCCTCGGCTACCGGTTAGGGATGCCGCTGATTGAACGCTATGGAAAATGGCTGTTCATCAAGCCGTCCCTTGTGGAGAAAACACAGGCGTATTACAGCAAGTATGGGAACAAGCTGCTCATTGTCTGTTTTTTCATACCCGGAGTCAGGCAGTTTATCGGGTATTTCATCGGCATGATTCGAGTTCCCTATCGGACGGTTTGGATATACGGATACACGGGAGTGGCTGCATGGGTATTGGCCTTCTTCAGCATAGGCTTTATATTCGGGGAGCAGTGGCAGTACATTCTGAATGTAGTGGAGCATTATTTGAAAGTCATCTTTCTCTGTCTGGCAGGTTCGTTTCTCGTTCTGCTGGTTTGGAGCCGCGTGAAACGCGAGAAGGCCAAGAAACTAACCAAAGTGACAAGGAATGAATAGTTTGGATCCATGACCCGGCGAAGGATCATTGGTTTGCTCGGGTTTAGTTTATATAAGATAGGGACGAGCTGTGAAGTGATTTATGATAAGATCTAAATTAAGTCAACAGCAGCACATACATAATGTAAACGAATGATGAGAGGAGGGAGGGGCTGGCATGAGCAAAATCATACCGTTGTTCAGGGTGTTCGACGAAACGAAGGCAAGGGAATTCTACTTGCAGTATCTTGGTTTCACCTTGGACTGGGAGCACCGGTTTGACGATTCGGCGCCGCTTTACATGCAAATATCCAAAGGTTCGTTATTGATCCATTTAACGGAGCATTACGGTGACTGCTCCCCTGGAGCAGCCATTCGCGTGGAGATCGCAGGAATTGAAGCTTTTCACGAACAGCTGTCAAACCAGAACTATCCGTATCAGAGACCCGGAATCGAGATCGCCCCATGGAACAGCAAAGAGGTACGTGTAACGGATCCGTTCGGCAATCGAATCACTTACTACGAGGAGATGGAACCCGAGTGATGAAGCTAAACGAGATACGATGGGAACAAGCAAGGCAATATATGCTGCAGCGGGCCAGAAGCCTTGAACGGGCCTTGTTCCGATATGAATTCGAGAACGGGTCGTTTACGGATGTGCTGATTGAGCTCTCCAGCTACCAGAACGAGGATGGCGGATTCGGTCATGGTCTTGAGCCTGACCTTCGCTGCAAGGAATCATCCGCCCTGGCGACGACCAGAGCGCTGGAGATCCTTCGGTTACATCCGAATCATCCCGAGCGGAACGAACGGGTTTTATCCGCGTTACAGTATCTCGAGCATACGTATGTGCCTGAACGCTCAGGATGGGACATTATCCCCAAAGAAGCGGAGCAGTCACCTAGAGCGATTTGGTGGCAATACGGCGCTTTTAAGGACCATTGGGGCAATCCCAATGCAGACATCATCGCTTATTTTATCGATGAACGGGAGCTGTATCCTCTGGAATCGCTGGATTCCTTGGTTCGTTATGCTCTGGACTATCTGAATCGAACCAGCGATTTAAAAGAAATGCATGAACTTTTTTGTTACTTGCGCTTGCATGAGCGATTGCCAAAGGAACAGGCATCGGAGATCAGGGAGGCTTTGGAGGCTTTCATGGACAACTGCATTAGCCTGGACCCCGGCAGCCGGGAGGGATACGGGGCAACACCGCTGAGCATTATGGACACGCCGAACTCTCCTTACTTTCCAAAATATCGAGCGCTTCTTCCGGCGGAGCTGGACTTGCTTATAGAGAACCAGGGCGAAGATGGGGCCTGGGAGCCGAATTGGAGCTGGTACCAATTCGAAGAGGTATGGCCGTCGGCCAAGGAAGAATGGAAGGGCGTTATGACACTGAATGCGCTTCGGACGCTGCGTAATTTTGACCGGATTGAAGGGATATGATGGCAAGATCCTGAGGATGAAACAGATATGGCTCGGTTCGCCGTACAGCGTACCGAGCCATTGTTGTTTGGAGTAGGGAAGATATGCCCGCAAATCAAGATGAATCCCTGCAAGGGGAAGCAAATGCGTAAAGCCTGCTTAAGCCTTCTTTGATCTCTTCCGTCGAAAGGTTTCCATATCCCAATACGATCCCTGTCGAACCCGGAGGACGCGATGGCGAGATTCTGTAATTAGAAGCAGGCTCGACGCGAAACCCGTATGAGACCGTATCGTTCCATGGGAGGAGAGCGTAAGCTTGAGGACCGAATATCACCTGAAGATGCATCCCCGCATCATCGCCGACAATGGAAATATCCTGCCCGAACAAGTGATGGAGCCGCTCCGTTAATACATTGCGGCGTTTCTTGTACACTTTTTTCATCTTATGGATATGCCGTTCCAGATGGCCGTCCAGAATGAATTGGCTTAGCGCTTGTTGAATGACGGTTGGGGTATGTATATTCAGTTTATCTTTCATCTCGGTTATGGCATCGGTTAGATCAGGCGGGACGATCATGAATCCGATCCGGAGGCTCGGCGTTAAGGTTTTACTGAATGTTCCCACGTGAATGACTCTCGAAGGCCAGAGCGTCTGCAGAGGAGGCACCGGGATTCCTCGAAGCCGGAATTCGCTGTCATAATCATCTTCGATCACGAAGGAGTCGGCTTCCTCCAGCATCCGGATGGCCTGATGTCTGCGCTGTATGGATAGTACGCTGCCGGAAGGAAACTGATGTGACGGCGTTAATAAAACCAGATGACCTGGTGCGAAACTCGTCACGGCGTCGATGCGCATGCCGCTGTGATCCACCTCAACCGGCACAAGCCGATAGTTCATCATCTGAAAAATATCGCGGGTAATATCGATCGTGGGGTCTTCGATATAGATGGAATGAAACCTGGAAGCTAACGATTTGGCAAGGAGGAGCAACCCTTCGGAAGCGCCGGACACGATCACGATTTGATCGGATGAGCATTGGATGCCCTTGGACCGGAATACATAGTCGCAAATGGCAGAGCGCAGCATCTTATCACCTTTGATGTGACCGTAATCATGGTTTGCATTCACGGAGTCCTCAGCAGCTTGTTTCAAGTACTTGGCCCAGATGTGCCTTGGAAACATCTTCTGATCGGGAATGCCGGCGGCAAAATCGATCATGTGCGAATGTTCAGTCGATGTAACTTTATGGATCGGCTGCTCGCCGACAGATGGCTCGTTTCGTGGACGGGGAGAAGGTATTATCCCGCCCGCTACATAGGTGCCTGATCCTACGCGCCCTTCCAAATATCCCTCAGCCGTCAGCTGCTCATATACCTCGATGACTACATTGCGCGCAATGCCCCACTCTTTGGCCAGAACCCGGGTCGGAAGCAGCCGTGCTCCCGCTGCCAGCTGTCCCGATTCGATCAGCCTTCGCAGCTGCTGGCATACCTGATGGGTAACGGATCGTTTCGATTCACGGTCGATATAAATGCCGTACACCGTATCCCTCCTTTAATTGGTTCCTCCAAATTCACCATCATTGGATCTCATCACAAACCATTTTCCTAATTATAATGAAGGCGAACCAATTCGAAAAGGGAGGAACTATCATGGATAGAACGTTAGGCAGATCGCAAATCCCGGTAAGCCCGCTCGGCTTAGGCTGCTGGGCAATGGGCGGGAATTTTACGTTGGACGGCTTGTCCGACGGATGGGGCGAGGTGGACGAACGTGAATCCGTTGCAGGGATTCATGCGGCCCTGGAGAGGGGCGTTAACTTTTTTGATACGGCAGACGTTTATGGTACCGGTCATAGCGAACGGGTGCTTGGCCGCGCATTAAAAGGAAAGCGGCACGAAGCCGTGATAGCCACCAAATTCGGATATACCTATGATGAAACAACGAAGGAAGTTTTTACGCGTTATAATGTTACGCCGGATTATATCCGCTACGCTTGCGAGCGGTCTCTTCAGCGACTCGATACGGATTATATCGATCTCTATCAGATTCATGTAGGCGGATTACGACCGGGTGAGGTGGAAACGGTGATTGATGCCTTAAACGGTCTTCGTCAAGAAGGGCTGATCCGTACATATGGCTGGAGTACCTGGGATACGGCCAATGCCGAGTTATTTGCAGAGCGATCCGAAGCGGCAGCCATTCAGCACGTGCTGAATGTTCTCAGTGACGATAAGGAGATGCTTGCCCTTTGCGAACGTCATGGTTTGGCGAGCATCAATAATACGCCTTTGGCCATGGGGCTGTTAAGCGGGAAATTTAATCAGGACACCCGATTCAGTGATCAAGATGTGCGAGGAAGCGGTCACGACTGGGTCTCCTATTTCAAGGAGGGTAAAGCCGTACCGTCGTTCCTCGCTAAACTTGAAGCGGTGCGGGAGATTTTGACGAGTGAAGACCGTACTTTAGTTCAAGGAGCGTTAGCATGGATTTGGGGAAGAAGCCGCGCGGCGATTCCGATTCCGGGTTTCAAAACGAGAAGGCAAGCGGAAGAATTAATAGGAGCCGTTGCTTTAGGACCTTTAACGGCTGGACAGATGAACGAAATCGAAGGAATACTGGGCTCCATGTAGTCACATTCCAGTTATGTAGCAGGAGAGAAGCCCTTGGCAGATGCCGAGGGCCTTTTCGACGGGAAATTAGCAGCATCCATCAGGAGTGCAGACACTATTATTTTTCGGCGGAGATGCTAAAATCATGACATGGAATGATCTCAAACATAATGGAAGGGAGAGAGGGAACATGGATTTGAGGTATCCGATAGGACAGTTTGACTGGGAAGGCAGCACGTCGCCTGAGCACAGGAAAGTCTGGGTCCGAGAGATTAAGGGAATGCCGGAGAAGCTGAGGGCAGCGGTCCAGGGGTTAAGCCACGAGCAACTGGATACGGCTTATCGCGAGGGCGGCTGGACGATCCGCCAGGTTGTTCACCATCTTGCTGACAGTCATATGAACAGCTATATCCGGTTTAAACTTGCGTTGACGGAAGAGAACCCGACGATTAAACCGTATGACGAACAGAAATGGGCTGCCCTGCACGATTCATTGACACAAGACATTGAGGCTTCGCTTGCATTGATCGACGGATTACATGCCAGATGGGTCGCTTTATTGGAGAATATGAAGGATGGGGACTATCTGAGAACGTTCTACCATCCCGAAAACCAGCGAACAACGAGTTTGGAATACGCCGCAGGCATGTATGCATGGCATGGAAATCACCACATTGCCCACATCACGTCAGCCAGAGAACGATTTGGATTTTAGTCGAAATCACATTGAACTCCGTCATACGACGGGGTTCTTTTTGTGCGGACATGTCGTGATTTCTAACTTGATTGTCGCAATTTTACACTGTGAATCAGGCGGTACGTGTGATAGATTAATGGCATGATGTCTTAATATTAGATACTGAGGTGACTAGAATGATCAGAATCGGAAAAATTAGTTATTGGCATGTGCACGCATGGGATTATACGAAACAAGCGCAGGAGCATCCCGATGCTCAGATCGTAGCGGTATGGGATGAGAATCCGGAGCGGGGAAGAGAAGCCGCCGAGAAGCAAGGCGTGCGTTTTCATGAATCGCTGGATGATATGCTGCAAAGCGACGATATTGATGCCGTGATCGTGGATGCTCCGACATCCATGCACAGAGAAGTCATGTTGAAGGCCGCAGCGGCAGGCAAGCATATTTTCACGGAAAAAGTAATTGCTGCAACCCTTCAGGAGGTCAATGATATCATTAAAGCCGTGAAGGAGAATCAGGTCAAATTCACGGTATCGCTACCGCGGCTGAATGACGGTTATACGCTGGCGATCCGTGAGGTATTGGAGCAGGGATTGCTGGGAAGCGTGACGCTCGTTCGCGTTCGCTTGTCCCACAATGGCGCAACCGCCGGTTGGCTGCCTGAGCATTTCTACAGCCTGGAGGAGTGCCGCGGGGGTGCCCTGATCGACCTGGGCTGCCATCCGATGTATTTGACGCGCCTGTTCCTTGGCGAGGAAGCCATTGACGTCCAAGCGAATTTCGGATACATAACCGGCAAAGAGGTAGAAGACAACGCCGTTGCCACGCTCTCTACGGCAGCGGGTGCCGTCGGCGTGGTGGAAGCCGGATTCGTTAACAACTTCTCTCCGTTCACGATCGAGATTCATGGCACGGATGGAACCATCCTGTACGGTACGCCGGATAGCAAGCTTCTGATTCGTTCAACGAAAAAAGAAGAGTACAAGGATGCATGGGTTGAGCTGCCGGTACCGGCGAACCGCGCAAGTGCCTTTGAACAATGGATTTCTCATATTCAAGAAGATACCGTTGCCGAAGAAAATATCGCATATGCCGTTGAATTGACCAAATTGATGGAGGCAGCCAATCGTTCGGCCAAGGAGCATCGTGCTGTAAGATTGGATGAACTTCAAGCATAAGATACAGGGATGATGCACCGGGATGAATAACCATTTTCCATACGAAATGATGAAAGAGCGGCAGGATGCCTTGGAGCGGCTTGATCTTAGGGTCTATTGGGGACGTTACGAGATCCGGGTCCTTCGGTTTCATCTGACCACCTTCCCGCCCGGGAAGATTGTCTCCTTCCATAAGCATGCGGAGTATGAATTTCATTTCATACCCCGCGGCAAGGGGACCGTTATTATGGAGGATGAGCCGTATGCGCTGCGGGAAGGGATGTTCTATTTAACGGGTCCGAACGTGCTTCATTATCAGGAAGCGGATACCGCGGAACCGATGGACGAATTATGCCTGCACGTCGACATCATTCCCCGCGATGAGATTTCCGAGCCTGAGAGCCCGGCACTGCCTGTTTCGGATCCTTGGGAAATGGCGGAAGCCGATGACTGCATGGAGAAGCTCAGAGAATTGCCGATGAAGCCGACGATGGACATCCATCGCGCGATGCCTTATTTTCTTGAGGCTTATCAGGCTTCGCAGGAGAAATATTCGGGTCTGTACACAACGATCAAGCAATGCCTTATTCAGATATTGCTGCGCGCTGTGCGCGCATATGAATCCGAGCCATCGGAAGCGGAGCTGCCTTCGCGCGATATGAAGGCTTACCGTTATCAATTGGCGCTGGAGTATATCCATGCGAATTCTTCGGGGGAGGTTGTGCTGGATGACGTCGCAGAGAAGCTGCATATCAGCTCAAGACAGCTGCAGCGGATATTCAAGGAGCAAGCGGAAGGTCAGTCCTTCAGCGAGATCCTGGAGCATGTCCGCCTCGAAGCCGTGTGCAGGAAGCTGATCGATACCAATTGGTCGATTGACAAAATCGCCATTCACGAAGGCTTCTCCAGCGGCAGTTATCTGCATACCGTTTTCCGAAAGAGATACGGGTATACGCCAACAACATACCGAGCCATGAATGTGAAATTGTAGGGGGAGTATCAGCCATGGGCAAAACCATTCGAATTGGAATTATTGGAAGCGGCGGCATTGCGGGGGAGCATGCAAAGTACTATAAACAAATTGACGATGTGCAAATTGTTGCCGTAGCTGATATTTTACCCGGCAGAGCCGATCAGTTTATTGAGCGCTGGGGATTGCAGGGAGCCATCGGATTCGATGACCACCGCAGATTGTTGGATCTTGACCTGGACGGCGTAAGCATCTGTACGCCGAACGTCGCTCATTACCGTACAACGATCGATGCGCTGTCGGCGGGCAAACACGTTATGCTTGAAAAACCGATGTCGGTCACTTTGGATGAAGCGATCGAGATGGTTCAAATCTCGAAGAAGACCGGGATTATGCTTAATGTAGGCTTCCAGCCGCGATATGACCCGAACATGGGCATCATTAAGAATTTGATCCAGAACGGCGAGCTTGGAAAAGTGTACTATGTGGAAACCGGGGGCGGCCGCCGACGGGGAATGCCAGGCGGCACCTTTGTACGCCAGGAAATCGCCGGGGCAGGCGCTATGGCGGACATCGGATGCTATTCCCTGGACATGGCGCTGAACGCCCTGGGATATCCCAAGCCATTAACGGTATCCGCTTATACGTCGAATTATTTCGGGACGAATCCCAAATACCATGCGGAAGCCGGGGCGTTTAACGTAGAGGATTTCGGGGTAGCCATCATTCGGTTTGAAGGCGACCTTGTGCTTAACTTTAAAACATCCTGGGCTATGCATATGGATACGCTCGGGGCAACGATGTTCCTTGGGACGGATGCGGGCATGAAGATTACGCCTGCAGGCTCAGGCCCTTGGAGCGGTGTATGGGACGGGAAGGTAGGATCGATTTCCTTGTTCCACGATATCCAGGGCCATCATACCGAAAGCGCAATACCGCTGATCAGCCATGAGCTGAATGTATTCCAGGAGAAAATCAAGGATTTCGTTAGCGCGGTGCGCGAAGGCAAGCCGGCGCCGATTCCGGGTGAGCAGGTGCTTCGCAATCAAGCGATACTGGACGGTATTCTGCGATCCTCCCAAAGCAAAAAAGAAGTGGAAATCCATATTCCGGATATGGATTAAGATGATGAAAGCCGTGCAACCAGCGCGGCTTTTTAGTTGCAATTTTAATTATTTAATTCGTGAATATAGCATTGCAAATGCTTCCATTTTTTAAATGGATATGATAGTATGAATGCGAACAATTGTTCTTCGACAGAGATGAATTGGAATCCATACATAACATATCCGGTATGAAAGATGGTGCAGACCTGATGACTGATCGATATGCTGAAATCGATGAAGTAATCGCTTATATTCACAAGAATATTTACGAGCCTCTCCCGTTATCAACGCTTGCGGATTACATCGGGTACAGCCCATATCACTTCTCGCGTATATTCAAGGATCGAATCGGGCTGCCTCCGTTATATTATGTTTCATCGCTTCGCCTGGAGAAGGCAAAGGATTTGCTGTTACATACGCATCTAAGCATACGGGATATCGCCATGGAGATCGGCCAGCAGAGTCTGGGGACGTTTACGACGCGCTTCACGGAGAGGGTGGGGGTGACCCCTTCGCAATTCCGGAACTCGAAGGAGGAGGCCGACGAGCATCTGTTAGCCCTGCAGAAGCTGAACAGCTGGCGCGAGTCCATGCCGGTAGATAATCCCGATTTGACGGTTGAAGGCACGATCGAGGCCGCGGCTCCCTTTCAGGGCGTGATTTTGATCGGGCTGTTTGCCAAGCCGATCCCCGAAGGGTTTCCCCTATACGGTACTTTGCTTTCATCCGTCGGCTCCTTTCGTTTTACCGACGTCAGACCCGGCACGTATTATTTGATGGCTACTTCGGTCCCATGGGGCATGCAGGCGGTCGATTTCCTGCTTCCTCAGTCCACTACGCTGCGTACCCGTTCAAAGGAGCCCGTTATCGTAAAGCCGTACGCCAGGACGCCGCATCTTCATGTTACGCTCCACGTTCCCCGGCTGGATGATCCGCCGATTCTGATTTCCTTGCCGATTTTAATGAATCATTTCCTTAAGAGGGTTGCTCCCATGCTGAGATGAGTCATGATGGAGAGAAGCGGTCTGGTTCGTAAAATGGATACACTTTTGGCATTAAGGGCTTCCGAACGCAGCGGCAGCTCTTCATTGCATTTCGTTGACATTTGGGTTCTGATTCATGATACTTGAATGAGGGCGAACGGCTTCGATTGTAAGTTTGTATGAACGAAAGATTTGAGGTGGCATCTGTGATTGTTGTAAGCTCATGTTTAGCCGGTATGAAAGTTCGCTATAATGCGACTGACAGCATGGATACGAATATTCAGCTGCTCGTTGAAGCGAAGAAAGCCGTAACCGTATGTCCCGAACTGCTGGGTGGATTCACCATCCCTCGAGAACCTGCGGAAATCGTTGGAGGGAACGGGGATGATGTACTGGCGGGAAAAGCCAGAGTGGTGGAGCTATCGGGCAGAGACGTGACCGAGATGTATATCCAAGGTGCATACCAGGCTCTTCGAATGGCACAAGAGCTTGGAGCCTTGCTGATCGTCCTGAAAGAGGGAAGTCCTTCCTGCGGAAGTGCCATGATTTATAACGGAGAATTTGACAATGTGAAACAGGCCGGTTATGGCGTGACTACGGCTCTTCTGCGCCGGGAAGGCTATACGGTTATATCTGAGCACGAGCTAAGCGTTTATGCGGCACAGCCGGAATACGCAACTCTCTTTGCCGAGAGATAATCTTGTTCATCGGTTTTGAGGGTTTTCGTCCTGCTCAATAATTATGATAGAATTATCCTATCGACTGCTTATGGCGAAGTGATTCTTTATATGGAGGGAAATATGGAACTCATAAATCAAACTGAAGTACAGCAAATGATTGATAAATTGAAGGATCAGGATTTATATATCCATCTTGAGATGACGACAGGCGCCTATGCTGCCCATTATGACAGCTCCAAACACCCGGCGGCTAATTTTATAACGAACGCAACCATTCGTTACAGTCATGGTTCCATATCCGGCAACGGACCTTACAGGGTCGGATTGAAGATGGGCCAAGGCTGGGTATATACGGAAGGACTCACCCACTTCGAGCAGACGGACACCGAACGGCTCATCATGGCGGGTCATGACAGTCAGGGGAAACTGGTTGTCGCTTTGCAGCTGAGCCGGGAACCTTTTTAATAGAGAGAGGAGACGAGGATCGATGGAGCAAAACATACTGGTCGTATTGCCGCATCCGGATGACGAGGCTTTTGGTTTGTCCGGAACGCTGGCTAAATATATTATTGAAGGCGCACATGTAACCTACGCGTGTTTAACGCTGGGGGAAATGGGCCGCAACATGGGCATTCCTCCCTTCGCGAATCGCATTACGCTTCCAACGATACGCAAAGCGGAGCTGGAAGAATCCTGCAAAGCCATCGGCATACAGGATCTGAGATTGCTTGGTTTCCATGATAAAACGATTGAGTTCGAGGATCAGGACAAACTGGACGGCGTGATTGCTTCTCTGCTTCAGGAGATCAAGCCATCGCTGGTGTTCACGTTCTACCCTGGTTACAGCGTGCACCCCGATCATGATGCAACAGGCGCGGCCGTCATTCGAACGATTGGTCGGATGCCGTCCGAAGAAAGACCCGTGGTCCAATGTCTGGCTTTCTCCAACAACTGTGAACAGGAATTGGGTAAACCGGATGTCTACCAAGACGTATCCATGTTTATGGTGCAGAAGCTGAACTCCATTCAAGCTCATCGCTCTCAATTCCAAGCAGCCGAGCTGCTTGGCAAGAAACAGATGAAGGCCAAGGAAGTGGAGCAGCGCTTCGGAACGGAGCGTTTCTGGACCTATACCTTTGCATAAAAGATCCATCATCGGTTGGATCCATAAAAAGAGCCGCAGACTCAGCATCTGCGGCTCTTTTTTTTCAAGGTTTAGTCTACTGAGATATGTCGGCTTCGGTCAGGAAGGGTTACTCTTCATTTGCTTCTAGGAGGCAGAATGAATCAACAGCCAATGCTAGGGGCTGCTGATGGATAAAGGATACATTGTGCCTTCCATACAGAAGGAGGTTCTCCCGGTCTCTTCCGATACAACGAGGACCAAGGCATCACTGATCTCGGATAGTCCTATGGCTGCACGGTGACGGGTTCCGAGCTTGCGATCCCCGTAGGTTTTGGCGGTTAACGGGAGCACGTTCGCAGCCGAAATAATCATATCTTTGCGCACGAGCACAGCTCCATCGTGGAGCGGACTGCCCGGAACGAATATGGATTCAAGCAGGGGGCTCGTGATTTCTGCCGACAAGGGAATGCCGGGCGTTATTAAGGAATCCAGGCCGTCCTCGCGTTGAATAACAATTAACGCACCCAGATTTTTTTGGCTGAGATGGTATACAGATTTCGCGATTTCTTGATATTTGCTGGTGAAGGGGAAGAGAAAACAATTGAGATAATACGTTGATGAAATCGATTCGGCTTCCATGAACTTGGTTCGTATCGAGTCCAGCTCCCCTAGCAGGCAGGAGCCGTCTCGATCCAAATTGACGATAACCTGCTGCAGGTGGCCCGTGATATCCGAAAGCTGTTCCTTTAATTTGCGTTTCAGCGGCGTAAAATTGCAGTCTTGATTGTGCATCCGATGTCTTCCTCCTTATCATTGGTATCATTACCATTCGGGGATGGCGATATTCCGTAATTCGGCTTGCTTTTATCCAGTAAACGTCGGGAAAACCGATTTATCAGGAAAACTGATAAATGCTATAAGAACATTGTAATTGACCGGTCCCGTAAGCTGTGATAGGTTCAGAGGAGCAATAAAATTAATTGTATCGCAATAGTAGGAATTAATAATGTGCGCTTTTGAGAGGTGGATATTGTTGGAACTTCAAGTAACGAACAGTCCTTTTAATCAGGAACAAGTGGAATTGCTGAATCGCTTACTGCCTACACTGACGGAATCCCAGCGGACGTGGCTGAGCGGCTTTATCGCGGCTTTGCAGGGAACGGCAGCCGCTGCGGCAGTTACTGCTTCACCGCAAGCGAGTGCGGCGGCAGCCGTATCGGTACCGGTCGTGTCAGCTCCTAAAGAAGTCACCGTCCTATATGGGTCTCAGACGGGCAATGGTCATGGATTATCGAAAAAGTTATCGAAGAAGCTTGAAGAAGTCGGATTGCAGGTCACCATGTCCTCGATGAGCGATTTCAAGCCGAACAACCTGAAGAAATTACAGAATCTCCTCATTATTGTAAGTACGCACGGAGAGGGCGAACCGCCGGATAACGCGATTCCATTTTATGAGTTCCTGCATGGCAAGCGGGCACCTCAGGTGGAGAATCTTCAATATTCCGTACTGGCGCTGGGGGATACCTCGTATGAATTTTTCTGCCAAACGGGTAAAGATTTCGACAAGCGCCTCGAGGAACTGGGCGGTAAGCGGCTGACGCCAAGAGTAGACTGCGACGTGGATTTTGATGAATCGGCCGCGGAATGGATGAATCAGGTCCTCCTATCGTTGAATGAGGCCGGAGCGGGATCGTCTGCTGTTGAACATGTAAGCGCGGTAGCCCTGACCGACAGTACGGAATCGGAATATTCGAGAAGCAATCCGTTTCAAGCCGAGATCCTCGAAAATTTGAATTTGAACGGAAGAGGGTCTGACCGGGAAACCCGTCATATCGAAATATCGCTTGAAGGATCGAATCTGCAGTATGAGCCTGGCGACAGTTTAGGCATCTATCCGGAAAATCATCCGCAGCTGGTAGATGATCTCATCGCTGAAATGGGATGGAATGCAGACGAAGCGGTCGTTGTGAACAAAAGTGGCGAAGCGCGGACGCTGCGGGATGCCTTGCTCCGTCATTATGAAATCACGGTTCTCACGAAACCTCTGATTGAACAGGCGGCTAAGCTGTCGGGGAGCGAAGGGCTTCGGAAACTGCTGGAGCCTGGACATGAGCAGGAACTTCGTGCCTATATCGAGGAACGGGATTTGCTGGATCTGGTACAGGATTATGGGCTGCAGCAAGTGGCGGCAAGCGATTTTGTATCCATTCTGCGCAGGATTCCGGCTCGTCTGTACTCGATCGCAAGCAGCTCCAAAGCGTTTCCGGATGAAGTCCATGTCACCGTTCGTACGGTCCGCTATGAAGCACACGGCCGCAACCGCTACGGGGTGTGCTCGGTACAATTGGCAGAACGACTGGAAGCTGGCGATACATTGCCGGTATACATTCAGCATAACCCGAACTTTAAACTCCCCGAGAATCCGGGCACCCCGATTATTATGATTGGACCCGGCACGGGCGTGGCCCCTTTTCGGGCTTTCCTGGGGGAACGGGAAGAGACGGGCGCAGAAGGGAAATCGTGGCTGTTCTACGGCGATCAGCATTTCACGACGGACTTCCTCTACCAGATCGAGTGGCAGCGCTGGTTGAAGGATGGGGTGTTGACTCGCATGGATGTTGCCTTCTCACGGGATACGGACAAGAAAGTGTACGTGCAGCACCGGATGCTGGAGAACAGCAAGGAGCTGTACCAGTGGCTCCAAGAAGGGGCTTGCGTATATGTCTGCGGCGATGAGAAAAAGATGGCTCATGACGTGCACTCCGCCCTGGGGTCCATTCTTGAACATGAAGGCGGGATGAGTCCGGAAGAAGCTGCGGAATATCTGACGCTCATGCAGCAACAGAAACGTTATCAGCGGGATGTGTATTGAGGTCATCCCTGTGGTTTTCGAGAGGAGAAAAGGAACATGTCTGATAATAACCTTGTATCACCGAATAGTGCGCCGCATAGCGATGTCGAGGACATCAAGCGTCGAAGCAATTATCTGCGGGGCAGTCTTGTAGAAACATTGGAGGATCGCATTACGGCATCGATTCCCGAAGACGATAACCGATTGATGAAATTCCACGGCAGCTATATGCAGGACGACCGGGACTTGCGAAACGAACGGCACAAGCAAAAGCTGGAGCCCGCTTATCAGTTCATGCTGCGCGTACGCGCAGCGGGCGGTGTCGTCACGCCGGAGCAATGGCTGATGATGGACCGCGTAGCCCAGAAGTATGCAAACGGCACGATTCGATTGACAACGCGTCAATCCTTCCAGCTCCACGGTGTATTGAAGTGGAATATGAAGAGCACCATTAAAGAAGTCAATGAAGCCATGCTTAGCACGTTGGCCGCTTGCGGTGACGTTAACCGTAATGTCATGTGCAATCCGAACCCCGATCAATCCGAAATTCATTCGGAGGTATACGAATGGGCACGCATGCTCAGCAGTCATCTCGATCCGCGTTCGCGTGCGTATCATGAGATTTGGCTTGACGGCGAGAAGATCGTGGACAGCACGCAGAATGGAGAGGAACAGGAGCCGATCTACGGCCCGGTGTACCTGCCGCGGAAATTCAAGATTGGGATGGCCGTGCCGCCTTCCAACGATGTCGATGTTTATTCCCAGGACCTCGGCTTCATAGCGATCGTGGAGGACGGCAAATTAAAAGGCTTTAACGTCTCGGTAGGCGGCGGCATGGGAATGACGCACGGTGATCCGCTAACCTATCCTCAAGTGGGGAAAGTCATCGGATTCTGCAAACCCGAGCAGATCGTGGACTTGGCCGAGAAAACGGTGACGATTCAGCGTGATTACGGAGACCGCGCAGTGCGCAAGCATGCTCGTTTCAAATATACGATTGATGACCGCGGAATCGATTGGTTCGTTAACGAGCTGACCAGCCGTCTGGGATGGAAGCTGGAGGAGGCAAAGCCGTTCCATTTCGATCATAACGGCGATCGTTACGGCTGGGTAAAAGGCAGCAACGGCAAATGGCATTTCACGCTGTTCATCCAGAACGGGCGCGTGAAAGACGATGCCGATTACCTGCTGATGACGGGTCTTCGCGAAATCGCCCAAATCCATAATGGCGATTTTCGATTGACGGCCAATCAGAATCTGATCATTGCCAATATCAGCAGCCACAAAAAGAAGAAGATTGAAGAACTCATCAAGCGTTACGGGCTGACGGACGGCCATCATTATTCTGCGCTGCGCAGAAATTCCATGGCATGCGTAGCCTTGCCGACTTGTGGATTGGCCATGGCCGAATCCGAGCGATATTTGCCGACGCTATTGGATAAAATCGATCCGATCCTGGAAGAGAACGGACTGAGCGAAGAGGACATCGTCATTCGAATGACAGGATGCCCGAACGGCTGTGCCAGACCGATGCTGGCCGAAATCGCGTTTATCGGTAAGGCACCGGGCAAATACAATATGTACCTGGGCGGCGGATTCTCCGGACACCGGCTGAACAAGCTTTATAAAGAGAACATCGGGGAGGCTGAGATTCTGGACTCCCTTCGCCAGATCATGAAGCAGTACGCAGAAGAACGCGAGATCGGCGAGCGCTTGGGCGATTATGTCATTCGCGCCGGTTACGTGAAGGAAGTATTGGACGGTCAACAATTTCACGCGTAATTCTACTAAGTTATTAACAAACCGGAGCCCTTCTTAAAGAAGAACTCCGGTTTGTTACGTTCATCGCACCTCATTGTCCGTCTCGCCCCATATTTCAAACCAAAGAGCCGCCTCTCGAAATGGGAGGCGGCTCTTTTTCGCTGCTCATTGCTCCAATACGCCGGCCGTGCTCGTTTTCTTTTTAAATAATGGGATCAGCAACGCCGATCCTGTGAGGAGCAAGAGTGCACTGACCGCATAGACGAAGAACAGGGACAGCTGGTCTTTGAGCAATCCTCCCAGCGACATGCCCAGCACCATCATGCCCATAAAGATCGGGGTAAGCGCGCCGCCCACCCGACCAATATATGGCCCCTCCGCATTGTTTAGGATCAGGGTGTTGATTCCAATGTGGATGGCGGGGTAGAAGAATCCGTTAAGCACCAGAAGCAGCAGCGTAAACATGATGTTTGTTGACCAGCCGATACCGAGGTTTCCGATAGCACTAACGGTCAGTCCGAGAGCCAGTAAGGTTTGAGGGGTTATTTTCTTGGCAAATGCCATGACGAATCCCCCTCCGACCAGCATCGCCGCCCCATTGACGGTTAACAGCCATTGCAAGAATGATTTATCCTGCCCGAGGTTCTCAATCGTCACAAAAATCGCGAGCGGCTGGATAAGTCCCGATGCCAAGCCAGCGGCGGCGAAGGTCGCACCTAGTGTTCGGAGCGTTTGATTACTCCATACATAACGAAGGCCTTCGATAAGTTCTTGCTGGAGATTCTGGTGCTTGGATTGTGTCTCTTCCAGCATATCGCGAGGCAATAAAGTCAGAATCAAGCCAGAACCCAGAAATAGGGCGCCTGTGGCGATCAGCGATATTTCAATGCCGTACTTCTGGTATACAAATGCGCCTGCGATCGGGCCGATGACCGTAAAGAAGGCAACCATGGATTGAAACATGGCCATTACGGATTGCAGCTGTTCAGCGGGCACATGCTGTTTGAACAGCTTCATCGCCGAGGGCTGGGAAAATTGTGACACGGTGGCAGAGAAGAACGTGAGTACCAGCAATGCCTGCCACGACCCGTTATGAACGGCGATCAGCACGAGAAATGCCGATAACGCGGACAAAACATCCGAACGGACCATGGTACGTTTAGGACGCCAGCGGTCCGCGAAAGTACCGCCGATGAAGGCAAACAAGAAAATAGGGGCAAATTCGGCTACGGATATGAGAGATACATACACAGGATTATTGCCTGTCATGTCCGTAACGTATAACAGAATGGCGAAGTTGCGGACCCAAATGCCGAGGTTCAAGAGTACGCGTGAGAACACAACGGTTCGGACATACGGGTTGTTAAGCATCATGAATGATTCTCCTTTCGTGACCTGCATTGTGCAGGCCGGACATCGTAAAAAACAAGCGAATGCGCATTTCGTTGATTAATACATAGACATAATAATATTTTGTCTATAAATAATCAACATATATTTTGTGTTGTCTATAAATCGCTCTCCAAAAAGGCACTTCCCGCATTGGATCATGCGCTTGAAGTACCTTCGAACCTGATGATTATTACGGGTATGTGTCTATTTTCCGGATCTACGCTCTTAACCTTGTTCAAGGGACTTAATAGAGATATAATGGACAGGGGTATTTATTGAATACCGGCTTCAGATTCAATGATGAAAGAGAGTCGAAACGTATGGGCCGTAAATGGAATAATATTAAGGAAAAGAAAGCATCCAAGGATGCTAATACAAGTCGCGTATACGCGAAATTCGGTGTGGAAATTTATGTTGCCGCCAAAAAAGGCGAGCCGGATCCTGAATCCAACCGTGCGCTGAAGGTTGTACTAGAGCGTGCCAAAACATACAATGTGCCGAAAGCGATCATTGACCGCGCCCTGGATAAAGCCAAGGGCAGCGGGGACGAGAACTATGAAGAGCTTCGTTATGAAGGCTTCGGTCCGAACGGATCGATGATCATCGTGGATGCATTGACAAACAACGTCAATCGGACGGCGCCTGCCGTGCGCTCTGCCTTTAACAAGAACGGGGGCAATATGGGCGTCAGCGGTTCGGTGTCCTATATGTTTGATCCAACCGCCGTTATCGGAGTGGAAGGAAAGACGGCAGAGGAAGTCATGGATCTGCTGCTCGAAGCCGACCTGGATGTCCGCGACATCTTGGAAGAGGAAGAAGCTGTGATCGTTTACGCTGAACCGGATCAGTTCCATGCGGTTCAGGAAGCATTCAAAGCTGCTGGCATAACGGACTTTACCGTTGCCGAGCTGACGATGCTGGCACAGAATTTTGTGTCCCTGCCGGAAGAAGGACAGGCGCAGTTCGAGAAGCTGATCGACGCACTGGAAGACCTTGAGGATGTTCAGCAAGTCTATCACAACGTGGAGTTTGAGGAATAGTTGATACGGATCGATATCCTATTAAAAAACCATCGTATTCAGGAGTCCTGCGTACGATGGTTTTTTGCTGCATAGCTATTATTTTGGATTAACCCTTATTGGCCGGATTGAACAATGATGACATCGGCCGAGGTGATGGCTGGAATGGACTTGGTCATGATAGGCGAGTGGTAGGCTACGACTTTCGCACCTGGTTTCAGTTCCGATTCCGTGCTGAGCCCCGCAATCACTTGCGTGTCTTCGGTAACGTTAAGAATGACGTCATTCTCCGTTGATTGGTCGGAGCCTACATTGATATACAGCTGGTCTTTGGTCGTGCGGTCGGATGCTGCAACGGTGCCTTCGATTTTGGGAGCGGTCGTTTCCGAAACCACGATCTTATCAGCGTGAGTCCGGGCAGGATAAATCAGGGTCATCACTTGGCTGTAATAGGCCTCGATGCGGAGATCTGCTTTCAAAGCTTCAGCCGTCAGCGGTTTACCCTTCGCATCGACGATCTCCGTATTTTCGTCTACGGTAAGGATGACGTAATTGACGCCGCCCGACTCCAGTGCCTGACCCATGACGGTGATTTTGTTATCTGCCTTGTCCGTAATGATTCCGTTCGTGCCGGCAGCTTCTTCTTGTACAGGCTCTTCTGCTTGGGCTTGAACCCGAATGTAGTTGGTTGACGATTGAGGCGGCATGCTTAACGCCACATAAGGTCCGTAGAAAGCGCGAATGCTCATGCCGGCTTCCAGGCCACCCGCATTGAGCTTGCTGCCGTCTGCATTGATGATTGTCGCTTTTGGATCCAGATGAAGCAGGATAGTCTCTTCACTGTCGTTGTACAGATTGGTACCCTCCACCAGAATGCCTTGCTTGGTTACCTCAGCGATGGTTCCATCAATACCCGCAAAGTCTTTATCCTGAACGATGATCGTAAGCGCTGAGCCTTGAGCAGGCAGACTCTTGGTGATATTCGGGCCATAGAAGGCTTTAATTGCTTTGTTCTTGTCCACAATCGTTTGGAGTTGGACTTTGTTTCCTTTGGCATCGATGATTTTAGTGTCCTTGGAAATGGATAGCTTGATTTCTTGTTGATCGGTGGCACCGAGACCGCGGCCGGTGACCGTAATCCATTTGCCCGTTTTATCGTTTACGTATTCCGTTATATAACCCATGGTTCCAGGAACGCTTTTCTTTGCCTGATTCACGATGCTGCCTTGCCCCGTATGGACTGAAGCAGGAGGGGCGTCCTGTGCATTAGCGGCTGCCGGCAGTGCTGCCATCGCCAGAATTGTAGCGGTTGTTAATACTTTGTAGATTTTGTTCATGATAGGTATCCTCCAAGTGTAGATTATCCTAAAGGCTAGGATACAGCCAAGCCATGCGCGAATTGGTAAAATGTACTTGCTGCACCTCTATAGACGGGAGATCTGTAGAAATGTTGCAGCACGGGCGGAAAAACATGCTGAACGATTCCGTTATTTAACTAGAAGACGGGGGCAGCCATGGAACATATGAACTTGGAGCACGTGACAGATTTGTGCAAGCTGACGAACGAAAGTTCAGGCTTGCCTATGGTTATTGTAATCCGCATGATAGAATGAAATACTCGCTGACACCAGTCGGGATGTCGTTAACCGATCAAACCTTATCGGAAGCCTTCTTTATCACAGTGAATCGTTCAAGAATCGAGGGATGGAACCATGAATCTTCATGCACTCCGCATATTTAATGATGTGTCCAAAACGGGAAGCATTACGAAATCGGCCGGCAATCTAATGTTAAGCCAACCGGCCGTTACCGCCCAAATCCGCAATCTGGAGCGGGAACTCGGCTTGAAATTGATTGAGGCGAATGGGCGCAATATTCAATTGACAGAAGCCGGTGAAGCGTTGGCCGCGCATTCCCAGCGGTTATTTGCGATGGAAGCCGAGATGGAAGACATGATGCAAGCCATTAAATCTGGCCGGGAGGGAAGTTTGCGGATATGTGCGACGGAGCTGCCGGAGACCGCCTTGCTTCCCGGATGGCTGGTTGGATATAAACAACAGAATCCACGCATGGATGTGGAGCTACAGAAAGGGAATTCCAACACAGCGCTGCAGCGATTACGGGATCATTCGGTACATATCTCGATCGTTTGCGGCAGTTGGTCCATAGAAGACGAGGTCATTGAGTCCTTTACGATTATGGAGGACGAATTGATTTTTGCCGTACCCGCAATTCATCGCCTAGCCGGCAGAGAAGTTACTCGATTCGAGCTTATGGAGGAGCCTTTTGTGCTGAGGGAGGAAGGGAGTTACACACGAAAACAGTTAATGTCTCTGATTGAGGCCTTAGGCATCCGGGGACCTCGTTCCTCCATCACGATCGAGGGGTTGAACGAAACCATTGAGGCGGTTAAAGCGGGTTACGGGGCTGCCCTGGTCCCGGCTCTATCCATCAAGGCAGAGCTGGCTTCCGGCGAACTTAGCAAGGTAAAGGTAACAGGCGTAACGATCCCGCATCCCATACGGGTGTGTACCAAAAAGCTAGAAGCGATACCCGCACACATCCGTTCTTTTATTTCCTATATCCAGGCGGATATCCGCGAAAGACACTACGATATCCATGGATGATGAACGGCTCGCGCCTGATTCATCCATTTTTTTTATGAAACGAAGCGTAATCGGTATTATTCCTTTTTTATTATATAGGGTACACTCGGTTAAGCGGATGCTAGATCAGATTGAAGGAGCGAGGTACATGCGACCATACCTTTTTGAACATTTGGAATTTGTACGTGCACAAACCTTGAATCTTGTAAGAGATATCCCGGATGATATGGCGGAATGGATTCCGAGCGGAATGAACAACCACGTGAAGTGGAATGCAGGACATATCTATTTGACGCTGGAACGGTTTACGTTCGGCGTGAATGGCGAGACCATGCACCTCCCCGAGCATTATACCGAGCTGTTCCAGACGGGCTCCAAACCAAGGGAGATCAACGCTTCATGGCCTTCCATGAGCGAACTTATCGAACGGCTTGAAGGTCAAGTCCAGTGGATCGAACAGAGGTACACAACACATCTGCAAGATACCGTCTTGTCTCCCTACACGACATCCAAAGGTTTAAAGTTATCCAAGATAGAAGAATTCTTAAGCTTCTGCTTATATCATGAAGGCATGCATTTTGATAAAATCAAATCGATATTAAGACAAAATACCCAGTAATTTTACAATTTATGAAGGGGTTTCATACATAAAGTCGAATAAAGTATAAACAGCCTGCAGCATGAAAGAGGGTGACCCGGCGTTATCAAGAAAGACAAAGATAAGGATGAACGGCGAATCGCATTTGTCCCTGTATTGAAGTGTGAGCAGAGAGGACACGGAAATACAACTTGAAGAGGAGTCGGGCAAATGCATATCGTTACCGAAAGATTAGTGATTCGCGAATTTGAACCAGGAGATTGGCAGGATGTTCTTCAATATACATCCGATCCCTTGGTGATGTTTTACATGCCGGAGCCGGTCCATACGGAAGAGACGGTGAAGGAATTTCTGGAGCAGAACAAGGGCGGGCAGGCGCATCATTATGCCGTCATGCTGCAAAAGGAACAACGCGTGATCGGACACATGGTGTTTCATCCCTGCTTTGGCGAACATACTTACGAGATCGGCTGGGTCTTTCATTCAGCCTACCACGGTATGGGGTATGCTACGGAAGCCGCCGGAGCCTTGCTTCAGTATGGCTTTGAAGCATTGGGAATACACCGGATCATCGCGACATGCCAGCCAGAGAACACGCCTTCGTATAAGGTGATGGAGAAGCTTGGCATGAGGAGAGAAGGCTGCTTTAGGCAGTGTATCCCTCGAGGCGAAGTTTGGTGGGATGAGTATTACTATGCTATCCTAGAGTCTGAATGGCGTACAATTTCATAGACCTGTTGTTATAATATGCTGTGCCCAATGTATCTCTTTATAACAATGAGATGCATTGGGCATTTGGTTTTAAATCTGTGAATAAGGGAAGTTGATAAGCAATGACTGAACAGGATGCACTTAATCGAAAGTTACTGACGGAGGGCGATTATGTAACGGATGAACCGATCGACCTGACCAATTGCGAAAAAGAACCTATTCACATTCCAGGATACATTCAGCCCCATGGCGTACTGCTTGCCATTAATCCTATCGACGATTTCAGGATCGCGCAGTGCAGCCGAAATACGGAGCAGCTGCTCGGGATCAGCGCCGAATCCCTTTTGGGACAGAGCCTTGAGGAGCTTATCGGAAAAACGCAATTTGAGCTTATGATTCGCCGAGACCTTCAAGCAATAGCGACACCGGACTTACAATATATCAATCTTACGATTTCGGTTGCCGATGAGCCGATTGAGTTTATCGGAATTCTTCACGAAAGCGAAGGGCTGATTCTGCTGGAACTGGAGCCGGTTTCGGAAGATACCGTGCCCTTTACGGATGATTTTGAATGGATCCAGACTTTTTTCAGTCGGATGAAACGAACCGAGAATCGGGTTGAAGCAAGTCAAGTGGCTTGCGAGCTCGTAAAGGACATTCTGGGTTATGACCGTGTGATGCTGTATGAATTCGATGATCACTGGAACGGAAAAGTGATTGCCGAAGCCAAAGAGCAAGGGCTGGAATCCTTCCTGGGCCATCATTATCCGGCATCGGATATTCCTCGGCAAGCCCGTGAACTGTATTTGAGAAATTGGCTGCGTACGATTGTTGACGTGGGTTATGCGCCGGTCGAGATCATCCCTACCGTGCAGCCTTTGACCGGAAAGCCGCTGAACCTAAGTTTATCCGTTCTTCGCAGCGTGTCGCCGCTTCATATTGAGTACCTTCATAATATGGGGGTCGGCGCGACAACCACGATCTCCCTTATCCATGACAACCAGTTATGGGGATTAATCACCTGCCATCACTACAGCCGAAAATACGTATCTCACCGCACCCGCAACTTGTGCAATTTTCTGGGATCCTTTTTCTCCAACGAACTGTATCAACGCCAGCAGCTCGACGATTACCAAACCGAGCTCAGGCTTCGAATTTTATCCGCCCGTTTTACCGAAATTTTCATCGGCAACACCGATGTCTATCAGGTGCTTGAGCAGCTTGAGACCGAAGAGCAGGGCCTGCTGGATTTAATGAGCGCTACCGGTGCCGCCGTCTATTACCAGGACAATTTGATGCTGTACGGCACGACGCCCACTTCGAAGCAAGTCATGGAGCTGGCCGGCTGGTTATCCGCCCAAGCAGAGGATTATACGTACCACAGCTCGAAACTCAGCGCAGAGTATGAGCCTGCCAAAGCATTCAAGGGTGCGGCCTCCGGCGTATTGTATCTCGCCCTGTCGCCAGGTCAACAAAACTATGTCGTGTGGTTCAGGCCGGAGGTTGTTGAAATCGTGGATTGGGCTGGCGATCCGGCCAAAGCCGTTATACAAGAAGAGGATAAAATGCGTTTATCCCCTCGAAAATCGTTCGAAAAATGGAGGCAGGTGGTGGAGGGCACTTCATACTCATGGAAGGCTCAGGAATTAAGCGTTCTCCCCCAATTGAAATCGATTGTCCGCAAGCAAACCGATTTTCAATTAAGACAAGCCAAAGAACAGGCCATTCAAAATGCACGCATATTCAGGGAGAACGAGGAGCGGTATTTGCAGCTTATGGGCCACTCCCCCGTAGCCTTCTTGTCACTGACAACGGCGGGAACCATCGTGTATTGCAATTCGCGGGCCGAGACGCTGTTTGGCGCAACGAGGCCGGAGGAACTGCTCCAGCTTGAAATATACACCTTGGCTAGCGATGGTTCCCGCATGGGTCTAAGAGAGCAAATCAAACGGATGGATCAGAATCAGGCCCAGCTCGTTTCCGGCAGCGGCTGGTTTGATACGCTGGATGGAAAGAGGATGGAGCTTGAATATATGCTGGCAGCCATTCATCAGGGACGCAAATCGTCCATTATGGTCATTTTGAGAGAAGGTACCCCGGATGGAGGCCCCGATCGCGTATATTCCGATGTATTGAACCAGCTTCAGAGCTACGTGACAACAGATCCGTTGACCGAACTGCCCAATCCGGCTACTTTCGAAAAAGAATTGGCGACGGATTGGGAGGAAAGCGTTCAGAACCAGGTTTCTCTGGCCTTGCTGATGGTCGATATCGATGATTTCCGGGTGTATAACACGCTTCATGGTCTATATGGCGGCGATTTATGTTTGCAATGGATTGCCGACGCACTGAAAATCATAGGCGAATACTATGGAGCGGCCATTTCGCGTTACGGCGGCGGAACCTTTATATTGAAGATCAAAGATACCGATCCCGACCAAACCTATGAAGTGGCCGAGAAGATACGTCAAGGCGTCCTGGCGCTCAGCATCCCCAAGGACCGAACGGAGGAAGACGGATTTATGACGGTAAGCGTAGGAGCGGCTTGCCTAACGCCCACCTCCATGCTGAGTCTTTCCCATTTGACTGACGAAACGGAAAAAGCCATGCATATTGCCAAGAGCAAGGGGAAGAACAGAGTCACGCTATATGGATATGAAACGGATTGATGTCCGTTGGAACCAAGAGGAAGTTGGATAATCAAAAGCCTGCAGCTCCATTATGGAGCTGCAGGCTTCTTTGCTGTATTATATCCCTGTACATATGATGCTAAAATGAAGACTGGAGTTGAACGAGTGGAAGTTGGAGGTGTTGCATGACCCGATTGATGCAGCCGCGGAAAGCAGGAAGCAGAAGAAAGCGCGTCTTGTTGAGAGTTTTGCTGGGACTGATAGCCATCATGCTGGTTTATTCGATTAATGTGGGATACACGATTTGGAAATATGCAGGGCGAACGGTGAATATTCCCTCCGATGCAGCGATCGTTCTGGGTGCAGCAGTATGGGAGGGGAGACCTTCGCCTGTGTTTCAGGGGCGCATCGATCATGCGTTATGGCTGTATGATCAACAATACGTAGACAAGCTCATTTTTACAGGGGGACGCGGGTCCGAAGAGGAAGTAGCCGAATCGGAAGCGGCCAAACAATATGCCATCGAACACGGCGTTCCGGAGAGGGACATCCTGGTAGAGACGAGTTCGACGATCACCGAGCAAAACCTGTATTATGCCAACAAGATAGGCGATGCGGCAGGGCTGTCCTCATATATTATCGTGAGCGATCCGCTGCACATGAAGCGGGCGATGGCGATGGCTGAAGATATGGGTCTCGAAGCCAATCCTTCTCCCTCGTCACGGAGCGTTTACCAAAGCGTAAGAAGCAAGCTCCCCTTTTTATGCAGAGAGGTCTTTTATTATATCGGTTATCATCTGGCGAAACCCCTTCGATAAAAGATCCGATAATGCGCAGTTTGCGTGTTAGTCCAGACTTCCGAGATCGTTGGCAAGCATCTGATGGCTTTCCTTATCCGTTACCCTGTCGAGATAACTTGCCGCTTTTTGCTTGGATGCCAATGCAAGCTCCTTGTTCCTCAGAACCAGATAGGCTCTGGCTTCCGCTTCGTATCCGTAACCGATGTAGAAGGGTTCGAGGTTAGCCGATGACCCGATCGTGATGCAGCGCTTGGCATAATGCAGTGCTTGATCGCCCTGACCCGTTACCGCGTATACTCGGGAGAGCTGCCAATACCCGATAGACAGGTTGCGCTCTGTATGATCCGCCACCCGGCTCCAATGCCAAAAGGAAGCATGACACATGTGAATCATGTTCTCTTCGTCTTCCGTCGTCCGCTGCTTCTTCTCCAAGATATCCCAGACCTGATTGAAGCAGTTTATTGCAAATTGTTTATGTAAGTTTGAATCTTGAATGTCCATGCCTATGTCCTCCGATTGTACGCATTATAATGCAGGTAAATGGATCGTAAAGGTTGTCCCATGATCAGGAGTGCTCTCCACGTTCATCGTACCGCCGTGATTATGAATAATATTCTTGGTAATCATGAGACCGAGTCCCGTGCCGGTGTCTTTCGTTGTAAAAAAGGGCTGTCCCAGTGATTGGATCTGATCCTGCGTCATCCCAACTCCTTCATCCTGCACGATAATCTGTACCTCGGGACCGCTGTGCACAATGTCCAAGGTGATGCTTCCCCCGTGATTCATCGCTTCCATCGCGTTTTTCAGCAGATTGATGAACACTTGCTTGAGCTGGTTGACTTCGCCCTGTACATAGATCGGAACCAGTGGATAATGGGGAATGATCTCTATATTCTTGAGAGCGGCTTGCACCTTCATCAGCGTAATGATCTGATCCAGTATGGCCGACACGTCGATGGGTCCGCTCACGTGGGCGCCCTGCGGTTTGGAGAGCACCAAGAGTTCATTGACGATGAGCTCGATGCGTTTGAGCTCCGATTCGATGATTTCAAAATAAAGCTCGTTGCTGCGTTCCGCGGATCGCAATAACTTCACGAATCCATTAATCGATGTCAATGGATTTCGAATTTCATGAGCGATGCCGGCGGCCAATTGGCCGGCGGTCGTCAGCTTCTCGGATTGCATCACGCGGTCCTCTTCCATTCGCTGCTCCGTGATGTCCTTGAAGATGCCGACGGCCGCTTTCTCGCCTTCATATTGTATGATTAACGTGAATCCCGTGACCATCTTCTCCTGCCCGTCCAGACAGCGTATCAGATAATCGACGCTTCCGATTTCTCCGCTCTCGGCATACGTTGCCCTGCGTTTCATCAATGCTTGATGATACGATGCGTCGACGATCACGTCGGTTGAAATGCCCAGCACGTCATGTGAGTGCGTCGCATTGACGAGTCGGAGCGCGGCAGAATTAACATAGTGCACAATGCCTTTTTTAGTTATGAGTACGGAGAGAGGGAGCTCTTCCAGCAGCTGCAGAAACGAATTTTCCTTCTCGTTCAGCTTCTGTTCCTTCTGCTCCAGCTGTTTCATGAGCTGCCTCAGCAGCGATCGATCCTCGAATTGTACCAAGTATCCCTTGGGCCCCCGCTCCGGATCGTGATCAACGCTGCAGCGTGCACTAAGGTATAACTCGCGATCAGACGGATGACGGTAAGCATGTTCAACCGGGGGGACGGATGGCTGATGACCCTGGGCAGCCCTAGCGTTCTGAATCACTCGATTCAATAACTCGCGCAGGCTGTTTTCTTCTTGCGGCGCCCCGGCAGTTAACTCCTGCGGCGAGTAACCCAACAGATCACATAGTGCCGAATTGACCTTAAGAATCGTTCCATCTAGCGATACCAAAGCCATACCGATTACAGATTGTTCGAAGGCAAAATCATGATTAGGGGTGGAATAGGGCAGCACTGCAAGTCTCCTTTCAAATTTCTGGGAGGAATTGAATGTACCCATATTATAAGTGGGGCGATTTCATTCATCAATCCTTTAAAGCGATAGATTTAAGCAGGATTTCTTTTTTTGCGTAAAATGTCAGTATCATCCATCCCATCATCTGCTGATTGAAAGCATGTGCGCCCTATCGCATCCGAATCATCCATTCAAGAAAGGCAAGGCAGCGTATGCGCCCCGCCACTCTTGAGGAGAAATCTATTACGTCCACGATTTAAAGTTTCTCAGTTTTTGAGTGCTTGATCCAAGGATAGCTTGAGCTCATCCGTAATGGTGCCCATCGGCAGGCGCAGGGTGTCGGATGAGATAAGGCCTTGCTTGGCAAGCAGCCATTTTAGCGGAGCGGGATTGGATTCTGCGAACAACTGATGAATAACGGGAAGCAGCACTTCAAACTCCTTTTCGGAACGAGAATAATCCCCTTGGGCAGCTAATTGATACACACGAATAAAAGCCTCGGTATTCACATTGGCCGACGCCAAAATGCCCCCGGATGCACCATGACGCAGCATCTCATGAAAGCGGACATCGTCCCCGCATAGAACAGGCTTCGTATCGTATGGAGACAAGCTTCTCATAAGCTCCGTACTCGCAGTGCTGTCCTTCATTCCGATGACACCGGGGATCTCCATGATTCTTCGAATGGCATCAACCGGTAAGGAAATTCCAGTGCGCGAAGGAACTTCGTACAAAATAACCGGTATCCCCACCTCTGCGACTTTGCAGAAATGTTGTATAATGCCCTCAATCGAAGGGCGGCTGTAATACGGCGTGACCACCAATACCGCGTCTGCCCCGATATGTCCTGCCCATTCCGTCCGCTTCATGCTGGAGAACGTATCGTTGGTACCCGTACCAATAATGACCGGCAATTGCCGTCCGTCCAGACCTTTTCGCGTTTCCTCCACCACCTGAACGACCTCTTCCCAAGTTACCGTCGGCGCCTCTCCGGTCGTACCGTTGATGATCAATCCTTGAATGTCATGGGATAACAAATTCTCCAAATAACGATGATAAGACGGAACATCCAATGCGTATTCATGTGAAAAGGGAGTGACCACCGGAACATAAATACCTCTCAAATCTTGCGGACTCAACATGATCTTTCCTCCATTTCATGAATTGTGGCTTTACTTTACCATGGGAATCGGAATCGGTGTTATCTATAATAATAGATAGTTATTATCAATATTATTGATGAGGAGAAAGCGATGGAACTGATCTATCTGCAAACCTTCAGGGAGGTTGCTGTTCGAAAGAGCTTTACTAAAGCTGCTGACGAATTGGGTTATGCACAATCCAGCGTTACCACCCAGATTCAGAAGCTGGAGAAGGAATACGGCGTCAAGCTGTTTGAACGGTATGGCAGAGGCCTGCGCCTGACGAAGTCAGGGGAGGAGCTGTTCAAGTATGCTGTCCAAATGCTGGATCTGTTCCAGCAGTCTAAGGAAAAGCTGACGAAACAAGGCGGGGGCATCTTATCGATTGGAACGATCGATTCGCTTGCCGCATATTTTCTTCCATCCGTCCTTCATCGGCTAAGACAGGAGCATGAAGATCTTGCCATCCGCTTGCAAACGGATCGTGAAGATAGCATCGTCAGTAAGGTAAGAGAGGGCGAGTACGATCTCGGGCTTATTCTGGAGAACAAACCGGAAGACACTTCATTGAATTGGATCTCGATCCGGGAAGAGCCCCTCCATTTGATTGCCCATCCGGATCATCCGCTTCGCTGGTTGCCCGTCATCGAGCTGGAGCATCTGGCTGATTACGAATGGATTATGACCGAGGATACTTGCAATTACCGAATCATGTTGGAAAAAGTGCTGCGCGCCAGCGGAGCTCCCGTCCGTATTGGTTTGGAATTGGGCAACCCCGAGGCAATAAAAAGATATATCATGTCCGGCACCGGCATCTCCCTATTGCCGAGAATGGTAGCAGAGGAGGAAATCAAGAGGGGAGAGCTGGCGGTTCTTCCCTTTCAACACCCTGACATTCGACTGGACATCCAGATTGTCGTTCATCCTAAGAAGTGGCTGTCACACTCGCTTCAGGATATGATCGAAATGTTGAAGTCTAAATCCTAAGGACGCAGGCTGATATTGCATTTAACGAAAAGATTCAGTATCATTTATGTAACAATGTATAGGTTTATGTGTGACTGGCGTAGCATGGGGGAACCATGAGGGAGCACATGAATGACAACGGCCGTACGCCTGGGCAGAGGTAAGGGAGTTTATTTCCCTTACCTCTTTATTATTTTCTTGGGCTTCTATCGTCTCTGAAACTATGAAAAGGGGATAAAACAACGATGTTCAAAACGAAAAAAATATTGCTGCTGGGATCCGGAGAACTAGGGAAAGAAGTCGTAATTGAAGCACAACGATTGGGTGTCCAAACCGTTGCCGTCGATCGTTATGCCGATGCTCCTGCCATGCACGTTGCCGATCACAGCCATGTGATCGATATGCTGGACGGAGAGAAGCTGCGCGCTATTATTGAGTTGGAAAAGCCGGACCTGATCGTTCCGGAGATTGAAGCGCTGGCTACTGCGGAGCTGGTGAAGCTGGAGGATGAGGGGTTTCGGGTGATTCCTACCGCCAGAGCCGCAAAGCTTACGATGGACCGTGAGGGGATCCGCCGGTTGGCATCAGAGGAGTTGGGACTGCCGACTGCGGACTATCGATTTGCCGATACCTATGAGGAATTCAAGCAGTCTGTCCTGGACATGGGTTTTCCGTGCGTGATCAAACCGTTGATGAGCTCCTCCGGCAAAGGTCAAAGCGTGTGCCGTTCGGAAGGGGATATCGAGTCCTGCTGGAACATCGCCATGGAAGGCGGCCGCGTTCAGAACGGAAGGGTGATCATTGAGGAATTCATTTCATTCCAGTCGGAAATCACGCTTCTGACCGTCCGCTCCGTCAATGGAACAAGCTTCTGTGCGCCGATCGGGCATATTCAGGAAAGCGGAGATTATATCGAATCGTGGCAGCCGCACGACATGTCTGAAGCGCAAATCGAGGAAGCTAAATATATTGCGCGGAAGATTACCGACGAGCTTGGCGGATACGGCTTGTTCGGCGTTGAATTATTTTTGGCCGAGGATAAGGTGTACTTCAGCGAGGTATCCCCGCGTCCGCATGATACTGGGCTGGTTACGCTGGTCACGCAAAATCTATCCGAATTTGCGCTTCATGTCCGTGCCATTCTCGGGTTTCCGATACCAGAGATCGAATTGATCACGCCGGGAGCCAGCCGCCCCCTGAAAGCCGGCCGAGAGCTGGAAGACTATACGATTACAGGCGCCGATCAAGCGCTGGCCGTTCCGAATACGCAGCTTCGCATGTTCGGCAAACCGGTAACCAAGGTCGGAAGACGAGTAGCAGTCGCGCTGTCAACCGCCGGCGATGTCGAAGAAGCGCGGTCACGTGCGAAGCTGGCCTTGGATAAGCTTGCCGTCGAAGAGGCATAAACATCGGAATTCCATAGGGATATCACATGTCATCATGTTGAAAAGGCCAACCGAAATGACCGGTTGGCCTTTTCAGTTATAGAGAAATCAGGGATCCAAATCGGGTACAGACTCTTCGAATGACGAGTACTTGCTTTTAGTTTTGATTTCGGGAATAAATAGGAGAAATTTATGTTCTTTCATGATAAGATACACAAGAATACAAACGACCCTCACCCATTATAATGTTTCCATTCGATGCGATAAGCGCTGTTTGAAGCATAATATTTCAAATAAATCTTTAGAGGAACGTTTATTGACGGCATAGGAGAATCTACATGAGAGACATGACGCAAGGAAGTCCGATCAAGCTGATTATCATGTTTACCATCCCGCTTTTGATCGGTAATATTTTTCAACAATTTTACAACATGGCAGACACCCTAATCGTGGGACGTACCATAGGCGTAAACGCACTTGCAGCCGTTGGCTCGACAGGCAGCATTTTGTTTTTTGTCATCGGCTTTGCCCAAGGCTTGACGGCTGGCTTGTCTATCATAACGGCACAGCGTTTTGGAGCTAAGGATATCGCAGGCGTCCGCAAAAGCGTGGGAACGAGTGTATGGATCAGTCTGGTGTTCACGGTATTCCTCACCATCGTGAGCGTTATATTTACGAGACCCGTCCTCGTCATGATGAACACCCCTGCCGAAATTTTGGATGATGCGTATTCGTATCTGATCGTCATTAACTGGGGCGTCGGCGCGGCCGTTCTGTTTAATTTGCTGGCTAACCTGCTCCGCGCTCTCGGCGACAGCCGGACGCCGCTTCTCTTCCTGGTCGTTGCAAGCATACTGAACATCGTGCTCGACCTCTTATTCATTCTCGTATTTAAGATGGGAGTAGCCGGAGCCGGACTTGCCACGGTTGTATCGCAGCTGTTCTCCTGCCTGCTCTGTCTGATCTACATTCATAAGAAGGTCCCGCTCCTTCAATTCAAGAATGCCGACTGGTCCATCGATTGGAAATTTATTCGCCAGCATATGTGGGTAGGTTTTCCGATGGGCTTCCAAGCCTCCATCATCGCCATCGGAGCCATTATTCTGCAGATCACGCTAAACGGTCTCGGGGCAACAGCCGTTGCGGCTTATACCGCAGCTCAGAAGATTGATATGCTCGCCACGCAGCCGATGAGTTCCTTCGGGATTACGATGGCGACTTTTGCCGCTCAGAACTTCGGAGCGAATCGCATAGACCGGATCAAACTGGGGGTTAAGCAGTGTATTTGGCTCTCAGGATCATTCAGCATCGTCGTGGGCCTGCTGGTTATATTCGCGGGTCCTGCCGCCGTCAGCCTTTTTGTGGGTCAAGGCCAAGAGGAATTGCTGTCGCTCAGCAGGCTGTATTTCTTATCGAACGGCAGCACCTATCTGCTTCTGTCGCTGCTGTTTATCTACCGCTTCACGCTTCAGGGGCTTGGTCGGAGCTTAATTCCCACTGTGGCGGGCATCATGGAGCTGATCATGCGGGTACTGGCTGCTATCTTCCTGACCGCGCAGATCGGCCTCCTCGGTGCAAGCCTGGCAAATCCGCTGGCTTGGCTGGGCGCCGTTATTCCGCTCGGCATCGCTTACTATCTGAGCATCAAGAGGTTGAGCACGCCGGTAAAACCCGTCTCCGTACCCGTTCAGGCGTAAGGAATGCTGCACAATCGATTTCGGAACGAATCATGACTCGAGGAACAGGGAAGCGCTGTTTCGCTGAAGTCGTGCATTCGTTCTTTTTTTTGTTGCAAAAAACATAATGTGGAAGATTCCCAATTTTGGCGCGGCGAGGTAAGATCACTATAGATTCAGTTTGCAGCCGAACAGGACAGAAACGGGAGGGGTCGCATTGTATAAAGTGCTGTTAGTGGATGATGAAGCCGATGTGAGAGAAGGCCTCGTTCAGGAAATCCAATGGGAAGCCTGCGGATTCGAGATCAAGGGGACGGCGGAGAACGGAAGAGAGGCCGTGGAGGCTGCGGAGCGGTTGGAGCCGGATGTCGTTATTACCGATATCAGTATGCCTTTTCAGGATGGGCTGCAGCTGGCCTCATGGCTAAGGGAGCATCAGCCGCTGTGCAAAATCGTGATTTTGACCGGCTATGACGAATTTGATTACGCCCGCCAAGCGATTACGCTCAGCGTGGATGAGTATTTGCTCAAGCCGTTCTCTGCCGAAAGCTTCATGGAGTTATTAGGCAAGATCAAGGACAAAATCGATATGGAGGTGGCGGAGCGTGAGGACGTTCGCCAATTGAAGGAGCATTACCGGACAAGCCTGCCTTTGCTTCGGGAATCGTTCCTGGCTTCGCTGTTAACCCGAAAATTGCCCCGCTCCATCATTGAGGAGAAAACTCGGAATTACGGCCTTCCGCTGAACGGCGCCTGTTATCTCGCCGCGGTGATGGCTTTATATCCGGCGGCTGAGCATAAGGAGAGTGCTCCATCAAGCTCCCTGCGGCATTCCGGCGATATGGACTTGATGCTGCACGCCATGCTGAACATTGCGAAAGAGCTGATGGATCCCCTTTCTTTTGGAAGCGCATTCATATATCAGGATAGCATCGTGTTCTTGATTACGAATGACGGCTGCGAGGACGAGTCGTGGTTTGGCGACCTGCAGGTCGCACTGGATCGTTTGCTCAAAAGCATTCTTCACTATCTGAAGCTGCCGGTTACGATCGGCGTGGGTTCCAGGGTCCGGACTCTGTCCGATCTTAAGCACTCCTACCAGGATGCGCTGCTGGCGCTGGACTACCGGCTGATTCTCGGCGCCGAGAAAGTCATCTTCATCGATGACGTGGAGAGTCCGAGGCAGGAAGGGGTCCGCCTGGACGAATTGCAGGAGCAAGCGCTGATCCGCAATCTTAAGCTCGGAACCGCGGAGGAATTAAGTGAAGCGATGACGCACATATTCGATGAGCTGATCGGAGCATCCTGCACGATTCAAGAGGTTCAGATCTATCTCCTGGAAGTCGTAACGGCCATACTTCGAACGGCTAAAGAATCCGGGATCGAGCTTGAGGAGATGTTTGGAGCGGGGTATCAGCTGCATGCCGAGATCTTCAAGTTTTCCGGACTACAGGAGGCTAAAGCTTGGCTTCAGGATGTCAGTTTGGCCATCCGCAAGCAAATCTCCAGCTCTAGGCAGCATGCCTATAAAGACATCGTGGAGAAAGCGCTCCAATACACGCGGGAGCATTACGGCGACCCGGATATATCGCTGCAGAAGCTGTGCATGCACCTGCATATCAGCACAGGCTATTTTAGCGGCGTATTCAAAAAAGAGCTCAAAATGACCTATGTGCAGTACTTAATGCAGCTGCGGATGGAAACGGCCAAGGAGCTTTTACGTTCCACCGACCTGAAGGCTTTCGAAATCGCGGAGCGCGTCGGGTTTGCCGATCCGAATTATTTCAGCTTCAGCTTCAAGAAGCAGGTCGGCGTTTCGCCTAAGGAATATCGGGCACAAGCGAGGGGGTAGGGCATCGGTGAAAATCACGTATACGAAGCGATACTCGGTCCTACCTTTTGTTCAACGATGGGTTAAGCGATTCCGGGCGCACAGCATTCAATCCATCATCATGTGGTCCTTCTCGGCGTTCATTCTGCTCATTGTGATCGTGGTAGCCGTACTGCTCTTCAATAAATTCTCGCGATCGGCAGAGCAAAGCGTATTCCTGAATGCCCAGCAAATCGTGGACCAGGTTAGCTATAATCTCGAGGATTACGTGGACGGGATGGCGCAGCTGTATCGGGCGATCGAGGAAAATATGCTGGCAGACGGGCAGTGGGACGATGAACAGGTGACAAAACAGCTCGATACGATTATGCGAAGCCGAGATGACATCGTCTCGATCGCTTTGTTTAATGATCAGGGCGACATGCTGCGGAACCATCCGGCCATTCCGGTCAAGCCCAGCGCCAAGGTGACGGAACAGAGCTGGTTTCACTCGGCCATGAGAGTCTCCGACCATCTGAGCTTCTCGCTGCCCCATGTTCAGAATTTATACGACCAAACGTTTGAATGGGTCGTCACGATGAGCAAAGGCATTACGGTCGTTCATGACGGTGAGCCGATGTACGTCATTCTGCTGGTGGATATCAACTTCAAGAAGATCGACGAGCTGAGCAGCCGCATCAGTCTGGGGAAGCGCGGGTATGCGTATATCATCGACGAAGGAGCGGGAAATATCGTGTACCATCCGCAGCAGCAATTAATCTACATGGGGCTTCGGAATGAGAGCGTTGAGCGGGCGCTGACCTCCTCGGAGAGCTACATTGATGAATCGGATGGGGTCAAGCGGCTCAATACGGTCAAATCGGTCGTCAACATAGGCTGGAAAATCGTGGGCGTATCCTATTTGGATGAGATCATGACCACAAGAGAAGAGGTCAACCGTTATTTGGTCCGGGTGGTTGCCATAGTCTTGGTGCTGGCCATCGCGGTATCCCTGATTCTTTCGGCCATGCTCACCCGGCCCATCCGCCGCATGGGCCGAACGATGAAAGCCGTGGAACGGGGCGATTTCGACGTGGAGCTCCCGTTGCAGGGACCGCTTGAAGTAGTGCAGCTGTCCAGCCGTTTCAACCTGATGCTGAATAAGATCAGGCAGCTCATGAAACAGATTGTGAAGGAGCAGGAATCGAAGCGTAAATATGAGCTGGAAGCCTTGCAGGCCCAGATCAACCCTCATTTTTTGTACAATACCCTGAATTCGGTTGTTCGCATGGTAGGAATGAGCAAGAAGGAGGAGGTCATTATGATGATTACTTCCTTGTCGAAGCTGTTTCGCTTGAGCTTGAGCAAAGGGAAGACATCGATAAGCGTCCGGGAAGAGCTGGAGCACGCACGGCATTATTTGACCATACAACAGATGAGATATAAACAGAAATTCGATTTTGCGATCGAAGCGGACGAAGCCGCGCTATCCTGTTACACCCTCAAGCTGGTGCTTCAGCCCTTAATCGAAAATGCCATCGTGCACGGCATCGAGTATATGGTGGATCAGGGGCATATTCGCATAGGGGCAGCCGTAAAAGGCGAATTGTTGGAAATGACGGTTACGGATAACGGGGTTGGGATGACGCCCGAGATGGTTGAAGGAATCTTGGACGCTAAAGAAACGCCTCATAACCCGGCACAATTTATCAATACGGCCGGTTCCGGCGTGGCCGTTCGAAATGTCCATGACCGAATTCGCCTGTATTACGGCAAACGGTACGGGCTGGAATTCGAGAGCGAGCAGGAGGCGGGCACTACCGTTCGCATACGGATTCCGGTCATTCACGATATGGACGAGGAGGAACGCGAGCATGATTAGAACTATTCGGCCGCTGCGGTTACCGATTGGACCTAGGGGCTGTTTCGCTGCACTCGTCGCTGTCCTGATCCTCTTAACATCGTGTTCATCCGATACGGACCCGGATGAGGAGCCCGGGCTTCAACATATTGCCCTTGTGGCTCCCGTACACGCCGAAGAGCAGGGGGATGCGATCCGTTTAGGCGCCGAGGCGGCCGCCAAGGAATACGGATTGGCGCTCGATTATGTTTCCCTGGAGCCTAGCGACGATGAGGAGGAGCAGCTGCAGGCCGCTTTGAAGATGTTGGAGAAGGGCGCCTCCGCGATCTTGATCGACCCGGCATCGGAGGCAGTGCTGCAGGAATTAGGCGATAAGGCAGCGGCAGCGGGTACCCCCGTGATTGCATTGAATGATGAACGAATGACCACAGGCATCTTATCCGCGATCGCGATCAATAATGAAGCTGCCGGACGCAAGGCGGGCGAGCAGCTGGCCGACTTGCTTGAAGGTCGGGGTACAGTGGCCATCCTGCGTTCCGACAGGGAGGACCCCGACTTGATCGCCCGCGAAGAGGGAGCCAAACGGGCATGGTCAGATATCGGCGGAATTGAAATAGCGGGCGGCGCGGCTTGCGGCAAACGCGAGGATGCATGCTGGCAGGCCGCCAAACAGCTGCTGGATCAGGGCGCCGTCGACGGAATTCTGGCACTCGATATTCAGGCTTCCTTGGGAGCGGCTAAAGAAGTCGCAAGGCGGAAGGTTCAAGGTGAGATCAAGATTATCACCTTCGGCAGCGATCTGGAACAGCTTCAGCTTCTTCAGGATGGCATCCTTCATAAACTCGTGGTACAGAACGGATTCAGCACGGGCTACTTGGGCGTAGAGCAGGCTGTGAAGGTCATGGACGGTTCGAGATATGATAAGCCGATCGTGCTTGAGACCAAGGTGATCGATGCCGACAATATGTTCTGGATGGATAATCAGAAGGTGCTGTTTCCATTTGTGAAGTAATTAAGGAAGTCACGAAGCCAATCGGTAAATGATGAGAATTTTGCTAGAAATCAGCAGGATTTTGAATTCGAATATCAGGGTCATTCCGGCATAATGGCGGTAGTCAGTGAGATACGGCTTCGGAGTTCCGCAGCCAGCACTGAAATATCGAATGAATCAGGGAGGTCAACCCAAGTGAAGAAAAAATGGCTGTTTGTCCTTATGGCAGGCATGATGCTGACCACGGCGGCATGCAACAACGGCGGGAGCAGTTCAACCGGCAGCGATAGCACGGGCGGCGACGCGGCAGGCGGCAGCACGCCTCAAGTCGGGGTGGCGATTTACAAGTTCGACGATACCTTTATGACAGGCGTTCGGAATGCGATGTCCGATGCAGCGAATGGCGTAGCCAAACTGGATATCGTGGATAGTCAAAATGCGCAGCCGACCCAGAATGAGAAAATCGATCTGTTTATCTCGAAAAAATACAGCTCCATGATTATCAACCCCGTGGACCGCACGGCAGCGGGCGTCATTATCGACAAGGCGAAAACCGCCAATACGCCGGTGGTTTTCCTGAACCGGGAGCCGATCGCGGAAGACATGAACAAATGGGATAAGGTTTATTACGTAGGGGCGAAGGCAGAGGAATCCGGCACGATCTCCGGACAGCTGATCGTCGATTATTGGAAAGCGAATCCGAAGGCAGACAAGAACGGGGACGGCAAGCTGCAGTATGTGCTGCTGCAGGGGGAGCCGGGCCATCAGGATGCCGAGCTGCGGACCAAATTCTCCGTTCAGGCGATTCAAGACGCCGGCATTGAAGTGGAAGCGCTTGCGGTGGATACCGCCATGTGGGACCGCGTGAAAGGACAGGAAAAGATGCAAACCTTCCTCGCGTCCCATGGCGACAAGATTGAAGCGGTGCTGGCCAACAATGACGATATGGCGCTCGGAGCGATTGAGGCTTTGAAAGCGGCAGGTTATTTCAGCGGCGACAAGTACATGCCGGTCGTGGGCGTCGATGCGACGGCTCCCGCCGTCCAGGCGCTGGAAGATGGAACCCTTCTCGGAACCGTGCTTAACGACGCCAAGAGCCAGGGCAAAGCTTCCGTTGCCATAGCGGCCGCGCTTTCCAAAGGAGAAACGCCGAACAAGGAGAATACCGGCTTTGATATTACCGACGGTAAATACGTGTGGATCGCCTACAAAAAAATAACGAAGGACAATATCGCCGACGCGAAATAATGGCAGGGTTATAAGAAGGGGCAGCGGCTCATCGTAGCGTTGTCCCTTTATATTGGACCCTTTTGGCCCGGAAAAGCGAAGGAGGTATTCAAAGTGGCGGAATCGTATGTGCTGGAGATGCGGAATATATCGAAGGCGTTTCCAGGCGTTCAGGCATTAAGCGACGTAACGTTCAAGGTAAGACCCGGAACCGTGCATGCGCTCATGGGCGAGAACGGAGCCGGCAAATCAACGCTGATGAAATGTTTGTTCGGCATCTACAAGCCTGATGAAGGCGACATTTACTTAAACGGCGACAAGGTCGCCATCAACAGCTCCAAGGATGCATTAAATCACGGAATATCCATGATTCATCAGGAGCTTCATCCCGTGCCGCACCGCAATGTGATGGAGAATATATGGCTGGGAAGATTTCCGATGACGGGCTTCTGGCCCTTGAAATTCGTGAACGAGAAACAGATGGCAGCGGACACGCTCCGGCTGTTCCGCGAGCTTGATATCGATATTGATCCCAGAGCAAGGACAGGAGCGCTTTCTGTGTCCAAGATCCAATCGCTTGAGATTGTCAAAGCGGTGTCCTATCACTCCAAAGTGATCGTAATGGACGAACCGACCTCATCTCTGACCGGGAACGAGGTGGAGCATCTGTTCAGCATCATGAACAGGCTGCGGTCGCAGGGCGTGTCCATCGTCTACATCTCGCACAAAATGGAAGAAATTCTGCGCATATCCGATGATGTCACGATCATGCGGGACGGGAAGTACGTAGGAACCTGGCAGGCAGGAGAATTGACGACCGATTTGATCATTACCCGTATGGTGGGACGGGATTTGACGGAGCGCTATCCTGAACGGACGAACATTCCGGGCGAAACCCGGATGCAGGTCCGCCAATTAAGCTCCACTAATCCGAACTCGTTTCAAAATGTATCCTTCGAGCTGAGAAAGGGCGAGATTCTGGGCATTGGCGGCCTTGTCGGCGCTCAGCGCACGGAATTGGTTGAGGCTCTCTTCGGGCTTCGTCCGGTGGCCTCCGGAACCATATCGATTAACGGGAAACCAGTGAAGATCAAGTCGCCTTCCGATGCGAAGAAAAACAACATGGCACTGCTGACGGAGGAGCGTAGAGTCACCGGCATATTCCCGGTACTCTCGGTCTACGAGAATACGGTCATTGCCAATCTTCGAAGGTATCAGAATTGGGCGTTCCTGCTGAATGAACGCAGAGGCATCGAGGATGCGCGAACGAACGTGGAGAAGCTGAGAACCAAGACGCCGTCGGTCAATACCCAGATTCGAAATCTGTCGGGCGGGAACCAGCAGAAGGTGCTGCTGGCGAGATGGCTGCTTACGGAGCCCGAGATCCTGCTGCTGGATGAGCCGACCCGAGGGATCGATGTGGGCGCCAAGTTCGAGATTTATTCCATCATTACGCAGCTGGCGACGCAAGGGAAGAGCATCATTATGATTTCCTCCGAAATGCCCGAGCTGCTCGGAATGTCCGACCGGATCATGGTGATGAGCGAAGGGCGGATGACGGGAATTCTGGAAGGGCAGGAAGCAAGCGAAGAGGAAATCATGCGGCTGGCCGCACAGCAGCGGTCGGCCGATCCGGGAGGGGAAGTCGATGAATACGCAAGCCATCGTCAAGGTTAAAGATTATTTGGCGCAGCGCGCCATATTCGTAGTATTGATACTGCTCGTCATCGGGATTGCCGTCGCAGATCCCAACTTTCTGGCCTTTTCCACATTGCGGGATATCCTGCAGCAATCCTCGACCAGATTGATCATCGCGCTGGGAGCGGCATTCATTCTGATCACTGGCGGGGTAGACCTTTCCGCAGGTCGCGTCGTAGGCTTAACCGCGGTCGTATCGGCTTCGATGCTGCAAACGGAGGTTTATGCGAACCGCTTTTTCCCGGATTTGCCCCAGGTATCGGTTCTATTGCCGATCCTGATCGGTATCGTAGCGGGGCTTGTCGTCGGTCTAATCAATGGCTTCATTGTTGCCAAGCTGCATGTGCCGCCGTTCATAGCGACGCTCGGTACGATGGTCGGGATCTACGGCGTCAATTCCATCTATTTTGATATGGAGCCGAACCAGTCCCAGCCGATCGGCGGCTTACGACCGGATTTTACCGTGTGGGGCAGCGGCTACATCGACTTCGGCGGCGGTTACTCACTCCCTTACATCGTCATCATCGCTATCTTTGTTGCGTTCATCTGCTGGGTCATCTTCAACAAGACCCGGCTCGGCAAAAACATGTATGCCATTGGCGGCAACGTGCAAGCTGCGCATGTATCGGGGATCAATGTCGCTCGCAATCTCATCGCGATCTACGCTATTTCCGGTGCACTGTACGGCATCGCCGGCGTGCTGGAGGCTGCAAGAACCGGTGGTGCGACCAACAACTATGGCAACATGTATGAACTTGATGCGATAGCGGCATGCGTGGTCGGAGGCGTATCCACGGCTGGCGGCATCGGCACGGTGCCCGGCGTGATGGCCGGGGTTCTGATCTTCGGCGTTATCAATTACGGGTTAACCTTTATCGGCGTCAGTCCCTATTGGCAATTGATCATCAAAGGGCTTATTATCGTAGCAGCGGTAGCATTTGACATTCGCAAATACATGGCAAAAAAATAAGAGGGAATGCAGCCGCAGGAGTATATCCTGCGGCTTTTGCCATAGATTATAGAATTTATTAGTTTTCAGCGGAGCCGAACAATTCAATAACCGCAAGAAAAACATCCTTTAACCGCGGTCTGTCTTCTGAGAAAGTACGTCGATCGGCGTTTTTCTTTAGATATCAGAAAGTATAAACCTCGAAGCACGGGCCTTCCTGATATCGCAAGAAAAACATCCTTTAACTGCGGTCTGTCTTCTGAGAAAGTACGTCGATTGGCGTTTTTCTTTAGATATCAGAAAGTATAAACTTCGAAGCACGGGCCTTCCTGATATCGCAAGAAAAACATCCTCTAACCGCGGTCTGTCTTCTGAGAAAGTACGTCGATCGGCGTTTTTCTTATAATCATCAACTACAGGAGGTGCTGTCATGGCCGAGAATAGAACGACATTGAATGCAGCCGTGCTGGGCTGCGGCCCCATTTCGCAGTACGGACATTTCGAAGCTTGCCGGAGGGCGCGCAATGCACGCCTTTATGCGATATGCGACGTCGCGGAGGATTTGCTGAACCGCATGGCCGAAATCCATCAGCCGGTACGAACCTACAAGGATTATGACAAGATGCTGGCAGATCCCGAGGTGGAAGCTGTCATCATTGGGATCGCGGATCAATTTCACGTGAAAGCCGCCCTTAAAGCTATCGAAGCAGGAAAACATGTTCTCGTGGAGAAGCCGCTTGGCGTCACCGTAGAAGAGTGTGAGGAATTGCAGCGGAGAGCAAGGGATTCCGGTTGTGTTGTCCAAATCGGAAACATGAAACGCTTTGATCCCGGCATCGCTTATGCTAAACGGTTTATTGAGCAAGAGATGGGGGAGATGCTCGCCCTGAAAGCATGGTACTGCGATTCCACCTACCGGTATACGGTCACCGAAAACGTGCAGCCGTTGGTGCGGCTTAGTCCGAATGCCCTGAGGCCGGAAGGTAATCCGAAGCTCGATAAGCTGCGTTATTACATGCTGACGCATGGCAGCCATCTGGTGGATATGGCCCGCTTTTTAGGGGGAGACCTGGTGAGCGTGACGGCATGGAATACGCAGAAATTCGGCGCATATAACTGGTTCGTCACGGTTCAGTTTGCATCGGGCGCTGTAGGGCATCTAGATCTTACGGTCGCCGTCCGGATGGACTGGCATGAAGGCTTTCAAATTTACGGTGAACACGGAAGCGTTGTTGGCAAGACCTACAATCCGTGGCTCTTCAAGTCAAGCGACGTCGAGGTGTTCTCCTCGCGCGACGGTTGTTATCACAGGCCGCTAGGTGAAGATGCGCATTTCTTCAAGCTGCAGGTTGAAGGCTTCGCGGATACGATTCTGGAGCAGGCACCCATGCGAGGAGCCAACCTGGATGACGGAGTAGCAGCCATGCGCGCGATGGCGGCGATCGCCAGATCCGTTGAGAGCGGCAAGACGGTAAAGCTGGCTGAAGTATCGGGAGGCGTATGAGTGATGAAATTGGGCATATTCTCCAAGACGTTTGAGAGGCCGACACTGGAAGAAAACTTGGACGCTGTCATAGCAACCGGATTGGAGGTCATCCAGTTCAATCTTACCTGCGCCGCTCTTCCGTCGCTGCCGGAGGCCGTCGATCTAGGGACCGCGGCACATATACAAGCTGCGTGCGAGAATCGGCATCTTCATATGGCGGCCGTATCCGGGACCTTTAATATGATCCACCCCGATCAGGAGAAACGGCAGCATGACATTCTTCGGTTTCGCCATTTGGCAGCGATGTGCCATTTCATGGGGACGTCGGTCATTACCCTGTGCACAGGGACGAGGGATCCAATCGATATGTGGAGAAGACATCCGGACAACGATTCGCCGGAAGCATGGGATGATCTGCTGATCACCATGCAGGCACTGGTGAATATAGCAGAGGAATTCGGGCTCAAGCTGGCCGTTGAACCGGAGCCGGCCAATGTGATCAGCGATGCCGTTAAAGCCAGACAGCTGCTGGATACGATGCGTACTCCGCGGTTGAAGGTGGTACTGGATGCAGCGAATTTGTTCAACCCGAACGACGGAAAGGCTTTGACAGAGGTAGTAGATCAAGCGCTGTCACTGCTCGGTGAACATGTTATTATCGCTCATGCCAAGGATTATTCGACTGTAGATGGATTCCGGTACAGGGCTGCCGGTACCGGAGAACTGGATTATGAAGCATACATTCAGCTCCTGCGCGCTTATCGTTTTAACGGGCCGCTGATTCTTCATGGCTTGCATGAAAGCCAGGTGCCGCAAAGCGTCTCTTATCTGAAGTCTCTTATAAATGCCACGTGATAAAACGAAATGCATTAGTATACCATGAAGCCCAACAATCTCATGGGCTTCATGGACCATCTTATTCATCCTCATGGAATCTTCACAAGTTTCAGTTACAATGGAGACTTATGTTACAGTTGACTTGTACTGATGAAGGATTCTATAAGGAGATACCGGAATGAAAACCATATTAATCGTGGATGATGAACCGAATATTCGAGAAGTTCTTGTATCTTATTTGAACAAAGAACGTTACTTGACGCTGGAAGCGGCGAACGGTGCCGAGGCATTCGATTGCCTGCGAGGACAAGCCGTGGACCTTGTCCTATTGGACCTCATGCTGCCGGATATGGACGGTGAACGGATATGCAAGGAAATTCGAACGTTTAGCTCGGTCCCCATCGTGATGTTAACGGCTAAGGTGGCTCAGAGCAGCCGGATCGGCGGATTTGCGATCGGAGCCGATGATTACATCGTGAAGCCGTTCGACCCTCGGGAAGTCGTGGCAAGGGTCAAGGCTGTTTTGAGGCGGGGGGATGACAGCAAGCTGCTCGCGGACGTCATTGTATATGATGAAGGCGCATTGGTCATCCATTCCATGAAGCATGAGGTCACCAGCCATGGACAAATCGTGAATTTGACGCCGAGCGAATATAAACTGCTGCTGCTGTTGGCCAAATACCCGCAGCGGAACTTCTCTCGCGAGGAACTGGTTGACCGGGTATTAGGCTACGATTTTATCGGAGACATCCGCATCATCGATCAGCATATAAAGAATCTGCGTCAAAAGATTGAATCCGACCCAAAGCAGCCGAAATATATCCTCACCGTTTACGGATTCGGCTATCGCTTCGGAGGTGACGGGGCTTGAAGCATCGCCTAGACCTGAGGCTCGCCGCCATCATTATCAGCATCACGGCAGGGATCCTGATCGTGTTTACCGTGATCAACATCGTGACGAACCATTACCATATCGCGATGTACCAGCAGCAGTCCAGCGGACACAGCGGAATGGATGAGCTGAACTACCATTTGGAGCAGGCGCAGATGCAATCGATTATCTTAACCTGCCTGTTATCGATTGCCATAGCCTCCATAATAGGAATCTATGTAGCAAGAAGGATATCGGCTCCCCTCGTCCAGATGAAGCGGGCGGCAGAAATGATGACGCAAGGAGATTGGGATGTCCGCGTGGCAGCCGGAGGGTACGATGAAATTGCGGGGCTTGGTGCTTCGCTGAATGAGCTTGCAGTACAGCTGCAGAAACAGGAGCAGCTTCGCAGGAACATGACGCAGGATATCGCGCATGAGCTCCGAACGCCGCTAACCACCTTAAAGAGTCACACCCGTGCACTCGAGGACGGAGTATGGGAGCCGACTGCAGACCGTTTCCGCACCTGCTTGGATGAAATCGACCGTTTGATTCAGCTCGTCACGGAGCTGGAGGAGCTGCACGATATGGAATCCCCGGAGTTTCAGCTGTCCCGGTCCGAGCAGGATCTGAGCCATATTATGGAGAGAGCCGTCACGTTGGCGAAGGCGATGTATCATGAAAAAGAAGTGAGTTTGCAATATGCCGGCAGTTCTTCGATCGCAGTCGAGGTGGATCCAGACCGGATGCATCAGATTCTGATCAATGTGTTAAGCAATGCCTTGCACTACACCCCGTCCGGCGGTACGGTGCAAGCCGATCTCGTGGACGAAGGGGCCGATGCCCTGATTCGGATTCGGGATTCGGGACAGGGCATCTCCCAATCCGATCTGCCGTATATATTCGAAAGGCTGTATCGGGGCGATAAGTCGAGGAATCGGTTAAGCGGCGGAAGCGGAATGGGCCTGGCCATCGTCAAGCAGTTGGTTTCCGCTCATGGCGGTCACGTGTGGGCCGAAAGCGGAGATGAGCATGTTGGCGGTAGCTGCTTCTTTATTCGGATTCCGAAAAAGAATAAATAAACGCGACAAAAAAACCGGATCAGAAGATCCGGTTTTTCCATCCCATTAGCTTGGCTGCGCTCTCAACATAATAATAATCGCCATAGATGAGCGAGACGTTTATATTTTGTCCGGCAGGCAGATGCCCTGTGGCTTCTTTCAGTATGCCTTCATAATCCGGGTCATCCCATTCGGCGTAACGGTTCGTCAAAGAGTCGATGATACGCAAGGCGCTGCTGCGGTACAGAGCGCTTTCGGCTTGCGGGACGAGGTCCGCGATTTCAAGCAGCCCGGATGCGGCGCAGGATGCCGCGGATGTATCCCTTGGCACCGGTGCCATTGGGGATGTTTCCGTCCCGTCATGATCGGGGGATTCCATATCCTTGCGCTCCGCCCGAAAATCCCAAAGCGGAATGGAATCTTCCTCAAGGGAAGCCACGAAGAAATGAGCGACTCGCTTGGCAGCGTCGAGATACCGAATATCGCCGGTATACCGATAGGTGTTCGCCATCCCGTGCAAAGCCCAGGCTGCTCCCCGGCTCCAGGCCGATTCCGGTCCAAAGCCTTGCCCGCCGAGCGATTCCATATATTCTCCCGTCAACGGGTCAAACCGGCAGATGTGCCGAACCGAGCCGTCGGGTCTAATGAAATGTTCAGCAACCGTATTGGCCTGCTCTCTGGCGATATGAGCGAATCTCGGATCGCCGCTCTCCTCGGAAGCCCAGAACAAGAGGGAGAGATTCATGGTGGAATCGATGATGGACCAGCCTTCGTTTCCGTGGTTCCACGAGGTAGGCTTCACCTGATTCCAAGCGCGAATGAATCTGCCGACGGGGTTATACCTTCCTGCGAGCAGGGTAGCCGCCAACAATGCTCTCCGCCGGGCATCCGGATCGCCGGTCAGTTTATATTTGATGACGGCCGTCGGCAGAAATTGAAAGCCTACATCGTGATGAAAGTTACTGTCTTCGATCAGCGCCTCTTCAAGCCGAATATCCCATTCCCAAGCCCTTTCCTTATACTGCGGCTTGTTGGTCATATCATACATCATCCAAAGCATCCCCGGCCAAAAACCGGAGGTCCACCAATCGATCCGGGTGGAATCATAGATCCCGTTCTTTGTGGCATGGGGAACTTTGCCTTGGAGCTGACCCGTCATGCGCGTTACTTTCTTTTCGAGTTTTCCCCATAACGACGCATAGGTCGTTACCTCTTCCTTCACTTGTCCGTTCATCGCTTACCTCCCATAACTGATGGCATCGAGCGGCCCGTGTTGGCATCTGCTTTGAACCATTGTTCCACAGAACGCTTCGAATTTCTAGACCAGCCGTTTAAAAACTGTTGAAATCACAAGCCGAGCTTAAAAAAACACAAGCCGCCGATCCACCTAAAAAAAACACAAAGGAACCGATCTTCCTCCATTGCTGCCCGGTCATGAAAACTTATAGGATAAGGATATTCATCACATCCATTTCCTAAGGAGGCGATCAGCCGATGCCGCAAATTACGATTAAAATGTACGAAGGACGCACGGATGAGCAGAAGAACGAAATCGTTGACGTTTTTACAAAGGAGCTGTCGCGGATCATTGACCGGGAGCCTGAATTTATCAGCATCCGGTTTGACGAAATTCCGATAGATGACAACGCACCGGCCCATTTGAGAAACAAGAGGTGATGACAGATGGCCGAGCCAAACAAAGCAGCGGTAAGCCCGATTCTGGACGGAAGGCTTGATAAACGGAGAAAGCTGCTCGGATTCATGTGGAAATACAGGGCGCTGTACTTCATATCGCTGCCGGGACTGCTGTTCTTCGCATTGTTCAAATATGTTCCGTTAATGGGCTCCGTGATCGCATTCCAGAACTACAATTTGTTTGCGGGCGTAACGGGAAGTCCCTGGGTGGGCCTTGAACACTTTGGGCGAATGTTCCAGCACTATGATTTTCTGAAAATTCTGCGCAATACGCTTCTGCTGGGGACATATGACATTCTGTTTGCTTTTACGGCCCCCATCGTCCTGGCTTTATTGCTGAACGAGGTTCGCCAGGTCGTTTACAAGAAAATTGTCCAGACGATATTCTATGCGCCGCATTTTCTGTCATGGGTTATTGTAAGCGGTATCTTTGTGGGCATCCTGTCCCCATCATCGGGGATCGTGAACGTGGTGCTCGGGTGGTTCGGCATCGAACCGATCTATTTCCTAGGCGAAGATTCCTACATTCGAACGGTATTGGTGGGCTCCGGATTATGGAGAGATGTCGGCTGGGGAACCATCATCTATCTGGCGGCGCTCGCAGGCATCAATCCGGATCTCTACGAAGCCTCCGAAATCGACGGAGCGGGGAGATGGCGCCAGACCCTAAGCATTACCCTGCCAGCGCTGCTTCCCGTGATAACGATCCTGTTCCTGCTCAAGATCGGGGATTTCATGGATTACGGGTTTGAACGCGTATTCGTGTTTCAGAACCCGCTTAACATCCAGTCCAGCGAAATTTTGGACACATATATTTACAAAGCCGGCTTGCAGCAGCTTCAGTACAGTTATGCCACCGCCATCGGGGTGTTCAAGTCCGTTGTCGGCTTGTTCCTGATCACCATTGCAAACACCATCAGCAAGAAAGCGACCGGCGAGTCGCTGTATTAGAGGGGAGTGACCACCAACGTGAAATATGACAGTGCAGGCAGAAAAATGTTTCTTGTATTGAACTATATCATCCTTACTTTTCTTGCACTCACCATGCTGCTCCCTTTTCTCAATGTCATTGCCCAGTCGTTCAGCAGCCCGGGCGCTATCGATCGCGGAGAAGTGATGTTCTGGCCGGTGGAATTTACCTTTGCATACTACAAGCATGTATTCAACGATGTTTCCATCTGGAGGGCGTTCGGGATCAGCGTCTATATTACGATATTCGGAACCTTCATCAATCTGGCAGCAACCGCTTCGCTGGCGTACCCGCTCTCCAGGCCCGAATACGTCGGCAGGAAAACCATCATGATTATCATCTTATTGACCATGATTTTTACGGCGCCGCTCATCCCGCAATTCATTCTGATGCGCGAACTGAATCTCGTCAACACGCTGTGGTCCTTGATGCTGCCATCGGCGATCAGCGCATTCAACCTGTTTGTGCTTCGCACGTTTTTCACCCAAATTCCGGGCGAACTGATCGATTCGTCCCGAATCGACGGATGCAGCGAGGTCCGTACTTTATGGAGCATCGTGCTTCCGTTATCCAAGCCGGCGCTGGCGACGGTAGGGATTTTCTATTCCGTAACGAATTGGAACAAATATATGGATGCCCTTTACTATATCAATGACCGCAGCAAGTATCCGCTCCAGGTAAAATTGAGGGAACTTTTGGTGAACGAGGGCCTGACCGATACGGGCAACATGGCGTTCGAAGCAAGCTCCCAGTCCGTGCAGGGCATTCAGATGGCGGTTATTCTGGTAGCCACGCTGCCCATCATTCTCTTGTATCCGTTTCTGCAGCGCTTCTTCATTCACGGGATGATGATCGGGTCGATCAAAGAATAGCCCTAAAAAAACGACAAACCGAGCCAAAGACATTCCTTGTTCCCGCCCAGACGGCTCTCTATACTGATAATAAGTTTGAAAGCGCTATTATAAGCGACTATATTAGCTTGAAAAGAGGGGTATTCATGAGAAAAAGCTGGACACGTGCGCTTACGTCAGGTCTTGTGCTGGCCATGCTCGTCGGCTGTGCGGGCAATAATGGCGGAGGCGGAGGAGCCAACGCCGGGGGCGACGGCCAAGGCGGGAATGAAGCGGGAGCCACGAAATTTTCCATTTCGATGCGGACGCTTAACGTTTCCTACGTTGAGAAGAATCCGGATATCAACAAGGATAAGTACGTGCTGGAGCTAGAGAAAATGACGAATACGGACCTCGATATCCGCCTCATTCCGCATAACGAATATCAGGATAAAATGGTGCAGATGTTCGCAACGAACGATATACCGGATGTGGTGCAGGGCACTGGCGGAATCAGCGGTCCCGAGCTGGCGGGTGCCGTGGAGAACGGAGTCTTTCTTCCGCTCAACGACCTGCTGCAGGAGCACGGACAGGACCTGCTCAAGTTTATCCCCGAGGAAGCCTGGAAGCGGATGACGGATTCCAAGACGGGCAATATTTACGGGATTCCCGAAATCCTGTCCAATCCGTCCAGACGGGCCACGTGGATTCGGACCGACCTGCTGGAAAAGGTAGGCAAGGAGATCCCGACGACGGTGGAAGAGACGATGGAGGTTCTGCGCGCGTTCAAGGAAGCCGGTGTGGAGCAGCCTTATGCGGGACGTCAGAATTTCAAATATGCCGATACCTTCTTCGGCGCCTATGACGTGCTGGGTTACCTGAACCAATTCAAGGTATTCCCGGACGGGCAAGTAAAGCCCACCTTTTTTGACGAAGAAAATATGAAGCAGGCCATTCAGATCTATAAGACGATGCATGAGGAAGGATTGATCAGCAAGGAATTCGCGACCATTGAAAGCGCGGATTTCAAATCCATCGTCACGAGCGGCAAAGCCGGCATGTGGTCTATGAATGCCAACGAGCTTCCGATCTGGGGAACCCAGCTGAAGGAGAATGTGCCGGACGCGAAAGTGGCGCTGATTCCTTCGCCTGTAGGACCTGACGGTAAAGGGGGATATGCCCATTATAATCCGGTCACGCGTTCCTTCTTCATCAACGCGAAGGCGAAGGACAAAGCGGAGGATATCGTGAAGTTCTTCAACTGGATGGTCAGTGAGGACGCGGAATTGTTCTTCAGCTTCGGCATCGAGGGCGAGGATTATCAGGTAACCGACGGAAAGCCGGTCTTCGAGGTGCCGACGGACGCTGCAGGCGCGGATAAGATGCGTTATTTGAACTACTGGCTGTGGCTGGTGCAGGACACAACGTACAACAAACGCGTGTCCGAATTGTCCGATTCCGGCAAAGAGCTGATTGATGCTTTTGATAACATGTTATCGACTGAGGGCCGCCGCGGAATAGAATTCGACCCGAGACTGGAGGCGATGGTGAAATATCCGGAGCTGAATCCGAAGTCGGATGAACTGCCCCCGCTGATTCTGGAGCATGTGCTTCGCATGGTATACGGCAGGGAGCCGATCGATAACTACGGCAAGGTGCTCGAGGAGTATCTGTCCAAGGGCGGTAAAGAGATTATTGAGGAAGCCACAAAACGATACAACGAAAAAGAAAACGCTTTCGAATAGGCGGGGCATGTTTTAGTATAGTGTTGATGAATGACTCCTCTGCTTGCCTAAGCAGAGGAGTATCTTGCTAAAGCTAAACTACTCTCGCTGGTTTGAAAGGGGAATGGGTGATGTACCGCATTCTGGTCGTTGATGATGAACCTATGATAAGGATGGGCTTGGCGAAACTGATCACGCAGACGGATCCGGCCATGATTCAAGCAGAAACGGCCGGAAACGGCATGGAAGCATTGGAAGCGATCCAGACGGCACGACCGGACTTCATATTTACGGATATCAAGATGCCCAAGATGGACGGCCTGGAGTTAAGCAAGCAGTTATATGAAGCATACGGCGATATCACGGTCGTTGTCATCTCCGGTTACGGCGATTTCGAATACGCCCAGAAATGCATGTCGTATGGGGTTAGGGAATATCTGCTCAAGCCCGTGACCAAATCGGTGGTACATAACACCATGAACAAATTGATGGCGGATCGAAAATCCATGCAGGAGAAGCAGCGGTTCTATTTTCCGCTTTCCAAGCTGGAGGATTGGCTGGAGCAGCTCGAGCTGGCCGTATGGCATTTGCAAATGAACGATATCCAGATGAAGCTGCAGGAAATCGAGGATTATTGCAATGAGCGCCGGTTCGAATCGGTCCAGCTTCAGGAGCTGCTGGATGAGCTGTACGCGAAATTGATCAAGCAGTTAAACGGCAGGGACGTATATTCGTTCGAACGCATGACGGGAATATCGGGGCCTGCGCCCGGAGGGAACCATCATTATTTTGAGAGATTTCGTCTGGCCGTGAATCAGACGGTGAAACTCATACGCGAGAAGAGAAAAGGAAATGCGAAGGAGCCCGTAGAGGAAGCGAAAGCCTATATCGAGCGCAACTTGTCCCGCGATCTCTCGCTGGATGAGGTGGCCGACATGCTTGGACTCAACCCGTCCTATTTCAGCCAGCTGTTCAAGCAGATGACGGACGAGACCTTTGTCCATTACCGGATCAAGAAACGAATGGAGAAGGCGAAGAAGCTCCTTGCCATTCCGCATTATAAAATTACGGACATTTCGTTCGAAGTGGGGTATGCGGATCATCCCCATTTTACCAAAACCTTTAAGAAGGTCACCGGGTACACCCCTTCCGAATACCGGGAGATGCTGGGGATCGAATGATGCGAAAGAGCCTGTCCCGTCAAATCTTCCTGTACTTCTTCATCGTCGTGATGTTCTCGCTTACCACGGTCGGCGTATTCTTCTATATGAAATCATCCGAAGCGATCGACGAGCAGGTCGAGAAGTATATGACCACCGTCATCACGAACGCCGCAAGGCAAACGGATAATCAGCTGAAAATGTTCGAGCGGATCAGCAATACGATTTTGCTGCAGGATTCGGTGAAGCGATTTTTGGATATGGACCCCAGCGACAGCTACGAGCATTACCGGTTCACCCATCTCATCCGAAAGGATGTCTTTCAGAAGATTTTCATTCAATACCCCACGCAGACCCATATGATGTACATTCTGGGGTTCCATGGCCGGTCGATTTTCGATCAGAACCAGAATTTCTCCGCCATGTCGATCGATCCGTCGGACCGACTTCGTGAATTGACGGAGAAGACGCCGGGGAACGGGGAGATCGTCATCTTGAAGACCAGCCTGCTGGAACAGGATCGCGACAACGTCATTACGGTTGCCCGCAAAATCCGTGGAATGAATTCCTACGACGTCAAAGGCGTGCTTGCAGTAGAATTCAATGAAGATCAGCTGTCGGGTTTATGGAATGGCGTCGACCTCGGGGAACAGGGTTTCTTTTTCATCCTGGATCGTGAAGGCGAGGTCGTTTACGCACCAGAGCACGTGGATATGGAGGGCATCACGACCACGGACCTGCCGAAGCGCATTATCGCCAAGGGCGATCATCGCTTCATTGAACCGGTATTAGGCGAGAAAGCGATGATCATCTCGCGCCAGTCCGAATATTCGGGCTGGAGCCTCGTCATTATGATGCCGCTGGATGAGCTCCGGGCGCCGATTTCGGGCATCCGCTCCACCACCATTATCGTAGGCTTTGTCACCTTGTTCATTGCGCTCGTTCTGGCATACAGATTCGGGAAATCGATCGTGAATCCGATCCGCAATTTAAAGAACGGGATGAGGCAGACGGAGAAGGGGAACTGGACGCACATCACCGACGTGAAACCGCGCGAGGATGAAATCGGGGGTTTGATCCACAGCTACAATCTCATGGTCAGCCGGTTGTCCGACATGATCGAGCAGGTATACGACACGGAGCTCCACAACCAGAAGACGCAGCTGGAGCTGCAGGACATCCAGCTGGAGCGCCAGCGTGCCGAGTTTCAGGCGCTTCAATTGCAGATCAATCCGCATTTTTTGTACAACACGCTGGAAACGATCAACTGTTACGCGATCGTTCAGGATTCGGACGAAATTTCGGACATGGTGGAGGCCATGGCTTTCATGCTTCGATATTCCATTCAGACCAATCTGGAGGAAATCACGATTGCCAACGAGCTGAACCATGTGCGGCATTACATGATGATCTTGAAGCATCGGATCGGGCGCGATTTTGAGATCGAGGTGGCAACGCCGCCCGAGCTCCTGTTGGAGAAGATGGTCAGGCTCTCCCTGCAGCCGATTGTGGAGAATATTTTCCAGCATGCCTTTCCGGAAGGAATCGAGGCGTGGCATTACATTCGGATTGATACGAGAGTCGACGGAGACAATTTGCTGGTCATTGTCGAGGACAACGGGGCAGGCATTGCGGACCATAAGCTTCATAAACTGCGCAAAAGGCTCGAGGAAAACCGCCTGGTCGATGATGAAGAGGGGAAACGCGCCCGGCGCGGAGGCGGCATCGGCATCGTGAACGTCCATCGGCGAATACAGATGGTTTACGGCGAAGCGTACGGGATAACGGTTCATAGTTCGCCGAGTCAAGGCACAAGCATCGTCATGACGATGCCGCGAATGGAAAGAATGCGTGAGCAAGAAAACAGGCTGAAACAGCTGCAAACCTAATCAGGAGGGATCAACATGCAAATAAATCTATCGGGTAACGTCGCTTTAGTCACAGGATCTAGCGGAGGAATCGGTCGGGCGGTTGCCATCATGCTGGCGAGAAGCGGAGCCAAGGTAGCGCTGAATTATCTGAACAGCAAGGAGGCTGCCGAAGAGGCCGTTGCCGAGATCCGAGATTTTGGCGGCGAAGCCCACGCTTTTCGCGCAGACGTTGCGCAAGCAGAACAGGCGGAGGCGCTTGTGGCGGAAGTGGAAAAGGCGTTTGGCGGACCGGTAACGATTCTGGTTAACAATGCGGGGCATTTGGTCCAGCGGCTGGCCAATGCGGAAATGACCGAGGAGCTCTACGCCAAGATCATGGACGTCAATATGAAAAGCACGGTATTCGTGAGCAAAGCCGTCATTTCGGGGATGAAAGCGGCCGGTCGAGGCCGCATCGTGAACATGACCTCCGTTGCTGCGCACAACGGCGGCGGACCGGGCGCCAGCATTTATGCAGCGAGCAAGGCTGCCGTCCTGAGTTTTACCAAAGGCTTGGCGAAGGAGCTCGCTTCAAGCGGAATTAACGTGAATGCCGTATCCCCGGGCTTTATCGGGCAAACGGCGTTTCACGCGACCTTTACCCCGGATGATGCGCGCAAAGCTACCATTCAGGGCATTCCGCTTGGGCGAGAGGGCACGCCGGACGATGTCGCCGGCTCCGTGCTGTTTCTCGTTTCGGACCTGTCTTCTTATATAACGGGTGAGACGATCGAAATCAACGGCGGCATGTTCATGCGATGAGGGATGGGATGAAGGTGAAGGCGAAGCTGAACTCGTATGCGTGGGGCGTGCAAACGATCGATATTCTGAAGGCCGAGCTGGACCAAGTAATGGACCGGAAACTGGATGTTCCCCTCGAGCCCGGCGGCTGGTGGCACCAATTCGTTTGTCCCGAACATCATACGGAGCTGTTGTTTGATTCTCTGGAAGACGACTCCAGCACCTTTCGCTGTCCGTATGGCTGCGAATGGGGAGGAGAACCGTATCGGGGAGCATGGCTGGTATTCAAGCATCAGGCCATGGCACGGTATGCTCTGCAATCCGCCGCCGTCTATGCGGGCACGGGGGAGAAGGTTTACGCCGATCTTGGAAAACGGCTGATCGTTCGGTATGCGGAGCAATTTCCGCTGTATCCTGTCCACCCGGATGCGCAGCCATGGATGCTGAAAGGGAGGGCATTCCATCAAGCTTTAACCGAAGCCATCTGGGCAACGACGCTTCTTCGTGGATATCTGCTTCTGCGGGATGAGGGCGTATGGTTTGATGAGGCGGACCTTCGGAAGATTGACCGGTTCCTGCACATGCTGGAGAGCAGCATGACGGAATATCATCATATTTTGTCCCGGGAACGCGGAAATCCTGAGAACAACTATACCGCTTGGCTGATCGCCGCTTTGTTCTGTATCTATGCGGTGCAAGGCGAAACGAAGAAGCTGAAGCAGCTGGTTGAGCAGGAAGGCGGGCTGCGCCATCATCTCACCATTGCCGTCAAGCCAGATCAGCTTGAATTTGAAGGCAGCATTTACTATCACGTATTCGTGCTCCGTGCTTACCTGATTGCTGCGGAAATGGGGAGCAGGGTTGGTGAAGAGCTTTTTTCCCTGAGAGGGGAGCAAGGCCAATGCATGCAGGGAATGTTATCGGTCCTGGTTCGATTGTCAGACCCAAACGGCTTCCTGCCTGCACTTCACGACGGTCCTTATCGCAGGGCACCATTCGCGCGAGAAATTGCTGAAGTTGCGGAGATCGGCTTATCCGTGTATGGGGATAAGAGCTATCGACGATTGCTTGGCCATGCATATCGGGAACTGAACGGAGAAGCCGGCAGAATCGGCATGCTGGAGGCACTGCTGTACGGCACGGGATCTTGGGATGGCCGAAACGAAATGGCCGCTCCAGGCATGAGGAACTCCCGTATGTTGAAATCGGGCGGGATATGGGAAACGGGGGATATTATCGAAGTACAGGTCACCCGTGAGGTCCCAAGACCGGGAGAAGCTATGCAAGCAGATCGTGATCTGACAGCTCATGAAGCGGGGGGGATCGCAGGCGGTACCTTAAACCATGCGGACGGCGAATCGCCTAATTCCGTTTTTCTTCCTCACAGCGGGTTCGCCCTGTTAAGGTCGAACGATCCCCAAGGCCTTCAAGCGCTGATTGATTTTGGCCCCCATGGCGGATCGCATGGTCACTTTGATAAATTGAATCTGATGATTCATGCCGGGGATCAGCCTCTTTCGCCAGATCGTGGAACTGTACCTTATGGATCGGTTCTGAAAAAGGAATGGTACCCCCATACTGCCTGCCATAACACCGTCTCCGTAGGCGGCCGCTCGCAGAATCCGGCCGAAGGCAAATGCATGCGGTATGAATCCGCTCCAAACCGTTCCTATATTTGGGTTCGGGCCGATGAGGCCTACGATCATGGCGTTCTGGACCGGCATTTGATCATGGCGGAAGATTGGCTGCTCGATTGGTTCGAAGTGGAATTGGATGAACCGGCCGCCGTGGATTGGTGGTTTCATTACGTCGGCACAGGGCAGCTTCGCCAAGCTTCGGATGAGGTTCAGTACAGCGGGTCGGCGGAACCGGGAAACGAGGACGGACGCGCATACGTAAAAGAGCGCTCCTCTAACGTATGGTCCAGAGACGGTATGCAGGTTGACCTTCATATCGCTAACGAGTCAGGAGCGCTTGCGGTAGCATCCTTTGCCACCTTTGAAGGAACGGTATGCTCACGAGTGGAATCGCCTGGGCTTGCTGACGATCCCAGCCGTCCCATGGAAGGAATCCGGCTTCACCGTTTGGATTCGAAAGCCCGCTTCATCGTCGTTTATCGTGCCGGAAATGAGCCGATATCCTTGGGATGGACGCATGCTGCGGACGGGGATTGGCTCCATCTGTCGGATGGGAGGACGACAAGAAGCTTTACAATGACCAACAACGGGTTGAAGGAGAGGGTGCTCGATGAAAACCTTGTTTGAACCGAAAAGCGGATTATTGTCCGTGCCGTATCAACCGGACGAAGGGAGTAAGCTTCTGGAGAATCCTCCCCGTTTCACCTGGATGCCGGGACAGCTTGAGGACGACCGTTATATGCTGCAGATCTCGACTTCACCCTCGTATGAAACGGGGGCCACGACGACGATATCGCCGATTCCCTATAACTTATACACTCCGGATCGACCGCTGGAGCCGGGTACTTATTATTGGCGCTATGCCTTGCTGACCGGTGAGCAAGTCGAGGATACCGCGGACTTGGAGCATAACCGTTCTTCTTGGAGCCAATCCCGAATGTTTCATGTCCCGGCGGGGCTGCCCGAGACTCCCCTGCCCGGCAGAGCGGAAAGGTACGAACGCACGCATACCGGTCATCCGCGGTTATGGTTGGACGAAAAGGGGATTGAGGCGTTCCGGGAAGGTCTCCGCAAGGATGAAAATTACTGCGGCTGGCAGGCCTTTTACGAGAGATCGGTCCTTCCATGGGTGAATAAGCCGCTAATCCCGGAACCGGAGCGTTATCCGGGCAACAAGCGCGTCGCGAAGCTGTGGCGACAAATGTACATGGATTGCCAGGAAACGCTCTATGCCGTCCGGCATTTAAGCGTGGCAGGAGTTATATTGCAGGATGACGCTTTGATAGCCAAAGCGAAAACGTGGCTGCTCCACGCGGCCCGTTGGGATACGGAGGGAACAACGTCCCGCGATTACAACGATGAAGCCGCTTTCCGCATGGTCGGGGCGCTTGCCTGGGGGTACGACTGGCTTCACGATTACCTCGGCGCTGAGGAGATTGATCTCGTCAGGGGCGCCTTGCTGCGCCGTACCGAGCAGGTGGCCTTCCATGTGATGGAGCGCTCGAAGATCCATCATGTCCCTTACGACAGCCATGCGGTTCGTTCGTTATCCTCGGTTCTGGTCCCCGCCTGCATCGCCATGCTTCATGAAGAAGCAAGCGCGCGGGTATGGCTGGATTACACGCTGGAATACTACGCCTGCCTCTACTCCCCATGGGGCGGAGAGGACGGGGGCTGGGCGGAAGGGCCGCTCTATTGGACAACCGGCATGGCATTCGTGATCGATGCGCTCAATCTCATCCGCAATTACGTAGCGATCGATTTTTATAAACGTCCGTTTTTCAGGCGCACCGGCGATTTTCCGCTATATTGCAGCAGTCCGGATACGATTCGGGCCAGCTTCGGCGACCAGTCCTACCTCGGAGAACCGGTCAGCCTGAAGACGGCCTTCAATATTCGCCAGTTTGCAGGCATTACAGGAAACGGGCTGTATCAATGGTATTTCGAACAAGTGGCCAAATCGGATACGGATGCCGACTCCAAATTTTATAATTACGGCTGGTGGGATTTCCGGTTTGACGATATGCTGTATCGGCATGACTTTCCTCAGGTGGAAGCCGTTCCTCCATCGGATACCGTTCCCTTTGCCTTATCGGACGCTTCGGAACCCAATGAAGGGGCCATTCAATCCGTCAAATGGTTCCGCGATATTGACTGGGTGGCAATGCATCACCGGATGGATGATCCGGATGAACATATCATGCTGCTTGCGAAGAGCAGCCGATACGGCTCGATGAGCCACAGTCACGGTGACCAGAACGGCTTCCTGCTGCACGCATACGGCGAGCCGCTGGCTATCCAGAGCGGGTACTATATCGCCTTCGGCAGCACGATGCATATGAACTGGCGTAGGCAGACGCGCTCCACGAACAATATTCTTATCGATGGCCATGGTCAGTATGCGGGAAAAGACAAGGTTCTCTGCATCGAGGCCAGCGGCAGGGTGGAGCAAGTCGACGCTGCAGCAGGCTTGGGGTACGCCCGCATGAACGCAACGCAGGCCTATCGGGAGAATGTCCCCTACCTGGAGCGTTATGTGCGCGAAATCTATTTCTTCGACGAATCTTATGTTGTGATCGTGGATACGGTGGACCTCGCCAAGCCAGCCAGCATCGAGTGGCTGTTCCATGCCTTGAACCGGATGAAGCTGTCGGGGCAGACGTTCCGAGTGATGGGCAGCAAAGCGGAGATGGAGGGGCGATTCGTGTACTGCTCCTCAGGCGATCTATCGCTGAATCAGCATAATCAATTCACCGGCGTCGATCCCGAAGAGATCGAAGGGCTGGATAATCAGTGGCATCTGCATGCGGAGACGAAGTCAGCTTCAAGCCATCGCATCGCGACTCTCCTGGTGCCGATGAAGGTGGATGAGAGTAAATACGTCTCGTATTTTCTGGACGATCAGGACCATGGGGTTCATATCTATTTCACGAACGAAGACGGGAATACCAGGAAAGTGGAGGTGCCCAAGGCGTATTAAGTGGGGCTTCGCCGATGCGATAACGAATGCCAAAAGACTCAACATACAGCAGCCTTTGCTGGAGTTGAGTCTTTTATTATATAGGATGCATGGTGCCAATTTATCATCGAGCAGGGAGCAGCTTGAAATAACAGCTAAGCAATCAGGATCAACTTGCAGCTTTATACCATCCTTGCCTGGGAAGGCGTCATGCCCTTGTACTGTTTATACAGCTTGGTAAAATAATTCGGGTTGCTGCAGCCGACGATGCCGGCAATTTCCGTGATGGTCAACGTCCGTTCGCGAAGCAGCCGTTCCGCTTCATTCATCCGGGTCAGGTTGACGTAATCCACGAAGGTGCGGCCCGTTAAACGCTTGAACATTTTGCAAAAATGAAACGGATTCAAACCGACTTCCGCAGCGGCGGCCTCCACCGGCAATTTCTCGCCGATGTTGTTCTCGATATGCTGTATCAGCTTTTTATAACGCTCCCGATTCGCAAAATAAGGCTCGTTCGTTTTCTCCGCGAGCTGTGTGGGCATGAACGTGCGCGCCAGCAGCACGAACAGGGTGTACAGCTTCGACTTGGCAATGAGCTCATAAGCCGGACGGCGGACGGCAAGCTCTTCAATGACTTCATCCAGCAGCGGATAGCAATCTGCGCCAGCCGGGTCACTCTCCGCAGGCTTGACGGGAAAACGCAGCCGGCCTTCCATATATGGAGCGACATAACGCGAGTGAACCGGATCATGAAGAGAATCGTTGAACAGGGATGCATTCACCACGACGCAATCAAACCGCACATCGCCATCCTCGAGGGCATAACCCACATGCAGACTGCCGCCCGGGATGATGATGAACTCTCCAGCCTTAACGTCATATGGGGTGGTATCAATATGGAACACGGCGCGCCCTTGGCGCATGCATAGGATCTCAAAGTGCTCATGCCAGTGGAGATAGAGGATGCAATCCTTCGTTTTGGCACCGGGACAGAAGTTATGAAATACCTGTACGGGATACGCCTTATCGCCAAGCCTGGTATTCTCATGAAGCTCTCTAGGATAGGACATACGAATTCACCTCGAACCGCAAGATAAGAGTGGTATTGCACAAGGTTGTATAGAGATATTGTTGTGTCTCGCCATTATAATGAAGTTGCTTCATCTACATTAAGCCAATATCGGAATGATTACAACCACTAGGCGATGATTTGAAAGCGGTTAATCAAACGATGACGTATTCAGGGGGAGTAATGGAAATATGACCACGGCGTTTAAAGTTGTTATCGCGGGATGCGGGAGCATGGCGAATACTTGGGCGGATTATGCCAAAGGGCGGGAGGACGTTGAAATCGTGGGTCTCGTGGACATTCAGGAGACTTTCGCGAAGGCATTTGCCGATCGGCACGGTCTTTCCTGTCCGACGTATGACAATATTAACGATGCACTTGCTTCAAGCGGTGCGAATATCGTATTCGATGTGACCATTCCCGCCAGCCACTATGGGATTAGCACGGCTGCGCTGAAGCACGGGTGTCATGTATTCAGCGAAAAACCGTTAGCGGAATCGATGACGGAATGTCTGGATATCGTGAAGCTGGCGGAGTCTGCTGGCAGAACCCATGCCGTCATGCAAAACCGCCGATTTGATCCGCGAATACGTGCTTTCAAGTCTTTGATCGATAGCGGAGCGATCGGAAAGCCCGGTTTCATAGGGGCCGATTTCTTTCTTGGCGCGCATTTCGGCGGATTTCGGGACCTGATGGACAGTCCCCTGCTGCTAGATATGGCCATTCACACCTTCGATCAGGCCCGCATGATCAGCGGAGCCGATCCGGTATCCGTATATTGTCAGGAGTTCAACCCGCCCGGTTCCTGGTACGCCGGCAATGCGATGGCGATATGCATCTATGAAATGTCGGACGGCTCCGTGTTCAATTACCGCGGGTCCTGGTGTGCCGAAGGCGCTCAAACCTCCTGGGAAGCCGCCTGGCGCGTCACGGGTGAGAGGGGAACGGCAATCTGGGACGGACATGACGAGATCTATGCGGAGGTCGTGGCGGAAGGGGATCAATCGGGAAGCTTCATTCGGAAGTATGAGCGGATTGAAGGCACGCTGCCAGCCATGGGGAAGACGGGGCATCATGGCTGTCTGGAAAATATGTTTCACGCACTGGAAGCCGGCATCAAGCCGGAAACCGACTGCAGCGACAACGTATACAGCATGGCGATGGTGCTGGCTGCATTGGAAAGCGCCAAGACCGGACGGAAAATCATGATTTCGGAGTTCATGAACGGAATGGGCGTTTAACCTTGGCTGAGGAGTACTCGAAACGTATCCTGCCTCTGAGCTCGAATAGCTTTGCAGTTACGTGCGGGGCGTGAACATAAGCATAGAAGAAGTCGCGATAATCGCGGCTTTTTTTATTGTAACAATGGATGTCCTCATTTCATAGCTTTATCAGCGTCCGTCTTTCGAAGACAGCCCTCTTCCAGGGAGGGACACGGACATGCTACAATATAGCACAAGCATAAGTAAAACGCTTAACCTGGAAGAGAAAGGAATGACTTCTTTGCAGCAAAACTGGTACCGCAAGCTGCTTCTCTCCTATTTTCCCATATTCCTCATCACGATTACGATCCTGGTGTTTCTTTCATTCATCATGTTTAATGAGGCCTCGCGCGAAGAGGCAGCCAAAGCGAACGGAATTTCCACGCGTTTTATTATGGAAGATCTGGATCGTTCCATCAACGCCATCGAGATGAACGTGCTGAACGAAGCGGAAACGAGTGCCCTATACTCAAGCTATTTGTTCAGCAACCCGTCATCCGACCAAAATTTGATGTACTCGCTTGTCAAACGTCTCCGCGGGTTACAATCGGGCAGCGACCTGATCGAATCGGTCTATTTATACCGTCATTCGGATCAGTCGGTGCTGACCACCAGCGGCCAAAGCCCGCTCTCGACTTTTCCGGACCGTTCTTATATCGAGTTTGCCGTGAAAGAGCACGACTACCGGGGGTGGTCCGCCGTTCGATCCATGACGGGACTCGGGGAGAACGAGCCGAAGCAGGTCATCTCCATGTATAAAAATTTGCCGCTTCCCTTCGGAAGCCAAGGGCTGCTCGTCATTAACGTAAGCATGTACCGGGTGGAGCAGATGATCAATCCGATGATAAATGACAGCGTTTCCTTTTTGAATATTTTGGACTCCAGCGGAGATCTCATATTTGAAGCATCCCAAATCGGAGAGGATAAGCGGGCCAAAGAAGGCAAGGTGCTGACGACGCTGCAATCGGATCAGCTGGGATGGACTTTTGAAAGCGGTCTCCGGGTCGGGCAGCTCTATGCTTGGGTGTCGGTCGTGTCCTACATCTGGATCGTGATCGGCTTCGTAACCGTGGTGCTTGCCGTTATTTATATCGTCTATGTTACCAGGCGGAATTATCAGCCGATCAAAGCCATGATGAACCGCATCGAGTCCATTCAGCTCAACATGCCCCAGGCCGCCAAGGATGAGCTTTCCATGATCGATAGTGCGCTTGAAAGCCTGATCAGCCGGTCCATGGACTATGACAAAAAGCGGCACGAGAATCTCCAGCTTCAGCGCAGCCAGCTGTTCATGGACCTGATCAGCGGGCAGAAGCCCGAAGAGGAACTGCTGTCCCGGATGGCAGAGCTGATTCCGATGAAGCTGCCGGAACAGCCGGCGGGTTACGTCATCCTGCTCGGTGAAATCAACGATTACAGCGGTTTTCAGGATGTTCATACCGTCCGCGACCAGAACGTGCTGAAGTTTGCCTTGATGAACGTGTTCCAGGAGCTTGCACGCAATGCCGGCTTCAACAGCTGGCTAGAATGGATCGCCGGCAGCCGCGTAGGCATTCTGATCGCGCTTCCAGAGATGAAGGAGGAGACGCGTGCTTCCCTGATCCGCGCAGCTGAGGAATGTCGGAGCTGGGTCGAGGAAAAGCTTCGTTTGTCGGTGAGGTTCGGGCTGGGCAGCACGGTTGCCGGGCTGCATGAAATAGGCGCTTCGCACCAATCAGCCTCCGAGGCGCTCGGCCACAGGCTGGCGATGGGCGATCATGCCGTGCTGGTCGGGGACGAGCTGCCCCAGGGAGATTTAAGCCGCCTGCTTCCTTATCTGAATGAAATCTCGGAGCTGGTCAAGGACTTCCGATTAAATAATGAAGGCTGGAGAACCCGTCTGAAGGACATGTTTGTTTCATTCAAGGCAGAGCGTCTGAAGGACGATACGATCCGTTCTCTGGTCAACAGCATGCTTCAGCTGCTGGCCCGGGAGGTCGGTGTGTTATCCGACGAGCTGAGGAACCAGCTGTCGGAGGGCAGGGAGCATGTACTGGCTGGAGCCGCAACCTTAGAGGAGCTGCAGAGCAGGATCACCGATCAGTTGACGGAAATTTACCGCACCTATGTTGCGCTTAGCGAAACCAAGAGCTACCGTGCCATGATCAGCGAGATGAAGCACTATATAGAAGAGCATTTCGACGATCCGAATTTGTCCCTGAAGCATCTGAGCGACCGTTTTCAGATTTCCGGAAAATATGCAAGCTATCTGTTTAAGATGGAATACGATATGAAATTCGTGGATTTCCTCGTACAGCTGCGCATGAAGCGGGCGGAGGAGCTTCTGGCGCAGACCGACCTCTCGATACAGGAAATTGCGGAGAAGATTGGATACGCCAACTCCATTACCTTCGGGCGGGTGTTCAAACGGACGTCGGGTGTGACGCCGGGCGACTACCGAAAGCTGCAAATGAAGCCTGCACCGGGGACGGAGCTCGGATCCTAGAAAGCGCTTCGATAACGAAAACGGTTTATGATTATAGTTTATCCAGAAACGGGTGCAGAAGTTTCCGGCCGGAAGCAGCACCCGTTTCGCATTTTCTGGAGAATGTCGGTATGCGTACCGAATGCAGCGGGTTATGTGGAAGGGTTCTGCAAACGGAACAAACTCCGGATATATCAAGCATTAAAGTCATGATTAGAAAACGGTTTAGATAACGAAAATCGTCATTTCTCTACGTTGAAACCTTGTAACGAAGCGGGTTCTCGCGTTTGGAATTTGGTTTATTGTCATCCGCTTGCCCTTGAGGCATACTGAGAACACCCGAGAGGTTAAGCGCTTACATTATGGGATCCGAAGCAATTCGGATGAATCCGCAGCTTTCTATCATGAATAAGATCGGCGCAAATCGGCAGGGACATAATCCAAATAGAAAAGGGGATGTAATGATGGCAGCAAGCAAGAAAAAATGGGGCAAGCTCGCAAAGCTCACGCTGGTCATGTTGATGGTCGGAACGGTCGTATTATCCGGGTGCTCCTCAGGCTCTGGCAGCAGCACCAATGCTTCGGGCGGGGATTCCGGCTCCAATGACGGCAAGCAGGTTACGCTGAAGGTCGAAATTTTTGACCGCGGCAATACACCGAAGCCTTATACCATCACCGACAGTTATCTTACCCGATATATCCAGGACAACTTTGGAACCCCTAACAACATTAAGATGGAATTCGTACCGGTCCCCCGTTCCGAGGAGATCAAGAAGCTGAACGTTCTCATGGCCAGCGGCGGCAATGTGCCGGATATCGTATTTACGTATGACACGCCGACCTTCAACCGCTACGCGGAGCAGGGCGGGCTGACGGAACTGACGGATTTGATCAACGAGCACGGTCCGAATCTGAAGGAATTCCTCGATGAGGACGCGATGAGTTACGGCCAGTACATGGGCAAACAGTTCGCCGTTCCCGGCAAACGGGCCTTCCTTGGCAAGTATTCTTCCTTTATCCGCGCCGATTGGCTGGAAAAGCTCGGCATGGAGGTGCCTCAAACGACCGATGAGCTGTACGCGGTTTTGAAAGCTTTTAAAGAAAAGGATCCGGGCGAAACCGGCGGCAAGGTGATTCCCTTCGGCATGACGATCGAACCGGCTCAATATGATCCGCTGATCTGGTCCTTTATTCAGCCGACTACGGAAGAGCAGAAGTATACGCTGCTGCAAAAGCTCGGAGCCAACGACTATCCGACGCTGCTTCCGGGCTTTAAGGATGCGCTGCAATTTTTCAACAAGCTTTACAACGAAGGGCTGATCAGCCGCGACTTCAGTTTGGACGAAGACAAGAAGCAGTTGACCCAGGACGTGACCAACGGTCTTACGGGCTTCCTGACGGAGGATTATCCGAACATGTACTACGCCGACGGCACCTATGATACGCTCCTCAAAAACCAGCCGGACGCCAAGCTTACGCCGATTGATCCATTCACCAACTCCGAAGGCAAGCATGCGAAGCCGGAATACGCTCCAAACGGCATGTACATCATGATTCCGAAAACAAGCCAACATGCTGAAGAAGCGATCAAATACCTGAATTGGATGGCCGACCCGGACAATCTGCTGGCGCTGCAAAACGGCGTGGAAGGCGAAAACTACGAAATGGTGGACGGCATTCCCGTCATGAAGACCGACGCCCCTCAAGAGGTGATTGACCGACTTTACAACAGCGGCGACATTGCCATTATCGCCAACGGTAATTTTGTAGGCGACGAAACGCAGAACCGGGAGAAACTGACAACCAACTTCCCGGAAAAGTTCCAGGATCTGCATCGCAAGGCCGTGGAAATCTCGGCAACGGATACGTTTAAGCCGGTCAATTTCGACCGTCCGATCGAGGCTGAGGCGAAATACGGCACGAACCTGCAGGCCAAATACGAAGAGATGATCGTGAAGACGGCCATGGCGAAACCGGAAGATTTCGAGAAAACATTTGAAGCGACCATGAAGGATTACATGGTCAGCGGCGGCCAGGCGATTCTTGATGAGCGGACCAAAGTTTATCAGGAAATGCAACCTGAGTAAACCAGCGGGAAAAAGGAAAGGACGGCTTCTTCAAGAGGCCGTTCCTTCGCTCCCGGCGTCATGGACAAGGAGAGGATGATACAGATGAGAGGAACCGTTTACCTGCGCCGGTACTGGCAATTATACGCACTGCTTGTTCTGCCTTTGGTCTATTTCATTATTTTCAAATACGGCCCGATGTGGGGCGTACAGATCGCCTTTAAGGACTTCAACTTCTTCCAAGGAATCACCGGAAGTGAATGGATTGGACTGGATGCTTTTCGCGAAGTTTTCCAGACCCAGGATTTTTATAAAACCCTCCGCAATACGCTGATGCTCAACCTGCTGGACCTTGTGGTATCATTTCCGGCGCCCTTGATTCTCGCCATCATGCTTCATGAACTTAGAATCCAGTGGTTTAAACGTTTGTCCCAAACGATATTGTATATTCCCCATTTCATTTCATGGGTTATCATAGGCGGCATCGTATACCAGGTGTTCGGCACGCAATCCGGGATGATCAACAACATGCTAATGGCGCTCGGTTTTGAATCGGTACCTTTTCTAACCGAAAAAAACACGTGGCTCATTACGTACCTCGCGACGGGGGTGTGGCAGAGCGCCGGTTGGGGAACCATCCTCTATCTGGCTGCCTTGACCGGCATCAACAAGGAGCTGTTTGAAGCGGCGGAGGTGGACGGAGCGGGCAGATTCAAGCGCATCTGGCATATCACGCTGCCGGGCCTGAAAACGACGATTGTGACGCTCCTCATCATCAACCTCGGCAATATGATCTCGATCGGCTTTGACCGTCCGTTTGTCATCGGCAATAAAGCGGTCATGGATTATTCCGACGTGCTGAGTACCTATGTGTACCGGACGGGGCTGGAATCCGGGCAGTATACCCTGGCAACGGTGGTCGGCCTGTTCCAGGCTGTCGTCGGGCTGGTCTTTATCCTAGGCGCCAACTATGCATCCAAAAAACTGACGGACGAGTCCATCATTTAACGTTTTTGCAGAAAGGAGATTCACTCATGAGCGAGCGTGTGTCGAGCCGCGTTTTTGATTCCGTAAACATGATCCTGCTGGCGGTTTTCGTACTTCTCTGTCTGGCGCCTTTTTTCCATATTATCGCCATTTCTTTCAGCTCCAACCGGGCGGTAACGTCCGGCGAGGTGACGTTGTTTCCGGTGGAGTTCAGCCTTCAGGCTTATCAATCCGTATTCTCGGATTCCAGCATGATCCGTTCTCTCGGCTTTACGATTATGCTGACGCTGCTGACGACGGTGCTGTGCATGGTCATGACGATGATTGCCGCTTACCCGTTGACGAAAAAGAAGCTGAAGGGCCGCAAAGTGTTTATGTTTATCATCATTGTGACCATGTTCTTCAGCGGGGGCATTATCCCGGAGTACATTCTCGTGAAGGACTTGAACCTGCTGAATACGATCTGGGCGCTTGTTCTTCCGGGGCTGATCAGTCCGTTTTATCTGATTATCCTGATCTCCTTCTTCAACGGAATTCCGGAAAGTCTGGAGGAAGCGGCCGAGATCGACGGTACGAGCCAAATCGGAACGATGCTTCGAATCATTCTGCCGCTGTCTTTGCCGGTCATTGCGACGCTGAGCCTGTTCTACGCGGTCGGGCGCTGGAACGGATTCCAGGACACGCTGCTCTATATTACGAAGGAAGAGCTGTATCCGCTGCAGCTGAAGCTTTATCAGCTGGTACAAAACAATATGATTACGGATTTGACCCGCAACGAGGGACCGGCAGCCGGTGTCAGAGCAACCACGGAAAGTCTGAAAGCGGCAAGCGTCGTATTTGCCACGGTGCCGATTCTTGTTGTGTACCCGTGGCTGCAGCGTTACTTCGTCAGCGGCGTGATGCTGGGTGCCGTGAAGGGTTAAGGATGACGGATATTAGGGGGATCGTATGATGCTGAACAGGGTTTTTGAAGTCAATGACAGCTGGGTGCGGGAGGGGATGGACCGCCAGATCTTAGAGGAAACGCATCGCTGGCACGGCGGGGTGCGCACCATGGAGAACGGTTTGCCATCGCCCAACCATAACACAGGGACGCCGACCGCCATGGCGATATGGGCAGCAGCACTCTGTAATCCGGCATCGGCATATTACCGCGATAAGGAGCTGGCACACAGGTTTGCGCTTTCGGCCCGTTATATGCTTGCGGCTCAGCACGGCGACGGTACGATTTCGCCCGGCTGGACGAATTTCCATTCCCCTCCGGATACCGCCTTCGTGGTGGTTGGATATGCGCAAGCTGCACAGCTGATTCTGGCTGACGGTTGGGCGGAGCTGAAGGGAGCGGCTGCGGATATGCTGTTGTTTCTGGAGCGCACCTTGCCTGCGCTGATTACCGGAGGCTGCCATACGCCGAACCACCGATGGGTGATCTGCGCGGCGCTGGGCTTCTTGAATGAGCTTTTTGATTCGCGGGATGCCTTGAACAGGGCGGAGGAGTGGCTCGCCGAAGGCATGGACGCCACCTTGGACGGAGAATGGACCGAGCGCAGCAACGGAATCTACAACGTCGTCAGCGATGTCATGCTGATTCACGCGGCCAGGCTGCTGAAGCGTCCGGAGCTGCTGGTACCGGTACGGGCCAATCTGAAGATGATGACTTATTTGGTCCACCCGGACGGGGAAATCGTCACGGAATATTCCGGACGGCAGGATTATGGTCAGCGTTTTGATATGTCGGGGTACTTCCTGCCGTGTCTGATGATGGCTTCCCTGGACCGCGATCCGGTATTTCAAGGGATGGCGGAACAGTCGCTGTCTCTGCTGAAACATCCCGGCGGAGCACCGACCAACGCAGCCGTTCGGCTGCTCTTGGATCCGGGTCTCATGCGCGAGCGTGCAGAGACAACGCCCATGCCGGAGCATTACCGCGTCGTGCTGAACGGCGAATTTCCAAGGGAGCGCTACTTGTCCGGATATGCCGGTGCCGGCCATCACGGCGTTATCCGATACAGCCGGATGCACACGGATTTTGGGGCTCCGGTCGCGCGAATCCGTGAGGGCCGCACCAGCGTGACCGTGAGCACGGAGATGTCCTCCTTCTTTTCTCTGCGTCATGGAGCGGCTCGGCTTCTCGGCGTGCAGTTCGCTTCCTATTTCGACCCCGGCTTTGTCAAGATGAGCCGGCTGACGACGCTGGAGCAGGGATACCGGTTATCCGGCGAACAGGAAAAGGGTTATAACGGACCGGTGCCGGAAGCAGCTCTGCCTGATAGTGCAAGGGAAGGCGTCAGCCCTTGGTATCTGCTGCCGCATCACTGCCGTCCGCAGACGCATGTCCAGCGGCACAAGGTGGAGGTGGAAGTGGTGGAAGCGAGTGACGGCTGGAAGCTGGTCATTTCCTCGACGGAGCCGGAGGAGGTCGTGTCGCAAATCTCGCTGATTTTTCCGGCGGCAGGCAGTCTTAGCGGCGGAGAGCTTGCTCCAGCCGGCGGGGATGCCCAGTTCTGGATGGAAGGGAGCATTCGTTACGAGATGGACGGCGATTGGCTGGAAATCAGCCGGGGCGGATTGCAGCACACGGCGGCTGGCGTCCGGGAAGCGGCTTATCCGCTCGGCTTCCGAACGCTGCTGCTGAATGTGGTGACTCCCTTCGTGAAGGAGATTCATATCAAGCTTTCGCCAGCGGCTAGGTTCGACCGAACGGAAAGGGGAGGATCATCATGACAAGCTATATCGAAGCCCGTGAAAGCATACGGTATTGGATGGGCGACGATGATGCCGGGATACTGAAGACGATCGCAGGGCGCTATATCGGGGCGAATCCGGAAATTCCGTTCGCGCTGCGGCCGTTCGCCGAAACGGGTATTCTTCAGACCGAGGAAGGATATTATGACTTCAACTTCGGCGACCGGTTCCGGGAAGCGAAGCAAGGGGAGGCGGCCTACGCCCTTGGTCTGGTGTGGAGCGACGATGAACGTTCGCTGGATGCCGCGATCATGCCGTACAGCCCGATGCGCTTCTATCTGAACGAGCGGCTGATGTATCGTTCGGGTGCCGAGGACGAGATGAAGCCCGATGCCAAAATCGCCATTCCGCTGGTGCTGAGCCCGGGCTGGAACACATTGTTGATTGAGGCCCGGAGGACCGAAGCCGGATTCGGCTGCCGCTTCGGAGCCGTGGAGGGCAAGGTCCGCATTCTGCAGGTGCTGTCTCCTTTTGCAGACCGGAAGGACACCGCAGGTTGGGCATATGTCGGACCGCTGGCTGCCGGCACGCTCGGCGAAAGCGGCGTCTTTCCGAACGCTCACGGGTCCGAAGTAGACACCGGCATGGATTGGCTTCCGCTCACAGGCTGGAGTGAAGAGGAAGCGGATAAACCGAATTTCGAGAGAATATTCGGCTTGCCGGAGGCCCCGGCTGCGGGGTATGCATGGAGCCGGCTTAAGGTGCCTGCCGGCGTTGACCATGTTGAGTTCAAGGGCAGCGCTCTGGGCAGGACGGAGATCTGGATCGGCGATGATTCCGTCATGGACATTGAGGGGGGCGTCTTCGGTTGCAAGCTGCCCGCTTCGGCCTGCCGCGGGGATCTTTTGGTACGCAGCTGCCGCGGGCCGTCGGGATGGGGGGTTGAGCTTCATGCCTATGCTTCACAGGGAGAGCTGGAGTTTGAGCTTCCCGTCCCGGTACAAGGCGCCCCGTCTCCGTGGATGTATGCCGGGCCGCTGGCCGCAGGGGAGGAGCAAACGCCGGAGGAGGTGTGCTCGGTCAATAGACTGTTTCCGCGTGCGGACGGCCGCGGTTTGACCGGCTGGTCCCTGGATGCGCCGGGCCACCGGGTCAGGCCGTTCTATGAGAACGCCATGCTGAGCAACAAATGGACCTCCGGGGCCGCCACCAATTTCGGGCGCTGGGACTATCCGCTCGGTGTGACGATGTATGGACTTCTTCAAGCATCGCGAGCGCTGGGGCGGCCCGATATCGCGGAATATGCCCGGGCGCATATCGACATCTGCACCCAATGGTACGAATACGCCGTCTGGGACCGGGATACCTACGGATTTCCGTCCGTGAACCATCAGCTGGTGCTGATCAAGATGCTGGACAACTGTGGTTCGTTCGGCTCGGCGATGCTGGAAGACGATAAGGAAAGCGGCAATCCGGAAGTTGTAAAAGTCGCGGAGGACATTGCGGATTTTATGGTGAACCGACTGGAACGCCGGGAGGACGGCGCTTTCTATCGTCTGTGCGTTTCGGAGTATTCCGCAGATACGATGTGGGCGGATGATCTGTACATGAGCACGCCGTTCTTGTCACGCTACGCCGGGATGACAGGCGATTCCTCCTATCTGGATGAAGCGGCCAGGCAGTTCTTGAGGTACCGGGAGTATCTGTTCATGCCGGAGGAAGGCGTGATGAGCCACGTATTCGATTTCAAATACGGGAAAGCGACCCGAATTCCTTGGGGGCGCGGAAACGGATGGAGCCTGTTCTCCTTATCGGAACTGCTGGAACGTCTGCCGGAGGATCATAAGGACCGGCCTGCGCTGCTTGAGTTTTTCCGTAAATTGTGCGCCGGAATTGCTTCTTATCAGGGGGAGTCAGGACTCTGGAGGCAGGTTATTACCGATTCGGAAGCTTATGAGGAAGCTTCCTGCTCGGCCATGTTCGCCTATGCCTTTGCCAGAGGCGTCCGGTTCGGCTGGCTGGAGGAACCGGCACCTTTTGCCGATGCAGCCATTCGAGCATGGCAGGGGTTGACCGAGCAGGCCATCGACCGTCACGGCAGCGTGCACGGAGTGTGCAGCGGATCCCGTTATTCATTCACCGGGGACTATTATAAGCATGATCTGCTCACGGTGGTCAATGACAACCACGGGATCGGGATCATGATGCTGGCGTGCGCGGAGATCATGAAATTGAAAGGCATGCTGAACGGCAAGTAAGGCATACACTTTCATTAAAGCGCTTAACCGTTAACTGGTTAGGCGTTTCGGTACGATGAGTTAAGCGCTTAATTCGTAAATGGCTTTCTTCACAGGATATATTGACGATGAAAAGGAGATGAACCGGTTGACAACGATTCGATTAACGATGGCACAGGCGCTGCTGAAATTTTTGGATGCACAGTATGTTTCCGTCGATGGGGTGGAGACGAAGTTCGTGCGCGGGGTAATGGGAATCTTCGGCCACGGCAACGTGACCGGCCTTGGCGAGGCTTTGGAACGAAGCGCCGGGGATCTGGTTTATATGCAGGGCAAAAACGAACAGGGCATGGTGCACGCCGCGACGGCGTACGCCAAGCAAAAGAACCGGCGGCAAATCTGGGCCTGCACTTCCTCCATCGGACCCGGCGCGCTGAATATGGTCACCGCGGCGGCAACGGCAACCGTGAACCGTATTCCGGTTCTGCTGCTGCCTGGGGACAACTTTGCCTGCCGCCAGCCTGATCCGGTACTACAGCAGATCGAAGCCTCGTCGGACTACACCGTATCGGCCGCCGATGCATTCAAGCCGGTGAGCCGGTACTGGGACCGGATCTCCCGGCCGGAGCAGCTGATTGCGGCGGTCCGGCAGGCGATCCGCGTCTTGACGGATCCCGCGGAGACGGGAGCGGTCACGCTGGCGCTGCCGCAGGACGTGCAGGCTGAAGCTTACGATTATCCCGAATCGCTGTTCGAGAAAACCGTGCACGCCATCGACCGCCGACCGCCTGCGGCAGATGGACTGATGCGGGCGGCGGCGCGGTTTGCAGCAAGCAAGCGGCCGCTCATCATCGCCGGAGGCGGCGTGCACTACAGCGAGGCAACCGGGGATTTGGCAGCCTTTGCGGAAGCCTTCGGCATCCCGGTTGCAGAAACGCAGGCCGGTAAAAGCGCGCTTCCCTGGAATCACCCCCTGAACCTGGGGGCGATGGGCGTAACCGGCTCGCTGGCGGCGAACCGCGCAGCGGCAAAGGCCGATCTGATTATCGGCATCGGCACCCGCTATTCGGACTTTACGACGTCCTCCAAATGGGCGTTTCAACGGGAGGACGTATCGTTCCTGAACCTGAACGTCAACAGCGCGGACGGAGCCAAGCTCGGGGGCGAAGCGCTGATCGCCGATGCGAAGGAAGGGCTGCAGGCACTGAAGGAGATCCTGTCTCAAAAAGGCTATCAAGCCTGGTACGAAAAAGGCGAGCTTGCTGAGCTGAAAGCCGAGTGGGACAGCGAGGTAGACCGTCTGTACGCTGCGGAGCATCCCGACGGCTTGTCGCAGACGAGGGCGCTCGGCATCATCAACGAGGTCATCTCCCCGTCATCGGTCATCGTCTGTGCGGCTGGCAGTCTTCCGGGAGATCTGCACCGGTTATGGAGACCGGCCGAACCGAAAACGTACCACATGGAATATGGTTTCTCCTGCATGGGATATGAGGTAAGCGGCGCCTTGGGCGTGGTCCTGGCGGAACCGGACCGCGAGGTCTACGCGCTGGTGGGGGACGGCAGTTATTTGATGATGCACTCGGAGCTGGTCACCAGCTTGCAGGAAGGCCGCAAGATAACGATACTGCTGTTCGACAACCACGGCTTCCAATGCATTCACAATTTGCAGCGGAGCAACGGCAGCGACGGCTTCGGCAACGAGTTCCGCCGCCGCGAGGAAGGCACGGGACGACTCACCGGCGATTATCTTCCGATTGATTTTGCCGCCCACGCACGCGCGCTAGGGGCTAAAGCCTACAAGGGCCGCACGCCGGCAGAACTGCATGCAGCGCTGCTTCAGGCACGGAAGGAAACGGTGACAACGCTGATCGAAATTCCGGTCGTTCCGGGAACGAACACCGACGGTTATGAGTCCTGGTGGCGCGTGGAGGTGCCGGAGGTATCTTCCACTAACAAGGTAACCGATGCGCAGCGCCAGATGGCGGCTCGAAGCAAGGAAGCCAGGCCCTACTAAGCGGCAGCGCTGAAAGGCCTTTAACTTTATAGCCTAAGGATGTGGTTGATGACCGTCATCCAACGCGAAACATCTGCGCCGGAGAAAGCAAGCGCGGTGCGGACAAGAAAGGCTGTCAAGGTAGCCCGATAGACGGAAGGCCATGAAGGTGTTCGGGGCAAGAAAGCCGACTGCTAAGGGCACTTGAGCAAGGAAGCATGCCCCTACCTCACAAAGCAAAGGAGTGCTGGATATGAGCAACAGGCTGTTTAAGCTTGGGATCCATCCCATCAACTGGGTCGGCGAGGATGTAAAAGAGCATGGAGAAGGCACGGCGTTTGAGACGATTGTGGACGATATTGCGGCTTTGGGGCTGAAAGGCACGGAGATGGGCCGTAAATTCCCGAAGGATCCTGCGGTTCTGAAGCGGGAGCTGGATGCCCGCGGTATCCAGCTGGTTTCCCAGTGGAAATCGGTACTGTTCTCCGATCCCGATTACCGGAAGCAGGAGCTGGAGGACTACCGCCGGCATGCGGAGTTTCTGGCGGGGTTCGGCAGCAAAGTCATCAGCACGGCGGAGGTAGGCGGCTCGCTGCATTTCGATCCCCGCCGGACGCCGAATGAGAGCATCGTGCTCCGGTTGGATGACGCCGGATGGGAAAGCCTGGCGGAAGGGCTGAACAAGGCAGGGGAGATTGCGGCGAGTTACGGCATGAAGCTGGCTTATCATCATCATGGCGGTACGGTTGTGGAGCAGCCTTACGAGGTCGACAGGCTGATGGCCATGACCGACGCTTCGCTGGTGTCTCTCCTGTACGATACCGGTCATGCCTATTACGGGGGGAACGACCCGCTGGAGCTGCTCCGCAAGCATTATGACCGGATCGCGTATATCCACCTGAAGGATATCCGGCCTGATGTGCTGGAACAGGCGAGACTGGACAACTGCGATTTCGTAAGCTGCATCCGCAGGGGCGTGTTTACGGTTCCCGGCGATGGATGCATCGATTTCGCGCCGATAATCGGAGAGCTCGTTGAACGCGGCTATGAAGGCTGGGCGATGCTGGAGGGTGAGCAGGATCCGGTGCTGCATCCGGCCAAGGAGTACGCTCAACGGGCGATTGAATACTTGGACAGCTTGGACGGACTGAAGAAGATACAGGGTTGAAGTCCACCTCTCGAGGGTCGAGCTTGGCTCAAGGCGACATGACTCCCGTTTGGGGAGGAATCGTAACTTACTCATCCCCCAGTAACGAACTCAAATGTGAGTGGCTTGAGCGGGGAGTATTTACCGTTTGGAAGTTTTTAACTGAAAGTATTACGAGCTGTAAGCGATACGGTCCATAGAAGAGCGGAGCCATGGAGTCAGAATCATATGGTTGCTCAGCCAGGGCTGATCCGAACGAGGAGGTTTATCCATGAGTGAAATCACGTTCAATAACGAAAAACCGATGGATTTCGTGGCCGTGGGCAGACTGTGCATCGACCTGAACGCCAATGAGATTAACCGGCCGATGGAAGAGACGAGCACGTTTACCAAATATGTGGGCGGATCCCCCGCCAATATCTGTATCGGGATGGCCCGCCTGGGCCTGAATACAGGCTTCATCGGCAAGGTGGCGGACGATCAGATGGGGCGTTTTATTACCAAATATCTGGAGGATAACGGGATTGCGACGAACGGCGTTTCCACCGACCACACGGGGGCCGTAACGGGTCTGGCTTTTACCGAGATCAGGAGCCCGACCGATTGCAGCATTCTGATGTATCGGGACAACGCCGCGGACTTGCTGCTGGAGACGGGGGAAGTGAGCGAGGAGCTGATCGCATCCGCCAAAATGGTACTCATCTCCGGGACCGCGCTCGCGGCCAGCCCCTCCCGGGAAGCCGTGTTTCTGGCTCTGGACTATGCCAAGCGCCACAGAGCCGTGATCGCGTTCGACCTCGATTACCGTCCGTACACCTGGAAATCCCCGCAGGAGACGGCAACCTATTACAATTTAGCGGCGGAAAAATGCGACATTGTCCTCGGCACGCGCGAGGAGTTCGATATGATGGAGCAGTTCGGCGGGAACCCGGAACGAAGCGACCGCGTCACGGCTGCCAAGTGGTTTGATTACAGGGCCAAAATCGTCATTATCAAGCACGGCAAGGAGGGGTCCATCGCTTATACCCCCGGCGGTGCCAGCCATACGGCCCAAAGCTTTCCGGCGAAGGTCATCAAGACGTTCGGAGCGGGGGATTCGTATGCCGCCGGCCTCCTGTACGGCCTGATGCAGGGCTGGGCCATCGAACGCTGCATGGAGTTCGGAAGTGCTGCAGCGAGCATCGTCATCTCCAGCCACAGCTGCTCCGATGCGATGCCGACAAGCGCTGCCGTTCTCGATTATATCGAGCGCTGCAAGCGAGGCGAAATTACCGCCAATTCTTGAAGGAGCATTCATTATTTTATTCTGACTGATTCATCGAAAGGAGCCAACGCGTATGACGCAAATCCTGAACAATTATATCGGCGGAGAATTCGTGCCATCCCGATCGGAACGCAGCGATCCGGTCTACAACCCGGCGACGGAAGAAATCCTTGCTTACGTTCCGCTTTCCACCAAGGAGGATGTGGACCAGGCGGTGCAGGCCGCCGCCAAAGCCGGACGCGACTGGGCCAAGACCGCCGTGCCGCGACGCGCGCGGATTCTGTTCAAGTATCAGCAGCTGCTCGTGGAGCACTGGGAGGAGCTGGCACGCCTGATTACGGCGGAGAACGGCAAAAGCTATGCCGAAGCCTACGGCGAAGTCCAGCGCGGCATCGAATGCGTCGAGTTTGCCGCAGGCGCGCCGACGCTGATGATGGGCAAACAGCTTCCGGACATCGCCACCCATTTGGAATCCGGCATGTACCGGTATCCGGTCGGCGTTGTGGCCGGCATCACGCCGTTCAATTTTCCGATGATGGTGCCATGCTGGATGTTTCCGCTCGCTATCGCTTGCGGCAACGCGTTCGTGCTGAAGCCTTCGGAACGTACGCCGCTCCTGGCTCAGCGCCTGGCAGAGCTGTTCTCGGAAGCGGGCCTGCCGGACGGCGTCCTGAACCTCGTTCACGGCGCCCATGATGTAGTCAACGCTTTGCTGGAGCATCCCGGCATCGCCGCCGTGTCCTTCGTCGGCTCCCAACCGGTGGCGGAGCATGTGTACAAAACCGCTTCTTCCCATGGCAAGCGCGTGCAGGCCTTGGCCGGAGCAAAAAACCACAGCATCGTGATGCCGACAGCCGATTTGGACGCCGCCGTCACCCAGATCGTCAGCGCTGCCTTCGGCTCTGCCGGTGAGCGCTGCATGGCCTGCTCCGTGGTGGTGGCCGTAGGGGACGTAGCCGAACCGCTGATCGCGAAGCTGAAGCAGGCGGCCGATGAAATCTCCATCGGCAACGGAGCGGACGAAGGCGTCTTCCTGGGGCCGGTGATCCGGCAAGCCCACAAGGAGCGCACGCTCTTTTATATCGAAGCGGGCGAGCGGGAAGGAGCGAAGCTGATTCGTGACGGCCGCGCGGACGAGGCCGTGAACGGGGCCGGATATTTCGTCGGACCGACGATTTTCGATGAAGTGACAAGCGAAATGAAGATTTGGAAGGACGAAATTTTCGCCCCGGTGTTGTCCATCATGCGGGCGGAAACACTGGATGCGGCCATCGACATATCGAACCGCTCCGATTTCGCCAACGGGGCTTGTCTGTTCACGCAGGACGGCAGCGATGTGCGCCAGTTCCGCGAACATATCGATGCCGGCATGCTGGGCGTAAACCTCGGCGTTCCTGCGCCGATGGCTTTCTTTCCGTTCTCCGGCTGGAAAAACTCCTTCTATGGAGACCTGCATGCCAACGGCACGGACGGCGTGGAATTCTATACCCGCAAAAAAATGGTGACGGCGCGCTGGTAGCCCTGAAGCAGAGGAGACGTTCATATGAAAACCATTCATATCGGAATCATCGGTGCCGGACGAATCGGCAAAATCCATGCGGATAACCTGCTGCGCATCCCCGGCGCGAAAATATCGGCCATCGGCGACCTGTTCGCCGGCGATGAGCTGCGTGCCTGGGCGGCGTCGCGGGCCATCCCCGTCGTCACAAACAACAGCATCGAAATCTTGGAAAGCCCGGATATCGATGCCGTGTTGATCTGCTCCTCGACGGATACGCATGTCCCGTTCATTAAGCAGGCCGCCGCAAACGGCAAGCATATTTTCTGCGAGAAGCCGGTCAGTTTGAGCGTGGACCAGACCCTCGAAGCGCTGGCGGCCGTAAAAGCGGCAGGCGTTAGCCTGCAGATCGGCTTCAACCGCAGGTTCGACCACAACTTCAGACGCGTTCGGGAGATTGTATCCGAGGGAAGGATCGGGGAACCGCATCTGATCAAGATAACCTCGCGCGATCCGAACCCGCCGCATCCGGAATATATTAAAGGTTCCGGCGGCCTGTTTATGGATATGGCGATTCATGATTTTGACATCGCCCGTTACCTATCGGGCAGCGAGGTGGTCGAGGTGTTTGCCCAAGGCGCGGTGCTGGTGGACCCCGCCATCGGCGAGCAGGGCGATATTGACACAGCCGTGACGATGCTTCGGTTTGAAAACGGCGCGCTCGGCGTCATCGACAACAGCCGCCAAGCCGTCTACGGGTATGATCAGCGGGTGGAGGTATTCGGCTCCGGCGGCAGCGTGACCGCCGACAACGATTATCCGAGCACCACGGTGGTCAGCGGCCCGGAAGGCGTCACCCGTGACAAGCCGTTGTATTTCTTTCTGGAACGGTACACGGAAGCGTACATGAACGAGGCGAAGCAGTTTATCGAAAGCCTTCAGAACGGCACGCCAGTGCCGGTTAGCGGTCACGACGGCCTGCAGGCGGAGCTGATTGCGCTGGCGGCTAAACGCTCGCTGGAACAGGGCCGTCCGGTGAAGCTGGCCGAGCTGACCGCCGGTACTTCAGTGGGTTAATAGCTTCGTGATTAGCAGATCTGATCCACGACAAAGGAGGAGAAAGACCATGCCGAACTTCATTGTACCCGCAACGACTCCGGACCGGGACGGATGCGTGCTGTCGATTACGCCGCAGACGGCAGGATGGGAGTACGTAGGCTTCCAGGTTTTCCGTTTGAGCGAAGGCCAGACGCTGAGCCGGGCCACGGGAGATCAGGAGGCGGCCCTTGTTCTGCTGTCCGGGCGGGCCGACGTGAAGGCCGCGGGAGAAAGCTGGGACAACATTGGCAAACGCATGAGCGTGTTCGAAAAGACGCCCCCCTATACCGTTTATGTGCCTTCGCAACAGCAATATGAGGTCAAGGCTCTTACTGAAACGGAGCTGGCGGTGTGCCTTGCCCCGGGGCAAGGGAATCATCGGGCACGTCTGATTGAGCCGCAGGATGTGGGCGTCGAGAACCGGGGCAGCGGCAGCATGTCGCGCCTGGTGCACAATATTCTGCCGGAGCAAAAGCCGGCCGACAGTTTGCTGGTGGTCGAGGTGTTCACGGACGGAGGCAACTGGTCCAGTTACCCGCCCCACAAGCATGACCGCGACGAGCTGCCGGAGGAGTCGCTGCTGGAGGAAACCTACTATTTCCGGATTGAGCCGGAGCAGGGGTTTGCCGTGCAGCGGGTCTACACGGATGACCGGTCGCTGAACGAAACGATGGCGGTCAAAGACGGCGAGGCCGTGATGGTGCCTGAAGGCTACCATCCGGTTTCCGCCCCTCCGGGTTATGACGTATATTACCTGAACGTCATGGCAGGTCCGAAGCGAATATGGAAATTCCGCAACGACCCGGATCATGACTGGCTGATGAGATAAAGTCAGATAAGATCCAGGCAAGGGTTCTTGATTGAATGTCTGCAGGCGGCATTAACGATAAATCGGCCTTGCGCTAAAAGAGAGGAAGGCGCATAATAAATTGAAATTCCAAAATTAAACAAATGGAGCACAAGGGATGATAAGAGCGACTATTTATGACGTTGCGCGCGAAGCCGGCGTCTCCATTGCCACCGTTTCTCATGTCATCAACGGCAAGGGCAAGATCAGCCGCGAACGGCGTGAGGAAATTCTGGATATCATGAAGCGCCTGAACTATCGGCCGAACGCGATTGCTTCCGCCCTCGCCGGCAAAAGAACCTTTACTCTTGGATTGCTCGTTCCCGATATCTCCAACCCGTTTTTTGCCGAGATGGCTCGCTCCGTCGAGGATCAAGGACATCAGCTCGGTTACAGCGTGATCATCTGCAGCACGGACAACCAAGAAGAGAAAGTAAAGCGCTACGTTAATCTGTTGAGGCAGAAGCAAGTGGATGGCGTGATTATCGGGACGGGTATATCCCATGGCGAGCTGCTTAAGCCGCTTCAAGAGCATTCGCTGGCGATAGCGCTTATTGCCCGGGACAATCCTGCGCTTGATGCCAGCAGCGTCCGGGTACATGACCTGGAGGGAGGACGGCTGGCTGCGGAGCATCTGCTACAATTGGGTCATCGCAGACTCGCAGTGCTTGCTGAGAATGAACGGGTGACAAGCAGCAGCGAGCGGGTAAGGGGATTTGTTGAAGCTGCCGCTTCACACGGTTTGGAGCTGTCCCCCGGCTGTATTGCGGCCTGTGACCATAAGATCGAGGATGGTTACCGACGAGCTAAAGCCATGCTGGAGCTAGCGGTAAGACCCACGGCACTGTTCTGCTGCAACGACCTGCTGGCGGTCGGTGCCCTTCGGGCGGCCCGCGAACTCGGACTGCGCGTACCGGAGGAATGTTCGGTCGTCAGCTTTGACGATACGATTCTGGCCAGCGTAACCGATCCGCCGCTGACCGTTATTGCCCAGCCGATCGAGCAGATGGGCCGCATGGCGGTTGATCTTGTCGTAAGGGGGCTGTCCGGCAAGGGTGATCCTGCCCGTCGAATCGTGCTCCCCCCGGAGCTGATCGTCCGCCAATCGACGACCCTGCCGCCGGCTTAAGATGTTTCGATCCTGACGGTAATCTAAACCTCCTGTCCATTTGCTACAGCAATGGGGGCGTTTGATCACGGTTTATTGAGGAGGATCGGCAAATTGGTTCAGATGCAAAATTGATCGGCTTCAAGAATAGGCCGTCTCCAAGGGGAGTTTCAAGCTCCCTGTGGAGACGGCCTTTGGCTTTTCTATTGAATTGCGCAAGTTAACGACTATGTTGCTTGAGTTCGCAGTCATTAAACTAAGGTCAGCATTTTTTTACCGAAATTTGCATCTTCCAGCAATGGGCGGCCGATGGCTATCATATCTGCCATCCCATCTGCTAGAATGAAATTGGCGAACGCCTGGGTGCGTATATTGCCGACCGCGATTACCGGAATGTTTACATATTGTTTGATCACCGCCGCATAAGGTGTTTGGTAGCCTTCCGGCGTGGCTAAAGGCGCAGCAGGAACGAGACCGCCTGAAGATACATGCACGGCATCCAGTTCGGACTGAAGGTACGTCAAGGCCAGCGCAACCTCTGCCGGCGTCAGGCCGCCATCGGCAAAGTCGGATGCAGAAACCCGCAATTGCACCGGGTAGGCGTTTCCTACTTCGGTACGGATGCCCGCCAGAACTTCCTGGATGAAGCGGACTCTGTTTTCAAGGCTCCCACCATATGCGTCCGTTCGCCGATTCGACAGCGGAGAGAGGAATTGGTGGAGGAGATGACCATGGGCGGCATGAAGCTCGATTCCATCAAAGCCGGCCTGGAGGCTTCGGCGGGCAGCCATCCGGAACTGGTCGATGACCGCGTTAATGTCCGCTTGGGACATCGTTTCGGGAAGTCCATATTGATCATCGTAGGCAATCGCACTAGGAGCCAGACTTTTTTCGGTGACGGTAGGCCATGCTTTTCTGCCAGCGTGGGTCAATTGGATGAAGATCGGCGTTCCTTTCGCATGGACCGCATCGACAATTCTGCGTAGGGAAGCTGCATGCAGTTCGGTATATATTCCAATATCGTCCGGGAACAACCGGCCGTTTGCCGACACGACGGTAGATTCGATAATGATCATACTGACATGTTCCGCCCGTTCACTGTAAAATTTCACATGATAATCGGTTGCATGAGAATCCGGCGTTCCTTGATTTTGCTGCATAGGAGCCATGATCATTCGGTTCTTCAATTGTAAGGTTCCGATTCGTATGGAATCGTGCAGGCTGATCGTCATTGTATTTACCTCCTAGAATGTGGCTTGTTAACCTAGTTCCATTGTATAAATCAGAGCCGTATAGTTACAGATGATAATCAAGGAATTCCTACCGTAATACTTTGAAATCATAGCTGTTTCGTACATTCGACTTGGAAATTGTAGTTGGGAAGGCAGGGAGTGTGTAATCATGGATCAAATTGATCTTCAAATCTTGGAGCTGTTAAAGCATAATGCAAGAATCTCCTTCTCCGAATTGGGGAGAAAGGTCAACATGACGCAGCCTGCGGTATCCGAGCGTGTGAAGCGTTTGGAGGAGAAAGGCGTAATTACAGAGTATCGTACGGTTCTTTCAGCTGAAAAAATGGGGAAGGGCGTAACGGCCTTCATCCTGATCCAGGCCAGTCATTGCGGCCGTCTGACGACATTCGCCAAACAATCGCAGGAGGTCGTCGAGATATACCAAGTCAGCGGTCAATACAATTTTCTGATGAAAATCGAAACAGGTTCGATGAAGTCTCTCGAAACCTTTATCTATCAGTGCAGCGAGTATGGGCATACAACGACGATGACGGTCCTATCCATGCCTTTAGACCAACAAGAATAAGAATCCGGTTGTAAGAAAAGCGGGTTCATGATCGATTAACCGCTGAGGAACCTGTGAAGGAAAGGAGAAAGCGTATTTTAAATGGTGTTCTATGGCAGTTCGACGTTGAAAAACCATGAATCCTTTCACTTGCTTAAGAAAGGGCTCATGGTTTTTCTACTTCCTTATCAAGGTTATCAACGCCGATTTCATGTAGGGTCCGTCCGCTTGATCTGCGTCCTAACGCTTCGCGGCCTCCAGTTGATCATAAGAATCAGCTGATCCCTCATATAAGGGACGGAATAGTGGAAATTGTTCTCGATCCAGTGGAATACCAGGCCGATTAAGGCGTTCATATTATAAATGATGAGAAGTTCATGATTGAGCTCTTCGCCCGGATAGTCCAAATCCTCCAAGGCGATTTGCTTAAGGGCGGAGAACATTTTATCCCGGATCAGCGGCAGCACATCGCTTTTGAACAGGGACGTGTCCACGCCGGCATTTTGATGGATATGGTCGAATATTTTGACCGCGTTGGCGGGCAGCTCATCGATATGAAAAACGTCGACATCCCCGTATGGAGCTCTAAATGAAGCGATTAGCTCCTCCATGAGCGGAGTCAGGATATCATCCAGCAGAGCCTCTTTGTTGTCATAGTGGGTATAGAAGGTACCTCGATTATAGTTGGCCGATTCGACGATTTCCGTGATGGAAATGCTGGAGAAGCTTTTTTGCGAGAGCAGCGACAGCAGCGACTGCTTTAAAGCCTCTTTGCTGCGGACGATGCGCCGGTCGCTCCTTTTTCTGTTCGTTTGCATAGGCAAGAGTCCTTTCGGTGAAAATATAACGAATTTAATTATTTCAAATATAAACAGATCCCCGTATTTTGTTCGTTAACGCACACTTTTGCGTTTTTTAATGATTGTGACCTATATCATACTTTGATTATACTAGATTTGACATATGTCTGGTATTGAACAGCTGTTGATATATTGTGCCTGATATTAAAATTTGATCAACGAATAATGGGGGTATGAAGCATGAGATTATCTGGTAAAGTTGCGATTGTAACCGGGGCTGCTTCCGGAATGGGAAAAGCGACGGCAGAATTGTTTGCTGCAGAAGGCGCAAAAGTCGTGGTGTCCGACCTTCGGCTTGAGGCGGCGCAAGCCGTAGTGGACGGAATCGCAGCGAATGGCGGCACGGCCTTGGCTGTGGCCGCGAATGTTGCCAAGGAAGAAGAAGTGCAGCAGTTGGTGGACGCCACCGTTAAAGAATACGGAACGCTTGATATCTTGATCAACAATGCCGGCATCATGGACAATTTCGTGCCGGCAGCGGACGTGACGGATGAGCTGTGGGACCGCGTATTCGCCATCAACGCAACGGGGCCGATGAGAACCATTCGTAAAGCATTGCCGATCTTCTTGGAGAAGAAAAGCGGAGTCATTGTGAACATTGCTTCTGCCGGAGGCCTGATGGGGTCCAGGGCGGGCGCTTCGTATACGGCGGCCAAACATGCCGTGGTCGGCTTGACCAAAAATGTCGGCTTCCAGTATGCGACGCAGGGCATCCGCTGTAATGCGGTTGCTCCGGGCGGCGTCAGCACCAATATCGGCACCACCATCAACGCGCCGAATTCGTTCGGCATGGAACGAGCCATGGCCGGCATGAACCTGAACCCGCGGGCGGGCGAACCGGAAGAGATCGCGAAGGTGGTATTGTTCCTCGCTTCGGACGAAGCCAGCTTTGTCAACGGCACCGTCGTCACAGCCGATGCCGGCTGGACTGCTTATTAATACGAAACGGCTGGTTAAATAGGCTTCCTAAAGGACACTCTTTAGGGGGCCTTTTTATGATCAAGGCAAAAGGCTGAAACTTTACCGCCTCATTAATAAACCATTGGTATTCTACATAACCTAAACCCGTCTATTGAAAGGCAGTGAATGTTACATAGATGAATCCCCTCAGAAAAGGAGCGAATGCAGGGTGGAAATATTTTTAATGGTCCTTATTTTTCTGGTTTTGATCGGGATCTCCAATATGATCCATCGATTTCTGCCGTTCATTCCGGTCCCGCTGATCCAGATCGCCCTCGGAATCGGGGTGGCCTATGTCCAAGGTTTTCATCATGTGCCGCTGAATCCCGAATTGTTCATGGTTCTGTTCATCGCGCCGCTCTTGTTCAATGATGGAAAGCTGACCCCGCGCGACGAGTTATGGAAGCTGAGATCGTACATCCTGCTGCTGGCGCTGGGTCTCGTATTTGCTACGGTCTTCATCGCGGGGCCTTTCATTCACTGGCTCATTCCGGCAATCCCGTTATCGGCGGCCTTCGCCCTGGCAGCGATACTGTCGCCTACGGACGCGGTAGCGGTAGGCTCCTTGTCGGGTAGAGTGAAGCTACCGGGTAAAATCATGCATTTGCTTGAAGGCGAAGCGCTGATGAATGATGCATCCGGTCTGGTTGCATTCAACTTTGCAATTGCAGCAACGGTGACGGGTTATTTCTCCCTGACGAAGGCTATCGGCAGTTTTTTGGTTATCGCGGTCGGAGGAATCATCATCGGTGCATTGCTGGGTTTTCTTGTGATCTGGTTCAGAATGCTGCTGCGCCGGCTCGGTATGGAGGATGTCACGCTTCATATGCTGATCATCATCCTGACGCCGTTTATCATTTACCTCATAGCCGAGGAGTTTCATGTATCCGGGATTCTGGCCGTCGTTGCGGCGGGCGTCACCCACGCAGTGGAGAGGGATCGCATGCGCTCGGCGTCCATCAAGCTCAGAGTGGTATCGGACAGCACCTGGTCCGTCATTCTTTTTACGCTAAACGGATTAGTGTTCATTCTGCTAGGGCATGAAATTCCGGGCGTCGTGAATCAAATATGGAGTGACCCTGCCTATAATAACGGACAAGTCGTCGGTTACATATTTCTGATAACGGCTGTGCTGATATTGCTGCGATTCGCATGGGTATGGGTATCAACGAACCGTCAGTTCAAATCTTCCCTGCTGACGGCCCTCTCGGGCGTTAGGGGAGCATTGACGCTGGCCGCGGCCTTCTCCATTCCGCTGACCCTTGCGGACAACCGTCCTTTTCCGGAGCGAAGCTTGATGCTGTTTATCTGTGCGGGCGTCATTCTCTTAACCCTGGTGATCGCGAGTGTCCTGCTCCCGCTGTTGACCCGGGAAAAAAATGCCGATACGGCGACGATGATCGATCCTGGAAAAGAAGCACGGATTCAAATGCTCCAGGCGGGTCTTCGCACCGTACGGGAAGAAATGACCGACGAGAACAAGGAAGAGGCAGTCCAGCTCATCTATGCGTATACTAAGCGGCTTCAGCAATCTCATATCACGGATAAGAGCGACATGAAGGAGTTCTGGGAAGCCACGATCGCAGTTAGAAAAATCGGCCTGGCGGCGGAGCGAAGCGTTGCCGAAGCATGGCTTAAGGAACATAAAGCCTCAACGCGAGCAGCCGAGCTGTTCCTATCCTCGCTTGACAGAGTCGAAATGCTGCTTGCCAGCCGATACAAAATCAAGCTGTTAATGAGAACATTATGGCAGAATTTGAAGCGCTTGCTGACAAACAACGAGCCCAAAGAAGTGCCGATGTCTCCGGATCATCCGGATTGGGACCAGTATAAGGCGTTGAAGCTCGAGGCCATTCGTGCGGCGATCGTCGAAATTCAAGCGGTGAAGCCGGCGGAGAAGAAGGAAATCTTGCAAGCGGTAATCGCGGATTATCGTGCAATGGAGCATTTTCTCCAGAACGATCGCGTTTGGAGCCGAAGAAAACAGAAGCTGAGCAGTGAACGCATGGAACTGGAACTTAAAGCGATTCAATCCGAGCGTAACGAGATTCAGAGCATGTTCGAGCAAGGCGATATAGACCGGACGCAGGCAAGCCAGCTTAGAATGGACGTGAATTACCGGGAGGCGAATTTGTTTGAGTCGCAAGCGCTGGTCGAGGACGAGGGCCATTAAGCAGCGGCCCTTATGTTCTTGAAGGAGTGTCAGGATTACGTTACAATAATGAAAAGCTGGATGGGAACATCTGCTTCTGCCGGTGAGTACCCATTCAAGGGCTTTTTATTCTAAAAAGGGGGTAGGAACATGAGCATAAATAAAGAAGCGGCCTCCAAAAAATCGACAATGGCCTGCCCGTCCACCTATAAAACCTTCAGTATTGCCGTGCAAGCGCTTGTGACCCTTGAGCGTCACTCCGGCAAGTGTTCTAGCGGCGATATCGCATCGTATCTCCACTCGGAGTCGACGTTGATTCGGCGCGTGCTGAAAACTCTTGCCCAAGCGGATCTGATTGAATCGCGTGAAGGAAGGGACGGGGGATACCGTCTGAGGAAGAATGCCCACGATATTTCGCTGGCTGAAGTATACTCGATTCTTCAGGTTCACAGCTCGATTAGCGACAGCATGCTGGACGCGGCAGCAGGGCATTGTTTTGCCGAGGAAATCAAGGAGTCCTTTGCCGGCATCTTGTCCGAGATTGAGGAGAGCACCTTGAAAATACTGGAGTCGCGCACGATCGCGGACATCGCTCAATGAACCCTTCTAAATTGGGTTGACAAATAATTTAGGTGTGCTTTATACTGTGCATTAAACAACACAGTTAAGCCGCGATATAAACTGTGCAGAATATTGCACAATATAAATTTGGAGGGATAACCATGTCTGCAACAACGACAACAAAACCCGATTTTCAAACGGTGATTCAGGAACGCCACTCGGTTCGTCAATACGACCCATCGGTGAAGATTCCAAGAGAAGAGATGGAAGCGATCTTGAAGGATGCTACACTTGCGCCTTCTTCAAGCAACCTGCAGCCATGGCGTTTTCTTGTGATCGATGATGCGGACCTCTTGAAGAAGCTGCATCCGATCGCCAACAATCAGGAGCATGTTCTTCAAGCATCGGCCGTCATCGCTGTATTGGGCGATCTGAAATGGTATGAGAAGGGCGAGAAAATTTATTCCATGTCTGAAGAAGCCGGTTATATGACCGAAGAGGTGAAGCAGCGCTTCATTCATACGGCCGAAAATATGTATGCGAACCTGGCTCCGTCCATTAAGGAAAGCATCGTGGACGTGGATGCCGGACTGATCTCCATGCAGCTGATGCTGAGCGCTCGCGCCAGAGGATACGATACCGTTCCGATGGGCGGATATAACAAGGATCGGTTTGTGGAGGAGTTCCATATTCCTTCCCATTACCGCAGCGTGATGCTGATCGCCATCGGGAAAGCAGCCGCTCCAGGCCGTCCGACGGTAAGATTGCCGCTGGAAGACGTTGCGTTCTGGAATGAAATCTAAACAGGCATCAAAAAGAACGGAGGTCATTAACAGACCTCCGTTCTTTTTGGTTGTAGTCGTTGAAACTCTTCTAGTCTAGAAATTTGCCCGATTATGCTTGGAATTACACATCGAGATTCTCGTTGGAAGGCCTTACAGCCCCATGCAGGAATAAATCAACGATGTCAACAGCCATATCACGGGAGCTGGCATAACCGCTTCGGGTGTCTTCACGATTGCCCAGCATCAGCATGGCCGAGAAAGCCTGTGCCATTAGCAAGGCGTTGCCTTCCCGAAGTTCGCCGGATTGCATGGCTTGATGAATCTGTTCGGCAAGGACTTCATGAATCCGCTGTTCCGCCTCACGGATAGCGGCCATTTGCTCCTTAGACAAGAAAGGCTCCGCTTCCCGCATCATGGTCTCCATTTCGGCATGAGGCTTGGCAATCTTCGCTTCGGCTACCCGGATCAATCCAGCCTCTAGGGTATCGGCTTCCTGCAAAAAGCGATGTGTAGAAGCATAAGCTTTATCTAGAATCGTGGTTACCGCTATTTTAAACAGCTCGGGTTTACTTGTGAAATGATAATAGATGGAAGCCTTGGTCACTTGGCAAGCCTTCGCGATCTGCTGCAACGATACGGACTCGTAGCCATTCTCCATGAACAATTTGGAGGCGGTCCAGAGGATCGTTTCCTGGATGGGAATCTGATCGGCAGCTGCTTTGGGACGTCCGGGATTTCGGGGGTTACGTATTTTTGTCATGATGACCTCCTGTGTATAGTGTAAGACATGAGGGGCGCATTTTCAAAATAAATATTGAAAATTAACCGACCGGTATATATAATTAATTTGCAATGTTGCATCGAAAGGTTTACGAAGGAAGAACCATGATGAAGTACAAAGACTACGTAGGAATGGAGAGGATCTGCATATGCACGGATCAGGACCGAATTACGGAAAATGGGTAGCGGGAAAGCGAAGCAAATGGGTCACGCTCTGTGTATGGATACTCATCGCGCTGGCGTTGAATTTGCTATGGCCGGCTGTTGGAGATAAAGAGGATAACAATGCAGCCAATCTGAAGGAGGATGTTCCGTCCGTCGTAGCGGAAGCGATGGCCGACAAGGAATTTCCGAGCAACGGCGGCGTGCCGGCTCTCGTCGTATGGCATAAAGAAAGCGGATTAAACGAAGAGGATCTGACCAAGCTGCAGGAATTGACGGCAAGCCTTGAGTCCGATCCGCTCCCGTATCAGACGTTCGTCGTTCCTTTCCATCAGCTGCCTCCGCAAGCCTTAAGCGCCCAGTTATCAGAGGATCGGAGCACGCTGGTGATGCCTGTATTTTTTGAAGAAGATCAGGAGACGGACCAGCTTAAGGAAGGAACGGCCGAGCTGGAGAAGCGGTCGGAACAATTGCTGGGCAGCAATCCGTTTCAGGCTGCCGTTCAGAGCGGAGACGGAATCAGCGCTCGCGTAACGGGACCGGTGGGAATATCTATTGATGCAACCGGATTGTTTGAGGATGCCGACGTATCGCTCATGATTGCAACCGTGCTTCTTGTTCTGATATTGCTGCTGTTGATTTACCGTTCACCGATTCTGGCCCTGATTCCTTTGGTTGCGGTCGGCTTTGCGTATATGGTAACAAGCCCGATTCTCGGGTTCATGGCGGATCAAGGCTGGATCACGGTGGATTCCCAGTCCATCGCCATTATGACCGTGCTGCTCTTTGGAGCCGGAACGGATTATTGCTTGTTCCTGATCTCGAGATTCCGCCAGCTGTTATGGCACGAGCCCGATAAACGCAAGGCCTTGTTTCAGGCGATTACCAGCTCATCAGGCGCTATTGCGATGAGCGGCTTCACGGTTGTATTGTCTCTGTTCGCGCTGCTGCTGGCTCAGTACGGGGCATATCAACGTTTTGCCGTGCCTTTCAGTTTGTCGATTCTCATCATGTTTATAGCCAGTCTGACATTGGTGCCCGCATTGTTGGCTATTTTCGGCAGAGGTTCGTTCTATCCTTTCATTCCGAGAACCCCGGAGATGCAAGCGGAACGCGCACGGAAAAAAGGAAAGCCGGTTCCTGCCCCTCACAAGGAGAAGGAGAGCCGGATCGGCCGCTTGGTGACAACGAAGCCTTGGACCGTCGTTTTGGCAGCATTGGTATTACTGGGTGGACTCGCAACGTTCTCGTCCCAAATCAAGTTCACTTACGATCTCTTATCCTCTTTCCCTGAGGATGTACCTTCGCGTGAAGGATTCGCCGTCATCGGCGAGCAGTTCTCGGAAGGAGAGCTTGCGCCGGTTCGCGTGATGGTGGACAGCGGGGGGCAAGCTTTGGACCTCGAGGAGCGGCTGAAAGCGCTGGATTTCGTGGATCGCGTATCCGAGCCGCAGAATGGGGCCGAGAATAACGATATCATCGGTTATGAAATCGAGCTGTCCATGAATCCTTACTCCATGGAAGCAATGCAGCACATTCCGGATCTTCGGGAGATCGCGGAGGCTTCACTGGAGAAGGCAGGTGTCGGCAATCCGGCCGAAGCCGTGTGGATCTCCGGTCAAACGGCTACCCAGTACGACACCGAGATCGCTGGCGAGCATGATGCCAAATTGATCATCCCCGTCGTTATCGGTTTGATTACGCTGCTCTTATTGGTATATTTGAGATCCGTTGTAGCTACCGTTTATCTGATTGCAACCGTCATTTTGTCTTACTTCTCGGCCCTCGGGCTTGGCTGGATCATCATTCATTACGGCCTGGGCGCGGAAGCCATCCAGGGAGCGATTCCGTTGTATTCGTTCGTGTTCCTGGTTGCGTTAGGCGAGGACTACAACATCTTCATGATCTCGAGCATATGGCAAAAGCGGAAGCAAATGCCGCTGAAGCAAGCGATCAAAGAAGGCGTTGGAGAGACCAGCTCGGTGATCACCTCGGCCGGCTTGATCCTGGCAGGAACCTTTGCCGTACTGGCCACGCTTCCGATTCAAGTGCTGGTACAGTTTGGGATCATCACGGCCATCGGGGTTATGCTGGATACGTTCATCGTGAGACCTTTCCTGGTACCCGCAATCACGACGCTGTTGGGCAAGTGGGCGTTCTGGCCGGGCAAAGCCCATATGGCGGCTGAGGAAAGCCAGCTTTGAACGTTGAGAACAAAGCATAAACAATAAGAAGTAAGCAGGCAGCTTGTGACACCCGCCTCATCTTTAAGTTATTTATAAGATGAGGCGGGTGTTGCATTTTGACCAGTGCGGATGGCGTCTGGTAAGATAAGGTAGGAAACGCGGATAAAACTCAGAGGGATGTGCCCCATGACAACGATACAACAAGCCATTGAACTTCGCGCCGAAGGCAAACCGGAGGAAGCGAAAAAAATTCTCCTTGAGCTGCTGCCCCAATCCCCGGATGATCCGGATATCCATTATCAGCTGGCCTGGGTGCATGATATGATGGGCCTTGAGAGCGAAGCGGTTCCTTATTACGAGAAGGCGATCTCTTTAGGGCTGAAGGATCCAGAACGGTGCGGCGCCTTGCTTGGACTTGGAAGCACATACCGCACATTGGGGATGTACGGCAAATCCAAGGAGACATTCGAGCAGGGACTGCGGGATTACCCCGGGGCGCGGGAGTTCAGGGTGTTCTACGCGATGACCTTGTACAATTTGCGACAGTATGACAAGGCGATGGAACTGCTGCTTAGAGAATTAAGCGAAACCAGTAATGACGAGGGGACCAGGAGCTATCAGAGAGCCATTGCTTTTTATTCTGATAAACTTGATCAGGTTTGGAAATAAACGTTATCGGCATCACTTTATTATTCTTGTTAGGCGAACGATTCGTTCGAGTCTATGAAAAAACAATGTTATGCATCCAGCCCAAAGACGGACTATCATGAAATTGATCCTATCGTCACTTGCTTAACTGAATTTTAGATTGCTTTCATCTCTCACTAAGGTTCGGACCTTATACTAAGTATGTCACTACAAGTGATGGAAGGAGCAACGACGATGAACAAGAAAAACAAAATGAGTATGTGGTCGATCGGATTGGGAAGTGCTTTTTTGATGATGATGTTAGCCAACCATGATAACGTTCATGATGGTCAAGCCCGAACCGGTATCGCTTCGAATGGAGTCAGATCCAACGTAGCCATTCAATCTGTCGACAAGAACGCAGCCGTTACAACCATGCCTGAGAAGCAGGAAATAACCCCTGAAATGATCAATCAATTCTTGAAAATAGTTGCAGAGACATAAGAAATCTTGATTCCTATACGTAACCTGTTAGAAGACCAGCTCCCATGCCGAGGGGCTGGTCTTCTTGGCGTGATCCAGAAGCTAGGGCTCAGGTTTTACTTGGTGCTGGTGCGTCCCATAACGATTCCTAGTGATTTATTTGAAAAACGGGAACCCACGTTCTTGTCATATCTTACCATGGAGCTTATTATTATCAATAGGGTTAACCGAAGCGGAGGGATTATAAACGAAATGCAAAGCGATCACACGTTAAACAGCAAGCGAAGGACCACGGGGATTGGGATGTATCGGGAGATGCTCGTCAGGTACGTATTCCCCCATAAGAAGCTTCTGGCAGCCCTGACGGTGCTGCTGTTATTTTCCATTGGGCTCCAATTGATCAATCCGCAGATCATCCGGTATTTCATCGATACGGCTCAAGGAGAGGGAAGCCTGACCTCCCTTTATTATGCGGCAGGATTTTTTATTCTCTTTTCATTGCTTCAACAAGGCGTTTCCATAGCGGCGGCTTATTATAGCGAGAACCTGGGCTGGACGACCACCAACAAGCTTCGTGCCGAGTTGGCGGAGCACTGCCTGTCGCTGGATATGAGCTTCCACAAAACCCAAACCTCCGGATCTCTAATTGAACGGGTGGATGGCGATGTGAATGCGCTCGCCAATTTCTTCTCCAGTTTCATTATCCATCTGTTCGGCAATCTGATCCTCATGATCGGGATCCTGGCTTTGCTGTATCGGGAGAACTTCTGGATCGGCCTTGTCATGACGGTGTTTGTGGTCGGCAGCATTTACGTCATTCAACATATCCGGCGATTTGCGATACCGGTCTGGAAGCGGTGGCGCGAGCTGAACGCGGATTTCTACGGATTCATCGGCGAGCACCTTGAAGGAACCGAAGATACGCGTGCCAACGGGGCGGCCGGATATGTCATGAATCGATTTTATGAGATGGCCAGGCGGATGCTGCCGGTTCGCGTTCGTGCGTTCATCGGATTTTTCTTGATGTGGAGCACCACGATATTGGTGTTTGCGCTTGGCAATGCAGCGGCTTTTATCGTGTGCGCCATACTGTGGAAAAACGGACAGGGCGGCTTGACGATCGGCTCCATCTATCTCGTGTTTTATTATACGGAGCTGCTGGCCAAGCCTATTGAAAAGATTCGTACCCAATTGGAGGATTTGCAAAAAGCGGATGCCAGCTTGATGCGGGTCCGCGACCTGCTTGCAACCGAGCCCCGGATCAAAGACGGCCCTGGCGCGCCGCTTCCGTCAGGCCCATTGTCGGTGGAATTCCGGAACCTTAACTTCGCTTACGAAGAGGGCGGGCAGGCTACGCTTGAAAATCTGCAGCTGCGCCTTGAGCCGGGCCAGACTCTTGGGCTGCTCGGCCGTACAGGCAGCGGCAAAACGACGATCGCACGCCTGCTGCTACGCTTCTATGATCCACAGGAGGGAAGCATCGAGCTGGCGGGAACCGATATTCGAGGCTGCAAGCTCCATGAACTAAGGCGGAAGGTCGCCATGGTCACGCAGAATATTGAGATTCTTGAGGGAACCGTCCGGGATAATCTGACCTTGTTTGATGAAGGCATAGCCGATACCCGCATTATATCCGTGTTAGAAGAGCTTGGACTAGGGGATTGGTACGGCTCGCTTCCCGAAGGGCTGGATACCAATCTGGCTTCTGGAGGCGGAAGCCTGTCTGCGGGCGAGGCCCAGCTGCTGGCGTTTGCACGCGTATTTTTGACGGATCCGGGTCTTGTCATTCTTGATGAGGCTTCCTCCCGGCTTGATCCGTTAACGGAATACCGGATCGAAGCAGCCATTTCGCGTCTGCTGCAGGAGAAGACCTGCATTATAATTGCCCATCGTCTGGCTACGGTTCAGCGCGCCGACCGGATTCTCATACTGGAGAACGGAAGAATGCTCGAAAGCGGCCGCAGGGAAGAGCTGGCCTCAGATCCGCAATCGCGGTTCAGCCGCATGCTTGCCGTTGGAATGGAGGAGGTGCTGGCATGAAAACTAGGCATTTTTTCTGGCGGTTGATTATGTACCGCCCGGGGTTGTACCTCATCAACCTGTTTGCGTGGTCCCTTATCCATATGGCCCCGCTTGTGCCCGGACTGTTAACCAAGGCCTTCTTCGACCATTTGGAAGGCACTTATTCTTTTCCTTACGGCGTTTGGGCGATTGCGGTGCTGCTTATCGGCGCTGCCTTGGCACGGATTGCGCTGATCTTCGGCGGCTTTATGACAGACGTGCATTTCCGCTTCCGCATCAGCACCTTGCTCCGCCGCAATATGCTGTCGCATGTCATGAAGGAGCCCGGCGCGCGAGCGATCCCTTGCTCGCCCGGAGAAGCCATCAGCAATTTCCGGGATGACGTGGATCAGGCCGAAGAAGCGACGAGCTGGTCAGTAGATACATTAGGGCTTGTCGGTTTCGTCATTGTCGCCAGCTGGATTCTCATATCCATCGATCTGCAGCTAACGATTCTCGTGTTCGTTCCTTTGATTCTGGTGGTGACCGCAGCCCAGATCGCAACCGCGCGCATCCAGAAATACAGGGCGGCAAGCCGGGAATCGACCGCCAAGGTAACCGGGGCGATCAGCGAAATGTTTGCCAACGTGCAGGCGATCCAGGTCGCAGGAGCGGAGAAACGCGTGGTGGAGCGTTTCGTAAGTCTGAGCGAGAAACGGCGCCAATCCATGGTGAAGGATAAACTTCTGACGGAAACCTTGTCCTCCGTATTCACGAACTCCGTTAACCTCGGTACCGGCCTGATCCTCGTGCTCGCAAGCCTTAAGATGCGAAACGGCGATTTTACCGTCGGGGATTTGTCCCTCTTTGTATATTATTTAACATTTGTTACCCAGCTCATATCGAACGTCGGCAATTTCATGACGTATTACAAGCAGATGGGCGTCAGCTTTCAGCGCATCAAATCCATGCTGCAAGGAGCACCGGCTTCTCTGCTTACCGCAGCCCATTACATTGGTATCGGCAAGGTTAAGAGCAAGCGAACCCATGAAGAGAATTCCGGTCATCATGCCGCAGGATATGGGCAACCGCATGGGGCATCCAATCACGCTGCCGGCGCTCCGATCGAAGACGGGATGGAAACGGCATATATCGAGGCACCTCCGCTCTCGCTGCTGGAAGCGCAAGGGCTGTCGTACCAGTATCCCGAAACCGGACGGGGCATTTCGAATATCAATCTGAGACTCGCGCGCGGTACCTTTACGGTCGTAACCGGGATGATAGGCAGCGGAAAAACGACGCTGGTTCGCACATTGCTGGGCTTGCTGCCAGCCGAAAAGGGCGAAATCCGATGGAACGGCGAAAGGGTAACGGATCCGGCTGATTTCTTCATACCGCCACAAAGTGCTTATACTGCGCAGATCCCAAGGCTGTACAGCGACAAACTGCGCAACAACATTCTGTTGGGTATATCCGAGCAGCCGGGCAGTCTGGAACGCGCGCTTCATGCGGCCGTAATGGAAGAAGATATCAAACATCTGCAAAATGGGTTGGAGACGATGGTGGGTCCGCGCGGAGTCAAGCTGTCCGGCGGTCAAGCGCAGCGGACAGCCGCGGCAAGAATGTTGGTACGGGATGCGGAACTCTACGTATTCGACGATTTATCCAGTGCATTGGATGTTGAGACGGAGCGCAAGTTATGGGAGAGGCTGTTCAGCGAGCGCGGAGGTGCGACTTGTCTTGTGGTATCGCATCGGAAGGCTGCGCTTAACCATGCTGACCATATCATCGTGTTGAACGGCGGTGAGATTGAGGCCGAGGGCACGGCGGAGCAGCTGCTGGCTTCCAGCGAAAGCTTCCGACAGCTATGGTACGGCGAAGAAACAGGATAATTAGGCGGGAACAAATGTTCAACGCGAAGAAGACTTGATTAAATCAACGTCACCTTGACAGAGGAGTGAGGGCCCATGCCAATCGCAGAACAAATCCAGCTTGTTGTCCGCACGGCAGAACATCTGCCCGTCTTGAAAGAATTCGAGCTACCGGAGGACCAAGTCCAATTCACCTCTCATCCGAAAGAAGTTTTAAACCTAGGGGAAGGTCAGTTTCCCATCGTCATTTTAGCTGATGGTCATCCTGTCGGTTTCTTTATCCTGCATGCTACGGAGCGCGTCAAGGAATATACAAGTCATTCTCATGCGATGCTGTTGACTGCTTTATCCATTGATCATCGACAGCAGCGTAAAGGTTACGCCAAACGAGGGATGCTTGCGCTGCCAGCGTTCATTAGGAGAGAATTTCCTTCCTGCAATGAGGTGGTGCTGGTCGTGAATCATAAGAATGTACCGGCTCAGCAGCTGTATGCAAGTGTTGGTTTCAAAGATACAGGCAGAAGAAGAATGGGGCCGATCGGAGAGCAATGGGTGATGAATCTAACCATCTGATATAACAGCAGCTTTCTAAAGTGAAAAACATGCTGCCATCTTCGATCAACGTTGGAATTGGTGCTTAAGTTCATTCTATGATCGGATCATCATATAAGAGCAATGCCGCAAAGATCCTATGTCTTTGCGGCATTGCTTATTTAACCTGATTTATGCTTCGCCAGGTCGCTTCCAATTGCGAAGCGATATATTCGAGAATCGGTTTACTGTAGAAATATCCGCTGTGCGACAACGGATTCCAGCTTGTCAGCCAGTTGCCCACGTTAACGGATATGTCTTGGCGTACCGTGCGGTCATACTCTTCGTTAATGCTTTTGAGGGGGTAAGCAAGGATATCGTCCTTATCATAGAAATTGACCCATTCACCCAGCAGATGTTCATAATAGAGCTTCAGCTGAGCTGAAGGAACCACGATCGGCTTGTCAAAGTCACGATAACGCATGCTCCACAGCGGCAAAGTGGTTCCGAGCGAATAGAACAAGGTCAGAAGTTCTCCTCGCTCCAGCGGTGCTTCGGGATTAACGACCAGACGATGCCCGCGGGAGGAAAATTGCAGATCGTAGAAAAAATTGCTGGCGATCACGGACCCCAAGCTATGGGAGATTACGCATAACGGAGCACGGGGGCCGGCTGACAGGGCAAGGCGGTGCAGCGCCTCGCTGATCGTCCGATGAATGGCCTCGTAGTTCTGATCTTCGGATTCCACGGGCTGATAAGCCACGGCATCCGCCAGATTATGGATTACGTACTGCCGGAGGTGCTGATAACGTAAACGGTAAGGTTTAATGCTGCTGCCGATTAATTCATCCTCGCGTGCCGCAAAAACATCGGCCCAATGCACGGCCTCCATGGCCAACTGCTCATGCGGGATGCCGGAGGTCCGGGAGAAGGTGTCCCTCAAGTTTTTCATGAATTTATCCGCATAACTTTTCTTTTGTGTTCCCAATCCGTGTACAATGATCACTGCAATTTTTTGCGTCATCCAACTGCAGCCCCCTTCATCGGAAATGGAATGAATGGATATCTTTTACTCTTTATAAGCGATTAGCACTTGAATTGTAAATAGGTTATTACAGCACGAGAGAATCCGGTGATTATTCGTAGCTCTATTGAGTCATTCCGCTCATGAACGATTTTGGTTACAATGAAGGAATAACCAATGGTAACATAGTAGGAAGAAAGGCGGGGTCATTACATTACTTTTATATTGAAATAGGAGGCAGGGTATGTCTTATAAACAAATGAAATGGTTGATACTCATCATTCCAACCTTGACGATTGGCATATGGGAATATGTTCGCCATGAGTTCCTGCTGCCTTATATATCGATGGATCTTGGCAATCTGCTGGCACCTGTCATCGTTTTTTTGGTTTCCATACTGTTCCTTACCCAGTTATTTTCGTTGATTGAACGGAATCAAGAGGAGTTGAACCGATCGAGGGCATTGCAAGCAGCCATGCATGAACGGGAGAAGATCGGCCGGGAGCTCCATGACGGAATCGCCCAATCCTTGTTCCTGCTGAACGCCCAGATCGACCGAATCGAGAAGTCAGGCCGTACGGGGGACATTCCGTATCAGGAAATCAAGGAAAGCGTTCATCGTACCAACACCTACGTAAGAGAGGCTATTGCGAATCTCCGCTACCCGGCAGATCCGCAAGCCATTCCGTGGATGCACAGCATGAGCAGCCTGATCGAGGAAATCAAGCAGGAGACGGACCTGCATTTCGACATCAAGTGGGGAATTCCGGACGCCATGCTGTCAGCCAAAGAAAAGGTGGAGCTGCTGGCTTCGATCAGGGAATCCTTATTGAATATCCATAAGCACGCCGAGGCAAAACACGTCAAGATTACCGCGAATACAACGGATTCGGGCTGGCATTGCACTGTCACCGACGATGGAAAAGGCTTTGATCTGGACAAGCCGCTCGGCAGCAACCGGTATGGTATCAAAATCATGAAGGATCGGGCCGAGGCCATGGGCTGGAAGTTCCAGATGGAAAGGCGGCACGACCAGACGATTATCAACATCAGGAAGGAGAGCACAGCATGAACAGTCAACCTTTTCGCGTGTTAATCATCGATGACAGCGATCTGGCAAGAGAAGGAATTCGCACCATTTTGAGCAGCGATCCGACCTTTGAGGTCGTGGCGGAAGGGCAAAGCGGTGAGGATGCCCTGGATCTGACCGAAATATGGATGCCCGATATCATCTTGATGGATATTCAGATGCCCGGCATGGGCGGTTTGGAAGCGACCAAGCGGGTGAAGGACAAGTTCCCTTACGTTAAGATCGTTATGGTCACGGTATCCGACGACATCGCCCATTTGTTTGATGCCCTGAAGCGTGGAGCCCAGGGGTATTTGTTAAAAAACTTGAATCCCGAATCATGGCACGAGTACCTGAAAGCCATTGCGGTGGACGAAGCACCGGTGAGCAGGGAACTCGCGTTCCGCATCCTGAAGGAATTTTCGCAATACGACAAGCCGGACCCGAGCAAAAGTCCCTTAACGGCGCGGGAAAAGGAAATTCTGGGACTCGTCGCCGAGGGATTGTCCAACCGCGATATTTCGAGCGACCTCTGCATTTCCGAAAATACGGTCAAGAACCATTTGAAGAACATTTTGCAAAAGCTGCATTTGGAAAATCGGGTACAGCTGACCCGCTATGCCTTCGAACAAGGCTGGATGGGGAAGAGACAGCGATAACCATGGTACCGATGTCCGAAGGATGTTGGCGAAGAATGAATTTAGGCAAAACAGGCATCCGTGCGCAGGGGCGCTCATTTCTGCTTCACCAGAAAGATCCCGAGCGCAATAATGCCGATCCCCGCCCAGTTTTTCCAGGTGGGAACCTCCTTCAGGAACAAGTAAGCCACGCCCAACGATATCAGGATCTCCAGACATTTGGAGAAGATCAACGTGTACCCCAGCTGATCGGTGGCTTTGTAACCAAAGCGGATCCCGTACCCGATGCACATATTGGCAATGACAAAGAGCGGAAGCATCCACAACTGAAACTGCAGGGTAGGCCAGAACAGATGCTGGATATGCTTGGTTTGGTACGAGAAGACCAGATTGATGATCGACAGTCCGCCGAAGAGCAAACCGACACTGTAGATATAAAACATATAGCCCTCCTGTAACGATGGTCTTTGTAGTACGCCATTAATGTTTCCCTGCGACAACTTTCTTATCCATGGACAATTTGCAAGGATCCTCTCAACAATATTCTGATTGCTCAAAATCAGCAGGATGCTTCTTATAGGTGCGCGGCAAAAAAAGGATGACTCCCTTTCGCTGGGAGCCATCCTTTTCAGTATTAATGCGGGATGTTCATTTCTTGAAGGCGAATCTTCATCCACAACCAAACCATTCATCGGCTTCATTAATGAACTTGGTGAAGCCTGCTGTACGCACCGCCGGAGTGAATCAATTCCTGATGCGTGCCTTGCTCGGCAATGCCTTCCGAATTGACGACGATAATTCGGTCCGCGCTCTGAATGGTGGTCAGTCGGTGAGCGATCACTAGCGTTGTTCTGCCGACGGACAGCTCAGCCAGGGACTTTTGGATTTGCGCTTCCGTCTCCGTGTCCAGTGCCGAGGTAGCTTCATCCAGAATCAAGATCGGCGGATTCTTCAGGAACATTCTCGCAATGGACAGACGCTGCTTCTGGCCGCCGGACAGCTTAACCCCGCGTTCCCCGATGACCGTCTCCATGCCGTCCGGCAGGCTTCGGATCAGTTCATCCAACGAAGCGCGCCGTGCGGCTTCCCAGATTTGATGGTCGGTTGCATTCAAGTCGCCGTAGGCGATATTGTCACGGATCGTGCCGGAGAACAGGAACACGTCCTGCTGCACGATACCGATATGCTTGCGCAGGTTTTGCAATTTGATATTCCGGATGTCGATCCCGTCCACCGTGATCGAGCCCTGATCCACGTCATAGAAACGGGGGAGTAGGCTGCAGATCGTGGTCTTTCCGGCACCGGACGGCCCAACGAATGCAACCGTTTCTCCGGCACGGATCGTCAGGTGAATGTTATTCAGTATCGTTCGGGAAGGCTCGTACCCGAAGGTGACGCCTTCGAAGCGGATATCTCCCCGTACCGATGAAAGGGATACGGCATCAGGCACATCGGCGATTTCCGGCTCGGTATCCATGATTTCCAGGTAGCGTTTAAAGCCGGCAATGCCTTTCGGATAACTCTCAATAACCGCGTTGATCTTCTCGATCGGACGGAAGAAGATGTTGGAGAGCAGCAGGAATGCCATGAATTCGCCCATCTCGATTTTGCCTTGAATGAAGAACCATGCGCCGCAGATCATCACGAATACCGTGATCAAACGCATCAGCATATAGCTGACGGACGTGCTTTTTGCCATCGTTTTATAAGCCAGCAGCTTGGTGGCGCGGAACTGCTTGTTCTCTTCCTGAAACAGCTTATTCTCATGCTCTTCGTTCGCAAACGATTGTACCACGCGGATGCCGCCGACATTGTCTTCGATGCGGGCATTGAAATTGCCCACGTTTCGGAACAATTGACGATAAGTCGTGGTCATTCTGCCGCCGAACTTAATGATCAGCCATGCCATCAGCGGCACGATAATAAAGGTCAGCAGCGCAAGCTCCAGGTTGATGTAGGCCATCAAGGAGAAGGAACCGAGCAGCGTCATGACGGCGATGAACACGTCTTCCGGGCCATGGTGGGCCACTTCGCCGACGTCGTTAAGATCGTTCGTGATACGGCCCATCAGGTGGCCAGTTTTGTTGTTATCAAAGAAGCGGAAGGACAACTTCTGAATGTGGGAGAACATTTTCTCCCGCATGTCCGTCTCGATGTTGATGCCGAGCATATGTCCCCAGTACGTCACGATATACTGCAGCGCGGTATTCAGCGCATAGATGGACAGAAGGACGATACAGGCAATCAGGATAAGCGGCCAATCCTGGCTGGGCAGCAGCTCGTCGATGAATTTGCTGACGGCAAGCGGGAAAGCAAGCTCCAGCAGTCCCGCAATGACGGCGCACGTAAAATCCAGTACAAACAGTCCCTTATAGGGCCGATAGTATGAAAAAAACTTTCTAATCAAAAATCATCACGCTCCAAGTCCTACCTCTGTCATGGTTATTGGTTTATCAATGGCCTGGGCCATTATTGCTGGCCGTCCTGAGACTGCCTCGTATCATACAATTCAAAAGCCTGAATGTACTCCTGAATGATCTGGTCCACCGCTTTCAGCTCTCCGCTGACCACGTCCCGAATAGCTTGCAGGTCCGGATCATTGACCTGTTTCTTCAGGGTCTCCCGTTTCACAACCAGGTTGTCCAGAAAAGAGAGCGCACGTCCCCGGCGGAACGTTTGCGCCATCTTCCCGCCTTCCCTGCCGCCATGCCCTTCCTCGCGCCGTCTTCCGTGGCGTCCGCCTTGCCGGTGGCTGTCCCGGTCGCGATGCTCCGACCGGCTCTGGCCCGGCATAGGTGGTTCCTCTTGCCGCATGTAACCAACCTCCTTCAACGTCAAATGTATACGTTTGTATACCAATACTCGTGATTGTATACGTTTGTATACGGTTCGTCAATCCATTTTAGCGAAAAGGTTGGAAAATGAAGGAGATCGAAAGAAGATATGCTATGATGAGAGTTAGCCGCCCGGTCGATCAGGATGTTTGATTACGCACACCGGGAACGGGATGAACATGGGAAGGGAGCTGTACATAATGAATGATCATAATCATGAGTACTGGATGCATCAGGCGATTGCAGAAGCCCATCGTAACGTTCAACATGTGGAAGGAGGTCCGTTTGGGGCGATTGTGGTTAAGGATGGCCAAGTGATCGGCAGGGGCCGTAATTTGGTTACTGCGTTGAACGACCCTACCGCTCATGCCGAGGTGCAAGCCATACGGGAAGCCTGCCTGCATTTAGAGGATTTTCAATTGAAAGGTTGCACGATCTATACCAGCTGCGAACCCTGTCCGATGTGCCTGGGGGCTATCTACTGGTCAAGGCCCGATGCCGTTTATTATGCAAGCACGAAGCAGGATGCGGCCGAGATCGGGTTTGATGATCATTTCATATACGATGAAATCGCCATGCCGATGGATCAGCGTTCCATCCCCATGAAGCAGGTTCGGACAGCGGATTATTTGCTGCCATTCCAAGCGTGGAGCTCTGCGGAGCGAAAAATTGAATATTAATCGTAAAAACCGGGCTCCCTGCTAGGGGGAAGCCCGGTTTATTGTTATTTATCGATAGGGATACCGAAATAAGTATGAAGCGCTTCGGCATATTCCTGTGGATTTCCCGGTTTAAAGGTGTGGACGCCGCCGGACTTGTAGATTCTGAACTCGTCGTCATCCACGGTGTTTCTGCCTTCAGCGGTACGTATGGATACCCGGGCCGTTTTATTAAACGGCGAATCGGGGGCATGCTCGCACCAGAAGGAGGTGGTGATGAAATCTTTCGGTAGATTAGGTTCTTCCGTAAAAGAGAAGACCGGATCCCAGGCATCTTTTTTCCACTCCTCGAGCATCCAGCCATAAGCCTCGGTCTGAACCAGCCGGTAGGTTTCGTTCCCCTGGGTTTGTTCCAGGCCATCTACCAACTCCAAAGGGTGGCGAGGTCCGGCGCCTCCCACTCCGACGTCGGCAATATATCGCTGGTCTTCGATATCCACCTGCAGGATATGGTGCCGCCGCTTAGCAGGCGTATCGGTCTCATCCCGCCAGAAGCGACCGAAGTAATGAGTGACCTTAAAGCCCAGTTCCTGCAGCAGCCAGCCAAACAACGCATTGAGCTCGAAGCAGTAGCCGCCGCGATGGCGGGTGACGATTTTATCGTAGAGATGGGGAACATCCAGGGACAGCGGAATTCGGTCAAGGATATCGAGATTTTCATAGGGGACGGTATGCACATGCTGCTCCTGCAGCCTGGCGAGCATATAAGCGCTGTTCACAATCGGGCCCGTATATCCAATACGGTCAAGATACTGGTTAACGTCCAGGCCATATGTCGGGTTACTCATTCGATCACCGCATCTTTCGTAAATTGTCAGCTTGGTAGAAGTAAGCCGTATATAATTATATACTTTATATCATAAAATAGAGCTTTCTAATAGAGAAGGAGAAGGAGGCAAAGCGGGATATGACCATGGATATCCAGGCGCTCCGGGCAGCTGCAGGAACGATCACCTTCATACCTGAGCATTATGAACTTGTCATGGAGGATAACACCCCTAAGGGGTTCGATGAAAAAGAGAGAACGTTTATTTGGGAGGACCCTCATTCCGAGAACAGCCGAATTGAGGTTTCATTAAGCCTGGAGACCGGTCAGCTGATGAGGCTTCAAATCGATCAAGAGCGTGATGACACGATACGGGGAAGCGCGATAGAGGCAGGAAGCACGACGGAGCAGGCAGCGGACATAGCTAAAGCGTTCATGATCCGGCATCATCCGAATTATGCAGCGCTTACCTGGATTCGATCAGAGATCAAACGAAACTATGTTGAGATTGAGTTTAGGGCAGAGGTCGGCGGATTGCCGCTGCCGCGCTCCGGTTGTAAGATCCGGCTTGACGCCGATTTCAATATCGTGCTTTACAAGGCGGAAGAATTCCCGGGAATGGAGCTGCCGGTTTGGCCGGACAGGCTGCTCGTTAGTGCGGAGGCTGCGAAGCAAAGGATCCTTCAGGATATGGAGATGCAGCCCATCATAACCACACTGTATCCCTCTATATATGACATGGAGGGGGAGGAGGATCAACATCGGCTGGTGTATGAACCGATTCAGGGGCGTCGTAAGATCGATGCCGTTACGGGCGAGCCCTTACATAACCTGCAGCATGATTTGCTGCCGCCGACTGTTTCAATCACGCCTGCGGATCCCGGTAATTTAGATAACGCCTATACTGTTAAGCCTGTTCTCCCATCAAGGACCGGAACCGAACATTCACGCCCAGATGAAGATTCAGATTTAATTCCATTCTGGGAGGCCCAGCTGGGCATTGATACGGAGCGGTATGTTCTGGATAAGCCCAGGGGAGACGATCAAAACCTGATTTTATTGTACTTTGATAAAAGCGATATGAACGAGGATGAAGCGGATCAATCGGCAACCGATCCGTTATCGGTGGATCGATATTTTGAACGGCGGTGGGGAAATACGCTTCGCAATCTTCAGGCAGCTCACATGATACATATCGATAAGGCCACAGGCAGCTTAGAGGCGTACCAATATAAACCGGAAAGCTCCGACGGAGAGGCGGTGCTCACTCGCGAGCAATGCTGGGAACGAGCAGAGCTGTTCTTGCAGAGATTTTTTCCGTCATACGCCAAGTATTTGCGGTTGGAAGTGAAATGGGATTGGGAAGCCGGGATAACGGACAGTGAGCAAGTGGGAGATGAGGGCGAAGCTGAGCCGCGGGATCGGGAATTCTTCCACTTGCCGCTATATATCGATCAATACCGGGTACGTCTGGAGCGTGTAAATATTTGCGTAAGTACGATTACAGGAGAAGTGCTTCAGTACCGCAGCGTGTCACATGAGAAAATCCGTGAGCTGGAGGCTTGCGGGTTTAAGGCTGCGGTTTCTGCGGCATCGGCACTCGCACGATATGCGGAACGGCTGGAGATGTCGCTCAGGTGGTATATGGATGGTGATGACGACACGGCCCGCTACCGGTTAATCTATGATCCCGTGTACAAAAGACGAGCAAAAACAGGAGTAACCGTTTCAGAGTATTTTTTGGAATTTATTGATGCCGTTAGCGGAGAATTGATATGGTCCCAATTCTGAGCCGCTGAGCGATGCTGAATCGTTGGCATGGGTAGTACCAGGAATGGCAGCAGGTTTATTGAGATAGATGGAAAGGGCCAGCCATTGTCCCTAGGGTGTCAGAGCATCATGTGAGGGCAAGTGGGCTGCTGTGTGTCTGAGATCCCACAGATGCATTAAGCCTTATATTATGCAACATAAAAAGGGTGTCCCAACAGCCGCTTGTGCGGTGAGGGACACCCTTTCTTATGAGATTAGAGAGCATGAAATTCAGAGACGTTCCACATCTAATCTTTAGCTTGCAAGAAAACAGCCGCTGTATGCGGTCTGGCTTCTCAGAAGGCATGTCGATAGCTGTTAAGCTATTATAACGGATCAACTCCTGCGCTATCCGCAGGTGCAGTTTAATACCGGTTTGCGCGCGGCCGTCGTTTCGTCGAGTCGCTTCACAACCGTGGTGTAAGGGGCGTTAATGACAACGTCCGGCGTAGACTCGGCTTCTTTTGCGATCTGGATCATCGTGTCGATGAAACCGTCCAGCGTTTCTTTGCTCTCCGTTTCGGTCGGCTCGATCATGATGCATTCCTCCACGTTGAGCGGGAAATAGATGGTTGGCGGATGATAGCCGAAATCGAGCAACCGCTTGGCAACGTCCAGGGTTCGCACGCCGTACTCCTTCAGCTTTCTGCCGGACAGCACGAATTCGTGCTTGCATAGGCCCGGGTAGGCTACTTCGTAATAAGGAGCCAGACGATGCATCATGTAGTTCGCATTCAGCACGGCGAGCTCGGAGACGCGGCGAAGTCCTTCCGGTCCATAGGTGCGAATATACGCATAGGCACGAACCAGAATGCCGAAGTTGCCATAGAACGCCTTCACGCGGCCGATCGACTGGGGACGGTCGTAATCCCAGTAGAAGGTGCCGTCTTGGCGCTTGGACACGATCGGTTTCGGCAGGAACGGGATCAGCAGGCTTTTCACGCCGACAGGGCCTGCGCCGGGGCCGCCTCCGCCATGGGGTGTGCTCATCGTTTTGTGCAGGTTGAGATGGACCACGTCAAAGCCCATGTCGCCTGGCCGGGTAATTCCCATGATGGCGTTGGAATTGGCTCCGTCATAGTACAGCAGACCGCCAGCGTCGTGCACGATTTCCGCAATTTCCACGATCTGCTCCTCGAACAGGCCAAGCGTACTCGGGTTCGTCAGCATAAGGGCCGCCGTATCCTCACCAACGACGGCGCGGAGGGCATCCAGATCCACCATGCCCCGTTCATTGGATTTAATCGTGATCGTGTCGTAACCGGCTACCGTTGCGCTGGCCGGGTTCGTGCCGTGAGAGGAGTCGGGTACGATGACCTTGGTGCGTTTCTCGCCGCGGCTCTCATGGTAGGCGCGAATCAGCATCAGCCCCGTCCATTCGCCATGGGCACCCGCAGCAGGCTGCAGCGTTACTTGATCCATGCCGGTCAATGCGGCTAGGTCGTTCTGCAGGGTATACAGCAGCTCTAGTGCGCCTTGAATGCTTTCCTCAGGCTGGTACGGATGAATCTTGGCAAAACCGGCAAAACGGGCAACATCCTCGTTGATCTTCGGGTTGTATTTCATCGTGCATGAGCCGAGCGGATAGAAACCGTTATCGATGCCGAAATTCCGTCGCGACAGCTCGGTATAATGACGGATGACATCCACTTCGTATACCTCCGGCAGTTCGGCCGGTTTGCTGCGCAGCAGGCTCTCCGGTATGAATGAAGCGGCGTCGGTTTCCGGTACGTCGCATTCGGGCAGGGAATAGGCGACGCGGCCGGGCTTGCTGAGTTCAAATATCAAGGCTTTTTCCGGTTTCATACAATCGCCTCCAATTCACCAATAAACTGGTCGATTTCGTCCTTCGTCCGCCGTTCGGTCACGGCGATCAGCATGCATCCATGAAGCTCAGGGTACGAAGAGCCAAGATCGTAACCGCCGATATAACCGGCCTCCAGCAGCTTCGAGTTGACCTCCTTCACGTTCGTTCCCTCAGGCAGCTTCACTACGAATTCATTGAAGAACGGAGAGCTGAATGGGAGGGATAGGGAACCCTTGGCGACAAGGTCGGCAGCGTAATGGGATTTGCGCACATTCAGAAGCGCTGCCTCCTGCATGCCGGCTTTACCCAGCGTAGACATATAAACGGAGGCACACAGCGCGAGCAGCGCTTGGTTCGAGCAGATGTTCGACGTTGCTTTTTCCCTGCGAATATGTTGTTCCCGTGCCTGCAGTGTCAGCACAAAGCCGCGCTTTCCGTCCTTATCGACGGTTTGGCCCACGATCCGGCCGGGAATGCGGCGCATCAGCGGTTCGGATACCGCAAAGAATCCGCAGGTCGGCCCGCCGAGAGAGGCAGGAATGCCAAGCGGCTGGGCATCGCCGACAACGATGTCGGCCCCAAGCACGCCAGGGGATTCGAGCAGTCCGAGCGACAGCGGGTTTACGCTCAGCACGAGCAATGCATTTTGATCATGAACCAAGGGTTCGATCGATCTCACGTCCTCAATGCAGCCGAAGAAGTTCGGCGATTGCAGAAGCACGGCTGCCGTGTCATCCGTAACGGCAGCGGCGAGCGCATCCGGGTCGGTAACGCCGTTAACGATGCCGACTTCAACGACTTCCAGATCGAGACCGTGAGCCGAAGTCAGAACGATCTCCCGGGCTTCCGGGTGAACGGCTCGGGAAATAACGATTTTCTTTCGTTTGGTCGCCCCGCTGGCAAGCGCCGCTGCCTCAGCCAGTGCCGTTGAACCGTCATACATGCTGGCATTGGCTACTTTCATGCCGGTCAATTCACAGATATAAGATTGAAATTCAAAGATCGCTTGCAGCTCGCCTTGGCTGATCTCCGGTTGGTAGGGCGTGTACGCCGTGTAAAATTCGGAGCGGGAAATCACATGGTTGAGGACGACGGGAATGTGGTGGTCATACAATCCGGCTCCGAGAAAGCTGGTATACCGGTCGAAATCGGCATTGCGATCCGCCAAGCGGCGCATATGCTTCAGCAGCTCTGGCTCGCCCAGCCGTTTCGACATCGGGAGGACGCCGTTGTATCGGACGGATTTAGGGATATCGGCAAACAGGTCTTCGATGGTCTCCGCTCCGACGGCGGCAAGCATGTCGGCCTGATCTTGATCTGTCATAGGCAAGTAACGATGCTTCATGATAAGGCAGCTCCTCTTTTATAGAATGGTGTCTTAACCACTTTGGCTTTTAATTTCTTACCGCGAATCTCGACCCATACCTCGGAATCCAAGCTTGCATAAGGGGTTTCGATCAAGGCCAATCCGAGATTTCGCTTAAGCGAGGGAGATTGAGTACCGCTGGTCACTTCACCGATCGGTTCACCATTACCGTTGAATACAGGGTAATGGGACCGCGGGATACCGCGATCAATAAGCTCAATGCCAACCAGCTTACGCGGCACACCGTCTTGTTTCTGCTGTTGAAGCGCTTCCCGTCCGATGAAATCGCCGCTGTCCAGCTTCACGAAATAACCGAGGCTGGCTTCAAGGGGTGAGATCGTGCTCGAAAGCTCCTGTCCGTACAATGGCAGTTTCGCCTCGAAGCGGAGCGTATCGCGCGCACCAAGTCCGGCCGGAATGAGTCCATGGTCTTCCCCCGCGGTTAACAGGCCTCTCCAGATATCCGGCGCATCCCCGGCGGAGCAATAAATTTCAAAGCCGTCTTCACCGGTATAACCGGTCCGTGAGAGCAAGGCGGCATGGCCGCATACTTGCGCGTTCTGAATAAAATGGAAGGAGGGGAGATCGCCGAGCGTCTCCGAGGTTGCCTTCGACAAGATGTTCTCGGCGGCAGGTCCTTGGAGTGCAATCAGTGCCGTCTCCGCGGATACGTTCCGGATGGCGACATCACCTGTGACGTGTTCATGAAGCCACTGAAGATCCTTATCGATGTTGGATGCGTTCACAACCAGCATGAATCGATCCGACGACAGTTTATAAACTAGCAGGTCATCGACCGTACCGCCGTTGTCATTACACATTAGCGTATATTGGGCCTGACCGACCGTAATTCGGGTGACGTCATTCGTGGTCATGTTCTGGATGAAAGCTTCGGCGTCTTGTCCGCTGATCATAAATTCGCCCATGTGGGAGACGTCGAACAGGCCGGCGTGCTTGCGTACGGCTTCATGTTCTTGCACGATGCCGGAAAATTGCACGGGCAATTCCCAGCCGCCGAAATCGATGCAGCGAGTAGAAGGAAAATCGGAATAAAGCGGGTAAAGCGGTGTACGTTGTAATGAACTCATCTCTTCACCTCTTTAATTGGCATGGTCTATCGGGGAAACACCAAAAAAGGACAGACAGAAGGATAACAAGCCGTGCTCAAAAAGCCCGCTCGTTGCGTAATCCTTCTGCTCTGTCCTTTGTACCTGAGAGTTACCCCACATGTCATGTTAGTGTTGTGTCAAGCGTGTGTGAGTTTCCCCGTGGGTGATTCCTTATTCAGAATTCTCTCCAGAGGTGCGTCCGGTAAAGGTCCTTTTGCCTGAGAGATTCACCGTGTGATCCGGCTTACTCCTTCGGCGCTACCTGTCAGTCTGTCGGTAATCTCTCCCAATACCATCATCCGCGTGAAACATATTGAGTTGTCATCTTCCTACGTTCTTGTGATTATTATAAACGTGCCTCTCCATAAAGTGTCAACCTTTATTTCATCAAAAATTTGTTCATGTTTAAAATTTTTGTTAGAAATCTTGACATCGACTCGTCCCTGTTTTATTCTGTGGGAGAATAAGCCAACCGAATATGCGAATGACGATGGATGGGAGAGACCGCTAACGAGTTGGGGATAACCCGAGCGGCACCGAAGGAGCAAACCGTTATGCCTGCCGGGCTGACGAGTAATCTCTCAGGTAAACGAACCGCCATCCGACGCAGCTCTGGAGAGTGCGCAAGCCACCCAAGGGGAAAGATCGAACCGTTAAGAGGCGGCCGATCACAAACTCTCAGGTACCGAGGACAGAGAGAAGGCGAAAGCCTTTTTTCGCGTCCTTTTTTTCATTCACCTTAATTTCATTTTTTAAGAAAAGAGGAGTATTCGAAAATGAGCGAAATCAGAGAGAATTTGGTGTACAGCGACGATCATGAATGGGCATTGAGGGTTGATGGGAATGTGGTGCGCGTCGGTATTTCCGATCATGCGCAGTGCCAGCTGGGCGATATCGTATTCGTAGAGCTTCCCGAGACGGGCGCTGCGGTTTCCGCAGGCGATAGCATCGGCACCATTGAGTCGGTCAAAACCGTTTCGGAGCTGTATTCCCCTGTTTCCGGAACCATTACGAAAGTGAATACCTCCTTGGAAGACCAGCCTGAGCTTGTGAACGGAGAGCCGTATGAAGGCGGATGGATTATGGAGGTAGAGGTGGAAGGCGATCTGGACGAAGCGCTAGGCAAACTGCTGACCGCGGATGCTTATCGTGCCAAAGTGGATTAGGAATCGTAACATAACAATAGGAACGAACGCATAGCATAACGGCTGCGACACGTAATGAGAATTACGGGTCGCAGCCGTTTCCGTTTGTCCATTCATTCGGGGAACCATGCTACGCTTTATCCTGAGCTTGATGCCATGCGGCGCGACATGAAACGTGTCCGGAGCTCAGGCAGATTCACGATCAGAATCCCGCCGATAATGAACAAACTGCCTAGGACCGAATAAAGTGAAATCGTTTCGCCGTACAGAAATGCACCGAGTCCCAGCGCGATGATCGGCGACACGAAGAGCCAGGTGGACGGGAAAAAGGCATTCGTCGCTTTTAGCAGCCAGGCATACAGGCTATGGCCCAGCATCGAGCCGACGATTGTCAAATATAAGACGGATCCTATGGCCGGCATCGTTGTCAGCCCAGTCCATTGCCCGCGTTCACTGAACAAGGATAGAAGCAATAAAGCCAAGCCCCCATGCATCATCTGCACCGCATTGATCGTAATCGGCGAGATATCCGGCATGTCAAAGGACAGTTTGCGGGTAGCAAGCGAGCCCACGCTGTAACCGATTTCGCCTATAAGGATGACCATGCAGCTCAGAATCCAGATGAGGTCGCTCCCGATCGCCAGCTTGGGCATGATGAGCACGCACACGCCCGCAAATCCGACCGCGCAGCCCCAGTAATCGCTGCGCCGGGCTTTCTTCCGCATGACAACGGATTGAATCATCAGGATCATCATGGGGCCCGTAGCCGACAGAATGGCGGCAATGCCAGAAGCTACATGCTGCTCGGCCCAATACAGCGTCGCAAACGTCAGAAACGTGCTGGTCATCCCGATCAGAAGGAATTCCTTGCGCAAGAGCAGGCTCGGTTTTGCCTTGCGCTGCAATATCATCCACAGGAAGATGAAGGCGCCCGCCAGAAGAAATCGAAGCCCCGCCGAGAGAAATGGCGGCAGCCCAGCCTCCACGCCGATTTTGATCGCGAGAAACGTGGTGCTGAAAATGGCGCACATTAATAAGTAGTTAAAAATAATCATGCTGCATCCTCCTTTTTCTATACTATAATAGGTAGTTAATAGAACAGATTTGGGTCTGATAGAACAGATACGCCTGCAAATAGGTCAGGGGGAAAGAACAGATGAAGCTTTCGATGATGGATGAAAAGGCAGGAAAAGGGTCATTGCAGCAGCTGGTTTACGACACCATTGCAAAAGGCATTGCAACAGGGGAGTGGAAGGAGTCTGACAAGCTGCCGTCGGTTAGGGTCATGGCGGAGCGTTTGAAGGTTCATCGATTAACGGTGTTGAAGGCTTATCAGCAGCTGTTAGAGGATGGCATCGTGGAAGTGAAATATAAATCAGGGTATTTTGTGGCGAGTAAGGCAGAAGACGTTTCGGCGGAACCCCTTGCATTCAGCCCGCCTTGGGAATATCAGGCCAGATCGCTGTACGTCAATCGCAGCCGCTTGTCCGACATTCACAGGCATCAGGTCGATTACCAGATGTCGGAAGCGCTCATCGATCCTGCGCTGCTGCCGAATGCATTCTTGTCCAACCACGTCAAACAAGTGTTTGACATGTATCCGAAGGTATTAAGCACTTATTCTTCGGTGTCCGGAGATTTGGAGCTGCGCGAGGAAATGGCCCGGTATTTCATGGAGAAGCAGGGCATAGCGGTTCATCCGGAAGAACTGCTGATTACGACGGGATCCCAGCAAGCGATTGATCTGATTTCGCGTTCGCTCGTCAAAAGCGGAGATGCTGTATTGATCGAACGGCCGACATATAGCCCGGCGATTGATGTTTTTGTTCAGCAAAATGTCAATCTGCTCCCCATCGAGATTACGCCGCAAGGATACGACCTGGAACATATCGAATATATGATGCGGACGGAGAAGCCGAAGCTGTTCTACATGAACCCGACGTTTCAAAACCCGACAGGATATACGGTACCGGTAACGCAGCGCAAGGCGCTGGTTGAACTAGCCGAACGATATGAATGCATTCTGGTGGAGGATGAGGTTTATCACGACATTTATTTTGGAGATCCGCCGCCGCTGCCCTTTTTTTATTACGATACCGAGGGTTACGTCATTCATATTCGAAGCTTCAGCAAATACGTTGCCCCTGGCCTGCGGATATCGGTCCTGGCCGCTCGTCCGGAGCTGATGAAGGTAATCGTACCGGTCAAGGCGCTTTCGGACAACGGTACGCCCTTGTTGACGCAAAAGATTTTTCAGCATTATTTCTTCTCCAGCAGGCTGCAGGAGCATGTGGCCAAGCTTCGGATTGCACTGGAGCTTCGAAAAGCGAGGATGGAGAACCTGCTGGCGGCTACGGATTGGAGCTGGAGCAGCCCGGGAGGCGGCTTGAATCTATGGGTACGGCTGCCGGAAACGATCAACGTGGATGCGTTATTGCAGCAATGCCTGGCGGAATCGGTAGCGTTTGTTCCCGGACGGATATGCGATCCGCTGGATCGGATGGAATCGTGGATCAGGCTTAGTTACTCTTATATCAGCGAGGTTCAGCTGGATGAGGGAATACGTCGCCTCGTCGAGATATCGGGCCGTATGAAGCTGAATTAGCGGACATATTGGCATGATTTTAAGGATGAATCGGACAGCAAAGAGAGTATTTATGGGGCTTGCTGATGAAGAGCAGCCGGTTTCCTTAAAAAAGGTTGGCGGTCATGTCACAAAAGCAGCCCCCTCCTCGTGTTATGTGCAAATCGCATAAACCAAAGGAGATGGGTTGTATTGATAAAGGATTTCACATGCGTTGTCGTAGGCGGAGGCTTTGCCGGCATACATGCCCTCAAAGCCATTCATAAAGGCTGCCAGAAAGGGCTGAACGGAAGAAAGCTAAGATTGTTCCTTATCGATCAAGGTTCCGCCCATGTGCGGAAAGTGCTTTTATTCCGCCCTGCCGTAAGTGGGGAAAGCATAACCGTCCCGTGGGAACAGGTCATGCCGGAAGGCACCCGCTTCATACAGGGCAGGGTGACTAACATTGACAAGGAGAGCAAGCTGCTGAGCTTGGAAGACGGCAGAGGGCAGGAGCATAGGATGGAGTATGATGTCCTTGTGATGGCGGTTGGAAGCGTCGTGCGCCAGGCAGCACCGGAACAAGGCGGCATATCGCTGACAGGCATGGAAGCGGCGGAACGTATCCGGGAACGCTGGCAGTCCAATCTTAGGCTTGCGGCAGCAGAAACGGATGCGCAGGAGAAGCAGCGGCTGATGAGTATTGCCGTAGCCGGTGCAGGCATTACCGGAATCGAGACGTCGGCCGAGCTGATTCACGCGATGCGGGCTGAGGCGGGTAAGCTCCGTTTAGACCCGGAACATATTCGGGTGCATCTGTTCAATGCTCAGGATCGCTTGTTCCTCGAAGGGCCTGCCAAAGTAGGGAAACGGCTTGAACGATATCTAACCGAGCTTGGCATCGTCCTTCATCAGGGGAGAAGAGCGCTTAAGGAGGAACAGGGGCAGCTTCATTTTCTTGAAGGAGCTCCTATCCCTGTCGGCCTTACGGTGTGGACGCTTGGTCTGGCTCCGAATCCCGCCCTGCTTAACCTGGGACTGCCCGTGACGGCGGACGGGCAGATCGTTGTGGATGAAAGCTACCGTGTCAAGGATGCGCCGGGAATATACGGCATTGGCGATTGCGCGCATGTGGTCGATCCGGCAAGCGGTGCTGCAGACCGGATGACATGCAAGGAAGCGATTCCGCAAGCGGCGCGGCTTGGCGGCATCGTGCAGGCGGATGTAACCGGAACCCCAGCCGCCAGGCACAGGAGCGTAAATGAAGGGTATACGGTTGGATTGGGACCCGGACACGGCCTGGTGTGGTCACGTGCCTGGGGAATGGATCTGATGATCACAGGAAAGCTGGCTTACAAGGTCAAATCGTTCATGTGGAATTATTCCAGCATGGTTCGTTAGATAAGGGACGATCCTGCTTGAAAGGATGAAAAGACGGTATGTTAGAGCTGTATGAACAGTATAAGGGTCTTCTGTTTCATCTGGCGTATCAAATGACCGGAACGGTTACGGATGCAGAGGATGCGGTACAGGATGTGTTCGTGAAGGTCCAAAGCCTTCCCATCGGACAAATACGGGAGCCCAAAGCCTATTTGTGCAAAATGGTGACGAATCGCTGTCTCGACGAGATCAAGTCAGCCAGAAATCGGAGAGAGCAGTATTTCGGTCCTTGGCTTCCCGAGCCGATTCCGGAATCCTATGGCGAGACCTATGAGACCGTCGAGAACCAAGAGCTGCTCTCTTATGCCATGCTGGTTCTGCTCGAACGGCTGTCTCCCTCGGAGCGGGCCGTATTCGTCCTGCGGGAAGCGCTGGGATTCGATTACCCGGAAATCGCCGGGCTGATCGATAAAACCGAGGCCAACTGCCGCAAGCTCATGAGCAGGGCAAGAGGAAAAATGGGGATCACGGAGGAAGACCTGATTGGCGTAGGGTCCGTTGAGGAGGAATGGGTAAACCGATTCTTCGCGGCCCTGTCCGAGGGAAACGCCGAACATGTCCTGTCCCTGCTGGCGGACGATGCCGTCCTTCTGTCCGACGGCGGCGGTAAAGTGATCGCGGCGGCAAGGCCGGTCGAAACCCGGGAGCGGGTTGCCCGTTTTCTTAGCGGCATTCTGCGCCAAGCACTGCTGGAGGATGGTGTTGCGCCGGAGATCGAGGTCAGGGAATTGAACCATCAAACCGGGGTTGTTTTCCGGCAAGCCGGGAACGTAACGGGCGTCGTTTTCTTCAATATCCGGAATGGATTGCTGCAGGAAATCTATATCGTGAGAAATCCGGATAAACTGACAGGGATTTAAGCCATTACAGTTTACATTGCGGTCGACCTTTTGAAGAGGGAGGCTGCTTTTTTTATTGGCAAGGGAAAGACGTTGAATGTCCCGGCGCTAAGCCTGCAGCTCGATTGCATGAGCTTTTTATGAAGGTCGCATGAAACTGGATTCGTATTCCATATTGCAGGGTAATTAGATGTCGGGTCCGCAAGCGGACCTGTTACCAAGGGAAACACTTGTCAGAGACTCATCTACTACATACCAGGAGGTTCCGATCATGGACAATTCAAATTCCAATTCGAATGTCAACAACAGCAACAACAAGACGAGCAAGGACCGACAGCTGGAACAATTTACGGTAGACAATGACGGGAAGAACTTGACCACGAACCAGGGGCTTACGGTCTCTGAGGATGAGCATTCGCTTAAGGCCGGCGAACGCGGTCCGACGTTAATGGAGGACTTCCATTTCAGAGAGAAAATGACGCATTTCGACCATGAGCGAATTCCTGAGCGCATTGTGCATGCCCGCGGTTTTGGAGCCCATGGTTATTTTCAGTTATATGAATCGATGAAAGATTATACCAAAGCCAAATTCCTGCAGGATCCTTCCGTCGTGACGCCCGTATTTGTCCGGTTCTCGACGGTGGCGGGTTCCAGGGGCTCAGCCGATACCGTGCGGGACGTGCGCGGTTTCGCAACTAAATTTTATACGGAAGAGGGCAACTATGATCTGGTTGGCAACAACATGCCTGTATTCTTCGTACAGGATGCGATGAAGTTTCCCGATTTCGTTCACGCGGTAAAACCCGAGCCCCATAACGAGATTCCGCAGGCGCAGTCCGCTCACGATACGTTCTGGGATTTTGTAGCTAACAACACGGAAAGCGCGCACATGGTGATGTGGGCGATGTCCGACCGTTCGCTTCCGCGAAGCTTCCGAATGATGGAGGGCTTCGGCGTGCATACCTTCCGTTTCGTGAACGAGGAAGGAAAGGCGCATTTTGTGAAATTCCACTGGAAACCCGTGCTGGGCACTCATTCTCTCGTGTGGGACGAAACGCAGAAGCTGGCAGGTAAGGATCCCGACTTTAACCGCCGCGACCTATGGGATGCCATCGACACGGGGAACTATCCGGAATTCGAATTTGGCGTTCAAATGATCGGGGAGGACGAGGAATTCAATTTTGATTTTGATATCCTCGATCCGACGAAGATATGGCCGGAAGAGATCATTCCGGTCAGAATCATCGGAAAAATGACGCTTAATCGCAATACGGATAATTTCTTTGCGGAGACGGAACAGATTGCATTCCATCCGGGTCATGTCGTGCCCGGCATCGATTTTACCAATGATCCGCTGCTGCAGGGACGTCTGTTCTCCTATACCGATACGCAGCTGTCCCGTCTGGGCGGGCCGAATTTCCATGAAATTCCGATTAATCGTCCGATTGCGCCGGTTCATAACAACCAACGGGACGGGATACACCGCATGACCATCAATAAGGGGCCGGTCAGCTATCATAAGAACGGCATTGCGGGCAACACGCCCAAGCCCGTTCCAGCCGAACGAGGCGGCTACGAGCATTATACCGAGAAGGTAGAGGGTCGCAAGGTGCAAGCCCGAAGCGACAGCTTCAAGGATCACTTCAGCCAGGCGGCTTTGTTCTGGAACAGCATGTCCGAGGTGGAGAAGCAGCATATCGTATCCGCATTCCAGTTCGAGCTTGGCAAAGTGCAGCGGAAGGAGATCCGCCAGCAGATCGTCGACCTGTTTGCAAATGTGGACAGCGAACTCGCGACAAGAATTTCGGAAGGGTTAGGAACCATTCCTCCCCAAACCAGCGGCTCCGCTTCCAAAGACTCCTCTCCGGCACTCAGCATGATGAACACCGTGAAGCTCCCGTTAACGCGCAAGGTAGCTGTGCTTGCAGGCAATGGATTCACGGACGAGCTTCCGTTCGTGCTTGCGCAGCTTCAGCAAGCCGGCATCATCACCGAAGTGGTTAGCCCGAAGCTTGGCGTCATTACAGGCAAATCCGGCGGAGAACTGGAAGTGAAACATTCGCTCCTGGGGGCGGATTCCGTGTTATTCGACGCGGTGCTTGTGGCGGGCGGGGCGCTAAGCGTGTCAGAGCTCCTGACGGAGCAGAAGGTGCTGGACTTCATCAAGGAAGCTTATCAGCATTTCAAACCGATCGCGGCCATCGCCGAAGGAATGAATCTGCTTCCGGCGGCGAGCGGTGAAGGGATCGTGGTCGCTCAAGAGAATGAGGATTCGAAGCTGTTCGGCCAAGCCTTCATTGATGCGATTGCGGCACATCGCCATTGGTCCCGAACCATCTAAGAGGAATTGCCCTTGAATATATAGATCAGCTGCGCTATAATTCCCCTTAATCAATGGCTCAAAGTGAAGGGGATTATGACATGAACAGCATCAAATCGAATCAACTTCATCATCACAAGCAGCGTTAGCACGCCTGTAAATCTACAGGGCGGGCTAACGCTGTTCGCGTTGGCCTCCCTGCCGCATACCAAGCGCGCGGGACCATGAGGTCCGGCGCGTTTTTTATTTTCTCGGGACGAAAGGATGAGCAGCGATGCAGAACGTAAAAGGGACATATGATTATTTTGGACAGGAACAGGCTGTAAGGAGAAAGGTGCAATCGACGCTACGCGAAGTGTTTGAATGTTACGATTTCGCGGAGATGGAGTCAACCATCCTGAATGAATTGGAGCTGCTGTCTTCCAAGTATGCTGGAGGAGAAGAAATACTCAAGGAGATGTATCATCTGACGGATCAGGGGGCGCGACAGCTGGGGTTGCGCTACGACCTGACGATACCGTTCGCCAAGGTGATCGCGCTGAACCCAGGCATCAGCCAGCCATTCAAGCGATATGAGATGGGGAAGGTATTTCGGGACGGCCCCGTCAAAAGGGGCAGATTGCGGGAGTTTCTGCAGTGCGACGTCGATGTGGTGGGGGTTGCGGGTCCGGAAGCGGAAGCGGAGCTGATGCAGCTCGCAGCCGAGGTGTTCCGAAGACTTGAAATTCCGATCGTCCTCAGGTGGAACAATCGTGGCTTTCTGGGTGAACTCCTGGGAGCTATGGGTGTACCGGCCGACCTAAGTTCATCCGTCATGTTGACACTGGATAAGCTGGACAAGATCGGGAGGGAAGGGGTTCGGAAAGAGCTCGCGGATAAGGTGATTGATCCGGAAATTTGCCGCAGCGTCCTGAGTTTCGTGGATCTCAAGGAACCGACGTTCGAGCAGATTACCAGAACATACAACCTGGAGCCGGGAGGGGCGCGCGCGAAGTTCAAATCCTGCAAAGCCTGCTGCAGCGTGTCGGTTTGCAGGACGTCTGCGTATTTGATCCGTTTCTTTCCCGGGGGTTGTCGTTTTACACGGGAACCGTTTACGAAATTTACGACGCGTCCCATGCTTTTCGATCAAGCCTGGGCGGCGGCGGCAGATATGACGCGATCATCGGGCAGCTTGTTGGACGGGAAGATATGGCATATCCGACGGTAGGGCTTTCGTTCGGCATGGAATCCATCATGGAGATGCTTCGGGACCGGGTGGTTGAAACGAACAGGCCACACGTTGTGGTCATCCCGATAGGAGAAGCTGTCCCGGAAGGATTGATGGCTGCTGCGGCACTTCGGAATCGCGGGATTCGTACCCGATTGGCTACCCAGCGGCGCAAATTGAAAAAGACCTTAGCCTCCGCTTCGGCGGAAGGCATCCCTTATGCCATTCTGATCGGCGAAGATGAAGCGGCGGCCGGCGTGCTTCGATTGAAGAACATGTCCGACGGCATGGAGCTTACATTAAAATTGAAGGAAGCGGAGGAGTTCATAAGCCGGAACTTGATGGCTTGATATGAAACGAAGTGCTTCTGTGATGTAACAAGGATGTGCAGTTTAAGGCTAACGGTTTAGGGGGAATGGAGCCGTTCTTTTTTGAATATAATGGATTTCTACTGAAAAGGTACTCGCGCTCGAAACGATCTCCAAGTAGAATAAACGTATTGGATTTTACAAGGGGGGAGCGGATCGCAATGCTGTACGAACAATTTTTCATGCTGCACCGGAAGCTTGCTGTTAACGCTCCAGTCCATACCGCTACGGAAGTGACGCTTGAGCAGATAGCCGACACGCTTTATTGCACGTCGCGTAACGCGAAGCTCGTTTTGCGCAAGCTCGAAGAGAAGGGCTGGATTCTGTGGAAAGCCGGACGCGGGCGAGGAAACCGGTCCAAGCTGACCTTTCAAGCGGATCAAGCAGAGCTGCTTCAGGAAGCGGCACAGCAGCTCGCGGAAAAAGGGGAATACAAGCAAGCCTTTGAGCTGCTTCGTACCTACGGACAAGGCATTCGGACCAACGACTCCTACGTGGAGTGGATGAATGGGCATTTTGGCTTTTGCAAGGAGATGAAGGAAGGGGAGGAAGAAGCCAGGGACTCGCTGCGGCTGCCGGTTTATCGGCTGATCGAAACCTTGGACCCCGCCGAGTGCTATTACAGTTTTCAAGCTCATATGATCCAGCAAATATTCGATCGATTGGTGGTATACGATAAAGCAAAGGATCAATACATGCCTGTGATTGCGCATCATTGGGAGAGCAGCGAGGATGGAACGAGCTGGACGTTTCATCTTCGTAAAGGGATTCTGTTCCATGACGGCAAGGAATTAACGGCCGAGGACGTGAAATTCACCGTGGAGCGCTTGGGTCAGGATCGACGGAATGCTTGGATCGTGCGTGAACTGCACAGCGTAGAGGCGGTGTCGCCCCGCGAGGTCCGTTTTATCCTGAATAAGCCGAATCGGATTTTCATCCGGTTTCTCAGTTCCATATGCATGTCCATCGTGCCTAAACATCTGCTGATTCAGGATGTAGAACAGTTCTGGAGGCTTCCTGTCGGAACGGGGCCCTTTCAGGTGGAGGAATGGACCGAGGAAAGGCTGACCATTCATGCGAATGCCCACTATTATCAAGGGCGGCCGCATTTGGACAGCATCCAAATCATTATGATGCCGGAAGATGCCGAGCACTGCAACGTCAGTTGGGAGCGGCTGCTGCAGGATTCGGAGCAATTCGGTCATGGCGGCGACCATCATGCTGTGGATATCATAGAATCCTCCGAAGGCTGCACGACTTTGATTACATGGAATATGAAAAAACAGGGGCCGTTTCAATCCGTCGAATTTCGCCGCGCATTCAATCTGATCCTGAACCGTTCGGAGATGATTCGGGAGCTGGGCGACAATCGTCTTTATCCGGCCAGAGGGTTCATTATGGATGAACAAGCGCCTTACCGCAAAGACCGTTATGATCCCGAGTTCGCCAAGTCGCTGTTGAGGCAGTCGGGTTACGCCGGTTCCCCCGTCATCATGGCAACGCTGGCCAATCATATCAAGGATGCCGAATGGATCCAGAATCAGTGTGCTTCCGTTGGGATTTCATTGATGATCCGGGAGATACGTATGGATACCATGCTGCATCCCGACGTGGTGAATAGTATGGACTGCATTTTGCACGGCCTAGTTCTTCCGGGCGAAGAAGTATGCATCATCGAGAATTACGAGCAGGAGGGCAGCATTGTCAAAGAGTTCCTGGATCCGTCCCTGCAGGATTGGGTAAAAGAATGCATCGATGACGCGCTTGCCAGAGAACGGTGCGAGGAGCGGTTGAGCATTTTATCGAACATCGAGGAGAGGCTGCGGGAGGAAGCGCATGTATCATTTCTGATTCATACGAGATTCTTCGCAAGTTTGCATCCTTCTTACAAGGGAGTCGTCATTAATAATCTGGGATGGCTGGATTTTAAGCAGATCTGGCGGGCGTGATTCCCGTAAAAAAGAGCAAGCGCGTACAACCGCGCTTGCTCTTTTGGCTTATAAGGATTTTGAATGGGTTTTTCGTGATCTCCGCTTTCGAAAGAACCCGTAAAGCTTATCGATAAGTCGACGATTCCTCGCATTTGACTCCGATTCACCAACGCCGATCTCATCATGAATAATGAATCTTCCTTGACGATCCAGTTCGTCCCAATGTGCTTGCCGATATTCATTTAGCTTCTCCAGCGTATATATATCGTTATTCATGGCAGCCTCCCTATCAGACATTCAGGATTTCGCGGTAACTTACGTAGAATGTCTTGATAGTCTCATTATGGAGGTCAACCGAGCTTGTAAAAAGTGTAAACCTCGGCAGCCGGATTTCCCCTTTTCATGAACGGAAGGACTACCGCAGGAACCAGATCACACTTTATATTCTTTATGAGCGATGGCGCTGTTCTCAATCTGGATGGTTGAATGCTCAATGTGGAATCGACTTTCCAGAAGATCAATCGCTTGTTGAAGGATCTCATAACCAGGCACGTCATCATTCACGACAAGATGGCAGCTCAAGGAGTCGAAATTGGACGTGATCGTCCAAATGTGGAGATCATGGATGCCCGTGACTCCCGGAATGGACAGCAGGGATTTCGTTACCTCATCAGGGTTAATCGCTGCAGGTGCACCCTCCATCAGGATATGAACGGTATTCTGTATAATTCTCCAGGCGCTTTTCAGGATCAGGATCGAAACCAGAATGGAAATCATAGGATCTGCAATATACCATCCAAATGCAATCATGAGAATCCCGGCGACAATAGCACCTACGGAGCCAAGCGCATCGCCGATGACATGGAGGTAGGCGCTTCGCAGGTTCACATTGTTCTTCACGTCGCCCATCCGCATCAAGGACCATGCACTCAAAAGATTAGCCAACAAGCCGATGGATGCAATGAGCATCATGCTGCCGCTGGCAACGGCCGGCGGGTCATCAAAGCGTTGAATCGCCTCCCAGACGATAAAGCCGGCGATGACAAACAGGGCGACGCCATTCAATAGTGCTGCCAGTATTTCGAAACGGTAAAAGCCGTAGGTCTTGTTCGGCGATGAGGGCCTTGCGGCAAACCATAAAGCGACCAGACTGAGCAGCAAAGCGCTGGCATCGCTTAGCATATGGCCGGAATCGGATAACAGGGCCAGACTGTTGGTAAGCAAGCCTCCCACAAATTCTAGAATCATAATGCCGAGCGTGATGATCAGGGCGATGGCAAGACCTTTCTTATTCCCTGAGCGGGCGTGATCATGGTGACTGTGGTCATGACCGTGCCGGTGGTTGTGATGGTGCATAATCGTAAACTCCCTTCAGATAAACCCTAAGAATGTTGAACGAATGATTCAAAAAGCCGATTGAATTTTAATATGAACATATGCTCATATACAATGTTATTTCAGACCTCTCCTGTTGTCAAGTTTTTCCGAAAAATTAGGTCATCAAAATTATTTTTCACTTGCTCATTTATCTAGTATGCTTAAAGGGTGGTTCATTCAATGTAAAGAGATTAGGCTCAAAATCGATGGAACAAGGGGAGTTATTGCGACATGGGAGAACAGCGAAAATCGCTTGGCGAGGCTTACGGCGAAACAGCATACCCATTGATTGGCCATAGCCGCAGGAATGTTGAAGTGCTGCTCGAGGCATTTCGCAGCGCGGATGGGTCGCAGATGGGGGATACATACGGCAAGGGCGCCATCATCGAAGAGTTTCAGACGCGAATGGCAGAGGTTCTGGGTAAGGAATCGGCGGTATTCTTTCCCAGCGGAACGATGGCGCAGCAGATTGCTTTGCGGATCTGGTGCGATGATGCGGATCTGAAGCGAGTGGCGTATCACCCGCTTTGCCATTTGGAGATTCACGAGGAGGACGGGCTTAAAGAGCTGCATCAAATCGAGCCGATTCTGCTTGGCGATCAGGAGCGTTTGATTACGCTTGAGGACGTGCAGCGTTTGGATCGTGACATTGCATGTCTGCTTCTGGAATTGCCGCAGCGTGAAATCGGAGGGCAGCTGCCTGATTACGCGGAGTTGGAGGCCATTTCGGCCTATTGCCGTACTCAAGGCATCAAGCTGCATCTGGACGGGGCAAGATTGTTCGAGATTACACCGTATTATCAGAAAACGGCTGCAGAAATCTGTGCTCTTTTTGACAGCGTGTATGTATCTTTCTATAAAGGCATCGGCGGGATTGCCGGCGCCATTCTGGCCGGCGGGACAGATTTCACGGCAAAGTCCAAAGTGTGGAAGAGACGGCATGGCGGCGATCTGGTCAGTCTTTACCCGTATATTATCAGCTCAGATTATTATTATGCGGAAAGAATAGGCAGCATGGGCCGGTATTACGAAGAAGCCAAAGAGCTAGCAGCGATGTTCGGCCAGTGCCGAGGCGTGAAGACGAAGCCTGCCGTGCCCGTATCGAATATGTTCCATGTGTACTTTGAAATGGACAAGGAACAGCTGGAACCGATCCTGATTGATGTGTACCGTGCGACGGGGGTCGGATTGGTCGCTTATCTGAACGAGGCAGGGGAAGATCAGTGTTATTCGGAAGTCAACATCGGGGAGAGGTACGGCAAGACGCCAAAAGAGAGCATTCACGAAGCCTTCCGAATGTTGAACGAAAAATTGCAGGAAGCTGCAGGCATATAACAACAAAAAGGACCTGATTCAGGTCCTTTTTACGTGGCGCATTCAGCTTATCAGCCCCATATAGACCAGTTCCGATGGATTGGCTGGATGCTGAGCGAGGCCGATGGTATCACCGGCTCTCGGAATTTGCAGTTTCGATACGAGCGTTTCCAGCGTTTTGGTATATTGCTTTCCTCCGTTCTCGGTGACATCCAGTTCTAGGATGACGACGGGATCGAAATTGATCAGCTTTCCGGTATCCCGTATGGATCGTACGTTGGCGGTCGCCGTTAACGAAAGGGCGCCTGTCGCTGCCATCTGTGCCTGTTTCGCTTGCTCCAGACTTTGATTGATGGCGTGTCGATGTTCTTTCGGCACTAAACCCTTCATCATCATACCCGTCAAACCTTTGTTCATCATTTGATCTGCTTTCTCCAGCGCATCCTGCGGACTTTTCTTTTTGCTAAACCATCCCATAATCGAGCACCTCGCTTAGATGAATTATTTATAATTCAATGTTAGCCTCGGTGAGCTGTGGCGACAATGGTTTCGCAAGGAAACAAAACTTCGGGCAATATGATGGAATGAACCTCATCGTTTCGGAAAAACTTTTGCGGTATTCATAGGGTTCAATCAGGTTGATTCGGTTGCAAAGCCAATGAACGGTAAGTCATGATGAAAGTTTTGCGAATGAAGTTGGTCGTTTCGACCTTCTAACGCATGAATTATTTGTTTCGAAGCAGGTAGACCAGCTTTTTATAATAGACGGTCGACTCCTTGTATTTCCTTGATTCCTCCGATACGGCCGCCAATGCTTCATATAAGGATTCTAGTCGCATGGTGAGCTGAGCGGATTCGTAATACGGCAGGCATTTCAGGGCATACTCCATAAATTCTTCATGGTGTCCATGAGCCAAGGCGAGCTGGCATTGATAAAAAAATGCGGACATCTCTTGATCCGTTGTCAGCTCCAACGATTGGAGCTCTTGCATGTACTGGGTTAATAGCCCCCATTGCTTTTGAGCCGCAGCCGACTCGCAGCGGTAAATCAATAGGATCGGACGGAATTGCTCCCGTACCTCCGCCGATTCCCGTTCGAGAAGTTCCGCAAAGCGCCGGATTTCTTCCTCCGCTTTTTCATGCTCTCCCTGCATCGTCAGCATGATGATCCGGTTGTTCATGATGGTGGATAACATATTCCCCTGGTTTACCGCATACACCAGATTGGCTTCCGCCATCGACAGGGTGACTAGCGCTTCCTGATACAATCCCATCGAGTAACAATAACCGCTGTAAGCGATGTACAGATCGGTCAAGCGGTGAAATAGCCGTTCTTCATAAACCCGTCGCATCGTTCCTTCAAACACCTGCTTGGCCTGGTCGTATAACTTCAAAAAAATGCTGGCCTCCATCTTGAAGTTTTGCGTGGTCAGCCATAAATCGGTCCCTTCCCGCACATATTCGCTTAACCGGTTCGCGTGGCTTAAAGCCTCATGATAACGGTTCTTGGACCGGTAGAATTGGATTTTGTAGAAAAGCATCGCTTTCTTCGCAGGCAGCGGGAGCTCGGCTTCATCGGGGCGCCCATACTTCTCGAGGTAAAAATTCAGATAGTTCTGGTGCAGGTAATCATGGGATACCGCATCATTCACTTGTTGGTAATAAACGGCTTTCATCAAAGCTACGGTGAGCTCCACCGTTAAACAGTCATGACGATCCGGAAGATCGTGGATACGCTCTTCTGATAGAAGCGAAGCCGCTTGGGAAAGCTCTTCAAAAATGCAATTTGCGGTCTCCAGCGTATCTTGATCGGTGTTACCTGCCTTCACCAAGTAGGAAGGAGACACTTGAAGGCGCTGCGCCAGATGCCCGGCAAGGTCTTCGGGCAATGGATATCGTTCGGCAAGGATGTTCGCAAAGTGGGCAGTGGTCACGAATCCTTCAACCAGCTCTTTGCGGGATATTCCTTTCTTCTTGCACAAGTAGTCAATACGTTCTTTTAGCACGGTACAGGCTCCTTAATCATTGAATGGTTGGGAAGAGTATACCATGCTCGGTGTCCGCCGGCCGGAATGAACGTTTAAAAGAGGAGAAAGGTCCTAGTATTAAGATTCTGAAATAAAACGTGCTTTAGCCTCAGCCAGGGGATTAGCGGGATTTCCGGCCCGAAACGATCAATCGGTGCTTGGCAGGAAGAGTGTATGCGGGTGCGTAAAAGAGGGGAAATATCTAATGGTTGTTGGTGACCATGATTTGAGTTTTGGAGCCGATTAAGGCCATGAGAAACGTTAGCGCAGCAATGTTCTAAACAGGTCCGCGCGTTTAAGGTTAACCTGTGGTCAAGCACCGATTTCTAGGCTGAACCGCAAATCCTCCAGCTATACTCTTGTTATTCGCAAGCTGATGTTTTATATTGACATAAGAGTAGGTCAAAAAAAGAGGTGAACGGACGAGATGACTCCACGGACGAAGGAACAAAACGAAGAGATCCGGCTGCGGCGTCTGGCGCAAATCCGTAAAGCCGCTGCCGATGTGTTTTTGAATAAAGGGCCTTTACTGGAAATCCGCGATGTGGCTGCGCAGGCGGAACTCGGCTATGGAACGGTATACCATTATTACAGCAATAAGGGCGATTTGCTTCACGATCTGCTGTGGGACGCATTGGAGCGGGCCGGGGAATGGCTGGAGGTCCCGCTGAATGCCCCTCCGAAGGTCTCGCCGGATGCTCAACGGGACGCCCCGCCGGAGATCCCGCGCGCATCTGCTTCGGGAGAGGCGCCTGTGGGCTGGCCTTTCGGCTTGGCTGGGGCGGCTGACATCGGCAATTCGGCTGCCGCGGATTCCCGCAGCGCAAGCCTCGAAACGGCTGCTGCCGCTGAGCTTGGCCCCGTCGCCGCCGCCGGCGTCCGGCTGCTGCAGCTTTGGGCGGAGGATCACGCCCTATTCCTGCTGCATAAGCTGGCCGGTGAGGGCTTTGCCGCGCTGCCTGAAGCGCGCTCGGCCCCGCTTACGACCGCCTTTCGCCAAGAGGTGCTTGCGCCGCTTGCCGCGCTGCTGGAAACCGGGCGGGCGGCGAACGAGGCTGCCGCTTCCGGCGCAAACGCGGCGGAGCCGCCGTATCGGCTGCAGCGCGCGGAAATGCTGCTGGCCGCCTTGGTCGGCTGCGCCTCGCTCTCGCTTCGCCGCGGAAAGCTGCACGAGGAGGCCAGGGATATCGTGCGGTTTTTAAAACTATAGAGCTGATAAGGAGCGAATAAACATAGATGATCATTTTAAAATCACCTAAGGAAATCGAAGAGATGAAGCCGGCGAGCCAAATCGTTGCGGACTGCTACCGCGAGGTGGCCAAACTGATCGAGCCCGGGATCACCACCCGGGAGATCAATGACTTTGTTGCCAGACACATCACCAAGCTGGGCGGCAAGCAGTTTACGAAAGGGTACAACGGTTTCCCCGCCGAAACCTGCACATCGGTCAACGATGTGGTGGCCCACGGCATTCCTTCGAACCGGGCGCTGATGGATGGGGACCTGCTGAAGCTCGACATCGTCGTGGAATACGGCGGCTGGTTCGGCGATTCGTGCTGGTGCTATCCAGTGGGCAATATCCGGCCGGAGGCGCGAAACATAATGAAGGTGGCAAAGGAATGCCTGGATCTGGGGATCGCCCGGGCACTCCCCGGGGGCCGGCTTGGCGATATAACGTCGGCGATTCAACAGCATGCGGAAGCGAACGGGTTCTCGGTCGTGCGCGATCTGCTGGCGCACGGGATCGGACGGAGCCTGCACGAGGAGCCGAACTACGAGCATGTCGGCGTAGCCGGCAAAGGCATTCGGTTAAAGGAAGGCATGGTGTTTACGATTGAACCGATGATCAACGAAGGTACGTTCCGCATCACGATCGACGACGATCTGTGGACGGCGAGAACGGCCGACGGCAAGCTGTCGGCGCAATATGAGCATACGATCGCTATCACGAAGGATGGACCGCTGATTTTAACGGCCCAGTAAGCTTTTTTACATTCGTTTGTCTACTAGGTTGCTGGGTAGGTGTGGGATCGGGAGAACTCGTCATCTCGTTATTCGAACCTGACACAAAGGAAATCGAATTTGTTACAATAGAGGGAAGCGAACGAACTTTGTATCATCCAATCGGGCGAGGTGAAAATGATGATGGCTCACGTTAGGAGCACGACCGTTCAAGTGGTTAAATCAGGCTCCGGGCAAAGCTGCACGGAAATAACGGGCAGAGAAATTGTTCGGAGCCTACTTCCAACATGAATTAGCCGCTGTTATATTTGTGCAGGCTTTGCTCACTATTTACACGATTCCATGTAGATAGGGGCAAGGGGTATGAAATACGAAAAAGCACAACATATTTTGCCGGAACACGTAATCAAAACCATTCAGCAGTATATTGATGGAAGTTATATTTATATTCCCAGAAAGTCGGAGAACCGCAAGGGCTGGGGAGAACAAACCGGAGCCAAGCGAGATCTGGACGAGCGGAATCGGAACATTTTCAAGTGTCATATGAAGGGTGATTCCATTCGTACCTTGTCTGAACGTTATTATTTAACGGAGCAATCGATACGAAGAATTATTCGGGCCGAACGAAGGAAAAGTTAGAATGCAGCGATATTTGAAGGATCGGTGGCGATCTTCAGATATCGCTTTTTTATGGGTGTTTGATCCTGTTTAAGGCAGAAACAAACATAAACTTGAGAACCACGCATGAAGAAAGTAAGTTTAGGAGAGATATTCTAGACGAAGGAAGTGCTATAACGGTGATGACGCAAAACATTTATGATGATGAAGGATTCTTTCAGGGTTACAGCCAATTAAGTCGTTCCGTTCATGGCTTGGACGGCGCTCCCGAGTGGGAAACGCTGCGATCGATGCTGCCGGATCTGAGCGGTGCCAGCGTTCTTGATTTAGGCTGCGGGTTCGGCTGGTTCAGCCGATGGGCGAGGGAGCATGGCGGCGCCGAGAAAGTGATAGGAGTTGACGTGTCCGAGAATATGCTGGAACGGGGGAAGGCCGAAACGCAGGACTCCAACATTAGCTATATCAAAGCGGATCTGGAGACGTTGGAGCTGGATTCTGAAAAGTATGATCTGGTGTATAGCTCGCTCGCTTTTCATTATATTGAAAACTTGCAGGGCCTCTTAAAGGAAGTGCACCGTTCACTTAAGCCCGGCGGAAGCCTGGTATGCTCCGTCGAGCATCCGATATACACGGCTTCAAGCCGTCCCGAATGGATTCAGCATCCCAGCGGGCATCAAACTTGGCCGGTTGATCATTACCAGCAAGAAGGACCGCGTACAACGAATTGGCTTGCCGAAGGCGTAATTAAGCAGCACCGGACGATGGGCACCTATCTCAATATGTTGATCGGGCTTGGCTTTACCATAACTCATGTTGAGGACTGGGGTCCTTCTGAGGCACAATTGGCGGCACATCCCGAATGGGAGGAAGAAGGTCACCGTCCGATGTTTATGCTGATGTCGGCCAGAAAGTAGCAGAGACCGAGTTTTTTGCTTAGCAACAGGGTTATTTGTGGTAAAAATCGGGCAGCGGCCGGGACATTCGTCTTGGCCGTTTTGATTTCATGCATCAATTGCTTCGGAATGATTTACCAAGTTAAGGAAAAGCATTAAAATAGAGGCTGACGGTACTCACCATACCAATACATAACAGCGAGGTAGCCCTATGGACATTACATTGAAAGTTTTGGATAACGCAGACCTTAAACGTATTTGGAAAGATGCATTTGAACAGCAAAAAATACAACGCTCGGATGAGTATTATGATCGTTGTGAATTTGAAAACCAAATCGGCATACGCATCACGTTGTTGGCTTTTGTACAGGGTGAGCTGGCCGGCGTATCGCATTTGAAATATGAGTCGGCTTATCCGTATTTTCGGGATCAGAACATTCCGGAAATCAATGATCTGAACGTGTTTCCCGAGTATCGAAAAAACGGGATCGCCAATCGGATCATAGAAGAATTCGAGATCATCGTGAGCAAGAAACTGCCGCGTATCGGCATCGGGGTGGGATTATACAGGGACTATGGAGCGGCTCAAAGAATCTATGTACGGCGCGGTTATATTCCGGACGGCAACGGGATCATGTACAACAACGAACCTGTGGTGCCGGGCGACATGGTATGCGCGGATGATGATCTGAATTTGTATTTGATTAAAGAGCTGATTTCATAAAGCGGCCTGCCGCATATCGGTTACAGTTGAATGCGTGCAAGGAGAGTGGATATGAACTTCATCATTCGATTAAATATGGCGGCTGCTTTGTATGCGCTGTTTCCTTTTGCCGGGATTGAACTGATGGTCAACGTGTACCGGATTGGCAGATTGACAGGGTGGGACCTGGATCACGTGAATGCGCTGACCTTAGTCTATTGCGTTGCTGGATTCATTCTGTCGGGTTGGGGGGTTCCGAAGCTGGTCCGATATTGGTTAAACGGTCGCAAAGCAAGTTTTTTTGCTCTAATTTTATGGATTCCCTATTTCATGATGCTGGTTTACATTACGGCTGCATGGTTCCCGATCACGAATCCGGTCGACAAACCCAGCCCTGTAACAGGACTCATTGCCATAGCGGGATTGGCGCTTTACCCATTCTACTTAGCGATTCTTCATCTGTTTGGCATTGCGTCAATTTCTGTGGATCCGGGAGAAGATCCGGTCACATGAGCGATCCGGGATATACGGGAAATGAAGGATAAGCAGTTTAGTCGTTATGAAGAGGGCTAGAACAGGAGATAAGGAGATAGAACCATGAGTACAGGGTTTTCCCATTGCCTGCAAATCTTTCCGACATCTGATATCAAGAGGACAAGTCAGTTTTATGAAGAAATCGGGTTCCGTGCCGTGAACTATCTTGATGCAGACGAACCGCATGTGTGCTTATACAGGGATTCCATTGAAATCGTATTAACGATGACAGACGTGGAGGTCGTGCCGAATCGAATCCGTTACGGTTACGGGTACGATGCCTATTTTGTTGCGTATGGACTACAAGAGATCGAGCAGGAGCTCATGGAATTGAACGTGAAGATTGTCAGACCGTTAACCATAACGGATTATAACAATTATGAGCTTGTGTTTGAGGATGTGGACGGGCGCTGGATCGCCGTTGGCAACAAACAATAATCACTGAAGGATGTAAGTGAGGGACTGCATATGGTTGAAATTCTAGTCGTCAGACATGGACAGTCGGAAGCGGATATTTTGAATCGGTGTGAAGGATGGGCGGATTATGCTTTAACAGACCTCGGTCAACAGCAAGCACGACTGCTGGCGGATTGGATTCATCATGCATATGCGTTGGATGCGATTTTTTCCAGCACGCTTCAGCGGGCAAAGCAGACCGCTATCATGATCGCTAAAACGACAAAAGTACCCGTTACCTATGATCCTGATTTGATGGAGCAAAATAATGGGGTTATCGCGGGTATGTTAAGGGAAGAGGCATTGATAAAGTACCCTCTGCCCCTGGGCGGAAGGAAGCGGCATGATGCCATTAAAGGCGGAGAATCTGAAGTGCAGCTCAGAGCAAGGGCCGAGCAATTCATGTCCAAGCTGTTTACTACCTTCGATAACGAACCCGAGTTGAAAAGCGTCTGCATTGTTTCTCACGGCGGGATGATCTCGATGTTATTTCGGAGCTTCTTGAATCTTCCTTATCATACCGACATTCATGTGCCGACAGGAGATACGGGTCTTCATCTGTGGAAATATGACCCGGCAAGCGGGAGAAAGGTTATTGCGGCTACGAATTTGCAGGAGCATCTGAACGTAGAACAATGAGCTCGGTTGATTACAATGCCTATATTGTATATTCCAAAATGATGATGAATCGGAACCTTAGGAAGGTTAATGGATTTATGAAATCTAGGAACATTTATATGAATTCTATCGTGTGACCAATTAGTCCCGTTTCAGCGTTGATGCTGTTTCGGGATTTTTTATAGGTTTTTAACAAAGTTCTACATCATCTTAAATATTATTCACAGTTCAGAGAAACTTTTTTACCAAAATTTACGTCTAATAGTATGACCTCATTAAAATATCAAAAAGGATTAGAAGGAGTTATGGAATGAAACTGAAGAAACGATCATTGCTAACCGTATTGGCTGTTGCCCAATTGGCCGCAGCTTATCCGGCGAGCGCGGATGCCAATGCCGCAGACCAAACGCAACCGTCAGTCACCCAAGAAGTGTATGAGCAAAATTCAGCGGCAACGAAATCACTAAAATCCGGGGGTACAAACGCTTCAGGCGCTGCTCAAGAGACATCCGATACGACAGAGACAGAAGGAACTCAAGCGCCGGATGAAGCAGGAACCACTGAAACAGGTACAACCGAAACAGGAACGACCGAAGTGCCGGTGGAGGAGTCCGGTGAAGTCCAAGATCCGGGAACGACTACGGTAGGGCAGGATAACCAGAATAACACGCCATCCGTGACGGGCAAGGAACTTATTCTTTATTTTAATAGCACGAAGATGGTTCAAGACGGCGTTACCTACAATGCACCGCAGCCGATGCAAGTCAAGAAGGGAGTATCCTATGTTCCCATCCGTGCCCTTGTGGATCGTGTAGGCTTCAAGGTCACTTACGATAAGAAGACCAAAGAAACGATTATCACTAAAGGAAGCAATGAGCTCCGCTTCAAAACGGACAGCAGCAAGTATACCGTCAACGGCGTAACCAAAACTATGAAAGGCACCTCTTACCAAACCAAGAGCACCTTCATGGTTCCGCTGACAGCCATCACGCAAGCGCTGGACATTCAATATAAAGTGGACAATGTTGGCAAGCGCGTCATCATGAGTCTGGAAAGCAAGCCGGTTGCCAAGTTTACGGTAGGACCTAAAGAGATCTTTGCAGGGCAGACTACAGTTACCTATACACCTCAGGTTGAGAATGTACAAGGTGAAATCATCGATGAGCGTTGGGAAGGCAAGCAAGATATATTTGATGCGCCAGGTCAATACATAGTCACTTACTCGGTTCAGGATTCGACGGGAGCTTGGAGTGAACCATACAGCCAAACGATTACGGTCGTTCAGCCGAACCTTCCGCCTGTAGCCATGTTCGAAACCGACAAGATGGAATATAAAATGGGCGAGCTGATCACCTATACGGATCAAAGCTACGACGACCAGGACAAGAACGAGGACCTGACGTACAAGTGGGAGAACAAAGAGTATGCCTTCTTCTCGCCTGGCGTGTATACCATCAAGTTGACCGTCACCGATAAGAAGGGACTTAGCTCCTCCTACGAGACGACCATCAACGTAACGAACGAGACGTTGTATGAGCAAGACGACTTCAATATGCTGTTCATTCCGGAAGGAGAGAAATTCTCGTTCCTCGGCAATGTCACTTCGCGTCCGAAGATCAATTATGATTTTTACGACGAGCCAAGCACGCTGATCCGCAGTAACAGCCCGGAAACCGTAAACAGCGAGGGCATCGTGTATCAAGAGACAGCGGTAGGCGACATGCGCTTCATGATTCACCACGTGAACAATCTGAACAAAAACGTGAAGATGTACGTGATTGCAACTAACAAGAACAGTACTCCGGTAACGCTCAGACAAGATTACCTGGGATTTGCAGGTCCATCGCCGATCGCGACGGCAGCAGGCAAAAAGTCCGTGCTGAATTATTTCCAATCCATGCAGGACGATTCGAAGCGAACTTCCGTAACGCTTGCACCTGGCGAACAGAAGCTGGTCATGACGGAGCTGAGCGAGATTCGAATGAAGCAGGGGCATGTCATTTCCCTGTACTCGGATATGTATAGCGACCTGCCGATCCAGTTCGACGTCGTAATGATTGACGAAAAATCCGATCCGTTGAAGGTGCTGAGCACGCTGCCGATCCTGGATCGCGATGGCGTTCATAACCGCGGCACCTATCCGGATTCGACGCGGATCATTCGTTATTCCGAGCTGGTGGGGGCAGAATCCCAGCGTCTCGTTCTTGGAGACAACCAGGATGACCCTAACCTGCAAGGCATGGATCCTATGGTTGGAGATATTACGCACAATACCGGCAACTTCGGGGTCCTGTATAAAATCACGCTGGATCGCGTAGCGCCGAATACCCTGATCTCGTTTAACCCGCGGGGCGGCAAGTACTCGGGTTATGCCATGATGAACGGAACGATCGTACCGATTTATTCCTTGGGCCAGGTATCCCCAGGAGAGCAAGCGGTTCTCTACCGTACGGGCGATTTTGAGCAAAAGGTTGAAATCATGCTGACGGCTGCGCCGGGAAGCAATTTGCCGGTAAACCTGCTGTTTACCCAATTGCCGGAAGTGATTCATTAAGATTGGAAGGATAAAGGCTTTGCGACTTGAGCTTCTGCTCGAGGAGCGAAGCCTTTTCTTTAGAGCGTATCCCGTCGACGAGACGCGCTGAGTTGAGTTCAAAGGTACATAAGCAGGCGGGAGCATGGATTGTCATTCTCTATTTTTTAAGAGCGTGATGATTTATAATAGGGACACAACAAAATATGAGCGTTCAACACGGCCTTTTTCTATGATACCGTGAAAGTCGTACGGGATTTTAAATGTAATCGTTGAGCTTGCTGACGGATATATAAAACTTTGGAGTGATGGCTTGTGGTTAAAGCGGTGGATGTACCCTCCTGAAATAGAATGATTTTATTTTAGGAGGGCAAATAAATGAATTTCCATACCATTGATATCGAGCGGTGGAACAGACTGCCGTATTTCGAGCATTACACAAACGTAAATCAATGCACCTACAGCATGACTGTCGACACGGATATCACGCTGTTGCTTCAAGCACTGAAGATTCGGGGGTATAAGCTTTACCCGGCTTTTATTTACATGGTGACCCGGGTTGTCAATGAACGCGCAGAATTCAAAACCTCGTATAGCCCAGGGGGGCAGCTGGGGTACTGGGATTCCATGACGCCAAGTTATACTTTTTTTCACAAGGATGATCATACCTTCTCCAGCTTATGGACTGAATTTGTGGACGATTTTGATCGATTCCATGATCTATATGAGCAGGACATGGAACGTTATCGGGATGTCAAAGGGATCTTCGTTAAGGAGAATCCACCGCCCAATACGTTTCCCATATCCATGATCCCCTGGGCAAGGTTTAGCGGGTTCAACCTGAATATTGCCCATGATAAAGAATATTTGCTGCCGATCATCACGGGCGGCAAATACGCCGAGCAGGGAGGGCGCATGCTGCTGCCGGTTTCAATGCAGGTGCACCATGCGGTGTGTGATGGTTACCATGCCAGCATGTTCTTTCAAGCTTTGCAAAAAATGGCGGATTCCTGTGAGGACTGGCTAAAATAATGGGATGTTCGATGAATGCCCAACTCGAAGTATATTAACGGGAAATGGTGCATTCATGGCATCATGAAAAAGGAGAGACGGCTGCTGCGCAGTCGTCTTTTTTTATCTAATCTAGTCACACCTTTAAGCTCGACAACTCGATGCTCCAAAAAATCCTCATTGAATCTTCACAAGTTTTGGTTAATAACATACAACCTTGGTACAAGGTAATCCTATAATCGCTAAGACCGAAAGGAGAATGTTGTATGTCACACGAATCATTTCGAAAATGCATCGAGGAATGCTTGCGCTGTATGGTAGCTTGTAACCATTGTTACACCGCATGTTTGGAGGAGCAGGATGTTGCGATGATGAAGGAATGCATACGATTGGATCGACAGTGCGCGGATATATGTAATTTTGCGGCTCAGGCCATGTCCACGAACAGCATGTATGCCAGAGAAATATGCAGGATCTGTGCCGATGTTTGTGAAGCTTGCGGAAACGAGTGCAAGAAGCATGATGCTAAGCACTGTCAGGAATGTGCGGAAGCCTGCTTCAGATGTGCGAAGGCATGCCGGGAGATGGCGGCTTAAGCAGGGGATCGATCGAGCAGATGGACGATGCGGAGGCTCGCTATATGCTGGAATGGTCCTATAATTGGATACATGTAGACTAAGTGGGCAGATGTAGAATGAGGGGGCACCGCTGCCTGCTGGAGTGAGACTGTTATGGTGATTGTGAGGACAGCTAATGGGTGAGTCGGTGATACGTCGCAACCCCTATATTGGTGAAATCAGCCGAATAGGGAGACGATGGGGACAGAGGATCCGCTATTTACTGGTATCGGTACGATATTGGACTCATGCTTATAGAAGAGGCCCAGCTACATGCTGGAAAATGCCCCAAATGGAGCTCATGAGGACAGAGGATCCGTTATTACGCCGAAATGGGCCTATTATGGTGATCAAGCGGACACAGGATCCGTTATTGCACCATAATCACGGACGAATCCACGCTAAATCCGACAATAGCGGATCTCTTGTCCGCATAATGCCATGAAATAGGTAAAAACAATGGAATAGCGGAACCAGTGTCCGTTAACCTCACAAATCGAAGGGGTTTAACAAAGCTGTATCTATGGCGTTATCCAAATGGATGAGTGGTAATGCGACGCAGCCCCTATATTGGTGAAATCAGCCGAATAGGGAGATTGTGTGGACAGCGGATTCGCTATTTGCAGGAATCGGCATGATATTGGACTCATGCTTATAGAAGAGGCCCAGCTACATGCTGGAAAATGCCCCAAATGGAGCTCATGAGGACAGAGGATCCGCTATTTCGCCGAAATGGGCCTATTATGGTGATCAAGCGGACACAGCATCCGTTATTGCACCATAATCACGGAAGAATCCACGCTAAATCCAACAATAGCGGATCTCTTGTCCGCATAATGCCATGAATTAGGTAAAAACAATGGAATAGCGGAACCAGTGTCCTCTAATATCGCAAATCCAAGGGGTTTAACAAAGCTGTATCTATGGCGTTATCCTAATGGATGAGTCGGTAATGCGACGCAACCCCTGGTGTTTTTTTCGGTGAAATCAGCCGAATAGGGAGATTGTGTGGACAGAGGATTCGCTATTTGCTGGAATCGGAATCGGCATGATATTGGACTCATGCCGATTCCTGCCGAACTGAATGACAGGATAACAAAAAGCTTACACCGTTACATAACGGGTAAGCTTTTTGAATTCCAAATAGGCTTTGGATTAGTTGACCATCGAATGAATACGAGTTTACTGTGCCATTTTAGATAAGGTATCTGGTATAGCGAGAATGACCGATTTCCGCCGTTCAAAAAAATCCCTCTCACCTAAAATGAGAAGGATTAAAATAGTTCTATGAAGCTTTAACCGATGTCAGGAGCGTTAACTCCGATTGCTCTTGGTCGAGCTGATGGCAGCGGGAAGTTATGACAAAAGCTCCGATAGCGAATGCAACTGCAGCCCACGGCAGGTAGGCCAGGCCAATGCTGTCCACGACCAGGCTGCCCAGAAGGGAGCCGAGCGCAATTCCCATGTTGGATGCAACCGGCATGAGCGTGGAAGCGAAGTCCTTGGAACCGGGCGAAGATTCATCTGCCAAGTCAATCAGGTATAACTGAACGGCGGTACTGAGCGCAAAGGAGAAGCAGGCGACCAGCATCAAGGATGCTAATGCCATCCACGGGAGCGATAGGGTGAGAGCCAGAGCCGTCATAATCATCGCTTGGATGGTGAAAATCACTTTCAATTTAACCCGGGAATTGCCTTGCGCTACCTTGGCGCCAAGCCAGTTGCTTAGAATCGTGAAAGCGCCGTAAGCCAGCAGGACGGTGCTGATCCATTGCTGCGGTATCCCCAGCACGTTCTCTAACAGCGGCGTGATGTACGTGTATACGATAAATACGGAGCCTACGCCGAAAACCGGAATGAAGAACGCAAGACGAATCCGTTGGTTTTTGAATAAGGCAAATTGCTGCTTCATGGAGCTTACGCTAATCGTATTGCTCTTGGGCATAACGGCCAACATGAACGCAAGCGGGATGATCCCCACAAGTGAAGTAACGATAAAAGCGGTTTGCCATCCAGCCATTTGGCCGATCTGCGTCCCGACGGGAACGCCCAGGACATTCGCTATGGAAAAACCTCCAATGATCCAGGCAACCGCGCCAGCCCTGCGGGAAGCGCTCATATGCTCACTGGTTGCGGCAATGGCGAGCGACAAGGTCAATCCGCACAGAATGGCGGTGATGATGCGAATGAACAGCATGACAGGATACGTGGTTGCGAAGATGGTCAAGTAATTAAACACCAACACCGCAATGTACGCTGACAGGATGGTAACATGCCGTGGAATGCGTCCGAGCAGCGTCACTGCAAAAGGCGTTCCGAGCGCATAAGCGATAGCAAAGCAGGATACGAGGACACCTGCAGCCGCAAGCGAAATGCTGAGAGTTGCGCTAATGTCCTTCAATAATCCAACAATGACGTATTCGGTGGTACCCAGCACAAAGGCTGCAAACGTAAACGCGATAATAAAAATGGTTTCTCTCAATCTGGTCATGGTTGTCTCTTCTCCTGGTTTCTCTTTTTGTATGGTTCGATCTTACGATATGAAAGGCTTTTCAAGTCAAGCCCCAGATCGGAATTCCAAGAGAAGCTAAAGCCGGCTTCATGCTATAATGTAGGAAAAAAAAGTGGAGTGGGTGGATACCATGCCGAATCAAACTTCTAAGCGATCATGGCGTGCAGACAAATTATCACAGATCGGTTCTTCGATATTTGCCGAGGTCAGCGAATGGAAACAAGAAGCTGCCCAGGCGGGAAGACATATCATCGATTTGAGTATTGGCAGTCCTGACCGTGGTCCTTCTGACGATATACGCGAGATCCTGAGCCAAGAAGCGCTAAAAGAAGATAACTATACATATCCGGGCACCAGAGGAACCATGGAATTCCGAGAGCAGTCGGCAGCATGGATGAAGCACCGCTTCGGCGTGAACGTCGATCCCGACACGGAAATACTGGCCTTAATGGGCTCTCAGGACGGATTATCGCATTTGGCTCAAGCCATATGCAATCCGGGGGATTTGGCTATTGTGCCGAATCCGGGATATCCGATTTATGCCGGAGCCCTTGCGATCGCAGGGGTAACGCCTTGGTATTTGCCACTGAAAGAAAAGCGGGGGTTCGTGCCCGATCTGGACAGCATACCGGACGAGATTTGGATGAAAGCAACCTTCATCCTGCTGAATTTTCCGGGGAATCCGATTGCGGTTCAGGCCGATCTTGCTTTTTTTGAAAAGTTGGTCGGTTTGGCGAAAAAATGGGACGTGCTCATCGTCCATGACCTGGCCTATTCCGAAATGGGCTTTGACGGTTATCGCCCGATAAGCGTACTGCAGGCTCCAGGCGCCATCGACATCGCCGTGGAATTTCACTCCTTCTCCAAAAGCTTTAATATGGCAGGCTGTCGCATCGGTTTTCTTGCCGGTCATGAGGAAGCTGTCGGCGCGCTGCGGGAATACAAAAGCAACATCGATTTCGGCGTGTTCAAGCCGGTTCAGACGGCGGCGGTCCATGCCTTGCGTCAAGCCATGGCTGCTTCCCACGAAGAACGCGGTGTTGCTTCGCTGTATGAACAACGCCGTGATGTCCTCTCAGCTTCCCTGGCAGAAGCGGGGTGGGACGTTCCTAAACCGCTGGCCACGATGTTTCTATGGGCTCGGATGCCAGAAGCTTTTCGCGAGGAAGCATGGAGTTCGCGGCGGTTCGCCCGCGAATTGCTGTTGAATACAGGCGTGGCGGTTATACCAGGAGATGCTTTTGGCTCTGAAGGTGAAGGATACGTGCGAATCGCGCTGGTGCAGGAAGAGGAAGCTCTGCGCGAGGCGGCGGTGCGCATAGGGAAATTTATTGGAGGTGTTTCGCCGTAAATGAAATGGCTTGGAGTCGGCTACGCCATGTTTCTGGCGCTGGCGCTGTTCCATCAGAGTGCGGGCGAACTCGTTCATCATCAGGCATCGTACATAGAGGAAGTTGATGGTGCTGACAGCAACACGCCTTTTAAGGTGCAATATATAGACTTGGATAAGTACCAGGGCGTCAATGCGTACGAAAACACGTTTACCACCATGCCGGAGCAGGGCAGCAAATTAACCGTTGAGGTTCATAACAAGAACAGCACGGGCCACGTGATGCTGAAGGTCTACCGGGGAACGGAGGAATTCGGATACGCGGATGTCAAAGCCGACACGGAGGGAACCCGGACATTCGCCATGCATGACGGGCGTGGAGTAACGGGGGATTGGAAGGTTTACATTACGTCGCGAGACGGTCAAATTATGAACCTGCAGATACGAGCAGGACAGCATGATTGATAGACGCTAAGACTACGTTTTTTCTTTCTTATCAAGTTGTTTGTTAATTCAAGCATAATTAAGGGTGAGCGCATTGCGGAATTTTATGCCTGTACAAGCACCGGCCATAGAGATTCAATCTCCTGTTTCAGATTATGCCTATACGGAATATAGGCCATGCCAGCCATTGATGGCATATGTAGCCTGTTATTGGAGCTTGGATTACCGAGTCACGTCCATTCAAGCTCCGCTCCATCGCATCCTTCCCGACGGCTGCGTGGATATCATTTTTAATTTGAAGGCACGGACCGCCTCGGCTTCCGGTTTCGTTACGGGCCTGATGTCCCGTTATGAAGCGGCGATACTCACGCAGGAGCAGTCTCTGTTCGGTATTCGCTTCTATGCGGAAACCGTTCGTCCGTTCATCCAATTTCCCGCTTCCGAATTTCGGGAGGGTCCCGTCCTCTTGGAAGAAGCGTGGGGGGCAGAGGTGAATCACTTGAACGAAGAAATAGTGACAGCTCTCGACTCCGCCCGACGCATCGAGCTGATTGAGACGTTTTTATTCAACGCGTTAAGACGGAGTAACATTCGCTCTGAACCGCTGGTGGAGCAAGGCATGCAGCATTTATACGCCTCCAAGGGGAGAATAACGATTCATGCCCTGGCCGAAAAAATGAATTACAGCGAGAGAAACATAAGAAGAGCATTTCAGAAGGAATTGGGGATGAAGCCGAAGGAAATGACGGACATCATACGATTCCAGAATTTGCTGCAGGAGATGCGCCGTTCCAAGCCTAACCGGTTTCCTGAAATCGCTGCCCAATACGGATATTATGATCAGCCTCATTTTATTAACACCTTCAAACGCTTATACGGCATGTCGCCGAAGCAGGCTTTTCAACCATAAATTTTGTATGCTTGGCGGCGGCAACGTTTGTCCTTTTTTTACAATCTTTCATTCCGGTGTTGAACGACAATGGGGTAGAAGTAACAATGATGATGTACAGGAGGTAATGTAAAATGAGAGCAAGCATATCCGTACTTACGATTGGCGTTGATGACCTGGAACGGTCCCTGGAATTTTACCGTGACGGGCTCGGGCTTTCGACCGAAGGAATCATTGGCACTGAATTCGAGCATGGGGCTGTAGCATTTTTTGACTTGCAAGCCGGTGTGAAGCTGGCGATATGGAATCGCAAGGATCTGTCGGTTGAAGCGAATGTTCCCTTATCGTCCCCGAGTTCTTCGGAATTCACGATCGGCCACAACGTCGGCAGCAAGGAAGAAGTGGATGAGGTGATGGAGCAAGCCAGTAGAGCGGGCGCTAATGTAACCGTACCGGCACAAGACACCTTCTGGGGAGGCTATTCCGGTCATTTTCTCGATCCGGACGGACATTTGTGGGAGATTTGCTGGAATCCTGCATGGGAGGTTGATCTTTCGTAACGGATGTGATAAATTAATCAACGATTGTTGTGCAACTGAATATTTTATTTGTATGTATAACCTCATTAATATGGTCTGAGGGTCTCTACCAGGAACCGTAAAATCCTGATTACAGAAAATGTTTGTCATTTTTTGTAGTCAGGATTTTTTTGTTGATTATAAACATGACATCGAAGAAAGGGGATTTCATTCCAGATGAATCTGAAAGTATTAATTCTAGCGATTTCGACGATATCCGTCGGGCTGGTTGAACTTATTGTTGGCGGGATACTGCCGCTCATTGCGGACGACTTGAATATTTCACTCGGTACGGCGGGTCAGCTGATTACCGTGTTCGCCCTGGTCTATGCGATAGCGGGACCGGTGCTTCTTGCGCTGACGGCAAGAGTGGAGCGCAAACGGCTTTACCTGATTTCCTTGTTTATTTTCTTTATTGGTAACTTGCTGGCTTATGTAAGTCCGAACTTTACGCTGCTCATGGCAGCCAGAATCTTAACCGCGATGAGTACGGCATTGATTATCGTGTTATCTTTGACGATTACCGCCAAGGTGGTTGAGCCTGCACATCGCGCTAAAGCCTTTGGCGTTATCTATATGGGGATTAGTTCGTCATTGGTGCTAGGCGTGCCGCTCGGCATCCTGATCAGCGAGGCTTTCGGATGGCGGGTGTTGTTCCTGGGTATCGGCTTCCTGTCGATCGGTTCCATGATTTTGATCTATATGTTCCTGGACCGGATCAAGCCTGAAAATGTTACGCCGTTATCCGTTCAGATCAAGGCGCTGGGCAAGATGAAAATCGCCGGTGCGCATCTGGCCACCTTGTTCATGCTTGCAGGGCATTACACCATATATGCGTACTTCACGCCGTTTCTTGAATCGGAGCTTGGGCTGAGCCCTTATTGGATCAGCATCTGTTACTTCCTGTTCGGACTATCCGCCGTCGGCGGCGGGGCGTTCGGCGGGGCGCTTGCGGATCGGCTCGGATCGCATAAGAGCATCGTGATCATCATTACGTCATTCATGCTGGTATTGTTCGTGCTTCCGTTATCCACATTTTCGATTGGCGTGTTTTTAATCGTGATGATGATATGGGGGGCATTGAGCTGGAGCCTGGCTCCTCCTCTGCAGAATTATCTGATTCAAGTGGATCCGGGTTCGTCCGATATCCAGCAAAGTTTTAACAATTCCGCGCTGCAAATCGGCATCGCATTGGGCTCTGCCATTGGGGGCCTCGTGTTAGAGCAGGGAGGCACCGTAGCCAGCACGGCCTGGGTAGGCGGGGGGATCGTCATCGTGTCCCTGGTTTGTGCCGTTTATTCTTTGACGAGACCTGCGCTAACGTGGAAGACAAGCAAATAAATAGCCGTAAATTTTTCGCGAATTTAAAAGACAGCCGCATCCATGCAGCTGTCTTTTCTTTTGCAATCGTTTTGTACATCGTGCGCACTGCTCCCTGTGTGCACGATGCGTGGTTTGGGGCATGCTTGATGGTGGGAGGGTTTACATCTTGGCGACGGAAGAACGATAGATGATCTTGCCCTTCACCACAATTCTGCCGAATTTGGTATCAGGGGTGCTGATTTTGCTTAAGATGGACTGGATCGATGTTTGAGCCAGCTGCTTCATATTGACTTCAACCGTCGTCAGGTGCGGTACGGTCAGCGTAGCGTAGATATCGTTGTCAAAACCGACGACGGAGCAGTCGTCGGGAATGCGGTAACCCATGCCTTGCAATTTCTGCACAACCAAATAGGCGACCTGATCGCAATTACATACGAAAGCTGTTGGCAATTCATCCGGAATCTCGATGTCGAGATAATTGCCGTGCTCATTCCGATCGTTGATTACCCAGTCCTGCCGAAGCGAGATATGATGCTCCAGCAGCGATTTATAGTAACCCAGGAACCGATCCTGAATGCTGCTTGTGGCATGCAAGCTGCCCACATAGGCAATGTTGCGATGTCCTTGCCGGATCAGGTAATTGGTAAGTTCATAGGCACCGTAAAAATTATCCGAAACCACCGCATCAATATCCGAATGGTCATCGTAGAAGTCCAGAAACAGAATCGGCGGTTCGATGGCGTGCATGATCTCGATGTAAGGTTTGCTGATCTGTCCCAGCAGAATGAATCCGTCCACTTTGCGATCATAATAGATGCGCGGCAGCTGCAAGGCCTGTTCATCCGAGCTGCTTAAAATATGAAGTATGCCGTAATACCCGTAGTCTTCCAATCCCTTGGAGATTTCTTGATAGACGCGAAGATAGAACGATTGGTCGGGTCCGGTAAAACGTTCGGGAATGATGACGCCGATGTTGTAAGTCAGCCCTTCGCGCATGGACCTGGCAACGGTGTTCACCCGATAGCCCATTTCGCTGGCGATGGATTTGATTCTTGCCTTTAACTCGTCGCTTACGCCTTCCTTGTCGTTCAGGGCTTTCGAGACGGTCACCGTGCTGACGCCAACTTGCTCCGCGATGTCCTTCATCGTTATGTTTTTGTTCATCGCGTTTGTCTCCTTTTATCTACAGTCGAAGTAGACCATCTGTCCGAGTATGTATGCAATCATTCCATGATCCAAGTACAGTATACCTGCTCGTCTGAGACAAATAAAGGCGAAGGCGCATTTCTGATTGTTATTTTGTTAGAGCTTGCTGCTTACATGTTCGATTCGATTTAAGATTTCCAAGCAAAATCGACTGTTATGATACGGACATTTCCATGGTCCGGCCATCTCGTGCTGATCCGGCCGTCCGTTCTCATTGACGGACCAAAACCATTCGCTGCCCGGGCGGGAATCGATATTATTTTTTTTCGTATAATTCCACATTCTGAAGACCTGTTCAAGAAATTGAATATCTCCCATACGCTGATAGGCATTGAAAAAACCGACCATAGCCTCAGCCTGGACCCACCAGATTCTGGAGGTATCCAGACGTGAGCCTTCTTGCTCATTCATGAGCGAACCATCCTGCTGCACGGCCCGTTCAGAAACGGCATACGCCAAGTCCAGAACCATGCGCTTATAATCCGGATTCGTGCTTCCGATGATCTCAATCGCCTCATCCATCAACCAGCTGGCCTCGATATCATGGCCAAATGAAGTGACATCCACGAGCGGGTTCCAATCCTTGTCAAAAAACACCCCTAAACGTCTCCGATCAGCATCGAAAATATGATGGTACAGAATGGACAGCAGGTTATGAAGCGATTCTCGGACCACCGCCTCGGGCCAAGCCCGATAAAGCGTGGAGTAAGCTTCCAGGACGTGAATATGCGTATTCATCGTGATATGCGCGACCACGCCGTTGCCGCTAAGCATTTCGTTGGGCTGCTCGTTCCACTCCCGGTCGAACTCTTCCTTGTAGGCCTGCCGTTTCGCATCATACCCCTTACTCTCGATCAGACGGTACAGCTCTTTGGCCAGATCCAATGCCTCTTGGTTCCCGGAAGCGCGGTGGTATTCGCTTAATGCATATACCCCGAACGCTTGATTGTAGATATGTTTCCTGGTATCTGTCGGGACTCCCTTGTAATCCACCATCCAATACAGTCCGCCATATTGGCGGTCAATGAGGTGGCGCGAGAGAAATTGAAAGGCATGCCTGGCATGCTCTGCGTAGATTTCGTGCCCCGTCGTCCGATAGGCTGCGCTAAAGCTCCATAAAATTCTTGAACAGGCAATCCCGCCTTTGGCTGCTTGTTCATCAATCTTTAAATCGGCGTTCACTTGGCCGTAAAACCCGCCGTTGGTTTCGTCCTTCAATCCTCCCCAAAAAGGCAGGATATGCTCCAGCCATTCTTTTCGGATTTCAGAACCCAGGGTATGTAAAGTCATTGTCATATAAAGCCTCCGTCATTAAGTTATCGTTAACCTTAGAAAATATTTTAAGAAAGAGTATCGTTCGATGTCAACGAAATCTTTTGTAAGCAATATTATTATAAACATGCATACACCATTGACAGGTGAAGGTGAGGCATATAAAATTCGAATTATTACTTAAACGATTACCTAAATAATCTACACACTTCGGTTTTGATTCATCATCTAGTGTCGAGGCTAGAAATCAAATGATATGAATCCAGAGGGAGGAAGATGATGTTGATATGGATGCAGGGATGGAAGTCTATTCTAGTCGCGATCTTGGCGTGTGTGTCAGTAGGCGGTGGGCTTCCTAGTCCAGAAGCAGCCACAGGATTTTATGTAAACGGTACCAAGCTGTATGATTCAACGGGCAAGGCCTTTGTGATGAGGGGTGTAAATCATCCCCACACCTGGTACAAGAATGATCTGAACGCGGCTATTCCGGCTATCGCGCAAACGGGAGCCAATACCGTACGAGTCGTCTTGTCGAACGGGGCGCAATGGACCAAGGATGACCTGAACGCCGTCAACAGTATCATCTCGCTGGTGTCGCAGCATCAAATGATAGCCGTTCTGGAGGTGCATGATGCGACAGGCAAAGATGAGTATGCTTCCCTTGAAGCGGCCGTCGACTATTGGATCAGCATCAAAGGGGCATTGATCGGAAAAGAAGACCGCGTCATCGTCAATATTGCTAATGAATGGTATGGAAATTGGAACAGCAGCGGATGGGCCGATGGTTATAAGCAGGCCATTCCCAAATTAAGAAACGCGGGCATTAAGAATACGTTGATCGTTGATGCAGCGGGATGGGGGCAATACCCGCAATCCATCGTGGATGAGGGGGCCGCGGTATTTGCTTCCGATCAACTGAAGAATACGGTATTCTCCATCCATATGTATGAGTATGCCGGTAAGGATGCCGCTACGGTGAAAACGAATATGGACGATGTTTTAAACAAAGGATTGCCTTTAATCATTGGGGAGTTCGGCGGCTATCATCAAGGTGCAGATGTCGATGAGATTGCTATTATGAAGTACGGACAGCAGAAGGAAGTCGGCTGGCTGGCTTGGTCCTGGTACGGAAACAGCCCGGAGCTGGACGATTTGGATCTGGCTGCAGGGCCAAGCGGAAACCTAACCGGCTGGGGAAACACGGTGGTTCATGGAACCGACGGGATTCAGCAAACCTCCAAGAAAGCGGGCATTTATTAAAATCGGGTTAAGGTAGATGAGATTGCATGTTAACAGCAAGCTCAAAAATATGGATGCATGCAGGCTGTCGAGGAACCGTCTCGACGGCTTTTTTCTATAGGATTTTCTGAATCGACATACAGCCTATTCTTGCATCCTCTTCAAGACCTATCGACAAAGAAGAGGAACAACCTTTATGCAATATCAATATGCTTGGCTTTGGAGAAACCTGCATCTAGTGCGGGGTTTTGTTTTGATGGTTTAAATATATATTTAATTCCTACTTGACAGGTGGTATTAATTGGTTTAATCTAGCCACAAGCAAATTCATTCAGTCCTCATTAAATGATCATTCATTATCTTAGTATTGAACGATATATCAGCCGATTGGTCTACCAAAGGCTCCTGTTTACTCGATTTCGTTATTTTAACGGAAGGGGAAATGGGAGCCTTTCTGTATTTTCCGGACATCGTTACGGATTATGACTTGGAGTCTGAGGCTATCGTTCCACAGGAAGGAGCGGCATGGAAGAAACGGATTGGGCATTAATGGAAGAGGCGGATTGGCATTTTCGCAAAATGGTGCGGAGATTTGTCAAGGAGCGTGACAAAATCTCGATAGAAGGCGTATCGCTGCCAGGTTTGTTGATCCTGAACACCATATTGCGGGATGGGGAGCAGAAGCTTGGGGAGCTTGCGGAACAGCTCGATTTTACGTCCGGAGCGGTAACGGCCTTGTGCGATAAACTTGAGGTTTGCGGGTTCGCGGTAAGAAGACGGAGCGAGAGCGATCGGAGATCGATTGTGCTGGACATCACGGATGCTGGAAGAGAAATGGTGAAGCGTAACGAATACATAGGCGGGCGTTCGATCGAACGAATATTCGGAATATTCTCGCAGGAGGAGCTGCGGGATCTGATCCATTATTTTGAACGGTTGAACGATCATCTGGAGGGCTTCTCGGATTTCGTGCTTCGGCCGCCCCGCCCATCTTTCGATACGCCGGCAGCAATTGATCATAGCAAACCAGGCTCACTGAAACGCTCGAACAAATTCATTTCTTACTAAAATTCATATTAGAAAGGAAGTTGAACGATGGGACATCCAACGATTTATCCAACGGGTACAACCGTATTTCAACCGGGGAAGGCGTGGAACGGCTACACGATTTATCAAGCCGCGGATACCGGCGCCCTCCTGATTGACATGAACGGCAGGGAGGTTCACTTATGGAAAGGGCTTCGGGGATTTCCGAACAAGCTCTTTCCCGGAGGTTATGTGCTTGGGAGCACCTCAGAGCGCGATCCGAAGTACGGGTTTCAGGATGAAACCAATCTGGTACAGGTCGACTGGGAGGGCAATATCGTCTGGAAATTCGATCGTTATGAATACATAGAGGACCCGGGTCATCCGGCACAATGGATGGCTCGACAGCATCATGATTACCAGCGGGAGGGCAATCCCGTCGGTTATTATGTACCCGGGCAGGATCCGAAGGTAGGTTCCGGCAATACGCTTATTCTTGCTCACAAAAATGTGAACCGTCCCGAAATTTCCGACATCGAACTATTGGACGATACGATCATCGAAGTGGATTGGGAAGGCAATGTCATTTGGGAATGGGCGGTTAGCGATCACTTTGATGAACTCGGGTTTGATGAAGACGCGAAGCTAGCGTTATCCCGTGATCCGAATACCCGCGGCTTCGGAGCCCATGCCGGGGATTGGATGCATATTAACTCGGTATCTGTGCTTGGTCCTAACCGGTTTTATGATGCGGGGGACGAACGCTTCCATCCCGATAATATGATCTGGGATGCACGGGAAACGAACATTATTGCCATCATCGACAAAAAAACCGGGAACATTGTCTGGAAGCTTGGCCCTGACTATTCCACGGAAGAAACGAAGCATATTGGCTGGATTATCGGCCAGCATCATGCTCACCTCATACCGAAGGGACTTCCGGGCGAAGGCAATATTCTGATCTTCGACAACGGCGGCTGGGGCGGATACGGAAAGCCGAATCCGGAAGCGGCAGATGGCTTGAAAATAGCGCGGCGCGACCATTCGCGAATTCTGGAAATCAATCCCGTAACCTTAGAGATTGAATGGCAGTATACGCCCATGGAGGCCGGCTTTCAGGCTCCGCTGGACTCTTACCGCTTCTACAGTCCGTATATCAGCTCAGCACAGCGTCTGCCCAACGGCAACACCTTGATTACCGAAGGAGCCGACGGCCGAATATTCGAGGTGACAAGAGAATTTGAACTGGTATGGGAATATATTTCGCCATATAAAAATATCCGCAACTCCAATATGGTCTACCGCGCATACCGGGTTCCTTATGAATGGGTGCCACAGCTTGAATTGCCCATAGAGACCGAGATTGCTCCGCTTGATGTGGCAGATTACCGCCTGCCAGGTGCCGCACCGAGAGGTGCCGTTAGTACCGTGGAAGTAGAAGGCACGATCTCCTATGGGGAGGGAGCGTTATGCGTGGCCAGGACCGATGAAATAACGCAGAAAGAAAGGGATCGCGATGCGTAGACCTTATTTGAAACGATGGCATGCTTGGTTTCTGATATCGACGCTGGCAATGAGTTTGCTTAGCGGATGCGGTAAGGCCAGCGGTGACAGTCAAGAGAGTGAATTTCAATTGAAAATCGCCGATATTTCCACGAATGCGGTGTTTCGTATAGCTAAGAGCAAGGGAATCTTCGACAAACACGGGATTGATGCCGAGCTGGTGAACTTCGCAACGCCGGCCGAAGGCGTGAACTCCTTGTTTATTAAGCAGGTGGATGTTGCATTCGGTGCAGACTTCCCACTCCTGAATGCTGTTAGCAAAGGCGATTACTCTATATTCGCCTCAACCGGAACAGCCACGGATTTGAGCGCAAGCGAATGGAAACTGTTCGTCCGTAAAGAGATCGCCAGCGCTGCCGATCTCAAGGGCAAGAAATTGAGTTTCTCCAGAGGCACATTCATTCCCTATCTGTGGGATGTTTATCTCGCCGATAACGGGGTTGCATTGTCGGATGTGGAGCTGATCGGGCAAGGAGGCTTCGACGAGGCCTACGTGGCGCTGAAAAAAGGAGAAATTGACGCCGCATGGGTATATGGCGCAGTGCTGAACGAAAAGTTCGGTGCCCTTGCCGAAGCCAGAGAGCTATCGGATATGTCGAAGACGCCGGTAAGGCTTGGCACCGGTTTGATCGCTTCAAATGAATTAATCAACAGCAACAAGGAAGGATTCGTAGCGCTTCTGAAAGCGCTGGATGAAGCGTCGGCTTATGCCCAAGCCCATCCGGAGGAAACAGCGGATTTGATGTACGAAGAAGTCAAGCAGCCGAAGGAAGCGACCTTAAAGGATTTGCCGAAGAATCCATGGAGCATTGGATTTACGGACAAAGCCTATGCGGGATTGCGGGGACAGAAGGAATACATGGTCGCTAACGGCATCATCGAGAAGGATTTCGAGCTGAATGATAAATTGAATCTGGATTTGGTAAGAACAGCCTTCCCGGATCGAGTCATTGATTTGAAGTAAGGAGATGATGAAAATGAGAGCAGCGTCAAGGCAGAATGAAATCCATATTGCGCAGTTGAATAAAAGTTACACGCAGGCATCAGCAGGCGGTTTACATTATATCATCCAGGACGTCAGCCTGGCGGTTAAAGGCGGGGAGTTCTTCGTCCTGCTGGGACCGAGCGGGTGCGGGAAGTCGACGCTGCTCAGTCTGATCGCCGGCTTCGTCTCCAAGACATCAGGTCAAGTAAGGGTAGGGGAAAAGGAAGTGGAGCGCCCCGGCCAGGATCGTGCCGTCGTGTTTCAGCAAGCCGACTCATCCTTGTTTCCGTGGTTGACGGTTAGGGAGAATGTGGAGTTCGGCCTCCGCATGAAACGGATGCCAGCTGAGAAGAGAAGGGAGATATCCGGCGAATTTATTGAGCTCGTGGGCCTTGCGGGACATGAAAGCAAATATCCGCGCGAACTGTCTGGCGGCATGAAACAACGGGTACAGCTGGCACGGGTGTTGTCCAATGATCCCTCGATCCTGCTCATGGATGAACCGTTCGGTGCATTGGATGCGATGACAAGACGCACGATGCAAAGGGAATTGGTCCGCATATGGCAGGATACGGACAAAACCGTCATCTTCGTGACGCACGATATTCAGGAGGCACTTCTGCTGGGAGGACGCATCGGCATTATGTCTGCAGGACCTTCCTCTAGAATAACGGATATCTATGAGGTGCCGCTTGCATACCCGAGAGATTTGTCAGACCCGGCCTTCCATGCCCTGTACAACCAAATCCAATCGCATTTTGACGAGTAGTGAGGAGGCGTTCCCGTGAGCAATCATCTAAAAAAATGGTCCCTGCATATCCTGTTATGGATGGTAGGACTTGGCTTCTGGCATCTGCTGTCCCTTGCGTATGGCCCGGAAATTCTGCCCGGTCCCGTCTATACGGCAAAGGGCGGATACGAATTGTTGACGGACGGCACCTTGATTCAATATATCGGAATCAGTTCGTACCGCGTGCTGCTTGGCTGGACGTTTGGCAGTCTGCTAGCGATCCCGGTCGGAATCATGATTGGGAAGGTCGGACCGATCCGTGCTTTCGCCGAGCCTTTCCTCAATTTCATTCGGTTCATTCCTCCGATTGCGTTCATAACCCTGTTTCTGGTCTGGTTCGGCATCGGGGAGACATCGAAGATCATGCTTATTCTGTATGCAACCTTCTTCATCGTGGTCTTGAATACGCTGACGGGCGTTTTATCCGTTGAGGAGGATAAGATCCGCTCCGCCCGCAGCATGGGGGCGTCCGAATGGCAGATTGTGCTGCATGTCGTCATTCCTGCAACCGTCCCTTTCATGTTCACCGGCATTCGGCTTGCCATGGGAACCTCGTTCATGGCGATTATCGGGGCCGAGATGATTGCATCCAATGAAGGCGTTGGTTATCTTATATGGAATTCACGATTGTTCTTCCGTACAGATTGGATATTTGTCGGCTTGATCTGCCTGGGGTTGATGGGATTCCTGACAGACCGGGCCGTGGGGCTGCTCGGCCGCAAGCTGCTGTCCCGGTATGGGGTGGTCAGCGCAAATTCGCTGCGTCGGTAAAACGTTAATAATACAACAGCATCAAAACAGCAACGGCACCCTTTTCATGAAGGGTGCCGTTGCTGTTCTTCCATCGACATCATGATCCGGAATAATGGATCACCATGCTTAACCGGTTCAGGGAATTACCCGAATTGTGATAGACATGTGGTTTGTCTGCCTTGAAGCGGATGGATTCACCTTGCTTTACCGTATATTCCTCATGATCGACACGAATGGTGACCTCACCATCGAAAACGGTAATAAACTCTTCCGTACCCTCGATATGTGCCTCTGCACTTAAATAACCGCCATGTTCCATTTCTAATGAATACATCTCGAAGCGCCGCCCGTCTTCATACGGGAAATACGGATAAATTCGAATGCGGCCGTTATCCTCAACCAGTGCCTGCACCTCTTCCCGTGATACCACGACGGTACCGGAATGCGGCTCATTGATCAACGACGAAAAAGAAAGCTTTAATCCGTTGGCAATCTTCCATACGGTGGTTATGGAGGGGCTCGATTCCCCGCGTTCAATCTGACCCAGCATCGTCTTGCTGATGCCGGTCATTTCCGCGACTTTATCCAAACTCAGCTTTCTCTGCTCCCGGAGCACCTTTAAATTGTTCGCCAATATCAGATTGATGGGCTTCAAATGATGGTTCACCTCTATACTGTACATATTGTACGTTATAACATACATAAAGTATAATGATAACGCACGGTCGCTATAACGACCGATAAGAATCACTATAACATACATACAAGAAAGGAGTTAAGAGCTTGTTTATCCTTCCGCTGTTGACCTATGCCATTGTAGCTTCATTTACGCCCGGTCCCAACAACATTATTTCGATGACCAATGCACGAAGTTACGGTTTTCGAGCAACGATGCGCTTTATCGGCGGGGTTGCAACCGGGTGTTTGATCATCATGCTGCTGTCCAGTTACTTCAACTTGGCAATGTATCAATATATCCCGAAGATTCGATCGGTTATGAATATGATCGGTTTCCTGTATATGATTTATCTTGCCGTAAAAATCATGCGAAGCAGGCCGCAGGGGGATGCAGATGATAAGCCAGGCGGATTTAACAGCTTTACGTTCGGATTCATATTTCAATTCATGAATCCGAAGGTCATTTTATACGGGATTACGGCCGTATCGACCTTCGTGATGCCAATCGCAACAACCCATGTGCAGCTGTTATTATTCTCGATACTGCTCACCATCGTTGGCATTTGCGCCAATATGACCTGGGCGCTATGCGGTTCGCTGTTCCAGAACCTGTTGTCCCGATATGAACGTACGTTTAATGTATTGATGGGACTGCTTCTGATATACAGCGCATTCTCAATTTATGCAGCGAATGGATAGCAAGCGGGCCTCGGCGTGCACGGATGCCATACCAAATAAAGCAAGGCTTTCCGGAACGTTCATCCGGAAAGCCTTGTTTGGGTTATTCGAAGATTTTGGAAATCTGTTCTTTCAGTTTGTTAGCGGAAGCATGGAATTGGGTCAATTCCTCGTCGTTAAACTCAAGGCTAAGAATTTCCCGCACGCCGGTGCGGTCAACCACGCAAGGCACCCCTAGATATACGTCGGACACGCCATGGTAGTCTGTAAGCAGCGTGGACACATTGAGAACGGAACCCTCGTTTTGCAAAATGGAGACGATGATCCGGTCAAGCGCCAATGCGATAGCATAGGAAGTGGAGCCTTTGGCGTTGATGATTTCATATGCGGCGTTCTTGGTACGATCAAAGATATCTTCTCTTTCCTCGTCCGTCAGATCGATCCCGATACCGGCAATGTTGGCGATGCTCCAGAGCGGCAGCTCGGAATCGCCGTGTTCGCCGACGATATGGGCGTGAATGCTGCGCGGATTGATGCCTTTGTTTTGCCCGATCAAATAACGGAAGCGGGCGCTGTCGAGCAGGGTACCGGAACCGATTACCCGATTAACCGGGAAGCCGCTCTTTTTCAATGTGACGTAAGACAGGATATCAACCGGATTCGTAGCCACGAGAATGATGCCGTGATCATTGTATTTCACGATATTTTGAATAATATCGTCAAATATGGCCGTATTCCGCTTCAATAAATCAATTCGCGTCTCGCCCGGTCTTTGGTTGGAGCCTGCGGCAATGACAATGATGTCTGCATCCTTGCAATCGCTGTAATCTCCAGCCCAAAGTTTCACCCCGCCGGCAAAAGGGAGGCCGTGGTTCATATCCAAGGCTTCGCCAAGAGCCTTGTCATGGTTGGCATCGATCAATACCAGTTCAGATACTCTTTCCCGCAAGAATAAGGTGTACGCAGTCGTTGCTCCTACAGCTCCTGTACCGATGATTACGACGCGGGACGGGCGCTGAGCTTCATTTTTTGTCATCCATGTTTCTCTCCCTTGCACTCAGTTAATGAATCCTATACATGGAAAGCTTCTAATTACTTACCCTAATTAGCAGTTGTATACACAACAACTCCATTAGGCGCTTTCGATAGTAATGATAACATATTCAGGAAGATTTAAGCAGTGGGAGTGTGATTTAAGTTACGTTCATGCTCACTATAGAAGGTTTTGATCGCACGTTACCTTGTACATGTCCTAGATGCCGATGTCGAACCGCAGTCAGTGCGATTCCATATCATGCGAATGAAGTAAACCGCTCCTTTAGCTCCTGAAGCATGACCTTTCGGTAATCGTTCCCGTCATGGTAGAGTTCACCGATCCTTGTGTAGACCTGATCCAATTGTTCCTGATACGAATCGGCTTGTTTATCAGCGTGTTTTCTTTTGAACTCGTCCATGACGTTTTGGATGTATGCCGGTCGTGCGCCCCATTGTCCAAGAACCGCGCCGGTTGCCGCATTAAGGAAGAGGGCGATCGGTTGAGCGCGGCCACCGCCCGTAAGAAAGAGATCCATCGTTTCCAGATGCTCTTCCATGATGAGCACTTCGGTCGGTATGCGGCTGTATTCCATTACCCGGAACAAGACGGGAACATTCCAGATCACATCCGGACACCAATCCGTACAGAGGATAAGGCAGTGCAGTTGGCCATGCTCGTTACGTTCAGCGAAGAACCGTTGAACTTCTTGGTCGTCCCATTGAAAGCGGTCATAGACTTGCCTAAACTGTTCCTTGGTGTTGGGGATTCGGCTCAGTTTCATTTCCAGGCTCCTCATGCCCTCCATAAATTGACGGGGGGATATGCCTTGCCCTATTTTGTGCCGAAGATGGATAAGCGTTGTCATTGGCTCATTCGTCCTTTCGTACTGAACGGGTAGTTATAGTGTACATTCAGCCTATAGCTAGCTTAGAATATATTTGACCACATAGAAATGGTCACTTTGGAGCTGTTTATGCAAGTCAGATTGAATGGAATGTGGGTCGTGAATTTATATTAAAAAGCCTGAGGTGGTCCATTATGTTTGATATCCTTTTACCCGAGCAAAGCGAGTTTCCGTTATACCAGCAATTATACCTTCAACTTCGTGAGGGTATCCGAAACGGCGCCATTCCCGACGGACAACGATTGCCATCCGTGCGATCCCTCCAGCTTCAGCTTAATATAAGCAAGACGCCGATCGAGACGGCTTATCAGATGCTGACGGCAGAAGGGTATGTGATCAGCAAACCGAGGTCGGGGCTATACGTCATGAATCCCTACAAGGAATTCTCCTACTCCCAACAGCATCAACAGCCGCCCTCCATGACCACGATACCGGTTATTCGTTCCCATGCGCATACCAATCCCAATGTCATCGATTTCAACCCAACCCGATTAGATCAAGCTGCCTTCCCGGTACGAATTTGGAATAAAATGCTCAAGGAAGCGCTGGACCACCATGTATGCGAGATCGGAGGGTATGGGGATCCACAAGGCGAATACGCCCTTCGGCGCGTGGTTTCCGAATATTTGCGGAATTCCAGAGGGGTCAATTCGACGCCGGATCAAATAGTTATCGGTGCCGGAACGGCATATAGCATAGGTCTCCTCTCCAGGATGCTGAAAGGGATGAAGCATGTTGCCGTTGAGGAACCGGGTTACAGCCTGGTACGGGATCAATTTCAGCTGAATGGCTGCGAGATTCTTCCGATATCGCTTGGCGATAAGGGGATCTCGCTTGACCGATTGGAGCAAAGTCATGCAGAGCTCGTGTACGTAACGCCTTCTCACCAGTTCCCGACAGGAAGCATTATGCCGTATCCGGAGCGGGAACGATTGCTGGAGTGGGCGAATGCTAAACATGCATACATCATCGAGGATGATTACGACGGCGAGTTTCGCTACCAAGGCAAGCCGATTGCTTCGCTGCAAGGATTGGACGATAACGGACGGGTGATTTACGCCGGCACCTTCTCGAAAGTGCTCACCCCCGCACTGCGAATGAACTATCTGGTTCTTCCACAGGCACTGCAGCATCAGTTGACCCAAATGCAGCAGGAGGTGTTTTTTGCCCCATCGCGTGTGGAGCAGTGGGCCATGACCGCTTTTTTCGAACAGGGGCATTGGTTTCGCCATATTCGCAAAGTTCGTAACCTGTACAAGAAAAGACATCATCGGTTGATCGAGCTGATCGAGGCTCATCTTGGCAACTTTGTTGAAATTACGGGTCAGAATGCCGGACTTCACCTTCAGCTGCTCGTCAAAAAAGAAGCTACCTCGGAGGAATTGATTCAGGAGGCTGCGAAAGCCGGCGTGAAAGTATACGACTTGCGGAAGACGTGGATAAATCAGCGTCAAGACGCTGGACAGTACCCGAGGATATACTTGGGATTTGCCAGCTTGAATGCGTCCGAAATGGAAACGGGCATTCGGCTGCTGCAAAAAGCCTGGAACATGAACTAACCACTCGGGACCCTCCTGTCTTTTATAACACCAACAAACTGACCATTCCATGCAGGTCAATTTGTTAGTTATGATAAGCTAAAAACAGGAGAAGGAGAGCAGGTATTTATGATCACGCATAGCGAGGTAAAGGCGTATTTGAACCGATTAGGAATATCCGAAATCAAGGCTCCGACAAAGGAATATTTATTCGAGCTGCATAAAGCGCACGTAGCAAGAATTCCTTGGCAGACCCTGGATATTTTTGCCGGGAAACCGACTCCCTTGGATATCCAAAATTCGGTGCAACTGCTGATCCATCAACGAAGCGGTTATTGTTTTCATTTGAATGGAGCTTTTACCGCTCTTCTTCGAGCCTTGGGGTATGCGGTTAGTTGGCATAAGGCCGGCGTACAGCCGTTAGGACAAGAGCCACGGATTAACGGCTTCCATCTTGGGTTAACGGTCAGCCTCATGAACGAAGAACTTGGGGAAGAAGAGTCTTGGCTTGTCGACGTCGGTCTCGGGGATATGCCATGGGAGCCGATTCCATTGAAATTCGGGAAATATGAACAGGGGCCGTTCACGTATGTGCTTGAGCCGTCCGGCATAACGGATCAGGGCTGGCGGTTGATTCATGATCCCCATTATTCCTATGTTGGGGTAGATTATGCGCCTGAGGTTGTAAACAGCTTGGAATTATTTAAAACAAATCATGAATTTTACAGCCGATCGCCGGAATCCCCATGGATGGATCTATTGGTTGTCAGGCAGCGGCACGATGTGGGCATGAACGAGCTCAAAGGCTGCATTTGGAGAAAATGGAACGGCAGCATGCTGGATACCGTAGAGGTCTCGTCGAAATCGGAGTGGTTCGAGATCCTGGCGGACGTATTTTACGAGCCGCTCGTCAACTACTCCACTTTAGAACGGGATCAGATTTGGGCAAAGGTGTGCAAGCATCATCAGAATTGGCTGAGGCTTGTGGAAGATCAACGATCTTAGAGGGGCCAGTCAGGCATCTCGTGTGACTCCTAAGCTGATCTCCTTCGTCATAGAACGATCTAAACCAATCTGTCTCTTGAATGCCTGCAACCCCAGGTGGTAAGATGGTACTTAAATTTCATGTCGCGAAGCACATGAACATGTTCCATAACCTACCTGTAAGGAGTTAAATGCATGGCAACCATCGATGATTTTACCAAGCTGGATATTCGCGTCGGGACGGTCGTGGAAGCAGAGCCCTTCCCGGAAGCGCGCGTTCCCGCCATTAAAATGAAGATTGATTTCGGCCCGCTCGGGATCAAGCGTACAAGTGCGCAGATTACGAAACGGTATGACGCGGATAGCGTTGTAGGAAAGCAAGTCGTGGCCATCGTCAATTTCCCGCCTAGACGCATTGCCGGCTATCAATCTGAGGTGCTTGTGCTCGGCGGCGTACCGGAGCAAGGGGACGTGGTGCTTCTGAAGCCGGATTTCGATCTGCCGAATGGAACGCCCATCGCTTAAGATTATTTACCGATCCAAGCGTCGGTATTATGGTGAAGCTCTGCTCATAAATGCGTTCCGGGACGGTCGCCTAACCGTCCTCCTTTGAATATATCTGATGTATCAGATGATTCAAGAGAGGATGTTGGCCTTGCAAACTGTTTCTCATGGTATCGTTCAACTGTGGATTGCCTACACATCGAACCGCGGCGGATCGTTCGACATATGGCTGTACCGCCCTCAGGACGGTTTTGATTTTCAACTTACTCAAGGGCTCGGCGCGGAATTTTCGGTTCCCTATTGGTCGCCCGACCGGAGGAGTATCGCATTCATCGGTATCGGCAATGTGGTCCATGTGCTGGATACCGTATCGTTCACTGTAGCCAGAATTGATCAAATCGAACCGTACACGCTGCTGGACTGGTCTCCCGATAGCCGGTCTTTGGCGTATGTCAAGAATGATCGGATCGTCATTTATGATACGGCCTCTCATCGAAGCTATTCCATCCCGGAGACCGGAGCAACGGACGCCCAATGGTTCCCTTCGGGCATGGAGCTTCTATTTGCGTCTCCTGATTCTGGCGGGGTTACGCAGCTCTACCGCATTCGGACCGATGGCACGGAACGGAGACAAATCACACATCTAACGGACGGTCCGCTCCACGACGTTCGGATTTCCCCGGATGGAACCTTCGCGTTGTATACATCCCCTGGAGCAAGCATCTCCATGATTTCGACGGTGGATTTGGCAAACGGCACCATCTATGCATTGGAAGGCGGCCCACTCGCGAAAAACTATTTTCCCGCGTGGTCTCCTGATTCTAAAAGCATCGCTTACAGCGCAACAGCCTACAGCGAGCCAAATTACTATTCGCTCATCCAGATTGACAGCCGTACCGGTCAGGATCAAAGGACGGTTGCAGTTTCCAACTGTTTCGCCACGCCCGTCGATTGGTCGCCGGACGGTGCCAAAATCGCCTATTTGTCCGGGTGCACTGTTGAAGAATTCGCTAGTCAGCTTTGGATCGTCGATATCAGGGAACAGATGCCGATGCACGTCGTTAGCGGAGGCAGGATTACTGCCTTGCAGTGGTCCCCAGGTGGCAGGAAGGTTCCGAAAAGCATGTTCACAAGCCTTGTATACCGGGTATCCTTCCCGTATCCCGCAAATTGGCGGCCGGTCAGTGAAGAGAGATACGAGGGCTTCGACGGTTTCTTCCAGGTATCCGCGATTTCGTCTGGCGACCGGATTGCCGATGTATGCAGCTCCGAAGCTTTTCATCCATTAATGCCTTACGGTTCTTCTCCAAGGATTGTCCCTGCTATGATACAAAATCAAGAAGCGTGCTTCATTTATCCGTCAGCTGACCAGCCAACGGAGATGAATAACCAAGCAGCCCTTATTGTGAGATATCCGAGCCCTGTCCAAATTGGGGATATGTTCTACGCTTATTTCATCTTGTGGGCAGACGTTAACCATATCGGTCAAATCGGCGCGAGGCTGTCGTTCATCTAGCGTTTGAGCAATGAGTTGCAGGAAAGTACCCCTCGGCCGTTGAATATATCCGAATGCTGCAATAATGATCAGGCCTTTTCAGGAACACTTATAGCCGCAGGAGGAGAACAACATGAAGTCGATCACCGTTCAAAGTCTTACGGAGTTATTTCATTTGGAAGTGCTTGCAGGCGCCAATCGCATGGATCGAATGATTACCCGTCCGCAGACGCACAGACCGGGTCTGGAGTTTGTCGGGTATTTCGATTTTTTTCCGATGGAGCGAGTGCAGGTGCTCGGCCGTAAGGAGATTAACTATTTATTGACGCTTAGCATAGAAGAACGCAAACTGCATATCGGAAATATCGTCAAATATCATCCGCCGTGCTTTATTGTCACCTCAGGACAGCAGGAGATCCCTTATCTGACTCTATTCTGCAATCAGGAAGGCATACCGTTGTTGCGTACAACCGAGACGACAACGGAGTTTATTGCCAAGTTGAACAGTTATTTGGTGAAGACGCTGGCTCCGGAGATGTCGATCCATGCGGTGTGCGTGAATGTATCCGGCATTGGAATCCTGCTCCGGGGCAAATCCGGTATTGGCAAAAGCGAAACGGCCCACACCCTTATCCGGCGGGGCCACCGGTTTGTGGCGGACGATATCGTGGTGCTCAAAAAGCTGGGCCCTTCGACTCTTCTCGGAACGCATAATGAGACAACCCGGGAGTTTCTTGCGCTGCGAAGCATCGGGTTGATCAACGTGGTGCGTCAATACGGGCGCACGGCTTTTCAGGATGAGACGCGAATCGTGCTTGACATTGAATTGGTGCCTTGGCGTGAAAATTCCCTAAACAACGAGCTGGAGGCCGTGCCTCAATTTACGGAATATCTAGGCATCCAAATTCCTCATATCGAGGTTCAGCTTCAGCCGGGGCGCGACGTAGCCAGTCTGATCGAGGCGGCGGCCAACAATTGGTATCTTAAACAACTCGGCTACAGTGCGGCCGAAGACTTTATGAAACGAATCGAAAACGAGATGCAATCGTGAGGTTTAAACGACTTTCCGCCATCTGACAATAAAAAACTTACGGAAACGATGTTGGTGATAGATGAAAATCCAAGTAGGAGAACTACAAATCGAATGTCATGTAGAATACGGTCCACGCAAAAAGCTTTCGATCCATGTCCACCCATCGGGTCTGATCACGGTGAAGGCACCGAATCGTACAAGCGATGAGACGGTGATCAACGCCGTAAGGCGGCATGGGAGCAAAATCGTGAAGCAATTGCAAGCGATCGAGGCAGCCCGAACGGCTCCGAAGGTCAAGGCATACGAGGATGAAGGCAAATTCCTTCATCTTGGGCAGTATTATTCGCTGCATGAGTTAATCGAAACGGACGGGCGAACGGAAGAGGAGCTTCAACGGGATCTGAAGAAATTTTACTTCGCAAGCTGCAAGAAGGTGATCGCGGAACGAATCCGAATTTATCAGAAGCAGCTCAAAGTCACGCCGAAATCCTTCATCATCGAGGAGTCCAAAACGAAATGGGGCAGCTGCAGCTCGGCGAAGCATCTCACTTTCAACTATCGCCTCGCGATGGCGCCCATCGAGGTCATTGATTATGTGGTCATTCATGAACTCTGTCATCTCTTGCATATGAATCATGACCGATCCTTCTGGCGATGCGTCGGCAGCGTGATGAAGGACTACAAAGCTAAGGAAGCCTTCCTCGCGAAATATGGACATGCCATGACTTTGTAATGCATTGATTATGAGTCATAGAGAGAGTTAGGGCACTGCCTGATTTGGGCAGTGTCCTTTTTTTGAATGGATGCTGATCGGCTGATCTGATTCCATTGGCCACTGGCAGCGTTGGCGCCAGGGCTGCTGCTCATTATGATTAACGGATTCCTGGCTTTCGGCACGACGGCCGTCTTGTCGACCGGTTACGAAGGCTGCTGCTTGCGTTGATCTTAACATCTATTTACATTAGAGTAATGACACAGAAAAATTGATACTTACGGAGGCAATGATGAAAACAATTGGACTCATCGGAGGCATGAGCTGGGAGAGCACCGTGATGTACTATCAGATTATAAATGAGGTCGTAAAGGAACAATGGGGTGGGCTGCATTCCGCAAAAATTTTGCTATACAGCGTGGACTTCCAAGAAATTGAAGAATGCCAGGCCGTTGGGAATTGGAACAAGAGCGCAGAAATTTTAGGAGATGTTGCCGTAAACCTTGAAAGGGGTGGTGCGGATTTTATCGTAATCTGCACCAATACGATGCATAAGGTTGCTCCAATCATTCAGCAAAGAATCCGTATTCCCATTATTCATATTGCAGATGCCACTTCGAAGAAGCTCATGGAAAGCGGCATAAATCACGTAGCTTTGCTTGGAACCAAATACACGATGACTGAGGATTTCTACAAGGAAAAACTGATTGCAGCCGGCATTCATGTGCTGATTCCTGATGAAGATGACATACAACTTATCAACCATATCATTTATGACGAATTGTGCTTGGGTATTATTTCTCAACGATCCAAGAACGAATATTTGCGTGTGATCAACCAATTACAGAAGCAAGGTGCCCAGGGAGTCATACTGGGCTGTACTGAGATTGGTCTTCTTATTAAACAGGACGATACGAATATTCCTGTTTTTGATACGACTCAGATTCATGGAACAACAGCAGCCCTATTTGCACTTGAAAAATAATCATTGATGTTTATTGTCGTAGGAGTTGCTGTTCGTTTCGTTCGATGTATAATGTTCGTATGGGTTCATATAAATCCATTTGAGTTCATTATATGTCTTGAACAAGGAGAGAAGGATCATGCCAAGAATCAAAATTGAATTGCTGAATCGTGAACAGAACGTGAGGGTGGAAGGTGACCGTCATTCGCAATCCTCCCATGACCGCGTGATGGAGCGGGAAGACGAGGATTTCACTTATCTGGCCTGTCAACAGCTGGAATACGCCGCCGGCGACAAATTTAGAATTACGACGGAGCACCCGAATCGGTATTTGGTGGTTCAGTTGGATGAGGCACTCTTTCCGTCCCTGGTATATGTCAAGGGAACCAGCTGGGAATACGAAATACCGTTGTCGTTCAAGCAAGCCTACCCAGAGAAGGCATTTACGGGGACAAAACATTATGTTTCGGTACGCTATGCGGCGGATAGCGAAATTACCCAATATCGGAATTTGGCATTGAATACCCATGACCAGAAGCATGATTCCAACGCTTACCCGCATGCTCACGCCAACGTGGAAACCCGAAATGATCCCACCTTCTTTGCGCGCAATGCGATCGACGGCATTTATGCCAACAACAATCACGGCTCCTATCCATATCAATCCTGGGGTATTAACCAGCAGTCGGATGCGGAGCTGACGCTGGATTTCGGGCGAACGGTTGAGCTTGACCGGATCGGTCTTGTTTTACGCGGCGATTTTCCTCATGACAGCTGGTGGAAGGAAGTCACGATTGCATTCTCCGATGGTTCAACGGAGCAGCTCTATCCCGTGAAAAGCCGGAGCATCCAATATTTTGAGATTCAACCCCGCAAAGTGGAATGGTTGGTGCTCAAACGATTGATCAAAGGCGATGAGGCGCTTTTTCCGGCATTAACGCAGCTTGAAGCCTATGGCAAAAACGTAGACGTAACAGAGAAGTAAAGCAGAGTAGGATTGGTGGATTCATAACCGTCGTAATCATCCTGGGCCATTACGGATAATCGCAGAGTAATTGACAACCCTCAGCAACAAGGTATGATCAAATAGATATCAGTATCATGCCGAGGAGGGAATATGATGAATTCGACTCAATGCCAGGGAAGGCCGAATGTGCTGCTCATTACGGTCGATCAGATGCGCTTTGATTGCCTTAGCATAGCAGGTCACCCTGTGGTGGAAACGCCCAATCTGGACGAGCTTGCAAGGAGCGGCGTAAGGTTTAGCCGTGCGTATTCTGCCACACCCACCTGCGTACCTGCAAGAGCGGCGATCTTCACCGGCCAATCCCAGCGCGCTCACGGCCGTGTCGGCTATCAAGACTGCGTCCCGTGGAATTACAAGGAGACGCTGCCGGGGGAATTGGCTAAAGCCGGTTATCACACGCAGTGTATCGGTAAAATGCATGTTTACCCTGCACGCAATCTGCTGGGGTTCCACAACGTAATGCTTCACGATGGTTACCTGCATCACAACCGCAATAACCACGGCATTCCGATGCAGGAGCATTACGATCAAGTTGACGATTACTTGCAGTGGCTTCGCGAGAGGGTGCCGGGCGCCGACATGACCGATCTTGGTTTGGACTGCAATTCATCGACCGTCGCTCGTCCTTGGCATTTGGCGGAAATGCAGCATCCAACCAACTGGGTGGTAACGCAGTCGATTGACTTTTTGCGGCGATGGGACCCCGGGAAGCCGTTCTTCCTGTGGATGTCATTCGTCAGGCCGCATCCTCCGTTCGACCCTCCGCAGGCCTACTTGGATCTGTATGAGGATGCCGATATTCCGGAGCCGCCGGTTGGCGATTGGGCAGAGACGGAGGACCCGGATCTGGCCGGATACTCCCCTATAACGGGGCGGGGACTTGTCCCGAAACGCCGTCTGCGTAAAGCGATGGCTGCCTATTACGCCCTGATCACGCATATCGATCACCAAATCGGACGCTTTTTGCAATCATTGAACGAATATGGGGAGCTAGGCAACACGGTGATCCTGTTTACTTCCGATCATGGCGAGCTGCTGGGGGACCATCATTTATTCCGAAAGTCTCTTCCGTACGAAGGCAGCACCCGCGTGCCGTTTATCGTCAACGATCCCGGCAACCGTTTAGGCCTGAAGAGCGGCACGGTTTCAGATCATGTCGTGGAAATGCGGGACATCATGCCCTCGCTGCTGGAAGCGGCCGGCGTGCCTATACCGGAAACGGTCGAAGGCGAGAGCATCTGGAGACTAGCGTCAGCAGGAAGGGATGGGGGAAGCAAGCCTGCTTGGCGTCCCCATCTTCATGGAGAGCACGCTCAAGGGCTTCAGTCCAATCATTGGGTTACCGACGGAAAGGAGAAATACATCTGGTTCTCCCAAACAGGCAAGGAGCAGTTCTTCGATCTGGTTGAAGATCCCAATGAGCTGCACAACGCGATCGGGGACGAAGATCGGCAGGAACGAATCCGGTATTGGCGTTCGGTCCTCATCGGAGAGCTTGAAGGACGCGAAGAGGGTTATACGGATGGCCAACAGCTGATCACCGGCCGGAAGCCGGTAGCCGTATTATCCCATATTTTGAAATAGCACGAGACCGTAAATTACATTCAGAACCGATTAGGAGATAACATGCTAACGACACAACAGCTAAAAGACATTGAACGATTGCAAGCCGAGTGCGAACTTCATGACCATGTCCAATTAAAGCTGAATTGGGAAATGCTCAGAGAACGCAAAACGGAGAATCTGGATTTTTTTCATTATGAGGAAAAGGAACTTGTAGCGTTTCTTGGGCTATATCCGTTTGGCTCGACCGTCGAAGTATGCGGCATGGTAAAGCCTGCCGAACGACGAAAAGGGCATTTCCAGCGATTGTTTCATCTCGGAATGGAACAGGTAAAACTCGCCGGATACAAGAAAATCTTGTTGAACGCGCCAGCGGGATCCGATGCGGCAAAGGCATTTTTGCACCAACTAGGTGCGGAGCATGCTTTCTCGGAGCATCAAATGACGTGGCAGGAAATGCCGCTTGAGGATTCGGACGGTATTCTGCTGAGGCAGGCAACATGGGAAGATTATGAAACAAGCGTGCGCTTATCCGTGGAAGCATTCGGATTGGACGAAGAAGATGCCAGGGCGATGGAGAGCCATCATTTTGCTGATAATACGGGTATGTTCATGATTGACGTAAACGAAGAAACGGTCGGGAAGCTTCGAGTCAGCCGCGAAGAGGGGCAGGCGTGGATTTATGGTTTCTCCATATTGCCGGAATATCAGGGCCGAGGAATAGGCAGAAAAGCGTTGCGGCGAATCGTGAAGGAACAGAGCTCAGCCGGATACTCGGTGCACTTGGAAGTCGAAACGAAAAACGACCATGCGCTGAGGTTATACGAGTCGGTTGGATTTAAAGCCGTGCATGCACAAGACTATTATCAATATGAATGCAGATCATAACAAAATAGATGTGCAAGAAAAGTCGCCCTCATGGCGGCTTTTTGATTTTCACCGCATTATTCAAATCTTTACGATGATCTATTGAAGTCTATTTTTTCTGCCGATAAAGAATGGAGCATGCATATCTGATCATTCAGGAGGAATCATCATGAAAAAAACAGTCATCCTGCTAACCAGCGCGGCCCTGATGTTTGCGACCGCCGCAGGCACGATCTCAGCCAAACCAAGCAACACGCCCCCCGGCAAGACAAGTAACGCGGCATCGCCAAAGGGACCAAAAGAAAAAGAAACTCGTAATGACAAGCAGCAAACCGAGGAAGTCGATTCCTCTGATAAGTCCAGCAAAGAAGAGGACCAGGTTCAGGAATCCACAACGTCGGAAACAGAGAAAGCAAACGACCCTTCCACCGATAAAGTCGATTCCAAGAACAAAGGACACAAAGGATACAAAGGTTTGCTAAATGCCATTCAAAACGTTGAGGATAAACCGGCAGGCGCCGTTCTAGCCAATATTTTGCTTACCGAATATGCGGCCGAGTTAACGGACGAGCAACAAAAACAACTTGAGGCCATTATAGAAAAGGACAAGGCGTTAGAAGCGGCAGCGGACATGCTTGAAACAAACGGCAGCGTGACTGAAGCCGTGTATTTGCAAGAAGAAGCCATCAAAGCCAATTTTAAAAACCTGGATCTTTACAAAACCATGGGAAAGCTCAATAAAAAGGCAGGTAAAAAGAATGGAGTTAAGCTGTATGTGAACGGCGAAGCTTCGGACACCGAACCGTTTGTCAAAAAAGGCAATACATATGTTCCTTTTCGCGCCATAGCCGAGGCTTTGGAGGCTGAGGTTATATGGAATCCTGAAAAGCGTTCCATCACCGTCTCGAAGGACGGAGTGAGCATCCAACTCCTGGTTGGCAGTAAAACAGCGTCCGTCAATGGCAAGAAAATTTCGCTGGATGCCCCAGCTACCGTTACAAAGGGCAATACGTATGTGCCCGTACGATTTATAAGCGAGGCATTGAATGCAACCGTCAAGTGGGAAGCGGAAAGTCAGACCGTCGTTGTCTATGAAGAGAAAGCAGAATAGGTGAATTTCTAAGCCGCTAATCGGAACGAGATCAGCGGCTTTTTTCTATTAATAAAGTCTTTGATAAAGAGGGCCATTTCGTCTGTCGTAATGCCGAATGAGAATTAGGTCCATGCATGAAAGGCTAAATATGTATACCATATGTTAAATTTTTTCAGTGTCTTCTCCATTGTAAACGCTTTAATATCGATTTATGACCGACTGACAGGAGGGGAAGTTATGAAGTTTGCAGGACGTTTCTGCATGGTGTTATGGATTGTCGTCATCATGGTGTCGGCGACCGGATGCATGGCGGGGAGGAACGGGGCCGACAGCAGTATGTCTCACCAACCGGAACGCCCGTTTGACAATGTGCGGATTACCGCATATATGGCTAAAAATCCGGTTGCGGACATCCTTCGCGCCCATCTTCCCGAATTTGAGAAGCAGACGGGTATCAAGGTGGATTTTCAAGCGTTGACCAATGAGCAGCTCAGCCAAAAGATGTTCGTACAGATGACGGTAGGTAGCGAAAGTCCCGATGTGTTCATGATCCGGCCGCTGGAAGAGCTAATTCTGTATGAGAACAACGGCTGGTTAACGCCCTTGGAATCGTATGCCGTATCGAACCCGCGTTACGACTTCGCCGATTTCTCTTCAACGGCGCTGGAATCGGTAACGGTGAACGGGGAGCTGCTTGCCGTCCCGCTATCGACGGAGCAGCAGATACTATACTATCGCAAGGACCTGCTAGAGAAAAAAGGGATCGAAGTCCCGCAGACCTTAGAAGAGCTGGAAGCGGCGGTTAAACAGGTGCATGATCCCGAGCATGGCATGTACGGATTTGTCGCTAGAGGGCAGCGAAGCGCTCTCGTAACCCAGCTATCGTCATTCGTTTACTCCGAGGGCGGGAATTTTCTAAGCGCAGATAAAGCGGCATTGAACACAAAGGAAACGCTCAAGGGGATTCAGCGATATGTAAGGCTGCTCGGAAACTATGGACCGCCCGATGCGCTTAGTTACAGCTGGCCGCAATCCGCAGATCTCTTTGCGCAAGGAAAGGCGGTATTTTTCACCGATGCCAGCGCGATCTACTCCCTGCTAGCGCAATCGGGATTAGCTAAGGAGAAGATCGGGTATGCGCTCTTTCCGGCAGGTGATGCCGGTCGCAAGCCGTATAGCACCACTGCATGGGCCATTGGCATCAATGCGAATTCTGCCCGCAAGGATGCTGCCTGGGCATTCATCGAGTGGGCTTCGGGCAGGGACATGGTGCTGCAAGCCCAGAAGATCGGTAATCCGGGAGCGCGGAGCTCGCTGTGGCATGACAAGGAAGGAATCTCCGGCTTTCCGGATGAGCTGATTCCGGTGATCAATGAATCCATTCCGATCGGAATGAGCTACGACCGTCCAAAAGTCATTCACGTGAAGGAAGCACGGGACATTATCGGCGGTATCGTGGTGAAAGGAATTATCGGCGAAGATGTCGGAATTGCTGCGGAGTCGGCAAACGTTCAATTGCAAGAACTGATCGACAGCGAGAAGTAGAGCGAATCGCTCTGACACGGGGGTATGTTATTGATGAAGCGGTTAAGAACAAGTACGTTTGCCAAGCTTACAACATTGCTGGCGGTCCTGGTTATTCCGATTATTTTGCTGTATGCCTACTCCCATCAGGTCAGCATCAACGTCGTCCGTTCGGCTGTGGAGGAGGGCCAGCGGAACCGACTGACGTTTTTCATGAGTCAGATGGACACCATGATCGACCAGCTAACGAAATATTCGGTGATCGCGAGCAATGATGACGGGATTAAGAGTTATCTGGCGGAGCACTCAGGCAGCACTCCCATGGAACGAATCGACAGCCAGCAGCGGATCACGGATATGTTGAACATGCAGATTGCAACTAGCAGCTGGGACAGCCAAATCTTAATGTACCTGACGCAGTATCGTGAATTGCTGACAACCGACTTGTCGGCAAGGTATGATGCCGAATACTTGGCTCATGCCCATAAGCAGAACTGGACTTATCAACGGGATTCGCGAGGACAAGCTTTTTTTAGCTGGATGAGAACGTCCGCTTCTTCGCAGGATCTGATCGTGGAGGTCCGTTTCACCGACCAGAATCTGGTCAATATGCTGAATCGGTTGAAACAGGACGGGGACAGCGAGCCATTCCTGTATGCACCTGACGGAACCGTTATTGCCAACAGCACATCGGTCGAAGAAACGATACGAATGGCCGCCGGCACCCTGAACGAATTGCAGCTTGGGGAAGAGGGCAGCCGAATCGTGCAATCGGGGCAGGGCAAATATGTAATGAATTACGTCTTGTCCAGCAGTTTGGGCTGGTATCTGGTGGATTTCGTCCGCCTGGACAGCGTATATTCCCCGATCACTTTAAGCAGCGCCCTCTTTTATATTTCCGTATCGCTCCTGCTTGTTCTCGTTTTACTGCTGACCTTGTTGTTGTACCGCAATGTCCAGCGTCCGATTTCCCGCCTGCTTCATGCGGTGAGAAGGATCAGGGACGGTCAATACATGACGCGCCTGAAGGATGTGCCGAAGAACGAGTTCATGTATCTGTTTCACTCCTTCAACAACATGGCAGAGCAAATCGAGGAGCTCATCGAACGGGTGTACAAAGAGTCTTTGCGATCCAAGGAAGCCACGCTTAAGCAGCTCCAATCGCAAATTAACCCTCACTTCCTGTATAACTGCCTGTTCTACATCAAAAACATGGCCAATCTTGGCGATAAGGAAGCTGTCGTGGCCATGGCCCTGAACTTGGGGGAGTATTACCGGTACACGACGCGACTGGAAAAACCGACCGCGCCCCTTGAAGAGGAAGTGAAGCTGGTTGACAATTATTTAACGATTCAGATGCTGCGGCTTCAGCGACTAACCTTCGAGATCGAGATTCCTGACAGCATGATGCAGCTCGAGATTCCGCGTCTTCTGCTTCAGCCTATCGTGGAAAATGCCGTCATCCATGGTGTTGAGGATCAGTTGGATTTCGCGATGATTCATATTTCCGGAGAAATCGAAGGGAGTCGATGCAGGATCAGAATTGACAACAACGGCCAGGGCATGGACGTAGGCATCATCGACAAACTGAAGCGGCAGGTCGAAGAGCCTTTGAACGAAAGCGGGGGATTCGGCCTATGGAACATTCATCAGAGACTGGTCACCCGGTACGGCAAACATGCGGGCTTGTCCTTTTCAGAATCGCCGTCAGGAGGACTTCGCGTGGAAATATGCTGGGAAATACCGAGTAGGGAAGGGAGGGATAACGTTGTATACATTGCTGATCGTTGATGATGAAGCAAGCGTGGTGGAGGGGCTTGCGCATACGATACCTTGGCAGAAAATCGGAATCGATGAGGTGCGCAAGGCATACTCCGCTTTCGAAGCGCTGGAAATACTGCAGACGCAGCCGGTCGACATCATGATTTCCGACATCACGATGCCACGGATGAACGGCCTCGAGCTTGTCGAGATCACGAAATCAAAATGGAAGCATATCAAAACGATCCTGCTGTCCGGGTATGCCGATTTTGCTTACGCGAAGGAAGCCATTACGCTTGGCACTTATGAGTACCTGCTAAAACCCGTCAGCGACGAAGTCGTTCTTGAAAAAGTAGGCGGAGCTGTGGAATCGCTGCGGCAGGAGCGTGAGTCCAGCGAAACCTATAATCGCGCGGTTCAGGCTTTTCGGGTTAATCTGCCACATATTCGAGGCGAATTCCTGAATCAGCTGCTTCAAGGCATGAAATCACCAAAGAACGTTTGGGCCGAAAAACTGGAGCTGCTTGAAATGAAATCCGCCAACGGAAACCAAGCGGCTCTGATGCTTGTACGCATGGAGGACCGTCTGACGGAAATGAGCCCTTATGACTCCTCCATCATGGAGTACGCGATCGGTAACATGGCGGACGAGATCTTCGGGGAACGGTTTCGATTGTGGCGATGCAGGGACATACATGGATATCTCGTCTTTTTTGTTTTTGAAAGCGATGATTCGGCGGCTAGGATGCACCCTCATGAGCATACGGAGGAGAATGAGCTCAAGCATTTCGCTGCACAGCTGCAGATGAATGTCAGCCGTTACCTGAAAGGAACAATCTCCGTCCTGATCGGAAAGCGAGGTTCCTTCCCGGAAGATGTCCGAAAGCTGTATCAAGACAGTCTTTTCGCTTTGCGCCGCCATATCGGCAGCCACAGTGATATGTTCGTTTACGCAGAAGATGAGGAGGAGCTGCATCCGGTCCGTTCCTTGCAAAAGTGTTATGAGCCTCCGCTGCTCCCTCATCTGCTGGAATCCGGCAGTTGGAAGCAAATCCAAGAGAAACTTGAGCAGATCCTGAAGGAATTGTCGCTCGCGCACAGCCAATCGCAAGAGCATGTAACCGAAGCCTTTTTCTATATATATTCCTCGCTAAGCGCATATGCGCACAAGAACGGACGCAGTCTGGCCGATATCGTCGGAGCGTCCCTTGCGGATGTAACGGGACTCTCGCAATGCACGACTGCGGCCACGCTCGGCAAATGGGTGGGCCAAGTTCTGCCTCTACTGGAGTCAAGCGCCGAACAGGCAACGCGCAGCGACCGGAGCGCTGCCGTGTCCCGGATGAAACGGTTCATACGGGATCATCTGTCTCAGGATATTTCCCTGCAAGCCATTGCGGACCATATGTATATGCATCCGGTTCACGTGTCCCGCCTCTTTAAAATGGAGACCGGATCGAACGTGAGCGATTATGTGCTCCGATTGAAAATGGAGCAAGCGGCCGAGCTGCTGGCCGACCACTCCTTGAAAAACTTCGAAATTGCCCTGAAGCTGGGATACCACAACCCGAATTATTTTATTCGGGTGTTCAAAAAGTATTATTCCGTTACGCCGCAAGAATACCGAAACAGTTTGGAAACCGGAATGCCGTAATAAAGCCTGTAATACCGTCCGTTTTCAGCCATGCATGTGGGCTGGAAGCGGGCTTTTTTTGTCTAATTCGGCCGCTGCTTTCGATTGCGGCATCATGTTAAGTAAGGAGAGCGGATGTTAAGCCTATATCATTTAACCCAGTTTATGAAGCCCTTACAATGAATGGTGTAAGGACATTCCACTATATGCTGAGGGGTGAACATGATGAAGATGAAGAAAAACTCCATACGATGGGTAACGGCAGCTTTAGTCATGATATTGATGGCAGGATGCAGCGTAGGGGGAACGGGTGGCAGCGGATCAGGGAGTGAGGAGCCGGGCAAGGAAACCCTGACATTCTGGATGAAGAAGCAGATGTTCGAAGAGCAAAACCAGATGATCCAAGAGAGGGCAAAACAGTTCGGGGAAGAGCATGATGTGAATGTCAACGTGGAGTTTATCGCTTACGAGGACTTTTATCCGAAATGGTCGGCAGCCATCGAATCGGGTACTACGCCGGACGTCTCCTTCTTCGGCTACCAGGAAGTCGGACAGTTCTATGCCAAGGACGTTCTTGAGGAGGTTACCGACGTTGTGGGCAGCGTGGAGAACGCAAACGGGGAAATACAGGACAGCCTGAAAACCTCCGTGACGTTCGAGGACAAGTTATACGGAGTGCCGTTCTGGACCGAGTCCACGGCTTTATACTATCGCAAGGACATGCTTCAGGCAGCCGGTTACAGCGAGCCGCCTGGAACCTGGGAGGAATTCCGCGAAATGGCGAAGGCACTCACGGATTCTTCCAAAGGGATATACGGCGCTGGACTCGGGTACGGGAAAGGCAATTCGGATGCCGAATGGCTGACCCGGGCGATCATCTGGTCCTACGGAGGTTCCCTCGATACCGAGGACGGCAAGAATGTAGCGGTGAATTCGCCCGAAACTCTTCAGGCGGTTCAGTTGATCAGGGACATTTTCATCGAAGATAAGGTAACGCCTCCGAGCTCCATCGGATGGGATGACAGCGGCAACAACAAATCGTATTTAAGCGGCCAGTCGGCCATGATCTTCAACGTCGGCAGCTTGGCTGCGACGATCAAGAACGATAATCCCGAATTGTACGAGAATACGGGGATCGCCATGCTGCCCGCAGGACCGAAGGGAGCGGTAGTGCCTGGCATTAGCAACAATCTAGGCATATTCAAGGCATCTGCGAACAAGGAGCTTGCCAAATCCTTCATCGAATATATGACGGACAAAGCGTGGTACGGCCAGTGGGTGCAGAATGGAGCTCCATTGACCGGTCCGATTTACACGGACCTGGCAAACGAATCCGTATGGCAGGAGGAGAAGAACAAAGGATTCGTCGACTCCATCGCACATTTCGCTTTCCTTGGATACCCTGCGGAGTATAGCCCGAAGGCTGGAGAGATTTATAACCTTCGATATGTCAACGACGTTTTCCAAAAGATGCTTCTGGATTCCGGCTTCACGGCTCAACAAGCAGTGGACGAATTACAGAGCAAGATCGAGGCGGTATACGCGAAGTAGGGTTATGACTTAACCGCGCATCAGGCTCCGCAGTCCGATTACAAGGCATCGATGCAAGGTCCGTGGCTGCGGATGAGCCTGAGGCGTCAGAAAGAAGGTGCTCTCAATGAAAAGCTTGGAAGTCCAAACAACGCCGGGGAAAACCCGGGCGCTTAGGCGGGAACGAAGTGATACAAGCAGCAGGCTGGCTTATCTTCTCATGAGTCCGGTGCTAATCTATTTGCTGGCTGTCATGGCGCTCCCTTTTTGCTGGGCGGTCTATCTTAGCTTGACGAATAAAGTGGTCGGCGTTCCCGAAACGTTCATCGGCCTGCGAAACTATACGGAGCTGTTTACCGATTCCGTGTTTTGGAAGGCGGTATGGAATACGGTTGTCTTTACGATGGTGGCCGTCATTTTGAAAGCGGTCTTCGGGATGATTATGGCGCTCGTGCTTAACGAGAATATCGTTGCTCGAAACTTTTTCAGGGTGATGCTGTTTCTTCCGTGGACCATTCCCACGATCGTCTCCGTATTTACCTGGCAGTGGATTTACTCCGACGTCGGCGGCGTGCTGAATGCCATGCTCCTCAAAACAGGGCTCATCGACAGTCCCGTCGGCTGGTTGGCCACACCGGACCTGGCCATGTTCTCGGTCATTCTCGTCAACGTGTGGCGGGGCATTCCGTTCATGGGCATTGCCATATTGGCCGGCCTGCAGACGGTGTCCAAAGAGATGTATGAAGCCGCTATGCTGGATGGAGCGGGAGCGATCAAGCGCTTTTTCTACATGACGCTCCCCTCGGTAAAAGAAGTGACCATTCTGTCTTCCGTCATCACCACCATCTGGACGCTGAACGACTTCGAGATTATCTGGCTGCTGACACGCGGCGGTCCAGACAATGGCACGCAGGTGTTATCCACGCTTAGCTATACCGTCGGCTTTCTGAACATGAGTCTCGGCAAAGCAATTGCGATTTCCCTCATTACGCTGCCGCCGCTGATCATGCTGATTCATTATGTGACCAAGCGTTCGCTGGCGTCCGACAAGTAAGGAGTGATCTTAATGAAGAACTCGCTCGGCAAGCAAATTACGGTATACTCGACGCTCGCGCTGCTGCTAATATTCGCGCTCTTCCCTTTATATTGGATGGTGATTACCTCCTTCAAATCCAACGGGGAGATCTATTCCATGACGCCTACGTTTTGGCCGAAGGAATTTCTCGGAACCGCCTACGATAAGCTGATCAACGAAAAGGGCTTTATGACGAATATCAAAAACAGCTTGTTCGTCTCGTTGATCGTATCCTTGTTCTCGATCACGGTCAGCATGTTGGCTGCATATGCGATCTCCAAGCTCAGGTTTCGAGGAAGAAGCTTCATCTCCAAAAGCATTCTGTATGCGTACCTGATGCCGAGAGCCGTTCTGTTTATCCCGCTGTACATGCTGGTGACGGCCATCGGCATCAACAATTCCATTTACGGCCTCATGCTGATTTATCCGACGATCACGATTCCGTATGCTACGTGGATGCTCATTTCCTATTTTAGATCCATCCCGGACGAGATCGAGGAAGCGGCCATGATCGATGGATGTTCGCGAATCCGTACGATGACCAAGATCATTTTTCCGTTATCGGCTCCGGGCATTGCGGCTACCTTCATTTTTTCGTTCACGTTATGCTGGAGCGAATATCTGTATGCATTGGTTGTTGTCACAAAAGGCGCTGACAAGACGATCACGCTGGGATTGTCGGATATGATCGTCGGCGACGTCTTCGCATGGGGACCCCTGATGGGTGGCTCCATTATTGCATCGATTCCGGTCATCGTGATGTATCTGTTTACATCAAAATATATGGTAAGCGGAATGACGGTAGGAGGAGTTAAATAATGAAGGCGAAAAAAGTGTTAGTAACGGCTACGAATTACTCCAAACTGTGCGCGGATGCGAAGCGGCTGCTCGAAAGCCATGGATGCGAGATCATCGAGAATCGTTTCGGACGTCCGCTGACGTTCGAGGAACTGAAGGAAGTGGTGGGATCGGTCGACGGCGTCATTGCCGGCGTGGATACTTGGAATGAGGCGGTATTCAAGCTTGCGCCGCAGCTTCAAGGCATCGCCCGTTTCGGCGTTGGCGTGGACAATATCGATTTGGAGGCTGCAAGAAAGTATGGGATACAAGTAACCAATGTACCACGAGGCAATGCCAACGCGGTGGCCGAGCTGGCGATCGGATTGATGATCTCGGTCCGTCGTCACATTCCCGAGCTGGATCGATCGACGAAGAACGGCGGCTGGGAACGTTTTGTCGGCTCTGAGCTTGCTGGAGGAACGATCGGCCTTTTAGGTTTCGGGAATATCGCACAGCTCACCGCGAAGAAGTTGAAGGGCTTTGATGTCGAGATTATCGCTTATGATAAATATCCAGATACAGCTAAAGCGTCGGAATACGGCGTTACAATGACAACTTTCGAGCATGTGCTGGCGCATAGCGATATCGTCAGCATGCATTTACCCAGCGTGAAAGAGACGCACCATATTATGAATGACAAGGCTTTTGCCAGGATGAAACCATCCGCCATGTTCATCAACACCGCGAGAGGAGCCGTCGTGGATGAACAGGCGCTTTCCCGGGCGCTGTCGTCTGGAGTCATCGCCGGGGCGGCCATCGATGTCTACGAGTCAGAGCCCATAACCCCCGGCCATCCGATTCTGCAAATCGGGAACCTGATAACGACGCCGCACACCGCAGCCGAGACTTTCGAGACCTATACGCGGGTCAGCATGATTACCGCTCAGGCATTGCTGGATATATTCGAAGGAAGGGAACCGCAAAATATACTGACTGCAAAAGAATAAAGCACAACCAATGATACGAACCATTCAGGAGGGGACGCATATGTATCAGATCATCACAGGTGGCAACTGGCCGGTTATGCTAACGCCGTTTACGGAGCAGAACAATGTGGATTACGAGGCCTTGGAGCGCCTTATCGATTGGTATATCGAACGGGGGGCAGACGGACTCTTTGCCGTCTGTCAATCCAGCGAAATGTATACATTGACTCTGGAGGAGCGCGTATTGATTGCAGCCTTCGTCAAAGCGAAGGCTGCCGGCCGGGTACCGGTCATTGCATCGGGTCATGTATCGGATGCGTTTGAGGACCAGGTAACAGAGCTGAACGCCATGGCCGAAACCGGCGTCGACGCCGTCGTACTAATCACGAACAGGCTTGCCGCCGCTGAGGAATCCGATGATGTGTGGCTGGCGAATCTCGATAAGCTGCTCGGGCGTTTACCAGAACAGGTCCCCCTCGGATTATATGAGTGTCCAGCCCCGTATCGGCGGCTTCTGACGCCCGAGATGCTGAAGAAATGCTCCGATACCGGACGCTTCAGGTTTATCAAGGACGTGAGCTGCGACCTGCAGCTGATCGGGGATAAACTCAAGGCGGTCCGGGGCGGAAGTCTGAAAATCTTCAACGCCAATACGGCGACGCTTCTGGACAGCTACCGGCTCGGCGCTTTCGGCTTCAGCGGCGTGATGGCCAACTTCCACCCCGAGTTGTATACATGGCTGTTCAGGAATTGGGAAAGCCAACCGGAAGCGGCAGGGGAACTGTCTGATTTTCTTAGTGTGTCGTCATTTCTTGAGAAGCAGCTCTACCCGGTGAATGCCAAGTATTACCTCATGCTGGAGGGCATACTGACAAACTATCGCTGCCGTTCGAAAAATCATGAGGAATTCAGTGCCACCCAACGGCTGGAGATCGAGCAATTATACCGGGTGTCCAAACAATATGCCCGGAAGTATCCCGTTTTTACTTAAAGCGATATCGGAAAAATAACGTTGAAGAGTAAAGTCGCCTACCATGGCGGCTTTTTTAGTATTGTTAATTCAAGATTGTCTGCTTGGATACAGCTTCCACAGGATTTCATTTTGCCAAACGAACTGAAGAGTGATTATACTATAAGAATGGATTGATGCAGCAAACCAGTTATGGTAAATAAAGGTGGTCTCATATGGCTAAATCCGACCGGTATACGTATCAAAATAAAATGAAGCACATGGTCACCGACCTGCGCCAACAAATTAAACGCGGCACTTACGCTCAAGGCGAATATCTACCATCGGAGATGACCCTGATCGAGCTGTATGGACTGAGCAAAAATTCAGTCCGGCAGGCGCTGGATCGGCTGGTTCAGGAAGAATTGATCGTGAAAGTGCCTCGCGTAGGCACCCAAGTAGTTGCAGCTTCCCGGCAAACCCGTAAGATTCGTTTCGGTTTGTACCCTTCCCTATATGCGGAGGCCGAAATGGAAGATGTGCTCGCCTTATTTCAGGAGCGGCATCCGGGGGTGGCTGTGGAGATTGTGGACCTTCCCTACGAACATCCGGAAAGCATCGCCAATCTGATGAGGCTTGGCATTGTGGATGTGCTGTCCGTCAACATCCAGGATATGATGCATTTTCAGGAGAACGGCAGTACCGGTCTGTTTTACCGTCAGGAGCCGCGCGCGTCTACTTATACTTTTTTGCACAGCCCGTTCATGGATGCCGAAGGCCGGCTGGCGGCGCAGCCGTTCATTCATTCTCCCGTCCTCTTGGCCTACAATAAAGAGCATCTGCGGGAAAAGCGCCAGTTTGAGCCGGACAGCAGTTGGGGCTGGGACGATCTCCAGCGAATGCTGCGTGAGCTGAGAAGCCCCGGGCGCTACAGCCTGGCCTTGCAATTGTACTCGTTGAACCGCTGGCCGATATTCCTCATGCAGCGAAGGGGCAATGCTGAGATTGATGCTTCGTGGAGCCGTGCGGTCGAGGGGCTGTCTTGGCTTCGCGGATTGATTCACGAGGACGGCATGTTCCCGCTGGCCTTGGCCCAAGGGGCTTTTGAAGCAGAGAAGCTGTTCCGCGAGCAAAAGGTCTCTGTCATTCTGACGACCTATTATCTGCTCAACCAGCTGAAGGGAGCGACCTTTGATTATGACGTCGCGCCGCTGCCGCATTTTGATCATGGGACAACCCTGCTATTGGGCACCGGAATCGGGGTCAGCGCGTGCTCCAAGGAGCGGGAGCTGGCCCAGAGCTTTGCCGATTTCCTAGTCTCTGACGAAGTGCAGGAATACATTCGCAGGCATACCTACAGCATTCCGGCGAACCGTTACATCACCGAGAACGTAGATCCGGAGATGGAAGGCCGGCCGTCCCGTCTCAACCTGCATCGAGAAATAGCCCCGCTGTATAAGACCTGCAGAGATGTAGGGCTTAGCCTGGACGAGATGCTGCTGTTCCGGGAACGGCTGAAGCAATATTTCTCCTACCTTGTAGACGAAAGGGAACTGATATCCGTGCTGAGCAGGAAAACGGCAGGAACCTAAATGGTTACGAAAGCTGCGACCGATGAGGTCGCGGCTTTTTTTTGAGTTATCGTTTTCCATTTGAATAACCAGATAAGAACCAGTTGACAGACGGTGGGGTGTATGCTAAATTCTTTGCGAACATATGAACTACATAAATACCAGAGAAGCATGAACAACACTTCATAACGGAGGAGGGATGCCGCGATCCTTGCTAGGTAAACGCTCGAGTTGCCCTTATAGGTCGGTCCATTTGATTGATTTGGCAGTACATTCCATACCAGAAACGAGGATGAATTGATGAACGTTACCCACAGCAAATCTCAAGCGAAGAAGGGACTCCGTCATCTATGTCTCGCCATTTGCATCACATTGCTGACTGCGGTTTTCTTCCCGGCAAGCGCCTCGGCGGAAATCGGCAAAACTTACAGCGACCCTATCGATTTGGGCTCCCCGATGCAAAGCGTTGCCATATATGACGGGGCCTTTGGCATACAAGACGGACGGGAGGTTATTTATACGACGGTGTCCGGCAAGCCGGCTATTTTTCATGTCATTGATCTGAAAACCAAAGAGGTGCTGAGCACGCATCCGCTTACGGGTTCCGAAAGCTCGTGGACGCATTTGACGACCCCGGACGGCACGGTGTATATCGGGGGCAACGGCACGCTGTACGCCTACTCTCCGGTCACGAAACAGCTGAAAAATCTGGGCGGCATCGGTGAGCAGGTTGTGTACGGCCTGTCTCACGATGAACAGGGCCGTGTCTACTTTGGTTCTTACCCGAATGCGAAAGCGGGCCGATACGATCCAGCTACAGGGGAAATGAAGGACTACGGCATCGTAGGCACGGGCCAAAGCTACAGCCGTTCCACGGCATATCATGGCGGATATCTGTATGTCGGCATCGGGATTGAAGGCAGCATTGTAAAAGTGAACGTAGCGACTGGGGAGAAGGAAAACATCCAGCTTCCGTCCTATAACGGAGCGGTAGACATCGGTATGGTGAACCAGCTGGACGTTGCGGGCAAATATTTGGTTGCCGGCATCGGCAAAGGGAACAGCGGGCTTCTGTTCTATGACCTGGAGCTGCAGCAATGGAGCGATACCTACCATCTGAACAATAAAGGCATCCGCCTCTCTTACGGGCCGGAGGGCAGCAATAAAATCTATTTCGTCCAGAATAACCATCTGATGGAAGTGGATTTGAATACCCTTGCTGCTGTTGACACCGGCGTCGTGTACGGAACGTTCCTGCGCAATACGGCCTGGGTGGAGGTGCCGAACGATCCGGATCTACCGGGTGTTTCGCTTGCAACCGTTCAATTCGGAGGCAGCGTCGCTTACATGAATCTGACGACCAAGCAGGTCAAAGCCGTACCTTATCCGGTGAAAGGCAATCCGATTCCTGTTCAAACCATGGAGAACGGTCCGGATGGACGGCTGTTTATCAGCGGTTACCCTGGCGGCACAGGGTCCGCGTATTCCATCGACACCGGAACCTTCGAGACCTTCCCGATGGGTCAGTCGGAGGGCATGGTCGCCATGAACGGCAAGATGTATATGGGCGTATATCCGGGTGCGGATATTTTCGAATACAATGCGGAAAATCCGACCCAGCGCAAGAGCCTGTTCAAAATTACCGGTCAGGACCGTCCGTTCATCATGAGAGCAGCGGAAGGTAAACTGTTCATCGGCACCATTCCGGATTACGGCAAGCTGGGCGGCTCCCTGACGATCTATGATCCGGCGAACGGCAGCCAGTATACCGAATTCAAAAACGTCATCAACAATCAATCGATTGTCGGCATTGCGGTAAAAGACGGCAAGGTATATGGCTCAACCACCGTTGCCGGCGGGCTGGGCATCACGCCTTCCGAACCGGCTGCCAAAATGTTTGTCTGGGATATCGCGACGGGCAAGGCGGTGAAGGAATGGGTTCCTTCTATTGAAGGTGCTTCTCCAACGCCGCATATTATTAGCGGAACCAGCTTCGGTCCGGACGGACTGCTGTGGGCGGCTTACGACGGGACGCTCTTTGCCGTAGATCCGGATACCCTGGAAATCGTAAAAAGCAAAACGATATACGAAGGCGTGGAGAAATACGGCAACTGGCGTCCGGTGTATATTCGCTGGAGCGAGGACGGCCTCATGTATCTGACGCTTGCCGGTCACGTCACCGTGGTTGACCCGGTTACGATGGAGTTTCAGACGCTGGCGGAATCCCAGCATGTGAATCTCGGACACGACGGCCATATTTACTACACGAATGATACGCAATTGATGAAGATTGAAGTGTCGGATGCTGCAGCATCGGATACGATTGGGGCACTGATGGACGATGTTCAGTCCTGGAAGCAACAAGGCGATATCAGCCATCCGCTGAGCCAGCAGATCGGCAATGCGCTGAAACAAGCGGAGCTGAAGCAGAAGCAAGGGAAGCAGGAACAGGCCGTGAAGCACCTGAATGATGCGCTCAAGCACCTGAATAAAGCTAAAATCGGCGGGATAACCGAAGAGAAGCGTTCGGAAGTGAAGCAGCGCATTCAAGCGTTCATTGATGAATGGTCCTGATTGAATCAAGGAGATGGTGGTAGGTTGAAATTACCGCAACCATAACGGAATTTTTCATGACAAAAGTCGCCAAACTGGCGACTTTTTTTGTTCCTGCGATGCAGGTGCTTACCTTTGGACGATAAGAAGAGAGACGAACCTATCAACACAGCCGTCTAAGGTGATGGCTTATTGTTAACCGAAGCCAATGAAGGAGATTTGTGTGTTAATATAGTAACGTGTTTAGCTGAGGAGCTGAGGGGCATTCGGTCGGTGAACTTTTGATACCAGAACCTTAATAACCAGCTTAACGGCGAGAAGGAGAAGGGTACATATGGATAAGCAGGCTTATGCACGGTATCTGCTCAACCTGATGGATGAAGAAGCAGATTCCGATGAGGCCGTGATTGAAGAAGCAGCGTTATATGGATATTTTCAAATGTATATGCCTAGCGGAAAAGGGGTGGAGGCCACTTTTGAGCCGCTTGAGGATGGACATGCTTACTTGCGGCGGATTTCCCGGATTTACGAGATGCTGGACCCGGAGGATTTTACCGGAGGAACAGTGCCGGCCTATTTTAACGGCAAAGGGGATGAGGTATCCGAGGACGTATTGAGAGGTTATGGCGAGCAGTTTATTCGGGAGTTAAAGCAGCTGCTGGATATTTTTGCGAAATGGGAACGTGCAGCGGAAGCGGTCGCCTACCTGGATGGAATCGAAAAAATCGAGCTTCTTCCTCCAGGGAAAATAGACAGCGTTCGCGAATCCTATGATCCCGATGTCTATGAGGCGCTGTCCGAAGTGATTATTGAGCACAAAAACGAAGAGGAGCCTATAGAGATTCTGGATGAGGCTTATTATTCGATTGCCTGCGATTACTGGATCTCCTACTATTTGCAGTGGCACCGTTACGGGCTAAAAGGAGACCCGTTCGCGCCGTATTTCGAGCTGCACAGGTTAGGGTATTCGGCTGTTTTCTCAGGCGAGAAGCTGTATATCGGCACATAGCATAGAAGGAGGAGAGAAGAAGTCTTGATGACAGCGGCCGAGATGTTTTCGATGATCAGCGCAGGCAGCTTTTTTGAAAATGTCTTTGATAAAGAAGTGGATTGGAATGCCGAATTAGATGTGCGGGACACGCATGAATTTGACTCGGCATGGAATTCATGTTACGAGAAATTGCATGAACTTTGTCCCTCTGAAAGTCAGACAACCCGAGATATTCGGGAATATGCATTCAAGCAAACGTTCAGGATCACACGGAATGCTGAACTGGCGGGTTATGTATCCGATGACTGGGGCCTGATTTCCACGGCGCTGGAGAACAACATTCAGATTGAATTTCTCAATAACCTATGGGACTCCTATCTTAAAGGGAATTTTCCAACATGATCCTAAAAATGAAAATGCAATGTTCATTAGACGGGCTAGCAGACACTTGAAATAGGAAGTGGATGCCCCGATACCAAGGATATACCCGATAACGTGGTCGTCAGGGCAATCCAGCCAGGGTGATTAAGGAAATCGAAATCCGAATGACGGAAGCGTGAACCGGAAAATGTCCATGAAGGGGATGTAGAATGGAAGCTAATCAGAGAATCCGTTTGGCAATTGAAGAATCGATCCAATTCCTTGAATCTACTTCGCAATGGGAGACGGCTCACGGCGAGAACAGCCGCCATAAATGGGATGGAGCTTGGTGGCATATGGCCGCTCTATATGAAATGGGAGAGGTGAGACTGATCCCGGAATCAGTTATCGCCAGGGCTAAACATCTACTCGAAACCCAGGTTTGGCGGACCTTCGTCATTACAGCCGATGACCAGCCAACCAACGAAAGTGACCGGTTGAAGATGGATTGCTGCCATTGTGAACTTGCCGTATTCTATATGATTCTGAAAGCGTATGGCTGTGATGTGGACACGGAGCTGCCCTGGATTCGCGAATGGCTCTTAAAGCATCAGCTGCCCGACGGCGGATTGAACTGCGAGCCGGAAGCTTACATTCATTCAAGAAAAAGCTCTATCATTTCAACGCTTCCCCCGCTGGAAGCGATCTTATGGCATACAGACCGTGAATTCACCGAACAGGAAGCCGCTTTCTTGGATGAAGGCGCCCGGTATTTGATCGAGCATCGTCTGGTGTGTTCGAAACAGCATGGCGGCGTTCTGGATATGGATTGGCTGAAGCCCTGCTTTCCGCGTTTTTTTGAATATGATATCCTACGCGGGATGTCCTTCTTGGCAGAATGGTCCCGGCGCAGAAACAAAGCGCTGCCGGTCGACCTGCTTGTGGAAGGTGTGGAACGATTGAAGATTTACATTGAAGAGGATGGCTTGCGGATCGGCAGGCAGGTCCATGATCCACATGGCCCTTGGGGTGGGCAAACCTTCCCCTTGTTAGAAGCATTAGCCGGACTGGGTGAGGTCTCGCCTTATTTAACCGGACAATTGGATCGAATTATCGAACGGTTGGGACCGGCATTTGCCTATGCCTAACACAGGCTTCAGTATTGCCACACTAGTCGAATAGCATTGCACCAGGAGCACGCAGCCTTCTTTCAAAGCGGGAGGAACTCAACATGGTGCCAAATAAGTCGCGGAAATCGCGGCTTTTTTTGTTATTAGCTTGTTCTAATGTCGCCGTATTCCGGAAGTACTGGCATTGGGCAATTCACCTATATAGGCAACGGCAATATAATGTAGTATTTCTTTTAAGCAAAGGAGAGCTACCATGTACAAACTCACTTTAACTGCGGCTAAGAAGTTATTGGAAACTGCTGAACACCAAGCACGACAAATGGGTCTTAATTCTGATGTAGCGATCGTTGATGAAGGGGGGAACCTCATTGCTTTTCATCGGATGGATAACGCGAGAATAGCAGGCATCGATATCGCCATTGGCAAGGCTTGGACCAGCGTAGCGATGCAAATGCCGACGGCGAATTTAGCGCAATCTGCGCTTCCGGGCGGAGCTACATTTGGCATTAATACAACGAATCAGGGTAGAGTCGTCATACTTGGCGGAGGGATTCCGCTCGTTCACGAAGGCAGGGTTGTCGGCGGCATTGGTGTAAGCGGAGGAACTAGCGCACAAGACATCGATGTAGCCAATGCCGCTGTGCAGGCGTTCGAAAATATGAGATATCAAGAAAATCAATATTTAAATGCAAGGATCGGTACAATCCAGCAATCATTTACTTATTAACGGGTTCCATGCATCGACGGTAAGGGCAGGCTGCTTCCGTTCAAGAAGGAGTCTATCATCATCCAAGCTATGAGTAGTGACTTACATCGCGATTACCGGAACGGGAAATGTCGAAGAGCTAACATATGTCTACTAAAAAACCACGATGATCGTGGTTTTTTAGTGTTTGTAATAACACGAATAAACTTATAAATACTTATTGTTTGTTTTTAAATGCTTATATATACTTATAAATATAATGCAAATGCTTAAACAGAGGAGGAATGAGATGTGTTCCAAGAAGAACGACTCGTAAAAATCCTGGATTATTTAAAACAACATAAAACGATGAGTGTTGGCGAGATATGCTCGTTTTTTCAAGTGTCGCGGGATACCGCACGCAGGGATATTGTCAGATTAGTACAAGAAGGAGTGGTTGTTCGAACACACGGAGGGGTAGCCTTGCCTGATCTGCAAAAGGAACTGACTTCATATCAGGAACGACTTATTGATGAGCCCACAGGCAAGAACGTGATCGGCAAGCATGCCGCTAAACTGATTCGGGACCACGAAACGGTATTCTTGGACGTATCTACGACCGTACAATTTGTTGCGGAGCATATTCAAGCGAAACAGATAACAGCGGTTACGCACTCCATAGATAATGTAGGGATACTTTCCAAACGAGAAGATCTGAGCATCTACGTGCTCGGCGGTTATCTGCATACCCAAAATCGATTATTATACGGTCCTTCCGTCATCGATAAAATCAGTGAAATCCGCGCCGACAAAGCGTTCATCGGTGCGACGGCAATCCAGACTGACGGACTCTATTATCCATATGAAGACGATGTCCGGGTGAAGAGGGAGATGGCCCGGCGCTCGGATCAGGTCATACTTGTTGCGGATCATACCAAATTCACGGTGAAATCAAGGTTCAAGCTGGACTTTGATCATGTGGATATTATTGTAACCGATCAATCGATCCCCGCTGACATACAAGAAATATTAGACCAGAAAAATATTACGCTCATAGAATGTCAGACTCATAATCCACAGGACGGAGTTGAGCCATAATGAACAACAAAATCATTCAACATGTCAAAGTCCACCTGCCTCATCAAATACTTCCTTCTGCAACGGTTTGGATTTCGAACGGAAAGTTGAAGAGAATAGAACCAACGCAAGAAATTGAAACAATCGAAGGCGATGCTGAACGGATTGATGGAAACGGAATGTGGCTTATACCGGGGATGATTGATGTTCATATCCATGGGGCCAATGGCTATGACATGATGGATGGAACCGAGGACAGCATTCAAGAAGTGTCACGCGCTTGTGCGGCAACCGGCTGCACCTCGTTTCTGGCAACTTCCGTGAGTTCTACGATAGAGGATCTGTTGAACATGATCCGCAGCGTAAAAGCTGTCATCGGACGAGAACAAGGGGCAAGGATCGCCGGCATTCATTTGGAAGGCCCTTATTTGAATCCGAAGCGTAAAGGGATGCAAAACGAGAAATATCTTCGCCACCCGAATCTGGAAGAAATGAAGTTGATTATTCGGGAAGCGGGCTCGCTGATCAAAATGGTAACGATCGCCCCGGAATTGCCTGGAGGCTTGGAGCTTATATCCTTTCTGAAAGAGCAGGGTGTCGTGATTGCCGTAGCTCATTCCGATGCTACTTACGAGGAAGCAAAGCTGGCTTTTACAGCCGGAGCGAGTCATGTAACCCATTGCTTTAACGGCATGAGACCGATTCACCATCGAGATCCCGGACTGATTGTAGCCGCGTTCGAAGAACCGCATGTAAGCCTGCAAGCGATTGTCGATCAAGTCCATCTTCATCCGGCCATTGTCAGATTAATGCATCGTCTCAAAGGGCCGGAAGGCATGGTGCTTATTACGGATGCGCTTCAGGCGATGGGATTAGGTGATGGAAATTATATGTTTGGTGGTCATCACGTCACCGTTTCCGAGGGGATTGCCAGGCTTGCGGATGGCACTTTAGCATCGAGTACCGTAACTATGAATGAAGCGTTGCGTCTGACCGAAGCCAACGGCATTTCGATGGAGGATGCCGTGCGCATGGCTTCAACAACGCCTGCCCATATTCTAGGTTTATCTCGCAAAGGAAAAATCGAGGTTGGATACGATGCGGATCTCGTTCTGATGGATGAAAGGTATCAAGTGCAGTGGACGATGATTGAGGGTAACATGTACCAATGAAGGACACGTAACTTCTTATTCATTCACGCATTATCATACGACAGACAGGGGGCGCCCCAGGTCAATGGACCTTTTGGGGCACTCCCTTTTTTTGCATCCAAAACTTTAACAGCCTTTTAGTGCGATATAAATAGATACAGACAATTCAGTCTAAGTCGATTCGATCTTAAGAGCACGCCCTTCGGGTATATGCGCAGGCTGATCATGAACGATGCTTCCATCTTCTAGATGAAGCCATGTTTCAAAGCTCCGCTGGCCTTCCGTTAATTGGATCACCCTTGCTCCAGGTTGAAATGGTCGATCCAGATAAGCATTGCGGGACGTACGACCATAACAAAGACGGATTCCATGCAGCGTTCCCCAGAAATCGTTCCCATGGTCATGGCCTACAAAAGTTCCAACGATATCGCCCATTTCCAGCATGGCCGCAAAAAATCCGGTATTGATGAGCGGTGCGCAGCAATAGGCGTCTAACTTCTGTCCGTAACAGACCGAGAAATCCCAGATATCATTGTATTCCGGCAGAGGAATATGAAAGAAGCCGAGTGAAGGGAGGGGCTCACCTCCGTTTCTAGCGGTCAGACGATGAGACGCTTCCGTATACCATGCGATCTGACTTCGGCGAATCCAGTCATAGAATCCAACCCGCAGATGCTCAAGCGGTGAGTAGCTCCCCGAATCCAGAAAAAACAAGGCGGCTGCCGGCTGGTGAAGCCCGTCCAGAATTTCAAGCACATAATTGCCTACCCCGTGGACATTCGGCGGATCGGGCTGTGCATAACAGTACCGATGTGATAGCTGGAGATAGTGCAGCTGCTCACGAGTCATTTCAGCAGCTTCGGAATCATGATTGCCGAATACGGCGGCCCATGGAATGTGCATTTCTTCGGGGACCGATACCGCATCTTTAAAAGCTTGAATGGGATTCGGACTTTTATTGCTTGCAATGACATCCCCGGTATAAATCACCAAATCCGGCTGTTCCTTCTCCAGAATTCTCTTCATCATGGCCTTCATCTGCATTTCTTCCTCATCCGGTTCACAAAATTCCGTGTCGGTAAACTGTACGATCTTAAACGTGCCATTCGACTTAAAATGCAATGATTTTCTCATTTGCGCCAACACCCCTTATTCATACCATCTGTACGGATCTTCATATGAGCCATGACAGCGATTACGCCCCTAGCATAATGAGTCTGGTTGAAGCTGTCAATTGCCATTTGAAGCCGGGTGAGAAGAAGTCACCATTGTGGTATCAGAAAGTCATATGGATAGTGGTTGACCGGAAACATCGGTTATAGAATGAGGATGTAAAGGTTTACATGACGTGATAAGAAGGGGCTGGAACATGAGGGGTTCGTCTCATTTACAAAAGAGGCTAAAGAAGTATAAGTGGCTGCTGCTAATGACATTGCCGGGGATCGTCTACTTGTTCATCAACAACTATGTCCCCATGTACGGCGTGATTCTAGCATTCAAAAACTATAATTATGTCGATGGTATATGGGGAAGTGCGTGGGCAGGGTTCGATAACTTCAAGTTCTTGTTCAACTCACAGGATGCGTACATCATTACTCGGAATACCTTCCTTTACAATTTCGTTTTTATTGTGCTCAACCTGGTGTTAGCCGTTCTGGTAGCGCTGCTGATTAATGAAATTAAGGATAAAGCGATCAGCCGGTTCTATCAAAGCACATTCCTGCTGCCGCATATCATTTCGATGGTCGTGGTCGCCTATCTGGTCTACAGCTTTTTGAACGTGGATAGCGGTCTTGTGAACAGATTATTGATCAATTGGTTTGGTTCTGAGGCGGTATCTTGGTACGGGGAACCGAAGTATTGGCCTTACATCCTGGTCATCGTCAATGCATGGAAGAACGTTGGTTATCTATCCATCATCTATTTCGCTTCCATTATCGGAATAGACAAAGAATATTATGAAGCCGCCACAATTGACGGTGCAACCAAGTGGAAGCAGATGACCCGGATCACCATCCCGCTTATTTTGCCAGTCATCACCACCATGACCCTGCTCGCCGTCAGCGGCATTCTGCGGTCGGATTTCGGATTGTTCTATCAGGTACCTATGAATACAGGCGCTTTGATCCCGACCACGAATACCATCGATACCTTTGTCTATCGTGCCATGATTCAATCCGGAGATATCGGCATGTCGACAGCGGCTGGATTCTATCAATCCGTCGTTTGTTTGGTGCTCATCCTGGTAGCGAATACGGCAGTAAGGCGCATTAATAAACGCGACGCTTTATTTTAACAGAGAGGGAGGCAGAGATGGTGAAAGTGTTGAGTACGAAAAAATGGATCGGCGCATCATCGATTCACCTGTTCTTTTGGGCATTTACAGTTGCTTCGTTAATTCCGTTCATCCTGGTCTTTATGGTGTCGATCTCCAGTGAAGATTCCATCCTGCAGAACGGGTACTCATTGTTTCCCAGTCAAATCAGCTTTGCGGCCTATCAATTTTTATTCAATGATTTTTCGGAAATAGCGAAAGCTTACGGCGTTACGATTTTGACCACGCTGGTTGGAACCGTCGTAAGCCTTTTGATAACAGCGCTTTTTGCTTATCCGTTATCCAGACCCGAGCTGCCGTTTCGCCGTACCATTTCCTTTTATATTTTTTTCACTATGCTGTTTGGCGGCGGTATGGTACCTTGGTATATCACGTATGTGAATATGTTTGACCTGAAAAATACGATATTCGCCATGATCATTCCCAACCTGCTGTTAAGTGCCTTCAATGTCCTACTCATGCGAAGCTTTTTCGCCTCGACCATCCCGGAATCCGTGGTTGAATCCGCGACGATTGACGGTGCAAGCGAACTGAAGATTTTCTTTAAAATCGTCGTTCCGCTTTCTTTGCCGATTATGGCCACGATTGGACTGTTTAACACGTTGTCCTATTGGAATGACTGGTACAACTGCATGCTGTTTATCGATAAACCCGAGCTGTATAACATCCAATATCTGATGACAAAGACGCTCACGAACATTCAGTATCTTCTAATGAAGTCTAACAGTTCGGCTCAAGTCGGGGACCTGCTCGCCAAGATGCCAAGGGAAACCGTCCGCATGGCACTTGCCATTGTCGGCATTGCCCCCTTGATGTTCGCCTATCCGTTCTTCCAGAAGTATTACATCAGCGGGATTACAACCGGTGCCGTGAAAGGTTAGCAGTCATTTGATCGTTCAATAGAGGAGGTGGGGCAGGTTAGGCGATTTGCACTCCATTTCATGCCTTAGATTAAAGTTTATTGTTGAGAGGAGAACTTAGGGATATGAAAAAAGCGCATTATCTGGTGCTTATGATCATGCTTTGCGGAATGCTTGCATTAACAGGCTGCAGTAAGGGGGGGACCGAAAATGCTACGTATACAGGGGGGAAACAAGCCCAAACGGAACCCTATAAAATAACGCTCGTATATCCGGCAACCGCTCCCAAAGACTTGCAGCTTGTTCAGGAAGAAATGAGCAAATATCTGAAGGAGAAGATCAATGCGACGATTGAGCTCAAGCCTATCGAATGGGCTTCCTGGGATGATAAAACCAATTTAATGAAAATCTCCAATGAGCCTTTTGATTTGATGTTCACAGCCAGCTGGTTCTCATACGCGAAAGATGTCGCCAAAGGGCAGTACTTGGACCTCGACGAATTAATGGCCCAACACGGCAAAGATATTCCGGGCATTCTGGGGGAGGATTTTATTAAAGGCTCCAGAATCGGCGGCAAGCTGTACGCGCTTCCGACCAAGAAAGAATTCGGACAGGGATTCGGATTCCTTCTCGACAAGAAGCTTGTAGATAAATACAAGTTCGATATTAATGGGGTTAAGACCCTGGAAGATATGGAAGCGATGTTCCAAACGATTAAAGACAATGAGCCTGGCGTGATTCCAATTGTTTCAAGCAAGTTTACGAATATTTGGGATGCAGCCAATTATGATGGCATCGTTGCCAATCTTTCGATTCCGCGGGGAAGTACGGAGTTGAAAGCCGTCGATACCCTGGAGGATCCAAAATTCATCGAATTCTACAAACGGATGCATCAGTGGAATCAGAACGGTTGGTTTGATAAGGATATCCTGACATCAGACGCGGATCAGGGCATGAATATGATTAAGGCGGGCAAAGCCTTTGCGGTTGCCCAATCCTTAAAGCCGGGGAAAGACAAGGAAATGAGCATAACATCGGGTGTAGAAGTTGTGCAGGTAGAGACGGCGGAGCCGTTTACGACGACAGGTGACGCGCAGGGGGCGATGCTCGGAATTTCGCGAACCTCTAAGGATCCTGCAAGAGCCATGATGTTCCTTAATCTGCTGTACAGTGATCCTAAGCTGCTCAATATGCTGTACTGGGGGATCGAAGGCAAACATTATGTGAAGAAATCGGATAACGTGATCGATTATCCTGAAGGCGTGAACGCGGACACGCAAGGCTATCCTAATCCGGGAGGCTGGATGTTCGGGAACCAGTTCAATTCTTATTTATGGGTAAATGAAGATCCGAATAAATGGGAAGAGTTCAAGAAGTTTAATGAACGAGCGGAGCATTCCATCGCGCTCGGATTTGCCTTTAATCAAGAGCCCGTCAAATCGGAGATGGCATCCATTGCGAATGTCGAGAAAGAGTTCGGGGCTACTTTAAAATCGGGAGCCGTTGATCCGGAGAAAATCATTGCCAAGTGGAAAGAAAAACGGAAATCTGCCGGCTTTGACAAGGTTAAAGCTGAGGTTGAAAAGCAGCTGGCCGCATGGGCAGAAACTCAGAAATAACGAAGCTAAGGGAATAGGGGGATTCCGAATCGGGACTATCGTTGTATGTCCTAGAAGGGATTCCCTTTCTTCCTGTATGTGACTATACTCAGAGTGTAGATGTCCTGCTATACTGCAGAAGCACATTCTGCCAACCTTTCCATGGAGCCGAGGTAGTGTATGCCTATGTTGAATATTAAAGACTCGCTTCGCTTTAAGCTAATCATCGGTTTCGTTACGATCGCGGTTCCTCTTGTTGCCTTGCTTCTCTACAACAACTACTATGCATCCAATACGATCAGGGAGCAGGTAGCTGACTCGAATAAAAATTCGATGATACTCTATTCGCACCAGATCGAGGCAGCCTTGAACAAGGAAACGAATTTTTTGTACAACATTGCTGTTGAAGATCCGAATATTGCGGCGCTCTCACAGCTTCTCAATGATCCTGACGAGTACTTTCTTGCCAAGGCCAGAATTTTGAATACGCTTACGCGCTATCACCGGTTTGACAACAGCGTCGATCTTCAATTTATCTACTCTGTGCAGAAGCAGGATTTATTCAATACACCGATCAAGACCCAATCTTACGATGAGTGGTTGTCCATCAAAACGACCATTGAACAGCTGGTCAAGGAGGTTGGACCGGACAGCGCCTATTTCCGAGGATGGAAGGCGATAGAGTACAGCCAGCAAAAATACGCGTTGATCAGACTGGTGGATACGGGAGATGATTTTTACCTCGGGGCGTTTGTGGAACTGGAGAACCTGATGATTCCGCTGGACTTGATTCATCTGGAATATGGCTTTGCCAGCTTTGTGAATGAGCAGGGTGAATTGATTACCAATACGTCGGCTATCGGAACGAACCGCCTGAATACCGCTCTTGCCTCTGAATCCAACGAAGTCTATCAAATCGTAAAGAAGGATGATCAAAAATATATCGTAGTCATGAATCAAATTCAGGGCACGGATGTCATACTCAGCGCTTTTGTACCCGAGTCCCAAATGCTGAAGAATCTGTATCACTTTCGTCGAGGGATTATCATCATATCCATCGTGGCATTCATCATTCTGATTATCTATTTGGTTTATCTCAATGAGATTATCCTGAAGCCCATGAACAATCTTGTCCGCGGGATGCGCAGGATCAAGCACGGGGACTGGGACACGCGGCTTCATGCGTCTAAAGCGAAGGAATTCACCATGATCAACGAAACATTCAACAGCATGGCCTCCGAGATTCATGAGCTGAAGATCAGCGTTTACGAGGAACAGATCAAGGCGCATCAGGCCGAACTTAAGCATTTACAGCTCCAAATCAATCCCCATTTTTTATTGAACTCCATTAATATCGTCTACAATTTGGCTGAAATCAAGAATTATAGCGTGATCCAGCTCATGTGCATGAACCTCGTCAAGTACTTCCGTTTTACAACGAAGACGAATCAAATCGCGGTAACGATTGCCGAAGAAATGGAGCATATGGAGAGTTATATCAAAATCCAGCAGGTCCGCTTTCCAGAGCGAGTCACCTATGAAATCGACATTTCGGAGGGGGCAGACCAAGCGGCAATTCCGCCGCTCTTAATTCAGCCGTTTATTGAAAATGCAATCAAATACGGATTTGATTTCATGGATCATCCTTTTCATATTGCCATACATATCAGCCTTCCTATCCATGATCAATTGGAGATCGTGATTTCCGATAACGGGAGCGGCTTCTCCCGGGAAGTGCTGGAGAAATTACAATCGGGCGGTTACATGGAGAATCAGACAGGGGAGCATCTAGGAATCACCAATGTACTGTACCGTCTTAGGCATATCTTTGGACATATGGCTCGCCTGGAGTTTGACAATGCTCCGAATTCAGGCGCCAGAATAAGAATTGTACTTCCTTTCCGAACGGTAGAGCAGTTTACTTCATATTGATGATCTGTATGGGGGTAGTCGCATGTATAAGGCACTTATTGTAGATGATGAGATCTATGCGGTAATGGGAATTAAGAGCGGCGTCAATTGGCAGGAACTGCAGGTATCTGAAGTGTATGAGGCTTATAATATGCGCGATGCATTACAGGTTTTTGAACGCACACCGATTGATATTATGATCTGTGATATCGAAATGCCCAAAGGGACAGGAATCGAGCTGCTCGAGCGGGTGAATGATATTTCTCCCGATACAGAGACCATTTTTCTAACCGCTCACTCCGCATATGACTTCATGAAGAGAGCGATTCAGCTGGATGGCTTCGATTATTTGTTAAAACCGATCGAATTTGATGTGCTTCAGACTACCATAGCCAAAGCGCTGCATTCGATTAAGCAGGAGCGGGAACTCCGTCATATGCGCGAGCTTTACAAACCGTATTATGAGCTGTGGCGGAAGAAAAAAAGCCTGATCACGGATAAGTTTTGGAATGATGTATTTTCGGGAAGAATCGTCTGCACCCCAGCTAATGTTACGGATGTTCTTGAGGAGCATGAGCTTAGCGGATTGCAAGAGGCTGTATTCATGCCTGTTCTGGTGAGCGTGGAATCGTGGCTTCGCGAGCTCAGCACAAAGGATGAAGAGATTATGGAATACGCTATCCGCAAAGGCGCATCCGAAATGCTGCTGCCCGCCGGCCATGGAGAGGTTATTCAGACCAAGCAGGGGGTGAACGTCGTCCTTATTGCTGGAGAAGAGGGGACGGTGGGGGATGCTGCACATGAACTGAATTTGCGCTGTGAAACATACATTCAGGACTGTTATACCTACTTTGGCTGTAATATTTCCTGTTATATCGGCAATCGATCCACTTTGTATGAAATTGCCGATACGTACAGGCAGCTGCTGGAGATGGAATACAACAATCTGAATAAATCCAACCAAGTGTACAGGCTGGCTTCACTAGGCACCCAATCCATGAAGACGATGATTCCGCGAATATCCACCTGGACCCTCCTTATGGAGCATGGCCAACTCGAAGAAATGCAGCGAGAGATACATGGACGCATGGAAGAGCTGAGCCGATACCCGCAGCTTTCGGTTAGTGAGCTTGAAGGCTTCCGGCAAGAATTTATGCAAATGGTGCATTATATTCTTCATAAAAATGGACTGTCCGCGTTGGAGTTGTTTCAGGATCAGGCAGGAATTCATCTGTATGCTCAACCGCGAAATATTGAACAATTGAAAGCAACGGTTCTCCAAGTCGTTCAGGTCATTCATGATCAGCTCCATCCAAGCTGCTCCGTGATTCAACGCATACAATCCTATATTAAGGAACATTTGCACGAATCGATCACAAGAGAACAGCTTGCCAGCTTCGTACATCTCAATCCAGCTTATCTGTCCCGTCTGTTCAAACGCGAGGTGGGCGAATCGATTACAGATTACATATTGCATGTCCGGATGTCGCAGGCTAAGGATTTGATCTTAACATCGACCATCCCCATATCCGAAGTAGCCAAGACCTTTGGTTATCATAATTTCTCGCATTTTTCCAAAATGTTCAGAAAAGTATATCAAGTTTCTCCGCAGGAGTTTAGACAGCAATCTTAATCTTAACGAGGATTTTCATTCGATAAGCCGTCAAACTAGTACCGGATGGCCTGTTTTCTAATGTATGTATAAGTCGTAAACGATACATGCTATAATGATAAGCTTCTAAAATCTAAGAATATGTTTGTAATCTATGAGACACTGAATAATCCAATCGCTACTTAAAACAAAGCTATATCGTTTCAGTTCATTAGAAATGAGGGCAAATTATGCGTTACCTTTATGAATTTATCGAGCATCAAGAGGATATGCCCTTTAAACTGTTTGTCAACAGCGTGAAACATGTTCCATTTCACTGGCATAAAGAGGTGGAGATTGTCTATGTTCTCCAAGGTTCTGTTATCATGCATCTTGATCAGAAGGAGTATGTTCTACATCAGGACGACGTCGTAGTGGTGAACAGCATGTCGATCCATAAGTTTGAGCAGAATGACCATGACAATATATTATTAACGCTTCAGTTTGGGCCGGAATGGCTTCAAAATAACGTTTTTATTTCTTGTAATTCAGCGAATGAGCCTGAGCCGGTCGGTTTCCGATTGGACACGATCAAGCAAGAGCTTGCGAAGATGGTATGGGAAATGAACAAGAAGTCCCCAGGCTATCGAAGCTTTACCTTGGGAAGGCTGCAAACGTTATGTGGACATTTATTGCGATATTTTTCGGAAGGAATCAACCCGGAAGCTGAAGAAGGCGGCAAGAGCTATGACTATAAAAGATTGAATCGGGTTCTAACCTATATCGATCAAAATTACAAAGAGAAGATTACACTGCAGACGATGGCGGAGCAAGAGCACTTAAGTTTGCATTATTTTTCTCACTTCTTCACCGATAAAATCGGTATTCCTTTTCAAAAGTATTTAACGCTGATCCGTTTGGAGAAGGCCCAGTCGGAGCTTTCGGGAAGTGAAAAGAGCATTACCGAAATTGCGATGGATTGCGGTTTTGCGAACGTAAAGCTATTCAATAAGTACTTCAAGGAGAAGTACGGTTGTACACCGAGCTCGTACCGTGAAGCCGCTGCCTCGCTTCAGGATAAGCCTAATCGAAAACCGCTTACCTATGAAGAATCCTCGAGCGGAGACTATTATGAATTAGATACGATCAATGCGATGGGGTCGTTATATCGGTACCTGGAAGTGAAGCCGGATCAAGAACGGGAGAGAGCAATCCCTTTAACAGCGGTTGTTACGGATCATGAGCAAATACAGATTAAGCCGGGGATGTCGTCAGCAGCGTACAAAAAGCACTGGAACGTTATTACAACAGCGGGCAGGGCAGTTGAAGGGCTGCGCGATGACTGGCGTCGGCAGCTGACCGAGCTTAAAGCCCGAATTCCTTTTGAATACATACGCTTCCATGGCATCTTTAATGATGAGATGATGGTGTATAACGAACAGGATGACGGGACCCCTGTCTATAACTGGGCCTATGTTGACAAGCTGTATGACTTTCTTATTGGGCTGGGCATCCGGCCGTTCGTGGAGCTTGGTTTCATGCCGACCCTGCTCAGCCGCTCCAGCGAAACGGTATTCTGGTGGAGAGGGAATATTTCCCCACCGGCCGATCAGGCAAAATGGGAGGCGCTGGTTCGTGAGTTCGTCCAGCACTGCTTAAACCGCTATGGGGCTCAGGAAGTAAAACAATGGTATTTTGAAGTCTGGAACGAACCGGATTTATCAGGCGTATGCTGGGCAGGCAGCAAGGAGGAATACTTCTCGTTTTATGAGTCTACCGTTCGAGTGATCAAGTCGGTTCTGCCTGAACTAAAAACAGGGGGCCCGGCTTTAGGTTATGGGTCACTTTGGAACGACACATGGACCGAGGAGTATATGGAATATTGCAAAAGGCACCAAGTTCCGGTCGATTTCTTTTCCTTTCATATCTATTCGGAATATCCTCAGCTTAAAGCAGAGCAGAACATATTGACGAGAATGATGCCGCCAACCTTTTATAAAGAGAGCATCCATCGACTGCAGGAAAAAATGGAGGTGGCCTCTTTCCGGGATATGGAGCTGCATATTACCGAATGGAACTTTTCGCTCTATGACCGGCACCTGCTGCACGATACCATGTTTATGGCCCCATTTGTGATGTATCATGCGATGAATACACTGGGAGACGTAAAGGCCATGGCTTTTTGGTGCTTTACGGATGTGTTTGAGGAAAGTCTTGTTCCATCCTCTCCGTTTTACGGAGGTTTTGGTTTAATGAATCGGGATGGACTTAAGAAGCCGAGTTATTACGCCTTTGAGCTTCTTCAGAAATTGGGTGAAGAGATAACCGTTAAGGGTGAAGGCTATGTGGGCACTCAGAATCAAGATGGGAGCATGCAGCTTCTGCTGTATCATTACGTCCATTTGGATCATATGTTTTCAAGCGGAGACTGGTCGGAGATGTCCAATCTTAACCGTTACGGCGTGTTCGAAGAGAAGGGCAGCAAGGTGTTTCAAGTCATTCCTCATCTTTCAGGAACCTATAAGTGCACGACTTATCAGATGGACAGAGATCATGGATCCGTTTTTGACGAGTGGGTCCGTATGGGAGCACCCGAAATCTTGACAGAGGAGGAACTCGCGTATCTTCGCGGAAGAAGCGGCCCTGTCATCCGAACAGAGACTATAGAGGATCAGGGTTGGTATAAAGAGATCGTTCTTCCACCGCATGGTGTCCTATTGCTCACCTTAGAGAAACAGTTTTAAACACTAAAGGCTTCAAGAACACCACCGCTCTATAAGAGAGGGGTGTTTTTTGCTGTCCATTCCAGGCGCTTTCGATTTGCCGGCTGCAAAAACGAGAAATAAACAAAAAACGACCATAGACGAGGCAATATACAACGAGTAAGCGTTAACAATGAAATCTATACTATAGCTATGTCCACAACAGAAACACAGGAGGGAATAAACAGATGAAGCGTTTCATGAAATGGATGACGGAATCCTTTGCGCCAAGATTGGATGCGATTACAAATAACATTTGGATAGCATCGATTCAAGAAGCCATTATGGTTGCCATCCCAATGATCTTTATTGGTTCCATTATTACTTTGATTTCAATTTTGCAAGACTTCATTCCTGGAATGCCGGATTTAACGCCAATTACGACATTCAGCTTCGGTCTTCTCGGTTTGTTTATTGCATTTCTAACGCCGTATACGGTCATGGAGAAGAAGGAGAGACATAAAATCAAGCTGCTGGCGGGAATGACCGGCATATCCTTATTCCTCATGCTGCTTAATCCCGTCGTAAACGAGGATGGAACCGTTCAGTTCGTTCTGGAGCGTTTCGGTCCTGCGGGTATGGTAACGGCACTCATTGTAGGCGTCTTCATCGCCGTCATCATGAATGTCTGCGCTAAGTTCTCTTTCTTTAAAAAAGGGTCTTCCATGCCAGAGTTTATTATGGATTGGTTTGACTTCCTGGTACCGATCGCCGTGATCATGGGCATCGGCTGGGTTCTTGTATATCAGCTTCACTTTGATATCTTTGGACTGATTGTGAGCGTGTTTGAGCCTATTAATGCTATGGGGCAAAGCCTGATCGGGTTTGTTCTGTTCAACTTTATTGGAGTTGTACTGTACTCCTTCGGAGTTAGCCCATGGGTTCTGATGCCCATCTGGTATGCCATATGGATTCCGGCGATTGAGGAAAATGCCGCATTGGTGGCGCAGGGACTGGATCCCGTCAACATTAATACCTTTGAAACATTCTTCTCCGGATGGCTTGGAATCGGAGGGATGGGCGCAACCTTGCCGCTTGTGATATGGTTCCTGTTTGCCAGATCCAAGAAGCTGAAAACCATTGGTAAAGCCACTTTGATTCCTTCTCTATTTAATATTAACGAGCCTGTTGTGTATGGAGCGCCGGTTGCTTTTAATCCGCTGTTGATGGTGCCTATGTGGATCAATGGTCTTATTACACCCATCATCGTCTACCTAGCTCTTGATATGGGGTTTGCACAAATTCCGAGTAAAATCTTCCAGCTGTGGTATACGCCGATCGGTGTGTCGACTTACCTCATGTCCGGATTCAATGGACTTATTCTGCTCGCCGTTGTCTTACTGATTGTGTTTGCCGTATGGTTTCCGTTTTTTAAACTGTACGATGCGCAGGAATTGAAGAAAGAGCGGGAGTACCAAGAAGAAGCTTGATATGAAAGGGTGGATACAAATGAATGCATCGATTAACGAATGGATAAAGGAAATGACACTTACTGAAAAAGCATCCCTCTGCGCGGGATTAAACATGTGGATGACCAAGGGGATCGAGAGACTCAACATTCCGCCGGTTCATATGTATGACGGAACGAATGGGATCCGCAAAACGAACAGTGACGATGAAATGGGGATTACGACTGAGAATGTTCCGGCAACATGTTATCCCACTGGCTCAGCTATCGGTTCTTCGTGGAACACGGAACTGCTGCGCGAAGTCGGGGAAGCACTCGGTAATGAATCCAAAGAGATGGGCGTAGAATTGCTGCTCGGCCCAGGGATCAACATGAAACGGACTCCGCTTGGGGGAAGAAATTTCGAATATTACTCCGAAGATCCTTGCCTGACAGGGGAACTGGGCGCTGCTTTCATTAATGGCCTCCAGAGCAAAGGAGTCGGGGCTTCACTTAAACACTTTGCTTGCAATAACCAAGAATTCGAGAAGATGGTGACGAGTTCAGAAGTAGACGAACGAACGCTGCGCGAAATTTATTTAAGCGCCTTTGAACGAATTATCAAAAAATCGGATCCTTGGACCGTCATGTGCTCCTATAATTTGCTTAATGGCTCGTATACCAGCGAGAATGAACACTTATTGCATGATATTTTGAGAGAAGAATGGGGATACGAGGGGGTCGTCATCTCGGACTGGACGGCCGTGAATGATCGGATTCGTGGGTTGAAAGCAGGACTTGATCTCGAAATGCCGGGACCTGCCGGCTATAACACGAAAGCGATTATCAAAGCCGTTGAGAGCGGAGTGCTTGCAGAAGAGCAGCTCGATAAAAGCGTTGCCCGTATTCTAAAACTCGTACAACGTGTAACCGGTATGGAAGAAGCTGTTCCGGCATCCCCTATGGAGTACCACAATCTTGCGAGAAAAGCTGCGGCAGAAAGCATTGTGCTGTTGAAGAATGAGAATGGCATCCTTCCGATCCAAGCAGAATCAACCCATTCCATTGCAGTTATCGGCCGTTTTGCCAAAAAACCTAGAATTCAAGGAGCCGGCAGCGCAAAAGTTACGCCTACGCGCGTTGATATTCCATTTGATGAAATGAAGCGGTTGGCTGGAGCTTCCGTTGAGTTGAGTTATGCCGAGGGCTATCCTGAAGATGACTCCGTTCATGAGGAAGTGATTAAGGAAAGTGTTGCATTGGCGGCAAAATCTGATGTTGCGGTTATCTTCGTTGGCCAGCCTGAATACGCAGAATCCGAGATGCGTGATTTGAAGGGCATTGATTTGCCGGAACAGCAGGTTCGGCTTATTCAGGCGATTGCAGCCGTACAACCGAAGTGCATTGTGGTGACCACCAGTGGTACAGCTTTGGCGATGCGTCCTTGGGTTCAGCATGTTCCCGCTGTCATTCACTCATGGCTTTCCGGACAAGGCATGGGTAAAGCGATTGCTGAAATCTTGTTTGGGGAGGTGAGTCCCTCCGGTAAACTGTCCGAGACGTTTCCGGTTAAGCTTTCAGACAATCCTTCACATATGAGGATTCGCGGTGAAAACGGCAAGCTGTATTATCGTGAAGGGCTGTTCATCGGCTATCGATACTACGATCGAAAGGAACTCGCTCCGCAGTTTCCGTTTGGCCATGGCTTATCCTACACTTCGTTTGCCTATAGGGATATGAAGACAACTCAAACAGAGACAGGGATCACGGTCTCTTTCTGGCTGGAGAATATCGGGAACCGAACAGGGAAAGAGGTCGTTCAGCTTTACGTGCATGACGAAGAATGCACCTGGACGCGTCCGGAGAAAGAATTGAAGGCATTTTCTAAAATCGAGTTGGCTCCTGGGGAGAAACAGCAGATTGTTTTTGAACTTGAAGAAAGAGACTTTGCTTATTACAACACCAAGTATAACCGCTGGGTAGCGGAGAGCGGTTATTTCCAAATTGCGCTTGGAAGCTCTTCTCGCGATATAAGAATTACGGAGCGATTGTATTGTGATTTTGGAAAGGAAGAAGTATCATTTCATAAATTCAGCCTGATTAGCGATTGGATTAGCGATCCAGTCGCGAAATCAGTTTTGGAAGAATGCCTCGATGAGATGAACCAGCATGTCGTTGAAAAGATTTACCTCAATGATGAATTCGTCGGATTTTGGGAAGATGGTCCACTCATTAAAATATTGCAAATGTATGGTCAAACCTGGTTGGGTGACCGGTCGCCTGATGAAATTATTGAAGAACTTATAAGAAGAGTTTATGAGCGACGCATCAACGTATAAGACTAGATAATATTCCTTATTATAGCTTGGGACCAGAACAGGGTCCCAAGCTTTTTGATGCCTATAAGAAAGGCGTTTTAGAAATAAAAAATCCCATCCACTGAATCTGGATGGGATTTTTTTTGAAGGTTTGAATGGGCTGTAGAAGCTTATATCTTCTATCTTACGGATGCTCCGTGAGACTGGATAAAGGGACGGTCATTTCCTGCTCCGAGTTGCCGATCGGATAAACCCGAGCGGTTTCATCCTCATTCACATGCTGGATATAGATGGGGGTATCCTGATAAGTTACATGTTTCATAATGGCCGATTCCGAAATTTCAATCGCTCTTTGTTTATTCATGACAATTCTCCTTATTCCGAAAGGTCATTCAATGGATCAGCCTGCCGGTTAACGGCTTTTTTAATTTCCCGGTCCAATTTCGGCGTTCCTTGAATTTCTTCGGCAGCCTCCATTTGATGATTGAGCTGCTGCTCGACTTGTCCGATCCCATGTGCTTCCTGTTGTTGTTTGCTCTTTGCCAAAATGATCCCTCCATGTGATGATATATCCATTGTAAAAAGCTGCATTACTACAATGCACCAATATGTATGAACCTATGCAAATTTATATAATTTCGGGAACTTTCATCGACCCTAAGGAGTCTGTTTTGGTGAGGGGGGAGAACTGCTTTGAAGGAAATGCAGATGCAGCATTCCGCGGAGCTGAAAACTTCGGACATTCGGATGCTTATGGAATCCTACGGGGAGGACGTCTGGAACTATGCTTTCGTCATAACTAGAAACACGCACACGGCAGATGATGTCGCGCAGGATGTGTTTATTAAAGCCTATCAACATTTTGCTTCCTTTCGGGGGGAGGCTTCCGTCAAGACCTGGCTTTTGAAAATCACGCGCAACACCGCGCTTTCCTATCTGAAGCGAGCGTTCCTGCGCAGAGTGGTGCTGATGGGCGAGCAACCTCCCGGGACCGGGCAGAAGGGGACGATACGGACCCCGATTTCGCCATCAGCCGAAGCGGAATATTTGGAACGGGCAGAGGCCGATGAATTGTGGAAGCAGGTACTGAAGCTGCCAGCTAAATTTCGAGATCCGCTCGTGCTTAGTCTGCATCATCAGCTATCCATAGATGAAATATCCGCCATTACAGGCCTTTCGCCAGGCACGGTAAAGTCCAGAATTTTCAGGGCCAAACAGAAGGTGGCCGCCGCATGGAAAGGAGCGATCGAGGATGAATGATTGGAGACCGGATTGGAATCGAAGGCTGGCTGATCCGCCATTTAAGAACCAGCGTTTCCGGACGGACATGATGGAGGCCGTGGAGGAACGTCTTCAGGCTGTTGAAAAGAAACGATTCCGCAGGGACTGGATCCGAACTATCGGTGCCTTTGTTCCCGTAGTGCTGCTCTTGTTCGGGGTTGGAATCTGGTTCGGTTACCAGTCTGTACCCAACGCTAATCCGGTAAGCCCAGGTCCGGTTGTACCAAAGGGCGGGACGTTCCAATCCGGCTTCGTATCCGGGTCAGGAGGCGATTTCGATTGGTGGAACCTTGCGGACCGTGAAGTCTCGCAGGAGAGTGACCGTACGATCGTGACGCTGGCAACAGCGCTTTTAAAGCGGGAGATTGGCATCTGGGGCGGCCCGACGCCGGACATCTGGGAGCATCCCGAGGTTAAATGGCCGCTTGAACGCTATGATGTGTCCAGTCCCTGGGTTTATGAAATATACGTAAACGAGATTACGACAGATGCTGAACAAACGGTATACAAGCTCCGTCTGCTGCTCCGGGATTCGATCCCGATGGTATATGAGGAAACGATAGATGTAACGATTCGTAATGATACCCACCGAATCTCGCAAATCCAACTAATAAGCACTGACGAAAAGGGAACACCACGGGACGATTTCGAGGCTGGAGACGATCAAGGAACAACCGTTACTTTAAAGGAAGATGCAGCCTTGGATCTGAAGATTACGGGTACTCTGTTCAAGGAGGCAGGAACCATTCGTTCGATCAATGTTCAATATGGCGACAGTGAACGAACCTTCGCAGATTGGAGCAGCGTGAGTAACGAATCCTATTATCCGGAAACCGCGATACTGTCCCCAGGCAGCAGCGGGAAGGAGAAGGATATACTGGCAATCGTTTTGACAACCGGTTACGGAACAGGGATGCGCGAATCCGCATTGAAACTTCTTACCGACGATCTCATCGAAGTGATGGCAGCCGACCCGGTCCTTGCGTCACAATCCAGACTAAGCTACCATATGACGGCGGAAGACGGGAAAAGGATATTTCAACTTACGTTGAGCGGCGTAACCCGCAGCTTTGAATACAAAGAGGAGGACGCCGGTTTTTGGCTGGACCAGCCCGCACTTGGCAGCATTGTCAGGTATTCCGTGGAAGAAAACACCCTCTATGCTTCGGTGCCGATCCAGGTATCGCCGGGCAACTTTCCGGCAGAGGTCCGGCTGCGCTACGAATACGACGGGAACACGTTTCTTGTGGCGGAGGCAACATTAGAGGAGATTTAAGAGGGGCGTGAAGTGCGGGAACCATCATGATTATCAGACTGACTGGGAAAAGAGGAAACTAAAAAGCCGCTTAGAGCGGCTTTTTTAGTTTTCATTATTCGGGTTCAAGGATTTATTATCTGGCGTGTCCCTTTGCGACAGTCTGCCAATGTTTGTTTGACCCGGATGGGATTCGGCAGAGGGCTAACTCATTCAGTTCCGAAAAAACTCAACCTGATCGATATCTGCCCATTGGGAAGAGGAGGAGTTCGACACGTAAAACCCGATCGTTGCCTTGCCCGCCGTCACTTGGATATTCGAGATCGTGACAGGCGTCCACGCCGTCGTGACCGGGCAGCCCGTTTGGCGCATCCCGCCGCCATAGTCCTTCACTTCCATGACGCAGCTGTTCTGGCCTCCGCTGCTACGCATGCGGGCCCGCATCGTATACGTACCGTTATCGAGACCGGTAATGGTCTGGCCGACGTAGGCGGTTGCAGGCCCGCTCGTGCCCGCAAGTCCAACAAAGTAAGAGCCTTCCGCCGCGGGAAGCCCGACGCCGTCATTGGCTCCGTGAATCAGGATGCGGTTCGGGTAATCGTCGCCGTACGTGGTCCAGCCAGCTACGTTCGCCGTTTCAAATCCGGGATTGTTAACGAGATTCGTCTGCGAAGGAGTAACGGTATAGCCAAAGCGCAGATAGATTCCGCTAACCGGATCAGTCGCGCTCGTCACGGCTGCGACGCGGGTCGAATCGACGGTCATCAGGGAGTTCCAATTGGAAGACTTCGTATCGGATACCGGAAAAACGTTGGTTTTGTACTGCCATGTCGCACCGTTGTCGGAACTGATCATGGTAAACATCGAAGTGTAGGGATCCCCTGTATTGGCGCTGCTCTCATCGGTTTGGAATGCGGCCATCAGACGGCCGTCGGGAAGTGTTACGACAAAAGGAGCGCCGGCTTTTTTGCCGTTGCCGACCGGCACGTACAGCGTTTGGCGCGGAACCGACCAATTCAAGCCGTCCGGGGATATTTTATATTTAATGACAAAAGGGTGGCCTGCGACGTCCGACGCTTCGAATACGGTCATATAGCGGCCGTCTTGCATCCGCGTGATGACCGGCATGCCATCGCGAGAACCGGTGGCAACGCCGTCGCTGACCGTAATCCGGCTGCCCCAGCCGCTTCCGTTCCACGTTTTCATGTACAAATTTTGCCGCCCGGTCGTACCTACCGCCGCCGGACTGTCATCTGCATAAAGGACGGCTATCGTGCCGTTAATCATTTCCAAATGCGGCTCCCACAGACCTTTAAAACTGGAGGCGGTTGAACTTCCGATCAAGCCGCCAGGCAAATCGCTCCAAGTATACCCGCCGTCGACGCTCCGCCGGACGTTTAGCTGGATATCATAGGTCGAGCCGCTCTGCACGACATGACGGTAGGCTAACCAAATTTCTCCGCTCGGCAGCCTCATCATCTGTCCGTTCCCAACATTTCCCGCGCTGCTTGAGACGGCCGTAGCCGGATTGCTCCATGTGTAGCCGCCGTCCTGCGTCCGGGAAACCACGATGCGGGTGTTCCCTCCGCCGGCGTTTGTGTCAAACGATACGAGCCATTCGCTCGGCGTTAGTTTGAGCAGCCGAGGATACCATACACCGCCTGAAGGCGGCGTATAGACAGCAATCTTCTGCGAAGCCCATGCCATCCCGGAAGAGGCCGCATGAGCCGGCGACAACGGAAATGACGTTAAAGCAAGCGCAAGCATCACGATAAAGGCAAGCGGTTTCTTCCAAAAGCGTTTGTTCCGTTCCATAAGCAACAATCCTTCCAATCCAGATTAGAAAGCGCTTTCTAAAATGGATTGTATCGCAGTTAGTATAAATTAAGATATACTAAATATATATTATTTTTCAGTTTGGACAGTCGTAAAAAGCGAGGTATGACATGGAGCATCCGTTATATAAACAAATACAGAACGATATACGGCGCAGTATTCAGAGCGGCGAGCTTCCGGCAGGTGCCTTGGTACCGTCGGAGAAGGAGCTGGCTCAGCGGTACGGCGTAAGCCAGATTACATCCAAAAACGCGCTCAACGGTTTGGTGGAGGAAGGTTTTCTGGTGCGTTACCGGGGAAAAGGCACCTTTGTTAGGGAGCAGGGCTCTTCGGAAGGACCCCAGCCCCGGACGGATACGAAAAAAACGATTGCGATCATATTGCCAACGATGAAAACCAAGATCGATCAGCAGCTGCTGGACGGCCTGGAACGCTACTGCGCGGAAAGAGAATACGATCTGTTGATTCGTATTTCACGCGAATCACAGGAGGAAGAATCCCGGGCGATCGAGCAGTTCCGGGAACGGGGAGTCGATGGCTTTTTGATATTTCCGGTCGAGCAGGAAAGCTACAATAACGCAATATTGCGTTTGTCGCTTGATCGGGTCCCCCTGGTGCTGGTCGACCGTTTTTTGAAGGAGATTCGGACCTATAGCGTCAGCTCTGATAATTACGAGGGCGTACGCGAAGCCATATCCGGTTTGCTTGCGGAGGGGCACAGGCACATTGCCTTCCTGTCTCCGGAGATCACGAATTCGGTTACGGACGAAAGAGCCAAAGGCTTCGAAGCCGCATTTCTGGAGCAGGGCTTGCCGATAGACAAAAGGCTATGGTGCTTGCTGGATTTGGTTACGATTCAGGAGGGGCACGGACCGCAGGAGGTCCTCCGTTTTTTGCAGGGCTGCAGTGATGTAACCGCGGTCTTTTGCGTGAATGCGGAGCTGGCCCGCTATGCCCATTACGCCATGCGGGAAATTTGGCCGGCGACGGAGAGCAAACCGCAGCTCGCCGCCTTTGACGATCCTGATATTGAAGGCGTTCCTTATATCCGTCAGCAACCGGATGAAGTATCCCGGCGTGCCGTCGATCTGCTGTCGGAACAGCTGGCCGGTAAGCACGAGCCTCGAAGGGAGGTCGTCCCGGTCCAATGGATTTGGCCGGAATGATCAAAGTTCATCAAGGATACTGGCTTGATACACAGGAGAAATATCATCGTGAAAACGGTCTGAACTTCGTTCAGCCGTTTTTTTTCGTATATTTTGAGGCAAATCACTGGTTTGTTCAGTTTTATATTTACATTTCGAACGTTATATTATAATAATATACTAAATATACTATTTACAATATAAAGGTTGTGATGCGCGTTGAAATCGTTGCCGCTATATAAAAAAATTCAGGAAGACATCAAGCGGCTGATCGCCATCGGCAAGCTGCGGGAAGGGGACCGGGTCCCTTCCGAGAAGGAACTGTCTGAACGTTACCGCGTCAGTCAAATTACAAGCAAAAACGCGCTGGTCGGACTCATGGAGGAAGGTTTGCTCGTCAGGATCCAGGGCAAGGGTACCTTCGTGATGAGCAGGCCGGAGAACGCTTCCGCACTCGATCAGTTAGGCGAATGGACGGCAGGTCCGGGCAGAAGCGGACGGATCGGACTCGTACTGCCCACGATGAAAACGAAAGTGGACCAGCGATTTTTGGACAACATCGAGAAATATGCCACCGCCGCCGGCTTTGAGCTGATGCTGAGAATTACGCGAGAATCCCAGGTCGAGGAGTCCAAGGTCATCTCGTCCTTCTTGAACCAGGGGGTGGACGGCATCATCATTTTTCCGGTTGAAAACGAGACATACAACGATTCGATTTTAAGGCTGTCGCTGGACCGCTTCCCTTTTGTCCTGATCGACCGGTTTTTGAAGGAAATCAAGACGTACAGCGTAAGCTCGGACAACGTCAACGGGACAAAGGAAGCCGTGGAGCATTTAATTAACAATGGCCATTCGTCGATCGCGTTCATCTCACCGGAGATTACGAATACCGTGACGGACGAGAGAGCCCAAGGGTTCGAGCAGGCTTTTCTGGAACGCGGGATGTCGATCGACAAAAGCTTATGGTGCCTAATCCCGTTAGAGGAGATCGCCTCGGGGAACTCCGTCGATAAAATCAGGGAGTTTTTAGACGGCAATCCCGAAATTACCGGCATCGTTACGGCCAATACGGAGCTATGCCGAAGTGCATATAAAGCGGCGGTTGCATCCCGTAAGCGCGTACCGGAGGATCTGGAGCTGATTACGTTCGATCCGCCGGATCTGCCGCACGTGCCGTTTATCCGTCAAAATGAAGAGGAAATGTGCCGCTTGACCGTCGAGCTGCTGATCGAGCAAATTGAAGGAGCCTTTGAGGCAAGAAGGATTATGGTGCCGGTCATGCTGGTAAACGAATGAAAGGTTCGTCCGTGAAGCCGCTGAAAACCACTAATTTTATAATAAATATAGTATATAAAATTATAATAATATAAGTTATTATGATTCCGTAAAGCGCTTACAACCAAATCATTTGTTAAAGAAGAGGGGGATCGCATGAAAACGAAAAGCAAATTTGCAGGTATGTTGATGCTGCTGCTGGTGTTTGCGCTATCGGCTTGCAGCGGGGGCAGCAACGGAACAAACGGAGGGACTGCTACAAGCAACCCGGACGCGTCGAAGCCAGGTCAGGAAGCGTCCACCGGTACGGACCAGAAGGAACCCGTCACGATTGAGTTTATGGGCCACGGCAATCCGAACGAAAAAAAGATTTTCGAAAAGCTGATCGCTTCCTTTGAGGAGAAGTATCCGCACGTCACCGTTAAATACACTTCGGTGCCGCCGGGCGAATACTCGCAGAAGATGACAACGCTGATCAGTTCAGGCAAAGTGCCGGACGTATTCTATGTCGGCGGTCCGGAGTTTTACCGTTTCGCCGAAGCCGGCACCCTTCTCAACATCCAGTCATACCTGGATCAGACGTCATTGTTTAATCCCGATAACGTATGGAAGCAGGCCATGGACCGCTATCGTTTTGACGGCAGCAAGGTCGGGGCGGGCGATTTGTACGGCCTGCCGAAGGACGTAGGTCCGTGGGCTTTTGTCTACAATAAAGATTTGTTTGACAAAGCGAATGTGCCGTATCCTTCGGCCAAAGCCGGGGAATGGACCTGGGACGACATGCTGGAAGCTGCCCAGAAGCTGACGGTCGACAACAACGGCGACGGAAAGCCTGAACAGTATGGTGTAGGCGCTTACAGTCTGGAATCGGCGGTTTGGGGCAACGGCGGCGAATTCATCGATTACGCCACCGGCACGGTAAAGGTCAACGAGCCCGCATTCTACGAGGCGATGCAATTTGTTGCCGACCTGAACCTGAAGTATAAGGTCAGCCCGAATCAGGAAGCCGAACAAGCGATGAATGCGTATACGCGCTTCATTAACGGACAGCTAGGCATGTTTGCGATGGGTCCGTGGGATCAGCCGGCATTTTGGGAGCTGCCGTTCGATTGGGATATTGCGGCATGGCCTGCAAGCCCGAACACGGGACAAACGGCGACCTGGCTCGGCTCAATGGGATTTGCCGTATCGGCAAAATCCAAGCACCCGCAGGAAGCGTTCGATTTGGCCGCCTTCTTATCGCTGGATGAGCAAGGCCAGCGCGAAAACTACCAGCTCGGCCAGGCGGTTCCCAACCTGATCAACATGGCCGAAGGCGAATTTAAGGAAATGGACAAAGGACCGCAGACGCGCCAAGTCTTTCTGGACATTATCCAAGATTACGGACGACCTAACGTTATAGCTTTCTCCAAGGATACGCAATGGATGGATACGTTCAATCAGAACGCGAGCAAAGTATGGAACGGCGAGATGTCGGCCAAAGACTTTACGGCCCAAATCCAGCCGAAGATGCAGGAGCTGTACGACAAAGGCAATAAATAATGAAGCAGGCGGGGCGCCAGCCATGGATATCGGCGCCTCCCGCCGTATCAAGACGTCCTGATCAATCGAATACTGGCGAAGGTGGAATGGATTATGGGTACCAAGCTTGGCGGGTATCGCAGAAGAGAACTGGCATGGTTGTATCTGTTCGTCGCTCCGCCGGTTCTCGGGTTTCTTTTGTTCGGCCTTGTGCCGATCTTGTTCTCCATATATATCAGCTTTCACAAATGGGATATGCTATCCGATCCGCAGTGGGCGGGACTCGCCAACTATAAGGATCTTATGGGCGACGAGAAAGTGTACAAATCAATGTACAATACGATTTATTTAATGATCGGCATTCCGATCGGCATGGTGCTCTCGATGCTGCTGGCCATCCTGATGAACCGTAAATTCGCCGGCATCTCGTTCATGCGCACGATCTATTATCTTCCGGTCATTTCGCCGGTCATCGCCGTATCGCTGTTGTGGCAGTGGATATTAAATCAGGATTACGGCTTGCTCAACAATTTTCTGTGGGAAACGTTCGGCATTGCCGGCCCTAACTGGCTGGGTAAGCCGGAGTGGGTGAAGCCTTCGTTAATCCTGATCGGGCTTTGGAGCGGCATCGGCGGCAACATGGTGCTGTACCTTGCAGGCCTGCAATCCATCTCCTCGACGTATTATGAAGCCGCGGAAATCGACGGCGCTGGCGCATGGCACAAGCTGACGCGGATTACCATCCCGCTGCTCACGCCTATTCATTTTTTCGTCGTGGTCATGGGAATCATCGGGGCGTTCCAGTCGTTCAGCCAAATTTACGTGCTGGCGGTAGACGGCGGGCCTGAATACAGCGGGGCCACGGTGGTCTATTATATTTTCCAGCATGCGTTCCAGTACTTTAACATGGGTTATGCAAGCGCGGTTGCCTGGGTGCTGGGCATTCTCATCTTTGTTGTCACGCTTATACAATTCAAGCTTTCCAATCGCTGGGTTTACCAAGACTAGGGGGGAAATCTGTGAAACGGGAAAAAATGACGGACCTCTGGTCGCTGCTGCTGCTGCTTTTCGGATCGATCTTTATGATCGCTCCGTTCATCTGGACCATCTCGACTTCGTTGAAGGATCGGCGAAACGTATTCGAAATTCCTCCGCAATGGATTCCCGAACCGATTACGTTCGGCAACTATGCGAAGGTTTGGCTGGAGTCGCCTTTGCTGCATGGATTCATGAACAGCTTGATCATCGTGGTGATCGTCCTGACCATAGGAATGCTGGTATCCGCAATGTCGGCCTATGCATTCGGCAAATTCGAATTCCCTTACAAAGGCATGCTCTTCATGGGCTTGCTCGGAACGATGATGATTCCGTATTCGGTGGTAATGATACCGCAGTATATCGGGTTTTCCAGGCTGGATTGGGTAGACACCTTGCTGCCGCTCATCGTACCCGGCCTGTTCGGCAACATCGTCGTCATCTTTTTCATACGCCAATATTTGCAGAGCGCGATGCCGACCGAATTGATCGAAGCGGCGAAGATCGACGGCTGCAGCTTTCCGGGCATCTTCTTCAAAATCGCGCTGCCGATCATGAAGCCGGCGCTCGCTGCCCAAGCCGCTCTCGGCTTTATGGGCATCTGGAATGATTTCCTCGGCCCGCTGATTTACCTGCATACGCCCGAGAAGCAAACGATTCAAGTGCTGATCGCTTCCATGCAGGCGATGTACATCGGCCAGTCGGATTATCCGATGATCATGGCCGCAGCCATCATTTCCATGGTGCCGGTGATCATCGTGTTCTTTTTCTGCCAAAGATACTTTATCGAATCGATGGCAATCAGCGGAATCAAGGGGTGAGGCGCATGGCGATAAGAATGCCGCGCCTGTCAAAAATCGCATGTTGTATCGGAGCGTTAGGTTTAGCGGCCGGATTGGCATTGTCGGGATGCGATACAACCACGAAACCGGAGGCGGTCGATATGGAAATATACAATGAAATGTATGCCAATCCCTTTCCGTCGTTGGAGGAAGAATGGGAGGATTACGGCAATGGGGATCCGTATGTGCTGCGGCATGACGGCCGCTATTACCTGTATGTGAGCACTAAGGATCATCGGACGGGAATCAAGGCTTGGATGTCGGACAATCTGGTCGATTGGAGCTATGCGGGGCTTGTGACGGAAGATCCTGTATCGACCGGAGCCTATGCCCCCGAAGTGATTTACTCGAACGGGTGGTTCTATCTATACACTTCTCCGGCGGGAAGGGGACATTACGTGTTCCGAAGCGAATCGCCGACAGGCCCGTTCGAAAGAATCTCCGAGAATGTCGGAATGAGCATCGACGGCTCGGTCTTTATCGACGATGACGGCTCCTGGCTGTTTACCCATGCTGGATCGTCGGGCATTGTCGGCGTTCCGATGGACGGACCCGCCGAATTCGGCGTCGGTCAGACGATTCCCGGGCCCTATTTGGGGCATTGGACGGAAGGGTCCATGATCATCAAGCGGAACGGTACCTATTACATGACATATACCGGGAATCATGTATTCAGCAAAGGCTACCGCATTCATTATGCCGTATCGCATGATTCGCCGCTCGGTCCGTACAGCATTCCGGCCAACAATCCGCTCGTCATCAGCACTAAGCCGGACTTTTACGGGCTTGGCCACAGCTCGACGGTGATGGGGCCCGATCTGGATTCTTATTATCTCGTCTATCATAACTTGACGGGAAGATCCCAGGAAGGCCCGCCTGTCCGTCGCATGAACATCGACCGGCTGGTATTCAACGGAGACAAGATGGAGATTCTGGGTCCTACGAATTACGATCAGCCTATCCCGAGAGGGCCGGTCTTTGCCGATCGGCTGGACGCAGACGCCATCGATGAGAGCCGGTGGGAGTCGGAGAAATCGGAAGGAGGCGCTCGAATCATCACCAAGGAGAGCACGGATCGCATCTATACGGCGGAATATAATTTGGTGCCGTCAAAGACGCGGGTCGCCGCATTGTTTGCCTATGAGGAGACCAACCGTTTCGGGTTCGCCGAAATCGAACCGGAACTAAACCGACTATCCTTGGGCAGGATGGAGGATGGCAACCGTAAAGTGCTCGCCACCGCGGAGTTTCCGGAAGATACGGATTGGTCGAAGCTGCACACGATTCGTATCGAACGAGGGAACGAGCGGCTTAGGGTATACCTGGACGGCGTAGTGAAGCTGGATGAATCTTCGGAAACGTTCGGACCTGGCCGTATCGGGTATCGGTACGATAACGGCGTACCGGGATTGTCGTATACCGCATTCTCGAATCAAGCCGACGGCAGCAGTGACTTCGAAACGGCCAAGCCGCTTCCCGGCAGCATGGAAGCCGTGCATTATCTTAGCGGCGAAGGCAGGGGGTATGCGGTTCGTCAACCGTCGGAAACCGCCGCATGGCGTCATTCGGACGGAACGGCGATCCGGCAGGCGGAGGATGGCAGCTATTCGGCTGCGCTTACGGAAAAAGGCGATTGGCTGCGTTATGCAGTAAACGTTTCGGAATCGGGCACCTATGCGCTGGACTTGTCGGTCAAGGCTGACGCGGGGCCGGCAGCCTTTAAGCTGCTCGTGGACGATCAAAAAGCCGGAAGCTATAAAATCGACGGCAGCCATGACGCCAGCAGCGAACCCTGGGTAAAAATTCGGGTAGGATCCCTAAAGCTCGAAAAGGGATTACATAGCCTCGCCATTCAATTGGACAATGGGCAGCTGGAGTGGAAAACGATGGAATTCGAGCTGGTCGATGATCAAGCATTCAAGATCGAACGTTTATTGGAACAAGCAAGTTCCGAGGATGTTCACGGCCGTTGGAACGAAACCGCCGGAAGTTATGCCGGAGCAGCCGATGCCGATGCCAAGATGTATGGAGGCAGCCGCCTTTGGTCCGACTACCGCATCCGGACGACCGTAACGCTGGGCGATGATCCGTCCGGTCAAGCGGGCGTACTCTTCCGGGTGACAAACGAGTCGGATTTCAGGGATCAAGTGAGCGATTCGCTGATGGGATATTTCCTCGCGGTCACCGCCACGAAACTGGAACTGTACAAACATAATTACGATTCCGAGCTGCTTCAAAGCATCAAAGTTGAGCTGGAACGGAACAAGCCCGTCAGCTTGCGCATCGAAGCAGTTCACGGGACGATCCGCGTCTTCGTCGAGGATGGAGAAGAGCCTGTCCTGACGTATGACGATCCCCAGGCCTTCATGCAGGGGAGGGTCGGCATTCGATCGGTTCATGCTGAACAGATCGGGCTTGGCGATTTAACGGTGGAATCCATAGGAACCAAATAGAAACGATAAACTAACAGAAGATGGAGAGTGGAACATAATGTCTAGCTCGCACAAATATATAAAGGACTATCCCAGACCGCAATTGGTACGCGAGGAATGGGTAAATCTGAACGGGGAATGGGATTTTCGCTTCGACGATGCTCTAGAAGGAGAAAGCGCCAAGTGGTACGAACGCCTTCAAGCTGACCGTAAAATCACGGTGCCTTTTGCGTACGAGACCAAAGCAAGCGGCATCGCGGATGAAACATTTCATCCTTGCGTATGGTATGAACGTAGTGTAGCCGTACCTGCCGAGGCAGAAGGCAAACGGATCATTTTGCATTTTCAAGCGGTCGATTACGCGGCGACCCTATGGGTCAACGGCAGCAAAATCGGCATGCATGAAGGCGGATACGCGGCCTTTTCCTTCGACATTACGGAAGCAGTCGAGTTTGGACGCGAGAACAGGATTACCGTTCAAGTCGTGGACGGCAACAGCTGTACGCAGCCGCGCGGCAAGCAGCGATGGATGAAGGACAACTTCGGGTGCTGGTACGTGCAGACGACCGGAATATGGCAAACCGTGTGGATGGAATACGTGAATCCGATTCACATCAGCCGGGTGAAGATAACGCCGGAACTGGAACGCGGGTCGGCGAATTTCGGTTATGAACTGGGCAATGCCGCGCACGGTTACGACGGGTTAACCCTCCAGACCATCATCCGGTTTGACGGGAAGCTGATCCGTTCGACGGAAACGAGCGTGGAACGCGGAACGGTAACGGTCGATGTGAGCGTCGTAAACGAAGCCGTGGGCGAATGGAAAGTCAAGCCGTGGCATCCGAACCATCCGAATTTATACGACGTCGAGATGATTCTGAAGCAAAATGGAAAGCCGATCGACACCGCCTATTCTTATTTCGGCATGCGGAGCATTCGGATCGCAGGGGATCAAATTATCTTGAACCATACGCCGATTTATCAGCGTTTGCTGTTGGATCAAGGATACTGGAGCGATACGCATTTGACCCCTCCGTCGGAGGAAGCGCTGCTGGAAGACATCGACAAAACGATTGCGCTCGGCTTTAACGGCGTGCGCAAGCATCAGAAGCTGGAGGATCCCCGTTATTTATATTGGTGTGACCGCAGAGGATTGTTGGTATGGTCGGAAATGCCGTCGACTTACGAATTCGGAGACGATGCGGTCGAGCGGTTCACGCAAGAGTGGATGGACGTCGTCCGGCAGCATTACAACCATCCTTCCATCATCACCTGGGTACCGTTCAACGAGTCTTGGGGAATTTCCGATATAGCGACCAACCGCAAGCAGCAGCAATTTACGGAATCGATCTATCATCTGACCAAGGCTTTCGACCAGATGAGGCCGGTGATCGTGAACGACGGCTGGGAGCATACGGTTTCGGATATCATTACGCTCCATGATTATGAAGAAATCGGCGCTATGCTGGAAGAGCGGTATCGGGACAAGGATGCGCTGTTAGGCAACAAAATAGCGCATAATACACACCGTTATCCATTCGCGCAGGGATATGGCTATCGGGGCCAGCCCGTCATCATCAGCGAATACGGCGGCATCGCTTTTACAAGCGAAGAGGGCTGGGGTTACGGCAATCAGGTTCGCAGCGAGGACGAATTCTTGAAGCGGTACGAAGGAATCACACAAGCGATCAAGAATTTGCCTTATGTGTGCGGTTTCTGTTATACGCAAATTACGGACGTGCAGCAGGAAGTGAACGGCTTGCTGACGGAAGACCGTAAACCGAAAGTAAACGTGGAAGCTATCCGAGGCATCAATCTGGCATAATTGTAGCCGGAGACGTATTCTCGCTTAATCGCGCATGATTGAAAAAACTCACCCAAGGGTGAGTTTTTTTGTTGCGAGTACAAAGAAAATACATACCCATCGTTTGGATGCCTAACCGTAAACTCAATCGATCATGCAGACATAATCCGCCGTACAAGAGAAGGTTGGAACGGGACATTTTTTGCAGTTTTCCTGCCAAACAAGAAATGACCAATAAACTCCTGTTCTTACCTTGCGGCTCTGTCAGGTATAGGGGACCTCGGGCTGGATATCGCCCCATGCCGGATCGGACATATTTTTCCTAACGTGCTCATGCAAGAATTGTCCCTGTTCTGCTGACCTCAGCTTCATTATGGTAGACATACACCACAAGCAAAGGAGGGAATGGGGATGAAATGGTGGTCAACGAACCGTCTCCGATTGATTCAAAATAATCTTCGCGAGACGGACGCCGATATGGATGTGGATCTTTTGATTCGCGAGCTCAAGTCGTTCCAAGCGAATGTGCTCATGATGAATGCAGGAGGCATATTTGCGTTCTATCCATCATCGCTTATGCATCAATATGTAACGCCTTATTTAACCAAGGACCTTCTGGGGGAAGCGGTAGAAAAAGCCCATGCTAATGGATTGCGATTTATTGCACGGTTCGATTTCAGTAAAGCGCATGAATCGTTGTGGATGCGGTATCCCGAATGGTTTTACCGGGACCGGGAGGGGCGGGAGGTCAATTATCACGGCATCGTTCATACGTGCCTGAATGGAGTCTATCAGCAGGTGAAGTCGCTGGAGAGCATTCAAGAAGTGCTGGAGCGTTATTCGGTGGATGGGATTTTCTTCAATATGTTCGGCTACCAGCATTGGGATTACAGCGGAAATTTCTATGGTCCTTGTTATTGCCCAAACTGCCGCTTGCGGTTTCGCGAAGTAACCGGCGAAGATTTGCTTGCGTATACCGGTCCCGAGCATCCGATGCACGAGCTGTACAGGTCCTTCCAGGAACGGACGTCAAGGGAAATGCTGGAGCGCATTCACGGATTCGTGAAGTCGCTGCGGTCCGATGTGGCCATTAGCACGTATCACCCACACCGGGTCGATATCGTCCGCAAGGAATCGAATACGTCGCTGAAAAGGAGCGGCCAGCCTTGGCTGTATTCAGCCTCGGAGAATGTTGCGTCCATACAAGACAGCTGGGATGACAAGCTGGTCAGCAACTGCAGCATTAACGCCATCGACCTGACTTACCGTTTCACAGGAGTATCCGAGAATGAAAATGCGATCCGTTTATATCAAAGCATCGGAAGCGGATCGGGGCTGGATTTCTGTATTATCGGGGCATTCGAAGGATACCCGGACCGGGCAAGCTTCGAAACGGTAAAGGATATTTTCCGATACCATGCGGAGCACGAGGAGCTGTTCGGACAGCTCGGCTCCATGGCTGAAGCGGCGCTCGTCAAGCCGGCGGCCCCCGAAGCAGCAGCGGAGTATCACGGTATGTTCAAAATGCTAAAGGAAGAGCACGTCCTCTTCGACGTGGTGATGGAAGAACAGCTGGTGGCCATGGAGTCCAAACTAATGCATATGCGAGCGGTTATTCTTCCCGGCGTTCAGGGATTGTCGGTGGCGGCGGCGCGAGCGCTGCATCGGGCGGCGGATGCCGGCGCGGTGCTGGTCGCAACGGGAACCGCGCTGGAGCGGCAGCCGGAGCTGCTTAAGGAATGGTTCGCGGCCTCGTTCGCCGGCGTGAAACAATCGGAGCCGGGCGCTTACCTGGACGTTTCGGACAAGTCGCATTTCCCCGGATTTGCCCATGGCCGGGACTGGATCGTCGCGGGCGGAAGCTTTGCCCGCGTTGCCTTTGACCCGGATACGACCGAGTGCCGATTGCCATTCATCGAACCGTCCACGTTCGGGCCGCCGGAGCGTGCCTACGGCCACCGCATCGGAGCAGATTACGGTTTGGGGCTGCACAGGCGGGTCGGCAAGCAGGGAACGGTCCGAACCGGCGTGTATATGCCTTGGAATCCAGGCGAGCTCTACTATCGCCACGGGTTCGAGGACTACAGGCAGGTAATGGCGGACGTTCTACATGACATCGTGCCGAATCGGGTTGCAACTACGAACGCACCCCCATGTCTAGAGTTGTTCGTTCACCGTTTGAAGGAGGGCGGATGCCTGGTTCAGCTGCTGAATCTCTCCGGATATAACGGGACGACTTTTATGAATCCCCTTCCGTTATATGATGTTCAGGTGGAACTGACCGTTGATCGCGTGGACGAAACCGCTGTAGCGAATGCGTCGGGGTCTTGGCCGCAAAAGTGGATGCTGCCAAGAAACGCGGTAGCGAAGGGCAGGCTGCTCCGTGCCGAATCCGATGCGCAGGTGGAAACCTCGCAAGATCGCGTGACGGTGACGCTGCCGAAAATCGGCCGTTATGAAGCGGTTTGGCTTCAGGCCGTGCCTGTCGGCGATCGAAAGGAGCTGATCACCAGCGATGCCAAAGCCTAAATCTGCTATACCTGCCCAAGGGGCCGGCAGGGTCATTAAGCCGGGCCTAACGCTTCGCCCGGGCAGTCTCGCGTCCCGCATCGTCAAGCACCGCGTCATTTATTTGCTGCTGTTGCCCGGGCTGCTCTTCTTCTTGCTGTTCAAAATCGCTCCGATGTGGGGGCTGCTTTTGGCCTTCAAAGATTACAATCCGTTTCTTGGCTTTGCCGGAAGCGAATGGGCTGGATTTAAGCACTTTGCGGATCTGTTCTCGAGCTCCAACTTCTATATTATGTTGCGGAACACGTTTGCGATCAATATGATCGCGCTGATCTTCCATTTTCCGCTCCCAATCCTGCTGGCCCTGATGCTGAATGAAATCCGGCATGAGAGCTTCAAGCGCCTGAACCAGTCCATAGTTTACCTGCCTCATTTCCTGTCGTGGGTCGTCGTGGCCAGCATGACGTTCTTTCTGTTGTCGACGGACGTGGGGATCGTCAATAAACTGATTGCCGAAAGCGGCAGGGATACCGTTTCCTTTCTGTCCAACCCCAATTACTTCTGGGGACTTCTGACCGCGCAAAGCATGTGGAAGGAGGCCGGATGGGGAACGATTATCTTCCTGGCGGCCATGGCGGGCGTGGATCCCCAGCGCTACGAAGCCGCCATCGTGGACGGGGCGGGCAGGTTCCGCCAGATCTGGCATATCACGCTTCCGGCCATCCGGCCAACGATCATCATTTTGCTTATTCTTCGGCTGGGCAGCATGGCGGACACTGGCTTCGAGCAGATTTTGCTGATGATGAATCCGCTGGTGCGCTCGGTGGCGGAGGTGTTCGATACGTACTCCTACACGCACGGCATTCTTCAAGGGAAAATCAGCGTAGGGGTGACGGTCGGCATGTTCAAGGGACTGGTGGGGCTCGTCCTGATCGTGGCCGCCGACAAAATCGTAAAGCGGCTCGGCCATGAAGGCATTTATTAAGCCTCCAAAGGCGTCTGCCGAATACTCATTATGCTAAACGAAAGGAGGAATTCCGCGTGAGCTTCGTTATCCGAAAAAAAGGGCTAAGCTTGTTCGATTGGGTCAACTACAGTCTAATCACCTTGTTCTCGGTCGCATGCTTGTTTCCGTTTCTATACGTGTTCAGCGTTTCCTTTACGGATCCCGAGGTCTATGTTCCGCTTAAATTTTATTTGTTTCCCGAGCAGTGGTCCCTGGAGTCCTACAAGTACATTCTATCGACCAACAGCTTTATGAATGCGTTTAAAAGCACCGTTTTCATTACGGTCGTCGGTACCGCGCTCAACATCGTCGTTTCCTTTACGATGGCCTACGCGCTGACGAAACGGTCCATGCCCGGGAATCGCTGGGTAATGGGGCTCGTCATCTTCACGCTGGTGTTCAGCCCGGGTATCGTGCCCAACTACTTGCTGGTCAAGGAACTAGGCCTGTTGAATTCCTACTGGTCCATGATCTGGCCGGGCCTGACCAACGCCTGGAGCTTGATCGTTATCAAAAGCTTCTTGGATTCGCTTCCATCCGAATTGGAGGATTCCGCGAAAATGGACGGCTGCTCGGATATGGGCGTTTTTTTGCGAATGATAATCCCGCTGTCGATGCCGGCGATCGCCACCTTCACCCTGTTCTTTGCGGTCGGGCATTGGAACGCCTATTTTAACGCCTTGATTTACTTATCGGATTCCAGCAAGTGGACGCTTCAGCTGTTGATTAAAACGCTGGTCATCGATTCCAATTCGGTGGCGGTGGCCCAGGCTGGGGCAAGCGACGAAAACGTGGTGCCGCAAGAGACCATCCGGATGGCCTCAATTGTACTAGCGATGGTACCGATCTTGGTTGTTTACCCATTTCTGCAAAAGCATTTTGCTAAAGGGGTGATGCTCGGGTCGATTAAAGGTTGAGGAAGGATGCGGCAACGATCCCCTTACGCATCGGAATTGCGATCAAAATGCGATCGGTTAGGTTGAAAGCGTTATCCCGCCGCGAATGACGGGAAGGAGTTAGGATTTTGTTCAAGAACAATACATGGATGATGAGCATCCATAAGGAGGGGTTTACATGAAAAACACATCAAAGAAGGGGAGCTCGCATAGAAGCTGGAAGCCCTGGCTCGCGGCCCTCATGGCCGTCGTCATGCTGGCAGGCTGCGGGGGGCAGGCGGGCGAGAAACCGCAGAACGCCGGAGGATCGGAAGCAGAAGGCAATGACGGCAAGCCGATGACAATCAAAATGTTTGCCGGGCTCTATAACGAGATCCCCGACATGAACAATGACTATTGGAAGGAATGGGAGCGCCGCACCAATGTCAAGCTGGACGTGGAATGGGTGCCGTCGGGGGATCTGGACACGAAGCTGGATTTGCTGCTGGCCTCCGGCGATCTGCCCGAAGTCGTGGCCTATCAGAACCCGATCCGCCCTACGCTGATTACGGCTATCCAGAACGGCGCGTTTTGGGATTTGACCCCGTTCCTGGGGGATCTCAGCGAATACCCGAATCTGAAAAACAATCTGGCCCCGGATGCCTTGAAATATCTGTCGGTCGAGGGAAGCATCTATGCGGTGCCGCGGTCCCGTTCGCGGATCGACGGTGGGCTGAAAATACGCGAGGACTGGCTGAAGAAGCTGAACATCAAGGTTCCGACCGATTTCGAAGAATACAAGGAAGCATTGAAGAAGATCGTCGATGCCGATATGGAGGGCAACGGGAAGAAGGATACGGTAGGTCTCCTATATATCAATAACCCGCCCGCATCATTCCAGGCCGGCTTCGGCGTATACAATCCGACCTATACCGATGATGGCGGGCTGATGAGCCCGTCCCTTACGCCTCAGTACGTCGAGATGGTGGAATGGCTGCGCGGACTGTACGCGGACGGCCTGATGTCCAAGGAATACGCGGTCATGAAGGAAAGCCAGGCGGAGGAGCTCTTCAAGACGAACCGCGCCGCTTCCTATGGCCGTCCGATCTGGTGGGATCATGAATGGGAGCAGGCGATGAAGAAGTCCGGTCAGCCTGATGCCAAAATCCTGAACGTGACCTTGAAGGGACCGAAAGGGGATTATGCGGTCGGTCTGGAAACCGGCGTAGCCGGCGGGTTCTACATCTCCAAGAAGGTGCCGGAGGAGAAGGTGAAGCAGCTGCTCAAATATTTCGACCAGACGGCGTCCCAGGAAATGACCGATTTTGCCTATTACGGCATTGAAGGCGTCCATTACACCGAAAAGGACGGGCAAAAGGTGCTGACGGAACAAGGGGTCAAAGAAGTCAATACGACGAGCAAGGGAGCGGGCGTACTGGCTTATGCCAAGTGGGGCAAGGTGATCAGCGCTTCCGGCGATAAAGCCTTTAACGATGCCAAAATCAAAGAGGTGGAAAATTACGACGAGATCGGAAAAATCGACCACTATCGCGTCATCACGTCCGAGGGCTGGCGCAGCACATGGCCTAAATACAGCGACGAATATGCTTCCATGGTGACAAAGGCGATCGTCGGGCATATTCCAATGGAGGAGTTCCGCGCATATGTTGATCAGCTGAACAACCAGCCGGACATTCAGGAAGCGTACCAACAAATGGCCGAAGCATACAAGCAGTTCAACGGGGAGTAACGGACAGTCGGCTCGGGCGGTCTCGCATTCTGGAGCGAATATGTTGAAGAACGGGAGGAGACAGCATCGTTGAAGCCTCTGTTCAAACCGGCTGTCTCCGCCTTGCGAATCGCCCGTTTGTTGCCAGTTTGAAATGAGAAGGAGGTAAGGCAATGACGAAGGTTAATGAGGAACGCTTCTGGTGGCACAAGCCGCTGCGCGTCATACAGCCCAATATGCAGGTCCAGGATACCGCCTGCATCGACCCACCCCGGCTTGCCGCGCAGCTGAAGGAGATGGGGGCGAATGCGATGGTCTTCAATACAGGCGGCATATATGCCTGGTATGACACGCAGGTTCCGTACCATACCGTGAACGGATATCTCCCTGAGGGGCGCGATTTGCTCGGGGAACTGATCACGGCCTGTCACCGTGAGGACCTTCGCTTTATCGCCAGGTTCGACTTCAGCAAAGCGGATGACAGTGCGTATCTCCGAAGGCCGGAATGGTTCGTCCGCAAGGAGGGCGGCCGCCCGGAGATCATCGGGGCTGAACGGCCCGGACCGTGGCCGCTCTTGATGTCCACCTGCATCAACGGCGGCTACCGCAATGCGGATGTCGCCGCTCCGGTGCTCCGCGAAGCGTTGTCGCGGTATCCGATCGATGGCATTTTTTTTAATAACCCCGGTTATGTGTTCTGCCGATGCGAGCGATGCAGGCGTAAATACGCTGAGCAGTACGGCAAGGAATTGCCGGATTCCTCGCGGGAGCTGGAGCCGGATTTCGCGGCGAGATGCTTCGATGACAATATGGAAGCGATGTATGACCTGATCAAGCTGGAGAGGCCGGAGGTGCCCATGATCCTATACTACAACCTCCACCGCGACAATCTGTCCAAGCGCGTTCAGATCACTGATATGCTGTGTACGGAGCCGCAGGACGTACTCTCGCTCGGCCATGCCCGGATCCCTGAATTCTGGAAGCCGGCTCTCAGCATCAAGGTGGGGCGGTCGGTTCCGGGCAGGCCGGCTCCGTTTGGCATCGTGCATTCCTGCCCGGGCATGGATTGGCGCCATACCGGGCTTCCGGTAGCGGAATACCGCTTCTGGCTGGCTCAAATTCCGGCCAACGGCGGTCAGATCTGGCACTCCGTCACGGGCATACCCGATACGATCGAAGACAAGCGGATTATGAAAACCGTAGCCGAGCTGAATCATCATGCCGCCAAGCTGGATGCCTATATGGACGGAGCCGTATCGGCTGCGGAAACCGCCCTGCTCTGGAACGAGCGCGGCGAGGCGCAGAGCTGGGCCGAAACGATGATCAACCGGCAAATCCCGTTTGACGTGCTGCTTCCCCAGAGCAGGAAGGATTGGGAGTTGGACCGCTACCGCGTTGTAATGATTCCCGAAGGAACGGAATATACCCCGTCCTTGATCCACGACTTGCGTTCGTACGTACATGGTGGGGGACAACTGCTAACGGAAGGGGCACTTCCTTCCGCTGCAGCCGACGCCGGCGTCAAGCCGCTCCATGAGCTGCTAGGCATTTCGGAGGAAGCCTTCAAAAGCGAATACCTGATTGCCTCCTATTTGCGGTTTCAGGAGCTGCCGTGCGAGATCAACCCGCTTCAGCAGGGAATGGATACGACGGCGCTGATCGCTCACCGCGGCCATGTCGCTTATGTTCAGCCGCACAGTGAAGCGGTTCGGGTACTGGCGACGCTCGTACCGCCGTTTTCTCCGCCGGAAAGCGTGGGAGCTCCTCCGGAGCGGGCTTCGCTGCCCGTTTCCCGCACCGATCTGCCGCTGGCTTTGGAGCATTCGTGGGGATCGGGCCGCGCCATGTACTTCGCGTTCTCGCTGGGCGCACTGCTCCGCGAATTCAGGCTGCCCGAGCATGAGATGCTGCTGGCTAACGCGATTGACCACCTGCTTGACGGGAGGCCGCTGCTGTCTGTAACGACTTCGTATCCCGGACTGCAGACGACCCTGTTCCGAAGCGGCAGTGATCTGCTGCTCCACTTCGTGAACGGAGCCGGCCGCCGGCCGCTTGCAGTGGCGCTGCCTCTGCACGACATCGAGGTCCGGCTGAGACCGGGGACTAGATGGCCTACAGGGAGCGTCTTTAAACTGGAGATGTTGATCGGCGGAGGCTGTATAGAAGGATTCGCAGCGAACGACGAATTGAACTTCACCCTGCCGCGGCTGGAGGTTTGGGAGTGCATTCGGATTCCGCTGAATCCCACCGTTAACGCTGTTGTTGAAGGATAGAGGAAGCGGGAGGACGAAGTATAACAGGTGTAGGATCATCCGTAGAGAGTTGCGGATGGCACAGTGATCCGCAGGGCAGTTCCTGCCGCGGGAACCGGAGGTGATAAATCGTGAGGTCTCTTTGGCAGCATATTCAGGCATCGTTCCTCCGCTGGTTCTCCGCGAACCGCTATCTGAAGCGTCTGATTTGGCTCGGATGTCTGTCGGCCGTAATTCCGGTGATCCTAGCCGGAAGCGCGTACTACCATTTCTCCATGAAAAAGCTGACGGTCCAGTTCCAGGAAAATAATATGGCTTCCTTGATGCAGCTGAAGGACCGCGTCGAAAATATCATAACAAGCATCGAGCATGAATCGCTTCAGCTTGCCAGCGGTCCGCTGATTCGCAGCGCGCTGGAAAATCCCGAATATGAGACGGACTACATGCAGCAATTGGATATGCTCAAGCTGTTTCAACTGCACAAAAATACTAATAACCTGATCGAAGACATCCTGTTTTACGATGTTCGGCACCGGCTGCTGCTGTCGCATTCCTATGGCCTGGTCCACCTGGACGGGTATAAAGGAAAAGAAGATATTGAGCAAGCCCTGGCGAAGGAAGGGGGAGCGAGGTGGATGCACCTCCCGAAGTCGTCGGAGAACGGATACGTCTCTTACGTCCGCCATCTTCCCGTTATGGTGCAGGGCCAACCGAGGGGCACCATCCTAATACACGTGAAAGAGGAATCGCTTCGCAGCCTTTTGAACAATTATTCCCTTTCCCTGGAGGAGCAGTCGCTGGCCATTCTGGACTCCGATCGCCGGGTCATGCTGCATACGGATGGACGCAGCATGATCGGCAAAACCGCGGATGAAGACCCCATTTTGGGATCTTTGGTAGAGAACGGGGAAACGTCCGGCCATGACGTCATGACCGGGGAGGACGGCAAGGAACTGATCGCCTTTTACAAGACGTCTATGGGCCGTCTATACGTGTCCCGGATGCCGGAGCGGGAGATGATCGAGCAATTGAGGTGGATCCGCGTCCTGATCGTCATGTCGGTGACCGTCTTCATGCTGATCGCGGTATTGCTCACCTGGTTCTCGTCCAAAATCGCGTACAATCCGATTCAGCAGCTCCTTCGTTACGGGGAGCATTTGAGAAGAAACGGCAGGAGCGGGGTGGAGAGCTCCGTCAAAGAGAATGAAATCGAATACATCCGCTCCTCCCTCAGCTACTTAAACGAGCAGGCGGAATCCCTGAACAGCTACATTCGAAAAATTCAACCGGATTTACGGGAACGGTTTCTGCAGCGTTTGCTGCTGTCCGGAAGCTCATGGCGGTCCGGCACACTGGAGGAGGGGTGCGCGAAGCACAAGATCCCGATGAGCGGACCATATGCCACGATGGTGGTGAAAGTCGAGAATCCGGTGAAAAAACGATTCTTGCCTAACGAAGGTCCGGTCATCGTGTTTGCGGTCAAAAACGTCATGTCTGAGCTGCTGGCAAACAACCGGCAGCTGGAGGGCTACGTGGTGGACCGGGAGGATCGTGAAGCGGCGGCGATCCTGAGGCCGGGAGAGCCCGAGGCTTCCCCCCAGGAGTTCCGCGACCTCCTCGCATGTTATGCGGAATCCGTCAGCCAGTCCCTGGCGCGCTATCTTTCATTTTCCGCGTCCATCGGCATTGGCAATACTGGAACATTGCCCCGGGCGGCTGAATCCTATAAGGAGGCGCAGCTTGCTCTGCAATATCGCCTGTTCCATGATGCGGATACCGTACTGTTTTATGAAGACATGATCCGAATCGAGCGTAATCCCGTGTTCATGTATCCGAAGGATATCGAATCGGAGATGATCGAATATTTGTGGAACGGGGATCTTCCGCAGGCCGAGGCGTCGCTTCATGAATTTTCCCGGCGTATTCGGGTGTCGGAATCGTACAACGTGACCTCCCAGAGCTATTACGTGCTGCTCTCGGCCATAGTCCAGTCGATGGAGGAGAAAGGTCCCGGCGTGCTGGAGCTGCTGGGGGGTAACCTGTTCGACCAGCTGAAGGAGAACCAGACCTCCCGTGAAATGCATGACTGGTTCATCGGCGTGCTGTTCCCGCTGTACCAGGAAATCAGCCATGACCTGCGCACCCGATCCACCCGCCTAATCGTTCAGCGGGTATGCAACCATATCTGCCGTCATCCCGATGGTGCTCATTCACTGGCGGACTGTGCCGAGCTGGTGGGGGTGAGCCCATCGTATCTCAGCCGGCTGTTCAAGAAGGAGATGGGCATATCCTTTGTTGAATACGTCATGAACTTCAAAGTGCAGAAGGCGAAACAGCTGCTCAAGGATACGGACTACACGGTCACGGAGATTGCTGAAATCGTCGGTTATTCCGAACGAAACCTGAACCGGGCCTTTCAGCGATTCCTGCAGATGTCTCCACGGCAGTATCGGCTGTCGGTAAGATAGGAAAACTGCTTTTACAGACTCAGGCTTATATAGAATAAAAGGAGAGGATCACATGATGACAATCGCACCGAATCAAACGACCGTAGGGTTTATCGGCTTGGGCGTAATGGGCCACAGCATGGCAGGGCATATCCGGAAAGCCGGCTACCCGCTGCACGTTTACACGCGAACCGCCTCCAAGGCGGAGCGGCTGGTGGCGGACGGCGCCGTATGGCACGATACCCCGGCCAAGCTGGCGCAGGCCTGCGACGTAATCATTACGATGGTGGGCTACCCGAAGGATGTCGAGGAACTCTATTTGGAACCGGACGGGCTGGTGGCGCATGCCAGGGAAGGGGCATATCTGATCGATATGACGACGTCCAGTCCGCTGCTAGCCCGCCGCATTTATGAAGCCGCCTCGTCGAAAGGGCTCCATGCCATGGATGCTCCGGTCTCCGGCGGTGACGTGGGGGCACGTGAGGCGAGGCTGTCCATCATGATCGGCGGGGAAGAGGGAGACGTCAAGGCGGTGCAGCCGCTGCTGTCGACGATGGGAAGCAATATCGTCCATCAAGGGCAAGCCGGCGCCGGACAGCATACGAAGATGTGCAACCAGATCGCCATTGCCTCTAACATGATGGGAGTCTGCGAGGCGATGGCCTATGCGGAGAGCGCCGGGCTGGATCCCGAAACCGTGCTCAAGAGCATCGAGAGCGGAGCGGCGGGAAGCTGGTCGCTTAGCAATTTGGCTCCTCGCATGATTGCCGGGAATCTGGAGCCGGGATTCTATATCAAGCATTTCATCAAGGATATGGGAATCGCGCTGGAATCCGCTAAGGCGATGAACTTGGTTACGCCGGGCTTGTCCCTAGCCGAATCGCTGTACAGCCAGCTGGCCGAGAAGGGGCTTGAGGATAAAGGCACGCAGGCTTTGATTAGATATTATACGGGTGAATGAGATTCGGATTCTTGTGCCTCAATAACATAACAGTCTCAATTTCCCGGAAGGACGGATTGAGGCTGTTATTTATTCCAGGACATTAGGAAACTTATCAGGATAAAGTCATGAGCACTTCATTTTTGGCGATTACGATTTAAGAGAAGCCTGTCCATGATGTCAGTCGGGATGTTGATATTCGGACCGTTGATTGAAAAGGGATTGTTCTTGCCCGTACAACTGTTTTGATCTCCAATAAGTGAGTGGTCGAAGCCAGCATCCGCTGCCTGGAGCCGCTGCTTCGGATACAAGGCGGAAGAGATTCAAGATTCAAGATTCAAGCGCTAGTCTGTAGATGATGCTACGATATGATGTATACTGAATGTTAATTAGAATTGGAGGTTATTCTTACATATGAAAGACATGAATGAATACGACACCTTTATTCAAATTGCCGAAGACTGCCCTGTCAGCGAGGCCGTCATTCCGCAAGCAAAAGGCGAGTCTAAGACCATACCGGTGATTCAGTATGAGCTGCTGTCGAACCACCCTTACCGATACACGCAAGAAGATGTGTTGTTCGAAGTGTTTGCCGAGCGTAATCAGATTCCGGAAACGGAAAGAGCAGCCGCTCGCGAGAAGTTTTTTTCCAAAGGGCAGCCTTGTCTCCGAACCTCGTCCTTAGGCAAGCGCTATGGCTGGGGGATTCATCATGACGCTGAAGGGAAAGTCGCAATCTACGCCGTAGAGTCAGACGAATACCTCAAACTCATGAACGATCAAAGCATTACTCAATGTAAAGCGATGCGCTCAAAGAAAGCCTAGGAGATGCACGGGAAGGATAAACTTTAACGGTAATTGAGCTCAGTAGGGATAGCTTTTCTATCATATACGTGCATACCAAGTCGCCTGATAGGCGGCTTTTTTGGTTTGTCAAAAAGAAACGAGTTTTATACCTAAGATTTAATTTTCAATTAACATAAACCTGCATTCTATTCAATTATTCTTTTTTAAAATCAATCACGTAGGGTTATTAAACCGGTTTAATGATCAAGCAATCCATCAGAATCTGCTAGAGAAAGGAACAACGATAGATGGCTACCATTGATGACGTTGCCAGGATGGCTGGAGTATCCAAGGGAACCGTGTCCAGTGTGTTCAGCAAAAAAAGGCCGATCAGCCAACAAGTGACGGAGCGGGTATTAGAGGTAGCCCAAGAGCTGGGATATTTCCCGAATCACCTGGCCCGAAGCCTGGCGATCAAGAGGACGATGAGCATCGGCCTCAAGATACCTCTCCCGCCTGATGGGACGATGACGGCATTCGATACTCAGTTGATTAACGGTGTCATCAAGGAATGCTCCAAGCAAGGGTACCGCCTAGTTCTGGACACCTTGCCCGAGCAGGAGGATCCCACTTTGTATTCGCAGGATCCTGTCGATGGCGTCATTCTGCTCAACCCGCGAAAAAATGATTTGCGAATTCAACGGTACCTGATGATGGGCACTCCTTTAGTGCTGGTGGGGCGGTCGGATCCTTATGACGATACGATCAGTTACGTGGATAACAACAATGCAAACGTGGCTCAAATGGTTGGAGATTATTTGCTCCGGAGCGGACATCAAACTCTTCTCTTCCTGAATGCATCCTCCGATATGACCGTGTCCTACGATCGACAACTTGGTTTGGCGGAGGCTTATAGCCAACACGGCCTGCCGATGCCCGAAGAGTATGTGGTGTACTATGACCACAAGCTGCATGCCAACGGAACGGAATACGGATATATGTCCATCATGAACACTTATGGAAACATGAATTATACGGCAGTCATTACGGATACGGATCGAGTGGCGCTTGGCGTGCTGAGGGCTGCCAGGGAGCTGGATATCGAGGTGCCCGAACAGCTGTCGGTCATCGCTCTCAGCAATGATGCTATTCTGGCACAGGATATGAATCCAAAGCTGACATCCGTGGAATTGTCGGCAGAGACGCTCGGAGCGGAAGCAGCCAAGCTGTTGTTCGAGAAAATAAGCGATAAACGTATCCACAGGCAAATCATCATACCCGCGCAGCTGGTTGTGAGGGAATCCTGCAAATTTCTTTCTTAACGACAATGAAGGAGTGGTTAGCTTGGTAAAAAGAATCAAGATCATGAGTGCAATCATGGCTGTATCTCTGTTCGGCGGGCTGCTTGCGGGTTGTTCCCCGAACGCAAGCAGCAGTAGTACACAGGAAGGCGGCAATGCCGCGTCCCAAGCTGCATCGAATGCCGAAGAACGTGCGCTCAAAATCATGACGGGTGTCATCGGCGGCAAAACGCCTGAGGAGAATACGCAGTTCGAGCAGGAAATCGAGCGTCTAACCGGCATCAAGGTTACGATGAACAAGCCGGCTGCCGACTATGACCAGAAGCTGCTGGCAGCCATCGCTTCCGGGGAAAAGTTCGATCTGCTGCAGATCAGCAAAGAGAAAATGTCCACTTTCATTGATCAAGGAATTCTTACACCTTTGACCGATCAAGTGAACGGCTCCAAGGTGCTTTCGAATCCCAATGTCATTCCCGCCAAGGAGTGGGAACAAGTCAAGACGAAGGATGGCGAAATCTACGGCGTGTTCACCAAGTACCAAGGAGGAACGATGCCGATCGTTCGCAAGGACTGGCTGGACAAATTAAATCTGCCCGAGCCTGAAACGCTGGACGATTATTACAACGTCCTCAAAGCTTTCACCGATCAAGATCCGGACGGCAACGGCAAAAAAGACACGTACGGACTCAGCACGGCCGGCATGTACGAATTGCAGGGCTTCTTCAGCGCCGCAGGCCTGAAACAACGATACGTGGAATCCGCTGACGGCAAGCTGGACGTTCCGTATTCCACGGATGCGGCCATCCCGGTTTATGAATGGCTGAACAAGCTGTTTGAGGAAGGCATTCTGGATCCGAACTTCACCACGAATGACACCGGTAAAATGCGCGACCTGTTCCTTGCCGACCGCGTCGGCATGATTACGTATTGGGACGCTTGGGTGGGCATGCTGAACAACACGCGCCATGAACAAGACCCGAATACGGAATTCGAAGCGAAGGGCTTGCCGGGTGCAGCCGATGCGAACGGCAACCACATGCTGCGCAGGGGCGATCCGGACGTATGGGTTATACCCGTGAATGCGGAGCATCCGAAAACAGCTTTCGAATTCATTGAATGGTGGCATTCCGAGGAAGGGATAACCCTGGGCAGCTTAGGCATCAAGGATGTGGATTACACGGTTGACAACGGCAAGTTTACGCTGACGCAAACCGGTAAAGAGCATGCTTCCGACCATGGCGTTCCTTTCTGGTACAACCGTAATGTCGAAGCGCCTTTCGGTAAACTGCCGGGCGTGCAGGAAGCGCAGGATCTCGTCGATCAATACGCTGCTTTGGAATTGACGCCTTCCCATTGGGCTGATGCCGAGAAGATCATCAATGAATATTCCTTCAAAGCGATCATGGGCGAGATGCCGGCAACCGACGCCGTAAAGAAAATGCGGGAAGCACTTAAAGCCGGCGGGTATATCGATTAAAGCTTTAAGAGCAGGGGGCGGTGATCACGCCGCTCCCTCTTATTTTTCGATCATGGTGGTGAATTTCCGTGAAAGCCGTATTCAAATACAAAACCTTATATTTTATGATGCTTCCCATCCTGGCCTATTTCCTCATCTTTTCCTTTTATCCGCTGGCCCGGGGACTTGCCATCAGCTTTCAAGATTACCGGCTGATCGGTGACCGGCCCTTTATCGGTTTCGATAACTATCTGAGGGTACTGAAGGATCCGGTGTTTTGGGAAGTTTTTCAAAATACGATCGTGATCGGTGCGGGAGGCTTTATCATCAACTTCTTTTTGCCGCTGATTCTTGCGCTCTCCTTAAATGAAGTGGCTTCCGCCTGGTTCAAAAAAATGACCCAGATGATTGTCTATTTACCTCATTTATTCTCTTGGGTGGTCGTAGGCGGGATGTGGATTCTGCTGTTGTCTCCGGATACAGGCATCGTGAACCAGATTATTCAGCTATTCGGCGGCCAGTCGGTCGGGTTCCTCTCTTCGGATCGTTATGCCCGCATCGTCATGATCCTTACTTCAGGTTGGAAGGAGATGGGATATACCTGCATTATGTACCTGGCCGCCATCGTGAACATTAATCCCTCGCTGTATGAGGCTGCTAGCATGGACGGCGCCAGTCGTTGGCAGAAGGTCCGTTACGTCACCGTTCCGATGCTTCGTTCTACCATGAAAGTGGTCATCATGTTAAATGTATTGGGTATCCTTCGTTTGTTCGATCAAATATTCGTGATGAGTAATGGCGCCATTGCCAAGAAAGTTGACGTCATAATGATGTACACCTATCAAAAAGGGATATTGGAATTTAGCGTTGGACCTGCAACGGCGGCCGGCTTCCTGGTGATTTTGGCAACATTCACGCTGACGTATGTAACAAGAGCGGTGATCCGCTACGATGAAGGGTGAGTCGGTATATGAAATCAACGAATAAATTTAGCTTGCCTGGCCGTTTGTTTGATACGATCAATGTTCTGTTCCTCCTACTGCTCGTTTTGACCATGGTTATTCCGTTCATAAATACACTCGCGCTTGCATTCTCATCCAATTTTGCTTCCATGCAGCCGGGGATCGTACTCTGGCCCAAGGAATTCAGCTTCGAGGGATTCTCCACCGTATGGAACCGCATGAAGCTTTATTTGCCTTTTACGAACAATGTCATTGTGACCGTTGTCGGTACCTTAGGTCATGTCTTCCTAAGTTCCATGGCGGGCTATGTCCTGATACAGAAAGGACTTCCCGGTAAAAAGTGGATGTTATCCGCGATCCTGCTAACGATGATGATTCCAAGCGAGGCCATCATGATACCGCTCTATATCGTGAATCAGGATTTAGGACTCCTTAACACGCTGTCCTCATTAATACTTTCAGGTTTCGTATCCGGATTCAGTGTCATCCTCATGCGAAATTTCTTTTTGAGCGTTCCTTACGAAATGTCGGAATCTGCCCGGATTGACGGTGCCGGAGATCCTCGGATCTTCTTTACGATGTACTTGCCGCTTGCGAGCGCAGGACTGGCAACGGTTACGCTGTTTGAGTTCGTCAGTCGCTGGAACCAATTCACGCCGGCCGTCCTTTACATCAACGACTCGTCCAAATATACGCTGCAAATCGCGCTGAAATCGCTCATCGTCGATACCGATTCGACCTCGAGCAATTTCATGATCACGAACAATGTCCGAATGGCGGGGATTGTCATTGCCCTGCTCCCGCTCATCATCATCTATCCGTATGTGCAAAAGTATTTTGTCAAAGGAATGTTTGTCGGCGCAAATAAAGAATAGGCAGAGAAGAGGAGGAATTCATATGACACAACAAATCGAGCGGAGGACCACATCGGTTTACAAACGATACATTGAACATTCGGAACAAAGTTCGTACATTGAAATTCCGTTCCAAATGCCACCGGATGTCGAAGAAATTCACGTAAGCTATCTGGTGGATTCCCGCGGCGGGGACCCTGCCGAAGCGGTCATTGATCTAGGGATACGGGACGCGGAAAAAGTAAGAGGCTGGAGCGGAGGGGCGCGTCAGGAATTCAATATCGGTCCGAATACAGCCACCCCGGGTTATCTGCCCGGACTATTGGCCACAGGAGAATGGGCTATTCTCCATAATGCCTACAAGGTGCCCGCTGAGGGTTGCTTGGTCACGATCGAAATCGAGTTTACCTACAAAACATGGCGCTGGCTGAAGGGAGATCTTCACACGCACAGCGTTCATAGCGACGGGTCTTATACGTTGGAAGAAAATGCGGCCATCATGGAAAGCCTGGGCTGCGATTTTATGGCCATGACCGATCATAATACGAGCAGCCAGAACCTTGCCTATCCGCGCGGGACCTCGGTGCTTATGATACCGGGTACGGAGTTTACGACGAATTATGGTCATAGTAATTTCCTTGGCGTGACGAGCCCCATGGATGATTTTCGAGTATCGGGCATATCCGATGTTCATGAGAAGTTTCGAGTCGCCCGCGAGCTGGGGGCCAAGATTGTGCTGAACCATACGCACTGTGATCACTGCCCGTGGGAGTGGGATTTCGATGTGGATTACGACGGGGTAGAAATTTGGAACGGGCCATGGAGAGAGCACAACAGACGCGCGCTTTCTTGGTGGCAGGAGCAACTTGTCGCAGGGAGACGCCTGGTAGCCGTAGGCGGAAGCGATGTGCATCGACCGGATTCCTATGTGAAGCATGCGATGCCATGCGTATGGGTCTGGACCCATGAAAAAACGGTGGAGGGTGTTCTAAACGGTATTAAGGATGGCCGCGTCGTGATTACCATTTCGCCAGACGGCCCTTTTGCCAACCTTCAGTGCGGTGATTACGGGATTGGAGATGAAGTGCCATATGAGCAAGCCAGTCACGAGGTGGTCGTTCAACTGGATGATTTAATGGCGGGCGATCTGATTCGCCTGTACAGCGAGCGCGGTCTTGAGGCAGAAACTGCTGTCGACTCGGAAGGTGGCGTTATACTGACGTTTGACGCAAAGCATAGATGCTTCTTACGGGCAGAGGTTTGGCGGCAGTTCGGACAGGCGGATGGCATGTCGATGGCTGTAGTGACAAACCCCATCTATTTTGCTTCGAATGGAGGTACGGCGAAAATAAGTGATTGAAAAAAATACTGGAATGTTCGTTCCGAATAGTCTATACTCGTGTTGAGAAGGAGGAGGTATGAATGGGACGGACCAAAGAATTTGACCGTGAGCAGGTGCTTCGCAAAGCGATGATCGTTTTTTGGGAGAAAGGGTACGAGGGGGCAAGCATACCGGATTTATTGCAAGCGATGGAATTAAGCAGGTCCAGCATGTACGAAACATTTCAGGATAAACAAACGCTTTATTATGAGGCCATCCAGCAATACAAAAAAATGTCGCAAAAAAAACGCGATCTGATGAACCATGCCCCTTCTGCGATCGCCGGGATCCGCCAATATTTTGAACTGCATATCACGAACGCGTTTGCGACGCACGGTGAAGCTTACCCGAACGGATGTCTGATTACGAACGCTTCCGTGGGTCTGGATGCCATGGATGAGCCCTTGCAGAATACGATTCGCCAAAGCTTTACGGAGCTGGAGCAGCTGTTCTACGAGAAATTAAAAAAGGGCCAGGAAACGGGCGAAATTTCCCCCGAGAAAGACATAAAGATGCTGTCGTTCCTGCTGCTTAATCTCAACCACGGCATCAACGTGATGGCCAGGATCCAAAGCGACAGCGATAAAGTCCGCGGCATGATGAACGCCGTTATCGAGTCGCTGTAGAGCTTTTTTTTTTCATTATTCCGGAACAATCATTCCGATTGGATCCCCCTTGCTTAAGCATGCAGGGGGAACGTATTCCCATATTGGAATGAACGTTCCAATATGATTACACTATCATTTTTATAAAAGGAGTGCTTCTCATGAATGTTAATGGAAATGCAAAGGGCAAGTTGGAGATTTCCGCGTCCCCCTGGATTATGCTGATTCTTGCTGTTGCGTGCGGCTTGATCGTTGCCAATCTTTACTATACGCAGCCTTTAGTTGAGTCGATCAGTTCATCTATAGGATTATCTTCAGGAGCCGCAGGGGTTATCGTCACGCTGACCCAAATCGGTTACGGGATCGGCTTGCTGTTCATCGTTCCTTTGGGAGATTTGCTTGAAAATCGCAAACTGGTGGTTACGCTGCTGATGCTGACGGCCATCGTCTTAATCTTTGCCGCCGCAGCCCGAAACGCCGCTCTGTTTCTTGCCGCCTCCTTGTTTATCGGCGTGGGGTCCGTTGCGGCCCAGATCCTGGTCCCTTATGCAGCGCATCTCTCCCCGGAGGAGACGAGAGGACGCAATGTCGGTAATGTCATGAGCGGACTGTTGTTAGGAATCATGCTGGCCCGTCCGGTTTCGAGTTTGGTGGAAAATTACTTCGGCTGGCATGCTATCTTTATGATGTCATCCGCCATTCTCTTCGTGCTGGCTCTGGTTTTGATCAAAGTACTGCCGGCAAGGAAGCCGCAAACAACCGATAAATATCCTGCAATCATCACATCCATGCTGGGGTTGCTGAAAACGACGCCGATACTACGTCGCAGGGCGCTGTATCACGCTTTTCTGTTCGGGATGTTCAGCCTGTTCTGGACAACGGTTCCGCTTGTATTAACAAGTCCGCTGTATCACTTTTCCTCTGCAGGCGTTGCGTTGTTTGCTTTGGCTGGAGTATCAGGCGCTGCCGCCGCACCGCTTGCCGGCCGCTTTGCGGATAAGGGTCTGATCCGGCCCGCAACCGGAATTGCCATCGTACTGGTGATACTATCCGGACTTTTGCCGATCGTGTTTGCCGGCGGTTCTCTGCTTTCTATCGTGATCCTGGTACTTGCCGCCATCCTGCTGGATATGGGCGTGTCCGCCAATTTGGTGTTGGGACAACGCGCGATTTTCACGTTGGGAGCCGAGGTGCGGAGCCGGCTGAACGGCTTGTATATGGCGATCTTTTTTGCCGGCGGGGCCATAGGCTCCGCAGCCGGGGGATGGGCCTACGCTATGGGCGGCTGGAAAGCGGCGATGTGGCTGGGCGTTCTTTTTCCGGCCTTGGCATTGCTCTACTTTTTGACGGAACGCAGGGTGGAGCGCGGCAGCAAATAAGAAAAAGCGAAGCATGTTTTCATCAAGCGGTTAAAGGATAAATTATAAATAATATGTAGGGTATATGTATCGTAGATAATCCATAATGAGCAATTAAAAAGAAATGTCGCCTAACGTTAAACGTTATAATGAGTGTAATTCGCGTGAGCGAGACCATACGAAAGGGTGGGACGATGTCAGAAACCGAAGATGCCCAGAAAATCCATTGGAAAAGGAACATCATTCTCTTTTTAAGCAGCCAAACACTCTCGCTGTTCGGGTCTGCCTTGGTTCAATATGCCATTATGTGGCACATTACGCTGACGACGCAGTCGGGCATCATGATGACGCTGTATATTATTTGCGGATTCATTCCGACGTTCCTGCTGTCGCCTTTTGCCGGGGTATGGGCGGACCGCTTCAACCGTAAAACGCTCATTATGATCGCGGATTCCATGATCGCGGTGGTTACGCTGATGTTGGCCATTACGTTTATGCTTGGCTATCAGGCGGTTTGGCTGCTGTTTATCATTTCCGCCGTACGCGCGCTCGGGGCCGGCATTCAGACTCCAGCGGTCGGTGCCATATTGCCTCAAATCGTGCCGCAAGATAAGCTGACGAAAGTAAACGGTATTAACGGCAGCCTACAAGCGCTGATCATGTTCGTAGCGCCCATCGTCAGCGCGGGATTGCTTACCGTAGCAACGATCGAAGCGATTTTTTTTATCGACGTCGTTACGGCTGCGATCGCGATCTTTACATTGTTTGCCTTTCTCAAAATCCCGCTGCACAAAAAGGCGTCGGACACGCAAAGCACGGGCTATCTGGACGATTTCAAAGAGGGCTTGGCCTACATTAAACAGCATGCTTTTCTCAAGTCGTTTTTTATCTTCTTCGCCTTTTTCTTCGTGCTTATGGCGCCTGCAGCCTTTCTGACCCCGCTGCAGGTTACCCGCAGCTTCGGGGACGATGTATGGCGCTTGACGGCAATCGAAATCGCGTTTTCCGTCGGCATGATGGCTGGAGGGGGGATCATTGCTTCCTGGGGCGGCTTTAATAATAAAGTGTACACGATGGCTATAGCCAGCTTCGTCATGGCCGTGTCCACGTTTGCGCTCGGCATTGTGCCTGTTTTCTGGATTTATTTGGCCATCATGGCTGTATTCGGAGTAGCGATGCCCATATTTAATACGCCAACGACCGTCATGCTGCAGGAGAAGGTGGATGAAAATTATCTGGGGCGTATATTCGGTGTCTTCGGGATGATTTCGACTTCCATGATGCCCATCGGGATGTTGATATTCGGTCCGCTTGCCGACGTGGTCAAAATCGAATGGCTGCTGGTCGGTACCGGATTGTTTATGCTCGTGCTTACCGTTTTCTTCATGCGCAATAAGCGATTGGTTGAAGCGGGCATGCCGCTGCAAGAGGAAGTCTCGCCGGATTAATGCAACACCACCTGAAAAAAAGCCGCATCTTCATGCGGTTTTTTTTGGTTCTGGTGAACATGCGGGAATGATTTTAACAATAAGAGGCATTCTATACCCTATTGGCTTACCAATATCAATATAGATATAGTGGAGGTAACCTATGCCTATTTTTAAACCTTCTCAAATTGCTCACTCCATTCAGGAGATAGACGGAGACGCTCTTCAGGGGGCAGGAATTAAAGGAATCATACTCGACTGGACGAATACGGTAGCGTTGAAGAATGCGGAATCCATGTCAGATTCGATGAAAGCGTGGCTGAAAAACGTTCAATCCAGATATGGAATCAAGGTGATCATCGTTTCCAACAGCAAACCACCCATGCATAATCACGGTCAGATTAATGAGATTCCGGCATTGTATGAAGCAGGCAAACCGAAGAAAAAAGCATTTTTAACCGCAATGAATATGCTGGGAACGCGCAGCAACGAGACTGCAGTTATTGGAAATGGCATCTTTACCGACCTCTGGGGCGGAAACCGGTTAGGGATGCATACCATTTTCCTGTCTTCTTCATGGATGAAACCACGGTTCATAGGGGTGGTAAAACGGCTTTTCCTTAAAGTGCTGCGGGTTTAGACGAAGCTGTTAGAAAATGGGGTAAAGGCGTCGGAGGGCAAAAACTTATATCCATCGTGAAGGAGCTGGTGACCTTATAGGGCAACGGCTCCTTTTGCGTTAGGCCAATAACAATCATACATAGTTCGAGCGATTTTCTACTCAGGGGATCGTGAAGTTTAATGTTTACCCAATAAATATTATGTAAACTGCTTGAGATGACATAAGGCTGCCGAAGAGGCAGCCTTATGTTCATTGTCGTATGGAAAATAACTCTACGCACCATGATTCGTTAATTTCTGACGGAAAGCCAAGTCTTGTATTTGGGTTATCCAAAATATTGAGACCTCACCCTAAATATGGTACCTATTCATCAGATTAGGAATTCGATAGAATGAAGACGTCCTCAGCTGTAAGCGTTTTCTTACAGGCGCTCATGCTGAGAGCACACAATATGAACAAGGGAGGGTATTCATGAAGAGATCTTACGCGGCGGAAAGGCGGTACTTGCAAAAGGGATTGAGTTTGTTCTTCGCGGTTGTCATGCTGGCAAGTGTCGGATTATGGCCAGCTTCGAAGGTCGAGGCAGCAGATTCCACGGTTACCTCGATGGATTACTTTTCGGCGGCTGACGGACCGGTCATCTCCAAATCAGGAGTCGGACAGGCCAGCTATGGCTTTGTCATGCCCATATTCAACGGAGGCGCAGCTACTTGGAATGATGTAGCCCAAGACGTGGGCGTCAAAGTGAAAGTGGGCGGCAACTGGGTCGATATCGATAGTGTGAGCAGCTTTATTTACAATCAGAATTGGGGACATTGGAGCGACGGAGGATTTACAGGTTATTGGTTCACGCTTTCTGCAACGACAGAGATTCAGCTGTACTCGAAAGCGAATGGGGTTACCCTGGATTACAGGCTGGTGTTTCAGAACATTAACAAAACCACGATCACAGCCATGACGCCGACCCAGGGGCCGCAGATTACTGCAAGCTTTACGGGTGGCGCCGGTTTTACCTACCCTACGTTCAATAACGATCCTGCCGTGACCTATGCAGCCGTCGCTGATGATTTGAAGGTGTATGTGAAACCGGTTAACAGCAGCACCTGGATCGACATCGACAACAACGCTGCAAGCGGCTGGATCTATGATCATAATTTCGGACAATTCACCAATGGAGGCGGCGGGTACTGGTTTAACGTTACGGAGTCGATCCACGTCAAATTGGAATCGAAAACCTCCGGGGTTAACGTAGTGTATACCATCACTTTTAATGAAGCCGTACGAAACTCATATGTCATTACGCCTTATGAGGGAACGACCTTTACGGCAGATGCAAACGGTTCGATCGGCATTCCGCTGCCTAAGATTGACGGGGGAGCGCCGATAGGCAAGGAGCTTGATAATTTCGTATACCAGATTAACATCAACGGGCAGTGGGTTGAGCTGGGGAATTCCGGCCAGAGCGGATTTACATACGCTGCCAATGGCTACAACAACATGTCCGATGCGAATCAGTGGGGATATTGGGCCGATTATATTTACGGCCTGTGGTTTCAGCCCATCCAGGAAGATATGCAGATCCGGATCGGCTATCCACTGAACGGGCAAAAAGGCGGCAGCGTGGGCAGCAATTACGTCAACTACACGTTGATCGGCAATCCCGATGCTCCTCGTCCGGATGTAAGCGACCAAGAGGATATTGCGATCGGGACACCAAGCGACCCGGCCATTCAAGGCATGAACCTCATTTGGCAGGATGAATTTAATGGCACGACATTGGATACAAGCAAATGGAACTATGAACAAGGTTATTATCTCAATGATGATCCAAACACCTGGGGCTGGGGCAACGCGGAGCTGCAGCATTATACCGATAGTGCGCAAAATGTGTTCGTGCAGGACGGGAAGCTGAACATCCGCGCATTGAACGATCCCAAGTCTTTCCCGCAGGATCCAAACCGGTATGCCCAATACTCCTCCGGTAAGATTAACACGAAGAATCATTTTACCCTGAAGTACGGACGAGTCGACTTCCGTGCCAAACTGCCGACAGGAAATGGCATATGGCCGGCACTATGGATGCTGCCGCAAGACAGCCCTTACGGAACATGGGCAGCATCCGGCGAAATCGACGTGATGGAAGCGAGAGGGAGATTGCCAGGCTCGACGAGCGGTGCCGTGCACTTCGGTGGAACATGGCCGGCGAACCAACATATTTCTGGCGAATATCATTTCCCGGAAGGGCAGAACATCAACAATGACTATCATGTCTATTCCGTCGTATGGGAAGAGGACAACATCAAATGGTATGTGGATGGCAAGTTCTTCTTCAAGGTGACGAATGATCAATGGTATTCCTTGGCGGCACCGAACAATCCGAACGCACCTTTCGATCAGCCTTTCTACCTCATCATGAATCTGGCGCTCGGCGGAAATTTTGACGGCGGCATTTCTCCGAATCCGTCCGATATTCCTGCTACGATGCAGGTCGATTATGTGCGGGTTTATAAAGAAAACGGCAGCGGAAATCCCGGAAATGTGCCGGTTACCGGCGTCACGCTGAATCCAACCTCCGGACAAGTGGAAGTGGGGCAGAGTCTTCAGTTAAACGCCGGCATAGCGCCCTCCAATGCAACGAATAAGCAGGTCACTTGGTCCGTTTCGGGTGCGAGTGTTGCCTCTGTGAGTCAGGAAGGCGTCGTGACGGGGCTCGCTCCGGGTACGGCAACCGTTACGGCTACAAGCGTCGATGGCCAGAAAACCGCTTCTTCCACGATCACGGTGGTACCTGCGCCATCCAGCGTGATTGTCATCGGCGATGAGGTGAGGGGACTGAAAAAAATCGGCAATGACCTGCTGTTCTATATCAACGGCGCAACCTTTGCCGATCTGCATTACAAGATCAATAACGGCGGGCAACTGAACGTAGCCATGACCCCAACGGGGAACGGCAACTATACTTACCCTGTAAACAATCTCAAGCAAGGGGACACCGTCGAGTACTTTTTCACCTATAACCCGGGACAAGGAGCCCTGGATACCCCTTGGCTCACCTATATCCATGGCGTGACCCAAGGAACGCCGGAGTAAATCGATACTTCGGCAGATCATTGCTATTAACTGGAGATACGGTTATTTATTTCGGTTGCAGGAGTACAATTCACATCCTCTAACAGACGGGGGCGAAGTCTTACGACTTCCCTCCGTCTGTTATTTTGTTTTTCCTATAAAGCATTGCACTGGTACCCCAACTCGGCATGATGCATCGTGACAATACGCACAGGTTCAATAACTGCTTATCATGAGCCATTGTTTCAGTCGTTTTGCCTAACGATATGCCTTGCATTTTGGTATAGTTATGGAAGAAGCTGCCGCGAACACTCGAAAACAATCTTGTAATTTTATGACCCGCCACCAGGGAGGCGATGCGGATGAGCAAGCGCTTTTGGTATGTCTTTTTGGCAATTTGCGTCCTGATGCTGCTTAGCGCGACGGTATATTCGGCAAGTCAAAACCGCACCTCGTTCAAGGAGCTGGTCCTTGATCAGCTGAAGGAGTCCGGCTCGATCCGTGAGCTGGACATTGTAAGAAACCGGAACCGCCCGGACGAGCAGCAGCTGAAAATGACGGATCAAGCGGAGATTGATCGCATCGTGAACGGCTTCTCGGATCTCAAACTGCGTAAGAACAGCGTAAGGGATCACAGCGGCGACGAATATGAGATCCTGTTGAGTACCGAAAACGGGCCGACCTTCACGCTAGTCGTTTATAGTCCGGACCATATACTGATTTATAACCATTCGAGCAAGCATAAAAGATACGGCAAGGAGTATAAAATCGTGAGCGATTTTGCTCCAGGCATCCTTGAATCCCTGTTCCGGTGACAAATTGTTGGATGAAAGCATTCTTCGTATTGAAGAATGCTTTTTTTCTTTTGCAGAATACAAGGTATAATCGAGTAACAGTAATAATATAATCAAAAACAATAATGATTTATTGTAAATCGATAAATTATATGTTAAAGTCAAAAATGAAAATATCGAAGTGAGGTGCTCTTAATGAAACAAGTTTCAACGCTCTTTTTAAAGGTGGCTGTTATTCTTATCGGTATTCCGATTCTTGCTTTGTGCATCTTTTTGGTGCCGGAGATCGCGAATTTTGCTGCCGAGCTGTATCCGGATATGAGTTATATTAAATATCTGGTATTCATCGATTTTTATGCCGCGGCGATCCCGTTTTACTATGCGCTGTATCAAGCCTTTAAGCTTTTAAGTTATATTGATAAGAACAAGGCGTTCTCGGAATGGTCTGTACGAGCTTTAAAGCGTATAAAATACTGTGCAATCACAATCAGCAGCTTGTTCGTGGTTGGCCTGCCGCTGTTCTATCTTGTCGCGGAGAAAGACGATGCCCCGGGCATCATCTTGATCGGATTGGTCTTGATTTTCGCCTCCATGGTGATTGCCGTTTTTGCCGCCGTCCTTCAAAGGCTGTTACAAGAAGCGATTGATATCAAATCGGAAAACGACTTAATAATCTGAGGTGAAACGACATGGCCATAATAATCAATATCGATGTGATGCTGGCTAAACGAAAAATGAGCGTTACGGAGCTTTCGGAGAAGGTTGGAATAACGATGGCCAATCTCTCCATATTGAAGAACGGAAAGGCGAAAGCGATTCGATTATCGACATTAGAGGCGATTTGTAAGGCTTTGGAATGTCAGCCCGGAGATATTTTAGAATATCGAATGGACGAGGACCAGCTGGAATAAAAATGGAGCATCCTAATTAAACGCAGAAAGGCTTAGGACCCGCCATAAAAGGCTGCCCTAAGCCAAAAGGTTTACACAGCGAAACAACATACCCTATCATCCGCTTGAAGACCCGAACGGTGATTAAGCCCTCTGAATGATTTTTTTGTCCTCGATTACATATACGGTATCGGCTACATTCTCGATCAAACGGACATCGTGCGATATGAATATGATCGTTCCCGCATAGTGCTTCATCAATTGTTCAAGCGCTTCCACCGCAGGAAGATCAAGAAAATTGCTGGGTTCATCCATCAGCAGGATGTTGTACCGTCCTAACAGCATTTTGGCAAGCTGCAATTTCATGATTTCTCCGCCGCTCAACACGGATAAAGACTTTCTTACGTCCTGTTGAGAAAATCCCATCGATGCCAGAACGGCTCGGGTGTCCGACACTTCATAATCACTGTCTTCCAACATGAACTCCATAACCCCTTGATCACGGTCAAACTTGTAACCCGTTTGGGCAAAATAGCCGATTTCCGCTTTAGGGGATACGGAAATACCATGCTCACGATGGAGTATCATCTTGAAAAGCGTCGTTTTCCCGGATCCATTCGCGCCGGTGACCGCGATCTTGGCGCCCAATGGAAACTGGAAGGAGGCCTCCTCGAAAATTTCCTTGCCCTCAAACTGTTTGCAAATGTCTTTCCCTGTAATCGGAAACGGATGATGAAGCTCCAAGGCTTTGCTTTGCCGAAAACGGATGGATCGCATGGCTTCAGGAGGTTTCACCTCACCAAGCGCTTCGATTCGATGCTCCATATTTTTAGCGGCATTATGGAGCTTTTTCTGTTTGCTTCCCGTCGATTTTTGATGAGCCAGGCGGCCGCCGCCTTCGGAGCTGTTTTTTCGTGAAGCGCCTTTGGCCTTTTGATCCACTTTTCGAGCCTGGCTAAGCTTTTCGGTAATGGCTTTCTCCAGCCGCTCCCGTTCCGCAGTAAATTGCTTGTATTTTTCAGCCTGACTATGCCGCTCCTCTTCTTTTTGGCGCAGGAAATCGGAATATCCGCCCCAGTACTCCGTGATTTTCCCCTCATTCAACTCCCAGATCTTATCGACGACTTGGTCAAGGAAATAACGGTCGTGACTGATGATGAGCAAGGCGCCGGAATAATATTTAAGCTGGTGGATCAGAAAGTCTATGCCATCCCGATCCAGGTGACATGTCGGCTCATCGGCAAAAATTCCGTGCACCTCTCCGGAGAGGGCCTGTGCTATTTTTAGACGTGTTTCTTCACCGCCGCTCATATATTCCGCTTCACAGCTCTCAATTCCCAGCTTGCCGATTAAAGCGTAATCTTGAATCTCCTGTACAATGACATCATCCAATTGGGGAATATAACGGAAGTTGCCTTCCCGAATGACAGTACCTTGGGACAAAGGAATTTCCCCCAGCAAGGCTTTTAGCAGTGTGCTTTTACCTGCTCCGTTCGCGCCTACGAGACCGATTCGGTCATAGTCGTAAAGCTCCAGTCCATCAATGTCCAGTACATCGCGCCCCGAATATTCCACAACCATATCTTTTGCTTTTATCAAAAATCCCATATGGATTCCTCCTTCAAAAATCGCAGTTTCTGTTCGCAGGATCGCCTGCGATTGAAGAAGAGAGGATTAAATAAAGAAGAACCAATGCATGGATCTCATAAGATTTGCCCCTTTACGTTTTTATTGACCATACGCCTGATAGAGAAGAAAACACCTGTCCAGCCCAAATCGCAGGGATGTCGTTTCCCATGAGGTTGGATTGTACCATGTCCGATGTTCGGCCGTTTTTTGGCAATAAAAAATGCAGATCCGAGTCCACAACGGGGCTTAAATCTGCATGGATAACGAGAGAAGATGGCGACACAAAGGCATAGCAAAAAAGCTAACCGTGTCGCAATCTATGTCTACATACGCAGGAAATAAGCAGCTCAAAAAAAGCCCACATTTGTGGTTGGAACATCCGCTTTTTTGATTGCCAGCTTATCTTATACGCATGGAATGTAACATAGATCACGAGCCTCCTCATCAATGATACGTTGAATTCTAACATTGACGGCTATACCTGTCAATGAAGATGGGTCAGTCCACCATAAGGAGAAGCGGGGTGTTTTTAAAGAGAAAGACGCAACATGGTTAACTTTGGTGGTAAGGCTGCACAAGCCGACTTATGATATAATTCTTCGTAATTAATATATTTCCATCCTTACCCGGATATCTACGTGATTTGTGAATGAATACTGTACAAAAAAGGAAGTGGGTTATATTGGAATTCGACGTGGTTATGCAGGAACTGGAGGCACTCGGCAAGGAACGGATTAAAAAAACCTATATGAGCAATGGTGCGCAGGAGCCTCTTTTTGGGGTCGCTACTGGCGCAATGAAGCCATTAGCAAAGCAAATCAAGAAAAATCAACCTTTAGCAGAGCAGCTTTACGCCACCGGCAATTATGATGCGATGTATTTTGCCGGCATTATTGCAGACCCCATGATCATGACGGAAGCCGATTTCGATCGTTGGATGGATCGCGCTTATTTTTATATGTTGTCAGATTATGTGGTTGCCGTGACTTTGGCCGAAACGGAAATTGCGCAAGCTGTTGCCGATAAGTGGATCGCTAGCGGTGAAGAGCTTAAAATGTCGGCAGGCTGGAGCTGCTACTGCTGGCTTTTGGGTAACCGTGCGGACGCTGCATTTGATACCGTCAAGATCGAGAGCATGCTCGAACAGGTGAAAAACACGATCCACGCCTCCCCTGAACGAACGAAATCCGCTATGAACAATTTTATATACACCGTAGGGGTTTCTTATTTGCCAAGCCATGATAAGGCGGTAGAAATCGCGAAGGCCGTCGGACCAGTCGAAATCAAAAGGGACAAGAAGAAGAGCAGCATCCTGCTGGCTTCCGACAATATTCAAAAAGAGATCGAGAGAGGGAAGATCGGATTTAAACGCAAATATGTAAGGTGTTAGGAACGTCTGCAATAGGAAGAATCGAGCTCAATCGAATAGGGACAAAATATAAGCATGCATAAGTCGCGGGAAACGCGGCTTTTTTTTGTTTATGGTATCGGCAAGGTTAGCGGCAAGTTATCAACGAATCCTGATCGCCCCATTACTTACTATAATTACCAAGATAATCTAGACATCATATTTAATTTGTTAATTTTAATGTAACCGCTATCATCCTATAATTTGTTTAGAAAGGAGGTAAAAGTAAAAAAAAGAGAATCGTTCGACATTCGGTTGTACAGAGCCAACACAAAAGAGGAGGTAGATTATGATTAAGTTTAGTAAAAAGGTAATGACGCTGGTGCTGGCAGCTTCCATGAGTTTTGGTTTGTTTGCAACAACCTCAAACGCAGCGACGGACTACTGGCAGAATTGGACCGATGGCGGCGGCACGGTCAATGCCGTTAACGGCTCCGGAGGCAATTACAGCGTAACGTGGCAAAATACCGGGAATTTCGTTGTCGGCAAAGGCTGGAATACCGGATCGCCGAACCGGACGATTAACTACAATGCCGGCGTCTGGGCGCCGTCCGGCAACGGGTATTTGACGCTCTACGGCTGGACGAGAAACTCACTCATCGAATATTACGTCGTTGACAGCTGGGGGACTTACCGGCCTACAGGAACGCATAAAGGCACCGTAACCAGCGATGGGGGCACCTATGACATCTATACAACGATGCGATACAACGCGCCCTCGATTGACGGCACACAAACATTTGCCCAGTATTGGAGCGTTCGGCAATCGAAGAGAGCTACAGGCGTAAACTCCAGCATCACGTTCAGCAACCACGTGAACGCATGGGCAAGCAAAGGAATGAATTTGGGAAGCAGCTGGTCTTACCAGGTGTTAGCGACAGAGGGCTATCAAAGCAGCGGGAGCTCCAACGTAACGGTGTGGTAACTTCCTGACCATCAATCATAAGTAAGCCGTCATCCTAACCAAACCGTTATCCGGATGCGTTGCAGGCCGTTCTCTGTCTGAGCAGCGGCCTCGACGTTGCCGGAGGCGAGTTGCAGACCGGGGCATGACTTATCGGTTCTTCTATCAGCTTAAAGGAGATCTATCCATGAGAAAGCTATGCATGTTTCTTTTCATAGCAGCAATGCTTGTGATCGGCGCCTGTTCGCAGGATAAACCTGATAAGAAGGAAGATCTTGTGTTCGTAGAAGGCGGGCCTATTAAGAACGACAAGTCCAACTACGCTGGACAAAGCGTGTCGTTATCGAGCTTTTATATCGGCAAATATGAGGTCACTCAAAAAGAGTGGGAAGAAGTCATGGGGAGCAATCCCTCGGAATTCGTAGGGGATCAATTGCCGGTTGAAATGGTGAGTTGGTATGACGTTGTGGAGTACTGCAATCGAAGAAGCATACAGGAAGGATTCGAACCGTATTACAACATCCACAAGGATGAAAAAGACGCAAATAATAAGAATGATAATGATCATATCAAATGGACCGTCACGATCAATGAGGGAGCTGACGGCTACCGGCTGCCTACTGAAGCGGAGTGGGAATATGCTGCAAGCGGTGGCCAGGCTAGCAAGGGTTACGCATACAGCGGAAGCCATAATGCCGACGAGGTTGCATGGTATTGGAGAAACGCCGGAGATCAATACTTAACCGGAGATTGGAACTGGCCCGTCATCGAGAACAACCATAATCAAACCAAACCGATCGGCACCCAGAAGCCCAACGAGTTAGGCATATACGATATGTCAGGCAACGTTAGGGAGTGGTGCTGGGACTGGTACGGCGACTCGAACAGCCAGAGCGGCATCTTTCGGGTGGTGAAGGGCGGCGGCTGGATCGGCGACGTCAGCAACAACGAGATCTCGTTCCGAGGCAAATTCGATGCCAATGGCTTTGGCCCGGATCAAGGGTTTCGGGTCGTTCGCGGAGCGTAGTCAAGGAGCCAGCCGTTCCGATTTTATTCGTATTGATTCTTTACTCCCCATTCGCATAACCCTTCCAAAACGGGTAATAGCGTTACCGCTTTATCCGTGAGGCTATACTCGACTTTAGGGGGAACTTGAGGGTATTCTTTCCGTTTCACGAGTCCGTCCGCCTCCAATTCCTTAAGCTGCGAACTCAATGTTTTGTAAGTAATGGCGCCGATCTGTCTTTTCAGATCATTGAAGCGGACCGTTTGGTTTTCTGCAAGAAGGTAGATAATGACCATTTTCCATTTGCCGCCGATCACGGACACCGTATAACCAAAAGGCGTATCTTGAATATTCTTAACTTTACCTTTAAATTCAGCCATGCTCATATTTACACTATCCTTTCGGGTAGTACCTTTCAAATAAGTGCGTACTACTTTTTTATTTGTGCTCAGTCTATACTAACCTTACTTTGAAGTAAAGGAGACGACAGCATGACTAAAAAAACGAAAACGATACGCCTGTTAATGCCGCAATGGCAAGGGGGGAACAACCCCAACTACTCTTTTGGAGCCGAACTGCTTGCTTGGCTGGCTCCGGATAATGATCAACCCCTTATCCATGTTCCCGTCCAAACCTATGATGGAACGCCTCCTGAAAACGAGAACGGTATGAATGGCAGAACACAGCTGCTCGAACAGTTAAAGGCGGCTCATCATCTTATCCATGCACATAAGCCGGATCGCATTGTCATGTTTGGCGGCGACTGCTTGGTCGAACAAGCTCCTTTTGCCTATTTGAACGAACGATACGACGGGGAGTTAGGTTTAATCTGGATCGATGCTCACAGTGATTTGGTGAGGTATGTAGGCTATGACAACGGGCATACGGTACCGCTTGGGAATCTGTTGGGAGAAGGGGATGAGGAGTTTGCCAAACATGTGAACATCCCTCTAAAACCCGAAAACGTCTTTATTGCAGGATTAGCAACGCCTACCGAACAAGAAGCCAAGGTGATCTCGGAAGGATTCCAAAAGCTAGCCATCGGTTTTGCGGAGCAGGACACGGACATGATTCAGAGGCTGGGCATTCGTACTGCTGGCACCGAGGAGTTGAAGAACAGTACTTCGCCTATTAAAGCGTGGATTAAAGAACGCGGCATTAAGCACCTGGCGATTCACCTCGATCTGGACGTGCTTGATCCCAAGGCATTCCGGTCTTTGCTGTTCGCGAACCCTGAAGAACCCTTTAATTTATCTCCTCAGGGAACCATGCAATTGCCCCAACTGCTTCATCTGCTGAAGGAACTGTCTGAAGAGACCGATGTCGTGGGTTTAGGGATCACGGAGCATCTGCCATGGGATTCTATCTATTTGAAGAAACTGCTGGGCGAGATGCCTATTTTAAATAACTAAAAGCCATAAACCGTTTTATCATAGATGGATCATACGGGACAGAAGTCGCCATGATCTTCCTGCGAAACTTAATAGGAAACCTCCTGAACCGACATTCAAACCCAATCGCCGAAAATCGTGCGGGCTTTGTTCCAATCGACGCCCAAGCTGCCTTGCCAGCCAGCCCAAGGCATCTCCATGTCGGAACGGCCCTTGGTGTTGTCCAGTTCAAACTCGGCATGTATGATGGTTGCCGTGTCCGTCCAGCGGTCCTGAGAGAGCTCCAGGATGCGGTTGGGTAGCACGCCGACCCTGGCTAGCGCCTGGAGCATGCCACGGCGAATGCCCGCATGACCCTTCAAGATTTTTTCGCCGGTTAACCGCTTTTCATACTGCCCTGGCGTTTCGCCAGCCTCGGCCCGGTCCAAGCTCTGCAGCAGCTGTCTGAAGGCGTGCTTGTCATTGTCCGTTGCCTCAACGGGCTCTTGCTCCAGCAGTTCGACCAACTCGGCCATATCCACGTATGCGCCGAAGCTTGATCCGCTGTAATTGTTGCCCAAATGCATCGCGTAACGTATGTAAGACAGATTGTCCCAGCCTTCATGGCTGTGGCTGAAGCCACAGACCTTGCAAGCCCGAAGCCATTCGGGTTCCTCGTAAGCGTGGGGGCGTGCATGAATCATGGCGTGATAACTGGCCAGCGTGGATATGCCTCGGGGCCAGCTTCCACCCACCCCAGCAACAAAGGCCTTGCCTATGCTGGACCAGGTCAAGCGAACGTTCGAACGCAGCTCGATCAGTCGGCCTATGATTTCGTCATGCCGAATATACTGCAGATCGTTTACGACCCATCCGCTGGCCTCCAGCAGCTCCTGCTCTGCCGCAGTAAGCGTTTCTGTATTATATACGCTTACCTCACGCTCCCGGTCATAGTTGTAATTGGTATGGTGATACAGCTTTTTCAACATGCGCATTTGTTTGTTGTCCATGGATTGCTCCTTTCATTCGACGCGGGTTGCATCCGTTCTTCCGGTAACGACGGGTTGTCATTATTCCATTATAAACGGAACAAGCAGCGTAGGACATGCGCTTAAAGGACCAAGCAGGAATTGAGCGAGAGATGAGCGATCCAATGAGCTTCATAATGCCTTGAAGGTCCTGGGCTTCACGCGAGTATAACGCGTGGTGTTGTGCATCCTATTTTCATGAATGAACCAAGCCGGGGAATGACAATATAAGATGGTAGTATACATCTCTGTTTCCAAAGGAGGATATCTGTCATGGCTCACCAGAAGAGAAGGAAAGAAGCTGCCTGGAAGTCGCGTAAGCAAGAACAGCATCCCCATGGTAAAATCAAATCGCTCAAGGAACTGTCCAGCGAATAGGTTGGAGAGCATACTACTTGGAAATCAAAAGACTGCCCGGTGAAAGGTACCGGCAGTCTTTTTTATCCTCAACACTCTTTTCCGCGACGTTTGTTTGTTCTTCTAATCATGGTGGCACTAGTAGGTCTAAATGAGATATGACATAAGGTAATGGTGATCTCGTAAAAAAGCGACTTGACACTGGAGTTTACTCCAATGTTATTTTGAATGCATGAAACCATTATATTCAATACAAGAAGTTTCGCAGATCCTTGGAATTCCCAAGGATACACTTCGCTACTATGACCGAATTGGAATCGTATCGCCGGCCCGGGAAGACAATCGGTACCGCAGGTATTCGAGGAGTGACCTCATGGATTTAATGAATATTCAAATCCTGCAGTTTGCTGACTTGTCGCTTAACGAAATCAAGGGGAAGTTTGGATTCCACAGAATGGAGGAGGTTGACCCAGCAGAATGCCTGAAGGTAGCTTCGTTCCTTGATGCCAAGAATGCGGAAACGCGCGAGAAGATTGCTCGTCTGGAAAAGGTCAGTCAATTGCTTGAGCTAGCAGCCGAAACGCTAAGGGACCTTAATCATGAAAGCGACCAGCGGCTGGCAGCGTTCGTTCGCGAGATATACCAAACGATTCGCAGGAAGGAGAATGGTATACCCGAGGAGGGATGTTTTGGACATGAAGATTAAGAATCCATATTATTTAATTGCCGGTATCCTTGCCGTGCTTTTTGCCATTACGCATGCTTGGAACGGGCAATCCGCTGTACTGCCGATACTTCGCGCGAGCGAGATCGCCTTGGATTCCGAGATCATATTCACGTATGTCTGGCATATCATCACGGCGGAGAATCTGGTCTTCGGTATCGCGTTCATTTGCATGGCATTCCAAGGCGAACGATCGAAAATCCGGGCCGTTGCATGGATGATCGTATCGCTGCTGATCGTACGACTGATGGTCATTCTAGGCATAACTGCAGTTCAAAATGTTTCGGCATTAACGGACACGGTAGTCGATTCGGTTGCCATCGTAATTTATGTCATCTTCATCCTCTTGGGCATTAGAATGAAACCAAAAGGGCTAAAGGATTCGACGCTACTATCAAGTAAGCGCTAGCGAAAGATAACCATATCGAGAGAGGTCTGTGGATTTTGTTGAACATGATTCCAGTATTCTTTCATAAAATCAATCATTGCACAGCAGCCGGCCCAAAGGCCGGCTGTAGTTATTAGCCATAGGGTGCAGTTGTAATAACCCCGAGCATATCGATCCATGTTCGATCAAGTGATGTTACCATCAGCCCAAAATGTGGTTTGATGTTTTGGCCCGCCGAATAATGCGAAGCGTTTTGTTTCAAAATAGCATAACCTATAAAATTTTTTTCATTATGATGCCTAATGAATGAAACGAGACATTACTCGACAACGTAATAACGACAGGGAGCAGCGGTGCAATCAAATTCAAGAGCTGAAACGTGGAGCTTGAAGCAACAAATGGGTCCTGAACATTCTAACATAAGAGAGGGGAAGTACCGTTGGAATCACTTTGGTTGGAGTATGCCTGGGCATTACTGATTCTTATCGGTTTGGAAGGTTTATTATCGGCGGATAATGCCCTTGTGCTGGCGGTTATCGCGAAGCACTTACCGGAGGAACAAAAGAAGAAAGCCATCAATTACGGAATCATCATGGCCTTTGTATTTCGCTTCGCCGCCCTGTTTGCGATATCGTTTATCGCGAACGTCTGGCAAATACAGGCGATTGGAGCGGCTTATCTCCTATACCTCGGATTAAAGCACATCATCAAAGCCCGTTTTGGCAAGGAAAACAAAAATATTCGCGAGGACATAAAGAAAGATGCCGCGGGAAAAGGCTTTTGGTCGACCGTTGGAAAGATTGCGGTTGCGGATCTCGCGTTTGCGATTGATTCCATTCTTGCTGCTGTGGCTCTGGCACTGGGCCTCCCGGATTCGCCGCTACCGGATTTCGGCGGGATGGACGGAGGACAATTCCTGGTTGTCGTGCTTGGCGGGATCGCAGGGCTTGTCCTGATCAAATTCGCGGCCACATGGTTTGTGAAGCTGCTTGCTCAACGGCCGGCACTGGAGACCACGGCATATGCCATCGTGGCATGGGTCGGCGTCAAGCTCGCTGTGATCACCCTGGCCCATGAAGATATTGGCGTATTGGCTCATCATTTCCCGCACAGCACAGGTTGGACCATCGTTTTCTACGGGGTCTTGGTCGCCATCGCCCTTCTCGGTTGGTTTGCCCCCTCGAATAAAAGGCACACTCAACCTGATCCGCTTTAGGTTGACCTAAGTAAACGAGGCAGTGGAATCGAATTCCACTGCCTCGTTTTATACTTTTTCGTTCATAAAAATCCCGAGCCCGATGGATTGACATGACACCAAATGGTGACCTATAATCGAAATGTCACTAAATGGTGTCCGATTATCAAAAATATCGAATATGTAGAAATTCAGCACCGAGGAGCAGCTTATCAATGATAGGGTTACACTTTGATCAGACGGACACAACTCCATTTCATGGACGCGTGGCAGGATACGGGGCTTTAAATTTGCCGTTTATTTGCTGCTTCGATTCGCAAGGACATGCCCCGCGAACGCTCGTCCGCAGGGCCGCACTCTATAGGGATGGAAAATGAACGGCTGTCCCTCGGCAGTAATATGGAGGAGAGGGTGTTGTGAACGAGAACTACCAGTCTCGCGATGTGTTTAACGCCATTGCAGACCCGACCAGGCGCCAACTGATCCATCTGTTGGCGGAAGCCGATGAGCTGCCGCTGCATGAGTTAACGGCACAGTTTCCCATGGGCCGTACTGCGGTGTCCAAACATTTAACGATTCTTAAGGAAGCCGATCTGGTACATGACCGAAAAGTCGGCAGAGAAACGCGTTTCAGGCTTAACGCTTCGCCACTCCGAGAAGTTCAAGATTGGGTGGCTTTTTACAACAAGTACTGGAATGCCAACATGCTGCGTTTAAGCCAGCTATTAGAGGAGGAAGATGAATGAGCTTATCATTGTCTATGGATTTTCCGTTCAAGACATCGATCGAGAAGCTGTGGTTAGCCATCACCGATTCAAACCAGCTTGCCAAGTGGATTACGGAAAATGATTTTAAACCCGTCGTAGGGCACCGATTTCAGTTTCGCCATGAGCCATCAGAATGGTGGGATGGGATTGTTGAAGGCGAAGTGCTTATCGTGGACGAGCCTAATCTTCTATCCTATACCTGGGCCACCGGTGAGGAAAGACATACGGTTACCTTGACGCTGCAGGATTTAGGAGGCGGAAAGGTTAACCTCCATCTCGAACAAATCGGATTTTCCAACGTTCATGGGCTCGAGGGGGCTAAGCATGGATGGAGTGCATGGGTCGCCAAGCTTGAAAAGGCATTGGCAGATTAACCGCATCCATATTAACGTTCCGCACCCAAGCGCTAAATGAATAGAGGACGTTGATTGAACCTGCCGGCCCGCATCGATATAACCGGCTGCATGCTGCTTGCAGCCGGTTTAAGCCTTGGACGATTCATTTGAAAAATTGCTTAAATCACCCATATCGGAAGGATGTTATGCATGAGCGAAACAAATCAGGAGTATATCGTGCTCTCGGGTGCGAGGGAAAACAATCTTAAGAACGTATCCCTGCGCATTCCCAAGCGGAAGATCACGATCTTCACCGGTGTATCCGGATCCGGCAAATCGTCGATTGTCTTCGATACGATCGCCGCAGAATCCACGCGACTGCTGAATGAGAACTTCAGCATGTTCGTTCGTACGTTCCTGCCCCGCGTTCCCCAGCCGGATACGGACGCAATCGAGAATCTGAGCATGGCCGTTATCGTGGATCAGAAGCGGCTTGGCGGCGGTTCCCATTCCACGATGGGCACCATTACCGATATTTCTCCCATTCTCCGACTTTTATTCTCCCGAGTGGGTCAGCCCCATATCGGACCCGCGCATTTATTCTCCTTCAACGATCCGCAAGGCATGTGCCCGGAGTGCAACGGAATCGGTCGCAAGCTTGGCGTCGACATGAGCAAGGCGGTGGACATGACCAAGTCGCTGAATGAAGGCGCTCTGATGCTGCCGGACTATTCGGTAAACGGCTGGGAGTGGAACATGATACTGCAATCGGGCGATTTTGATCCGGACAAAAAGCTGAGCGATTATTCCGATGAGGAATTGGAGCATCTCCTGTATGCCAAGGCAAGAAAAGTAAAGATGGATTTCGCCGGTAAGGCAACGAACATTACGGTGGAAGGCGTCATTGAGAAGTTCACCAACAAATACATCAAGCAGGATGTGAAAACGAAGTCCGAACGCACGCAGAAAGCCGTGATGCCATTTATCACGGAGGGTCCGTGCCCCAGCTGCCGCGGCGCAAGACTCAGCCAAGCGACGCTGAGCTGCAAAATCAATGGACTCCACATTGCGGAGATGTCCGCCATGGAAGTGGGCCAGCTGATCCGCGTTATACGCGAGATCGATGATCCGATCGCCGCACCGATCATCAAATCGTTAACGGAGCGTCTGCAGCATCTGGTGGATATCGGCTTGGATTACTTGACGCTGGACCGCGAGACGGATACCTTGTCGGGCGGCGAGTCGCAGCGCGTCAAAATGGTCAAGCATCTGAGCGGCAGCCTCGTGGACGTCACTTACATCTTCGATGAGCCCAGCGTTGGCTTGCATCCCCGCGATGTACACAGGTTAAATGAACTGCTTCAGAAGCTGCGCGACAAGGGCAACACCGTTATTGTCGTTGAGCATGATCCCGATGTGATCAAGGTGGCGGACCATATCGTCGACGTTGGGCCGTACGCCGGCAGCCGCGGCGGTACCATCGTATATGAGGGAAGCTACTCCGGACTTCTGGAGTCTGCTACTTTAACAGGGACCCATATGAAGCGGCCGCTCCAGCTGAAGCACGACTGCAGGCAGCCATCCGGCAAGCTGTCCATCAAGGAGGCCACGCTGCACAATCTAATGAACGTGAGCGTCGATATTCCGACCGGAGTGCTGACCGTTGTTACGGGTGTCGCCGGCTCGGGCAAAAGCACCCTGATCAACGAAGTATTTCTCAGCCAGCATCCGGATGCAATCGTCATCGATCAATCGGCGGTAGGCGTATCCACGCGCTCGAATCCAGCCACGTACACGGGCATAATGGATGATGTTCGTAAAGCATTTGCTTCGGCGAACAAGGTGAACCAGGGTTTGTTCAGCTTCAACTCGAAGGGAGCCTGCGAGAACTGCCAAGGGCTTGGCGTATTGTATACGGACCTTTCCTTCCTCGACAGCGTAAAGCTGCCATGCGATGTGTGCGGGGGGAGACGCTTCAAGGATGAGGTACTCGAGTACAAACTGAACGGCAAGTCGATTGCCGAAGTGCTGGAGATGACGGTGGAGCAGGCACTGGACTTTTTTGAACTCAAAGAGGTTGTTCGCAAGCTTCAGGCCATGAGCGATGTGGGATTGAACTATATTACGCTCGGCCAGCCGCTCAGCACGCTCTCGGGCGGGGAGTGCCAGCGCATCAAGCTGGCAAGCGAGCTGCATAAGAAAGGCAGCATTTACGTGATGGACGAGCCGACCACCGGTCTGCATATGTCGGATATCGGCCACCTGCTGGAGATCATGAACCGTCTTGTGGACGCAGGCAATACGGTAATTGTCATCGAGCATAACCTCGAGGTGATCAGCCAAGCGGACTGGATCATCGACATGGGACCGGACGGAGGCAGCAAGGGCGGGCAAGTGGTGTTTGAGGGCACGCCGGCGCAGATCACTCAGGCGGAGCTGTCGATTACGGGAAGATATTTGATGTAACAGGGGGGAGATCATGGGTTTTATTAAAGATTTTCTATCTATATTCCAAAAGCGGAAATTGATATTTATAGAGAGCAGCAAAGAATCGGAAGACGTGTACACTTTTTCATTCGAAAAAGGACCAGATTTAACATGGAAAGCAGGGCAATACGGATTGTTCAGCATTACGCATAAAACCATGAAGAATGCTACAAAGCCATTCAGCATCAGTTCTGTTTCCTCAGAAAACATCGTTAACATAACAACGCGCATCGGGGATAACCCAAGCGAATTCAAGAAGGCTCTGCTGGAATTAAAACCAGGCATGCATATGAAAATGAGCGGTCCTGTAGGGTCCTTTCATTTGGATCCTCAAAGTCCCTCGCTCCTGATCGCGGCCGGAATCGGAATGACGCCTTTTCGGTCAATTTTAAAACAAATAACGGCAGCCGGAAATGAGTTGAAACCCATACAACTTCTCTATATGGATAGCAAGAAGTCCTATCTTTATAAAGATGAACTTGATGCAATAGCCAGCCATCCTTCGATCCAGGTATCTTATCTTGATTCAAGAAATGATTTAGATCAGGAAATCGATAAGTTCATCGCCCGGCATAAGGATCATGGCAAGTATTTGGTCGCTGGGCCGAAATCCATGGTGGAGTCGGTTACTGCGTACTTGCAAAGTAAGGGTGTATCCAAGCGGAATATCAAAAAGGATGCTTTTTTTGGATATTAGCAATTGATTTTTACTGATCGTAAAGAGCGGAATCCATGGATTATAGAGAAATCATGGATAGAGAATTAGCTTAAGCATGAACGCCGCATAAGCTGGCGTCTTAGAAGGAGGAAACAACATGGAGGTTTTTGCAGATTTTTTAGCGAAAATCGAAAACCCGCAGCATCGGGCGAGAACCGAAGAGGTTTTGGGGTGGGTCGCCGAAAAATTTCCGAATCTGATGCCGAAAATGGCGTGGAATCAGCCAATGTTCACCGACCACGGCACATTTATCATTGGCTTTAGCGTAGCCAAACCTCACTTGGCGGTTGCCCCTGAAAAGGCAGGGATACATCAGTTTTCGGATGAAATCGTCAAGGCCGGCTATGATCACACCAAGGAGCTAGTCCGCATTCGGTGGGATCGTCCGGTTGATTTCTCATTGCTGGAGAGAATGATCGAGTTTAATATGCTGGATAAGGCAAACTGTACGACGTTTTGGCGATAGCAGAAAAATAGCAGCCCTTAGAAAATCCCCTTGAAAAAAGGGGGTTTTTGCTTTTTTCCGGATGCAGCCATTATAGTGGAAGCTGCATGGCTCTTTATAGCTATTCTTAATATTCGAACACCTTCATACAATTTATGGACGAGCGATCCCATGAACGAGCGCCGGAGGTGAGCGAATATGAAACTGGAGCAACTACAAGTAAGTGGTATGACATGCGCGGCTTGCGCAACCCGAATCGAAAAAGCGCTTCGCAAGGAGAAGGGGGTTCAAGCTGTTCATGTCAGTTTGGCTTTGTCTCGGGCTACCGTTCACTACGAACCGAGGGAAATTGGAATGCAGGCGATCACCGCCAAAATTGCTAAGCTCGGCTATAAGGCAACGGGCAAGCTCTCGCATCCCCAAGCAGGAATAGAAGCCGAAACTCGCGCCTATCGCACCCGGTTCGCGATCGCTGCGTGTTTGTCCATTCCGCTTTTGTGGGCGATGCTGGCCCATATGTTCGTGTGGTTTCAACCATGGACGCCGAATTTATTCATGGAGCCCATGTTTCAATTCCTGATTGCGACGTTTCTTCAGTTTGGCGTGGGCTATCCATTTTATTACGGCGCTTATCAAGCCTTCATCCATCGCAGCGCAAACATGGATACCTTGGTTGCCATCAGCACGTCCGTTGCTTACTTCTACAGCCACTACGCGATGTTTCATGCCGCACACGATACCTCTCACCCCACCCTGTATTTCGATACGATTGCCATGATTATGACCGTGGTTTTGTTAGGCAAGTGGCTGGAGACCATTGCCAAGGGAAAAGCGCTGAAACAACTGAGTGCCTTATATTCGCTTCAGGTGAAGCTGGTGCGGGTGTTGCGACAGCATGGCGAAGAATGGATTACGGCAGATCAGGCACAAACAGGGGACCGCATTGTGGTGAAGAGCGGAGAATGGATATCCGTTGACGGTGTGGTTCATTCGGGAACGGCGGATGCGGATGAATCGATGATGACAGGCGAAAGCACGGCGGTGACCAAATGCAGCGGAGACCGCGTATATGCCGGAACCCGTTGTTTGGTCGGGAGTCTGCATATCATGGTCGATAAGAAGCATAAGGAAACCCGACTTTCCCAGATGATTGCACTGATCGAAGCCGCGCAGCAGAGCAAACCGGCCATTCAAAGAACGGTTGACCGCATTGCGGCGGTTTTTGTACCGGTTATGCTGGGCTGTGCGGCGATAACATTTGCAGGATGGCTATTGTTTTCCCATGGCCCTGATCTCTCTGAAACCGCGATGCGTCACGCGTTATCTGTTTTACTGGTCGCTTGCCCTTGTGCGCTTGGACTGGCAACCCCGATTTCCATCCTGATTGCAACCGGATCATCTGCCCAAAAGGGCATTTTGTTCAAAGAGGCGCGCTCCCTGGAAAGGCTGCGGCAAATCGATGTCGTATTGCTGGATAAGACGGGAACGCTGACCGAAGGCTTGCCGCAGCTTGTTGCCATCCAAGCGGCTGGACAACGTGACGCAGACGTACTTCGCCTGACCTCGGCTCTAGCTTCTCTGTCCATGCATCCACTGGCGCAAGCCATTGTGAAAGCGGCGAAAGACCAACAGGTCCCCATTCCGGAAGCAGCCTCGTTCCACGAACGGCCGGGAAAGGGAATGGAAGGCGATGTGGAAGGAAACAACGTATGCGTGGGGAACCGGAAATGGCTGGAGGAAATGGGCATACGCTTTTCGGAGGATAAAAGGTTTGGATTTCATCAGGAAGCGGCCTCCGGTCATATAAGACTTTATATAGCCGTGAACGGGACGTGTATCGGTACGTTTGATATGGCTGACAAACTCAGGCGGGATGCGCGAGGCGTCGTACAAGAGCTGAAGCAAAAAGCCGAAGTGTGGATGGTAACTGGCGATGAGGAGCGAACGGCGCTGACCGTGGCTGCCGCGACAGGCATTGAGCTGGTACGCGCCGGCATGCTTCCTGAACAGAAGCTTGCGTTCATACGCGAGCTTCAGCAGCAAGGTCGTTCCGTGGCCATGGTCGGCGACGGCATTAATGATGCGGCTGCGCTGGCCGCCGCCGATGTTGGCATCGCCATGGGCGGTGGAACGGATGCAGCCAAACAGGCAGGAGACGTCGTCCTGATCGGAAGCAGGCTATCCCGAATTCCGGAAGCCTACACCTGGAGTCGTTATACGATGCGGAATGTTCATCAGAATCTACTCTTTGCACTATTATATAACGTCCTGACCGTACCTTTGGCTGCATTCGGTTATTTGGACCCGCGCATTGCATGTATTGGAATGGCGGCAAGCTCGCTGCTGGTTGTCGGCAACTCGCTGCGGCTCCAACTGTGGGGAAAACGGGGGGCGAGAGCATGGCCTTGACCGGAAGCGGATTACCGTTAGTGGCATTGGCGGGATTAATGGGTGCGCCGCATTGTCTGGTCATGTGCGGGGGAATCGTTTCTTCTCTGGCACTTGGAAACCAAGGCTCTCCGCTGAAATCCGTATTGGCCTACAATGCGGGCAGAGTTATCACCTATACGGCCATTGGCGGTTTTATGGGAGTGGTGGGCTCCTTCCTGGATGTGGCCGGCAGCTTTGTCGGTTTCCAAGGAGCAGCCAGCATCATTGGAGGAATGCTCATTCTGCTCTGGACCATTCGCCGCTACACATTGCCCATATATAACGCTCATCTGCCGAGACATCCATTTTTTCAAGCGAAACTGGCACGGCTTGGTCAGCGTTATGAGATGCTTGCGACTTTTTTAACCGGCATTCTGCTTGGTTTTCTTCCATGCGGCTTAACCTATGCGATGCAGATGAATGCAGCGGCATCCGGTTCCGGCCTGGAAGGTATTATGATTATGCTGGTGTTTGGACTTGCAACATTTCCGATCCTGTTCGTGGTGGCGATGTCTGCCGGCAGCCTGACGAAAAAATGGCGCAGGGGCATGCGGAAATTCGGCGGATTTCTAGCTTTTCTGATGGGAATCCTGTCTATTTTAAAAGGACTAAGCGCCAATGGATGGATACCGGGCATTCACCCGTGGCTATGGTAACAGGGGCTCAGCGAACTTTGAACAACGTCCTTACTTCGACATGGCGATCTTCCCAACGCAGAACGGCTTCGGCTTCCCAGAGGCCTTGCATCACAGGGGTTGCCGTCGCGCTGTAAACGCCTGGCTTGGATTCGACGACCTCCGCGGGGAACACGCCGCAAAACATATCCGGCATCGCGATGTGAAGTTCAATGTCAGCATCGGTAATCGGCTTCTCGGGAAGCTCGGTCACGAAGAGCTCAAAAACGGTTTCCTGCATGGGTTCAGCAGCAGACGAAACGGTTTGTATTTCCATACGCAGCTGTCCATCGGTATAAAGATCCTCCGTTGGAGTACGATCCTGAACCTGTCGAAACATCAGGATGGCCGCGATCGTGCAGATCAGCAGCAGAGCAATCCCCCATCTGGTCTTCATTCTATCCCTTCCTTCACCTGAAAGCATAGGTTTCCCTCATAGGTATGTAACAAAAGCTCAGAACATGCAAAGTGGGTATTCATCAATGGAGTGTACAAACCAAAAAAGATTTTGTCCCTATCAGCGGCAAAATCTTTTTTTATTCGCTGGTTTATTTGATACGTTACATGATGAGTCCGTTCGCAGAACAAGCTGGGCCAGAGCAGCTTATAGCCCAAAGGAGCCATTTAATTATATTTATAATTAAGCGAAAATGAGAAATGTCATCAGCTCGAATGAAGAGTGGGACCGAGTCGCAGACCATAAGATACATCCATTTCGATATGATGTCGAAACACCAATAGAAGGGACGAAGTTTGAAACCATGAACAAAACCGGAGTCTGGTTGTTTTTTGCATGGACGGTCGCCACAGTGGCTACTAGCGGAAGTTTGTTTCTAAGTGAAGTTTGGCATTTTACGCCGTGCGTCTTATGCTGGTACCAAAGGATTTTCATGTATCCGTTAGTCATTGTGCTGGGAATCGCAGCGTACCGGCAAAAGACAGATATCGTCCCGTACGTCCTGCCACTGATCCTCATTGGGGGAGGGATATCGACTTACCATATCGTCATCCAAAAACTTCCGCACGATTTGAGCGCGGCGGCATGCGGGCCGGTGTCCTGTATGGACGACTACTTGAATTGGTTCGGTTGGTTGACCATCCCGATGCTGGCACTCGCAGCATTTATACTCATAACCTTTGCACTGTTGCAGGCTAAGCGTTCGCAGAAACAAGAAGCCGCTCAAGCGTGAATTTGTAACATCAACAGGTGGATGGTTATCCGTCATCACAAATAGAATTGTAGTTGTAAGAACCCCGTTTCTTTACCCGCTCATGGGCTGGAAATGGGGTTCTTTTTAAGTAATTTACCACTGCCGCGGATATCATGTATCGTCTGACAATGCAATGGCTCGAACGAGTGGTTTTCTTGTTTTTCACCGAGATGTCAGAAAGATTCGATCCTTTCATGAACGGAGCGCAGTCGTGATTCATTTGTGATCATGCTTCGTTATAATAGCCTTTGAATATCGGGTAAGTATAGTTTAGGGTCTGACCCGATTCGAATGAATTGCGTTTGAAAGGAGACATTCTGGCATGGTCGTAGATACGGTGCTGTGGAGCAGATGGTTAACAGGGTTAACCTTGGCATTTCATGTCATATTCGCCACGGTCGGCGTCGGTGTTCCATTAATGATTGCAATTGCCGAATTCGTCGGCATACGAAAGAAGGATTCGCACTACATTCTGATGGCCAAGAGATGGACGAGAGGATTTGTCATTTCCGTGGCCGTCGGCGTGGTAACCGGAACGGCGATTGCCCTGCAGCTGGCATTGGTATGGCCGAACTTTATGCAGTTGGCAGGAAACGTGATCGCTCTTCCATTATTCATGGAGGTTTTTGCTTTCTTTTTTGAAGCCATTTTCCTCGGCATTTATTTGTACACGTGGGATCGCTTCCGCAATCCGTATGTTCACTGGCTGCTAACGTTACCCATTGTAGCTGGCGCAAGCATGTCCGCTTTTTTTATCACGTCGGTGAACGGTTTTATGAATCAGCCTGAAGGCTTTGTTATGGAAGCCGGTCACTTTACGGCGGTTAATCCGCTGCAGGCGATGTTTAATGCGGCAACGCCCTCCAAGGTGTTCCATGTATTATCCTCGGCCTACTTGACGGGGGCAGCCCTGCTGGCGGGCATTGCGGCTTATATTATCCTTAGAAAAGGAGCGTCGGCGTATTACAAAAAAGCGTTGAAGCTGATGATGGGCGCGGTGCTGGTCTTCAGTATGCTGACCACTATTGCCGGCGATATGTCCGCAAAGTTTTTGGCGGAGCATCAACCGGAGAAGCTGGCGGCCGCAGAGTGGCATTTTGAAACGGAACGCGGCGCGGATTTGATCCTGTTGGGATGGCTGAACGCCGAGCAGAAGGTCATGGGGGCTCTTCACATTCCGAAGGCGCTCAGCTTCCTGGCCTTTGGCGACTTTAATGCCGAGGTGAAGGGGCTGGAGGAGTTTCCGCTCGATGAGCGCCCTCCGCTGCTCGTGCATTATTTGTTTGATATGATGGCCGGCATCGGCTTTGTGATGCTCGGCGTTGCGTTCTTGTATTTCTTGTTCGTGATGTGGAAGAAACGGAACGAGCTCAACAAGTGGCTGCTTCGGGCCATCGTTCTTAGCGCGCCGCTGGCGTTCTTAGGGGTAGAGCTGGGCTGGTTCTATGCCGAAGTCGGTAGACAGCCGTGGATTATCCGCGGATACATGCGGGTTGAGGAAGCTGCCACCTCCTCGCCGAATGTGAGGGTTCTCTTTTTCCTTTTCCTCCTTCTGTATATCGTGCTGGGCGTCATGTGTATTTTTGTGCTGCGGCGCTTATTCCGTAACAAGCCGGCAGAAGCCGAGCTTGAAGAACTGTCCAAAGAGAAGCAAATTCATTCCATGGAAAAAGGGTGAGCCGTTATGATCAGTTACGAGTTGATAGGCATTTCCGTGCTTTGGCTGTTTTTGTACGGCTATTTGATCGTGGCCTCCATCGATTACGGCGCCGGATTTTTTGCCTTCTATGCCCGCTTGACGAAGCAGGACCATCTGCTCAATCGTTTGATCTCTCGTTATTTGTCGCCGGTCTGGGAGATCACGAACGTGTTCTTTGTCTTTTTCTTCGTTGGCATCGTCGGGTTCTTTCCCGATACGGCCTATTATTATGGTTCTGCGCTGCTTGTGCCGGGAAGCATCGCCGTCATTTTGCTGGCCATTCGAGGGTCCTTTTACGCATTTGAGAACTATGGCTCCAAAGAAAACATCGTGTATCTGTTTTTATACGGGGCCACGGGATTGCTGATCCCGGCATCGTTGTCGGTGGCACTGACCCTTTCCGAGGGCGGCTTTATCGTGGAGGAAGGCGGGGCCGTTTCTTTAGAGTACTTGTCGCTGATGACAAGCCCGTTGTCGTGGAGCATCGTCGCATTGGCCATTGTATCGGTGCTGTTTATCAGTGGTTCGTTCTTGTCTTATTACGCTTCCCGGGCGGACGACCAGCCTGCGCTCAAGCTGATGCGGACTTATGCTCTGTTCTGGAGCATGCCAACCATCATTGCCGCGCTAACGGCATTCATTTATCTCTCTCAGCATAATGAGCGGCATTTTCAAAACATGATGGACTTATGGTGGCTGCTGGCGCTTTCCGTTGGTTTTTTCATGATATCCGTATGGCTTCTGTACAGCGGGCGGCGCTACGGACTAGCCTTTATTTGCGTGATGCTTCAGTTTTTCTGTGCCTTTTTTGCTTATGGCATCGGACAATATCCGTATATTCTGGATCCGTATATTACCATTCAAAGCGGTGCCACGCACGAGTCGATGGGCGTTGCGCTGGTGATCGCCTTTATCGGCGGACTGTGTCTGCTGATTCCGTCCCTTATCCTGGTCTTCAGGCTATTCCTGTTTGATGCGGATTATGTAAAAGGCAAAAAATAAACCGATGCGTTGTGAAATCACATACAGAGGTCGGCATGAAGGAGGGACGTCATCATGAAGAAAAAAACGGGACTGATCTCCCAGCAAATGTCCGCGCAAAGAAGACACCTTGTTCTCCTGGGTGGCGTGTCGCTTGCGCTCGGTGCCGCCATCGTGGGCCAGGCCGTGCTGCTCGCAGAATCGGTGGAGAAGATATTTGTGCAGCGTGCTTCGTTATCGTCGGTTGCCGTCATTCTTGTTATTCTGCTGGGCGTCATGGCTGCGCGTACGCTGCTGTCGTATGGCAATGGACGAATCGGTTTGCAGATGGCTGCCCGGGCCAAAACGGATATGCGAGCGGCCGTGCTGCGAAAGCTGACCAAGGCTTCCATGCCGATGGCGCTTCGCGGGCAAACAGGCGGAAAGGTGAGCGTGGCGCTGGATGCCGTGGATGAGGCGGACAGTTATTTCAGCCAGTATGTGCCGCGAATGATGGAAGCTGCCATCATTCCTATTCTGATCTTGGCCGTAGTATTTACGCAGCATATGAATTCCGGGTTCATTATGCTGGTTACCGCTCCCTTTATTCCGATATTCATGGTATTGGTGGGGCTCAAAACGAAGAACAAATCGGAGGAGAAATTCGCGCGGTTGGCTGAATTTTCCGGCACGTTTCTCGACTCTCTGCAAGGACTCGTTTCGTTGAAGCTCTTCGGCCGTGCTCGCCATCATCAGCAGGACATCGAACGCAGCAGCCTGGGGTACCGGGATGCGACGATGGACATTTTGCGAATTGCGTTCACCAATACCTTCATGCTGGAATCCATCGTCATGCTGGGCATTGGCATCGTTGCGCTTGAGCTGGCGCTTCAGCTCCTGGTCTTCAAATCGCTTTCCTTCCACACCGCCTTTTTGATCCTGCTGCTGGTACCCGAGTTTTACAGTTTGTTAAAAAACACGGGAACCGCCTTTCACGGGGGCCGCACCAGTATGGGGGCGATCCGTAAGGTGGAAGAGATGCTTGAGGAAACGCAAGATGAAGAAGCGTTAAGCACTCGACGTGAGGGTGCTGATCATAGGGATGGAACAGGCGAGTTAGATTGGACGATTGCGTTGGACAAGCCGGGGACAGCCGGTGGGGGGTTCATTCAAATGCCCCCGTCCATCGAGCTGAGAGATGTCCGGTTTCAGTATGCGCCGGATTCCTTCGAGCTTGCGGTGGGTTCCATATCGTTTGAGCCAGGAGAGCATATAGCGATTGTCGGTAAAAGCGGGTCCGGCAAAACAACCTTGCTGCATCTCGTGGCCGGGCTGCTGAAGCCGGTATCAGGTGAAGTGCTGGTGAACGGAAGGGCGCTTAATTCAGACGATGAGGCTTCATGGTTTGATCATGTCAGCTACATTACCCAGCATCCATATATCTTTGCCGGCACGTTTGCCGAGAATATTGCGATTGGCGCGGGCAGGGACGTCTCTAGGACTGACGTCGAGCAGGCGGCGGAAGCTGCCGGACTTGCCGCGGTTGCGGCCGAGCTCGAGCATGGCTATGACACCTTCGTCGGCGAAGGGGGCAGGGGGTTGTCAGGCGGCGAAAAGCAGCGGCTTGCGCTGGCGCGCGCTTTTTTGAAGCGGCCTGCCGTCATTTTGTTTGACGAGCCCACCGTGGGATTGGATCTCCAGACCGAACGCGTCCTGCAGCTGTCCATTGCCGAGCTTGCAAGCCAAGCGACGATGATTACCGTTGCGCACCGCTTGTATACGATAAAAGATGCCGACAAGATCCTGTTTATGGACAACGGAGCCCTGCTTGGATGCGGGCGCCATGAAGAGCTTCTTGCTCGGCTGCCGCAATACGCCGAAATGGTGGATGCCCATCGGAAAGGGAGGTTCGCATGAATGAGCTGGCTATTCTAACAAAAGCGATGATTGAGGAACGCAAGGATATTGCCATGGCCGTCATCGGCGGATTCTTAGCCGGCATCGCAGGTGTATGTCTCTTTTCACTTAGCGGATACCTCATTTCGCAGACGGTTTTTGCCCCGCCGCTCTATACCTTGATCGTGCTGACGTCTCTGGTGAAAATCCTGGGTCTGCTGCGGGCGGGCAGCCGCTATGCAGAACGCTTGTATTCCCATCGGGCGACGTTTTCTCTGCTCAGCCGTTTGCGCACGTCTTTTTTTGCCAAGCTTGTTCCGTTAACGCCAGGGATACTGGGCAAGAAGCGGAGCGGTGAGCTGCTCGCGCGGATCGTCGGGGATGTAGAAAGCTTGCAGCATTATTTTTTGCGCGTTGCTTATCCCCCTATCATCGTGGTCATGGTGTTTTTGGCGACGGTGTTGTTTACTTCCGCTTTCTCGATCTGGATTGCCTGTTTGTTTGTGGTTGGGATGCTGGCAACGGCTTTTGTGGTTCCAGCGCTGGTATTGCTTGGACAGAGAAGAATTCATGGTCGCGTTCGCCGGCAGCGGGCGGCATTTTCCACGGAAGTGACCGAACTGCTCTACGGTTTCCGTGATTTAAAAGTATATGGGCAGTTGAAGCAGCGAGAGGAGCTGCTGCAGCATGCCTCGGCAGTTTTATCAGCGGAGCAGCAGGCATCTGCCGTGCATCTGCTGCGAGGGCAATCGCTGCATACTTTTGTGACGTATCTCATTTCTTGGGGCGTGCTGATTCTCGGTGCTTATCTGATCATGGACGGCTCCCTTGCCGGCGTGTTTCTCGCCATGCTGGTCATGGCTTCGCTTACGGTGTTCGAAGAGGCGGCGCCAATGGCCACGCTGCCGGCTTATAAGCAGGACAGCGAGCACGCGGCCAAGCGGCTCGCGGAAATCGTTCATGCTGCCGATGTGATGGCGCCGCAGCCGAGCGGCATTCTACCCGTCAATCAAGCCGTTTCGGTGGAGCTGCGCAGGGTTACGTTCCAATATGAAGATGAATGGCGTCCTGCACTCCAAAACGTATCCCTCCATTTTCCCGCTGGTTCCAAAACGGCCATTGTCGGGCCGAGCGGGTCAGGGAAAACAACGATCGTCGAATTGCTGCTCAAGCTGCGTACCCCGACGAGCGGCGAGATTCGTTTGCATGATGTTTCGATTCAGGAATTGGATGAAGCGGGCATTTGGCAAGCGTCGAATGTAGTGCTGCAGCACAGTCATTTCTTCCGGGGAACCATTCGAGACAACCTGCTGCTGGATGCCGAACATCATGACGACCATGAGTTGTCCGCGATACTGGATAAAGTCCAGCTGCCGAATCTATCTCTGGAGGCTGCGGTATATGAGAAGGGCGAGAACTTGTCCGACGGAGAAAAGCAACGGCTGGCCTTGGCACGGGCCATGCTCCGGAAAGGGCGTTTGTGGCTATTAGACGAACCGACGTCTTCACTGGATTACATCACCGAGCAGCGCGTTTTCAGACAATTGCTGGCGCAAGCGCAGGATGATACGCTTATTCTCATATGCCATCGGCTGACCGGTTTGGAAGAAATGGACCGGATCGTGGTCATGGATCAAGGCAGAATCATGGAAGCAGGCACGTATTCGGAGCTGATGGAGCAAAAGGGCTACTTCTATGAACTGAAGCAAATTGAGCGGCAAATGATAAGCGAAGCCTGATCTTGCCATTGAAGTGTCGGATGAATTCCTACCTTCGCGTCACCGACATGTAAGGCTAGCAAAGTACAACAACGCAAGATCCCTAAGTAAATATCAGAGGCACAGCCGATTTTCCTCCGGAGGAAGATCGGCTGTATAACTTTACATCTATATTGATTTCTGACGATGGGTGGAATAGGAGAGCATTTTTTATGTGCGGGTTTATTCAAGCTATGTTGCCAGCGGCAGTGTGCCAACCGCAGATTAATCAAAAAAGGGCATTGCAAATGGGGAATGAATCATATATTATGGATAACGTAGATCCGTAATTAACTTTTTGTCAGTATGCTGAAACGGGAAGTAATATACTTTTCGTGCGCGACAATTATGGATATGTAATATCCAAAATTGTAATACCATGCACCATAAACCATAACGGAAAGCGAGAGGGATGTCTTGAACGATTTTTTTAATGAAGCCATATGGGAACAAGCTTGGAAGGAACATGGCGACAGCGTCATCAACAAAATGAAAAAAGCCGGAATCGAACCGGCCCGAGCATTTGATCATAAGGCCCGGACTTTCAATGAGCAATCATTTAATGAAGAAGGGAGAAAAAGGACTTCGCGCATCATGAACTGGCTTGAAGGGCAAGGCGTTCGATTCGATAATGCCTCCGTTCTGGATATCGGGGCCGCTTCGGGCGTGTTTTCGGTTCCGTTTGCGGAGCGCGGGGCTGATGTAACGGCCGTGGAGTCTTCGCAGCCCTTGATCGATCTGCTGAAAGAGAATATAACAAATTTTCCACAGGATCAGGTGAAGATCGTTCCCGAACGTTTTGAAGATATTGACGTACAGGCCAAAGGGTGGAGCCAGGCGTTCGATCTCGTTTTTCTCTCGATGTGCCCGGTCATCGTGGATTGGCAGAGCGTAGAGAAGGTACTGCAATGCGCCCGGGAGTTTTGTTATATCAGTATGCCCGCAGGTTCCACCGAGATCAGCCTGATGAATGAAATCTGGCCGCTCATCACCGATCAGCCTTACCGATCGAAACATATGGAATTCGGGTATTTGCTTCACCTGCTATACCTCAAAGGATATTCCTACGAGTCCCTTGTAACGCGGGAAACGAAAACGACGGAAGTCTCAAGCGAAGCTGCGCTGCAGGAAATCATGAACTGGCTTCGCGGTCATGGTCAAGCCCCAGATGATCAGAAGCGTAAATTGATAACGGATTATTTAGAGCAAGCTTATCCGTCCGGCAACGTCACGATCCGGCAGAGTGGGCGTTACGGCAAGGTATTGGTTCGATTGCAGGATGAAAGCATGTACTCGGGAGAACGGACTTAAGGTATCATCCTGATGAGTATTACGATAACAATCTTTCCCGGCTTAACCAACCGTTATTGAACCTGCCGGGGATCGGATGATATGTTAGTAGAGCGTGAACCAACGATCCGGGAGAGGCGGGAAGATGTCATGAAACTGAAATTTACACAAGTGAAAACGGTGGAAGAAATCGCAGAGGTTGCCAGGCTGGCGGCAGAAATTTGGCGCGAATATTACGTATCCATCATTTCTATGGAGCAGATCGAATATATGATCGGCAAATATCAAGCTGTCCCGGCGATTACGGATCAGATCCGGCATCAGGACTACGAATATTACTTGATCCATTCGGCTGACTCCTCCACCGTCGGTTATATGTCGGTCAGACAAGAAGAGGACAAGCTCTTCCTGAGCAAGTTTTACATTAGCAAGGAGCACCGCGGACGCGGCTATGCCAGTCAAGCGATGGTGTTCCTGGAAGAGCTGTGTAAAGACCGAAGCTTGAGCCATATTTGGCTGACTGTCAATCGACATAATGAATCCAGCATCGCCGTATATGAGAAAAAAGGCTATCGGACCGTGAGGGAACAAATCGCGGATATCGGGAATGGATTCGTGATGGACGATTATATTATGGAAAAGGAAATTTCGGTTTCATAAAGTGCACGGCTTAATATCCATGCTGAAAAAAACGATGCAACCCAAGCCTATTCGCTTGGGTTGCTTTTATAAAGGGGATGGCTAGCCTGATTTTCAAGATAGCAATCCATAAGAAATCCATTCTTGGTTGTTTTGCTATGATTGAAAAAAAGGAGTTGATTGAGGATGACAGTCAAACTTACCCCTTATTTAAATATGGAAGGGAATGCAAGGGAAGCTATCCGCTTCTATGAACAAGCTTTAGATGCCGAAGTCCTTTCCATCATTACTTACGGAGACATGCCGGAAATGCCGAACACATACACGGATGCATTAAATCAGCTTGTCGCACATGCGAAGCTGCGGATTGGCGAAGCTGAACTCATGTTCTCGGATGCACCGACCGGCACCTCGATTCCGAAAGGCAAACAGGTCACCATCTGCATTTCAACGAACAGCGTGGAGACATCCAAACGATTTTTTGAAGCCTTGGAGCAAGAGGGTCAAGTGAATATGCCGTTCGAGGAAGCGCCTTTTAGCCCAGGCTTTGGCGATGTAACCGATAAATTCGGCGTGACCTTCCAGATTTATACTGAGGATTAAAGCCTTTTCATGAACTGCGAAACTGACTTTAAGTACTAAACCTAGTCCGTTACCGAGGCTGGGTTTACTGCTTTTTACAGAGTATCGCTTGTGTGGGAAGACATTCGCCTCTATAACTTTGATATAATGCTGCGAGTGGTTTTACACGGACAGAATGTGAGGTGTTTGCATGGACAACAAATATTTCGATCGCATCAAGGGCGGACTATACGGGGTGGCCGTGGGCGACGCTTTGGGCGGGACGACGGAGTTTATGAGTACGCGGGAGATCGAAGCACAGTACGGTTATTTGACGGAAATCATCGGCGGCGGGGTCTGGAATCTGGAACCGGGAGAAGTGACCGACGATACGATGATGACGCTTTGCGTCGCGGCAGGCATTATCGAGAATCCTGCAGAGCCGATGGAAGCGATCGGGCGTTTCTTTATGGAATGGTATCGATCGCGTCCCAAAGACATCGGGAATATCATCCGTCATGTTTTTCAAACCTACGAGGGGGATTGGCTCGAAGCGGCTTTTGTTGCGCATATGGATATGGGGCAAAGCGGCGGGAATGGATCCCTCATGCGCTGCCTGCCGGCGGCTCTGGCCTATAAGGATCCGGCGGACATGGAACGAGTGACGATTCTGCAGTCGAGGATGACGCATTACGATCCAAGGTGCGCCGATGCCTGCCTCATGTACAACCGAATCGCGCGGCGCCTTTTGCAGGGTGAAAACTTAAGGGCTGCCGTCATGGCCGAGGTGGCGGGAAGCGAATACGAACACTTGATTGAAGCCGAGCCCGATTGTCCGGCAAGCGGTTTTGTGGTGCATACCTTCCGCTGGGTACTGCATATTTTGCTCAACACGCCAGATTTTGCAGGAGTCGTACAGAAGGCGGCCAATCTAGGGAATGATTCCGATACGATCGGCGCCATCGCCGGCGGGCTGGCGGGTATTTACTACGGGTATGAAGGCATACCAGCCCGATATGCGGAAGCGATCCTCATCAAAGAGCGGCTCGACAGGACGGTTTCGCAGCTGTATGCGTTGAAAGCATCATCATAAACCGTGGTTTTTATAGTCTCGGATTATGACATCCATCACGTGCTTCCCCCAAACCGAGGCTTCCGAGCCATGCTCGTTCCAAGCGAAGGTGATGAGTGCTTTCCACAAGGCCCATCCTCGTGCACGATGAACGGTGTTATCATCAAAATTCATACGGTTTAGGAAAATCCGGCGGCTGACGTCGTCAAAAAAGTTCCATGCCATCACGAGGTCGCTTGAAGGATCGCCGACACCCATCGTCCCGAAGTCGATAACGCCGCACAGCCGTCCATCCTTTACGAGCAGATTGCCTACCGCCACATCGCCGTGCAGCCACATCGGTGCGGATTGATATTTTGTCGTAAGGGAGAGTTCCCAAATTTCCGTTAAAAGCGCTTGATCGTATTCGTCGGAAAGCGTTTCGATGATGGATCTGGTCTCATTGTCGTAGACGGCAAGGTTTCCTCCGCGATGAAAATTTTGGGTGCCCGCCGGCACGCCGCCGCTTGCGTCGATCGCCTCCAGCTCCTTCAAAAATGCAGCGAGGTCTTCGGCAAATTCGTTAACATCCCGAATGTTGGCATGCGTTACGGTTTCGCCTTCAATCCAACGATTGATCGACCATGGAAGAGGATACTCTTCCGTTGGCTCTCCTTTTGCAACCGGAGCCGGAATGGGCAAGGACAAATGGGGTTTGAAGACCGGGAGCCATGTCAGCTCTTTCTCGACAGCCGAAGCGTAGCGTTCGTGACTTGGCAGACGAACGGTCATATCGTTACCCAGCCGATAGGTGCGATTATCGTGTCCGCTTTTTTCCACTGGGTTGATGGTTAAATCCTTCCATTGGGGGAATTGACTATGGATTAACCGGCGTACAAGTTCGGTGGTAATTTCAATCATACGTTCAACGCCTCCTGGGGTGAATTTTTAATAAAAGCTGCAGTTGGTTTATTCAATACACACCGTTTCAGATTCTGGATTCCGTTGGCATCCATTCACCGAAGCTGCCGATCGATGCAAGCAAGCTTACGGAGTTTATTCAACGAGCTGTCGTGGTACCATCATTATAATTCCCGATTCCGAACGGGTACAAGGGAGAGAATGGATATAAAAAAAAGCTGGAATTGAACGGAATTCAGCGGAACTACATAAGTAAAAATTCAGTCTTAAGTAGGAGGTGAACGATGATGCGGTCCGTATAATTAGATCATGAAAGGAGAGTCATTCCATTACACAAGAAATGCATTTTCATTGACAAATTGGAGGTAGAAAAGATTGACTAGGCACGATAAAAGCACCCAAGCACCAAGCCTGCTTCGCAATCGGTTCCTGCAGACGATTTTATTATCTAGCGTGCTCCTGCAGATCGGGATCTGGGTACGTAATTTTGCGATTCTCCTGTACGTTGCGGATCGAACGAATAATGATCCATATGCGATCTCGTTAATCAGCGTAGCAGAATTCGCTCCTATTTTTGTTTTTTCGTTCATCGGAGGTACATTTGCCGACCGTTGGCGGCCTAAGCGAACAATGATCTGGTGCGACTTGTTATCCGCGGTATCGGTATTCGTTGTCCTTCTGACCATACATTACGGTTCTTGGCATTCCGTCTACCTCGTTGCGTTTATCTCGGCTATCCTTTCACAATTCTCGCAGCCGTCAAGCATGCGTTTGTTTAAGTATCATGTGGCAGAAGAACAACTGCAGCAAGGGATGGCTTTATTCCAATCGCTGATGGCCATCTTCATGGTGCTCGGCCCTATGCTTGGCACCTTCGTTTACAGCACGTTCGGCCTTGAAACATCGATTGCGATCATGGGCGCGGTATTTCTGCTGTCCGCACTCGTCCTTGTTCGTCTGCCGGAGGATAATATGAAGCCGCAGACCATCGCCGCTAAAGGCCAGTTCCGCAGAGATTTCGTTGAGGGCTTCCGCTATGTGTGGCAAAGCCAGGTGCTGCGAATGCTTGGACTCGCGTTTATTCTCGCGGGACTCGCGGTTGGCGTAGCTCAAGCCCTCAACCTGTTTATCGTAACCGAGCGGTTGGGCAGGAGCGAGGAGTTCCTGCAATATCTGCTGATGGTGAATGGCGCAGCCATGCTGATCGGCGGCGGGATCGTAGCCGTCTTTGCGAAGAGGGTACCGCCGCAATTACTTCTTGCCATAGGCATGCTGTCTGGCGCTGTCTGCACGACAATTGTCGGGTACTCGACGAGCATTCCGCTGACACTGACCGTTCAATTTCTCAATGGACTCGTGTTCCCTTGCATTCATATCGGGATCAGCACGATGATTCTGAAATGGTCCAATGCCTCCATCGTCGGACGGGTAAATGGGGTTTTGAATCCGATGTTCGTTGGCATGATGGTCATTTCGATGTCTTTCGCCGGTGCGTTAAAGGATGCCTTCTCACTGAGCACGATCTATAGCGGGGCAGGACTATTATTCCTTCTTGGCTCACTGGTCATGGTGCCGATCATGAATCAAAAAGCGCCGGATCACGGACATCTTGCACAACAAACCTAAGCTTTAACATTTTCATGCGGAAGAACCGGCCAGGATCATGGCCGGTTTTTTTGACATCTGGTGTTCAGCAATACAATCAAACTTATTCCATAATCATGTAATTGTGGAAAACCTATCATGAAGATGTTAAGCTGATAATGACTGCTACTTTTTGAAAGGGGGACCTCAAGAATGTTCCTCATGACAATCATGTTGTATGTAATCATCTTCATTTGCGGGTATGTTTGGATCAAAAAAAAGCTGAAGGTATCCTCCACGTCAGACGGACTGCTGTATAAGCATATCAATCGATTTCATTTAATTGGAGAGCTCGTCCTTGTAGTCGCTGCCCTCATTGCCATTTTCGTTATGAGATATGTATTGGAATGGAGAGTGTGGGCTCATCAGGATATTATTCTTGTTGTTGCTATTCTGCATGCGTTCCGTTCCGTTGTAGAAAGACGCTATATGAAGGATACCAATCAACATTTCCTCAGTGCTTATGCGAGTGTTAGCGGTTTGCTGCTCTTTCTTGGCCTGGAGCTATTTGCATAACAAGACAAGAAGAACGGAATCCGCTAAGCTGCTAAGTTCGCCGTGTTTAAATAGGATAAGATTATACATGCATAGAAAGCCGTGGAAATCGCGGCTTTTTTTGTTTTAACGATGGACGTCAGCAAATTTGCTTTAACCATATCTATGTATGTTATCATAGTAATAATTAATATAAAGTTGAGCCTGATACTTGGAGGGAATACTCATTAGTAACGTTACCCTGAATGAAGCGATGATCATGTTAAAGAAGACGAGCCGGACTTTTTATATACCCATCAGTTATTTGGAACTGGGATTAAAGGAGGCTGTTACATCTGCCTATCTATGCATGAGGGCAATTGACGAAATCGAGGACCATAAAGAACTCACGGACGAATTGAAAGTGAAACTGCTGCTGGGCATTCATGATATATTCAAATCCGAGGATATGATGGTAACCCGCACACAACATTTGCTCTCACCTTACCAAGAAATATTACCGGACGTTACGATGCAGATCGATGACTGGGCGCTTCTTTGTCCGTCATCCGGCGCCCCGATCGTATATCGTTACATCGCGAAGATGTCGTTACATATGGCGCAGTGGGTTCAAAGCGGGTGGAATATCCACACGGAAGAGGATTTGGACAGATATACTTATAGCGTGGCTGGGATGGTTGGAGAAATGTTATCCGAGCTTTGGCTCTGGCATGACGGGACGCAGTCTGATTCAACCAAAGCAATTGCCTTCGGAAGAGGACTGCAAGCGGTAAATATCCTTCGCAATAGAGAAGAGGATCTTCATCGCGGCGTCGACTTCTATCCGGATGGTTGGGGATTTAAGGAGATGCAGCAATACACACGCCGCAATTTACAAATTGCCGATTCATATATTGCCGATTTGAAGGATGGTCCGGCATTGAAATTTTGCAAAATTCCATTAACTTTAGCCCATGCCACAGTAAATCTCATATCTGCTGGCGGAAGCAAATTAACGAGGGATGCCGTACTGAAAATCGTGAATCGCGTAACCGGCTAATCGCATTGTTCATATGTATACCGGGTATGATAATAACTTATTCACAGGCAAGTGAATGAACAGCAAGAAATCCGATAGATCCATATTGAGAAGGCAGCCGACGCGTAATCGGCTGCTTTTTTGTTAAGTACTATTAAATTCCCTTGATGAAACGGACGGATGGATCGTAGGTGAGAAGTGGATACGCGAAGGGACAAGGAATCATGAGGGAGAGCGGAGAAGTTCGGTTTATGCAGAAATAAAAAAAAGCTTGGCCGAAAAGCCAAGCGACAATAAAAAATAATTGAACATGAAAAAGACGCTATGTTATAATCAATAGCGCAATTGAAAAAAATCAAGTTAACTGGCATTATCATTACTATTCCTAATTTGATTGTACACCAGTGACCTCTGATTTGTCAATGCTCTTTTTTATCCCCATAAAATGGTAAAAGGAGTGTGTCAGAACATCATGGAAGCAAATGAATGGCAGACAGAACAAGAACGGCTGGAACAGGTCAGGGAAAAGCTGAAAGCAAGGATTGGCGAGTTGGAACCTGTGGTTACCGGGCTAAGCGACCAGGCTGCTGAGATTCGCAGACGATTCTGGGAAGAAGTAACGGTCAATACAAGCACGGATGAAGAATTCGAAGAAACATTCTATACGATCAAACAACAGGCCGCGATATTATCCGAACGGGAACGCCGGCAGCGGCTTCTGACCCAGCAATGGAAGAACTTCAATCAGTTGCTGCCTTCTCCCTATTTCGGGCGCGTCGATTTTCTGGAAGACGGCATGAACCTGAGCGAGCAGATTTATATCGGCGTATCATCCTTCATCGATGAAGATGGAATGAACTTTCTGGTGTATGATTGGCGTACTCCCATCGCAAGTCTTTACTACGACCACTCCCCAGGCGAGGCCTCATACATCACGCCGATGGGGCAGATTTCGGGAAGGATGGAGCTGAAACGTCAGTATCAGATTCACAACGGTCAAATTCGAAATATGTTTGATGCGAACCTGACGATCGGCGACGAGCTGCTCCAGCAAATGCTAGCCAAGGGCGCAGATTCACAGATGAAAAGCATCGTATCCACTATTCAGCGGGAGCAAAACGCCATCATCCGAAACGATCGCAGCCGGCTTCTGATCGTACAAGGCGCGGCCGGCAGCGGGAAGACCTCTGCGGCCTTGCAGCGTGTGGCGTACTTGCTGTACAAAAACCGCGATTCGCTGAAGGCTGACCAGATTGTTCTTTTCTCGCCCAATCCGATTTTTAACAGCTATGTATCCTCTGTTCTTCCCGAGCTCGGCGAGGAGAACATGCAGCAGACGACGCTGCAGGAATATCTCGAATACTGGCTGGGTCCATCCTTGCGACTGGAGGATCCCTTTGATCAGATCGAATATGTGCTGACCGCACAATCAACCCCGAATTACGAGACACGTCTGCAGGGAATTCAATACAAGGCATCGGAGTCTTTCATGAAAGCCTTGCAGAATTATGCGCAGTGGCTGGGCCGGGAAGGGATGCTATTCAAAGGCATTCGCTTCCGGGAGCGTGATCTGATTACGGCGGAGGAAATGAGGACCCAATTTTACAGCTTCGACCCTTCCTTGAGCTTGGCCAATCGGGTCGAGCAGCTACAGAAATGGCTGCTGAAGGAGCTATCGCTACTGGAACGCAAGGAGCTTAAGGCGTCCTGGGTAGTCGAGGAGCTGAGTTACCTCGATACGGAGCTCTATGCGGAAGTGTTCGGCGAGCTGCACAAGGATCGGGAAGTCTTTGACATTGCCGAGCATTACGCCGTAGTGAACGAGATAAAAAGCAATAAACGCCGGGGAGATGAAGGCGACTTTGATTTCGCCGGACGGGAAGAGGAATTGCTCAGCCAGCGGATCGTGAAGAAGAGCTTCAAACCGCTGAGGCAAACCGTGAGGAAATTATCGTTTATCGATGCCCACGGCTTATACGTCCAATTATTCGGCGATGTAGCTGCATATCGGGAAAAAACGAAGGAATCCGATGTCCCTGCTATGTGGCCTGAAATCTGCAAGCAAACCAAAGAAAAGCTGGATCGGCTCGAATTATTCTATGAGGATGCGACTCCTTATTTGTATTTAAAAGAATTGATCGAAGGCGTTCGGACGAACACAGAGATTCGGCATGTCTTCGTCGATGAGGGACAGGATTACTCGCCGTTTCAATACGAGTATCTCAAGAAACTATTCCCTCGTGCCCGCATGACGGTACTCGGCGATTTCGGGCAGGCGATCTTCATGCAGTCCACAAAGCTGCAAGGGGACGATTCGCCTCTGCTTCGGCTTTATGGTGAAGGCGATACAAGCTTGATTCGTCTAGTGCGCAGTTATCGTTCTACACGGGAGATCGTGGAATTCACGAAAGAACTGCTTACCGATGAGTCGGACATCGTACCCTTTGAGAGGAGCGGACCGAAGCCTGTTCTTGCTAGGTTTGAAGGCAGAGAGAGACGTGATGCGCAGTTGCTTAAAGACATCGCGGCACTTAAAGCCGACGGCATCGACTCTATTGCCATCATTACGAAGACTGCGGCCGAAAGCCGCCAAGCATTGGAATCATTACAGTTGGAGGGATTCGAAGCCTTGCAGCTCATTACGAAGGAGACCGTCACCTATCAAAACGGGGTGATGGTTGTCCCCGTATATCTCGCAAAGGGCATCGAGTTCGATGCGGTCTTGGTCTATGATGCTTCGTCCGAAACCTACGGCAGGGAAAACGAACGCAAGCTTCTTTATACGGCCTGTACGCGGGCCATGCACCGACTGTATCTTTACGCGACTGGCGAGTGGTCTCCGTTCGTGCAAGCAGTGCCTGAGCATTTGTATGAGAAAACAACATAATTTGCTCTTTAACCAGGCTATTTGTCCGTCTAGATTACGATGAGAGCAGTAGAAGTAGGTAAGGGAGAAACGCAAGCCCTTTACGCAAAAACAAACCGATCGGAGCCGAAGGGACGATGCAGCCTCCGCTCGTCGTGAATCGTCTCCGAATTGCTCGTATGTCAATAACCTTGGCCTTTATGTTGGCCAAGGTTATTTTTTTGTTATGACAATCAAGCAAAAAAAGATTGTGAATAATCACTGTAGGGCAAGAGGACAAAAAAGGTGAAATTTAGCTTTGTGTCGAATTGCTTGTCAATCATAATGTAAAGAGGAGCCCAAAATGGTTGATAAAGAATATTATTTGAAATTAAGTAAGGAAGCGCAAGATAATTATAAATTATATAAAGAAGAGGCTGAGTCTTCAATTTGTAGGAGAGAATACACCATAAGCAAACGTTATGATATTTCTCCGTATTGGTATGGGCGACAAAGTACGGTTCCAGGGGAAATTACTGAAGAGGAGACGGACACTTATTATGAATTCGATAATCATGATAGACTTCGCATTTCGGCTTGTGATGAATTAATTGATGGATACGCTTATACCGTCTACGAAGACAATCGAATCATCACTAGATTATATGTCCGTGGAGTATTGGACTCTATAAAGGAATATTTGATATACGATGGTTTCATCAAGCGATGCATAGAATATTCTGCTCGGAATGATAAATTACAGTACGAGGATTACATATATGAGGGTGAACGGTTGATCCAAGTATATCAGCCTCAATACGAAAGTAATTCAGGTTATTTTGATCACTTGGTCCGAACCTATTTTGAGTATGATGAGAAAGGCATTCTCAGTCGAGTATTAGATGGCACAAAAGGTGTAATTTATGTGATGATGTTGGCTGAAGACGTGGCGCTTCTCCGAGAGGAAGTTAAAAAAGGACTAATAGCAGCTTTAAGAGAGATAATTGGTAATGTGTCCCGAGTATTAGTAGATAGAAGAAGCTGTTGTTTTCTTGCCATCTTTCTACATGATGAAGCTCACACGGTATACTCGCCGATTTTCCAACCTGGCTTGCAAAATATACGAGATGAGCAAGTGGATAACAAAAAGGACTATGGGACCATCTGGAATTCGGGAGAGCACCCTGGGAAGTACCAACAAGAACTTACAGATCAAGAACTAATTCAGAAACTTAGAAATCTTATTATGTTTTGGCATAATACAGATGATTGGTGGGAGGAAGGTATGAAGTTGTGGCAGGAAGTGGCCTATTCATTAAATGAAACGAATTGGTCCGACAACTCCATACTTACTGAAGACTTTATTGTGTTTGTCGACCGTGAGGGCTTGGATGTAACAAATGGCGAACTTGAAAAAAGTATACCTCTAGTGAAATTAGAGTTACTTAGATCAAAGGGGCTTGTGCCAGTACATTAGAATCCGTATTGTACTGATCAGATATATCGAACCGCAAACGAGCAAGCCAGAACCACCAAAAGCAGAGGAGGCACCTTGATGACAAAAGGTGAAAGGAATACAAAGATTGATCCGTATTTTAATAAGCTTAAAAAGTGGAAGGAAGAGTTCGGGCTATTGAGAGAAATTGCGCTGGACTGCGGGCTGACCGAGGATTTTAAGTGGATGCATCCTTGTTACACGTTCGACGGTAAAAATATCGTGTTGATCCACGGTTTTAAGGATTACTGTGCGCTTCTGTTTCACAAAGGCGCATTGTTAAAAGATCCCCATGGGATCCTGATCCAGCAAACGGAGAACGTTCAGGCCGCACGCCAGATTCGGTTTACCAATGCTCAAGATATAGATGAAATGCAACTGATCGTGAGAGCCTATATTACGGAAGCCATTGAAGTGGAGAAAGCCGGTCTGCAAGTAAATTTTAAAAAGAATACGGATTACACCATACCTGTAGAGCTGGAAAATAAGTTCGAGGAAATGCCTAACCTAAAAGAGGCTTTTGAAGCATTGACGCCAGGTCGGCAAAGAGCGTATATTCTGCATTTCTCCGCACCCAAGCAAGCCAAAACACGAGAGTCCAGGGTTGAAAAATATATCCCGCATATCCTGAATGGAAAGGGATTAAACGATTAGTTGTTTTTACATATTGGGGATTACACGCTGCGCTAACCGCGGAGTTCTTCCAAACAAGAATACACGACAAGGCAACAGGCTGCTGGTTCATTCAACCGGCAGCTTGTTTTCTTTGCCAAAAGAATATTGACGCAAACCAGAATGCCACTTAAACTATTCAATATATCAATTGAATAGTTTATTTCAGGGGGCGAATCGATGAACGAAAGAGAGCTTAAAGACGAATTGTACAAGGAATATACACGAATTGGAAAATGCCTCTCCAGCCCAAAACGTTTAGAAATTCTGGATGTTTTGACACAAGGACCAAAATGCGTAGAAAATATATCGAAAATCACATCCATGTCTATAGCGAATGTCTCTCAACACTTGCAGACCCTCCATCATGCCAAGCTAGTCGATTATAAGAAACGAGGGAATTTCGTTATTTATGAAATCGCCGATCCCGCAGTCTTGCACTTTTTAGATTCTCTGTATGGTTTATCTGAAAAACAACTTATTGAAGTCCAGCATATTAAAAATGAATTCCTGGGTCAGCTATCGGATATAGAAGAAGTATCGTTTGAAGAACTCATGAGCCGCATGGAAGCAGGGGAAGTAACGCTGATCGATGTTCGTCCAAAGGACGAATATGAAGCTGCACATATTCCTGGCGCTATCTCGATACCTATAGGAGAGCTGGCCGAACAGCTACATGCGTTGCCAGCGAAGGCCAAAGTCGTAGCCTATTGCCGGGGTCCTCACTGTTTAATGTCTATCCAAGCCATCAAGATGCTAAAGTCCAAAGGAATCGATGCGGCTCGCTTAAGCAAGAGGGTTCAGGACTGGGAAGCATTTGCGAATAAGCGAAACAGCGAAGAGCAGGCCATTTCGTGAAACAAGTTTCCTTCAATTTATCAATTCACCCAATCATGAAGGTATACGACGACGAGAGCTTAAGGTCTGTGGAACCGGCCGCGATTCAAGGTAATCAGACGGGCAACTATCGTATTCCTACGGAAGGATGTCATTTGAATGTATTCGAAAAAAGGCATGACGAAGCTGCCGGCTTCGCTGCAAGGCTATGTGGATTCACCCGAAAAACAACGTAAATTGTACCGGCGGACACTAAACATCGTTGTTGTTTCACAAATTTTCGGGGGCGCTGGTCTTGCGGCAGGCATTACCGTAGGGGCGCTTTTGGCTCAGGATATGCTGGGAACCGACAACTTTACGGGTATACCAACGGCACTGTTTACGTTAGGCTCAGCAGGCGCGGCCTTGCTGGTTGGCCGTCTTTCCCAGCGATATGGACGCAGTTTGGGATTGGGACTCGGTTTTCTGGCGGGAGGCATAGGAGCGATTGGAGTCGTGTTAGCAGCCGTGTTGAATAGCCTGACTCTGCTCTTACTCTCACTATTGATATATGGTGCAGGCACCGCAACGAATTTGCAGGCACGCTATGCCGGGACGGACCTGGCCAACTCTAAGCAACGAGCAACCGCAGCCAGTACGGCCATGGTATTCACTACCTTTGGTGCAGTAGCAGGCCCGAATTTAGTCAACGTCACTGGCGATTTCGCGCTGTCGGTGGGGATACCGAGTTTGGCCGGACCCTTTTTATTGGCAGCTGCGGCATATATTCTCGCAGGCATCGTTTTGCTAATTTTTCTACGTCCCGATCCTTTGCTGGTAGCGAATGCTATAGCCATGCAGGGAAATTCGGATGAGCATGCCGGTTCTGCAAAAGAAATGGATACTGCAGGATCAGGAAAGCGTGGAATCGCAATCGGCGCTGTGGTTATGATCTTAACGCAAATTATAATGGTAACTATTATGACCATGACGCCCGTACATATGAGACATCATGGTCATGGGCTAAGCGAAGTGGGGCTTGTCATTGGTTTTCATATCGGATCGATGTATCTTCCATCCCTGATAACCGGTATCCTGGTCGATAAAATCGGACGTAAGGCAATGGCAATGGCTTCTGGAGTTACGCTTTTGCTTGCAGGGGTCATTGCCGCCATGGCACCGGCTGATTCCATGACCGTATTGATTGTCGCCCTATCTCTTCTAGGGTTGGGATGGAATTTTGGCTTGATCAGCGGAACGGCATTGATCGTAGATGCAACAACCTCAACAAACCGCGCGAAAGTGCAAGGGTCTGTTGACGTATTGATTGCCCTCGCGGGGGCATCAGGTGGGGCCCTTTCAGGTATGGTGGTTGCTCATTCCAGTTTTGCCGCACTTTCCTTTGCCGGGAGCATACTCGCCCTGCTGCTGATCCCGGTTATGCTATGGCAAGGTCAGGATAAAAATGAAAAATCCATCTCTTTCTAACGCGAACCCGACTCTACCATGTAGAGTCGGAGGCGATGGCTTTTCCTTATACGTATTTGAAAAGTTCAATTTTGACGCTGCCGAAGGATGCCTGTTTCTAAGCGACAATCCGGAATACGAGGTCACCATTGAAGCACTGCCTGCCAATTATGACCTGACGCAGCTTGAGTCGGCAGGAAAGAAAGAACTGGAGGAGTCCGGCGAAGTTTCCGATTACAGTGGAGAACTCGTCAAGCATCCGCTGGGCTCCGCCGAGCTATATCTTCAAGCCTCAAGCGATAAAGGGATTAACGATTAAGGCGAGGAAGCTTCGGACTTTGCCGGTCCAGTCCTCGTTTCGTTATCCACGGTTCAAAGCGATTCATAAGTTGGCAATACACAATCCTGCAGCAAAAACTCCGTGATGAACGCGGAGTTTTTGTTTTTGCAGGTTAGCGTCAAACGGAACATCATGAGTGTTAATTGCGTATTGACCTGGAGTTAACTCCAAGTGATAAACTTAAGTCTAAGGAGGGATTATGATGGAGTATGCGAAACTAGGGAACACCGGTCTCGATGTTTCCCGCATCTGTCTTGGGTGCATGGGATTTGGCGTAGCAGAGCGCTGGGTGCATCAATGGGTGTTAAATGAAGAGAGCAGCCGTCCTATTATTAAAAAGGCATTGGAGCTTGGCATCAATTTCTTTGATACGGCGAATGTCTACTCGGACGGTACAAGCGAGGAAATTGTCGGCCGCGCCTTGAAAGAATATGCGAATCGCGACGAAATCGTCCTGGCGACAAAGGTTCATTTCCGTATGCACGAGGGCCCTAATGGGATGGGGCTGTCCCGGAAGGCAATCATGAGCGAAATCGACAAGAGCCTCAAGCGGCTGGGTACCGATTATGTCGATCTGTACCAGATTCATCGATGGGATTATGATACGCCTATCGAAGAAACGATGGAGGCCCTTCATGATGTGGTGAAAGCCGGAAAGGTTCGCTACATCGGAGCTTCAGCCATGTATGCATGGCAGTTTCTCAAGGCCCAGCATACCGCTGAAAAGAATGGCTGGACCCGGTTCGTTTCGATGCAGAACCATTACAACCTCATTTACCGCGAAGAAGAGCGCGAAATGCTGCCGTTGTGCCAATCCGAAAAAATCGGCGTGATCCCCTACAGCCCACTAGCATCGGGAAGATTGACGCGAGACTGGTCGGAGACGACGCAGCGTTCCGAAACGGACATGGTTCAGAAATCCAAGTATGATGCCACGGCGGATGCCGATCGGATCATTGTGGAACGGCTTGCAGGCATTGCGAATGAGCGGGGCATTCCGCGCGTTCAAATTGCGCTCGCCTGGCTGCTGCAGAAAGAACCGATCACGGCTCCCATTGTCGGCGCGACCAAAATATCTCACCTGGAGGATGCCGCAGCCGCGCTTACGGTCAAACTCACGCCGGAGGAGATGGCCTCCCTGGAAGAGCCGTACATACCTCACCGGGTTGTGGGCGCCTTATAGCTTTAACAACTGACTTATTTAGGAAACGGTATTGAACAGAGAAGGTGAATCAAGACATGACGGTGACGATTAAAGAAATCAGCGAAAGGTTCGGGCTTTCCCAGGATACCCTGCGCTATTATGAGCGAATTGGGTTGATTCCGCCAGTAAACCGGAACAAAAATGGTATCAGGGATTATTCGGAGGAAGACATCAAATGGGTTGATTTTGTTAAATGCATGCGTCAAAGCGCGGGGCTTCCGGTCGAGGTACTGATCGAGTATGTTTCGCTTTTTCAACAAGGCGACGACACGCTTGAAACACGAAAGGGATTGTTGATTGAACAGCGCAATCGACTGGGGGACAAAATCGAAGAAATGACGAACACACTGGAACGCTTGAACGATAAAATCGCAAGATATGAACATACCATCATGAAAAAAGAAAATGCACTCAAGAAGCAGGCAGACTAACTTATCAAAAACCGGGTTTTGGGAGGAGTTCCCGGCCCGGTTTCTTGATTATAAACGAATGATCGTTTATTATTGTTTCATGAGACATAGAGACGATAACAAAGTGGAAGCCATTTTTGACGCGACGATTCAATTAGTGAATGAGATTGGGTTTGCGGAAACGTCGATATCCAAAATAGCTAAGAAGGCTAATGTATCGGCTGCAACGATCTATATTTATCATGAGAATAAGGAGGATCTGCTGCTTAAGACTTACTTAAAGGTGAAGGGCAAGATGAGTAAGAGCATGTTACAGGGATTTGATGATACGCGATCGGTTAAAGAACGCTTTGAATCGATCATCCGGAAGTATGTGGAGTTTATATATACGCACAAAGACTATTTTCTATTTTTAGAGCAAATCATGAATTCTCCATTGCCCCAGAAATGGTGTTTGGACGAGACCGCAAGCCTGTTCCAACCCATTTTCGAGATGTTTGAAACGGGAAAGAAGCAGAATATATTGAAAGCGGAAGATGTGGATATGTTGATCGTTTATTCGATTTTACCCGTAGCCGAATTGGCGAAATCACATCTGAAGAACGGAACCCGATTTGGTAATCGGGAATTGGAAGCAGCTATCGTTATGAGCTGGGATGCTGTGAAAGCTTAAATGTAAGAAGGAGCATTACAATTTATGTAATCCGATTCTTTTATCTTAGACTAGATTGGACAAATCGAGGTAGAACCCTATGACCATTTTTTTAATATGCGCTGCTTTAATCCTATCCATTGCATTGTTTCTGAGATATTATCCGCCATTCGGCCAAAGAGTATCTAGGGAAAAACGAAACGAATTTCGCAAACTCCCGAATTTCGACCGTAATCATTTTGTGAATCCAATCCATACCTCCATGAGGATGGGAACAACGGACTTCATGTCACTGTTACGCGATTACATGAAACGGAATCCCAATCGGAAGCCGACTTCTCCATTACCGATAAAGCGAGTAGATCCCGCAAGTATACAACAACAAGCGCTAACACGTGTAACGTGGTTTGGGCATTCTGCATTCATGCTGGAAATCGAGGGGAAAACGCTGCTGTTCGACCCTATGTTAGGAACGTCTCCATCCCCAATCCCTGTTTTTGGGAATCAACGTTATAGCAGGGAGATTCCTATTGATCTGGACAAGCTTCCTCCCATTGATGCCGTCGTTTTGTCACATGATCATTATGATCATCTGGATTTCAGCTCCATTCAGAAGCTAAAGGAGAAGGCTAAGCATTTTTATGTGCCGCTTGGCCTTGGTGGTCACTTGGAGCGCTGGGGGATTTCAAAATCGAGCATTACCGAACATAATTGGTGGGATGCATCCGGGTTAGACGGTCTACAACTCATCTGCACGCCAGCGAGACACTTTTCAGGGCGAAGCCTGTTTGACCGCGATTCGACCTTATGGTCGTCTTGGGTCATTATCAGCAACAAGAGTCGAGTGTATTTCAGCGGGGATAGCGGGTATGGTCCACATTTTCATGAGATCGGAGAAAAATACGGCCCATTTGATGTGACGCTCATGGAATGTGGTCAATACGACAAACGTTGGGCGAATATTCATATGATGCCTGAAGAGACGGTACAGGCTCATCTGGATGTGAAAGGGCAATGGTTGATTCCGATCCATTGGGCAGGGTTTACGTTGGCCTTGCATGACTGGAATGAACCGATCGAACGCGTGACTATGGCTGCTAAACAAAAACAAGTGCACATACTCACTCCTCAAATTGGGGAATCGGTAGTAATAGCTCCATCGGCATATTCTACGGAGCCTGATCATGCTGTCGTTTGGTGGAAATAACAAAAACAGCGGCAATCTGTCAACTTACATGCATTATTAATCCGCGGAAAACGCGGATTTTTTTGTTTCACCCATGAAGCCGCACCCGATTGCTGCGAAAGGGATTTTTCTGTAATTGCTTCATCCCTATTGATCACTAGATTATGCCAATTTGTGTTAAAATCGAAAAAACTACTGTTTCGGATCGGAACCGTGGAATGGATCAAAGCATGCTCAGGAGGACATAGGATATGCAAAAACGCATTCTGCTCGTTGAAGATGACAACGACATCAATCAGTTGATTGAAAGCCAGCTGAAACAGGATCATTACAGCGTTGCATCTGCACGCGACGGCGAGGAAGCACTCGCGCTTTTTCAAAAAGAGAAGTTCGATCTGATCTTGCTCGATTTGATGCTCCCCAAGGTAAACGGAATGGAGCTGCTCAAACATATCCGAGAGACCAGCAAAGTTCCTGTTTTGATTATTTCTGCGAAAGGCAGCGACCTCGACAAGGCCATGGGCCTTGGATTTGGCGCGGATGATTATATCAGCAAGCCTTTCTCCATGATCGAATTAACAGCCAGGGTTCAAGCTGCCATTCGGAGGGCAACGGTATACGCGGAAACGGAAAGCAAACCTGCAGACCCTCCCGTCATTACGTTTAAGGATCTCGTCCTGGACTTGCATTCGTTCTCCGTAAAAGTCAAAGGGAATAGCGTACCGCTCACCGCGAAGGAATTTCATATTTTGAAGCTGCTCCTAACCCATCACAGCAGGGTATTCACCAAGGAACAAATCTATCAACTCATTTGGGAAGAAGATTATTACGGAAATGAGAACGTGATTAATGTACATATCCGGAGACTCCGGGAAAAAATCGAAGAGGATCCGTCAGCTCCGCAATACATTCGGACGATTTGGGGCATCGGATATAAAATGGGGGATTAGCACATGGTCCTTCTTTTGTCCGTCATTATTGCCGTATTGGTTGCAATCATCGGCTTGCTATTTATATCCGGGAAGAAACAAAATCAAAGCATCCTCGAGATAGCGAATAAAATCTCGGATATTCTGGACCAGGACACAGCGGAGAAAGTGTTGATGCCCACGGGCGACGATGCCGTCAGGCAGCTACTCACACAGATTAACCGTTTGCTGGATAACAAACAGAAGGTATTTGCGGATTATGCCAGAACGAAGGACAGCCAAAAGAAAATGATCTCTAACATGTCTCATGATTTGAAGACGCCGCTGACGGTCATTCTCGGCTACACGGAAAAGCTGAATCAGAAGAATACGTTGACCGCGCAAGACGAGGAGGAAGTCATTCAACGGTTGAATGAAAAAGTAAACAGTCTGATCGCCTTGCTTAATCAATTCTTCGACCTTGTCAAAATCGAGTCGGAGGATTATGATATCCCGCTTAGCAAAATATCATTGAGCGAGGTTTGCCGGAACAGCGTGCTTGAGTTTTACGACCTGCTGGTTTCCAGAAATCTTCGGGTTGAGATCGACATTCCGGAGCTGCCCTTTTATTTCCTTGGCAACAAGGATGCGCTGCATCGAATATTGAGCAACCTCATATCGAATTCCATCCGCTATGGAAGCGACGGAGGCGTGTTCGGGTTGACGGTTCGGGAAGAAGGAGAATATGTGGCAGTAGACGTGTGGGACCGGGGCAAAGGGATCGCAGAGGTTCATCAGAAACGCGTATTCGAAAGACTTTATACCCTGGACGATGCCCGGAACCCGCAATTTCAAGGAAGCGGGCTGGGACTCAGTATCTCCAAGCGCCTAACCGAGGAAATGAACGGATGGATCAGTCTAAGCAGCTCGGAGGCTGACAAAAAGACTATTTTCACATGCAAATTCAAGCAATTAACCTACTAACCTTAATCCACGAGATGTTGTCCTCTGTTCAACGTCTCTTTTTTATTTCAGCCGCGCGTTTCGATTCATTCTTAAGAAACATGTAAGGAATGGGAAAGGAATAAGTCCATTTTCAGGTCTATGATAAAGATAACAAAGGAAATCAAATTGTGAACACGGTGGTGGTCTTCGTGGATTACGTCATTCAAACTTCGGATCTGAGCAAAACCGTAAAAGGGATGTCCATTGTAACGCGTGTCAATCTCAATGTGAGAAAGGGCGAGATTTATGGCTTGCTGGGTCCAAACGGCGCGGGTAAAACAACCATCATGAAAATGCTGACGGGGCTCATTCTTCCGACCTCCGGAGCGATCATGCTGTTTGGCAAGAATTTTTCAGAAACCTCCAAAGAAGGCCTCAAGCGGGTAGGGAGCATCATTGAATACCCGATATTTTACGAGCACATGACGGCCATGGAGAATCTCCAAATTCATTGCGAATACTTGGGCTATTATGATAAGAGAGCTATACGTCAAGCCCTGGACCTGGTCCAATTGGAAGGAATCGAAGATAAAAAAGTGAAGGATTTCTCGCTCGGCATGAAGCAGCGTCTTGGCATCGCCAGGGCCGCCATCACCAAGCCGGAATTGATCGTGCTGGATGAACCCACGAACGGACTGGATCCGATCGGCATTAAAAACATGAGGGATTTGATCCGAACACTGAACCAGGAATATGGGATTACATTTGTCCTGTCCAGCCATATCTTAGGGGAAATTGAGCAGGTAGCCGATAGGATCGGCGTCATTCAACGCGGTCAATTGGTCGACGAAGTCACGTTGTCCGACATTCGAAAGCAGCGTACCGAATATATTGAACTTATAACCTCGAATGTGCAGAAATCAGCCTTTTTACTTGAGCATGAGCTTCGTATATCCAATATCAAAATCGTACAGGATCAGCGAATCCGAGTCTATGATACGGACGTATCGACCAGTCAAATTACCAAACTGCTGATTGCGCATGAGATTGAAATCGAGGAGATCCAAAAATATAACAGTACACTGGAAGACTATTTCTATCATCAAATTCAGGGAAAGGAATGAATCCGATATGTTGAAATTAATCGAGCTGGAATGGAAGAAGCTGGATCGTAAGAAAGTGATCGGTGAAGCGATTACGTATTGGATCATTCTTATGTTCTTGCCGGTATTTTTTCTCAAGGTCGTTTTTGCCGATATGCCGATGATTCGTTTTGGCGAAAGTTATGCTGCCGCTCTGGAACTGATGATACCCATTCAGATGGGGTTTATATTGTTCGGAGCGTCCCTGATCAATCATGTATTCATTGAAGAATATAAGAACAAGACGATGGCTCTTTCATACGGATATCCACTCAGCCGAAAAAGGCTCGTGATGGCCAAGGTACTGTTCATTGTGTTGGCGGTTTTCTTCGGTACGCTGGTGTCCTTCGTACTTGGCGGTGTTGCAACTTATGCGCTCAACCAAGTGATGGATGTCATCCCGGGAACGCCGACGGCAGCTGACCTGGCGAATTATGCGTTCCGAATGATTTTACACTCCATCGTTGTCGCGCTTGCCTCATTGATTCCGCTATTTTGGTTCGGAATATGGAAAAGGGCGGTCATCCCAACGGTCATTTGCGCCGTCTTCCTGATGCAGTTCCCTAATTTTCTCGGGTTGCTGCGGATTACGTTGCACCCTGACTTTTTATATGCCATTTTCAGCGTATTGGGTGTGGCAAGCGTTATTTTATCGGTTAAATTCGTGAATAAACTAGGAGATTTGTAAGGAGGGGATGTGGCATTATGACACTTGAAGTGAAAACGGCTTTGTTACCTAATGGAGAAACGCTGAGTTATAGAGAAAGAACAGGTACGGAACCCTGCATGCTGTTGATTCACGGGAATATGGCTTCTTCGGAGCTGTGGGAACCCTTGTTGACGCATGCCGATATGACCCAACGCTTCATCGCTGTAGACTTGCGTGGTTACGGCGAGTCCAGCTATCAGAATCCCATTGGTGACATGAAAGACTTTTCCTCGGATCTGCATCAATTCGTAGAACAGCTTGGCCTTCGCCATGTTATGGTTATGGGCTGGTCGAATGGTGGAGGCATCGCCATGCAGTTTGCGGCAGAATATCCAGATCGCGTACGAAAGTTGATTCTGCTTTCCTCTATCTCGACTAGAGGATATGCAGCCGTGAATGCCGATGGCATTCGTCTGAAGACTAAAGAGGAAATAGTCAAAGACCCAGGACTTGCCATGACGTTTCAAGCAAATCAGAGGCAGGACCGGGCTTACTTTGCTCAGGCGTTGGACTACCTTTTGTTTCATGAACGTGAGTCTGATGCTGCCACCCGTGGGAAGTACATCGATGCCTGCATGAAGCAGCGTAACATGGTGGATGCTGCCGATGCCGCAAACCGATTCAATATCAGTTCCGTATCCAACGGACTCGCGGATGGAACAGGAGAGTTGGAGCGTATTCAATGTCCGGTCCTCGTCATTTGGGGCGTTAAGGATTTGATTACCACGCAGCAGATGACGGAAGAAATCAAAGAAGACTTTGCAAGTCATGGAAAGCCAGTTCAATATGTATCCTTGGATGCAGGGCATTCCCCGCTAATCGATGATTTACATGGATTGGCCGCTGCCGTCCAAGCATTCATTGCTCAGCCATAGAAGGCTGATCAATGATCTTGTCATACTGCTCGAAATCTTAAAACAAACACAGGGTCCTGACGATCTATTCGTCAGGACCCTGTTACCATATTATGTCCGGTGGCATGTATCTCCAATCTTTAATCTGTATCTCTAAAGTTGTAAGGTAATCAATCAGATGGGACGCGAATTCTTTATTAATTATTCAAGATCTTCATCTTCTCCAATGTTGTCAGCGTTAATTGCTTCGCGAATGCACCGCTGCCGGCTGCATTCGTTGCGAACACCCAGGTCTCTTTATCCGTTTCGACATATCCGACATACCAGCCAAGCCCCATATATCCAGCGCATGAGATCCATCTACAGACGGAAAGCGGCCTTATTGCAAAAGGCTTATCAAGAGATGCTGCCGTCAAGCGCCGCATATTCGGTTTCTCAATCGGGATTCTATTCGACAATCCGGTTGCCTGGTCTGCTTAAGGCCGGGATGTTGATTGAGGATTTGAAGAAGGAAAACGTATACGTAGACGATGCCCGAAAAATGTATCTTCCCGAGTTTGCCCAGAATTCGGTGATTCGCTTAAGCGTATCGCAGGTAGAGGAGGAGCTCATCGAAATCGGAGTCCAAACCATAGCTCGCGTAATAAAAGAGCAACTTAACAAAGTGCCGCAAGTGAAATTTATATGATATGAAGAAACAATGAGATATTCATAGGAATGACATAGCAAATAAAAAGAAATATCAATTCCTTAATTCTATTATGATGAATATGATTTGATTTGAGTGTGAAGGGGTGTATGTATGAGGTCTTTAGGGTCGTTGAATGTCGATGTAATTACATTGTTTGTGGAGGATTTGCACAATGTGAAGGTATTCTATCAAGAAGTATTCGGTTTTTCCGCCGTTTATGAAGACGATGTTTCTGCGGTGTTCAATTTCGGAAATATGAGCATTAACCTCCTGAATATCTCCGAAGCCCACGGTCTGATCCGTCCTGGAACAGTCGCGAGCCGTGAATCCGGATCTCGGTTCCAGTTTACGATCCGGTTGGATGATGTGGATGCAGTATGCAGCGAATTGAAAACACGCGGCGTTACCCTGCTTAACGGTCCAATGGATCGGCCATGGGGTGTCCGAACCGCTGCCTTCACAGATCCGGCAGGGCATGTGTGGGAGATTGCGCAGCAAATCATTTGAAAAAGTTATGTGCACAACTGAACACGGAAAGATCCCTATCTCATGAAGACTTTGAATGACGGATGGCTGTCTCGATATAAGCCCTCAAATTTTTTATGAATGTGCGCATGGCGTATCCCACGAATCTGTCGCTGCGGTAGATCAGACAAATGTCTTGAGAAGGCGTAGGATTCCTCAGATGAACGACTTTGATCTCTGCATTGCGAAGATTATCCAGTAGAAGTCGCGGCAGAACGCACGCGCCAACACCGCTCTGTACCATCTGGAGGAGGGAGGATAATGTTGTTGTCACCATATGCGGCTGCACTGCAAAGCCGTTGTCCATGCAGAAGCGGTCGATCAGCTTGCGGCATTGATGATCGGGTGGAAACATGACCATATTCATGGAGCGCAGCCTGTTCAATGGGATGAAGTTCTCCCCGGCAAGAGGATCGTTCCTATGTACAGCCAATGAGAATTCCTCGTGAAACAGGGGAATTGACGTAAGACGTTCATCGTTAACGGGTCCGATGGTTACGCCGATATCGATGCTTCGGTCCAGAACCTGTTCCGTGACCTTCATGGTTTCCAGAAGGGACAGCGAGATGGTGGGATAGGTCTGATGGAAATCCAGCAGCAAGGCATTAAACATGAGATCCGCGTCACCGGGCAAGACGCCGATCGATAGCGATCCACCTTGCATCTGCTTCAGATCGGCAATGGCATCGCCCGCTTGCTGCAGATGCCCGAACACGGCGGCGGCATGTTCATGAAGAATCGCTCCTGCGTCCGTAAGAACAATGGTTTTTCCCACGCGATCGAACAACAGAGCCCCTAATTCTTCTTCCAATCTCCTGATCTGCTGGCTTACGTTGGGAGCACTGACTCCCATTTTTTCGGCTGCTCTCGAGAAGTGAAGCTCTTCGCATATAGCCATAAAATACTGCAGTTGTTTTAACTCCATCCTGCACACCTGCTTTCCCTTGCATCATTGAATGGATGTTTCACGATTATTGTGGCGTTATCTTCCCGATCTGTCAATTCATTATCGTTAACTTATACTTAACGTTCCGGTAATGTCCACTGTATTGATGTAACGTTCCGTGCGACCTATACTGGGGAGCATAACAAACGTTTTTTATGACAAAGGAGGAAATGAACATGTCCGAAGCGATAATCAATACGGCGAAGATTGGACGTCAAGTGGTGCTGCAGCAGGTGCAGGCTATACCGGAGGAGCAGTTCGACATACAAACTGCAGGATTTAACAACACCATCCGTTGGAATGTCGGCCATATCATTTATTGGATGGATACGTATACTGCCCTGAGCTTTGGTTCCCCATCAGACATACCGGACTCGTATGCTTTACTGTTTAATTCCGGAACCAAGCCCTCGGAATGGAAGGTGGCTCCTCCATCGAAAAAAGAGCTGGTCGAGATGTTAACAGCTCAGCTTTCACGCCTATCTGGGCTGAATTCTGATATGCTGGACGAGAAGCTTTCAACTCCGTTTGTCATGGGACCGTTCCAATTCAGTACGGCTGGGGACCTGTTCAACTTCGCGCTGCTTCACGAAGCCATTCACCTCGGAACGATATCAAGCCAGCTAAAGGTTCAGACACGCTAATCAAAGCTTGGAAAGCGTAAACAAAGGCGAATGATCGACAGCTTCATGAATGGAGCTATCATTTTAACGATTAACCATAAGGAGGAAGCCTACATGCAAAAATCCGTAGACTCCGTATCAACCCGAACGACTGAAAGTTTTGAAGCTTTTAAGCAGGCTTTAGAAACAGGGCATACAGCGGATTTTCTTGATAAGGTTACAGATGGTTTTCATTTCTTTGTTCCGCTCCCGCTAGATGGGTGGGATCACAAGCAGCAAGGCAAAGAGCGGTTCGAGGAGCTGGTCAGGTTCGAGCGTTCCGTATTTCAGATGCAGCTGATTCCGCTCGTCTTGATTGAGAATGCGGACCACGGGATGGTGGTATTTCGCTCAGAAGGTTTGTTGAATGGCCGGTCTTTTAGTAATGAGCTTGCCATCGTCTTCGAGTTCGAGGGAGAGCGGATTGCCTCCTTCCGCGAATATGTAGGTATGCCGTTAAAAAACTACGAGGCTCCCTAATGGGCAGGCCGGTCTTGTTCTCCACGGCGTTATGTGGTTTCTAACCGGTTTACTGGGTATAAACGAATGAAAAGCCGCCAAAATCGCGGCTTTTTTGCACTAAAGATGATAGATAAAGCGAGTAGGCAATTTCCAATCTCAGTCACTCAGGTATCATGGGGGATTTACCAACCGATGCGGATGATCAGGCCTTTCGGGTCGCCAACTTCAAGGTAGGCGGCCTGGCCGTTGACATCGTCATACGGAAAACCGTAGGCCAAGCGGTTAATGCTGTGGTCGTGCCAGAATTTTGCGTAATAATTGGCCGGGGCGGCTTGATAGTAATTCGAAACGTTATTCCAGTCGTTGGCCTTGTAAACATGACGTTGAATGGCGGCACAAGTTGCCGCATCCGTTAAAGCGCCGTCGCACCGGAAAATATCCTGGGTGCTGTACGGAGCGTACCCGCCGAAATAGTTGGCATTCGCGCCACCCTGGGCAAAAGAACCGTGAATCGGCGCGACAATGCGATACGGTGCTTGGATCGTGGCCAACGATTTGAAGGCGGCAGGAACTTCCGCCTGGAATTTGGCGAAGATTCCGTTTCGGGTTTCGGATTCCAGCTCGCCTACAGTCTGGTCGAAGGAACCGGATTTATTGACCAGACGATGCTGAAGGGGAAAACCGAATCCGTCGACGCGTGTCGTATTGCCGTGATAGCCGGCGGCGTCAATCGTGAATTCAACGAAATCAAAATAAATATCGCGGTTCGGGTCGGTCGGATTGTTCAGATCGGGGCCGGCGAATCCATCGTTAAAGGTCTTCAAGTACAGAGGAGTGCCGACGCTAAGGAACATTCGGCCCGATGTGATCTGGGGCAATGTGACCCAAGAAGCATCGCTGACCTTATGATAAATGTTGGCGTAGTTGATGCCGTTCTTGGTTAAATGGCCTGGCGCATCATTCAAAGCGCTGGAGATCGGGACCAGATTCCCGTTAAGGTCCAAATAGCTCCACTGGTTGTTGACGGGATTGATGCCGAGAACGCCCCAGTATATTTGCTGGTCGGTATAAGCGCCATGGGTCCCGTTCATGATCTTGACCGAGACGGCACCGTTTGGCGGCATGGGGATAGTGGATGGAAGAATGTCATATATGGAGCCGGAAGAAGAGGGAGGCGGCGTGGAACCCGCGGTGTAAGAAAATACACCTGTGTCATAGGCAGGGATCCCGTTATTGTAAGTAAACGAATAAGTAATCACTTGGCCGGCGGCAATGCCTGAGATGGCCTGCTCATATCGGGATTTTCCGGCATGGTAAGACATTCTGAAATTTTGCTGTTCACCGCCGTTTACTCGATAATGGACATCGACCCAGCTAGTGTTGACGGCGGATTTGAACCATACGGTGGCTGCGCTGCCGGATAATTCAACCCCCTGTGTATAGTCCGCAGCTTCGGCTCTCGTACCGAAAACGGACCAACAGGTCAGCAGCAGCGACAGAACCAGCAGGTAACGCATTCCCTTCTGCATCATCAAATTTCCTCCTTTGGACTTAGGATTAAAACAACTTCGCAATCGGGACTGAAACGGCATCCCTCCTTTATTTTGGCGTGATAATTGGCTGACTGTAAGTGTCAATCCATGCGATGACAAAAAGATTATAATTCCGTTTTCCAAAATTTAGTAGTAGCGGAATTTCGGGATGGGGTTCGCCATTTCGGAAATGGAAGTATGCGCGTGGCAATGACAATGGAAACACCCAAAAAGCAGCTATCCTATGGATGAGCTGCTTTTTGGGTATGCTTCGTTCTTGTTTCTTAGATGTATAGGATAGGGCTAACCCAATCCCTCGAAATCGTGCAATCTGCGCAGGCGGTAAGCGTTCATGGCGAATTCGCGCAGCTCCTCAAGTATGGTGTAATTCGCCCAAGCGCCTGCAAAAGCGCCGATCCCGGGCACCATCTGCAGCATTTTCCGGAAATCCATGGCGTCTCGATACTCGACCTGAAAGGTTTCCCAGTCCATATTCCGGGCATATTCGGTATCGGAGCGCCATTGTTCCTTTTCAATATGCCAACGCTTGACGGAATCGAGCAGCCTGGCACGGTTTTCAGGCCCCGAAAACGTCATTTGAAATACCTTGAGGATGAATACCCGCTCGGAGAAGTGTTTGGTGTCATAACCGTAAACATGCGCCAGCTCGAACAAAAATTTCATTTTAATCGCGATTAAAGCCGGAAAGTCTACCATGCTGAACATGATGCCGCCGGCTCCGGTACCAGCTCCTTCGGCAACCGCGATTTTTTGGTACAGAGCAAACAACGCTTTCGCTTCTTGATCGGCAGCTTCCAGTTCCAGAGAACGCTGGACCGGCCGGCTAGGCGTATATTCTGCTCCGAACAGTGCCGTACGCACGATCGATCGTATGGTGGTCGTTATGATGGTGTGCACCTTCGGGGGAATCCAATGATTAATCCGGCTGCCGATGGTTTTCGATGTTTTTTCCAGCCAGCCCGGCGGTTTGAACATCTGGTGTTCCCAGTCGGCGATCTCCCTCTGTACTTTATGCTCGTAATTCATGATCAATCGCTCCTCTAAACGTCTTCGCTATATTGTAACGAATATCTTCGTGGTTCGGAACAGACCGCGGCAGGTAACAGACCTCGACTAAAGTCCAGTATCGGATTAAGGGTACAAGTCCTGTTCACAGCTTTCTAATAACTTATAAATGGTTGCTAAAGCGGTTTTTAAGTCAGAAGTTTTGCAGTCGTAACTGCGGTGTATCCATAATTTCAGTATCTTGTGCTCTTATTCGATATTCCCCAGAACATCCCGAAATTTGTGATACATTACCCTTGAAGCTTATTATCGAGGAGAGTGAATCTGTCATGCATAAAGTAGTTCAACCCAAAATCCTTTACTTCGGGACTTCGGTTGTGTTAATCAGCACAATGAACGATGACGGTACGCCCAACCTGTCTCCGATGTCGTCAGCCTGGTGGCTCAACCAATCGTGTATGCTGGGTATGAGCAGAAAATCGAAGACGGTTCAAAATCTGATCCGAGAACGGGAGTGCGTACTTAGTCTTCCGTCGGTTGACTTGATTCCTGCTGTGGATCGGCTGACGCTGTTGACGGGCAGCAACCCAGTCCCTGATTCTAAAGCACAGAGGGGCTACAGGTATGAAGCGGATAAATTCGGAGTCGCTGGCTTAACGCCACTTCCATCCCTCATCGTTCAGGCTCCGCGCGTCAAAGAATGCCCAGTGCAGCTGGAAGCCAAACTTGTGAAGCTCCATGCATTTGAAGAACCCAGCTCGCTGGTTGCCATTGAAGTTCGAATAGAAAAAATCCATATTGAAGAAGAACTTCTTGTGACTGGTAACCCCAATTATATCGATCCAGCGAAATGGAATCCGATGATTATGAGTTTTTGCGAATATTTCGGACTGAGCGAGCAATTGTCTGCATCAAAATTGGCGCCGGTATTCGGACCGGATCCCGTAAAATAGCCTGCTTTCAAAAAAGACACGTTGATTATGCGCGTACAGGTGCGTTACTCGCAGCTTGGAGCTTTGCGTTCTCTGGGATCCAATGCGATTTCCGCAATCCGTAAGAAACGATTACCCGCATGGGATGATAAGGTGGAAGAGATGAACGGCATAGGCCGGAGGAGGAGATCACCATCAGCGTAATTGAGGAATGGATCATCGAATTGAAAAGGGAAGCCGAATCGACACGGGCGCTTCTCGAAAAGCTCCCGGAAGACAATTTTTCTTGGAGACCGCATCCGATATCGATGTCTTTGGGGCAGCTTGCCCTGCATATTGCCGGAGTACCCGGAGGGCTGGCTATATTGTTGGATGATTCGGTCAGCGAGGTTCCGGTTGTACCATTGCCCGAGCCGACTAACCGGCAAGAATTGCTTGATGCACTGGAAAATAGCATGTCACTCGCCGAGACCAAGCTTCGGGCATGGGGAGAAGACGGTCTAAGAGATACCTGGAGGCTCGTCAGCAAGGGGGAAACCGTTTTGGAAGCGCCTCGGATCGACATGGCGCGCACGCTGATGTTCAACCACGTTTATCATCATCGGGGCCAGTTGACGGTCTATCTCCGCCTGCTCGGCATACCGGTACCGGGGATGTATGGCCCGAGCGCGGACGAATCATAAGATACCACCTGCTCCAGAAGGCCGAACTGGAACAAAAGTTATGCTAATTGTCGCGGGCCAAATTTTGGATGGAGCTCCTATTGCTGATTTCGATGAAAGGCCACGGGAAGGCTATCACTGAATTAATCGTTTCACTGGCGGTGTTTATGGGCAGAACAAGCTGAATCTTTCTTTCAAACCTTCTACGACTTGTTCGGGTATCTCCCTAACCTTGATATCCCCACCTAGAAATAGCAGCCAATTCGTGATTTCGGTCAATTCTTCCACCTTGTTCACATCGATAAAAGCCTTAAGAACGGCTGTGGTTTGGTAAGGATTCGTATATGCAATGGAAAACTTTACAGGATGGTACTTTTTGAACTGGGCAATCGCCTTTGGACCAAGATCAAGGACAAGGTTGATGAACTCTTCCTGTTTACTCAGCTGCTCTAAAATCTTTTTCTTGCCAACTCTTTTTTTCGTATGGAATCGTTCTATGTCAGAAAGATTGTCGACAGGAATAATCCGTCTCTTTTCTTCCGCTAAGTCAAAGCCTTCAATTAACCATAAGCTTTTTTCACGATAAAGGTGCAGGAGATAAATGGGATAAGATTTTATTTCCTTCTCTTCCTGGATGGAAACCAATAAATAGTTGTCCAGCAGAAGGAGTTGGATGAGTTTTTCTAACATCGGATGGGGCAGGTCGGACAGATCAAGCAAGTCGGGATTATGAGGATTGGTTCCTTCAAACAGCAATATTTGATTTAGTAGAACAAGATCGTCTTGTTGGTTCTCCGAGATGAGGCCGAGTAATTTTTCAGCCAAAGAATGGCGACTCTTTAGATAAGGGAGCTGTTGATTTCGAGTGGCCATAAAGGCGATAAACAAAGCTTTGATTTCAGTGTCGGTAAAGCGGACCGTGGGCAGGACGGAGTTGTTCATGACAAAATACCCCCCATCCCTCCCAACTTCAGCGACAAGCGGCATCCCCATGGCTTCGATTTCTCGAATATCTCGAATCGCCGTCGAGCGAGAAATGTTAAATTCGCGCATTATTTCAGAAATGGTAAAGTGGGCGCGGTTGTTGATATACCGCATGATGGTATTAATCCGCTCAACTTTTTTCATCGGACTCTCCTAAACAGTATCATTTTTTGACATGATTTAAGGTTATTATAAACCTATCAAGTGAAAAGACAAATCATTTGAAAAATTATAAAAAAGGAAGGTTTTGAATATGGAGAATTATACGCTTGAGGAAAAAGACAGCTTTATCGTATTAGGTATTGGAACCGAACTTAAAAGCGATTACACGGATTATGCCGGCATCAACAAGGAAAAAACGGAATTTTGGGAGTCGGTGAAGCAAGATGGAAGGCTTGATACCTTAAAGGCCATAGCTGCAAATGATTACATTTTTGCCGTAAACGAGGCGGTCAATAACAAGATGATGTATTATGCCGGCGTCATGACGGAGGAGTCGTTACCAGAGGCCACTAGAGTTATTCAATTTCCTAAAGGGGAATACCTCATTGTAAAAGGGGAAGGGAAAACGGCGGATGAGCTGAGCAATAAACTTACCGGCATTGCCTTTGGCCAAGTATTGCCGTCAGCCAAGGATTTTGCCTATGTCGGCGGGCCGAATGCAACGGTGGAGATGGAAGAGCGGGACGGCTTCGTATGTGGCGAATTGTGGATTCCCGTCGTAAGGAAATAAATAAGATCAAAGGAGAAGCGGCATGGCTTATATCGTTGATTTTAAAAATGTATCTACGGTTGGTTTGGAGTCTTCGCCCGCAGCGGAAGCGCTGGCTGGTTTACGAGCGAATGAGGCGCGTTACTTCATGAACAAATATAAGCATGAATTTACGGTTGTACCAGCCGGCGATAGCCAGGAGACTTTGGATTATGTGAACCGAATATTGAAAGAAGAACGAGATCTTGAGTTTGCGGCCAAACCTTTGGAGACGTCGCGTTTTCAAGTGGAAAATATCCAGTGGGCTTTCGTCTTTTATGAGGATGGCCTCGCGGTCAATGTCATGTATACGGTTGATGATCCTAAGAAGCGGGCTGTCGGTTTTAAGCTTTCGGAGGGGATGGAGGTACCGCAGGAGTTGGAAGGGAAGTTTAAGTTTGCAAGGCAGAAGTCCAAATTAGCCGGCACCATTCGGGGCTCGTTCTTTGTAATTAAAAAGGAATACTAAGCGGTGAGCAGTCAAATAAATAACGAAAACCCAAAAAAGAACCTGAATCCTCTGATTTCAGGTTCTTTATTATTGCAATTACATAGACACGATGATACAATCTGAATGCGGCACAATCAGATGTGAGGGTATAATTATCTCATCTTACAATTTAATTGTACCACGCTAAAAATACCCTTGTCAAATGTTTTTTTCTCAAATTAATGGTTAGGAGAGATGTTGAATGCGTTCTTTGGTTCTCGATTTTCAAGACATGGAACAAAACCAGCTGTTGCTCGTTGGCGGAAAAGGAATGAATCTAGGAGAATTAGCAAAAATCGAAGGAATACACGTACCGGAAGGATTTTGTGTTACAACCGCGGGATATCAAAAAGCCATCGAACAAAACGAAACCTATCATGATTTGCTGGGACAGCTAGCCATGCTAAAAGCAGAGGATCGGGAGCGAATTGGTGAAGTCAGCAGGAAGATCAGGCAAATCATTATGGACGCAGAGATTCCTGCCGACGTCGTGAAAGCCGTAACTCATTATCTCTCTCGGTATGGCGAGGAACATGCTTATGCCGTGCGTTCCAGTGCGACAGCTGAAGATTTACCGCATGCCTCCTTTGCCGGTCAACAGGACACCTATTTAAATATCATCGGGACAGAGGCCGTCTTGAAGCATATCAGTAAATGCTGGGCATCCCTATTCACGGATCGTGCCGTGATCTACCGGATGCAAAATGGATTTGACCACAGTCAAGTTTATTTATCCGTGATCGTTCAAAGGATGGTTTTCCCGCAGGCTTCAGGGATACTATTCACGGCAGACCCGATGACATCCAATCGAAAGCTGCTGTCCATCGATGCCAGCTTTGGACTTGGAGAAGCGCTGGTCTCCGGTTTGGTATCTGCCGATTGTTACAAAGTACAGGATGAGGTCATCGTCGATAAGAGGATAGCCGCCAAAACATTGGCGATTTATGGACGACAGGAGGGCGGAACGGAGACACAGTCGATTGCCCCCGATCAGCAAAAGATCCAAACCCTTACCGAACAACAAATTTTACGGCTGGCACGCATCGGAAGACAGATTGAAGCTTATTTCGGCCGGCCGCAAGATATCGAATGGTGCCTGGCCGATGACGTGTTTTATATCGTTCAGAGCCGTCCGATCACGACGTTATACCCGATTCCTGAAGCGAGTGATCAAGAAAATCGCGTCTATATCTCTGTTGGTCATCAACAAATGATGACGGATCCCATGAAACCGCTGGGATTGTCTTTTTTCCTGCTAACGACTCCTGCACCCATGCGCAAAGCCGGCGGAAGATTGTTTGTTGATGTCACACATCATCTGGCATCGCCTAACAGCAGAGAATTTTTATTAAATAGCATGGAACAACACGATCCGCTCATGAAAGACGCACTTATGACCATCATAGATCGAGGAGATTTTATAAAATCGTTACCCGTTGATAAAAAAGAAGCGAGTCCCGTTAAAAGCAGTAATTCTATGCCGTCTGCCGGTGCCCCCCCACAATTCGAAAACGAGCCGACAATCGTTAATGATCTGATTCAACGAAGTCAAACATCGATCGAAGAGTTAAAACATAACATCGGGACGAAATCCGGGACGGATTTATTTGATTTCATTCTGGAAGATATCCAGCAATTGAAGAAGATTCTGTTCGACCCGCAAAGTTCGGCTGTCTTTATGGCTGCCATGAATGCTTCATCATGGATCAATGAAAAAATGAACGAGTGGCTAGGTGAAAAAAACGCAGCAGACACGCTTTCTCAGTCTGTACCCCATAATATTACTTCGGAAATGGGTCTGGCGCTGCTCGATGTCGCAGATGCGATTCGTCCTTATCCGGAAGTCATTGATTATTTGCAGCAAGTCAAACATGATGACTTTTTGGATGAGCTGGTTACGTTTGATGGCGGGCGTGAAGCCCGAGACGCGATCCGTGATTTTCTCAGCAAATACGGGATGCGATGTGCCGGAGAAATCGATATCACTAAAACTCGTTGGAGCGAAAAACCCGCTACGCTCATCCCGTTGATTCTGGGTAACATCAAAAACTTTGAGCCTAATGCCAGCCATCGAAAGTTTGAGCAAGGACGACAGGAAGCGCTGAACAAAGAACAAGAACTCCTGGAACGATTAAGCCGATTGCCGGATGGTGAACAAAAAGCCGCAGAAACCAAACGAATGATCGACCTTATCCGGAATTTCATTGGTTATCGGGAGTATCCGAAATACGGCATGGTTAATCGCTACTTCGTATATAAGCAGGCTTTACTGAAAGAAGCCGAACAACTCGTAGAAACGGGCGTTATTCATGACAGAGAAGATATATATTATCTCTCTTTTGAAGAACTTCACGATGCCGTACGCACAAATAAATTGGATTACCGAATGATCAACAAACGAAAAGACGAGTACAAATTATATGAAAAACTGACTCCTCCGCGTGTGATCACATCGGATGGCGAGATCATTGTTGGTGAGTACAAACGGGAAAATATTCCTGCTGAAGCCATTGTAGGGCTGCCAGTTTCTTCGGGCGTTATTGAGGGAAGAGCACGTGTCATCTTAAACATGGAAGACGCTGATCTGGAGGAAGGAGACATCTTAGTCACTGCTTTTACGGACCCTAGCTGGACGCCATTGTTTGTATCCATTAAAGGATTGATCACCGAAGTGGGCGGACTGATGACCCACGGAGCCGTTATTGCGCGTGAATATGGATTGCCTGCCGTAGTCGGCGTCGAGAACGCAACCAAAAGGATCAAGGATGGACAGCGCATTCGCGTGAATGGAACAGAGGGGTATGTGGAAATATTATAATAAATACCAACATGAAGCCGCGATTTTCGCGGCTTTTTCAATTATTGAACAGCATTTAGGAAGCAGATGCCTTGCATGGAAATAAATCGGCTGGGGCGATCGGCGGACTTAGGAAGCTTATTATACGTTACGGTTTATTCACGCAACCACGAGGTTGCTTATTGTTGACAAGCAACCCTGGGGTTGCTTATAATCGGACTATGAAGTGGGACAGAGACGCAATATTCAAAGCTCTTGGCGATCCAACACGGCGGCTTATGTTAGACGAATTATCCGAACGCAATGAGCTGACGTTGTATGAACTTACGGTACGTCTCATCATGAAGCACAACCTTTCCATTTCGCGGCAAGCGATAGCTAAACATCTTGCTGCATTGGAAGATGCCGGACTCGTCATAACCAAGCGTAAGGGGAAATATCGAGTCATTATCTTTAACAACGAACCACTGAAGAATTTGCTGAAAGGATGGATAGAGTAATTTTTAATTTTATAATCCTGGAGGAGGCCATAAAATCATGAAAATCATTGTAACCAGTATATTCGTGCAGGATCAAGACAGGGCGCTGGAGTTTTATTCAGAGAAGCTCGGATTTGTTAAAAAGGAAGATGTTCCTGTCGGAGAATTCAGGTGGATAACGCTTGTTTCGCCCGAAGTTCAAGACGGTACCGAGCTTTTGCTCGAACCGAACGAGCATCCTGCCGCAAAGGAGTATCAAAAGAAGATCTTTGCCGAAGGCATCCCGGCAACCATGTTTGGCGTTGAAGATATTCGCAAAGAGTACGAGCGGTTAAGGGAAAAAGGCGTGAAGTTTACGATGGAACCGACAAAAATGGGCGAACTCACAATAGCTGTCTTTGACGATACCTGCGGGAACCTTATTCAGATCGTGCAGAAGTAATTTACGGATTTGTTAGATAACCCTGACTCTTCTGAATGGTGTAGGACAACAAGAACATGAAGACGATAAAAGCCGCATTGTATGCGGCTTTTATTTATAAGCATGCAAATTGCTGCCGTGCTCAAGTCTCAAACAGGACTTCTCCTGTACGGGATACATCAAACCCCGGAATCGAACGCAGCTCCTTTTGGAAGGTGTCCGATTGCAGAATTTGCAAAAGGGCGGGAATCCAAGTCTGACTCCACGTGGTTTTAAGTATCACAAGATCATAACGCTCCTGAATCAAAGGAATAAAATCAATTTGACCGATTATTGAGGCTGCTTTCTCAATGCCTACGCCAACATCGGCTTCACCGGTAGCAACTTTCGTCGCCACACCGAGATGATTGGTCTGTATATGATCATAGCCGGAAAGCTGCTGCGGATTGATTCCGTGAAGGCGGAGCTGTTCGTCGAGCAACACGCGGGCGCCTGATCCCTTCTCGCGATTCACGAATCGCAGCCCGGAACGGTCTAAATCAGACCACCCTTTAAGACCGAAGGGGTTCCCCGGCTGGACATATAACCCTGCATTTCTGGAAAGAAGATTGACGACCACATAGGAAGAACCAACGAGCAGCTTTCGAATATACGGAAGATTGTACTCTCCTGTATCTCCGTCCAAGAGGTGCGTGCTGACGATATCCGACTCGCCTCTGTACATAGAGATTAAGCTGTCGAGGCTGCCGACAAATGAACGCAAGGGTCGTATGGCGGGGATTGTTTGTTCCATATGTTTGGCCAAAATATCTAGGCTAATGTCATGACCGGTAATGACGATCGGGCGATTCCCACTGGTGAATGTAGGCGGTTGGATAGGTGAAGGCGAAAGCGCCTCAACAGGTTGGTTGGATGCCGGAACCGTTCTTGTCCTTTGTTTGTAGGCCTCCAGGTCAGCAGCATCCACCCGCATTTGTTTGCCGACCCGATAAGAGGGCAGCTCTCCTTTTTTGATCAGATCATACACGGTAAGTTTGGATATTTTTAAGAGCTTGGCAATTTCCTCCGTTGTATAAGACATGTCATTGGACATATCATGTTCCTCCCGGTTAACTGTATAAGTGGTTTAACATTTGAGGCTAATTATAACACAATTGAATGAATTCAAACGATTCTCCTGATTTCTTCCCTTTCCGGATTATATAGATATCATTTAATTAGATATAAATAGATATATTTGGTTTACAAAGAATTGCGCATGACAGTATAATGTTTATGCTTGAATATAACTAAATATAGTTTTTTGGAGGGGGACCCATGATTAAACCGGCAAAGATTAGCGTGGTTTTATCTCTTGTATTATCCATGATATTAGTAATGGCGGGTTGCGGTACGGCAGCGAAAGATCATACCGCTTCTCAAGCTGCGGATAAGTATACGCAAACTTCGGCAGTAGCGGAAACGGTTGAATTGACCGTATCTGCGGCAGCAAGCATGACAGATGCTCTAAAGGAAATCCAGGAGGATTATAAAACGAAGAATCCAAATATCACATTAAATTTTAATTTTGGCGCATCCGGCGCATTGCAGCAGCAGATTGAGCAGGGAGCACCAGCCGACTTGTTCCTGTCAGCCGCAGCCAAGAACATGGAAGCGCTCGTGGATAAACAACTGATTGATGCAAATCAACAAAAAAATGTACTTAGCAATGAGTTGGTGGCTGTCGTGTCTGCGGATGGACAAGTACCGGTTGCAAGCTTTGCCGACTTGTCCAAATCCGAACTAAAGAACATTGCCATTGGCATTCCTGAAAGTGTACCTGCGGGAAGTTACGCTAAAGAGGCCCTTACAAAAACGAACTTCTGGGATTCGCTCCAATCCAAGATCGTACAAGGTAAAGACGTACGTCAAGTTCTTCAATATGTAGAAACGGGTAATGCAGATGTCGGGTTTGTGTATAAAACGGACGCATTAACCTCTGACAAAGTGAAGGTTGCATTTGCTGTGGATCCCGCAACATACACGCCTGTTGAATATCCGATTGGAATCGTAAAGGAAACGAAACATCGAAAAGAGGCTGAGGATTTCTACACTTATTTGCAGACTCAAGAAGCGCTGGACGTCTTTGTGAAGTACGGATTTTCCGTTCCGAATTGATTAGGGCCAATATGAATTGGAACGAATTCTGGTTACCGATTAAACTGTCGCTACAGGTTTCCGTACTGTCCAGCCTAACGGTTGTCCTGCTTGGAGTGGCTGCTGCCTGGTGGATGTCACGCAAATCCTTTAAAGGGAAAACGGTTCTTGAGACCGCCTTTATGCTCCCTTTAGTTCTTCCGCCAACCGTGGTTGGTTTTGTACTGTTGGTCATACTTGGTCGAAAAAGCTGGTTTGGGCAATGGATGGAATGGCTCTTTGACGCGCCCGTCATTTTTACTTGGTGGGCTGCCGTGATCGCTTCGGTCGTCGTAGCCTTCCCGCTCGTCTACCAAACGATGAAGGTGGGATTTTCTTCTGTCCAACGGGATGTCGAGGAAGCAGCTCGATCAAACGGAGCTAACGAATGGCAGGTCTTCAGGTATATAACGCTTCCATTGACTTATCGCTCGTTGGTAACTGCCTATATTCTTGGATTTGCTCGTGGACTTGGTGAATTCGGGGCGACGTTAATGATAGCAGGCAATATTCCGGGCAAAACACAGACCATTCCTACAGCCATATTCGTTGCGGTTGATGCGGGCAATACGACGATGGCATGGGCGTGGACAGCATCCATGATCATGATTTCCTTTATAATGTTGCTTCTTACAAGACGAAGTGATCAATAAAAGTCGCTAAATACAGCGGCTTTTTTTCATGTTTCGGAACTTCATGATATTGATTTATTTTAAAAAAAGGGTAATCATTAGTTACAGCACATTATTTTACCATCACATTCCAGTAAAAAGTGCTGATTACGCGCAAACCGAAAGGAGGATTGTGATTAGCTGTCGTCAGCTATAATTCCTGCTTCATATCAACCCCAGTGAGACATCATGTCAAAGGAGGTATCTTAATGTTTCAGGAGCGCTTTGCTCTCAGCGGTAAGAACTTAAAGATTTTTACATCGTTCATTCTCGCCATTATTTTACTTATCATGCCGGTCCTGCCGGCTGCAGCTGCATCACCAGGCAAAACCGTGAATGCTTCGGCTAAGCTGGCCTATAATCTTAAAGGGCTTAAGCACAATGTGGCCGTTCAAAAAGCATATATTGCAGACAAGTATGTTTACGTTACGCAGCGGTCTAAGGGTACATGCTATCTTTCCAGGCTGCTTATTAGCGGGAAAGACGCGAAGTACGTTGACGAAATGACCGTCACCAATACCGGCCATTGTCAAACGCTTGATATGTATACGTACAAAGGGGAACATTATTTCTACTTCAGTTCCAAAGCCGATTCTTCCACTAAGCAATTCTGGTCCCTCCAAGTGGCAAGACTAAAATATAAGGCGGGATCAAAGGTCGATTATACGAAGCTGGACCGGTTCGTCTATATGAATTATGCCAACAAGACCGGCAAACGATTAGGCACAACCTATAGGGTCGACGGCGGCGGCAACAGCAAATATACGTTCTTCCGCGTACAAACCAAGGAAAAGACCGTCACCTGGTCCATATACAGCACAGCGGCCCTGAACAAGCTTCTGGACAGCAAAAAGCAGGTTCGAATGGATAGTGCCGCAGCGGTAAAAGCGAGCATAGCGAGTTTCACTCAATCCGGCAATCGTATTATTAGACCGAATGGATCGTTTCAAGGTGCAGATATGCTGGGGAGCTCCAAAATTTACACCTCGGGAGGCGCCGAAGGCCAAACCCCGCAGATCGCCATGATGACCAGCTCGGGCGCCTACAAGAGCCTGGTGAAAATTACGAATGTGGGAAAGCATGAAATCGAGGGCGTTCAGACCAAGAACGGGAAGGTTTACTTTACGATCGTGACGGATCCCAAGAACAAGAAAAACACGCAGAAAATTTACTATGTGCCGGATACGATTTTTTAAATATTTTACGAAAAAGTCGCCATGTAATGGCGGCTTTTTTCGAGATTGTAACTAGTATGTCCAGTCCCCAGCAATTGTAAATCGCTGCTTATCACGTCTTAATATCAGAGAACAATGTGAGATTGTGTGTTTTTGTGGTATTCTGTACTAGTAATTCAAACGCGGTAGTCGTTTATTGGAGGAATATTCAATGCTTGCACATGATCGGCATCAACAAATCATGAAACTGCTTCACGAAATCCAATCGGTCAAGACAACGGATTTAATCGCGCAATTCGGAGTTTCTTTCGAGACGATTCGAAGAGACCTGGAATATCTGGAACAAGAGGGCTTTTTAAAAAGGGTTCATGGCGGGGCAACCTTGCCGGCAGCGGACTATCAGAAAGAACTGCCTTTTACCGTGCGGGAAATGAAGAGGCTTCAAGAGAAACGGGAGTTGGCCCAGATTGCCCTCCGCTACGTGGAAGAAGGGCAATCCTTGTTCATGGATGTAAGCACCACCAATACCGAATTCGCCAAGGCCTTGATGACGCGCTTTGATCGATTGACGATACTGACCAATTCCTTTCAGATCGCATCGATACTTATGGAGAAACCTCATTTCACGATCATCTTTGTCGGTGGGGTGGTCCGTAACTCGGAACATTGCGTGGTCGGCGATTTTGCCGAATCCTTTGTCACTCAGTTTCATGCCGACCTTTTCTTTATGAGCGTGAGCGGCATATCCCTGACCGAAGGCTTGACGGATTATGGGTTAAGCGAGATTCAATTGAAGAAGAAAATGCTGGCCCGGGCACACAAGGTCATCGTGCTTGCAGACAGCAGTAAATTTAACGCGGTTTCGCTCACACCGGTCTGCGGATTGGATCAGATTGAACGGATTGTGACGGACTCCGGGCTAGGGCATGATGTCCTTGAACAATATCGGGAGGCAGGGGTCAACATCGATTGCTAATAATTTCAAAGGAACAAGAAGAGCCTTTCGACGAGGTTCTTTTTTTGCTCATCATATCAATTGACAGTAAGAAAATCCCATGATACGATCAAAATCAAGTTGTGAAAATGTGTGTTTATAAGCATAAAAGTGTGTAAACTAGTGTTTTTAGAGGGGGTGTAGCAATTTCACTTGCAGTTTTATTGGTTCTAGGCTCTGGCATGGCGCATGCAATATGGAATATGTTGGCGAAGTCGAGCGGGAATAAGCAGTTGTTTTTATTTATGATTTATATCCCCACCACGCTTATGCTGCTCCCGGGCTTTATGATCGAAATCGTCACTGCGAATCCACCCATGTCGGGTTATCTTTTGTTATTCCTGTCCGTATTCATTCAAGGGGGATATGCCTATTTCTTGTCCAAGTCCTTAACCTATGGCGACCTATCCCAGGTCTACCCGATGATGAGAGGCATTTCCACTTTCTTGTTGCCTCTTTGCGGAGTCATTCTCCTGAACGAGCGGTTATCCGTCTGGGGATGGCTGGGACTCGGATTGATTGCATTTGGCTTCTTTCTATCAAGCGGCATCTTTATGAGGAAGCAAAGATTTCATGCCCCTCACAGGGTTCTTTTCTATACTGCAGCCGTGGGGCTTTGCACAATGGCGTACGTGATGGTAGACAAAGTGAATCTGCAGCATTTTTCGCCAACGCTGCTTTTGGAAATATCCAATATCGGATTTATGCTGGGGCTGGCCCCGTTTATCCGTTTTGGCGAAATCCGCTGGGTAAGAGAGATAAGAGAACATGGAAAATGGCTTGCAGTTGGCGCGGTCCTTTCTCCAGGTTCATATTTGTTGTTCTTGTTTGCCATGAGTATGTCCCCGTTAATATACATAGCGCCTCTTCGAGAGATTGGAACCGTATTCGGCACCTTGCTGGGCGTATTGCTGCTGAAGGAAGGTCAAGGAGGGCTGCGGATCGTATCGGCCGGCATTATCTTTATCGGAATCTTACTCGTAGGCATGCTGGGCATATGATTAGTTAGACGGCATTTTACCGTTGCGGTGAACACCGGGATAACGCGTCGGCCATATTCGACATCACTTTGAAGGAGGATTGAGTAGTTTGAACAAGCGAAATCAAGATGGAGAAAACCGGAAGGGGGACGTGCTGCTCCGATTTCAGGTTATCACCGATACGCACGTGAAGGCGGACCCTGGACATAGCTACAATTGTAATTTGGCGAGGGCACTAGAAGATATTAAACGAATGGCGCCGGACAGTGACGGCATTATGCACGCAGGCGATTTAACCGACCAGGGGAGTACGGAGGAATATGCGGAGTTTCGCAGAATATGGCGGGAGCATGGCGCAGGATTGCCGGTCAGTTATTTTGCTGCAGGCAATCACGATGTCGGTCTGGGGCATTGGCCTTCACGTTTGGGAGCTTATCTGGATGCCACGGGGATGAGGGGACCCTATCACGATCATTGGGTGAATGGGTACCACTTTATCTTCCTCGGAACCGAGGAGGGGCTGGAACTGTTTGCTTCCTTGTCCGAAACTCAGCTGACATGGCTCGATACTAAGCTAACCGAGAGCAAGAATCCGGTTCAACCGGCTTTCGTCTTCCTGCATCAGCCGCTCAAAGACACGGTTGCAGGATCTTATGAGTCGCAGCGATGGTACGGCGTTGCTCAGGACGAAGCGCTCAAGAAAGTTTTGGCTAAACACCGGCATGCCATCCTGTTCACGGGGCATACTCACTGGGAGCTGGAGGCGCAGCATACCATGTTCGATGGACAGGAACAACTGCCTTATATGTTTAACGGATCCTCTGTCGCGTACCTATGGACGGATAAAGACGAACATAAAGATGGGAGTCAAGGGCTGTTCGTCGAGGTTTATGCAGATCGTGTAATCGTCAGAGGCCGGGATTTCGCTGCAGGCAAGTGGCTGGAGAATGTCCGGTTTGAATGTAACATCCCTGAGCAATCCGAATAATTGGAAACGCCTACAACAGAACCCTCCATTCAACGACATCGGTTCATTATGATTGAACGGGGCTGTCGGGTAAATGGAGGGTTTTTCCGGCTCCGATGCAGGATTACCAAATGAATATAATTGTTTTCACAGGAAAAAGATACTACAATTGGATCAAGCCTTACATATTAGCGTTTAGATTTTGCTCTTGTTCAAATTGACAGCCAAGAGAGTAACAGAGGGGGAAACTTGGAATGAAAAACAACGAACTAAAGAGGGGGCTCGAAGCTCGCCACATTCAGATGATTGCTTTGGGCGGCACCATCGGTGTCGGGTTATTTATGGGTTCGGCAAGCACGATCAAATGGACAGGTCCATCGGTGATGCTTGCGTATGCTATTGTAGGGATTTTTATTTTCTTCATTATGCGCGCAATGGGGGAAATGCAGTACATCGAACCGAGCACGGGATCGTTTGCGACCTTTGGCCATAAGTACATTCATCCCTTGGCGGGCTATGTGACGGCCTGGAGCAACTGGTTCCAATGGGTGATCGTCGGGATGGCGGAGATCATTGCCGTTGGGACCTACATGAAGTACTGGTTTCCGGATTTGCCCGCTTGGATACCGGGGCTCGTCGCCATGGCGATTCTCGGTGCAGCCAACCTGTTCTCCGTGAAATCGTTTGGTGAATTCGAGTTTTGGTTTGCCATGATTAAAATCGTAACCATCGTCTTGATGATTGTTGCCGGGCTCGGTCTGATTTTGTTCGGATTAGGCAATGGCGGAAATGCGATCGGATTTTCTAACTTGTGGCAGCATGGGGGCTTTTTTACCGGCGGATGGTCAGGCTTTTTCTTTGCTCTCTCGTTAGTGATCGGAGCCTATCAAGGCGTCGAGCTGATAGGGATTACGGCAGGTGAGGCCAAAAACCCGCAAAAAACGTTAATGAGCGCGACGCAAAGCATTATCTGGCGCATTTTGATCTTCTATATCGGCGCGATTTTTGTGATTGTTACGGTCTATCCTTGGAATCAGCTGCAAGCCCTCGGCAGTCCGTTCGTTGCCACGTTTGCGAAAGTCGGCATTACTGCGGCAGCCGGAATCATCAACTTTGTTGTCATCACCGCCGCCATGTCGGGCTGCAACAGCGGGATATTTAGCGCAGGACGCATGCTTTATACGTTAGGAGTCAATGGACAGGCACCGAAAATATTTACGAAACTGTCCCGTAACGGCGTGCCTCTGCTGGGAACGATCGGCGTACTCGCGGGGTTGGGCCTTGGGGTGTTTTTAAGTTATATCGCACCGGAAAATCTGTTTGTGCATGTGTACAGCGCCAGCGTGCTTCCCGGAATGGTGCCGTGGTTCGTCATTTTGATCAGTCAAATCAATTTCCGAAGAACCAAGGGGAGTGCCTTGGATGATCATCCGTTCAAAATGCCTTTCGCCCCGGTGACCAACTATGTGACGATTGCTTTTTTGCTTATGGTGCTGGTCGGTATGTGGATTAACGATGAAACTCGGATTTCCTTGATTACAGGCATTGTTTTCTTGGGTATTGTCGTGATCAGTTATTATGCTTCCGGGGTTAACAAGGCACAAAATAACCGTGAGTAAGCAGCAAATAAAAACATATGAAAGCAAATGAATTGGCAAATCATCCATGGATGAAATCAATAAACATCCCATTCTCACCAAAGTGGAAATGGGATGTTTTCATTTTGAGGTACGAGCTCGGGTGATATTATGTAGGATTCAAACAGGATAACCAATCTAAACGTCGAAATTGAAAAGGTAAATGTTTGTCTCTCGGTATCGGACCTCATGGATAGGAACACGACGCTGAACAACTCATGATTGATATAAAACGAAGGAGGGATTCTATATGCCATATGGACCTGACCCTAACGCAATCTACCCGAATGAGGCGATTAAAAGTATTTGCTATATTAAAAACGTTGTGACACGCCCTAATATTATTGTCGGTGACTATACCTATTATGACGATCTAAACGGTGCCGAAAAATTCGAAGAGCATGTCACGCACCACTATGAATTTATTGGAGACAAGCTGATTATCGGGAAGTTTTGCGCTATTGCAAAGGGGATTGAATTTGTCATGAATGGCGCCAACCACAGAATGCGCAGTGTTACTACCTATCCATTCAACATCATGGGCAACGGTTGGGAGAAATCGACTCCGGCATTGGCCGACTTACCCCTTAAAGGCGACACCGTCATTGGCAACGATGTGTGGATTGGTCAAAACGTGACCGTAATGCCCGGTGTCCACATCGGCGACGGAGCTATCATAGCGGCCAATTCGGTTGTTGTAAAAGATGTCCCCCCTTATCATATTGCAGGCGGGAACCCTTGCAGGGTTATTAAGAAAAGATTTGATGACGAACTCATCGACCATCTCCTTGCCATCCAATGGTGGGATTGGCCTGCTCGGAAAATTTTTGACCATCTTGAAACGTTATGCAGCGGAGATCTGACTAAAATCAAGGAAATATAAATTGCTCATTATAGCATCTCATGGGTGAATCTACTTATTGAGCGGCAATTCCCTGAGAAATTTTAACGACTATGCGAGTGTCGGAATCGCGTTATGAAGAACATACCTTTACAATAGCCGCAGCATTGCGGCTTTTTGTAATTTAACGGTGTTTCAAGACGCGCATCGATTGAGATGAAGAGTGTTCAAGGGATACCGCTGTTCAGCATTTCCTCAACGGCCAGAACAATGCCTCCAGACGTCGGGTATAGGTCGCGACTGCAGGCGGGCCCTGGAGTTCAAATCCATGATAATGGGTTAATTGGTTTGTCGTCAGCTGTAATTGAACCTCCTGCAGCGGCCAGGGAAAATGATGGATATCCCCGGTTAGGATTTTTCCCTTTGATGTCGTCGTAAACAAACAGTATCGCTCCGTGAGCCAATGAACCAGCGATCCTGGTTCAGCATGATATAGGGTGTTGTTCACTGGTTTGTACGAGCCGATAAACACCGGATCCTCCGCTTGGGGTAGACTCCGCATGCTTGTATAGTGCAGGTAAGAATCGTGGTCCCGTCTTATGGACATGCGGGCATGGTGGTACGGTAAGTGCGCGAATGTACGGGCGCCCTTGACAGCCAAACTGTTAGAGGCCTCAAGGTTGAAAAAATAAATGCCGGGTTTGCCATTTCTCGAGACGTAGGTTCGAACGTTGAGCTCAAGAAAATCCTGAACGAAAGGGATGGGAGGCAGGCCGCGCAAACGCAAAGGACTCAGCCGAAAAGGAATCACGGTCAGCCAGGCGCTGCCGTTATGCTTTTCGAGCTCCAATCCATCGGGAATAAGGGGTCTCAGAACGTTCTCGCTCACAGGCCAATGCGCGCATAATACATCGTTCCATCCTTGCTTCATGAGCCATGGGCCATGGGGAAGTGGAAAGGGGCGGTGATCTGTATGGGATAAAATGACCTCGTTTTTCATCGGTAACTCCCCTCCAGAGCTGTACTATGGATTTTCGCCGAATGTCATCATTATTAACCATGAAATTTTGGATCAAACCGGAAGGAATAGCCGCATTTTGACTAGATCATCTCCGTTGTGCGGTGCGTATAAGCCGCTTCTGCTTTCCGCAAGCGGGAACCCAAAACATTATCGTATACATCCCTCGCCCAACGGGTAATAACTAACAGCACAGCAAAAACGTGACGATCAGTGAGAAAGGGGCTTGAAACGAATGAAACGCAAACTGTTAATAACCGGAGCGGCGGGCACCATAGGGAACGTAATTTACAAGGGGCTGCAAAAAGACGGCCGGTATGACATCATCGGTGCGGATATACAGGCGGACGATACCCAGGGCATCGTGCAGATGGGCATCGTGGACGAAACGCGCCTGGCAGAGCTTACGCAAGGAGTCGATACGGTGCTCCATTTTGCCTGGATTAAGGACAACGGGGATTTTCTTGGTAAGGTATTGGAGGGAAATGTGAGCGGTGCGTACAAGCTGTTTGAGGCAGCAGCACAGAATGGCGTGCGGCGTATGATATTTGCCAGCTCCAATCATGCGACCGGTTATTACAAGGTTTACGAAAAGGTAGAGCCTGACGATCCGTATCGTCCGGATAGCTTCTACGGACTCAGCAAATGTTATATCGAACTGCTGGGCCGGCTTTATTCAGATCAGGGCAAGATCTCTTCGGTTAATATTCGAATCGGCAACTTCCCTGGAGACGATCGACCTCATTCAGAGCGTGCGGGGCATATCTGGATATCGGAACGCGATATGCTTCAGCTGATCGTTTGCTGCATTGAAGCAGATGACACACTAACGTATTTGAATTTGTACGGAACCTCCGCCAATACGGATAACTACTATAACATCGATTATCTGGAAGAATTAATCGGATACAAACCTCAGGACGACGCAGCCAAGCTGCTTGAGTTAGCCAAGGCGGCGGGAAGCAAAGTACGCCAGGATGAGACGGACTACCAGGGAGGCCAACAACAATGACAGCTTCGTAGATGCACCCGTACCCTGGAGTTCAGCACCGATTAAAGATCGGTTATTCTGAAGGAGATTACCAGGCATACAGCAGCCAACAGCCAAAAGGATACGCTGAAGATAAGACGTATGTCTTCTGAAAGTCGCGTGAATATTGCGGCTTTTTTTATTTTCAGCATGATGTTCGTGTCATTGGAGTGCATTACGTGATCAGCCGCCCCGGCCGCACGTACGCCGATTAAAGGCTTCTTTCCAACAAGGTCCCCACTTGTTTGGCCATGACTTGCGGCGAGATCCACCATTCAATAATCCCAACATAAGCCGTCCCGGCATATTGCAGCATCACATCTTCATGCAATTCCGCATTTTTTCCGCTTTCTTTGTCAATCTCGCCTTTGAATCCTTCGTTGAAGGACGTAAGGCAGCTGATGCAGCTGCCTTTCTTCATTACGATGTGTTGAACTTGTGGCATTATGGGTTGTTAGCCATCGATTGGCTATTCTTGGCGTAATGCGCATAGACGCTATAATAGCAAGCCACATGCACGAAATTGACGAGCGACCATACAACGAGCCAGATGATCGGTGACGATAGGGTAGTCCAAAGACCGGACCATGGCAGCACGCGCCCTCCGCCGATAAACGTCAGCAATGGGGGGAGAGACAAGAGGATGAGGACCGGAATCAGCCTAATGACCGATACGAGAATGAACATGCCGATCGTAAGGCGTTTTTTCTTCCGACGAATACGAATAGAAGCATAGCCGCCCCATACAAGCGTTGCGAGAATCAACGCCACCATGATCATAGACATGTTTCGATCGTTAAGAAAAGAGATGTTGGGCTGTTCTCCCCTCATCATAGCCGCGACCCCATCGATGATTCCCGAGTAATCCACAAATGCGTTCAATCCCGAATTAAACATCACCGCGATCCCCATTTGCTCGTCCAAAAAAACCGTTTCTTCCGACTTGTACGTCCAGAAAATACCGCTGTGGGAGATCGTTCGGCCTCCCGATGGATCATGGTCTGCGAGCCAACCCATGCCGTACGGCGAAGCTTCTCCGGCTGAATGAAATTGCTTCATCAGCGCCGGGGGAAGAAGGTCGCCGCTATATTGGGCAATCATCCACCTGGACATGTCTTCCGCGGTTGAAACGATCCCTGCGGGACCGTCAATAAACCACAGAGGCTCTGAGCGACTCACGGAGCGGCCCAGAATCGAGTAATGACCCGGCGGGATAGCTTCATTCCCATTGATTTGATGCGTCGTGCTGACGCTGTACGTATGGTTCATACCCAGGGGTTTAAAAATATGACGATTCAGGTAATCCGAAAACCGCTCTCCACTGATGCTTTCCACGAGGTTCGCCAACAGCACGTAATTGGGATTGTGGTAGCTGTAAGTTGTTCCAGGTTTATGGGCGAGTTCAACCTCATTTAATAACCGGTTCGCCTCGTGCAGTGCTTGGAATTGCGGAGTCCTCGTCATATCGGGATTGGAACCATCCGTCAGGCCGCTGGTCTGATTCAATAAATGCCGGACCGTGATGTCATGAACTCGAGGATCCTGAGGAGCCAGTTCGGGAAAATAGGAAACGTAAGCCTCATCCAGATCAATCCGGCCTTTATCCACCAACTGCAGAACGGCTAATGCGGTAAAGGACTTGCTAAGCGAAGCAATGGGTAGAGGGGTTTCGTCCGTTATGCTTTGGTTTTCACCAAACGTACCATAACCTTTGGCATAGAAGGTCTTATCGTTTAAGGAGATCGACAAGGACGCACCTTCGATATGGTTGGCCTTCATGCTCCGGCTCATGTATTCGTCAATGTCCCGCCAAAGTTCCGTGCGGTCCCCGTCCTCCAATGCAGATACGGACTCCGCCATCACGGTCCAAGTTAGCAGCAGGCAGGTAATTACGGTAAACATTCTTTGTATTGTTTTCGGCATCATAGCACTCCTTCAATCAAGATAAGGATATGCTATCGGATAATTTTCAACTATTTATCAACTACGATCCAAAACTTGCGGTTACGCAGCCGCCGCCTTGAGGTCCGTTTTCGACCTGCAAGCTCCCGCCATGTATTTCGCAAAGCACCTTGCAAACATACAGTCCTAGTCCACGATGTTCGGTTGCATCCCACATATCCCCGCGGTAAAAAGGAAGAGCAGCCTTGTTTAGGGCTTCGTTCGAGAAACCGGGTCCGTCGTCCGTGACGGCAATATCCATAGAGGCTTCCCGAATGATAAAACGAGCGTTCACCTGACTGGTTGCGTAACGCGCCGCATTGGCTACCAGGTTCTCGAATACCTGCATGACGACATGGGCATCCAGGCTGATTTCAGAATCAGCGTTATCAATGGAAGAGGCAAAGTTTATGCCGAATTGACTAGCTATTTGATTGGCACTGTCGTTCAACAAAGCCGTGAATGGGGTGATATCCACGGGATCGCGATGCACCGGGGTATCCTCCAGCTTCTGAATCGAGCTCATGGCCTCCGCATAGTTCTCCAGGCGAACGATGTGAAGGTTCATGGTATGGATCAGGTCCAGAATCTTCTCTTCCGACAATTTCTTCTCGGGAACATAGGTGGCGAGAAACTCGGCGTACCCTTTCAGCACAGACAGCGGCGTCCTCAGATCATGGGCAAAAATTGCATTGAGCTGCTTGCGCTCCTCCACCGAACGCCAGAGCGCCTTTAAATTGATTTCCAATTGTGAGCGCATGTTTTCAAATACGGCGATGAGCTCGCCCATCTCGTCCCGGCTGTCATAGGAGATGCTGAAGCCTAGATCGTTGGCCGAGATCTTCTCGGATGCTTGCATCAGAATCGTCAGCGGTCGTTTTAGCTTCCATCGGTAAAATAGAACGGCCATGGCGACAATTCCCGCGGCTACCGTCAACAGCACCGCCGCGACGAGGGAGGGCAGCAACCAATCGGCCTCTCCAAAACGCTCCCGCAGGATCTCCGCCCAGGCAAATTCCAAAGTGATCATGGCCAGTACAGCAAAAAGCGTAAGAATGCATAACAGGATGAACGATTGCAGCAAATTAAGTCTTTCTAGCAGCAGCCTATTTACGAGTTTAGCCATTTGTATCCTACTCCCCACACCGTCTCGATTCGATCGCTGCAGCCGTATTCCTTGAATTTGTTGCGAATTCGCCGAATATGCTCCGCGATGACGCTGCTATCGCCTTCTTCGTCCAGGCCCCAAATTTTCTCGTAAATGCGCTCCTTCTCGAATACCATGCCGGGATTCATGGACAGCAATTCGATAATGTCGAACTCTTTTTTGGCCAGAGGTATTCGTTTATCCTGGAAATAGAGCTCCCGGGCCGTATAATTAATGACCAAATCATGGTTAAACCTCACCGAGGCTTTGGTTAGGACTCGCTGTTCCCTGCGCAAATGCGCTTCTACTCTGGCGCCAAGCTCGCGAATACTGAAAGGTTTCAGGATATAGTCATCACCTCCTGCCCGAAAGCCGGCTATTTTATCGGCATCATCGATTCGAGCGGTCAGAAATAAGATGGGGCACGAGACAAAGCCTCTAATTCTTTCGCATACTTCAAGGCCGTTCTCCTCAGGCATGTTGATATCGAGCAATACGAGATCGGGTCCTAGTTCCACTTTTCGCATAGCTTCCCGGCTGTCCTTGGCCGTCATGACAAAATATCCATTGATTTCAAAGTAATCGGTCAGCAGCTTTCGAAGATCCGCCTCATCGTCCACGATTAGTATCTTATGCATACATGCTTCATCTCCAGTTCCATATGTTTGATTTCAGCATATCAAAGAAATTTTCGCATACCAATCGGATTTTAATTGAACGGCATGGAAAGTCTAAGGCAGTGTAGACGAGGTTCACCAATCGTGGTATGAATAGTATTGGCTGAGTCGGTGGCGCTTCGACACCACCACCGTTAGAGAAGGGCTGGTTAACGAAAGTAATTGGAGATACAAGTTATTTTATTTTGGAGGATCAATAATGAATCAACGTTTTCGGATCACGAGATCCATGCTACCCGACGCTGGCGATCAGGAGATTTCATTGGAAGAATGCCAACAATATTTTTCAACCAAAGCTGATTTTATTTATCAGACGGAGCTCACTGTGAGAGGGGAAGAGAGCACCATGTCGGTAGAAGGCGATTTCTTTATGTGGAAACATGGGGAAGCCTTGATTCCATTCAGGCACTACATGGGAGAGCTGTATGTCGCCGTTTCCCATCAAGAGCTTGTGCCTCTCATGATCGAAATTGCAACTGATTTGCAGGCGGATATCGTAGAAGGGTAACCGAATGGATCCTGTAAGAGCTTCGTAAGAACATCCGTATTAGATATGTTAGGCTGTCGAGATAAACAGCGAAATGAGAAGCGCCGATGAGCTTGGTTAGAGGATCTTACCGAGTCCATCGGTGTTTTTTTGTTGTAAATGCAACAAAAATAGTATACTATTTTCTTACTGCATTTGAAAAATTCGAGATGAGTGGAGCTGCATATATGAAGGACGTACTACGTGAGATTGGTATGATCGCCAGGTCATTGGATTCGATAAGCAATATTGAGTTTAAGCAATACGACCTTACAAAAGGACAGTATTTGTACCTCGTGCGAATATGTGAACACCCAGGAATTATTCAAGAAAAATTATCTGAAATGATAAAGGTCGACCGAACAACAACGGCCCGGGCTATAAAGAAGCTTGAGATGAATGGGTTTATTGATAAGAGAGAAGATCAATATAACAAAAAAATCAAAAAACTGTTTCCTACGGAGAAAGGGAGCCATGTGTATCCACTAATAAAAAGGGAGAACGATTATTCCAATTTGGTTGCACTATCCGGATTCTCTGCAAGCGAAGTAGAAGTCATGTTGGAGCTTCTCCAAAGAGTCCGGCACAATGTGGAAAAAGACTGGGAGTTTGTTAAAAAGGGTAACAAGCGACACTATTGATGTATTCGAAGGAGGACGAAGCAAAGTGACCATAACTATAGAAAAGTGCACGATTAAAGATCTGGGCTTGCTTCAAGAAATAAGCATTAAAACATTTAACGAGACTTTTAAGGATCAAAATTCGCCTGAAAATATGAAAGCCTACTTAGATAAAGCTTTCCATTTGAATCAATTGGAAAAAGAATTATCGAATATCTTCTCGGAATTCTATTTTATTTATGCTGGTAGGGAAATTGCAGGATATTTAAAAATTAACACCCAGCATGCTCAGTCTGAAGCAATGGGCGATGATTGCCTAGAGATCGAGCGGATCTATATCAAGCAAAGCTTTCATAAACAGGGGCTTGGCAAATATCTAATGAATCAAGCCGTAGAGATCGCGTTAGAACGCAATCTAAGGAAGATCTGGCTAGGGGTTTGGGAAAAAAATGAGAATGCCATTACCTTTTATAATAAAATGGGGTTTGTTCAGACGGGGACCCATACTTTCTATATGGGGGATGAAGTGCAAACCGATCTTATCATGACCCACACACTTTCGGAAATCAGGCGGCGAGCGCTTTTACAATGAATAGCAACAATATGGCCGCAGGGTTTCCATTTCTGACCACACGTAAGACCCACATTACAAAAAAAACAGCGAGGACCGCTCGAAGTGAGTGGACGCGTTGTTTTTTTATTTTCACTCGTTATCTTCCGATTCCAAGGTTATCATCATCATTTTCGATTCAATATCTGATTGGCATAGTGAGAGCTGGGCTCACAATATTATACGAATATTTTAGATATTTTTAATACTTTCCCCCTTTTTTCTTAAGCAATCTTATCTAATCTGAATGCATGGGGAAGCGCGACAGGAGTCAGCAGCATGGGAGACTTAAATTAACAGTGAAGGGATGTATCAAGATAATCATGAACAAATGGCTCCGCAAGGATGCTTCGGCGGCCATATTCTTTCTCATGCCAAGCGGTATCGGATTTGCACTCTTTTACCTTATTCCATTTGCCATGGGTGTGTACTATTCCTTTATGAGCCAATCGGTAGACGGCCATTTTGCGGGTCTCGATAATTACGTGGAGCTGTTTGGGAGTGCTTCCTTCCGCAAGGCGGCATCCAACACGTTTTTTTTCAGCGCGGTCAGTGTTCCGCTTATGGTCATGCTGTCACTCGGGTTAGCGATCCTGCTCCATAAAAATACATATTTTCAAAAATGGCTTCGGACTGCTTACGTTATGCCGCTTGTTGTGCCCGTCGCCTCCATTATCATGATCTGGCAGATGCTATTTGACTGGAACGGCTCCCTGAACGCATGGCTGAACAGCTTTGGATATGGACGCGTGGACTGGATGAAGACGGAATCGGCACGTTTGGTCGTGATCATGGTGTATCTATGGAAGAACATCGGTTACAACGTCATTTTATTCTTGGCCGGGCTGCAGCAAATTCCGAAGGATTACTACGAAACGGCCCGGATTGAAGGGGCTGGCCGCGTGAGGCAATTCCGAAGCGTTACGCTGGTCTATCTGACTTCTTCCATGTTCTTTGTTGTGATTATGTCCATTATCAACTCATTCAAAGTGTTCCGGGAAACGTATCTCATCGCAGGTGACTATCCCCACGACAGCATTTATATGATGCAGCACTATATGAATAATATGTTCATTTCACTCGACATTCAGAAGCTGACCGCAGCGGCATCCTTGATGTTTGCCTGTATTCTGCTAATCGTCCTGGTGCTGTTTGCTATTGAGCGCCGACATCGGCAGTACATGGAATAGGAGGTGGAACGAAGTTTCGTGCGAGTCGTCCACATATTGAAAAAAAGTATATTAACATTCGTCTTGGGTGTTATCGCCATGATCTTACTATCACCAATTGTGATTACATTCACAAATTCATTGATGACAGAACTGGAGATCCAGATCAATTACGGTCTCATCGGTCAAATGAATGAAGCGATTCCAGGTAGAGATGGCTCTTTTGCAAACCTGAAATTAATTCCCGACAAGGTGTCTTTTGCACAGTATGGGAAGGTGTTCATCGACAACCCGAAGTATCTGACGATGTTCTGGAACTCCGTGTTCATGGTGGTGCCGATCATTGTGGGTCAGACAATCGTGGCAGCACTGGCTGCTTATGCATTCTCCAAGTTGAAATTCCGCGGCCGGGATTCGATGTTTTTGCTCTATGTCATGACGATGCTCATGCCGTTCCAAGTCACGCTGGTACCCAACTATATTATGGTCGATAAGCTTGGCATGCTGAATAGTACGGGCGCCATCATAGTTCCCGGCATTTTCGCAGCTTTCGGCGTGTTTATGCTCAGACAGTTCATGCTGGACATTCCCTATGTCTACATTGAAGCTGCCAAAATAGACGGCGCCGGACATTTGCGGATTTTTATAACGATGATTGTGCCGATGATCAAGCCGGGGCTGGCCGCACTTGTGATCTTGCTGTTCGTTGATTATTGGAACATGGTGGAGCAGCCGCTTATTTTTTTGGATGACCCCTTCAAGCAGCCGCTGTCTGTCTTTCTATCCAGGATTAATGATACCGACCGGGGGATTGCCTTTGCTGCATCCATGCTCTATATGGCCCCGATGGTGATGTTATTTCTGTATGCGGAGTCGTATTTCATCGAGGGCATCCAATTGTCAGGTGTTAAGGGTTAACTTTTCAAGGCGGTTTTTAGGAGGAGAAGAAAGGATATGGAGCTTGGAAAAGGGTTAGCTGACCAAAGACGAAAGCGAATCCTTCAATTCGTATTCTTGGGTTTTATGGGGATGCTGCTGCTGTTTACCTTGTTTAGTAACACGCTGCAGTCGTTGACATTACCCAAGGTGACCACGGAACAGCCGAAACAGGGAGGCATTGCGCTGTCAATCGAGGGAAGCGGAATACTTCAACCGATCGCCGAAGCTAAGCTATCCGGTTCAAACGACTGGAAGGTTCAGCAGATTCACGTAAAAGAAGGTGAGCGTGTGAAGAAGGGACAGAAGCTTATCGCTTATGACAACGTAGCGGCAAGACAAGAAATCGAGCTTGAAGTAACGAATCTGGAAAAGCAAAGAATTGAGCAGCAAAATCTTCAGGATCAGTTTATTCAATCTTCTATTGAAGAGGATGAACTTAAGCTGCGCAGCGCCAAACGCGAAATCGAAAAAGGGAAACTTGATATTGCTGCGCAGGAACGCAAGATCAACGAGATGAAAGAACGACTGGCAAATGATCAGATGCTTACCGCTCCCTTCGACGGTATTGTAACGAAGCTGAATGCGGTAGAAGGACTGGCATCTGAGGGCGAGCCGGATGTCATTGTCTCGAATAGCAGTCAAGGCTACAGGTTTGACGTTGGTGCTGATGCAAAACGCTTGTCCAGCATCGGGATATCCGTTGGTGAGCGGATCGAGGTAGAGGTGCAGACAGATAAAGAGCAGCAAGCCAGTGTCATTGAAGGCATCATTGAAGAAATCACCAATGCGGAGCCGATGATTGACGGGGCAACCGAAGGAGTGGAGACGGTAACAGTCCCTCAAAAGAGGATTCGTTTTAAACTCATCAACGCCAAGCTGAAGGGAGGTGAGCAGGCTCGGATTAATATCGAGAAAAACTCTCTCGATCAAGGGCTGCTTGTTTCTAATGAAGCTGTTCATCAGGACCGGGAAGGCATGTACGTTTTTGTAGTCGAAGAGCAGCCGGGTGCACTCGGTAATGTTTTTGTTGCCCGAAAAGTCAACATCAAGTTCAGCGAGCGGAATGACAAAGAAACGATGATCCAAACGGATAGCATCTATGAACAAGATAAGATCATTCTGAAAAGCAGCGAGCCTCTGCAGGATGGTAACCGGGTTCGTTTGGAATAGCGAGGCGGCATTGTAATCAGAACATATCAGGAGGAAATCATACGATGAAAAAATGGCTTTTACTTATTTCTATGGGGGCTTTAATCGCGAGTTTAACCGCTTGCGGCCCAGGAGAAGGCGGGAACGCGGATAAGCCCGCAACGAAAGAGGGAAAGACGGTGCTTACCCTGTCATTGACAGAGTCGACTCCGTTCTATCAAACGCTGGAAAAAAAGTTCGAAGAAAAATACCCGGATATCGACCTGCAGATCCATGCATATAAAAGCATGGGTGAACAATGGGGACCTGGAGAATTCGAGAAGTATCGTACTGCAACGAATACAGCCATGTTATCGGGCAAAGGCATGGATATCATTGAAGTTGGCGGCTTGCCTGTTAAAGAATATGTGAGCAAAGGTTTCCTGCTCAATATGAATGATTTGCTGGAGCAAGACCAGACGCTCCATAAAGACGATTTGCAAATGAATATTGTGGACGGTCTGAAACTGAATGACGGGGTGTATACCATCCCTTTGGGATACTCCCTGAGAGTATTGGTTGGTAATGGGGACATGCTGGGCAACGCCAATGTGGCGTTCGATGATAAAACCTGGGATTGGAAGGAGTTCGAGAAGGTTTCAAAGGAAGTTATCCAAAAGGCAAAGGAGAGCGGTACCGATGAGATTTATGCATTAGCGTCCTACCCGCCGGAATACCTCTTTCAGGAGATGCTATATGAAAACTACGCTGCATTTGTTGATACGACAGCCAAAGAGGCATCGTTCGACTCTCCGGAATTTGTGGGTTTGCTCCAGCAAGCCATGAAAATGAATGATGACAAGATCATTACATCCGACGAGGCAAAGCCGGGCAATCAATTGTTCAGCTCTACCCCAATATTGTCGCCGCTTCAATTTATCGAAGGCCCATATATGCTATTTGATCATCCAAAGATCATGCTGTTACCCCGAGCGGGAGAAACCGCGGGTCAAAAAGGCGCGAGGGTTTTTACATCATCCGGGTTCGCGATCCATGCCAAATCGCCAGCGCAAGAAGAAGCTTGGAAGTTCATTTCCTTCCTATTGTCTGAAGAAGCACAATTACTGCAGGAAAGAGAAGGGTTCTCGATGCTTAAATCCGTGAATGAAAAGCTGATCAATGACCTCCAGGAAAAGGTGGGGAGCGGCGATTATACACTTCCGAACGGGCAGCCGGCCAAAGTATCTGACGAACAATTCAACGTGTTTAAACAAATTGTTCAGTCCGCGGATCAATACGTCGATCTGGACAGTAAAGTCATATCGATTGCCGGTGAAGAGTCTATGGCGTACTTCAGCGGACAGAAAACGGCAGAAGAAGTGGCGAAGCTGATCCAGAACCGGGTCACCACCTATTTAAACGAATAGGAGGATCATCCAGGAAGCGGCTCACATTTGTGCGCTGCTCCCTATTTCACAGAAGAGGGACAACGGAGAATAGGCTTTTTGATTTTCTTTTTATACAGGAGGTACATTATGCACGGACCAAAAAAGACATGCGCGGTCATCATGCTTGGTGCAGCGATGTTAAGTCATGGGTTTGCCCTTGATGCGTATGGGGCATCCGCAACAGGCTACTCTGTTTCTAAATCAGCAGCTGCAGTCGCGTCCAGCATGGCATTAGATAAACTGGGCTCTGTTCCATTGAAGCAGAACGTCAGCGTGAAGCTGACGGGGATGGATATTTTAACTCAGCCAGACGGGAATATTTTGGTCTATACGCTTCGTTATCGTAACAGCAGCGGCAGTAGAGTAGATCTTATCGATTATTTTTCCAAAGTTTCTATGCCTAGTGGGGCAACGGGAAAAGGCAAGAACGTTACGAGTGACGCGATTAAACGAACGGTGCCGGCGAACAGCAGCCTCTCCGTGACGTATTATGTAAACGTTGGAAAATCAACTAAGGTCAACGGAGCCAAGGTTTCCCTGTTCGGATGGGATTTTGACAGCGCGAACTATCAGAAAAAACTGGGGCAGATCACCGTTCCGGCCGATTACTCTTCGGTAGTTCCGACAGGAAAGAGCAAGAAGATCACGATGAATCATCTTCCGGTTACGGCCAAGGCGGATACCTTGCAGAGGTATACCATCAATGGAAAAGTATTTATAAAATTAGGACTCAGGCTCACGAATGGAGGGACAAAGGCATTAAGCGACCCCGGGTATAAGGCATATTTGAAGTCGGCCGGCGGCTCGGTATTTGAGCTCACCTCCGATTCAGCCAGCATCGGATACAAGCTGCAGCCTCAGGAGAGCAGCATCATCTTCTATTGGGCGGAGATCCCATCCACGATAAAGACGAACGGCATGACACTGCAGCTGGCGCAGGAGGACGAAGCATTGAAGATCAGTATTCCTGTGCAAACGTTCAAGCTTCCGGCGGCAGCGACGGATTTCGCCGTGGCCAAGGGCAAAAGCGCAAAGCTGATTATGAAACAACAGCCTGTTACGGTCAAGGCGGAAAGTGTGAAGCGAATGAAGCATAATGGAAAAGTGTATTTGAGAGTGGGGGTTCATTTTGCAAACGGAGGCAAGAAGGTGCTGAGTGATCCCGGATATACAGTACAACTGAAGTCGGCCGGCGGCTCGGTATTCGATCTTACGCCTGAGGATGTCACAGGGGGCAGCTTCAGGATCCAGCCAGGACAAAAACGAACGGTGTTTTATCTGGCAGAGGTTCCGTCCCAACTTAAAACAGACCAAATGACGATGCAATTCACGCAGAAAGACGAGGCTCTGAACAAGCTGCTTCCGGTCAAAACCTTCAAACTTCCGGGTGTTACCGCTGATGTGCCTGCGGCGAATTATGCCATCCGAAACATATCGGTGAACCATCAAACGATAGAGACGCAGCTGAAACATGCTTCGGTATTTGCAGAGAACGATACCGGCAAATGGAACCTTCAATTCCGCGTTAAAAATCTCGGTGATAAATCCTTGAAGCTGCCGGCTTATGAGCTTTCCATCCTCACGGATGAAGGCTACAGCATCCCGGTGAATACGAAGGCGCTTGACCATGTAACGCTGAAGCCGCTGGAAGAGAAGCTTATCGACCTCAGTGCAGATGTGCCGTTGCACATGAAACAGAATCAATTGCAGCTGCAATTGACAGAGCCGGCTGTGGAGGGGAGGATCAGCTTCCCGGCTGCCCACTATAAAATTCCTTATGCCCCTGAGGGGAAAAGTCATCTGGGTGTAGAAAACATCGTCGAAAATGCTCATGGAACATTCGGCGTCAAACTAAGCTCATATCAGCGTGTGCCGCTGGGAGATGTGGATCAAATTGTAGCCCAAATCAGCATTCGCAATACCCAATCGACGACCGTATCGCTGCCTGAGTTTAAAGCTGCAGTTAAGGCAGGCATGCGCAATCTCAGCAATACGTCCCAAATGGTAGTGCCGAATGATCAAACAACTCTGGCGCCGAATGAAACCATGGAGCTGTATGTGCTTGCCAATGTACCGTATTCCTATTCATTCAATCAGCTCAAAGTCGATCTGCAGGAAACTTCAGGAGAGGATGTTCACAAATTTCTGTCGCTGAATACCCATTCGCTCAACAATGTCATGAAACAGGTGGCTGCAGGCGAATCTTATCTTATCCATACGACAGGCAAGAAAGCGGAAGTCCGGGAACGCTTGACGACCGTATACCAAGACAACGGCTCCAATCTAATATATACGGAACTGGTGATGACGAGTCAGGAAACACGCCAATCCAAACAGGCGCAGCTGGTTGCTTACTATAAAACACCGGACAACGAGTTTTTTGAGGCAAAGATTAGTCAATCATCCGAAAAGACAAGTCCCAATGGAAAGAATCTTGTGACCATTTGGAGCAAGCTTCCGCAGAATGTGAATGCTTCCCAGCTTGTTTTATTTGTCGGGGAAGGCGTAGCGAACGGAAAAATGACAAATTTAGGGGAAGAATCAACGGGATCTATCAATACGGTGGGTTTAGCGCTTAACCCTAAAGTTACGCATCCGGCAACGAATCTGCAAAATGTGGAATTGTTTCCGTACCATCTAACCATCACGAGAGGAGAAGGTACGCTTAGCGCAGGGAAAGATATGCTCACTACCGTTATTCATTATAATCTCTCTAGGAATGGGGATTACGAGGCAGGTCCTTATGACCATAAACTCATCATGGAGCTGATTGATCCAAACGGTCTATCCACAGAGAAGACGTTAACACTCGGTACCGATTTGACCATCGGCAACAATCAATCCTACTCCATTAGCTTGAATAGCAACTTCAGTAAAATCGTGAGTGGAGGGGCGGTTCGAATCAATCTGTATGACGAGTTCCAAGGACGTAGAATGCTGCTAGGAAGTCAAAGCTATCCAATCATGTATGAAGAGAATCAGGCCAACAGGCCAGGTACCGATTAAAAGAATCACCAATACACTGGCAGTGAAGACAACACCCCTGAAGAATGAGGAGATTCGGGGGTGTTTTTGATATACTTCTTTCCGTTTGGTTTGTCAATTTAATAACTCTTTAATTATTCTAAAAGAATTTTTAAGATTTTCCACGTAAGCTATAGTCGGAAGGTGCTTACAAGCGTAATGGAGTGTTAACGAACCTCCTTCTTATTGTCCTAAATTTCAATCATGTTCCTACGTAAACGATATGCAAAGGATGGATACATACCATGAAGCGGATTACTATTCTCATTGCGGACGATGAGGCGGAAATAGCGGACCTGATCGAGCTGCACCTGATAAAAGAAGGTTATGATGTCCTGAAAGCGGCTGACGGGCAGGAGGCGGTGCAAGCCGTTCGAGCGCATTCCGTCGATTTAGCGATATTGGACATTATGATGCCGAAGCTGGACGGTTATGAAGTGATCCAGCACATTCGGGAACGCAATCATATGCCGATCATTTTTCTGAGCGCGAAAACGTCCGATCTTGATAAAATTGCCGGGCTGGTGAGAGGCGCAGACGACTATATGACCAAGCCCTTTAACCCGATGGAGTTGATCGCTCGCGTGAATGCGCACCTTCGCCGTTATATGCAGATGAACCAGCCGGCGACTTCCGGCAAACCCGCCCTGGAAGCAGGAGGAGTGGTCATATACCCCGATCAGCGAGTTGTGACCCTATACGGCGAAACGATCGAGCTGACGCCTAAGGAATTTGACATTCTGTACTTATTGGCCAGTTACCCGAAGAAGGTGTTTAGTACGGAAAATATCTTTCAACACGTATGGGGCGAGGCCTACTTTGAAACAAGCAATACGGTTATGGTCCATATTCGAACATTGCGAAAAAAGATGTGCGATGATACGAACAAAAATAAGCTGATCAAAACGGTTTGGGGGGTAGGCTATACGTTCAATGGCTAATTTGATACGAAGCTTCCGCTCCAAAATGATCGTGCTGTTCGGCTTCAGCATGATCATATCCGGCATCATCATGTACGCACTATATAAAATCCTGCAATATTATTACCGAACACAGGTCAAATTCGAGGATCCGCTGGCTTATGTCCGCTTGTTCATAAGAACGGTCGGGGATATTAATTTTTTTCTGATATTTTTTATCCCGTTGGCGGTTTTGTTTTTCTTCCTGCTTACGAAGCCTTATGTGGCATATTTTCGTGAAATTTCTGCGGGGATTCGTCATCTCGCCAGCGGCGATTTCGACAAGCGGGTTTCGGTTTCGTCCCGGGACGAGTTCGGTGATATCGCGGCGGATATTAATCTGACGGGAGAGATGCTGAAGCAAGCGGTGGCGAGAGGAGATTTTGCTGAGAGCAGCAAAGATCAGCTGATATTGAATTTGGCTCATGATTTGCGAACGCCGCTCACTTCCGTCATCGGTTATTTGGATTTCATTCTTAGGGACGAATTATTGACCAAAGAACAGGTACGGCATTACACGGGCATTGCTTTCGCGAAGTCTAAGCGCCTGGAGAGGCTGATAGACGAATTGTTCGAAATCACGAGAATGAATTACGGTATGCTGCCTGTCGATAAACAGCCGATCAATTTAAGCGAGCTGCTGACGCAGTTAAGTGAAGAATTGCTTCCGGCTCTTGAGAAAAATAAACTGGAAGCTCGATTGCACGTTACGCCTAATCTGATCATTTCGGGAGATGGCGACTTGCTGGCACGCGTATTTGAAAATTTAATGACCAATGCGATACGGTACGGCAGCGACGGCCAGTTTGTAGATATCCGCGCTTTCCTTGAAGCAGACGAAACGGTGGTCCAGGTAATCAATTATGGGGATCGCATCCATCCGAACGAGCTGCCGCATCTATTCGACATGTTTTATACCGGCGATGCGTCCCGGGTTCATCGGGAGGGCAGCACAGGCCTCGGTTTATTTATCTCGAAAAATATCATGATGCAGCATAATGGCACGATCACGGCCGACAGCAGCTTGCTTCGTACAGTTTTTGAAGTAAGGCTGCCGCGATGAATGCCAATATCTGAATAAATAACTGATATGACTGACTAAGGAAAGGAGCGTAGATGCTTTTTGCGGAAATATGTTTTGGTATGGATATGGTTCGGTTTGTTAGCCGTTATCGGTCTGGTGGCTTATGGCGCAAGCTCCTCGATCGACTTCCTGACATCCGGAAAATTTGTGATCAATGGCATATCAGCAAGACTGCCCGTCATTAACTACAACGGAAACGTCTACGTTCCTCTTCGCCTTGTAGGGAAAGAAATGCATGCTGAAGTTCATTACGATGAGGAGAAGGAATTAATCACGATCAAACAGCAAAGCTTAGCATTCGATGAACAGGTAGAGGCACCCGTTCCATCCATTGCTTATGAGAACACATACAAGGATGGTAGCGTTTGGATGCAGGAGATTCCGCTGCTACAGGGAAGCTCTTGCTGGAATGGATGCCTGGAAGTAAAAGACTCTGTAGGGCAATGGGTAACCGAAGCCCGGTATCCGCCGGTCAGCGTGAAGCCGGACTCTAATCTTGTAATAACCTATCCGGCTGGATTGGAGCCTGACAGATTGACGGTATTTAACGTCATGGATACGGGCAATGAAACCGAGCAGTTTGTTGACATGATGGTGGTGAATCGGCGCTTACAGCTGCCAACGGAACCGGGAGTTTATACGATTTTAGTGAATTCGGATTGGAAGGCAGGATTCACCTCGTATGCTTTTGTTGTACATATTACTGACGGCTAGGGTATAAGCGATTAAAGATTAGTTTAGAACTCTATCAAATTAGACTTTACGCCTTTATGATCGCATAGTCCGACCGCATTCCATTCATGGTATGCGGTTTTTTCTTTATGCCCAAGAGTAATGAAACGATTTTTTCAGTATGGAGCCGAGAGTTGACAGAAATGATTTTATATTTTAATATTCATCCATGACGTTAATCGTAAAAATTACGAATAACAAATAATACAGAGTCGATCGGCTCGGAAAGAAGAGAACATTACCATGCAAAAAGGGATACATCCAACATTTCAAAAAGTCATATTCCTAGACGCGAGCGTGGGCTATTCATTTCTCAGTGCCTCCACCAAGACTTCGACAGAAACGATGGAGTGGGAAGACGGTCAAACCTATCCCGTGATTCGCGTAGATTCCAGTTCGGCTTCACACCCTTTCTTTACGAGCAAGCAGAAAAATACCGAAATCGGCGGGCGTGTCGATAAGTTCAAGAAACGATTAAGTTATAAACGGTAGAGAGGTTAACGTACCGAATCAGAGAAAGAACGGTCACGTCATGATACTCGATTTATGCAGTGAAGGAGCAGCAGTTGATCATGAGCAAAAGCAATGCAAGCCAGCGTATTCCGCGTGCCAAAGGGATCGATATGGCAACCGTGTATTCACCTAAGGAGTGCGGCAAAAAAGCGAGGCACTTGATTTTGCCGGATTTCAATCAGAGAATTGTGGATGAGTTTATAGCCATTTTGGGGATGAGGGAGGAATTCGAAGAGCATCACGTACCGATACCTAACAAGATCGTCATGTACGGTCCTCCGGGAACAGGTAAAACCTTAACGGCCTTTTATATGGCCAACCTACTGGAGCTTCCACTCGTTCTGACTCGACTGGATGCTATCATCCATAGTCATCTGGGCGAAACGGGGAGCAATATTCGCAAAATCTTCGAATATGCAGACACATTTCCCTGCGTTCTTTTCCTTGATGAGTTCGATGCCATTGCCAGGACGAGGGACAGCAACGATGAAGTGAAGGAGATGGCCCGTGCCGTAAATACATTGCTGCAGTGTCTGGATGATTTTGGGGACAAAAGCATCATGATGGCGGCCACCAATTTGGAGAAGGAATTGGATCAGGCAATATGGCGCAGGTTCGACACGAAGATGACGTATTCCCTGCCGGACTTTGGCAGAAGGCAGCATTATATCGAAATTCTTCTCGGAGATTTCCGGTGTGAGGCGTCAGCGTTGACGGAGGCATGCGACCTGCTTGAAGGGTGCAGCTTTGCCGACATGGAGCAAATTGTATTGAAAGCAAAGCGAAAAGCCATTATTGAACGGCAGCCGCTGCTAAGAAGCCATATAAAAGATTCCTATGATGAATATAACCCTGATCTGGCAAAGGTTTAAGTGGGACGGCTGTCATGCTGCCGAGTTGGAAAAGGGATTAGATTTAGGATACACCGGGTTTCATGCTGAATAAAACAGTTTTTCTGTCACAAGGAAGGAAGAGATGGGGATATGTTATTGTCTTCCATGCGCGACGTTATGTTTGGATACGGGGATCAAGCTGTCGTTGAGAATTTGTCGCTCGACATTCATGGCGGACAATTCATCGGTATATCCGGTCCAAATGGCGCCGCAAAATCAACTTTGCTGAAATTGATGCTTGGTTTGATAAAGCCCTGGAGCGGGTCCATCGTTTTCAAGCGAGTATTGGAGGACGGATCCAGGATATCTGTTGGATATGTTCCGCAGCAAGTGGCCTCGTTCAACGCTGGCTTTCCCAGTAAAGTGATTGAGCTTGTACGATCGGGCCGCTACGGACGACTTGGATTGTTCAAACGTTTCACATCCGCAGATCATGAGATCGTTGAGCGAAGCCTGAAGGAAGTGGGGATGTGGGAATATCGTTATCGGAGGATCGGCGAGTTATCGGGAGGGCAGAAGCAGCGAATATGCGTTGCCAGAGCGTTGGCCCAGGAGCCGCAGGTGTTGATTCTTGACGAGCCTACGACAGGGATGGATGTGTCGAGTCGTACGGATCTGTACCGACTATTAAACGATTATGTCAAGGACAAAGGCAGCACGGTCATTATGGTCACCCATTCGCTTGATGAAATCGGTCCATATCTGGACCAGGTCGTCCAATTGGAGCGAAAGGAGAATGAGGGATGGCGATGCTCGGTTACGAATTTATGCAGCGCGCGTTTTGGGCAGGAGGCCTGATCGGCGTGATCGGTCCCGTTCTGGGCGTGTTTTTAATGCTCCGGCGCCAGGTTCTCATGGCTGACACACTCTCTCATGTATCCTTGGCGGGAGTCGCATTGGGTTCTTTCTTGAAACTGAATCCCGCACTCAGCGGTTTTGCAATGGCTATGATCGGGGCACTTGTGATTGAACAGCTTAGAAGAGTGTATCGTACATACACCGAGGTTCCGGTTGCCATTATTATGACCTCTGGGCTTGCTCTATCGGTGGTCCTGATGAGCTTGAATCAAAATCTGAGCAAGAGCTTCAGCTCCTATTTGTTCGGATCGATTGTTGCGGTTAGCGATACGCAGCTTCGGCTTATTGCGGTGGTAGCAGCAGTGGGAATGATCTTTTTTGTTGGACTGCGCCGGCCGCTTTATAACTTTGCTTTTGATGAGGAGACCGCTGCGGCATCCGGTATGCGTGTCTCTCTCCTGTCTTTTTTATTCGCCGTGTTTACGGGAATGACGGTTGCCGCCGCCATGCCGGTAGTCGGCGTGCTGTTGGTTTCGGCGTTAATTGTGCTGCCGGCCTCGATCGCACTGCGGATGGCAACAGGTTTTTTAGCAGCCATGGGGATCGCCGTCGTTGTTGGGTTGAGTGGTGTTTTTTCGGGCCTTGCTGCTTCATACTATCTCAATACGCCGCCAGGAGGTACCATTGCCCTGATTCTATTAGGATTTCTAATCATGGCCGTAATCTTTCAAAAATTACTTCGGTTACAAAATCGAAGGTCGATACAAAAAATAAATAGAAATAGGAGTCATAAGAATTATGAAGAGATTTAAGCGAGTATTAACCCTACTATCCCTATCCGCAGTATTGGCTATTGCAGGCTGCGGCTCGGGAAATTCGACGGTTACTCATGAGGGAAACGTTTCCTCCGCCAATAACCAAGCGACAGATGCCTCCACAACGGAAACTACAAAGCTGAAAGTTAAAACCAGCTTCTATCCCATGTATGAATTTACTAGACAGGTAGCGGGCGATCTGGCAGATGTGGAGAATTTAATTCCTCCGGGTATTGAAGCGCATGATTGGGAGCCGACACCCCAGGACATGGCGGGAATTTCCGATGCCGATGTGCTGGTGTATAATGGCGCCGGCATGGAAGGCTGGGTGGATCAGGTTCTGGAGAGCATCCAAGGCACCGGGGTATTTGCCATTGAGGCCAGTAAGGGAATAGAGATCATGGAAGGTACCGGTCATTCTCATGATCATGGTGAAGAGGGCGATCACGGCCACGATGAGCATGCCCATGATCATGGTGAAGAGGGCGATCACGGCCACGATGAGCATGCCCATGATCATGCTGTAGAGGGCGATCACAGCCATGATGAGCATGCCCATGATCATGGTGAAGAGGGGGATCACAGCCACGATGAGCATGCCCATGATCATGAGGATGAGGGGCATCACCATGACCACGGTGGACTGGATCCGCATGTATGGCTCTCGCCGGCCATGGCTGTCAAACAAGTGCGCAACATCGAGGCAGGTTTGGCCAAAGCTGCTCCGGAACATCAAGAGGCATTCAAAGCAAACGCAGATGCTTATGTTAGTAAACTGGAGGCATTGGACAAGGAGTTTCGAGACGGGCTGAAAAATACCAAACGAAAAGACTTCATTACGCAGCATGCTGCGTTCGGGTATTTAGCCAGAGAATACGGTTTGACTCAAGTGCCGATTGCAGGCTTGTCTCCGGATCAAGAGCCCTCGGCTTCTCAAATGGCTGAAGTGATCGAATTTGCCAAGGAGCACAATGTAAAAACGATATTCTTTGAAACGCTTGTGTCGTCAAACGTTGCAGAGACGATAGCCTCTGAGATCGGGGCTTCGACTTCCGTCCTTAATCCGATCGAAGGGTTAACCGAGGAAGATATCGCGGATAACCATGATTACATTGCCATTATGCGACAAAATCTCGACGCTTTAGCACAGGCTTTGAATGAATAATCGCGAATAGGAAGGGAGGTGTGTTCCAAGTGGCACAAAAATCGAAAGTCGTGAAAGAACGGAAAAGACAACAGATGGTTGCTAAATACGCGCAGAAGCGTAAGGAACTGAAAGAGAAGGGCGACTATGCAACGCTCCAAAAACTGCCCCGCGACTCTTCCGCGACCAGGCTTCATCATCGCTGTGCGGTTAGCGGCAGGCCACGAGGTTATATCAGTAAATTTGGCGTTTCACGCATTGTTTTTCGGGAGTTGGCCCATAAGGGGCAAATTCCTGGTATAACGAAGTCCAGCTGGTAACTACCTTGTCAACTGCTATTGTTGGACGACAAGAACAGATAAACATGGATAAGCCGCATAAACTGCGGCTTTTTTCATATTTCGCAAATTGGATTTCATTTGATTGACACGCGCATTGCTTCAATGTTACTTTTTAATAATACCCATTTTATGGGTCATCATTTAAGGAGTGTTTTGTATGAGGTTACCCGTGCATGAACGATTCATTGAACAGGCAATAGCGCATTTTCGCCAAGATCAACGATTTGCAGGTTTGCTCGCAGGCGGTTCTATGGTGCACGGCGCTATGGATGAGTACAGTGATTTAGATTTAATTGTGGTTTATCGTAATGAATTCCGAAGTGAGATCATGGAACAACGGCTTCAAATTGCGGAAGGGCTGGGTAACCTGCTGTCGGCATTCACCGGGGAGCATGTTGGTGAACCTCGTTTGGTTATTTGCCTATACGGCCCCGATCCGCTTCATGTCGACCTCAAATTTGTACAGCCGCAAGAGCTCGAATCTCGAATCGAAGATCCGAGAATTCTATGGGAGAGAGGTTCTGACATTACAACGATACTGAACAAAACGACGATGTCTTTTCCTAACCCTGATCCGCAATGGATTGAAGACCGCTTTTGGGTATGGGTTCATTACGGTGCAACAAAACTAGGGAGAGGCGAGTTGTTTGAAGTAATAGATCTTTTAACATTTATGCGAAGCGCCGTCTTGGGGCCGCTCGTTCTCATGAGTAACGGCCAGCAACCGCGAGGGGTTCGAAAATTAGAGAAATACGGTGTCCAGGAATTAGAGGAGCTTAAAGGAACGATTTCCCTCCACAACTTTGATAGTTGCTACCAGGCTTTAAAGAATTCGATAGCGTTGTACCAAAATTTACGCCAGGCATCGGAAATTGTAACCAAAACGGAAGCAGAACGCATCTCTATCGAGTTTCTTGACCATGTCTATTCAGCCAAACTTCAATAAAAAAGGTCGGACGACAATAAAGGTAAACGCATTTTACTAGGAGTTACATAAATTTTAACAGATGGGATATGGTGTAATGTCGAACTCCGTTGAGTTGGTGAAACCTTCAGCTGCATATAAGAAGGAGTATCTGTCTTTTTACGAAGATTGGATGTCGGATGAACAGGATATTACCCCGTGGGTAGTGAGGAAAGATCCTTCTGATTTTGATTCCATGATCGAATTTTTATATGCGGAGGATACAGAGGAGAAATTACAGAACAAGAGCTTTGTCCCACATTCTACGTACTGGCTTATCGACAGCTATTCAAAAAAAGTAATGGGTGCAGTCAATATTAGACACAGACTTAATGAAAAACTTTTGAATAGCGGCGGGCATATCGGTTACGGAATACGTCCGTCGGAAAGAAGAAAGGGCTATGCTTCCGTACTCTTAGCATTAACCCTTGAAATCACGAGAGATATGGGACTAAACAAAGTGCTGCTGGTTTGCGATAAAGGAAATGTGGCATCGGAAAAAACGATTCTGAAGAATGGTGGTCAGTTTGAGTCGGAGTATGTGGAGGAGAATGAGAACGTTGTAAGACGATTCTGGATATTCTTATAGACTCTTTGCATTGAGAGATTTTACCCATCCTAGTCCGGGCTTGAGGGCGATGGATAAAAAGAGGTCGACCAGCAAGCTCTGGTGACCTCAGCTATTGATGTTCTATTCGTTTGTACGAAGCGCTAACAAGCGTTTTAAGTTATCATCTATAAATTGATTATCGGCGCTGTTGATTCCACGTCCGGCAAAATGACCCCAGATCGACTCAATGGGCTTAAATAGAGCATGAGGTATAAGATTGGCCTCGTATTCATTGTCGTCGGCCGGGCAGAAGAGATCCGTGCTACCCGGCATGATGCAGGCAAGCGCCGAAATGCTTTTGAGCGCTTTATCGAAATCTCCTTCATAGGAGGGGTTCGCACTTATGTCTGCATGTTGACCAGTCCATAACATGGCCAGGACATTGTGCGGATCCATCTTCATAAAGCTGTCTTCCCAGACGCCCTCCATAAATTCTGCCAAAGAGTCAAAACCCATCTCACGATAAAGTCCCTCTCTATAAAACGCCTGCGATACGCCCCACCCGGCATAGACGCGGCCGACGGCGCGCATGTCTGCGGAAGTCAACTTGTTTAGTTTGCTTGAATCGAAGCCGACTGCAGCCATGAGCGGAGCTTTCATTCCTTCCAGGACCACGTACGTTTGGGGCCAAGTCTTGGCAACGCCGGCAAAAGGGGCGATTCGCTCCACCATGTCGGGATAACTCGCACCCCATTGGAATGCTTGAATGCCTCCCATGGACCACCCAACGACAAGAGCGATCTTGTGAATGCCGAATTTTTCGGTCACCAGCCGATGCTGAAATTTAACGTTGTCATAGATGGTTACCTGCGGAAAATGAGCCCGGTCGAATGGGGGAGGCGTGTTGCTGGGGGAGGAAGATAATCCGTTACCCAACAGGTTTGGAACGATAATGAAATATTCACGCGGATCTAAGGCCTTTCCGTTTCCAATCAACCATTCATTCTGTATATGCTGGTCTCCAAAAGCAGTTGGATAGACGATGACATTATCTTTCTTCTCATTTAATCGTCCATATGTCTTATAGGCAAGAAAAGCGTCCGGTAACGTCACTCCGGATTGCAAGGTTACGTCACCCAAATCAAAAATTTCATAATCCATCATATCGTTTGCTCCCTTCAAAATGAATCCATATATTTAGAATGTCGTTCTTGTACTCAGTATAGAGTCATGATACTCTCAATAAAAGTGAATAGAATTCAAAACAGTATTCAATAAAATTGAAAGTAAAAGGGGCATCGTATATGGAATTACGCCAACTGATTACGTTCCGCACGGTGGCGTCCACATTAAATTTCAGTCGTGCTGCGGAAGTGCTGAGTTACGTTCCTTCCAACGTCACGATGCAAATGAAGGCATTGGAGGATGAGCTGGGGGTTCGCCTGTTTGACCGTTTGGGCAAGCAGCTCGTACTCACAACGGCGGGTAAACGATTTTTAACACATGTCCAGAGTGTTCTTGACCAATTGGAAGAAGCTAAAACCGTCGTTCATGACAACGAGGTTCTAAGCGGCACCCTAACGATCAGTGCCAACGAGGTGATTTGCGCCTATCGGCTTCCGGCCGTCTTTCAGTTATTTCGTTCGCGTCATCCGGGCGTGCGTCTCATCTTCCGCTCCGTTCCCAATCAAGAGCTCAAACAAACACTATTTGAAGGAAGCGCGGACGTTGTCTTTATGTTGGACGAACCCATTCGCTCAAGCGGACTTGCCGTGGAACCCTTGCTGGAAGAAACGTTCCGCTTATTCGCCGCTCCAGACCACCCGCTCGCAAAACGGACTGTGCTGCGGCTCGAAGATTTTCACGAAGAAGTGTTCTTGACGAATGAAAAGGGGTGTCCCTATCGAACCATGTTTGACCGGTCCTTTGAAAAAGAGGGCATTGACAGTATTACGTATTTAGAGTTTCAAAGTGCCGAAGCCATTAAACAATGTGCCATTTCGGGAATCGGCATTGCCTTTCTTCCTGAAATCGTAGCGGAAGCCGAAGTGGAACGAGGGGAACTGGTTGCCCTTCCATGGCAAATTCCGGATTTGCACGTGTATACACAAATGTTGTGGCATAAGGACAAGTGGCTTTCACCAATCATGATGTCGTTCATAGAAGCGGCAAGGGAACTTCTTGCAACAGAGGAGGATAATAGGCCGTAGGAACAAGGTGAAGAATGTCCTCTGCGCCGGTAAGAGGCCGCTCTTCACCTGTAAATGTACTCACCCACTTTATAAAAAATCCCAACATGTTGAGGTTGGGATTTTTTTTAATAAAGAATGTAATGGGAGCTATATCGGAATTTTAAAAGAAACCGTAGTGCCTTGATTCATCGTGCTCTTGATGACCAGCCCGCAGCCGAAGGTTTGGAGCAGACGACGATTCGTGTTGTAGAGACCGATGCCGCCTTTACGATGGTCGGGTGCATTCAGCAGCTGGGCAACCTGGTCGGGTTCCATGCCAAGCCCGTTATCCGTCACTTCAACAACGATAAAGTCCTCTTGCATCGCAATTCTGACCCGTATCGTGCCTCCAAGGGCCCTCTTCATAATGCCGTGCCGAACCGCATTCTCCAATAATGGCTGGATCGCCAGCGGCGGGATGAGGATATTGATATTCCAATCAACTTCCCAGGTCACGTTAAGGCGTTCCCCGTATCGTTCCTTCTCTACGTATAAATAGGCTTGGATAAGCTCAAGCTCCTGCTGCAGCGGTACCAATCGATCCTGATTCCGATAATGGAAGCTGATCTGCAGATAGGAGCTGAAAGCCTCGCCAAGGCTTCGCATGCGATCGATGTCCATTTCGCTAAGCGCCATAATCGAATTCAAGGTGTTGAACAAAAAGTGAGGGTGGATCTGTGCCTGCAAATACGCTGCTTCCATGCGCATGCGATCATCCACCGTATGCTTCAGCGTGATCAGGGAATGGATGCGATATCTCAATTCTACAGGATCAACCGGCTTCGTCACATAATCATTTGCGCCGGATTGGAAGCCGGCATACACATCGGCCGATTCGCCTCGAGCCGTCAGCAGCAGTACGGGCAGCTCCGAGGCGTTAAAGCGCTCCCTTACGGTGCGGGTGAGCTCGTAGCCGGACATCTCCGGCATCATGACATCCGCTATGAGGAGATCCCACGGCTGCGAGCCGAGAAGCTCGAGCGCTTCGGCTGCCGAGGCAACGACATTCAGGTTGTACGGCTCTGCTGAAAGAATGCCGGCAAGGATGCGCAGGTTTACAGGATCGTCATCCACGGCCAGGATACTGACGGGATGCTCTTTCGACAATAACCTAGTTGGTACCTGCATAGGGGTACCTTCTGTTGCAACGTCCCAGCTGGCTGCGAGTTCTTTGTAGACAGCTGGGTCTACAGCGGGTACGGGAACCTGCTGCGAAGCAGAGTACTCTGCGTTTGTGTCCGCAAGCGGGAGTGTGAATGCAAAAGTCGTTCCTTTCCCTAATTCCGATTCGACCGTCAGCTCGCCGTCATGCAGCTCAACGAGCTCCTTGCTGATGCTAAGCCCTAGACCGATCCCCTTCGCGTCATTTAACCCTTGATTCCCCTGTTCGTACGGAAGAAAAATACGGTTTAGCGTTTGAGGGTCCATCCCGATCCCTGTATCCGTTATCGTGATCGTCATTTTACTGCCCTTGGTAAAGGCGGAGACGGTAACGGAGCCTTTCTCCGTGTATTTGATGGCGTTGTGAATCAGATTGAGCAAAATTTGAACGAGTCGCTTTTCATCCGCCTGTACGGCAGGAAGGGTTTCGGGGATATTCATCTTGAGCTGAACGGGCGCGCCGTCCGTCATAAATTTTACGATATCGAATACCCCGTTCACAACGGAAACCAGGGAAACCCGGCTCGGCTGCAGCTGAATTTGCTTCTCCTGAAGACGGACGGCATCCAGCAGATCATTTAATAAATGCGACATTCGACGGCTGACCGTAATTAACAGGTTCAAATCCTCGCTGCTCTGTTTGCCGAGGGTTTCTTTCTCCCGTTCAGCAAGGCTTATGGCGATATTCATGATTCCGTGCAGCGGCGTGCGCAGCTCGTGAGACGTGTTGGCCAAGAACCGGTCCTTCATTTGATCCGCGAGCTTCAACTTATCGTTGAGTTTGCTGATTTGATGAAGGTTGCGGAAGTATCGCTTAAACCAATAGGCCGAAAACCCGATGATGGCCGCGAGCACGTCCACCGGATAATACACGGCTGGGAGCTCCCAATATTTATTAAGCGCCCCCCATACGGCGCTTGCCAGCACGCCGCTGGCCGACAGCAGCAGGAATATGGAATCATCCTGGCTGTTAAAGACCATTCGGGTAAACAGGAACAGCGACATCAGCATCGGCAGCAGGTAAAAGGCGCCGAACACCCGGTATTCTACGAGCCAGTGAACCCAAGACACAGGAGCGGCAAATACCACGACCGTATATAGGGCCAGAAGCGTGCTGAATGTGATAAACCACACGTTACGTTTTCGGGCGGTAAAGGTGCGGCTCAGCTTCCATATGAAATACGACAGCCACGAATAGGAGAGAAAGGTTGCTTTGACCTCCCATTCATAGTTTAAAGGCACCCATTTCAACAGGAGACTATCGTGTGATGTTACAACGGTTAAAGCGGCCGATACTAGCAGCAGGAAAAAATCGAGCAGCGACCTTTCCCGCGGATTGAATATGTATAGAATGAAGGCGTACAGTCCGTGCAGCATCAGGACGACAAACATAATCAGCTGAAGATCAACGGAAACGCCGTGCTCATCCTGGATTGCCTGGTGCGATCCCAGCTTGATCGGCTTTGCGATTCCGCCTAGGTAAGGATGCTCATAATTCGCCACGCGGATGATCAGTTCGAGCTCGAGAGCATCCCGGTCGGGAACATAATCGACAACGAAAGAGGTGCGGTTCGGCAGATAGGAGGCTTGGCCGGGCTCGCCCGTCCTTCCCATGGAAGCTACCGTTTCGCCGTTGACGTCCACGGTAGCGGCGGATTGAATCTCCTGGATCCAGAACGAGATAGGGGCCGAAAGCGGGCGATCCAGCAATATGCGAAGCCTGTATGTTCCGCTGCCAAACGAAGTTTTTGCCTTATTCGTACGATTGTTATTCCAGTCTCCAGGTACATTTACGTAGGAAAACTCATGAGACGGCTTCATTTCCTGTTCTTTAGCCAGGATGTCGGCGTAGAACTGCCACTCTCCGTCCAGATTGATGGATTTTGAGCCCAACAGATCCCAGCCTCTCAAATCGAGTATGCCATTAGAGACTTTCGGTTGATCTGCAGGAGGGGCATAGGTTTCAAGCCAGAGCCAACGGATCCCCAGTAGCATGCTCAAAAAAACGACAAATGCCGCAATATGCGGGAGTATTTTGATGATTCGAAATCGTTGGTGTTTCTTTGCGAGTATGGTGGTCACCGTTCACGTTCCTTTATAAAAGTCTTACTTCCCAATATACGCAAAAATAGGATAGCCGTACAGCACTATATGTTAGGTTGATAAGGCCTCGGACTTATATCCTTTGCCGAAAATGATTTGTATGAATGAACTCGGAAGAGCACTCGCGGCCAGCAATGTCTCAATCATGCTAATCCATGACAGAATAATCAAGGTCCGGTCATTTCGATCCCCTTATAATTGTATTTTGGACAGTTCATAACATCATGGAATGTGAGGAGTTTGATCATGCAAGCAAGCGGAGATTTGGGAAACGGCACGTATAGAAACCCGATTTTGGCCGGTGATTATGCGGATCCAAGCGTGGTCAGAGTCGGAGACGATTATTATATGACGCACTCCAGTTTTAAGTTTGCGCCAGGGTTATTGATTTGGCACTCTAAAGACTTGGTGAACTGGGAACCCATCGCCAAAGCGTTAACCGATTATGCCGGAGATGTATGGGCGCCTGATTTGACATACTATGAAGACCGGTTTTATATCTATGCTCCCATCAATGAAGAGATCATGGTGCTGACGGCGACGCATCCGCACGGACCTTGGAGTGATCCGCAAAAGGTGGGGGTGCAAGGAATTGACCCGGGACATGTCGCGGATTCCAATGGTAACCGGTATTTGTTTTTTAGCGATGGTTATATGGTAGAACTGGCTGGGGACGGTTTGTCGGCTGTGGGCACTCCGCGCAAAGTGTACGATGGCTGGCCGTTTCCGAAGGAATGGGTCGTGGAAGGAAACTTTATGGAGTCTCCCAAGCTAACGTTTCATAACGGATATTTCTATCTTACTGTGGCGCAAGGAGGGACATCGGGGCCTTCGACTAGCCATATGGTCGCTTCTGCGCGATCCAAAGAGCCATGGGGGCCATATGAACATTCTCCCCTCAATCCGATTATTCGAACGCAAAGCCGGAATGAACGATGGTGCTCCAAAGGTCACGGCTCATTGGTTGACACCCCGGACGGCGGCTGGTGGATCGTTTATCATGCGTACGAAAAAGGGTACTACACACTCGGCAGGCAAACGCTGCTCGAACCGCTGGAATGGACGGAGGACGGATGGTTCCGCGTCCCGCTTCATTGCAATACAGATGAAGCTATTCCAAAACCGCCGGGAGATGCCGTTCCGCATGGCATGACTTACGGTGAATTTCAAGAAGCGTCCGGCGGGCTGGGGTATCCGTGGAGCTGGTATCAATCCAGCAATGATAATCAATATACGCTGCAGAAGCAAGCGATAACGATCCAAGCTGCTCCCGAGCCGGCGCCCCTGGTTATGATGCCGGAAGACCATTCGTACGTGGCACAGGTGGAGATTGAGCTCTCGGAAGAATCGGAAGCCCAGTTGTTATTGTTCTATAATGGATCGACGTATAGCGGATTCGGCATATCCCAAGAGGGGCTTTATGGGATTATTCGCGGCTGGGAGACGCCATCAAAGCCTTTTCCGCATCGGCGTGTCATCGTTCGTCTTGAAAATAACGAGCATGAAGTCGTCTTCTATTACAGTGCGGATGGATCGGTATGGCATAAATTTGAGCATTCATTCGAAACCTCAGGCTGGCATCATATCACATTGGGCGGATTTCTTGCATTGCGAATCGCTCTCCGGGCGAAAGGTTCCGGCGAGGTTACGTTTAAAAACTTTATCTATCAGAAGTTGTAAATATGAGTATGGCTTGCAGTGACCTGATTGTCCTCGTCATGCCATGTAAAGAATCTAAAATCAAGGATGGAGGACTAAAGTGTGAATAATTGGGGAAGCGTCAGGTTGATCCTGCTTTACAAGGAAAAAGCCAATCAAGTTGAAAAACCAGCTACCTTGTGTTACGATATACCGGTAATATGTCACACTAAATACCGAACCGCGGAATGTGGAGAATAATTTTAGTAAAACAGTTGACACTCCATCTACTCTGTAATACAATGTACCTGTAGTAAGTAATACTAAATAGTTCGATTTATAAAAGCTGTTAGGTAAAACATTCCCTTAGTACTATGTTGTACTGAATATTGGTCAGACTAAATAGAGGAGGGACGAAAAAGAGGAGGCTTTGAACATGGAAAATTTAACTGAAATGCTGAAAGGTTCGCTGGAAGGCTGCGTGCTTGAAATTATCAGCCGCCATGAAACCTATGGCTACGAGATTACCCGCCGATTGAACGAGCTTGGGTTTACCGAAGTCGTGGAAGGGACGGTCTACACCATTCTCGTGCGATTAGAGAAGAAGAAACTGGTGAACATCGAAAAAAAACCGTCAGACATGGGACCGCCCCGCAAGTTTTACACGCTTAATGAAGCGGGCCGCCAGGAACTTGAGTTGTTTTGGGAAAAGTGGGATTTTGTATCATCAAAAATCAACGTCTTGAAGTCGACGTAGCATCATAAGATATTCCGACCGATAAATGGATTGTCGGGTTCGGTTTTATAAAAAAGGAGGAACCATAACATGATGGAAATATTCAAAAAAATGATCGGCGATAAAAAAGAATACAAGATGATGATGGCGCGCGTTGAAGCCCTGCCAGAAGACTACCAGTATGTATTTAAGAAGATTCAAAATTACATGTGGAATTTCTCCTCAGGCAACGGGATGGATATGCTGCATATGCAGTATGAATTAATTGAGCTGTTCGAAGCCGGTGCGGCGGAAGGCAGACAAGTGCTGGAAATCACGGGGGACGACGTGGCATCCTTTGCCGACGAGCTGGTTGCTAACGCTAAAACCTATGTCACGAAGTATCGTGAAGATTTGAATCAGAGCATCATGAAACGATTGGGGAAGAAATAAATTCATTACAATAATACCGACTGATTAGCTGGTTACGCGTGTGAATTGCCACCTTCGCTATTCAGTTATATTTTTAGTCCAGTAGTAAGTAGTACAGAATATCAGTCAGACTAACTAGTTGCGTTAATTTAGCCCTCAAGGCAATTAACCGTAAGTTTCGGAATTCTCAAGCGCGGCCTAATCGAGCTTATTATAAGGAGGAAAAAATATGAGCAATGCGGCGATTTCAGTAAAAGGGTTAAAAAAATCCTTTAAAGACAAGGAAGTCTTAAAAGGGGTGGATTTTGAAGTGCGGCGCGGCGAAATTTTCGCGCTGCTGGGCTCCAATGGAGCGGGCAAGACGACGACGGTCAACATCCTCTCGACGCTGATGAAGCCCGATGGCGGCGAAGCGAGCATTTGCGGCTCTGACGTCCAACGTCAACCGGATCATGTTCGCCAGAGCATCAGCCTGACAGGTCAGTTTGCAGCTATAGACGGCATGAACACAGGAAGGGAAAACCTCATTATGATCGCCAAGCTGAGGGGAGTTCCCAATCCTGCGCAAGTCGCTGACAATCTGCTTGCCAAATTCAGCCTGACCGATGCGGCGGGCCGCCGAGCGGACCAATATTCAGGCGGGATGAAGCGCCGGCTTGACATCGCCATGAGCCTGATCGGGAGTCCAGCCGTCATTTTTCTCGACGAACCGACCACAGGACTTGACCCTGAAGCACGAATTGAAGTCTGGAATACCGTCAAGGAGCTTGCCGGCAGCGGCACGACCATCTTGCTGACGACCCAGTACCTGGAGGAAGCAGAGCAACTGGCGGACCGTATCGCCATCCTGCATGGCGGAAAAATCATCACGACCGGTACCCTAGCCGAACTCAAAGAGATGTTCCCGCCGGCAAAAGTAGAGTATATCGAGAAGCAGCCGACATTGGAGGAAATTTTCCTTGCAATCATCGGCAAAAAGGAGGAAATGTAAATGAAAAGCAAAACAGGGGTATTATTGGGGCGTTTAATGCGCAACATCATGCGCAGCCCGGATACGATTATCACGGTGGCGATTACGCCGATAATGATGATGCTGTTGTTTGTCTACGTATTTGGCGGCGCCATAGAGACAGGCACGGCCAACTACGTCAATTATTTATTGCCGGGAATCTTGCTGATGGCTATCGCATCCGGCGTCTCTTATACTGCCTTCCGGCTGTTCGGAGATGTAAAGAGCGGGCTGATGGCGCGTTTCATTACCATGCCGATCAAGCGCTCGTCGGTATTGTGGGCTCATGTGTTGACATCGCTTGTTTCCAATGCGCTTACGGTCGTGGTGGTTTTCCTCGTCGCGCTATTGATGGGCTTCCGTTCCGGCGCTAATATCCTGGATTGGCTCGCGGTAACAGGGATACTCGGGTTGTTTACGCTGGCGCTGACATGGCTGGCGGTCATTCCCGGCTTGACAGCAAAGACGATGGAAGGGGCGACGGCCTTCTCATACCCGCTGATATTCTTGCCGTTTATCAGTTCGGCCTTTGTCCCTACCGAAACCATGCCTAAAATTGTGCGTGCGTTCGCTGAGAACCAGCCCGTGACTTCCATCGTGAATGCGATTCGTGCCCTCTTGCATGAAGGATCTGTCGGCAACGATATCTGGATCGCGCTTGCCTGGTGCGTCGGCATCATGGTCATCGCTTACTTTTTCGCTAATAAAGCCTTTAAACGCCAGTTAGGTTAAATACACCTAGCCTCCTCAGATGATCGGAGAACAGGTAACATCTTTCATCGAACAGAATGGCCATGGATACTGTAAAAGCCGCGTGAAATGCGGCTTTTTTTGTTTGAAGTAAATGCCTTCACTTGAAAAATTGTATATATCTCATCATTTCGGATATGCCGTTCATTTGCTTTTCCAGTTGCTCATTCAGCTTCTGAAGAGCCACTTTGAAGGAGCGTTCAATCGTAGTTAGATCATGTGTCTCTAAAGCTTCAAGCAGCTGTTTCATGCTTTCAATGAAAAAGACGGTTTTCCTTAAACTGCTTAGCACTATAATCTTTTTTAATTCCTGGGACGTAAAGACTCGAAATCCGTTTTCCACGTTACGCTTAGCGCGAATAAGTCCCTCCTTTTCCCAATGTCGAATAGCGGAGGGGTTAACGCCAGCGATCACGGCGACCTCCCCGATTTTCATTTCATCCGTGACCTGAATATTTCTATACTTGGAGAAATCCGTTTGATGGATGAGCCTCATAACCTCCTCGACTCGCTGCTTCTCTACCTGGATGTTGTACTGTTGCACATTGATCATCCAAAGTGCTTGTTCAACATGACCTTTCTTTAATAAACTCATGACCTCGTAGGCGATAGGCAGATCGAATCCTTGGACCAAGGATCGTAAGGCAAGGAAAGCTTGATCATGGAGCGGCGTGTAATATCTTCTGTTGCTTGAAGTCCGAGGTACGTCAGGCACCAAGCCGAGAGTTTCATATCTTCGCAAGGTAGTGGTGCTGACCTGAAGTTTCTTGGCCATCTGTTTCGGTGTAAAGGTTCTGTCCATTTGCGTGCACCTTCCTTAAAGTCAAACTCTAAAGTACGGCAACAATATTATAAGAGACAATGACCCTCCCCACAAGGATTCCCGGTATATCAAGCGAAATCTTGCATGAATGTTATATGATCGAAGCAGGAACGCAACATGGAGGAGGTAAAGGTCATGGAAAAAGGGAATTATGCTTTAGCGTCATATCGCAACCTAAAGGCCGGCGAATTCATTACGTTCGGCACGTATCCGCAGTCTATGGACGGCAAAAAACGGGCGATTACTTGGCGTGTTCTTCAAAACTCAGGGAGCGAGCTGTTGGTATTGTGCGAATATATTTTGGACTGCAAAAGGTATCACGGCAAGCGTGCGGATCTGACGTGGCGTGATTGCATGGATATATCTTGGCATGACTGCGACTTGCGCGAGTGGCTGAATCATGAATTCTATAACGTCGCATTCAATGCTTCGGAGAAAGAACTCATCAAGACGACGCATTGCACGGACAACGGAAAAGGCTGCCCGGATACGGAGGATAAGGTTTTTCTGCTCAGCGTTGCCGAACTAAACGATGTATCTGAGACTCACGGCAAGGATTGGAGACGCGCTGTCGGAACCGATTATGCCAAAACGATTAAGCCCGATGGATGCAGCTTATACGTATATGATAAAACGAACAAAGACAACTATATGATCATAGACGGCAAAGAAGCCGGCTGTTCCTGGTGGTGGCTGCGGACGCAAGGAAACAAGCCTTCGCGTGCGTATTTTGTAGGGACAGGCTGCAGTGCTCGCAGCTACGGAAATAACAGTATTGAGGGTTATGGCGTACGCCCTGCTTTAAATTTGGATCTATCATAATCGAAATGGAATAGGAGAACTTTCCGGAAGAAATATCGAAACTCACACTTTTCGAGGAGGTAAGACATGGATTGCACTTCCCAACTAGAAGCGGCGTTCAAAGTAAAACGGTGGCCCAAACATACTATAGCGGCGGGTCGACGTCATTCCGCGGCTCTTACATCGGACGGCACGGTCACGGCCGCAGGAGATAATCATTATGGCCAATGCGATGTCAGCGGCTGGCGCGATATCGTAGCGGTCGCGGCCGGGAATGTCCATATGGCAACGAATACGGGGAATGCTCATACCATCGGTCTTAGATCGGACGGTACGGTGGCGGCCGTGGGTTGGAATAAGCATAATCAATGCGATGTCAGCGGGTGGCGCGATATGGTTGCGGTAGCGGCAGGCTGGCGTCGCACCGTCGGTCTTCAATCCGACGGCGCAGTGGTGGCTGCGGGACGAAATAATGAAGGTCAATGCAGTGTAGGCGGCTGGCTCGACATCGTTGCGGTCGCCGCAGGTGACTGGCATACGGTCGGTCTAAAAGCGGACGGGACGGTAACGATCGTGGGGAATAATCGGTACGGCCAATGCAATGTAAGCAGCTGGCGCAACATCGTGGAAGCATCGGCGGGCTACCTTCATACCGTCGGGCTTCAATCGGACGGCACGGTGGCCGCCGTGGGTTTAAATAAGCACGGCCAGTGCGATGTAATCGGTTGGAGCGGCATAGTGGCGGTAGCGGCGGGGAGTTATCATACCATCGGTCTTAAATCCGACGGTACGGTCTTTGCCGAGGGCTGGAATCAGCATGGCCAATGCAATGTAAGCGGCTGGCGCGATATTGTAGCGGTAGCGGCGGGATGCGCTCATACGCTCGGCCTTCAATCGGACGGCACGGTCGTAGCCGTGGGTGATAATGAATATGGCCAATGCGATGTAAGCGAATGGCGCGGCATCAAGCTTCCCGGCAGGTAGTTTTAATGTTAATTGCTTAACTTTTAGGAATGGATCATAGACTTTTGACAAAGATTCATTGCAGCAAGAAGTCGGAATGTGTAGTCACGGTTAAATAGCAAGGCAAAAAGAGGCGGCACCAAATGGAATGTTTGGTGCCGCTTTACATTTGGATTTCGCCTTACCGGACGCCGCGAGTCAAGGATTGAGATTAACAACAAGGATTTAAAGTCGGAAAAAATATGGTTGCAGCCTGGTGCTTTGGAACGGGCAAGTTTCCTTATAGCAGGCCGTATGAGGGGGATTTCCTCCCGATTGATCATGTTGCAGTTGGACGAATGCAACAAAAATTTGAATTGACAGATCATTAAAAATACAAGTAATATACATGTATATTAAAAAGATGATTCAATTTAAGCATGGCGACCAGAAGTCACGTTACCGCGGATGGCTTCGATTGGCGCTTTGTTGCAGAAACTTATGACAGCGTTTTCTTGACCGGTTGAAAAGTAAGAAACTCACTTATTAAAGGAGGAGCTTGCGATTGTTGCTGCGGATGGAATTTATTAAGCCCTCGCTCCTGGAGGCCGGGGAGGAACATCGGCTTAACTTCATGCTTGTGCACCCCTGCGGAAGAATGGAGCCGCAATCGGATACGACCTTCATCATGACTTGCAGCGACCTGGAGATCGTTGAGGTGAACGGCAGCGCGATCACCGGGCTGAAGCCGGGCGAGACCGAAATTGCCGTAGACTTTCTGGACGATAGATTTTCAGAGTTTAAATGGAAGATTCTTGTAAGGCGGGCTGGTCAACCCGCGAAATTGAAGCTGAAGGACCGTCCGAGGATTTTGTTTTCGATCGATGAGCTCGCGGATTTTCGGGATCGGATTAAGCGGGATGACGGCAGTTCTGCGAGGGCAATCGATGCATCCGTGCTATGGGCCGGATACTTGGCGAAAGCGGACGACTATGTGGAGGAAGATAGCTTCGAGGTGCTGTATCCGTCCATATCGGATCAGTGGAAGGTTGCGCTGCCCCTAACGGAGCCGAAGCGGGTACGAGAACCGCAAGGCCATACCTTCTTCCCGTTTTGGACGATGTACGCCAGAGCGATAGAGGATCGGCTGGTCGTCATGTCCACGGCCTTCCTAGTGACGGAAGAGAGAAAGTATGCGGTTCGAGTGAAGCAGCATCTGTTGTCCCTGGCCGCCTTCGGGAAATGGTATGAGTTCGACGAGCGGGGCGCGGAAGGAAATCTGAGCAACGCCCATCTGTTGCTAGGCGCTTCCTGCGCCTATGACGCCATTCACAGCTTGCTGACGGAAGAAGAGCGGCGATCCATTCGCCAAGCCATTCTGGAAAAAGGGCTGCATCCGCTGGCCATCGATATCGGAAGCCGTGATATGCACAACATCGTGGCAGCCAAGCAGGTGGCGATGGTGTACGGCGCGTCGGCCATTATGGATGAGATCCCGTTTGCCGCCAAATATTTGCAAGCCGGACTTACTTATCTTCAAAGCTATCTGGACCGAAAAGGGGTGTCTGGAGAAACAGAGGGGCTGCTGTACGACAATGTGGCTGCGCGCCATGCCTGGATGGCTGCGGATCTTTATCGGAGAATCAGCGGCGATGACGGCCTGGTTCAGCATCCGTATTTGCGGGAAGAGCTTCCTGAACGTTTTTTTCGGCTCCTGGCACCGGGAAAGGAAAGCTCGTTTCCGAATCTGTCGGATTCGTTTTACAAGCTCGATATCGCTTACCTCATGGCCATGACAGCTACCCATTACGACCATCCGGCAGCGGTTTGGTACCTGCACAAGCATTCTGCAACGCATCACGCATCGCTTCTTTATTTACGGAAAGAGACCTCACCTGCAAGTCCAACGGAGCTGTACGGGAAGCGTGCTTCCGCAGTATTCCGGAGCGTAGGCTGGGCCGCCCTGCGGTCGGGATGGGGCGATGAGGATCATCTGCTGTGCTTCACCTCAAGCAGCTCGGCGAAGGACCATAATCACAAGGACCAGAACAATTTGGTGATCAATGTCGGCGGAGAGTGGCTGTTGACCAATCCCGGCTACCAGGATTATGTACCCGGTCCGAAGGCGGATTACACTACCGGCACGGTGGGCCATAATTCGCTGCTCGTCAATGGTCAGGGGCAGATCCGCCTGGGTGGCGGGGGTCTCCGGGAGGAGTTGCTACTCCCGGCATTTGAGGCGGTTGTCGGGGACGCTGCCGAAAGCTATGGCGGGCTGCTGAAACGCTACCGGCGATCTGTCCTACATATCGATTCGGCATATTACTTCATCGTGGATGACGTGGAGCTTCATCAGGAATCGGATGAGGCCGAGCTGCTGTTTCATACGACCTCGGCGGTTCTGGATGGAGAAGAGCCCAAGGCTCCGGGCGAGATTCTGGGAAGTGAATCCGTTGTATTCCAAGGAGAAAGCGCCGCACTGCAGCTCATGTTTCCTTTTCCCAAGGAGAAGGTGCTCACCCTCCGCGAGTACCCCGGGGCTGAAACCTACGGTCCTTATGTAGCTGTCGGTGGCACGAAAGGCAAAAGACGGCGGTTCATCACGCTGATCAATCCGCGGGTCCATTACGGCGAGAGATTGGCCATCCATCAGGAGGAGCAGGATACCGGAAGCCTGGCTTCCGGTTTAACGGTGGAAAGGCCCGGCGGGGCGGAGGATATCTGGCTGTTTTGCGCTGACGCTGTGGAAGCCCGCTACCGGGGCATAACTTTCCTGGGAGAAGCCGCCCGTTTATCGGGTAACGGCATGCTTAATTTGTGGAAGGCTGAACGGTTGTCCGGCGGAGACATCGCTTTTGAGGCGGAGCTGCCTCTGAGTTTATACAGCGATGACCGCCGCTTAACCTGCATTGTGCATAACCCCCACCCTGTGGAGGTCTCCTTCAAGCTGAGGCAGAAAACTGCTGGCGTGGAAGTCAAACAAACCGCACCACCCGGCTATTATGAATGGAATCTTATGAATACCGGCAGAGGTGGTCAGGCGGAAGGGAGAGAAGCTGTGTGGAAACCGTGATTTCGAAGGTCAATCCATCCGCTCCCGTCAAGAAGAGCGCTTGGAAGCGAATCCGGACCCGAATGTGGAGGGATCGTTATCTATACCTGCTGCTGCTGCCGGGCCTGCTTTACTTTATCGTGTACCGGTATCTGCCCATGCTGGGCATATCCATAGCCTTTAAAGAATACAGCCCGTTCCGGGGGTTCGCGGAGAGTCCTTGGGTCGGTTTTGCGAACTTTGCCCGGATTTTCGAAAGCCCGGAGGTTATCCAGGTTATCTGGAATACGCTTATCATTTCATTTCTGCAGATCGCGTTCGCATTTCCGGCGCCGATCATTCTGGCCATCATGCTGAACGAGGTGGCAAATCCGCTCTTGAAAAGAGGGCTGCAGTCCATCGTTTACATGCCGCATTTTCTGTCTTGGGTCGTGGTGGTCGGCATCGTGACGATCTTTTTCCGCAACGAGGGCTTGATCAACGACGTGCTGCGCGAATGGTTCGGCTTGCAGCAGACGATCCCTTTTCTCACCGAGCCCGATTATTTCCGAGCTTTTCTGGTGTTGGAGGTCATCTGGAAGGAAGCCGGCTGGGGAACGATTATTTTCCTGGCGGCGCTGGCAGGCGTCAACCCGGCTCTTTACGAAGCGGCCGTCATGGACGGCGCAGGGCGCTTCCGTCAAATCTGGCATATTACGCTGCCCGCTATCCGCAGCACGATCATAATCATGCTGATCATACGTCTGGGCGACGTGCTGGAGGTCGGCTTCGAGCAGGTGTTCCTTCAACTGAACGCCTTTAACATGCACATCGGCAATACGCTCGATACCTTTGTGTATTACAAGGGGATCCAGCAGTCGGACTACAGCTTCTCGACCGCGGTCGGCGTATTCAAGGGTCTGGTAGGTCTCGTGCTGGTTATGGCCGCCAACAAGCTGTCCAAGCGATTCGGCGAACAGGGCGTATATTAGGGCTTCGATTCTTTCTGGGAGGAGAACGACATATGAAGCAAAAATCCATCGCGGAACGCTTGTTCAGCGGCGTGAATATCAGTCTGCTGCTTGTCATATCCGCAGTCATGCTGTTTCCGTTTTTATATTTGTTCTCGGTTTCATTTTCCTCGTTCGAGGATTTTCTGGGCAGCAAACTGCTGCTCTGGCCGTCCAAATGGACGACCGACGCCTATGAATATATCTGGGCCTCCAGGACGTTCCGGCAGGCGCTGCTGAACACGTCGCTGGTTACCGTGCTCGGTACCATCGTCAATCTGTTTTTTACGGCGACGATGGCATACGCCTTGTCAAGACCGATCGTCGGCCAGCGTACCGTCATGTTTATGGTCGTATTTGCGCTATTGTTCTCGGCCGGCATGATTCCGACCTATCTGGTCGTCCAGGAAACGGGGCTGCTTGATTCCATCTGGTCGCTTATTTTGCCGGTGGCCATCGCGCCTTTCAACCTGATTGTCATCCGCCAATTCTTCATGAACATCCCAAGCGATATGATCGAGGCGGGCATCGTGGACGGCGCGAATGACCTGCAGATTTTCGGGCGCATCATCCTGCCGCTCTCGAAGCCTGCGCTGGCGGCATTCAGCCTGTTTTATGCGGTCACGCACTGGAACAACTATTTTGCGCCGATTCTGTACATCAATGATCCGGCCAAATGGACGATACAGGTCGTGCTGAGACAGATTGTGGTGGTGGGGGAAACGACGGGCACGCTCGGAGGAGATAACATGTTCATGGATAATCCGCCGCCCCCGGAAACGATCCAGATGGCCGCGATTCTCATGGCGACGCTGCCGATTCTGATCGTGTATCCGTTCTTGCAAAAGCACTTCGCGAAAGGCGTCATGCTGGGCGCCGTCAAAGGTTGATGACTTCGAACGGCCGAATAACGGAGCTGTTCGAATGAATCATAAACGGAGGTCACACTCCAACATTGATAAGAATGGGGGAAAGCTCATGTTAAAGAAACGCAGACTTACCGCAGTGATGGCGGCCTTGCTCTCCATCAGCGTGGCAGCATGCGGCGGCCAGCCGAAGGCGGAGGAGAAACCTGGAACGACCACTCGGGGGGAGGAAAAACCGGCACCGACAGAGCAGACGTATGAAATCTCTACGATTGATTTTCGCTATGGTGATCCGCCACCGACTTCAAGTCCGGGACTTGATATGATCAACGAGAAATTTAAAGTCGACTACAAGCCGGTTTTTGTGCCGAATACCGCCTTTGATGAGAAGATCAACGCCGTGTTCGCCTCAGGTAAAATACCCGATATGATCGGACTTATGTCGGCTGACATCAAGAACCGTTACAATAAATTTGCGAAGCAAGGGGCTTTCCTGGACATCGAGCCTTATATCCAGGAGTATCCGTCGCTTAAAGTGGTGCCTGATTTTATCTGGGATGCCATGCGGGTGAACGGCAAGATTTATGCCATCCCGCAGTATTCTCCGAAATATCAGGTCGTCACGGTGCTCCGCAAGGACTGGCTCGATAAGCTTGGCCTGAAACCGCCGACAAATTACGAGGAGCTGAAAGAGGTAGCGCTGGCATTCACGAACGGAGATCCGGACGGCAACAGCAAGAAGGACACCTACGGAATCGCCATTGGTCAGGACATTAACCCGAACTTCAACCAGGGACCGTATTGGGACCCGGATGCCTGGTACCACCAAGATGCTCAGGGCAACTACATCCCGGGCATTATCGGTGAAGGCCGCCGGGAGTTCATTACGATGCTGTCTGAGCTCTACAAGCAGGGAGCGATGACGAAGGACTACGCCATCCTGAACTGGGGAGACACCAACAAGGAGTTCTATTCCGGCAAAGCAGGCATCTTTATTGGAACGCCGCGCGGCATGTCGCAGGATTACATGAACGGCCTGCTCAGTATACATCCGGATGCCCAGTTTATCAGTCTTGGTCCTTTCGAGGACAATTACGGCAACAAAGGGCTTACGTCCGGGGCGGGCTACAACGGAATTACCGTGCTGAGCGCCAAACTTGCCGATGAGCCGGAAAAGCTGAAGAAGATTTTCGAAATGATTGATTTCGGCCGCCAGTTCTATCCTCAGGATCAGCGGAATGATACAAACGCCGATTTTGATTGGTGGTCGGGCAAAGTCGGTGTGGGTTATAACATGCAGGACGGCGTGCAGGTCAACAAGGAGAATTTCGCATCCGACGGACTTGCGCCTTCCACTTATTTTGTTGATAACACTTCGTGGGCGCCGCAGGATTTCGATAATGATTACTCCATTACGTATCAGACCAAGCAGCTGGCCGATCTGGTTGAGGAGATCGAATCCATGTATAAGGAAATCAAGCTATATGCAAACCCGATCAATGGACTGGAGTCGCCGACCGACAACTCGAAGGGCGCCGAGCTGAGAAAGTATGTCATGGATGAGCAGGTAAAAATGATTGCGGGCACCCGTCCGGTTTCGGATTGGGATAAACTGGTACAGGAGTATCTGGACAAAGGCGGTGCCCAGATCATCCAGGAATACAACGCGAATATCAAAGAGAAGGATCCGAAGGCACTGTTTAAGTGAGACTTTGGAAATAACGCTTTAAACATGATCCGTAGGACAGCGGGGCAAATCTTTTGCCCCTGTTCTGCTTTGGAGTAACTAGCGCCTATGGGAATGCGAGCTGTGGAGGAGGGAGACCTGTATCATGAAAAAGACAGCAAAAATCGGTCTGTGGTTTAACAGGCAGTCGGCGGAATACTTCTGGGGGCACGGCCAGGACCTGTTTCAGCTATATGTGGAGGAGGTGCTTGGTCATGCTGGCATTCCTTATGCAAGGTTTGATGACGCCGAAACCCTTGAGTCATATGAACCCGATATCATCGTCGTACTGCATCCGGGAGAGAAGGAAGAGGACCTGAATTGTCTGGAGCAGTGGGCCCGCCGAGGAGCGACGCTCATCAGTTACGGCGGATTGAACCGCATGGCCGGCCGGCTGGGCTGTACCCGGTTTGCCATCCGGGATGCGGTGTATGGGGACCTGTCAGGGCTAAGCTATGCGCAAGGCATACCGGTTTTAAGGGCGGTAAGCAGCGATCCGTGGATGGTGTCAGAGAAATCCGACATCCCGGTTCAAGCGGATGGCGTTCTGCGCCGGCTCCGTAAAGCTGGTGCCGAGGCAGCCGCAGCCGTTCTGGAGTTTCCGCTAGGTGCAGGCCGGCTGATCCGCTGGAATGTGGACATCCCCGCGAATATCGTTCTGCTTCAGCAGGGCGGCGGGCCTGTCGTCCAGGACGGCATCCCCGCACCGGACGGTACGGGAGGGGTGGACGAAGGCATTTTGAAGGCCGATGACCGGTGTGAGATGGACTGGGATGAGGACCGCTCGGTGACGGAGACCGGGATGCCATACTTTGATACGCCGCATGCAGACTGGTGGCGCGAGGTGATTGTCCGTCAGCTGATGGAGGAAGCAGATGCGCTGGGAATGACGCTTCCGTTTCTGGACTATTGGCCGGAAGGCGTCAATCAGGTGGCCATGATCTCGCACGACAGCGACTTCAACATAGAGGAGGCGGCCCAAACGACCCTGAGCGTGCTTCAGGATAACGGCGTCCGCTCGACCTGGTGCATGATCGAACCGGGTTATTCCCCGTCGCTCTACAAAGAAATTCAGGCTGCCGGGCATGAGCTGGCATTTCACTACAATGCTTTGGAGCAGGAGAAGGGGATATGGAGCGCCGAGGAATTTGCCCGTCAACTGAACGTAATCCGGAGCACCAGCGGCGCGCCGATCATTTCGAACAAGAACCACTATACCCGCTTTGAGGGCTGGGGAGAGCTCTATGAATGGTGCGAGCAGAACGGCATCGAAGCGGATCAAACTAGAGGGCCGAGCAAAAAAGGAAATGTCGGCTTTCCGTTCGGTACCAGCCATCCGTATTACCCGATCGCTCGTTCGGATGACCGCAACCGGCTATACCGGGTGCTGCAGATCGGCTTTCTGACCCAGGACCTGGAGCATCCCACGCTTTCGGATGCGTCGGTGATTGCCCCGTTTCTCGAAAAGGTGGCGGAAGTCCGCGGCGTCGCCCATTTTCTGTTTCACCAGCAGCACATCCATCATCTAGGGAACGTCCGGCATGCGTTTTCGCTAGCGGTCGAAACCGCGAAGCGGCTCGGTTATGCGTTCTGGACGAGCGAGGAGATCACCCGCTGGGAGCAGGCCAGACGAGCTGCGGTGCTCCGGGTAGGCGCAGACGGCACCCTCATCACCGAGAATCTTCCGCAGGGAGCGGTCGTGCGCCAGCCGTTGGCTGCGGAGGCGGACCCGTCAGCTTCGCAGACGGACATTCGCTTTGGGCGGCCGTGTGCGGAAGTTGCGAGCATGATGAAAGCAGCAGCCGAATAACGGCAATGAGGAGGAATCAGACAGTGGAAGCGTTAGCGATTCATGGGGGAGCGCCGGTCAAGACCGGTCCTTTTGGCACAGGCAAAAGATTCGGGGAAGAGGAGGCCGCGCATCTGCTCGAAGCGCTGGAGCAGAACACGTTGTTTTATCATTTCGGCACCAAGGTTAAACACTTTTTGACCGATTTCAATGCGATGTACGGCCGGGAATACAGTGTAGCGACATCCTCCGGCACCGCGGCGATTCATGTCGCGCTGGGTGCGGCAGGGGTCTCCGTAGGGGACGAGGTCATTACAAGCCCGATTACGGACCAGGGAACGCTGATCGGCATTCTGTACCAGAATGCGGTCCCCGTGTTTGCCGATCTGGAGCCGTACACTTATAATCTGAATCCGGCCTCGATCGAAGCCTGCATTACGCCGAGAACAAAAGCGATCCTAGTCGTCCATCTGGCGGGATATCCGTGCGATATGGACCCGATCATGGAGATCGCGGAAAAGCATGGCATCAAGGTCATTGAGGATTGCGCACAGGCTTATCTGACCCGGTATAAGGGCAGGCTGGCCGGCACCATTGGCGATTATGGCTGTTTCAGCACGAACGATTTCAAGCATATCTCCACCGGGGACGGGGGCATGGTGCTAATCAATTCGGGAGTGCGAGAGGATTACGAAACCGCTCACGCCTTCGCGGACAAAAACTACCGCCGTCTCGGCACCACGGTTGACCGGGGAACCAGCTATATTGCGCCGAATTACCGGATGACCGAGCTTCAGGGAGCCGTCGGTATCGCCCAGCTCAAGAAGCTGCCCTGGATTTGCGGGCGGCGTCAGCAATACGGCGACCGGCTCAATGAAGGATTGCAGGGAATCCAGGGCGTCATTCCGCCGCAGGTCGACCCGGAGCATGACTGTACATACTGGTTCTACATGCTGCGCCTTGATCTGGGCAAACTGACGTGCAGCCGCGAAGAGTTTTGCAGGGCGCTGGAGGCTGAGGGGATCCCCAACCGTGCCGGCTATATCCCGCAGGTATGCTATTTGCAGCCGCTGTTCCAGAACCGGCAGGCTTATCCGGGGAGCCATTTTCCGTTTGACGGCAGCAGCGTCTCTTATGAGCAAGGCCGTTGTCCTGTCGCGGAGGCGATATTAGATACGGCGGTGCAGATTCCGATGAACGAATTCTACTCGCCCGAGGATATTGAGCATATCATTCAGGCGGTTGCCAAGGTGGGCGCCTATTATGCGAAAAGCCATGAATAATACGGAAGAAGTGAACGTCAGCAAGGCAACGGGGACGATGGGGGCTTTTGAGCGGATCGGCGTACCCGTTGATGTCGACGAGAGCAGATCCGCGGCGGTGTGCCGAAGAGCCGACGGGACCGAGCGCATCGTAATCGCAGCCCGGGGATATGTGCTGATCGCGGATCCGGGAACAGGAAACAGCACCCAGCTTTATTTTCCAGAAGGTGAGGGCCAGTATCCGTTTGCGTCGATCAGTGATTCCCGGGGATGGTTCTATACGGGAGCAGGCCGTTATTTTTACGTTATCGATCCGTTCACCCCGGCTTTTGTGGGGCAGCACCGGGTACCTGAAGGGGAAGAGGGAGCCGGCTTTGCATTTGCCTTGAATGAAAATGGTCGGGTCTACGCAACAACTTATCCGGGAAGCTATCTGATTGAGCTCGATGCTTCGTCAAACTCCTCGCGTACCTTATGCAGGCTGGATGCCGAGAGGAAGTATGCCATGACGCTCGCCTGCGGAAGCGGGGGGAAGGTCTATGCCGGACTGGGCACGACGTCGCCGGCCATCGCCTGCTTTCATAAGGAATCCGGAGTGTTGGAGACCGTACTGGAGGGGCCGCCGAATACGACGGGCAGCGGTGCCGTTCACCAAGGCTGCGACGGCGCCGTTTACGGCTGGCTGCCATCCGGGGAGAACGGAGCCGGCATATGGTACCTGCTGGGCGAGCAGGGGGCAGAGCAGGTGGCGGCAGAGGAGGTTAACCCGTCCCTGTATAAGGGGGCAGGATACAACAAGCTGCACCGGGACCTTGACGCCGGTCGAGTGCTGCTGAAATGGCAGCTGTCCGACAGGCTGATCGAAATCATGGAAGCGGACGGAAGCCTGAGCCGGCTTCCGCTTGCCTACAAGGGAGGCGGAACGTCACTCTCCCCGCTGTACGGAGGTCCGGACGGCATTCTATACGGCACTTCCAATCACCCGCTTCATCTGTTCACGTACGATACCGCAGCCGGGCGTCTGACCGATTGGGGCGGCGATATCGTGGAGCGGGGAGGCGGCGGCAATATTGCCGCTTATGCGGCTCAAGGCAGCATCATCGTGGGTGCGGCTTATGCCGGCGGCCTGGTCCATTTGCTGGATACGACGAAAGAATGGTGCACGGAACAAGGACCTCATCGGAATCCCCCGCTGATCTATGAAAATGCCGCCATCCACAGGCCGAGATGCGCAGTCGCGCATCCGGACGGCCGCCATGTGTTGTACGGCGGCTTTCCCGGTTATGGTGCGGCCGGCGGCGGGCTCGGCATCGTGGATGTGCTGACCGGGCAAGTGGAGATGCTGGAGAACCGGGAAATGGTCAGCGGGCAGAGTACGATTTCGCTTGCCGTGCTGCCGGATGGCAAGGTATTCGGTGGCACCAGCATCGAGACGCCCGGCGGCGGGATCAGCATAGCCGAGGAAGCGGCGATGTATGAGTTGAATTGGCCTGCCCGTCAAGTGATTCGGCGCTGGGTACCGGTTCCGGGAGCCAGGGAAATCGCTCAGCTGATTTCCGGCGCTAACGGTCTTCTCTATGGCATGACCTCGGAATCGGTGTTCTTTGTTTACGATGCAGGACTGCAAAAGATCATTCATTGCTGCGATCTATCCTCCTGGGGCGGTATTGTCCGGCAGGGACTGCTCATGATCGAGCGCAAGGGGCATCCATTCCTTCTGGGTCTGCTGAGCGGGGCGTTGTTCACCGTAAATACAGTAAGTATGCAGCCGGAGCTGCTGGAAGTGCTTCCGGTCGAAGCGACCAGCGGAATCGCCTGCCTGAACGGAGACGTGTATTTCGGTTCCGGTGCTGAGCTGTGGCGGTATCGGATGGAAGAGGAGGGTGATTACTTATATGACTCGCTTTAATGGGGAAATTGTGCCGCTGTTAGAGGGAATCCATACTCTTGAGGCCTGGATGGAGAAGGAGTCCAGGCTGAAAGCACGCTGGCTGCAGCTGCTGGGGGAGCCCCCGGAGCCGGTTGATTATAAGCCGAGAGCCGTCGCAGACAGCGGGGGCTTTCGGGTGGTTTCCGTGCATGAGGAAGAAGATCACACTAGACACGCGATCATGTACGAATCGCCGGACGGGGATTCGATCCCGGCTTATCTGTTGCTCCCTTCAGGAACGCCTGCTGCAGGAGGATTCCCCGCTGTACTTGCCCTTCACCCGACAACCGAGAATGGAAAAGACGATGTATGTCTGGCTTCCGGACGGGCGAACCGGCAGTATGGTCTAGAGCTGGTACAGCGCGGCTTTGCCGTGCTGGCTCCGGACTCCATCACGTTCGGTGACCGAATCTATGAAGGGGAAGCGCCGTTTCAAACGGCTTCATTCTATCAACGGCACCCTGCATGGACCTCAGTCGGTAAAATGCTCTCCGATCACATGGCGGGGGTCGACGTGCTGTCCTCGCTGCCACAGGTAAATCCACGCCGGATCGGCGTCATCGGCCACTCGCTTGGCGGCTATAACGGCTGGTTTCTGGCGGGAATGGATAAACGCATCAAGGCCGTCGTCTCGAGCTGCGGATTTACGATGTTCCGCGGTGATCCGGACCCGAACCGCTGGGGCCTTAGGGAATGGTTTTCCCATATCCCATCCATTACGGACACCCTGAGCAACGGCTCCCTCCCGTTTGAGTGGCATGAAATCGCGGCGCTTGCAGCTCCGGTGCCGATGTTGATGTGGTCCGGAACGCGAGACCCGATTTTTCCGAACTGGAGAGAGATTGTCGCGGGACTGGGGGAGCTGGATGGTTTGTATGATTTTTTGGGTGCTTCATCTGCTTTCGAGTGCTGGATCGGTCATGAAGGGCACGACTTTCCGCCGGATATCCGGCAGCGAGCCTATGCTTTTCTTGAAAAACAGCTTGCGGAGTAAAATATATACGCGTTCTTTATCCGGAGTGCATGGAATCCTGATGTCCCTCATGATATACTGATTTTTATAGACATGTATAGGAGCGGTATATATTGTTGCGTAGAAGAAATGAATTTCATGAGCGTTATGAACGCTTTGTCCAGGAATTAAGGAATGAAATCGTTGCCGGTGTTCTTCAGCCGGGTGAATTTATTTTGCCGGAAAACACGCTTAGCCAGAAATATGAAATGAGCCGGGTATCGATCCGGAAGGCGCTGGATGAGCTGGTGAACGAAGGATTGATCGAGAAAATCGCGGGCAAGGGCAACCGGGTGAAGGTGCCGGATGAGGACAGAACGCCTGTCGTGCTGAGACTCGCCTGGTTCTCTTCCTCCTATGAGATTCCGATTATCGAAAAAATGATCGAGGCGTTCGAGCGGAAGCATCCGTTCGTTCAGGTGGAGATGGTGCTGTATTCCGAGGATTTCTACACCGAAACCATCATCCGGTCCATTGAGGACGGTCAAGGGCCTGACCTGTTTATAATGTCGGATCAGCATTTCCGGGAATGGACCGAAAGCGGGCGCACGAATCTGCTGACAGGGTATGTTCCTCCCCGTCTGATGGAGGAAGGGGTCAGCTATCCGCGGGTCTTCGAGCTGTTCAATCATGAAGGCGGCATGCTCGCGGCGCCGTTTGTGTTCTCGCCGGTAGTCATCTGTTATAACCGTTCGATCTTCCGTCAGCACGGCCTGTCTCACCCTGTCAGTCTTGTCGACTGGCAGGAGCTGCTGGAGGCGGCCAAAGCCAGCACATCGGCCCCGAACGAAGACGGAATGACGGATCATTACGGCTTCTGCTTCTCTTCGTCCCCCAACCGCTGGCCGGTCTTCCTGCTTCAAAATGACGGCAGCATCATGGCTGCGGACCGCAGCCGGAGCACGATGGCGGACGAACGGAACATCGAAGCGCTGGAGTTTTGCGTATCGCTGATGTACAAGGAGCATGTGTCGCCGATCTTTTCCCATGGCAGCAGCCATTTAGCCGAAAGCCTGTTTATGAAGGAACGGTTGCGATGATCATGTCCACTTATTATTTCATGAATGAATTCCGCGACCATTCCATCGACTGGGACGTGATGACCTTGCCGAAAGGGACCAAACCCGCCACTATACTGCTAGGCGGGGGTCTGTCGATCAACGCTGCGAGCAGTCATCGGAATATCGCCGAAAAACTCGTGGATTTTATGACGGGCGAGGAAGCACAGAAACTGCTAAAACAGTACGGTTGCACCATTCCGGTGTTGCGGTCTGTTGCCGAGGATGACAGCCTGCTGAATCCGGACATTCATCCGCAGCACTATAACCGTTATCTCGAGGTACTGCCGCATGCTTATCCGCTGCATATCCTTAACATGAACCAATCTGAAATATTGACGCTGCTGGATGAACTGAATCTGCTGTGGGCCGGCATGGAAACCCCCGCGGATACGTGCACTCGGATCGAGCAACTCTTCAACTCCCGGCTGGGCTTGAAGGGCGCCGGTACCGGGATGGAGAAATGACGAATCGGTAAAGAAGAGCACCTTCAGGAGAACGAAGCCATGTCGTAAGAGATGGAGACGGTCTTGAAGGTGTTTTTATGTTGGCAGCAAGATGCATCTATCCGTTAGAAATTGCCGACATGTTCATTTGAAAGGACCTTTTCAAGAATATTTATCGACCATTTTAAGCAAATAATTGCGAAACTCCTCCACGTATGATTTCGGTTCTACGATTTCTAGATTTGTACCGAAACTTGCTAAAAATTGAAATCCAATAGGGTTCTGAGGAATTTGGATGGTAGCCAGGTAATACTCAGAACTGTGGCTTTCAATACTCTTTCGACCGTACCTTTCAATAAACTGATCTTTTATGCCGGGCGCAATCAACGCTTTAATGGCGACTAGTTGCGGCTGATAACTGGCAGCGTCTTGTTCTAATGCATAATCTCTCGGGTTAAAGGCTTCTTCATTCATATTGAGATTATCGATCCTGGATAATTTAAATGTTCTATAGCTCTGGCGATGTAAACAGAATCCCTTCAAATACCAACTCGTTTCGCTAAAATGAAGCTGATACGGCTCGACGATTCGATTCGTTATCATGCCATTTTTATCTATATAATCAAATGAAATCAACTTTTTCCCTATGATCGATTCTTGGCATGTCTTCAAGGTTTGAAGAATTTCGGACCGACCCTCCCAATCATAAAATGATAGACGGACCGAACCTTTCAGTGACATGGGGTGAACCATGGCCTCCATTTTTTTAATCGTGATTTCAACTTCCTCGCTAATTAGAATTTGTTCCAATCCGCCGAGCGCAGTCAATATATTTTCTAAGTCGGAGCTGTTTAAAAGTCGCTTATCCACCTTGTATTCGTCCATAATACCGTATCCGCCATGAATTCCATGAACAGAATAGATGGGAATGTTGGATAAACTCAGTGTTTCCATATCGCGAAGAATCGTTCTTTTTGAAACGTTAAATAATTGTGCGAATTCTTTTGTTGAAACAATATCTTTTTTCAGCAGTATCATGATAATGGATATTAATCTCTCAACCTTCTCCATAGCTGTCCCTCTTTTGATACAAATTTTTGAATGGTGACATGCGTCTGTCACCACTAATAAATTATACTTCATTTATCAAAAGAAGGAGGTACAACTTTATGTCAGCTATTGCATATTTGAACTTTGATGGAATCGCCGAAGAAGCGATTGAATTTTATTCGGAGGCTTTACAGGCGAACGAGGTAAAAAAAGTGAAATTCAAGGATTTTCCGCAGGATCCAAACTATCCATTGCCAGACAATGAGCTTAATATGATCATGGAGTCCTCGGTTGAATTTGCAGGCGGAAAAATCATGATGTCGGATATTTTGCCTTCGATGAAGCAGGTAACGGGTGAGTTGGTGAAAGGAAACAACATACTTATTAGTCTAGTCATGGAGGATCAACAAGCATTGGAAGAATACTTTAACCAATTGTCTGTTGGCGGCCATGTTGTGATGCCATTATCCAATACTCCTTGGTCTTCGTGCTTTGGTTTGCTGGTTGATAAATTCGGAGTTGCCTGGAAATTTAATCGTGACGCAGATCGCTTCCTTGACAAAGTCATTTCAAACAAACAGTAACGCATTTTAAAACATGGCCTTCCAAAGAAAGGCCATGTTTTGATACTCTCATTAGAAAGGAGGAGGATGGGTATTAGCTATGAAAATTGAGCATGTCATTCCAGCAAAAACGAGAGAGGATTTAAGGATTTGGCTGCAGAACCATGGCAAGACCGAGAAGTCTTGCTGGGTCTTGGTTAATATGACGCCAACTCCTGATATGTTGTTATATTTGGACGTCGTTGAGGAAGCTTTATGCTTTGGATGGATTGACGGCATTAAAAAGAAAATGTCCGAAACCGAGCTGGCCCAGAGACTGTCTCCTAGAAGTAAAAAAAGCTCCTGGACCGAATTGAATAAAGAACGTGTCCGCCGCCTCGAAAAGTTGGGCTTCATGAGTGACGAAGGCAGAAGAGTTCTTCCTGACATGGATCCCGGTTCTTTCAGAATAGATGGGATGATAGAACAAAGGCTAAAGGAGGAAAAACTAGTATTTGAGAATTTCGTGGCATTTCCGGATCTTTATAAAAGAGTTCGGATTGATACAATACAAAGCTATAAGAATCAGCCGGAATTATTCAAGAGCAGATTAGACAAATTCATATCCAACACAAGAGAAAACAAAATGTACGGTCAATGGAACGATCATGGCCGTCTGCTAGATTATTAATATTTTCCTCCAAACTGAGCATTTCAAATTCATTCCATTTAAAATCAGTATCGGAGCGATTATTGTATTCATCCTCGCAAAGAAACCAGGTCTTCTCATCAGGTGTGATGCATCGTTTTACAATACTTAAAAATTCCAAATAATCATTAGGGATTTCCTTATATTTGTGGTTATCGTCCAACCTTTGTCTTCAGCCCAAATCATAAATTCATTTATTTTGTCATTCATGGTCCACTTTCTCCCAACGTATTCACTCCAATTTCTTATAGGCTCTGATTATTATTCTAGTCAGACTTTTCCATATCCTTCTGAAACTCAAAGTGCATTCCATATTTCGATGAGTATCGAATAGAACTCGGTTTATACTATATACAAAAGTACGCCAGTCGATAATAGATGGGGAGAGGTATGGTATGGACATGACAAAACAGCTTGAAAAGCTTACCGCCTTTAAAAAGCTTCACTCTAATTTCTTTATTTTGCCCAATGCATGGGATGCTGCAAGCGCGAAAACTTTCGAGAAGTGCGGCTTCAAGGCCATTGGCACGACAAGTGCCGGCATAGCGGTTTCCCAAGGGTACGCGGATCGGAATATGCCCTTCGACAGGATGCTGGATACGGTCCGCAGGATCGTGCAAACCGTGGATATTCCGGTTACCGTGGATATGGAAGACGGGTATGGACAGACGCCTGATGAAGCCGCAGAATCGGTAAAGCAGGTGATCAAGGCAGGCGCGACGGGGATTAACATTGAAGACAGCAGCATGGATCGACAAGCGCCGCTGCATGATATTTTGCTCCAGCAGAACAAATTAGCCGTGATCCGAGGGCTGGGGAATGCCATGGGGTATCCTCTCTTTATCAATGCACGTATCGATGCTTACTGGATCAAGTCTATGCCGCCTGCAGGGAGGCTTGAAGAGACGATCAAACGGGCCTATGCCTACCAGGAAGCCGGGGCAGATTGTATTTTTGTCCCCGGAATCCAGGAAATCTCCGACATCCAAACACTGCGCCATGAAATAAGCTGTCCGATAAATGTATTGGCCGGGCCGGGAATGCCTTCTGCAAATGAACTTGAAGCGCTAGGGATTCAGCGTATCAGCACCGGCTCAGGACCTTTTCGCGCCGCAATATCCCTTCAGCATCGCATGGGCCATGAAATTTTGGAGGAGGGAACTTTTGAGCACATGACTTTAGGAGTCCTTTCTTACGACGATTTATCGGAAAATAGCAATCAACGGAGATAGCGTCTGCGCAGATCCTCATTCCCGCAACGCTATGCTGCCGGTGAATTGGTGGTGATGGAGAACAGTTAAAATGTATCCCTGGAGAGTGGGCTTGCCCCACTCCTTTTTTTATGGGCAGGGATTATAATCCATCGTGACAGTGAAAAGTTTGGATGGAGGGGGGAGTGAACGTCAGAAAGCGGGCTGCTTGCTTCCGATAAAATGTTAGCGCCTTCACAAAAAACCAAGCAAGAATACAACCGGGAGAACAGAAGCTGCGGTGCCTTATTATCGTGTGGCAGATGAATAATCTTGAGGAGGTATTTATGCTTACCATTACAAGAAAAGCAGTTAGTTTGTTGGTCGTGCTTGCCGTAATGATCACAGGATTCTCACCCCGAACTGCGGACGCTGTAGAAATCGATAGCTATTCAATTTCTTCAATGGATATGACGGATGCCGCTGATCCGGCATCTTTGGCACAGACCGCCGCTGCTCCGGCCACGATACAAAATTACCCGATGCCATCCATCTATACCGCATCCAGCGTGTTTTCGTTGAAAGCGAATAACGAAGCGATTCCTGTAATCAGTTATCTGGCTGATTATGATTATGCTCAATTTTCCTTTTCCGGCACGGTCCGTATCGAAGTTACCAACAATGTGCCGATTACATCATACTCCATCAGTCCTCAGGCTAAAAATATCGAAGGCACGGTCAACGGGAACAAGCTAACGTTCTATCTTTCATCCTCTACCTATGTCATCGTGAAAATCAATGACCAGAGGAAGAAGATTGTTATCGCAGCAGATCCCTTGGAGACGGATATTCCCCCGTCCACAGGTGCCGGGATTTATAATGTGACGCAGTCGCCATACCACGCGGATAACACGGGTACAACGCTGGCATCGGGTGCGATTCAGCAGGCGATCGATGACGCCCATCAAGCCGGCGGCGGCGTTGTATTCATTCCGGCCGGTGTTTATAAGAGCGGGAACCTGACATTAAAAAGCAACGTAACCTTTTACCTGGCCGGCGGCGCCGTCATTGTCGGCACGGGCAAGGGGGAAGACTACGTGATTGATTTTCGCAAGGATTCACGAAACGCGGATGGAACGTATTTTATTCGTACTGCCGTAGATTCCACCAATATTACGATACGGGGACGGGGAACCATTGATGGAAAAGGCATTGCGATGCGAGAGCGAAAGATGCCGGCGCCGAATAAGAATGAAGGGTTCCTCAATAACCTGCTCGTTCCGATCGCAACATCCAATTTTACTTTTGACGGTCTAATATTGCGGGATGGCGGTTTTTGGTCGTTTATGGTGGTACGTTCCGACAATGTGACCATAAACAATCTTAAGGGATTCCAGGATTTATACAAAATCGAGAATGACGTTATCGATATCAATGAGAGTCAGAACGTGCTTGTTCAACATTCGATTGCCATCTCGGATGACGACACGTATTCCACTAAAACCTGGCTGCAGACGGGGATGTCCAAAGACTGGCCGGGCGAGCTTGAACATTTGGAGAATGTGGTCTTTGATGACGCTTTTGCATGGACAAGATGCGCGGCTTTCAAGATTGGCATGGGTGTAGCCCAGCCGCAAATCGGCGTAACCATCCGAAATTCGTATGTGTATCAAAGCGCCCGAGCATTGCTTATTGATCATGGATACCAACTGAATACCCTCCCGGAGGAAGGTTACGCCCAAAATATTACGTTTGAAAATATCGACATCGAACGCGTCGGCATCAATCAATTCGGGAACTATTGGCTTGGAGTGTCCACCAGCACTTCCGGCGATGTAAGCAATGTTGTAGTCAAGAACATCAATGTTCGCGAGACCGGCACCCAGAAATCCAGAATTTCCGGGAATGCCACGAAAGGCGGAAGGGTTAACGGCGTCACGTTCACGGATGTTTATGTTGGAGGCAAGCTTGCAACAAACCTGGACGACTTGAATGTTACCGTTAATAACAATGTATATGGTATCGTTTTTGCCAATTCCAAGCCGCCGCTATTTAGCGACAATTTCGAAGACGGAAATACGGCGGGGTGGACGTCGATGTCCGGCGGCTGGACCGTCCCGACAGTCGGCACGAATCATGTGCTGTCCAGCGGGAATCAGACAACCACCTCCCTGATTACCGCTAATAGCGGGGGTTCATGGACGGATTACGTTTATGAAGCCAGATTAAGAATGCCCATCACCAATGCCAACGCGGGCATGGTCTTCAGGGTGCAGGATGCAAACAATTATTATATGTATCGCATTCATTCATCGAATCAACAGCTGGAGTTGTTCAAATCCGTAAATGGACAGCTGACGCTAGTAAACAGTACGCCGTTCACGGCCATTGAGAAACAGTGGTATAAGGTTAAGGCGGTTATGCAAGGGAACACGATTTCCTGTTACGTGGATGGAGAATTAAAGATGGAATGGACCAATCCTGTAACCGAATTGACGGCTGGGGGGATCGGATTCCGGACCACCTCGGCGGGCGTCCATTTTGACGATGTCGTGGTTAGTCTCCTCAATAAAGCGCCTGAGGAGATTGCTCTTTCACACAACAGTGTTATTGAAAACACGACGGCGGGAGGTATGGTCGGAAGCTTTTCCACCAGCGACCCTGATGCGGAAGAAACATTTGCTTATATGCTGATAGCAGGGGCAGGGGATGTGGACAACGACAGCTTCACCATTTCGGACAATAAGTTGTTTCTAGCCGTAACGCCTGATTACGAAGCCAAGGATAGCTACAGCATCCGGGTGAGGAGTACAGACTCAGGCGGACTGTATGTTGAGAAGTCCTTTACGATCCATGTCATGGACGTGAATGAACCTCCCGTGAATCCGGATCCTACGGTCATCCGATTCAGCGACGATTTCGAAGATGGAAATGCCGGAGGATGGACGTCTGTTTCAGGTTCCTGGGATGTAACAACTGACGGCACAAAAGCCTTGATTCAGAATCAAGCTGCTGCTGCAGTCATTGCTGCTGGCGATTCGTGGACGGATTATACGTATGAAGCCAAAGCGAAAATGCCCATCACCAATGCCAACGCAGGCATTCTCTTTAGGGTACAGGATGCGGGTAATTTCTATATGTTCCGAATCCATTCCGCAGCCCAAAAGCTGGAGTTGTACAAATCCGTGGACAACGTCATGACTCTTGTATCCAGTACCCCGTTTACAGCTCAGGCGAACCAGTGGTATACGATGAAGGCTTCCATTGATGGGAACACAATAAAAGGTTATGTGGATGGAGAATTAAAAGTGGAATGGACCAATCCCGAGACGGAATTGACTGCAGGAAAAATAGGATTTCGGACCACTTCGGCAGGCGTCGCTTTTGATGATGCCGTGGTACTGGCATCTGGTCCGATCTAACTAGTACGGCATCCCGTACCATGTCAATAAGAGCCGATCCACAGGTCGAACATCGTTAATGGGATCATACGAAGGAGCTGCCCCTAAAGCCGTGAATGGCTGCTCGGGACAGCTTCGTTTTTTTGCATTGTCGTACAGGGGATGCAGTGACATAATCAAAGAATAGAATTTAACGGAAGGCGTGAAAAGCTTGGAGTATCTCCGCAGGCAATCGTTCCGCAACAAACTCAAGGTCGCTTTTCTGGCTGTCATCGTGCTTTCTGTCCTGATGACCGGAGGATTGTCTTATTATATCTCGGCTGCCACGCTGGAAAAGAATGCGCTGAAGCTCACGCAGGACACGGTGGTCAGGTCAGCACAGATCGTGGATGAGAAGCTGAATAAACTGATGCTGATTATGATGACGTTTATGATCAGCCAGCCTTTCTACGACATGCTGAAGGATGCCGCCTCCGGGGATGCCAGCAGATATTACACGCATCTGAACGATCTTGATAACGTTTTCTCGCAGGCGCGGATTGCCGAGCCGCTTATCCAATCGATCTACGTATTTACGCCGATCGGCGAATTTTATCCTTCGTCCATGAACCGCAATCGGCTCACCGCATTCGAGGACACCGTGCTGTATTCGCGCATCGAACAGGAGAAAAAGAATCTGTGGGTGGAGGGGCATGAGGACATGCTATTCTCCGGCAAGGAACGCGTCATTTCGCTTATTCTGGAGCCGATCTTTGACACGCCGGTCAGCGGTGTCTATATTGTCGTAAATATCCGTGAGGACGGCTTCCGCAAGCTGGTGCAGGGAAACACCGCGGAAGGAGCGTCCAGCTTCTTGCTGAACGCTGATGGAGATACGGTTTACCCCGTGAAGGAACCGCTGGTCAGGCAAGCGGTGGAGACGGGAGATTTGAGCGGCATGATGAACCGCTCGGAGGGAAGTCAGCCTTTTGATCTGGACGGCCAAACCTATCTGCTTAATTATGCCCGTCTCGGCATAGCGGATTGGACGATGACCACCATCCGTTCCCGGGCCGACGTGCTCCAGGACATGGTGTACGTCAAATGGCTGATCGCCGGGGTTACGCTGGCAGCTTTTACTGTCACCACGTTGATTTCGGGCGCATTTTCACGCTATTTGCTAAAGCCGCTGCAAGGGCTTCTGAAGGTGATGAAGCGGGTCGAGAACAACGATCTGACCGCCCGTTTTGAGAGCGGCAGCGGAGATGAACTGGCTCAAGTGGGATTTCGGTTTAACCGGATGCTGGAACAGATTGTGGTGTTGATTGATGAGGTTACGGAAGCGCAGACGCATAAGCGAACTGCTGAGATCAAGGCGCTGTCGGCGCAGATGGACCCGCATTTTCTGTACAACACGCTCAATACCATCTACTGGAAATTGAAATTGAAGCAGATCGAACCGTCGCAGCAAATGGTCATGTCGCTCTCCCGCCTGTTCCAACTCGGGCTGAACAATGGTCAGGAAATTACGACAATGTCGAAAGAGCTGGAGCATGTGCGCCAGTATTTGGAACTGCAGTTAAGCTGCTATGAAGACTTATTCTCTTATGAGATCCATGTACTCGAACCGGAGGTGTCATCGATTTCGATTCCACGCATCATTTTGCAGCCGCTGGTCGAAAACAGCATTTTGCACGGTTTTCGCGACCTGAAGAACGGCGGCCTAATCGAAATCGAAATTAGCGGGGATGAGAAACGCTGGACGATTGCCGTACGCGATAACGGCAGGGGCATGGATGAGGCCCAAGTGCGCGCACTCTTTTGGCTGGAATCGAAAAAGGGATATGCGGTGTCTAATTTGATCCGGCGGCTCCGGCTCTATTATGGGGACGGTGCTGAATTTCACGTAGACAGTGCGCCGGAACGCGGAACCGAAATACGGATTTCTTTACCCAAGAAAGGGGAGCATTTGGATGAGCAATCCTGAAGCGATCAGTCTTTGCATTATCGACGATATTAAGAGCGTGGTGGACGGGTTGACCGCCATGAACTGGGAAGAGCAAGGGATTCGGGTCGCAGGTGTATCGAGCAATGGAGAAGAGGGGCTGAAGCTGATCAGAGAGTTGTGTCCGGATCTGGTTATAACCGATATCCGGATGCCGATCATGGACGGGTTGAGCATGCTGCGTTTGGTTCTGGAAGAGAATCCCGGCTGCAAGGTCATTCTGATCAGCGGCTATGCCGACTTTGAATATGCGCAGCAGGCGGTGCAGCTCGGGGCATTTGATTTTGTGGTGAAGCCCTTCACAGAAGAAGAGATGATGTCGGCTGTGCTGCGAGCCAAAGCAGAGGTTATGGAAGAGAGGTCCAAACGGATAAGTTTGTGGGAAATGGAGAATAAGCTTCGCGAGAGCATGCCGGCGCTGCGGCAGGAATACTTTGGGCTGCTCGTAAGTCACCGCACATCATGGGAAGAGGCATCGGAACGGTGGGATTTTCTGAATATTGAATTGGAGCCGCACGGCTTCGTCGTGATGCTGATTGAAATTGATCGTTTCCGGGAGCAAGTTGCCGAGCTGTCCGTGAAGGAGATGGAGCTGATCCGGTTCTCGCTGTTGAATATTATGCAGGAGACGCTTGCCCATTATGCGCACAGCGTTCTTTTCCGTGCCCGTCATGATCAGTACCTGGCCGTACTGAACGATTCAGGACCGTCCAATCCGATCGAAATTGCCGAGCAGTGCTGCCGGAATATTGAACGTTACACCAAGTTTACGATCTCGGTCGGGGTCGGCGGCAGAGCGGAGGAGATCAGCGGGCTCCCGGATTCTTATCGCCAGGCTCATCGGGCGCTCTCCCATCACTTATTCACTGAAGGCAACGCTGCCATTATGTATGACGATATCCATCAGAGCGGAAGCCAGGAGCCGCTGGCACTGGAGTACAAGGACGAGCTCCTGCTGGCCCTTCGTTCCGGGAATGCTGTCCGGACGGACGCGATTCTGTCCGCGATTTCGGAAGCGCTGCAGAAACGGATCTCCCGGCAAAGTCCGGATTATCTCCTCAGCCTGTACGATGAGTTGGCCGCTTCAGCGATCCGCACGCTTTACGAAATGGTTTCATATTCGGAGATACAGCCGATGATTCAGAAATTCAGAACGGTACAAGGGACGGCGGGGCTGCCGCTGGCCTCTTTGCAGCGTCAACTGCATGCCTTGTGCACGGAGGGAGCCGAGCTGGTTCGCCGAAACAGCGTATCCGAAGGGCAGAAGGTTATTTATCATGCCATAGGCTATATCAAGGGTCGCTTGTCCGAGGATATTACCGTTGGCGAATGTGCAGCGCATGTGCATCTAAGCGCCAGCTATTTTTCCAGCTTATTCAAGCAAGTGACCGGGATGACGGTCACGCAGTTTATCACCTCGGAACGCATTCACAAAGCGAGACAGCTGCTGGTAGAAGGAGCGCAGGTGCAGGAGGTGGCTGCGGCGGTAGGGTATGAGGAGCGCAGATATTTCAGCGAGATGTTCAAGAAGATCACCGGCCAGACACCGTCCGAATTCAGGGCGGGCTATCACATGGACCGGCCGGAGGCGTGAGGCGAGTGCTGCAGGAGACCATAGAATTCTATCCCTTGAGAGTGAATTTGCCTCACTCCTTTTCCGAGAACGGGATTCTATAATAAAAAACGAGCTCACAATACAAACGTTAATCAAAGGGGTAGAATGTATGCGAAAAAAATGGTTAAGCCTCGGCTTGAGCCTCATTCTGGCCGCCGGGATCGCAGGCTGCGGCGGGAGCGACAACAACAATGGCAATGGCGGTACGACGAATGGCAAGCCTGACGGCGGAACGGCAGCACCATCAACCGAGACGGGCCAACCCGTACAGCTTAAATACTGGACTGACGACCGTCATGACCAGGAGTATATCAAGGAATTAATCAACAAGTTCAACGAAACTAACGGCGATAACATCCAGGTGGAATTGACCGTCATGTCCGAGAATTACGCGCAAAGCGTCGACATTGCATTTTCCAGCAACCAAGCGCCGGATGTACTGCGTCTCAAGAGCGCCAATACATCCGGATTCGTCAAAAAAGGGTATCTCGCGCCGATTGACGAGTATTTTACCGATGACTTGAAAGCGAAGTTCGGCAGCCTGCTGATCGACGATGTCAACCGTTTTGACGGCAAGGTGTACTCGCTCGCCAATACCGGCCTCACCATGCGCCTAGTCTACAACAAGGATCTTTTTGCCAAAGCGGGCATCGAGAATCCTCCGAAGTCGCTGCAGGAAATGGTGGAGGATGCCAAGAAAATTACCGAAGTCGGCAAAGCCGAGGGCATCTATGGTTTTGCGCTGAACTTCAAAAATCCGAAGCAAGCATTTGACCGTTCCGTCCGGGAGATTCTTTCCTTGAGCGGTTATCAGGGACTTGGCTTTGATCTGAAAACAGGCCAATTCGATTTCGAGCCTTACTCGCAGGTCATTGAATATTTCAAGCAAATGCATAAAGACGGAAGCATTCTGCCTGGAGCGGAAGCGCTGGATATCGACCCGCTGCGCGCCCAGTTCGCCGCAGGCAAAATCGGGATGTATCTTTCCTTCTCGACGGAGCCGGGGGTGTACATGGATCAATTCCCGACCGAAATCAACTGGGGGGGCGCGTTGGCTCCAACGCTGGACGGTGAGATCAAGGGAACTTCCGAAATCGTGTCCGCCGGAACGTGGCTCGGCATCAGCGCCCAATCGGCCAATAAGGAAGCGGCTTGGAAATTCATGCAGTATATGTACGGCGATGAGGTTCTGAAGACCTATCATGAAAAAGGCTTCGGTATTGCCATTGTGCCAAGCATTGTAGAACAGGCTAAAGATCCGGAGATCAATGGCATGGAAGGCTTCCTGGTCGGGGAACATGACTCGCTCTGGCCTGCTTCGCCAAACGTTACTCCGGAGGGTTCCACCTATGCTGACGCTTTCTTCAAATATATCCTTACCGATGAAGACCTGAAAGCGATTACGGAGGATTTAAACACAAGATACAACGCCGCATTGTCCAAGGCGGTGGAGAAAGGCGAGGTCACTGTAACGCCGATCCCTGCCTTTGATCCAACGAAACCGCAGGGAGAATAACAGGCAAGGATGGGGCTGCCGCACACTTTTTTGGCGGATGCCCCTTTTCTTTCCCCGAAGGAGGAACGAATCGTGAGTATTAAATGGAGACGGCTGGGGGAGAATGCTCTGTTTCTGTCCCCCAGCATCATTTTGACGGTGGCTCTGGGTATCTATCCCTTGTTATGGATGCTGCGTTATATGTTTTATGACTATGCCGGGTATGGCGATGCGCTGTTCGTTGGGCTGGACAATTTCCGTCGGCTGATGCGCGATGCGTTGTTCTGGGAATCGGTTGGCAATACCTTTATCTATGCCGGGGGCAAGCTGCTGCTGACGCTGCCGTTGTCCCTGCTGCTCGCGGTCATCCTGAACGGCAAGCTGCGGGGCGGAAATCTGCTGCGCGGGATCTATTTTATGCCGACGATCATCAGCACCGCGGTTATCTCCGTGGTGTTCTATACGATCTTCAATTCCTATAACGGGATGGTAAACACCGTATTGATGAAGCTGCATCTTGTCTCGCAGCCCATCGACTGGCTCGGCCCAAAGCATGCGATGCTTACGGTCATTCTTGTGGCGGTATGGGGCGCGGTCGGTAACTATATGCTGCTGTTTCTGGCTGGCTTGCAGAGCATTCCGCAGGATTTGTACGAAAGTGCGGCCATGGACGGCGCGAATGCAGGAAGACGGTTCTGGAGCATTACGCTTCCGATGCTGGCTCCGGTTGCCCAGTTGGTCATTATGCTTGCGATTATCGCATCCCTGAAAGGCTATGAGAGCATTATGCTGATCACGGAAGGCGGACCGATCGGCAAAACCGAGGTCATGTATCTCTATCTGTATAAACTGTTGTTTCCGGTTTCCACGGGTTCGCCTGTGGAGCAGCAGCTTGGATACGGCAGCGCCGTTGGCTTCGCAACCGCTGTTATTGTGGGTGCGATCACGGGTTTGTATTTCTTATTAAGCCGTAAAATGAACAAGCTTTATTAGAGTTTCTTTTTAAAACCCACTTAACATGATTTTTGAACAAGCACTATATGCAACAATGGACGCCAACTTAGCGAAGGCCCTTACGATTTGACAACAACGCCGCAGACCGATTGATCATGAACGGCTGCAGGCGTGCAGGAGGATCAGCAGATGAACGAACAGGAATTACCCCAACAGCCGGATGCGCGCGGCCAAATCGCCGCCCGCCCGCCTTCCGGTCGCATAGCCAGAATTGCGGGCCGTACGGTGATGTGGTTGTTCTTATTGATAACGGCGATACTGACATTATTTCCCCTGTTGATGACTTTGTCCGGATCGCTCAAGACCGGCGCCGAAATGATGACCGGCGGGAGCCTGCTGCCGGCCAAGCTGCAGTTCGTCAACTATGCCGAAGCCTGGAAGCAGGCTAATTTTGCCCGCTATACCTGGAACAGCGCTTTTGTCAGCATTATGGTTACCGCCGGCACCCTGCTGGTAGCTGCCATGGCGGCTTATGTGGTGGACCGTCGCCATTTTCCCGGCAAATCCCTGTATGTGACGACGCAGGCGTCGATGATGTTTATATCCGTCGGTGCGATCGTGCTGCGCCCGCAATTCGATTTGATGGTCGCGCTGAACCTGAATACCACGCTGTGGGGCGTGATCCTGATTCTGATCAGCGCCCATTCCAGCACATTTTTTATGCTGCTGGGTTTCTTCAAAGCGATTCCCCGCGAGCTTGACGAAGCGGCCATGGTGGACGGCTCCGGCTTTGTCCGAACCTTCTTCCGGATTATTCTCCCGCTCCTGACGCCGGGGCTTGGCGTTGCCGGGCTGTTTGCTTTCCGCCATGCCTGGAACGAATACATTCTGCCGCTGGTCTTCACGATGACGAATCCTCAGCTGCAGACGCTCACCGTCGGGCTGGCGAATCTTCGTTACGGTTCTTCCGCGGCCATGCAGATCCATTTGATGATGGCGGGAGCATGCCTGTCGATTCTGCCGATGCTTCTCGCTTATATTGTGGCGAACAAATCCTTTATTCAAGTGACGGCGGGTTCAGTGAAAGGTTAATTTCATAATTCATAAACAAGGAGTTTGATGCATATGAGCGATATTATAGTAGGACCTTTGTTTTCCAGTCCGATCATGACCCGGCATTCCGCGAATCCGATTCTGACTCCGGGTGATGTGCCCTACGGTCCGGCGTTGGTCTTTAATGCCGGAGTTACCAAATTTAAAGGCAAATATGTGATGGTTTTTCGCAATGACTACGGTGATGAACTTAAAGGGATTGTTGCCTCTCATCATACAACGAATCTGGGGCTGGCCTTCAGCGATGACGGCATTAAGTGGGATGTGCAGCCGGAACCGTGCTGGTCTTGGCATGATGAAGAGGTCATCCGCGTGTATGACCCGCGTCTAACGGTAATCGGCGAACAATGTTATATGTGCTTTGCGGTCGATACCAAGCACGGGCTGCGCGGCGGCATCGCCGTCACCGAAGATTTCAGATCCTTCGAGGTGCTGAGCCTATCGCTGCCGGATAACCGCAACATGGTATTGTTCCCGGAGCGGATCGGGGGCAAGTACGTCCGGCTGGAGCGCCCGATGCCTGTATACAGCCGGGGCGGGATAGACCGCTTCGACATGTGGATGAGCGACTCGCCTGACCTGAAATACTGGGGCAACTCCAAGCTGCTGCTGGCGGTTGAAGATGTTGCTTATGCCAATGACAAGGTAGGACCAGGCGCTCCGCCCGTCAAAACGGACAAAGGTTGGCTGACCCTGTTCCATGCCGTGGACATCGATCGCAGCCGGGGGAAGAACGGCTGGGAGGACAGCTGGAAGAAGCGATATACGTCCGGCATTTTACTGCTGGATCTTGCCGATCCCAGCCGGATCATTGGCATGGCGGAGACGCCGCTGCTTGCCCCGGAAGCCGATTATGAGACCGATGGGGGCTTCCGCAATCATGTTATTTTTCCGGGGGGCATGATTCTGGAGGATACCGGAGAAGTCAAAATCTACTACGGCGCGGCCGATACCGTAGAATGCCTGGCGACTGCGCATGTAGATGATTTGCTGCATCTTTGTCTGAAAGGCACAGTCCAAAAGTAATGATGACATGTTAAAGCTATACAGAATGGGGAGGGTTCTATGAAAGGACATATTACGTTGCCATCCGCCAGCATTCCGGTCAGCCGCGAGGTGGATGTGCTTGTCATCGGCGGAGGCGCCTCAGGCATTGCCGCGGCCATTGCCGCTGCGAAAGGGGGGGCGAAAACAATGCTGGTGGAGCAGCGAGGATTCCTTGGCGGCATGGGAACGGTTTCGCTCGTTCCGGCTTTCTGTCCCTTTACGGATAAGCGGAAGCCGATTATCCGCGGTCTCGGCCTTCAATTGATGGAACGGATGAAGCAGGCATGCGATCCTCAGTACCTTGAGGAATATCAAGAGATGCTGGATTGGGTGCCGATCGATCCCGAAGTGCTGAAACGGGTTTATGATGATGCCATTCTGGAAAGCGGTGTGACGCCGCTGTATCACACCTTTGTTTACGATGTTGTCCTGTCTGAGGACCGCCGAAAGGTTGAAGGTGTCGTTGTCGTTAACAAAACAGGACGTTCTTTCATCCCCTGCAGGTATATTATCGATTGCTCGGGAGATGGGGATGTTGCCGCATTGGCGGGAGCCCCTTTTCAGAAGGGCGGGGAAGCGGGCGAGCTTCAGCCCGGAAGCATGTGCTATCTGCTTGCGAATGTGGACCGTCCAAGGTTCAGACGGTACTTGGAGGAGAGCGGGGATACGGGCCAACTGCACAAGACGGTGGAGGTGGCGATCGAGGACGGTGCACTGCCGGAGGGCCGCAAGTCGATCTCCGGCCTTGCTTGGGTCAGCGACTATTTGGTAGGCGTCAACTTCGGCCATGTATTCGGCGTGGACGGCACCCTTGCCGAGGATTTGACACGGGGGGCGATCGAAGGGCGCCGCACGGCGGAACGCCAGCTGCAGTTCTTCCGCCGCTACGTGCCGGGCTTTGAGCGCGCCCATATGGTAGCGAGCGGTGAGCAGCTCGGCATCCGGGAGACGCGGCGGATTGAAGGGGACTATATCCTGACGGTCGATGACTTCCTTGCTGCGCGTTCTTTCCCGGACGACATTGCCCGCAACGCATACTACATCGATATTCATCTCGCCAACAGCAAAAGCGAGATGACCTTTAACCACCTGCCGCCCGGGGTTTCACACGGCGTACCGTACCGGATCATGCTGCCGATTGGCATCGACAACCTTTGGGTTGCCGGACGCTGCGTATCCTCGGACCGAGCAGTGCAAGGCTCCCTTCGGGTGATGCCGAACTGCTTCTCCATGGGCCAGGCCTCGGGAACGGCGGCTGCATTGGCGCTGCGGAACGGCACCGGCTCGCGCGGCATTTCCGTAGCCGAGCTTCAGCAGCGGCTGCTGGAGCAGGATGTATGGCTGGGAGAAGATTTCATTCCGGCTGATAAGCAGAAGGGAGGGAATGCGCCGTGAAGCAGCTTCCATTAACGGATGAGTGGTTTCACGGTGCCGTGTCGCTCGAACACGGGGAGGATGGTATCAAGCCGTGGCGTATTCCTTACATGGATTACGAGCTGTATCCGCCTGGGGGAATCGATGGCAAAGCCGAGATATGTGCCGGTGTTCGCCTGCGGCTGCGGACGGACTCTACCGAGGTGGCAGTATCTTTTGCACCGCTTGCGGATGCCGCCGCCATGGATTGCGTTGTAGAAGGTAGACTATGCCAGACGCTCAGCCTGTCCGGCGGAGCAACAGAAGCCTTGTTCAGCGGACTTAAGGACGGAATCAAGGATGTGGAGATTTGGCTCCCTCAAAATATAGGAATAACCGTCACCGGCCTACGGACTGATGCCCATGCCGTCGGAGTCCCGCTGCCGGACACCCGGCCCCGCTGGATTACGTACGGGAGCTCCATTACCCAGTGCGTCGGGGCTTCCAGCCCCTCCCGCGCTTGGCCAGCCATTGCCGCCGAAGCCTGCGGCTTCAGCTTGACCAATCTCGGCTTCTCCGGCAACTGCCACATGGAACCGATGATCGGGCGTCTGATTCGCGACTTGCCGGCCGAATTCATCTCGATATGTGCAGGCGTGAACATCTATGGCGGGGGTACCTTAAGCCCTCGCATGTTCAGGCCGCTGCTGATTGGCCTGCTGGAGACGATACGCGACAAACACAGGGATACCCCGCTGCTTGTCATTTCTCCGATTTATGGCACCGTCCGCGAAACGCAGCTCAATTCGCTGGGCTTCACCCTGCCCATCATGCGGGAATTCATCCGCGAGACCGTGGAGCTGCTAAGGGCTCGGGGCGATCGCCAGTTATACTATCAGGACGGCTTGAAGTGGTTCGGTCCGGAGGATGAAGCCTTTCTGACGGATGGCCTACACCCTGGAGCCGAGGGGTATGAGCTGCTGGGCCGGCGTTTCCGCAATCTTCATGACTTTGCGTTACGGGCTGTACATCGAAACGCGGAGTGAGGAGTTTCTATTAAATTCGGGATAACCAATTGGAATCATGGCGGATCATTTTTGGACTTTCTTTTGATTGGACGAAAAGAACTTGAAGACCTTAAAGCCGCATCCTATGCGGCTTTTTTGGTTTGAAGTATATAAATTCTTGTTGTTACTTAAGTCAGGTGCATTTACTGCTTATTAAGCTAATAGGCACTTTTATGGAATATATTATCCATTTAGGGTTGATGAATTGGTATGTTAAACTATTTTTTCGACTGCAATATGAACTAACATTCGCGAAAATAAACTAGCAACTTCATATAGCAGCAATTAAATCATCCTACTTACAAGATGAATGTATCAGAAAGGAAGTACAGCTTTGCCTAAGCACATAAAGATCTACGCACCAATACTTATTATTATCATCATTATAAACGTTGCGGTGTACAGGCATTTGGAAAACCAGGCATCTGTTAGATACAACGGGCTCCATTCCCTGTATCAGCTGAAGAACGACTCGGCATTTGCCTATTTAGTGAAGCACGCTTCTGAAACGATTCCGCTTGCTGATACGCTGATGGCGATCAGCGAGTCGAAGGAAAATGAAGATCCTGCCAAGATACGGCAATGGATCGATAAGGCGAAGATCCAAGCGGAGGAAATCGATGAGCAGCTATTAACGATCATTGAATTTAGCGATACCTTCCCCAACAACGCGGTTCCCAAGCTTTCAGTTAATAATACGGCAATGACAACGGATAACCAGGAGGACATGTTTATTCTCGCTTTTCAGGCAAGGACATGGCGACCGTTATACCAAATAAGCTATTCGTATTGGAAGTCTAATCCAAAAACAATTGACGCCAAGACCAGAGAAACCTTGCGCTCGCTTGCGACTGAACTCCGTGAGTTAAACCAAACGATGATGTCGTTCAAGGATGCCGCACATCACATGTTTTTCGAGGATCAAACAGAGTCATATAAAGCGGAAATGCTGCGGCAGTTGAAACCACATCTTGAACGATTGAAAAAGATCCAAGAAGACTTTACGGGCCAAAAATAAGACGAATGAATGGAATGGGCAGCATGCTAAACCATAATCTAATGAAGATAATGGGTTTTATAGAAAAATAAACCTCGGCCTGGTAAACTACCAATATAAAGTTTGAGGAGGAACCAGGCTTGAAGAGTTTTGTGAAAAATTCTGGCCGCATCACTATGATGTTGTTCATTGCATGTAGTGTCGGTTGCAGCGCTAGTGAACAAAACAATCCACGCATCCGAGAAGAGATAGCAACGAAAGAAGCTGTTGAGTCCATGAATATGAATCCCCATGCTGATTCAGGAACCGACGAATTAAGCCAAGCCGGAGAACGGTATGGGTCCAATATTATGTACTCCATTAAGATGTATCTCAAAAGACCGGAAGTTTCTCAAGCATTTCGCAATCAACTTGCCGAAACGATAGAGCTTGGATATGACTTGTATCGAAAGAAGGACATTCAGGAGTTCGAATCTTTGGTAGTCCATATAAAAAAAGATAATCGATCAGAGGTAAAGGAAATATATGAGAAACTCATAACGATTTACCCTCTACCCACCAGAACAATCAGAGGTGCAGGCTTCAACAGCACTAAAGAAGAAACAGTAAAGGCCGTTGAATCCTAATGAGCGCTCATCTATAGCTTGCATGATGAAATAGTTTTGATTTAGATTAATTTCTATTTCCCAATCTGTATGGCTTATAGAAAGCACGAATGTCACGAGCTAGAAGCTCAGGTTCTTCCATGGCGGTAAAATGTCCGCCGGATGGCATCGAAGTCCAGCGAGTAACGTTTAAGTTACGTGAGGCCCATTCCTTAGGCGGCAGCAAGATGTCTTCCGGAAACAATGCGATGCCTGTCGGTACCTCGATATAGCCCAATGGCGGTAATGAATGTGAATTCTCATAATACATGCGTGTTGACGATCCCATCGTATTCGTAACCCAATAAATCATAATGTGGGTGAGGAGCTCATCCTTGCTGAATCTTTGCTGGAGGTTACCCTTACAATCACTCCATGATCGGAATTTTTCGATCATCCAGCCTGCCAAACCTGCCGGCGAGTCGGAAAGTCCATATGCAAGGGTTTGGGGGCGTGTCGATTGAATCGACATATAGCCACCTTCCAGAGCAATCCATTCCGAAGCGCTTGTCTTGTATCGCAGTTCTTCTTGCGAGAGATTAGCCTGACCACATGCATTCATGAGATTTCTGATAATGCCGATATCGGTCAGGTGAATTCCAAATAATAACTCGGGATGGTTTGCTGCCAGATATCTTGTAACACCGGAGCCAATATCTCCGCCTGCGGCAGCAAATTTTTTATAGCCTAATTCTTTTGTCATCAGTTTAGCCCACATTTCGGAGACGCGATTATTGTTGAATCCAGGTTGTTTGGGGCTGCTTGAGAACCCGAATCCAGGTAATGAAGGGACAACCACATCAAAAGAGTCCTCGGGATGACCACCATGGCTGGCCGGATCCGTAAGAAGGGGGATGATTTTTTGGTAACGAAGGTAGCTGTCGGGCCATCCGTGAGTAAGAATAATAGGCATGGGGTTAGGTCCTTTTCCACGCTCGTGCACGAAGTGCACATCCATGTCATCGATATTGCAGCTATACTGGGAATAACGGTTCAACTCAGCTTCTTGTGCCCGCCAATCGTAGTGGTCCCGCCAGTACGAAACCAGCGACTTTAAATAGCTTAATTCCGTGCCTCGTTCCCAACCCGAGTGTTCTAGCTGATCAGGCCAACGGATGTGATGAAGTCTGTATTTGAGATCGGCAAGGATCTCATCGGAGACGTGAATATGATAACGTTCCATCGACATATGGATCTCCTCCTTTAGTTGTTACATCGCTATTATATCCCGCACCTATGTGTGGTACACTGGCTTAAATGAAGCATCTGACTATACGATTTGATAGGTGATTGCTATGCCGCAAGTAGACCGTCACAAAAACCGCACCGTGTACATTGAATTTGCCGCAACAGAAGATTTTAGTGTGCTTCCTTATCCTGAACGTCTTACCCTGGTTCTCATTACGTCAGGAAGTTTAAGCGGGATATTAAACGAACGACCAATTAAAATTTCCGCACCGGGCGTCCTTTGTCTTGCTGAAGAAGATGAGATGAAAGTCGTTGAGAGACAGAACGTGGCTGCGCAATCCTTTCGTTTTCACCCTGCATTCCTTAACACCGTAACACTTTCCGAAACGCAGAGTTACATTCCTACGGGTCCGAGTATACAAAGGGGTCTTTCACTTTTTCAAAGAGATGGTCGAAACTCTGGTGTACCTCGTGTATCGGAAAAAGCATACCCGCTTATATTCGAGTGGTTCTTCATACTCGGTACGGAAGTGCAAGCGCAAAGTGATGAACGCTGGGTATGCAGAATAAAAAAATACCTCATTCAAATTTTAGGTTTACTGGAGGATCTAAATCATAATAGTGAACAATCCCCGGTTGATTTGGTATTGGAATATATACACACCAACTATCCCAAAAAGATTTCGTTGGAAGATTTGACGAATTGCGCTCATTTGAACCGTGTGACGCTAAATAAGCTGTTTCAAGTGAGATGCGGAAATACAGCTATCGGTTACTTGCTTTCCTATCGTTTAAACGTTGCGTGCGATCTTCTGACACATACAGGTATGAAGCTTGATGAAATTGCACGCGATACCGGATTCGAGTATGACACTTACTTTATTAAGCAATTTCAAGCTAAAAAAGGCATTTCACCTACAAAGTATAGGAACATGACTCGTAAGTTCGCGACTGAACAATAGAAGATGAGGAAGGATCAATAAAAAGTCCGAAGCGGGGAGGAAATATGCCTGCTATCTAACTCGCCTTGACCGAAACATATATCTTGTGTTAAATTTTTTCATGTAATAACGATGATGGACAATGGGAGGGATAAAGTGATGACTGCTTCTGAGATTGTAGATGTAAACGTGAACCTGTCATGTAAAGCGATGTTTGACAAGGTTCACATAATTACAAATCAGATACCGGAACTTTATCCTTCTATGCATATATACAGTTAGCGACTTATTTATAGTTAGTCTCTTATTTTTGTATAGGTATAGTTAGGTTAATGTACGCAAAAAAGCACCGGTAAGCTGGTGCTTTTTTGCGTTTTCTCCGTTTAAAGGGAGATAGAAATGAAGCATTTATCTAAGTATGAAAAAATACGTAAGATCTTATCGGCTCTAAATCAACCGAATTATAGATATTCGCAAATAGCAGAGGCAATCTTCAAGAACAAGATCGGAAATTTCGAAGCAATGAACAATTTGCCTAAGCTTGTAAGAAATGAATTAATCAAAGAGCTTGGAAACAATGTGTTAAGCATCACACCAAAAATGGAGCAGAAATCCAACCAAGTTAGCAAAATTTTGTTTGCTATCCCAGGCGATGAATACATTGAATCCGTAAGGTTAAGTTATCAAACGGGCTGGGAATCCTATTGTATCTCTTCGCAGTGCGGCTGCGGATTTGGTTGTACATTTTGCGCTACGGGAACACTCGGTTTGAAGAGGAATCTTACAACGGATGAAATAACGGATCAACTGCTTTATTTTACTTTGAATAACCATCCCTTGGACAGTGTGTCTTTTATGGGAATGGGAGAGGCACTTGCAAATCCCTATGTATTTGATGCTTTGCATGTGCTGACGGATCCTAAACTTTTCGGTTTAGGACATCGAAGGATTACGGTTTCTACCATAGGTTTATTACCTGGAGTAAAAAAGTTGACGAAGGAATTTCCACAGATTAATTTGACGTTCTCGCTTCATTCACCATTTCATGATCAGAGAAGCGAGTTAATGCCCATTAACAATCATTTTCCATTAGAAGAAGTTATGACCGTGTTGGACGAGCATATTCAGCAAACAAAGCGAAAGGTTTACATTGCTTATATCCTGCTAAGGGGTATCAACGATTCAACTAAACATGCTGAAGCCGTTGCTGATTTGTTGCGTGGAAGAGGGTCGTGGGAACATTTATATCACGTCAATCTAATTCCATACAATTCCACTGATGCCACATCACAAAGTTTTGTAGAGTCGGATCAGAACAGCATCAATATGTTCCTTAGAATCTTGAAGTCAAAGGGAATCCATGTCACCGTGAGGACCCAATTCGGATCAGACATCAACGCAGCATGCGGTCAACTATATGGATCAAACGGTAACATTTAATAAGTCGATCAACTAACCAGGAGGAATACAATGTTCTTAAAAAATACATCTATAACACATGTAATTCTCCATGCAGAGCCGGTTTTGAGTATTTGCATGGAGCAGCCAACAAAATAGAAACTGGCTTTGCTGCTTGAACAATAATTTCAAGGAGTGAGTCGTTCGTGAGATATATTAATGCTTCTGTCGTCTTGCCGGAGGAACTAGTAGAACAATTACAGGAATATGTCCAAGGCGAATACCTCTATATACCAGCTAGAAAAAATGAATTTAAAGTCTGGGGAGAGCTGTCTGGCGCACGAAAAGAAATTAACCAAAGAAATGATGCTATCGTGGGTGCGTATTTATCTGGCGCTTCAGTCGAGGAACTCTCAGAATCATTCTTTTTATCAACCTACGCTATCAGAAAAATAATTTATCAGAAATAATTACCTACGAATCCCTTCAAGCGTGCTAAAATCCAGCACTGTTACTTGAAGGGATTTTTTAATGCAAAAAAACGGGAATCAGAGCAACCATTTATATGTGCTGCAGCTTACGTTAACGAATAAAAAATACTACAGCATCGTTTTGTGTATAGAGCATACATTTTCGATCTGTTATCGTGAAGATGTAAGAGAAACATGGGGATAACCCATTTTAAAAATGTATCAGGAGGGGGTCGAAGTGATGGATGTTATCGTAAATACTTCGATTGCAGTATAAGTGAGCAGGAAGAAAAAGTTGATTTTCTAAATCTAACAAAACAACTGATTATCATTATTTCTGCTCACTATTGAGCTATACGTTCCCATAAAAAATCCACATATTTATGATGATAATCAGGAGGTAGCTAAGATTGTTAAACGTTTCTATTTATAATATGGAAGGTAAAATTACGGGCGAGATGGAGCTTGAAGAATCCATCTTCGGGGTGATTCCCAACAAATCGGTACTGCATGAAGCTGTTGTTAACCATCTAGCGAACAAGCGACGTGGGACACATTCGACTTTAACCCGCGGCGAAGTTAGAGGTGGAGGTAGAAAACCCTATAAGCAAAATAAAATTGACAGATCGAGGGCGGGTTCAATTCGGATGCCGCACTGGCGTCACGGAGGGATTGCGTTTGGTCCCAAACCTCGTGACTATGGTTATAGCCTTAATAAAAAGGTTAAACGTCTTGCGATTAAATCAGCTTTATCCGCCAAGGTGCAAGATAACGAACTCATCGTAGTTGACCGTATTAAACTTGAAACTTACAGGACAAAATCGATCATTGCCATGCTTACAGCTCTTTATGCCAATAAGAAAGTGCTTATTGTAACACCTGAGGCGGATCAAATCGTGTATAAAAGTGCAAATAACATTCCGGATGTGCAGACAACTGATGCCAAATCGCTGAATGTATATGATGTTCTTAATTGTGATTCGTTCATCATAGCTAAGGATGCAATTAGAATAGTTACAGAAATCTATACCTAATAAGTACACGTGGAGTGATGAAGAAAAGTACAAAACCCATATGAACTACTAGAGTCGCAGAACAACGATCTTATTGGCTTTGTCTCTCCAATTTATCTTCGTGCTCTTGAGTTTTACGATATCCTTCCGCATTAAAGATACTTAAGAGGATTTTAACCATTGGATAATTATAACATTGACAACTGCAGGCTTTTCCAAAATAATAGAATGTAATTGAATACTGGTACCTTTAATTCAGTCCAGAGAGGCTGGCAAGGGCAGCGGATTTTTATAATCACGCGTGATTCAGAGCGTATTCCGTCAGGGATGCTCTGCGTCTTCGCGCGGGTTATGATGTAATGAAAGAGGCTACTTGTCAGTGAAGACTTGACGAGTAGCCTCTTTTTTCTGCTTCTTTGGTATCAGAACACTTTAACCTGGAGGTATTCTGATGAGCAAACAAGATCAAGAGTTTTCGTGGCAAGCGGTACCGAAAACGCAGAGAAACCATTTTTGGAAGACGTTATCCGTTATGTTAGGGTTCACATTCTTTTCGGCAAGCATGCTTGCGGGAGGGACGCTCGGAGTCGGCTTGACGTTCATGGAGTTTATTGGAATCGTGCTTGCGGGTAATTTGGCACTCGGTATCTACACAGGAGCGCTGGCACATATCGCTGCAAAAACGGGCCTTTCCACGCATTTGCTGGCAAAATACGCGTTCGGTGAGAAAGGCTCGTACCTGCCATCATTCCTGCTTGGCTTCACGCAGGTCGGATGGTTCGGCGTCGGCGTGGCCATGTTCGCGATTCCGGTTGCCAAAGCGATGGATTGGAACGTGTACCTGTTGATCTTCCTGTTTGGTCTCGCGATGACGGCATCGGCCATCTTCGGCATGAAGTCGCTGGTCATTCTGGGTTATATCGCGGTTCCGGCCATTACCATTCTCGGCAGTTACTCCATGTTCAAAGGCGCAGATATGCTGGGCGGTCTGCAAGGCTTGCTCGATTACACGCCTGAACAGACACTGACCGCGGCAGCGGCACTGACCATTTGTATCGGCTCATTCATTAGCGGTGGAACCTTGACGCCCGATTTTGCACGGTTCTCCCGGACGTCGAGGCAGGCGGTTACCGCCACGGTCATAGCGTTCTTCCTGGGGAATTCGCTCATGTTCCTGTTCGGTGCGGTTGGCGCCATGGCTTATAACCTGGCAGATATCTCGGAGGTCATGTTCCTGCAAGGGCTGATCATTCCCGCGATCATCGTACTGGGGCTGAATATTTGGACGACCAATGATAACGCTCTTTACGCTTCCGGACTGGGATTTGCCAACATAACAAAAATATCGAAAAAATTCTTCGTCATCGTAAACGGCATCGTGGGTACCCTATTTGCCATGTGGATGTACAACAATTTCGTCGGGTTCCTCAATGTGCTGGGCGCGGCGGTACCGTCCATCGGGGCCATCATCATCGCGGACTACTTTTTTGTGAAGCGCAGAAACTATAAGCCATTTGCCGACATGACTTTCAAGAAGGTAAACTGGATAGCGATGCTGGCTTGGGCTATCGGCGTGGCGTTCGCTCAGCTTGCTCCAGGCATAACGCCATTGAACGCACTAATCGGTACGGCGGTGGCCTACATTGTGTTGATGCTGATCGCTCCTGCAAAAGAATCCAAAGAAAAGGGGAAAAACAATGATTATACAGAACGCAAAATTGCGGGGTAAAGAAGGTTTGTGGAATATCGTCGTGAAAGACGGAAGGTTTGAGCTAATCACGCAGTCGCTGGAAGCAACGGCGAATGAGGAAGTCATTGACGTGGGCGGCTCGCTTGTGCTGCCGCCGTTCATTGAGCCTCACATTCATCTGGATACAACGTTAACGGCAGGCGAGCCGGAATGGAATTTAAGCGGAACGCTGTTCGAAGGCATTCAGCGTTGGTCTGAACGCAAGGCATTCCTGACGCATGAAGACGTCAAGACGCGCTCCAAAACGGCACTGAAGTGGCAGATGGCACAGGGCATCCAGCATGTACGAACGCATGTGGACGTCACCGATCCAAGCTTGACCGCGGTAAAAGCGATGCTTGAAGTGAAAGAAGAAATGGCACCATACATCGATATTCAGCTTGTCGCTTTTCCGCAGGAAGGCATTCACTCCTACCCGAACGGCGCGGAATTGCTGGAGGAGTCGCTGAAAATGGGCGTTGACGTGGTTGGGGGCATTCCGCACTTCGAATTCACGAGGGAATATGGCGTTGAATCGATGAAGGTTGCGTTTGACCTCGCCGAAAAATACGACCGGCTCATCGACATTCATTGCGACGAGATTGATGACGAGCAATCCCGTTTCGTGGAAGTCGTCGCCAAAGAAGCCTACGAACGCGGGCTGGGCTCCCGCACCACGGCAAGCCACACGACGGCGATGGGCTCATACAATGATGCATATACCTACAAATTGTTCAGATTGCTGAAGATGGCGGACCTCAATTTCGTCTCCAATCCTCTGGTCAACATCCACCTGCAGGGACGCTTTGACACATATCCGAAAAGAAGAGGGCTGACTCGCGTCAAAGAGCTTCAGGAAGCCGGTCTTAATGTATGCTTCGGTCACGATGATATCTTTGATCCATGGTATCCGCTAGGCACGGGCAACATGCTTCAGGTGCTGCACATGGGCATCCATGCTTCGCAGTTGCTCGGTTACGATCAAATCGTGAATTCAATCGATCTCATTACGAAAAACAGTGCAAGAACGCTGCATATCGAGGACGTGTACGGTATTGAAGAAGGCAAGCCTGCGAACTTCATCGTTCTTGAAGCCGAGAACGAATATGAGGCTATACGCAAACAGGCCGGAGTGCTCTACTCGTTCAGAGGCGGCCGCAAAATCGCCGAAACGAAGCCGCGGGACACGTCGATCATTCTTGAGGGCGGTTCGGAGAAGGTCACTTTCAATAAATAATGAAATGAAGTTTAAAGCTATCGCGTTCTTAGCGATGGCTTTTTTTTATTCAGAATTCGTTTACGAAACACGCAATTACATTTAATATTCGCTTGACCCTTATGCTTTAGGATTTTAGAGAAATAAAGCAAATAGGAGGAGCACATGAAGCGAAAATGGATCGCCGGATTATTATCCGGCATACTGATTGGCAGCAGCTTGTTTGAGCTTGCGCTTGCAAGCAACTCGGCCTATGCGGCCCCTTCGGGAGCAATGCCGGTGTTGATCTCGGAAATTTATCCCGATGACCGGTCGAATCAGCAGACGATCGAAGGCGCGGGCGGGGCCGACCTGTTCGAATATGTGGAGGTTTACAATCATTCGGGAGCGCCGATCTCGTTTAATGACGAATTCAACATGCGTTACGACTACAATACGGGCGTGAAGACGTTGACGGTAACGGACACCGTATACGGCAATCCGGATGGGGTGGTCATCCCGGCGGACAGCCCGGCCGTGCTCTGGGTGGAACGGACAAGCTCATCCATTACCGGAGCAGCCGCTGCCCTGACGGAATCCGATTTCCGCCGGTATCATTCGATTCCCGACCAGGTACCGGTATTCAAGCTTCGGGGACAGGATGGCCTCAACAATACGGACCGCGGCTTATACATAACCCGAAAAGGCGACGACGCCGCCGTGATCAGCGGCTTCTATTATACTGCCAATGATGTCGGCGACGGCAAGAGTGTACATCTTCAGCTGCCTCCCGGCGGTTCGGCGATGATTCCTTACGCCAGGGAAGCTGCGCCTAGCGCCGGAATCGTTGACTTGGGCCAGCTATCGCCGCTTGACAATCGTGCGCCGGAAATCAATCACACGCCCATTGCCTTTACCGAGCGGACACAGCCGCTGACCGTCAGCGCAAGCGTCTATGACGCGGACGGAGATGCGCTGGTAGTTAAGATGTATTACAAAACGGCGGTCCATAGTCCCTACAGCCAGATCGACATGATCGATCGGGGCGGTGATCAATTCGATGCGGTCATTCCGGCCGATCAGTTGACCGGGGATAAGCTGCAGTATTATATCGAGGCAGCGGATGGGTTTCAGCAGTCGAGATCCGTCGATTATGAAACGGCTTTAACCGGAGCTTCTGCAGGCGGGGACGTACCGCGTATTCTAATCACCGAAATTCTTCCGAACCCGGCCGGGGATTACCGGTGGGGAAGCGGCAACCAATACGAATACGTTGAAATCTACAATAACTCGGATCAGGTTTTGGACCTCAAGGATTACACCCTCTGGTATCTATATCCGGGCACAACGGCGCCTAAGAGCTGGAAGGTACCGGATCATACCTCGATCGAGCCGTACAGCGCAGCGGTTATCTGGTTCGCGAAGGAAGCCGTGGCTAACGGCAAGGGTTATACGACGACGGCGGACTTCAATCTGCATTTTAACAGCACGCTTAACGACAACGATATTATTTTCTACGATAATTCGAAAGCTTCGGATTTCAATCTTCCGAATTCGCTGCATCGAGGGATTGCCTTGTCCGCGCCGGGACAAGCCAATTCGTACATCGTACAGGCCTGGTACGATCCCAGCGCTCCGGACAGCCCGGACAGGCTGGTCAACGACGTCCGCAATGCGGTCGTTCGATATGCCTATCCGGATGCAGGAACGACCATGAAACGCCTGGATAATCGGATGTACGCCAATCCTGGCAGCATTGATCCGGTTCAGGTGCCGCCTGTTGCAGGTGTCGACATGATTGCCCCGACGCTGCAGCATGAGCAGACCGCCTATAACTTGGGCCAGGGACAGGCTTATCCGGTTTCCGTGATCAGCGATGAGCCCCTTGCTTCCATTGAAGTGCTGATTGGAGCGGCTTCCGAGGAGCCGACAGCGTTTACGGACAAGCATGCGCTGACGCTTGCGTCCCAAGATAATGGAATTTACGTCTATCAAGGCACGATCACGCTAAATGAGATCGGCGTCTATCGGTATATCATTGAAGCTGCCGACGGCAGCGGCAACCGCACGCGGGTTCCATATAACTCCCGAGGCGGCTTGCTAACGGTTAACGAAGAGAATACGGGAACGGAGCTGCCGGAGCCGGGGTTGTCCTTATCAAACGGCAGCATGATCAGCGGAAAGTCATCCTTCTATGCTTACGGCTCCCGGGCTGAAGACGACATCGAAGTTCGCTTTAAGGTCAATCCGCTGCCGCTTCGCAAGGCACTGCCGGGTAAGGTACAACTGGGCATGCAGACCCGGGGGATCGATCAGATTTACCAAGCGTCGGCAAGCGCGCTGGATGCAAGCGGGGAGACGGTATTTTTCAGCCGCATCCTGCCCAAATACATCGACGGCGCCTGGTCGATGTTCGATATGGCTCCTGACCTGTTCGTCACCGGGACAACGGTTTCCGTGCATACCGGAAATGAGAATGCGCCATATCAAGTCAAAGACCATGACAAGGTATTCGGCAAGAACAACCATGATGATTTTGAAGTGATGAATCTACATCTTGTGCTGCCGGACGGTTCGGTGGTCAAACCGGATAAGGTACTGAACTACCTGGGCAACCTTGGGCAGTCGACCGTGGATTACCGGGAGGATACGTACTACGGATTCGGCGATGCGGATTACGGCAGCAACCCGAACAAGCCGATGATCAGCGACTTCCATTTTCCGATTCCGCAAGACAAGTTCACGGCAAGATATGCCGAGCTCGACACCGCTTCGGTAAAGGACGGGGTATATCCGCTGAGCATGTCGGTGAACGGTCAAGTCTTCCAGTCCGTCGACGTGACTGTGGACAACACCGCACCCGAGATTGAAGGGATATCGTATGGGGAAGGGCAATTATTGACCGACGCCATACAGCTCAAAGGGCCGTTCATGCTGGATGTGGTCGCTTCAGATAACTTAACAGGCGTAACGGGCATTACGGCGGAGCTAGATGGCGAGCCAATCACGCTACCTTATGAAACATCTTCCACGCTGCTTTCGCCGGGCGAGCATATTCTGAATGTGACCGTACTCGACGGGGCCGGCAATTCGGCGGAGATTTCTCGCACCTTTATGATCGAAGAGGAGAAACCTCTTCTTCCGGGCGAGGTTTCCCCAGCCGATTTCGCGGAGAAGGTGGGTTTGAATCCGAGCCTAAGAGCACGACTCAGCGATCCGAGCGGAGATTCGATGGACGTTCGCTTCTTGGAAGGGGATAAATATGACTTTGCCCGCGAAGACGGGATCGAAGGCCATTTCAACGTTGCAGACCGGGAGCCTCCGCTCGTGCTGGCGCCGGACGGAGAGAAAGGGATCGGCAAGGAGGAAGCCGAGAAAATGGCTTATCCGGACGGTGAGTATCTTATCACGGATACGGATTCCGGGTTCCCTTATCATCGATTCGAAATCGAGCTGGACGAAGCATGGTCGGAACAGGATACCGTAGAGCTGCACTGGCAAGGGCGCACGCTTCCGGGCCGTATCGTGACGCTGTATGCTTGGGATTATGAGAGCGGAAAGTGGACGGCACTGAAGTCGGCCACCGGTGACGAAGCCGAATCCGACATCGTCTTGACAGCGGAAGTGGATCCTAGCCGTTACGTGCGAAACGGCAAAATCCAGGCCATGGTCCAAGATGAAGTGAAGAGCGCGAATGCGCCGTTCAACATTTTATGGTTTACGGATACCCAGTATTACGCGGAATCGTACCCGGACATTTTCGATAAGCTGGGCGATTGGATCACGGAAGAATATGAGAAGGGCTTGTTCAGTTATGTGATCCATACCGGCGACATCGTGAACGTGGCCGACGACGAGAAGCAGTGGGCCGTAGCCGACCGGAATTTGAAGAAGCTGGACGAAGCGGGCGTACCGTATGGCGTGCTGGCGGGCAATCACGACGTCATCATTGACGGCGTGGACTACTCCTACTACGGGAAATATGTCGGGGCCGACCGGTACAAGAACAATCCATGGTATGGCGGCGAAATGGATAACAACCGCAACCATTACGAACTCGTGTCGTTCGGAGGCCACGACTTTATTTTCCTCTATATCGGCTTCGGGCTGGAGGATACACCGGAGACGATCGCTTGGGCCAACGAGGTGCTGAAGAAGCATGCGGACCGCATCGCGATCGTGGGCATGCACGCTTATCTGGAGAGCAACGGAACCTTGTCCAGTATGGCGCAGCGCGTTTTTGACCAGGTCATTGCGCCGAACAAAAACGTGCAGCTGGTGCTAAGCGGCCATTATCATGCTGCCAACCGGGTCGTGAAAACGGTGACGCATCCGGACGGATCGTCAAGACAGGTCATTGAAATGCTGGCGGATTATCAGGGAGGGCCGAACGGAGGAAGCGGTTATCTGCGTCTGCTGAAATTCGATCCAACCTCCGGCACGCTGGACGTGGATACGTATTCGCCTTACTTGGACGATTATAATTTCTTTGACGACGCCATTGAGGATTTTACGGAGCCGTTTGCGTTCAGGGATATTCAAAAACGGGTGGCAACCGATTATTTTGCGGTCAATGTGTACAAAGATACGCTGATTGGCGAGCAAAAAGACGTGAAGTCCGGAGAAATTGCTTCTGCCGTATGGAATGGACGAGAAGCCGATGAGACATATTATTGGTATATGGATATTACCGATGAATTCGGCGCCAGGCAGCTTAGTCCAATCTATCGTTTTACGACCACAAAGAAATCCTCGCCTCCGGGTGGCGGCAATGACGGCGGCGGAAACAATGGCGGTGGCGGCAATAACGGCAATAACGGAAACAATGGAAACAACGGCAATAATGGAGGCGGCATCAATCAACCGAGCCCAAGCAAGCCAGGTGCCACACCGCCGACCACTGGAGCTTCCAGACCGGGAACGATTATGGCGGAAGTCGCGATAAACGGTCGAAAGGCTCAGGCAGCCATCGGCGAATTGGAGCTCAGCGAAGCCTTCGAAAGCGTAACAGCAGATGGGCGGGGAATTAAGACCGTCACGATTCAACTGGACGAAAGCGCACGAACGTTTAACGGCGAAATCGTCATCCAGGTACCGTCAGCGTACTTGAACCGGAACCACGCACGGGAACGGATCGAAATCGTTACCCCACTGGCAACCGTGAAGGTGCCTTCCAATATGCTGAACAATCTGAAGGAAGCAGGGCAGTTCACGGGCCTCGTGATTCGTCCGGGCAATCAAGGCGGGCTTTCCGGGGACCGACTTGCCTGGATTGGGAACAGACCGATCGTCGAGCTGCTGCTGCAGATCGATGGCAAGACGGTGGAGTGGCCGGGAAGCAGCACACCTGTAAAGGTATCGCTCCATTATGAGGCCAAGGCTGACGAGCGATTGGATCAGCTGGTCGCGTGGGAACTCAATGCAATGGGATCCGTATCCGCTGTCCTAAAGGGTTATTACAATGTCGAGCATCGTACCCTGACCTTTGAAACGGGCAAGCTTGGCACGTATGCGATCGCATATAAGCAAGTATCTTACCGGGATATAGACCCGCGCAGCTGGTATGCGGACGCCGTTCATTACCTCACTGCCAGGGACGTTGTAAAAGGTGCAGGCGGAGGGCGATATCTTCCGCAGGAGAAGATCAGCCGGGCCGATTTCCTGGTCATGGCCATGAATGCCTTCGGCTTCAAACCAGGGAAAACGGATGACGCCATGAATTTTGCAGATGCGGGGAGAAGGTACTATACGCCGTATTTGTCCACTGCGAAGCAGCTGGGACTGGTTCATGGAACGGGAGATAACCGGTTTAGACCGGAGGACTCGATCACGCGTCAGGATATGGTCGTCATGCTTCATGCGATGATGGAAGCGGCCGGAAGCGAGTTGCCGGGCGGAGAAGACGGCATGGATCGTTATTCCGATGCGAAGGACGTATCCGGTTATGCGCGGGAAGCGATGGATTTCATGCTTGAAGCCGCATTGATTCAAGGCACCGGCGGAGGCAAGCTGTCTCCAAAGGCCGTTACCAATCGGGCAATGGCAGCCGAACTGATGTACAATTACCTGGTCAAAAGCCGGGAAGCCTCATAAACAAAAGAAAACATGCGGATCAGGCAAAAAGACATGAATTAGAAGTGCTCACAAAATAAGAACGGGAGAAACTTCCCGTTCTTATTTTGTTGCTTGTATTCTGTAAGCACTTGATTACAAGAATATACATGCATAAGAGATTGCGAGAATCGAGGCTAGTTTGTCTTATTGCTGCAAGCTCTTGACCCGAGTTGAGGATAAGAAACCAAGTGATGGAATTCATCCGTTTTAACTTTTTTCATAAGCCCTCTAAACAGTATCATTTTTTGACATGATTAAAAGTTATGATTAACCCATCGAACGAAATGAATATTCAAAGAAAAGGAAGGGATTGAAAATGACAAATTACATCCTCGAGGAAAAAGACAGCTTTATCGTTTTAGGAATTGGAACTGAGCTTCAGAGCGACTACACCGACTATGCGGGCATTAACAAGGAGAAGGCCGACTTTTGGGAAGCCGTGAAGCAAGACGGAAGGTTGGACACATTAAAGGGCATCGCCGCAAATGACTACATTTTTGCCGTAAACGAAGCGGTTAACAACAAGATGATGTTCTACGCCGGCGTCATGACAGAGGAATCGGTGCCCGAAGCAACCCGCGTTATCCAATTTCCTAAAGGGGATTACCTCGTTGTAAAAGGGGAGGGGCAGTCGGCTGATGAGCTGAGTCAATTGCTTGCTGGTATCGCCTTTGGTCAAGTTTTGCCGGAAGCCAAGAATTTCGCTTATGTCGGCGGGCCGAATGCCATGGTGGATATGGGACAGCGAAACGGCCAAATATTAGGCGAAATGTGGATTCCTGTTGTTCGGAAATAAAGAGCCGCGAATGCTTTCGAGCGAGCTTTGCCTATAGTAGAAGGAAAGCTTGCAAAACTATTAGGAGGGATGATCTTGTCCAATATCGTTGATTTTAAACATGTAACTTCAACTGGTTTAGAGTCTTCGCCCGTAGCAGAAGCGCTTGCTGGTTTACGAGCGAATGAAGCCCGTTACTTTATGAACAAGTATAAGCATGCATTTACGGTTGTACCGGCTAGCGAGAGCCAGGAGACCCTGGATTATGTGAACCGAATATTGAAAGAAGAGCGTGATCTTGAGTTTGCGGCCAAACCATTGGAAACGTCACGTTTTCAAGTGGAAAACATTCAATTTGCCTATGTTTTTTACGAGAATGGTCTCGGGTTAAACGTAATGTATACCGTGGATGATCCTAAGAAGCGAGCCGTTGGTTTTAAGCTTTCGGAGGGGATGGAGGTGCCCGAAGAGTTAGAAGGGAAGTTCAAGTTCGCTAGGCAGAAGTCGAAACTTGCAGGAACGATTCGAGGCTCGTTTTTTGTGATCAAGAGAGATTATTATGAAGAGGTGGAAACCAATGAATAAGGTGATCGGTGTAGAAACAAGCATGAAAATAAATACCCGCCCTCTAGGGAAAACGGTTGCTTATTGGTCAGTCACAGGACTGCTTGCAGCAGCTATTATGTTAAGCGGCATCGGACAGTTGATGCAATTTGGGGGAAACCTCGAATTGGTGACGAATCTGGGCTATCCACTATATGTATTGACCATTCTCGGAATTTGGAAAGTGCTTGGTGCCATCGCTCTCCTCGTGCCAGGTTTACCTCGACTTAAAGAATGGGTTCACGCCGGCATCTTCTTTTTAATGACGGGTGCGGCATTATCTCATGCATTTGCTAACGACCATGGGGATTACGGGTTTAATCTTATCCTACCGCTTTCTTATGCGGCACTAAATATCGTCTCGTGGGCGCTACGGCCACCGAAGAACCGCTTATCTTAAGAACAGGGCGAAATCACGGCTATCTGAACGGGGTTATTGCACAAATACGACGGGGTGGACTTCACATCAAGCGATCTGGGGAGGTCCACCCCGCTTATATCATCATAGATGCGTCAGGTTAAGGAGCGGGGGAGGAGACGATACCGATTGCAACGATCGATCCTTTTCTCCGAGCTCCAGCACCGCTACAACCCGATCCTCCGGCTGAATGCCGAACGCTTTGCACTGATCCTGGTCATAAATCCATTCCGGTATCGATCGGCGTGCGTTCCACGGCCTGGATTTTACCAATAGTTGTACGTTCTGGATCAAACAGCAAATCGCCGCATAATCCTCCTCCTGCTTGTGGGGATCCTCTTCATGCTCTGCTATAATCAAGAGAAAAGCCGATGATGTATATCCTTCCGAATTCGAGAGCTTTGCGGCCGCTTCGCTGCCCGTCACATAGATGAAGCGCCACGGTTCTCTTAGTCCGTCATTCGGGGCCCAGACAGCGTCATCCAGCACTTCCAGAATGCTTTGCGCTGAAATCCCGCCGCGTTCCGACCGAAGCCCATCCGCTTCTCGGCCTTCGCCGACGGCGGTCCATTTCTGCTCGGCCGGCGTTCTTCTTCGGGCTCTCGGCGCTTTATCGAAATATCCAATGTGCAAAATCCCGGCAAACCTTTCACCTTCCTGCAAACCGATTTCCGCAAGAAATGACTCGCTTTGAAACATGGGGTCCGTGTCCCACAGCGCGCCCAATCCACGTTCCCAGCCAAGCAGCTGAAAATTTTGCATCACACTGCAAACTGCAGCGAAGTTTTCGTCGCTCTGCCGCCGATCGGAGGCCGATTCCGCGATGAAAATCAGGTGAGCGGGAATTTCCGTTACTCGTTTAATGAAAAAATCAATCATTTTTGGGGGCATGAGCTTAACGAATCGGTTTTCCTTCATCTTGGTCATCATGCTCTCCACCAATCTTTGACGGGACTCCGGCGTGCCAGCGATAAGACAGCGCCAGCGGGGCGTACCTTTGTCTTCGTACAGGTTGACCGCATCGTTCAACAAGGATACGACCAGTTCGGGAGGTACCGGCGTTGTGTTGAATTTCCGGATGGTTCTGCGTTCTCTTATCGTTTGGGGAATATTCAATTTGATTCCTCCTTATATAATATAGTTTACCGGTAAACAAAAATACTAAAAAAATTTACTTATCTCTCGCTGATATACCGGGCCATTCCTTGAAAAAACTTCAACAGCGTCTGCAGCTCGCTTTCGGAGAAATCGTCCAAAAATCGCATAAAGCGCTGCTCCTCTGCTTCGTGCATAGTCCGATGCAATTCGAACAACTGCTTACCTTGGGGCGTTAGACGAAAATAGACTTCTTTGCGATTGTCGTTAAGCTGGGTCCGATGAATAAGGTCAAGCGCAAGCAGCTTCTTGCTGATTTTGGTAATGCTCGCCTTCGACAAATTTAATTTTTCGGCAATCGCGGAATGATTGATCGGTTCATGTTGGCCGATGCAATCCAGGACATGGATGGTCGATAAATTTCCAGGTACGCCTTTCAGTTGATGAAGCTGGACCATCTCTTGGATTTCTTTAAGTTCCAGTTCCATTCGCTGTTCATGCAAATGAGAGAAGTGAAGCAGCTGTTCATAAATGATTGACTTGATGCGATCAGGGTAATCCATAGTTCCGGTCTCACACTCCATATTGTTTACTTGGAAATTAAAATATCACAGTTTGTCGGATTCAGCAAGTGCGCATGCTTCTTGCATGTGATGTCCGACAATCAGCTACTGAGTATTTTGAGCGCAGGGAACAAGCGAAGTGTGTTATTGACGATCTGAATGCAAGAGTTGGAAGAAACGCATTGTGCAATAGCGCCGCTCACTGTAATATCAGGTGATAAGATCGTTAAGGGCCCGTTAGCCGCGATTGCCAACATCCATCCGTTGCTGCTGGCCTGAGGCTTTTTCATTTGCGGCCGCGAAAATGGCGATGGGCGACGGTATGATCGAAGTGCTGGAAGCGCTGGATTTGCTTCCCCGAAGCAAAGGGGCAAAGGAGAGGATGGCATGAAAAAACATATTAAAGGCATGGCGCACCGGGGGTATTCAAGTAAATACCCTGAAAATACGTTAATATCTTTTCAAGCAGCTTGCGATTTGAATTTCACTCACCTGGAGCTAGATGTTCAATTAAGCAAGGATGGCGTTCCGGTGGTCATCCATGATACTTCTGTCGACCGTATGACTGACAACGGAGCGGGGCGAGTGAAGGACTTGACGCTGGCCGAACTGAAGCAGCTGACGATTGACGGGACGGAGCGCATTCCAACCTTCGAAGAAGCGCTCGATTTATTAAAGGACCGGATCATCATTGATATTGAATTGAAGCAGATGGGCGATCTATACCCGGGGATGGAACAGCTTGTGCTCGATATGGTCAAGAAAAAAGGAATGCAGGGGCAGGTCTTCATCACATCTTTCGACCACTATTCCCTCGAAAGAGTAAGACAGCTTGACGATACAATCGGCCTTGGCCTGATCAACATTGGGGCTTCGCCGGCATTTTTTCCATTTGCCAAAGAGATCCATTGCGGCTACATGTCGATCGAATATCAACATATTACGGAGCCTTTCATCCATCGCTGTGCAGAAGAAGGCATTCAGCTCATCTCCTGGACAGTTAATCAAGAAAGCGACATGAAATTGGCAGCTCAATATCCTTCCTTGCTTATCTGCACGAACGAGCTGGAACTCTGGGCGAAGGTATCCGGCCAGAACGGGTAGTCCTGGGGTATGGCCGTGGACCGATACAACATATATGCTTAAAAGTCGCACAGTTGCGGCTTTTTTTTTACGTAAAGAGGACGATTTTCAACTTTCCGCGACGCTGCAGCCCTGAACAAGAAGGGCATGAACAGCACGGGACTTTGCCGCCGAAATTTTCATGGGAGTTAACTCATCGTCATTTTCCATACAGGTCCTGTCGAATTTTAGAGAGCAGGCTTGGGTTCGCGGATGCTCCGAATGGCCTCCATTAACAATAAAGCTGCCTTGCCTAGGACGTTTTTGTCTTTATAAGCGATGCCTATCGTAATGACAGGATTCAAATCGGTTATAGGTCGTATAACCAAGGAGCCCTCCTGTTCCAGACCGCTGTATATCGGAACAATCCCGATGCCGAGCTCGGCCTTTACCATTTGTTGAATCACAAAGAAGCTTCCAACCTCCATACAAGAGAACAGGTTATCCCCAGCCTCATCAATCGCCGTTTCCCAAAGCTCCCGATAGATACAAGTCGGTTCTTTGACTAGAATGGTATGCCCCGCGAGGTCGCTTCCCGTGATGCTATCTCGATCGGCTAACGGGTGATTCATGTTTAACATGACGCCTAATCTTTCTTCAAACAGCGGCTCAAACTCCAGCATGAGCTTCGAAGGTGGAGCCGAGCAAACACCAAAATCGAGTTCGCCGGCCCGAACCCTCTCCGCAATGGATCTGCTGCCGCCTACTTCCATGGTTAACTGCACTTTCGGTCTAGTCTTGCAAAAGCGGGCTATCACGGCCGCTAGCTGCTGGCTTGCGACAGGCTCGATAGAGGAAAAACGCACTGAGCCGTTATCTCCCGTTGCAATATCCGAGACGGTCTGCCTCATGGCTCCGATCGATTTCAGTAAAGCCGAGGCCTCATGATAGAGCCATCGGCCGGCTTCGGTCACAATCACGCGTTTTCCGTCGCGCACGAACAAAGAAACGCCAAGATCAGCTTCGAGACGCTGAATCTGAAGGGTTACCGTAGAAGGAGCATATTGGAGTTCCTCGGCGGCTTTCAAAAAATGTCCAAGACGCACGCAAGCCTCAAAGGTCTTTAAAGCTCGAAGATCCATCATTTCCATCACCTTTGTTTAAAATATCTGAATCATTCGTTCATATTATTCAATTTTACAAAACATTGCTGTAATTTTACAATAGGTTCACCGGTATTCTGGTGAAAAGATATTACAGAAGGGGGATTTACGATGTCTAATTTGGTCATTACTCGCGGCAATCCGGCGCTTTCTCACTGTGCCTTTACGTTTGATGACGGACCGATGCGGGTTCCTGTTGACGCATGGCTGGATGCTTTGGAGCAGGGAGGCGCGTGCGGGACGTTTTTTTTAACGGGCGAGTGGTTTGATCGGTATCCGGCGAAAGCAAGAGAAATGATAGCCAGGGGCCATGAGCTTACCACGCATACCTACCATCACCGCAGAATGGCAGATGTGACCAAAGCCGTATTCTTGGAAGAGTTGAAATGGGCTGAGCTTGCTTATCAAGAAGCAACGGGAAGGCCGGTTCCGACTTTCATGCGGTTTCCTTACGCCTCTTATCGGGAAGAAAATTTGGAATGGCTTCGGGAGTGGAACTATCTGGTCATCGAGGGGGAGGATACCGTCGACTGGTCGGGACCGCTAAGCGCGCAGCTTGTGGAACGGGTGATACCTAAGCTGGATAATGGGACGATTTTGATGTTCCATGCCAATGAAATCGCCAAAGAAACGCCGCAGGCCGTAAAATCGCTTGTACACCATGCTCATGCCAAAGGTCTTGATATGATCACCGTATCCGATCTCCTTCGTGCCAATGGCATCAGGGCAGGCGAACGCAGCTGGCAAGTCCGCTTCAAACCGACTCTCCCGAACTCTTACCAAAGTGAGCAGTGGAAGAGCGTCGCTGACGAGGATGAATTGCGGAAGCTGGCTGCCGATTCACTTGAATGGGGGAACCCGAAAGCTCCGACGGGGTCAGGAGCTTTCGGCAAATGGCTGCAAGCGCTCTCCATACAGTCTCCGTCGGATGGTGAAACGCGTTTTGTCGCACGCAGCTTTGCCGGACAGCACTGGGCATACGTGCGTGCTTCGATCCGGGGCGGCACGCTGATACTGGAGGACTTCGCTACGAAGGAAGCCCATGCGGATGCTATAGTCTATATCCTGCAATGGGCGGCTCACGAGGCATCAGCCTTGGGCTGCGAATGGATCACCAGCACACAGGACATGCGCCGGATTCACAAGCTGTGCGAACAGATGGGCATCGAAGCCGAGATTGTAATGCAGGAAGGGTAGCGGTTCATGGTTCGTCTTATTATTTTGGGGGAAGATGGGGGATATGGGTACTAAATCGGCATGGAATTGGATTACGCTATGGGCATCGTTATTATTTGTCGTGATACTCGGTTTTTCCCGGCTCTCCTACGGCATGTTTTTGCCCGGGATCCAGAGGGTCATCGGGGGGAGCTATGGACAGTTGGGTATACTCGGCACCGTCAACTTTATCGGTTATTTAATCGGGACGTTGTGTCTTTCCCCATTGATCTCGCGGTTTCCAGACCACAAGCATATCATGAATCGGATGACGTGCTTATTGCTCGGATTAACTTTGATCGGCTCGGCATTTAGTGACCATTTTACCCAGCTTGGGCTTTGGCGGTTCGCCATCGGATTGTTATCTGCCTTCGCGACCGTGTTAGTTCTGTCCATTGCCATGGATGCCGTTCGACCGGCGGAACGAGGCGTTGCATCGGGTCTTATATGGCTGGGGGGTTCTGCCGGCATTCTAGTGACGGGTTTGTTCGCCCCCTTTATCATTGATCCTTCACACCTGCAGGGATGGCGTTATGCTTGGGTAATCATGGGCGTATTCGGTGTAATTGCCGCGCTCGGCTTCGAGTTCGTTGTTACCAGAGAGAGGGGAGTCGTAAAAATACCGGCGCCGTCCGAATCGAAGCCATGGGACCAAGAAAGCAATCATGTGTATCGTCTCCTGTTGAACCCCAATAAGCTCTTGTTCCTAATCGCTTCTTATTTCTTCTTCGGTTGGGGATACATCATCTATTTCACGTATTTGATTCCCTATCTGGTGAACCAAGGCATTCCATCCCTCTATGCCGGGCTGATATGGTCCGGTATCGGATTCGCGGGTTTGTTTAACGGATGGATCGGAGGCAAAGCCATTGACCGATGGCCGAGCGGGTATACGCTGGCGTCGGGATTAACCTTAGGTACGATCGGTGCGTGTGGGGTAATCACTGATAATATGTTCTTTACTGTACTTGGAGCCACCACGATTGGGTTGGTTTCCTTTATTACCCCTCCGCTGATGACAACCGCGCTTCTTCGTCGTCATGTCCCTCACCACGCGTATGCGCCAAGCCTCAGCATAGCCACTGGTTTTTTTGCCTCTGGACAGATCATCGGTCCCATCGTAGGAGGTTTGATCGTCGAACAATACGGCTTGCCATTCGGCGTGGCATCCAGCGCCATCTTTATGGCGATTGCCGCTGCGTTGGCTGTATTGTATGGACAACAGCAACGAAAGCTTGAGATTCGAGATTTGCCTATCCGTAGTTGGTGTTGAAGCATCATATTGAGGCAGCTGGTCAAATGATCGGCTGCCGTTTTCATTGTGGCAACGGCTTTTATTTTTCCTAATGCGTTGGTAAACTATCAGAATGAAGATGGGGTCATAAATTTAATCATAACGTTAGGATGATCTTTTTGGATATGAAATTCTTGTTAGTGGAAGATGATAAAACGATTGCGTCCGGCCTGGAATATTCGCTGCAGCAAGAGCGCTATTCCACCGTTATTTGCCATGATGTCGCATCTGCAAAACAGGTGCTCGCCGAAGACATCGATCAGTTCGCTTTATGTCTGTTCGATTTACAGCTTCCGGACGGAAGCGGCTATGAATTGTGCAAGATGGTGAAGGAGCGGCGTGACATTCCGGTCATCTTCTTAACCGTGATCGATGATGAGGTTAATGTCGTGATGGGGCTTGATATGGGAGCCGATGATTATATTACCAAACCTTTTCGGGTTCGCGAACTTCTTTCGCGGATCAAGTCCGTCTTGCGGAGATACCAAAAGCCGTCCCAAGTTAACAGCATCATGGATATCGATGATATACGCATCAATACGCTGGAAGGGAAAGTGTTCAAGAACGGTGCCGAGATAGCGTTGACCGCTTTGGAATATCGCTTATTGCTCATCTTTGGCAACCATATCGGGCAGGTTCTCTCAAGAAATCAGCTTTTAGAGCAAATTTGGGATGTGGCCGGCGATTTCGTGAACGACAATACGTTAACCGTTTATATCAAAAGACTGCGGGAAAAGCTGGAAGATGATCCTGGACATCCGACATTGATCAAAACCGTGCGCGGACTGGGATATAAGGTTGGTGATTAGATGCTGCGCAATCGGGAAATTAAGATGTTATTGTTCGTTATGGGTTCAATCAGCCTTGCGGCGATTGTTGCAGCTCTTATGATCTCTCCTGCCGCCGCGGTGCTCGTTTTCTTTCTATCGATTTTGCTCATTGGCGGCAGCTTGTTATTTACGAAATGGAGATACCGGGAAATTGAAAAGCTGTCCGTCTATTTGCGGGAGATTAGCAGCGGCAATGATACCCTTGACGTACGGGATAATACAGAAGGCGAGCTTAGCATCCTAAAGAATGATATTTACAAAGTGACGCGCATGCTGTCGGAACACCGGTCGCTATTGCAGCGGGACAAACTTCAATTGACGGATGCCATCTCCGATATTTCGCATCAGCTCAAAACGCCGCTCACCTCCATGACCGTCATGGCGGATCTGCTAAGCGCCCCCGACCTGCCTCCGGTCAAAAGAACGGAGTTCACCCACCATATTCGCATCCAGCTTGAACGGATCGACTGGCTTGTTTCTTCTTTATTAAAGCTATCGAAAATGGACGCGAAGACCATCCCATTCAAAAAAGATCGAATACCCATGAAAAACCTTATCCAAAAGGCATTAGAGCCGGTAATGATTCCGATGGATATTAAGGGACAGACGGTTTCCATTGCGGGGGATGACGATGTCTCTTTTGTCGGCGATTTCAATTGGACTGCCGAAGCGGTTATCAATATTTTGAAAAACGGAGTGGAGCATACGCCTGAAGGCGGTGCGATCGCCATCTCATTTTCCGAAAACGCGTTATACACGGAAATCGTCATTGCCGACAACGGAAAAGGCATTCCGAAAGAAGAATTGCCGTATATTTTCAAACGTTTCTACAAAGGAAAGAATGCTAGCGAAGGGAGCATCGGCATAGGCCTTGCGATGGCCCAGAGCATCATTGCCAGCCAGAACGGCGTGATCGATGTGACGAGCGACAGCGAGAAGGGTACGCAGTTTCGGATTAAATTTTATAAGCAGGTGATTTAGCAGCACTCCTCTAAGTGACTGAATTGTCACCTCCATCGTCACTGAAAAGTCATTTTAGACAGATAAAATGATTTTCATCAGAAGAACGATGGAGGTAAGACAATGCAATCGAAGCAACAGCGTAAGATTATTTTTGCTATCACGATATTTTACACCCTGTTTATTCTTTATTTTTTGTTTTTCGCTTTCGGCAGAGTAGGTAAGGCAGATCCAATCATGGGGTACACCTTTATTTTTTTACCGGACGATTTTTTTAGGCTGCCAGGTCTATCCGACCTTCTACATCCGACGTTGATGGATTTTGTGGGTTTCGGGAACGTCGCCGCTTTCATTCCTTTTGGCATTTTGATTCCGTTGTTATATCGAACCAACTTTGTTCGCTTCATGACTTTGTTCGTCCTGTCCATTCTTATGCTGGAGTCGATTCAGGCGCTTACTTTCCTCGGCAGCTTCGACATGAACGACGTCATACAGAATTCAACGGGCGCAGCCATCGGATTCGGGGCGTACAAACTTGGCTTTCGTACAAAAAACTACTGGAGAAATATTGCTGCTGCGGGTTTTACCGGCATTGTCTTGATGCTCGGGGTATGGGGGATCTTCGGAATGGTTGACCAAGCGTTCACCAAAGATTTGGGACCCTTTGTGGCGATAAACGATTTAAGGGATCGTACGGGGAATCCAACAACAGGACCCAAAACGGCCAGTTTTGAGATTGGCGGTCAAGAAGTGGAACCCCAATATAATGTGTACAGCATCGAAGGCAAAAACAAGGAAACGTACAGGTACACGCTAGGCAATAAGAAGGAGGTGTACCTCTTCTTGAATTATGGAATTCCCGATCAGGAGGATTCCCGGGGCAGCATTAGGATTACCGCCGATGGACATGAGTTCCTGACTGTATCTGTAGAAGCCGGTCGTCATGAGCCGGATATGAGCTCCATTTATCTCCCTCAGGCCAATGAGCTTACGATAACCATAGAGGGAAATGTAACCCTGTGGGATGTTGGGTATAAAGAGATGGTCTATAGCTGGAATTGATCATGAAGGGAGGGAGATATAGTAATGGAAATTTTAAAAATCGAGCATCTGTCTAAAATATACGGCACAGGCGAATCGGCGGTAAAGGCGCTTGACGATATTTCGTTTTCGGTTCAAAAAGGCGAATTCGTCGCGATTATCGGTCCGTCCGGATCGGGAAAATCGACCCTTCTTCATCTGCTGGGAGGCGTCGATCGACCGACAAGCGGCAAGGTTTTCGTTGAAAATACGGACATCTATGCATTGGACGAAACGCGACTGGCCATCTTCCGTCGGCGACAAATCGGACTGATCTACCAGTTTTTCAATCTGATTCCCACCTTAACGGTGAAAGAGAACATGACGCTTCCGCTCTTGCTTGACAACCAGCAGGAAGATAAGAAGCAGTTCGATGGACTCGTAAAGACCCTAAATTTGGAGCATCGTTTAAACCACCTGCCGAATCAGTTATCCGGCGGACAGCAGCAGCGGGTTTCGATCGGCAGAGCGATCATCAGTAACCCTGCCATCATGCTGGCAGACGAGCCTACCGGGAATTTGGACAGCAAAAATAGCAGCGAGATCGTCGATTTGTTGAAAATGTTGAATAAAACCTATCATCAGACGCTGATTGTCATCACTCACGACGAACGAATCGCTTTGCAGGCCGACAGGATCATTTCAATTGTAGACGGGAAGATTGCCAAAGACGAGGTGATCCGTCGATGAATATTGTCTACAAACTTGCCATCCGGAATATAAAGCAAAACAAGAGACGAACACTCGTAACCATCATCGGCGTCATCATTTCGGTTGCCATGGTGACCGCTGTCGCTACGCTTGTGTTCTCCTTCTCGGATTTAATGATCAGGCAAACCATCGCGGATAGCGGGGAGTGGCATGTCCAATATCAAGATGTTACCAAAGAACAGCTTGCGGCGATACAAGCCGATGAGGCAACTAAAACCGTTGCGATTACAAGGGATCTTGGCTTCGCTCCTTTAGAAGGGGGACAAAATCCCAACAAACCATACTTGTTCATTAAGGAGTATGATGCGCAAGGTTTCACGCAATTTCAGGTTGAACTAAGCAAGGGGCGTCTACCCCGTACGGACAAGGAAGTCGTTATCTCCGAGCCCGTTGCAACGAACGCCAAAGTGAAGTACGAAATCGGCGATCGTCTAACCCTTCGCATCGGCGAACGGTTCGAACAAGGGGGCGATCATCCTTTGGACCAGACCGAACCGCTGCGTAGGGAAGACGGCATATTGACGGAATCGTTGCAGCATATCGAGACAAGGGATTATACGGTGGTCGGCTACATCAAGCGTCCCGAATGGGAAACGGCTTGGGCGCCGGGTTATACGATTATCAGCTATGTCGATGATAATATGATCGGGTCAAACGATCACGTGAATGCGGCGGTGGTCTTGCAGAAAATCAAACCGTCCTTGTTCGCGCATGCGGAAAATGTGGCAAAGAGAAACGACATCGAATCGGTCCAATACAATAACGACTTGCTGCATTATTACGGCTTATCCAAAAACAAAGAATCGTACAGCACGATGTACTCTTTATCGGCGATCCTGACGGCGGTCATTATGATCGGCTCGGTTTCGCTCATCTATAATGCGTTTGCGATATCCGTCTCGGAACGTTCCCGTCATTTAGGGATGCTCGCGAGCGTCGGGGCTACGAAAAGGCAGAAGCGAAATTCCGTGCTTTTTGAAGGTGTCATTATTGGCTTGATCAGCATTCCGATTGGCATTCTATGCGGTATTGCCGGGATCGGAATCACTTTTTGGTTCATGAACCCGATGATTGAAGGGGCATTATGGAGCAGTGAAAAGCTGACGGTCATCGTCACGCCGTTATCACTCTTGATTGCCTGTGTTGTTTCGATGCTGACGATTTTCATCTCGACGTATCTTCCGGCGATCAAAGCATCCAAGGTTTCCGCTTTGGACGCGATTCGCCAAACGTCCGACGTTAAGCTTACGGCGAAAGCCGTGAAAACGTCGAGGTTCATTCGCAAGCTCTTCGGCATCGAAGCGGAAATCGGATTGAAAAACTTAAAAAGAAACAAACGGAGATATCATGCCATTGTATTTTCGCTTGTCATCAGCATCGTTTTGTTTTTGACGGTATCGTTTTTTACCGCCGGCATGAAACAATCCCTGGAACTGTCGCAGGAAGGCGTCAATTATGATATTGAAGTGTCGTACAGCACTGGAAAAAGAATAGACGACCGGTTGCTGCAATCGATTGTATCCTTAGATGGTGTAACGGAATACAACCTGATTCAAGAGTTCTATAAGCAGGCTTGGGTCGATGAAGCGTACATCGCCGATGAATTGCAAGAGATGGTTAAGAAGGATAAGGGTTTACTGCAGGACGGAAAATACCCTTACGAGATTAAGATCCATGCATTAGACGATTCGAGTCTGCAAGCCTATGCCAATGCCGTCGGTGCAAATTACGAACAGCTTAGGGATCCGGATCATCCTGCCGCGATCGTGATGGATACGATCCGCTACCAAGATATGGATGCGGGGAAATATGTCCAGACGAAGGCCGTGTATACGAATGTCGGTCAAAATTTCGAACTAACGAATAGCTATAAAGATAATGCGGAAGAAACGAAGGTAAGCCGGGTGACCGTTGCCGCGCTGACGGATCAAGCGCCGATGGGGATGAGCGGGGCAGGCGTGGGCGGGTTAAATATGATCGTGTCGGAACGCATCATGGATCAATTGGCAGACGACGAGGAGCCGGCTAACCTTCAGACATACCTCTATTTGAAAAGTACGGAGCCGATGAGAACACAGCAGGAAATCGAAGAGATGTTTGAGACCAATCTGAATGTCTACAATGTACATCAATCCAGAAAAAGCGAAGAACAACAGATTCTATTGACGGCCGTCTTTTCTTACGGTTTTATCGTATTAATCTCCGCGATTTCCATTGCGAATATTTTTAATACCATCTCAACGGGCTTATCCCTTCGTAAGCGAGAAATTGCGATGTTAAAATCCGTTGGCATGACGCCAAAGGGCTTTGCGAAAATGATGAACTATGAAAGTATTTTTTATGGAGTCAAGTCGATGCTGTTCGGGCTTCCCGTCAGTGTCGCCGTAATGATTCTGATTTATAGGTCATTTGCGAACAGATTCAGCTACGGATTCACCGTTCCCTGGCTGAGTGTGCTGTCAGTTGTCGTCGCCGTATTTGTTATTGTCGTTTCTGCGATTATTTTTTCCAGCAGGAAATTAAAAAAGGAAAACATTATTGATGCGTTAAAGCAGGAGAATATATAGGCAGATCGAAATTGACTATTAGGAAAGCCGCATAAGCTGCGGCTTTTTTGCTTGAAGCATAGAAGTTCTCGTAATAACTCTCACCGTATTTCCTTCGTGTGTTAGACTAACCTTATACCATTTGTTAGGAGTCTGTGTGAAGATGAAGACATTCACGATTGAGACGATTCGCGGCGTCGGATACCGAGTGGGAACATGAGGATGCGCACCTCGTTAATGAGCAAATACCTGGCTCTGATGATGACCGCATTGCTGCTATGGCCGGTTATTCCAGCGATGTTTTATTTACCGGGTTACCTATTCAGCGAGCATTCGATGTATCGTCCGGAAGAGATCACTCGTAGGTGGCAAGAGGAGGCCATCAAGCTGAATGGTGCAGGAAGTGCCGCGATTTATGCCAAACTAGGCGCGTTGAGCAAGGAATATCCGGAGGCGGAGATGTTCTGGGTCGACTCGTCGGGTAGAACGAATGCGATCAAGGTCACCTCGAACGATATCCCGGCGCAATGGAATTATGAGGATATGCTCTCGCTTCAAACCCTGGATAGCAGCCAGGAAGCGTTTACCTTGACGGCTCTCATCGGAAACGATCCAAAACAAGGCTTTATGGTGATGAGTCTTCCCGAATCTTATATTATATCTGCGGAAATGTCGTTTCCAGAAAACATGCCGTTAGCCATTATGTTCTTCACCGTCTGTCTATGCTTCTTGGTACTGTCATTTCTATTCTTCGTGAATCTTCGAAAAAGATTGATTAAACTTCGATTAGCGATGAACTTAAGCGGGAAGACCGGCTTCCCAAATGAAGTCGTTATTAGCAAGGAAGACGAGATTGGAGAGCTGGAAGGAGCCTTTAACCGGATGGTCTGCGAGCTTAAAGAAAGTCAGCAGCGTGAGCGGGAGGAGGAGGAACTGCGTAAGCAATTCATTTCGAATATTTCCCACGATCTCCGGACTCCGTTAACTGTCATTCGGCAGCATGTTCATTCCGTTCGAAGTAATCCTGCTGCTTCCCAGGAACAGACGTCGCTTTCTATCATTGACCACAAGCTGGATGAAGTCGACAAGTTGATGGATAACCTGCTGTCATACTCACTGCTATCAGCGGGTAAGTATCCCATTAACATCCAATCGATCGATATCACTGAAGAAGTTCGTAACCGCGTGGCCGAATGGTATCCGATCTTCGAGGCAAAGGACTTTGATGTTGTTGTCGAGCTGCCTGATTGCCCGATCCTATGGAATGTAGACCCCATGTGGCTTCATCGGATCATTGACAATGTGTTCCAGAACGTGGTGCGTCATGCTGGAGTTGGCCGATACATCGGCATTCAAATCACGGATTATCCCAATCAGGCTATTATCGTACAAGACAAGGGGCCCGGCACTTGTAACGAGTCTCCTGAAAAAGGAGCTGGAATTGGATTGTCCATTGTATCCATGATGACCAGGGAGATGGGTTTGCAATGGGAGTTGAAGTCCGAAGCAAACGGAAGCTCGTTTTATCTTTGGAAGGATAGCGGCGGCAGCATTTAGATTACGATTGCATGCAGTTTCTTTTTTTGATCAATTACCTCGCGTAAGGCTACTTATGCAGAAATTTAACCCATTCTTAAACTTAAGGTCGCTTTACTTTTCGAATCAGAAGATAGAATGGGATATGCAAGCAGCGTTATTTAAGGAGGTAAGTAATCCAACATGAGGTATGATAACATGGCAATGTCGAAAGAGCTGCAGGCGCCGTTATGGATGAAAATGCGTCGTATATGCGGCTATGGAGCAGCCATATCGGTGTTGCCGTATCTGTTGATCAAAATCGTTTGGACTTTAGGTTTCTTCATTCCGACCGAACAAATGGGCGATGTTAGCTGGCGTGCGATCAACGCAGCTACCGTAGTGCTCGCAATGATCGGAATCCTGCTGGCGCTGGCGTTCAGCATGCCATGGGGCGAACGTCTTCCTGCTTGGCTGGTTGCCATCCCCATTTGGATGGGTACGGGTCTGCTGGTTCCTATGCTGCTCTTGGCACCGGTACTAGGACCGGCAGCCATGACTCGGGATAAGGAGGCAGGCGCGGCCGATGTTTGGGTTTATGAACAGTTGTTCGTCATGATATCGCTGGTCGGTGTCGGCATTTGTCTGCCTCTCGCCCTAGCAGGTTACGCCAGAACACGCTGGCCGGAGGCCTTCGGCACATTCATTGATTATCGTGATTTACCCGGGAACACTTTGAAGCTGCAGCAAACATTGGCCAAGTTTGTTGGAGTTGGCTGTATTCTACTCGGCACCATTAAGGTGTTTTGGGCTGCGGGAGGGACCTTCGGCATTGACCCGGCAAGAGTGGATGAACGCGATGTGTGGTGGCATCTGCTGACGTTTAGTACCGGAGCATGGTCTATCGTTGGAGCGTGGGGAGCTCGGGTTCTAACTTCGGATAACGGATCGCGAAGGTTTCTCCCCCCGATGGCAACGGTGTGGATTTCGTCGGGAATGTTATTCTCGTACAATCTCTTTTCCGCCATACGCACGGACTCCCAATTTTCGCCGGAGTACGCGTTGCTGCGGGTGTTGACCACGGAAGCGGGGATTATTTTGGGGATCATCATGGTAATGATCATTCTTCTTGTGCTGCACGATCGACGGCGAGTCTGGTAAATTACCCGTACCGCTGGTTTTTGTCAAACGACAAGAGGCATGAATACACTGAAAAGCCGCATGGTATGCGGCTTTTTTGTTTGAAGCATATAAAGTTCCTAAACTCCATTACGGCATGTTACGTTATTTTTTTCAGCTTTTTATAGGTTAAAGGTGTCATGTTCATTGTTTTTCTGAATTGATTGATGAAATAGCTGGTGCTGTTAAATCCTACCTGATAGGCAACGTCCGTGACGTTATTTTCGGGCTGCTGCAATAAAATCAGGCTTTTTTGAATACGGTATTCCATCACATAATTCAAAGGCGATTTCTTTAGAAGTCGTTTGAAGTATCGGCAGCATTCGGACCGACTCAATTGCCCCGCCTTTGCGATATCCTCTAATATGATTTTTTCAGCATAATGGTGATGAATCCAATTCAGCATTTGCTTCATTCTATGGTTCTTCAGCATATCTGCTTCTTTGTATGCTAATGGAAAACCGTTAACAACCAAATTTCTCCATATGTGAGTTAACTGTATCGTAAGGTCTAATTCATATAAAGCTGGACGTTGATGGATCAGTCGGTCCATTTCCAATATCGCATCCAGGATGTTTTTTGCCCAATGTTCCCTTGGGGGCAGGATGATATAAGATAAGTTCGTCGCTTCGATATAAGGATATACATACGTTCGAAAGAGCTCTTGTGAGAGAACAAAACTAGGCAAAACATTTAAACAAATATAGTGACAACCTGAGTCGTTATCATCTTCTGCCAGGTGCAGGGAGCCGCTATTAATAAAAATTCCGTCACCTTCGCGCAGCGTCACTTTTTCTTCTTGGATCTGAAAGATGGCTTGTCCTTTATGATCCGAACAAATTGAAATTCTTCATGCCAGTGCAAGGGGATATATCCATTGATGTTTTGACGAATGGTTGTGCGATAACATGCCATTGGCAAGACTGTGGTTCGATGTTCGGTCAGCTCTTTAAAATTTTGATCGACTTTGAAGTTTTTTGTTTGCATCCATATGAACTCAATCTCAATATACTTATATTTTTATGATCTGATTCTCGTATCTAATTATACATTTTCTCTTTATTATAGTCTGTAAACGATACTATTTTATAACTTTGATGGAGAGTTGACATATGGATAAAGGAAAAGGATTATTTTTCATCATGACAGGGGCAATATTTTGGGGAATCGGAGGGACGGTTGCAAAAAAGCTATTCCAGCAATACGGCATCGATATGGGTTGGTTCGTTACGATCCGACTACTTATCGCAGGATTACTGCTCCTATGCGTTCACATTTTAAAAAAAGGACCTGCCGATATTTTGGGGATCTGGAAGAATAAAAGGTTCTCGTTACAGCTCGTTATTTTTGGATTAGTTGGTATGCTCGGGGTTCAATATACGTATATGGCTTCAATAGAAAAGGGAAACGCTGCAGTTGCTACTTTATTGCAATATTTAGCTCCTGTAATGATTATTATATACTTGTTTGTCCGTAAGCAATCTGCCCCAACGAGAAAAGATATGTATACCGTTTCGCTCGCATTACTGGGTAGTTTTTTCTTGCTGACCAATGGTTCGCTGTCTCAATTATCCGTACCCTCAGACGCTGTGCTTTGGGGAATATTATCCGGGGCTGCCCTTGCGTTTTATACCTTGTATGCTGTTCGCTTTCTCGCGAAATACGACTCATTAGTCATTGTTGGCTGGGCGATGTTGATCGGGGGGGGTGCATTGAGTTTTATCCACCCGCCTTGGCAGATGAATATTAAAAGCTTGCCGTTCGAAGCCTGCTTATATTTGATATTCGTCATTATTTTTGGAACGATGCTGGCCTTTTGGTTTTATATCGAAAGCTTAAACCACTTATCGCCCAAAGAGTCAAGTCTTTTGGGGAGCTTAGAACCAGTGGCAGCCGTATTCACAACCGTATTCTGGTTAAAGGATTCGTTCGGATGGCTCCAATGGATTGGGATGTCCTGCATCATGGCTATGGTTCTTTTCTTAGCTTTGAATAGAGACGCTTCATCCAACAATACATGACATGCTAGAGGTAAACCTCGGATCCGGAATCTTCATAGAGGGAGGATAATGGAATTAGATCGCGAATCATGAGTATACGCAACAAAGTTTATGATTACAGGAGGCTGTGACATGTTGAAGCTATTCGAGTATAACTGGCAAGTTCGCCAAGATTGGTTTGACTGGTGCGATACCGTGAGCGAGGAAGAGTTGTTGAAACAACGCACCGGTGGCATAGGAAGCATTCTCTTCACACTGTATCATATCGTGACCGTTGAATATGCCTGGTTGTGCGGGGATTTGCAAGGGAAAGAGCTGGATATTCCTTCGTTCGAGGATTGTGCCAGCGTCCAAGGATTAAGAGATTATTCGGCCCGAGCCCATGCGGAAATTGCACCCTTCGTCTACGACTGGAATGATAGCTTGGAAGATCGCATCATGGTTGACACGAACCAGGACGGGGAACAGGAAAGATTTACATTCGGCGAAGTGATGCGTCACGTGATCGCCCATGAAATTCATCATATCGGTCAATTGTCTATCTGGTCGCGAGAAATCGGAAAGCAGCCGGTTACTGCAAACTTGATTCATAGAGGGTTATTCGATATTAAATGCTGATGCATTCTATTGAACGATAAACATGCCAGGGTCAGCATATGGACGAGTTCACAGCTATGCAATCGGCAAAGATGCCGAACTGCTTGTCCCCAACGAATGGCGTAAAGAGCAAAAATCCTTCAGTTCTAGTATGGAACCGAAGGATTCATTTTTTTGTTCTTACTCCATCTACTTGATATCGAGCCATATCCTATTGGGTTTAGCGGTTTTTTTGTCACATGCTTTTAGCTTACACAGTGGTTGTCAAAGCTTCTCCGTTCCGAGTACGAAATCGAATATTACTGTAAAAAATTCCGCCCAGAATGATGATCACGCCAATCCACTGAGACCAGCTTATGGTTTCTCCCAGGACTAAAGAGGACATGGCAATGACAACCGGCAATTCGGATGACGTAAGAATGGTCCCCAATCCCGAACCGACATGCGGCATTCCAATCGAATACAGAAGAGGGGGGAGGACGCCGCCGAATATGCCCAGTGCCAATCCGTAAGGAATGATCCCCACGAATACATCCAAGTCGAATAAAAACGTTGGCGGAAAAACGATAAATACGGTCAATACGCCTCCCGTGGAAAGTAGGGCGCTTTTTAAAATGGGAGGGGTTTCCTTTTCAACCGACCCACTCAAAAATACGAATGCGGAAAAGGACGATGCCGCAAGCATTCCCCAGAGGCATCCCTGCCATGATAACACTATGGGTTCTTGGAATAGGATATTGGCTGCCAACACGGAACCAGCCAAAAGCAAGGCGATGGAAATGAGTTTCGTCTTGGTTGGCTTTTTCTTGTGGAATACCCACTCCAACAAGGCTCCGATCCAAACAAATTGGAACAAAATAACGATTGCTAGAGAGGCGCTTAAAGTTTGTAGGGCTTGATAATAAAATATGCCCGTTAACCCGAAGGGAATTCCAGAAAGGATAAGCTTTAAAGCTTGGATCCGAGTCAGTTTTTTCTTTTTGGTAAATAACACGGCAAGCCAACAGAGGACAACGCCGAAGAGATACTGTCCTCCGGTTACTGCGGACACGGTGAAACCTGCTGCATAGGCCAATTTAACGAAGGTGGACAAAACCCCATAACTGCAGCCTCCTAAAAAAACGATCAATGCATAGTGCCATAATTTCATCTAATCATTATCCTCCTTAGTTAAACGCAAAAAAGCCACACAAACGACCGTACGGCCTTTGCGTGGCGAAAATGGAGAGATAACTCTCCAGAAAAGTCCACATCTCCCAAATAGGTTTTAGGTAAGATATTAAGTTTCATTTAACAGTATAAAAGCATACTTTGATCCATGTCAATTACTATGTATAAAAATATTAGGGCTGCGCAACAGCCCCAATATAGATGTCAATCAAGATGATTCCATAAGTTGAATGTCTACAAGTATGGACTTCAAATGCTCTCTGGCTGAAGGATTCAGTGGTTGTAACGGAAGAGGGAGGCTGGGACTTGAAATCAAGTTATCCATTTCTGCTGCTGCAGATACTACGCGAAGACTACCAAATTGGCGAAATAACGTCCAAATCGGTTCGAGCTGTTTAGAAAGGCGATTGGCTTCGTCTGCAAAGCCCTCCAAAGCCAATCGAGTCATCCTCATGCATGTCTTAGGAAATAAGCCTCCCAGCACCGAGTACCAAGCTTCACAACCTGCATTCAAGCCGATGGCTGCAAACGGATCATTGCTTACTCCGATGGTTACGCTGGAAGGAATGAGCTCGCGAAGATGGCTTACTCGTGTCTTGGCTGCTTCAGATTCAGACGGCACTCCAGGGATCTTGATTGAACGTACATTGGGGAGCTCAGCAATTCGGCCATGCAGTTCATCGCTAAAATGAAAATGCGTAGTCCCCGGATTATCATAAACGCAAAGCGGGATAGAGAGTGAGCATGTCACCTGTTTATATAAGGAGTATACTTCTTCATCCGTTAATGCTTGGTAAGAAACAGGAGCTAACAGCACCGCACTTGCTCCTGCTCTTTGTGCGTCTTCTGCCAAACGAAGCACATCAGCCGTGCGCACTGCACTTATGCTTGTCATCACGGGAATGCCCTCAGCGTAACCGACCGCAAGTTGCAAAATCCGAATACGTTCCTCCCGGCTTAGATAGGCATAGTTACCTGTCGAACCCAGTGCCCCGATGGAGTCTACGCCTGCTGCTGCCAACCGTTCAATTAGCTTAACAAATTCATTTTCATTAATTCCTGTTTCATTCATTGGGGTCAGTGGAAATGCGGATAATCCATGGAACATGAAGCTTCACTCCTCCAAAAGTTAACTTTCATAAATAACACAAATTATAAGAATCAACTGGACTCACTTAAAGATCCAATTTCAAAACACTCATTTAGGCCAATTTATCAAAGTAATATTGGTGTGTCAGTTTCAAATAAAAAAGTACCTTGATGGAAGTGGATATGCCGTCGGTAGACGGAACCGGAAAAATCGGAAAAGAGGGGGAGGAAAAAAACTTTTTTTTAAAAAAATTTATGTGAAAACCGGAATGGAATTACTAAATTCGGTCGATATGGACAACTCAACATCAAGATAAATAACGGACCGGAATCTCCCAGGGCCCAATAGGTCATAGCGATACAAGAACAGATGCAGCTTGAACATTCGATTTCTACCTATTAGGAGGCATGTCATTCCATAGAAAACGGAGATGGAAGGACAAGAATCGATAGAAGGAAGCCATCGCAAACCTTGGAGCACCAAAGATGATTTGATATCCAACATTTGAACAAATGCCGGCGAAGTTACGGCCAACATTGTAATGTCCAAAAGTAGGCAGAATGTTTCTGTCTAGACAGAAACACGCGGAAGTTAGCTATTTACAGAATCAATAACGCTGGCTAAAATGAGCTTACTGATGCATCAGTTTGGCAATAAATCCTACTTAACCTATTTGAATTATAACATTACTCGGGAGTTAAACCCTAAAAAATGGCAAAGGTGGTTTCTATGAGAAAACAACGATATTCCGGTTTGATATGGTTAGGGTTATTGTCGCTATTCTTGATATTGTCTGCTTGCTCCTCCGGATCTGCTAACAAGGAGACGGCGGCATCGCCGCCGACAACTCCAGAAGCGAACGCATCCAGTGAGCCGGCTGAGCAAGGTACGGAGGCCTATTTGCTCGAAGAACCCTTTGCTGCAACCGATTTAAACAAGCTACCGGACAGAGCGAAGCAGCGTAATGATGCCATTATCGTCACTCTGGTGAATCCGAGCGGGGCATTCACACCATATTTCACCCAAGTGGGTTATGACGGTAATGTAAACTCTGTTCTGTACACTCCGCTTGTCCGCGTCGATACCGATGGTTTACCGGTTCCTGGTCTCGCGGAGAAATGGGAAATTTCCGAGGATAAGCTGACGTATACGTATCATCTTCGGGAAGGGCTGAAATACAGCGATGGTTCCCCCATGACAACCGAGGACGTGGAATTTACATGGACCTTGCTTCATGATCCGTCGTATGACGGTCTCAACAGCGTGGTGGAGGCGAAGATCAAGGGAGGTCAAGCCTACAAGGACGGAAAAGCGGATTCCATTGAAGGCATTCAAATTATCGACGAGCGAACGATTTCCGTGACGCTGGAAGAGACCAACGCAACGGCGTTGACGGTGCTCGGTGGACCGATATTGTCTAAAGCCTACTACGGAAAGGATTATCAGTTCGGCAACCTGGACTATATTAAGAACCTGCACGCCAATCCGATCACGAACGGCCCTTACAAGCTGGAGAAGTTCATTCCGGGCCAAGAAGTGCGTTTTGTTGCCAATGAACACTACGCGTTAGGCAAACCGGAGACCGAATACTTCATCTACAAGACGACGGAGGGCGACACTTGGCAGTTTATCGAAACCGGAGAAGTCGACTATGGCAGCTTCTCGGCTACGACGGATAACATCGAGAAACTGAAAGCCCTTGGTTTCCTGAACCTGATTCCGTCCACGGCCAGCAACTACGGCTATAATCAATTCAATCTGGAGAGGGATCCATTGAAAGACAAGCGGGTTCGCCAAGCCTTGACTTACGGCCTGAATCGTCAGCTGATCTACGTGGATTCCAGGCAAGGGGCAGCGTCGATCGCCAACATCCCATCATCTCCGATTCTGTGGTCCTATACCGAGGAGGATATCAACCCGTATCCGTATGATCCGGAAAAAGCAAAACAACTGCTGGATGAAGCCGGCTGGACGGTCGGCGCAGACGGCATTCGGGAGAAGGAAGGGGTCAAACTTCGTATCAACTATCTGGGATCAAAGAGCCCGAATACCGATATTTTCATTGCCGTCGCCAAAGAGAACTATCAAGAACTCGGGGTTGATTTCGTGCCTGAGCAATTCCCGGACTTTAACACACTCGTATCCAAGGTCAACAGCGGTGATTATGACATGGCTTCGTTCTCGACGACGATTATCAGCGATCCTTCGCAAGGGGTGGAGCGGTTCATCAAAGGCGAAACGAAGGGCTACGACAATCCGCGCATCGAAGAGCTCTACGCCCAGGGTCTTGCCACGGGCGACGTCGAAGAACGCAAAGCGATTTACCACGAAATGTTCAAAATATTGAATGACGAATTACCGATCATGTTTACCAACTATACCAAATCGGTCATCGCGATCAACGGGCGCATCGACGGTTTCGAATTGAACCCGCTGGCGGGAATCGCATACAGCTTGCCGGGATGGAATCTGCAATAAGCCAGCTGGCAGCTGGAAGGAAGATTAGACTGCTCTATCAAAGAAGACATCTCCTGCCTGAACCCATCAGGCAAGGAGATGACTAATGAAGGAGAGAACATGAGAACCTATTTGCTCCGAAGATGCTTGTACATGCTCTTGATATTAATTGGCGCATCCCTGTTAATCTTCTTCCTGTACTCCCTAACGCCAGGCGATTATGTCGATAACAACTTGAGTTTGAGCGAGGAGCGCAAGGCGGAACTAAGGGAAATCCACGGGTTGAACAAACCTGTCATCGAACGATACGTTAATTGGATGGCCAACATTTTCACAGGCGATTTCGGCTATTCTCTGGCTCAGCAGCGCCCCGTCCTCGACCTGTTTCAGGATTACATATGGAACTCCTTTGTGCTGGCGGTGGTTTCCACGTTCTTCACCTGGTTCATCGCGGTTGTCGTGGGCGTTATAACGGCCTATAAGCAATATTCGCTGCTCGATACCCTGGTTATGATCGGCATCTTCGCCGCGATGTCGATTCCTTCGTTCTTCATCGGATTATTCCTGATCAAAGTATTCGCCGTCGATTTAAAGATTCTCCCGCCAGGGGGAATGATTACGACGGGAAGCCGGGCCGAGGGGTGGGACTACGTTGTCGAGGTGCTGCACCATATGCTGCTTCCGGCCGCCGTTATGATATTGCTCGGCGTCGGGTCGCTCACCCGTTATTTCCGCAGCAACATGCTGGAGGTGATCCGGCAGGATTATGTCCGCACCGCCCGTGCGAAAGGTTTGAAAGAGAGAACGGTGCTGTACCGCCATGCATTGAAAAATGCGATGCTGCCCGCGATTACGTTGATCGGTTTCGAATTGCCGGGCCTTTTCGGCGGCTCAATCATCATTGAGAAGATTTTCAATTGGCCGGGCATCGGCCAGTTGTACATGCAATCCTTCACGGTGCGGGATTATCCGCTCCTTATGGGCTTTACGATGTTTTTGGCTATCTTGACGGTCGTCGGGACGCTCATATCCGACATCCTCTACCACACTTCCGATCCCCGGGTCAGGCTTTAAAGAAAGGAGGGACTACCTTGTCGATCCCAACGACGGCAAGTCAAGCCGGAAAAGCCGCCCGAAGAATGGATGTTCCAGACTCCCTGTGGAAGCAATCCACTCGGCAACTTAGGAAAAATAAGCTGGCCGTAGCCGGCTTCGCCTTTATCGTGTTGATGTTTGTCGCATGCTTTATCGGTCCGTTGTTCTCGCCGTATGCGGATGGCAAAATCAATCCTGCCATGATGCACAAGCCCCCAAGCGGCAAGCATTGGCTCGGAACGGACCTGCTCGGCCGCGACGTGCTGACCCGACTCTTGCAAGCAGGCCGAATATCGCTCACGGTCGGTCTTGCGTCCATGGCGCTGTCTATGACGATCGGGACGGTTCTCGGCGTCATCTCGGGTTATTATCGTGGAGTAGTCGACCAGTTGATCATGCGAACCGCCGATTTGCTCTTCACGATTCCGGGTCTTCCAATTCTCTTTATCATGGGTGCGCTGATGTCGGATTGGAAGGTTCCGACCGACTATCGGCTGTATCTGGTCATGCTCATGCTCAGCATCATCGGATGGCCCGGCGTAGCTCGGCTCGTCCGCAGCCAAATGCTGACTTTGCGGGAACGAGAGTATATGCTGGCTGCCGACGTGCTTGGTCTCAGCGATAAACGGAAGCTGTTTCGCCATTTGCTGCCTAATGTCTTCCCGCTTCTGATTGTCATCGCCACGCTTAGCATCGGTGGTGCTATACTGTCGGAATCTGTCCTTAGCTTCTTCGGGCTGGGGGTCATGCCTCCAACGCCAACTTGGGGAAATATGATCGATGCGGCCAACAACGTCATCGATTTTGAGAAACGGCCCTGGCTGTGGATTCCACCAGGCTTGGCCATTTTTTTGACGGTCATTGCCATTAACATTTTCGGCGACGGTTTGCGTGACGTACTCGACCCTAAACAGAATACAAGCAGGTGAACGGATGATGAATTCATTAATCGAGATCAATCACTTAAGCACTTATTTCGAATCCGGATCCGGAACGGTCAAAGCAGTGGATGATATCAGCTTCCGTATCCGCGAAGGCGAAACGGTATGCGTCGTGGGCGAATCCGGCTGCGGCAAGAGTATTACGGCCATGTCGATCATGGGACTGGTCGAAGGGCCGCACGGGAAGGTGGTGAACGGCAGGATCCAATTTGGGGACAAAGATCTTCTGAAGATCAGCAAAGAAGAGATGCGCCGAATCCGGGGCAACGACATCTCGATCATTTTCCAGGAACCGATGTCCTCCCTGAACCCGGTCATTACCATCGGCAAGCAAATCATGGAGCCGCTCATGCTACATCGGCGAATGAACAAAAAACAAGCTTATGCCCGAGCGCTCGAATTGATCGAGCTGGTCGGCATTTCCCGAGGGGAACAAATCGCGGCTTCCTATCCCCATCAATTGTCGGGAGGCATGCTGCAGCGGATTATGATTGCAATCGCGATCTCGTGCGGGCCCAAGCTGTTAATCGCCGACGAACCGACGACCGCACTGGACGTTACCATCCAGGCGCAGGTGCTGGAAACGCTTAGGGAAAGCAAGGAGCAATCCAATATGTCAATGCTGCTGATCACGCATGATCTTGGCGTAGTGGCCGAGATGGCGGATTATGTCATCGTCATGTACGCGGGGAAAATCGTCGAGGAAGGAGACGTCGAGGAGATCTTCGACCATCCGAAACACCCGTACACGAAGGGATTGTTGAAATCGAAGCCGATCATCGGCCAGCGCTCGGAGCAGTTATACTCCATCCCTGGTCAGGTTCCCAATCCGCTTGAATTGACGGAATCCTGCTATTTTCATGATCGCTGTGAGAGCTGCATGCCCGTCTGCCGAACCCGGCAGCCGTCATTAAGAGAAGTGGAGCCCGGTCACAGGACGGCCTGTTGGTTGTACGAAGAGGAGGCGCGGCATGAGTGAAGCATTGCTGGAAGTACGACATTTGAAAAAATATTTTCCCATCACCGCAGGGCTGCTTAACCGTACCGTCGGTCATGTCAAAGCGGTTGATGACATCAGCTTGAGCATACGGGCCGGAGAAACATTCGGCCTGGTCGGCGAATCCGGCAGCGGCAAAAGCACGGTCGGGCGCACGATTCTTCGGCTTCATGAGAAAACCAGCGGGGACATCCTTTATAAAGGAATCCCGTTTCACGAGCTTCCCCAATCGGAGATGCGCAAACTTAGACCTAAAATGCAGCTTATCTTTCAGGACCCCTACAGCTCGCTGAATCCGCGAATCCGCATCGGAGACGCAATCGGCGAAGCGCTGCTTGAGCACGGTTTGGCCGAAAAAGACGAGGTTCGCAATCAGGTATTGGATGTGCTGGAGGCTTGCGGCTTATCTGCCTATCACTACAATCGGTTTCCGCACGAGTTTTCGGGCGGCCAGCGGCAGCGGATCGGCATTGCCCGCGCTCTGGTGCTGAATCCCGATTTTATTATCGCCGATGAGCCGGTGTCTGCGCTTGATGTATCCATCCAGGCACAGATCATCAATTTGTTTCAAAGGCTTCAGCATAACCGCGGATTAACCTATTTGTTCATTTCGCATGATCTAAGCGTCGTAGAGCATTTGTGCAATCGCATCGGGGTGATGTATCTTGGTTCCATGATGGAAATGGCTTCGCGTGACGAACTGTTCAGCCGTCCGCTGCATCCTTATACGCAAGCATTGCTGTCGGCGATCCCTGTCCCGGTTCCGAGGCTGAAGCGGGAGAGAATCGTACTTAAAGGGGATATTCCAAGTCCGGCCCATCCGCCTTCCGGCTGCAAGTTCCATACACGCTGCCCATATGCCTTGGCGCAGTGCAGGGAGGTCGTGCCCGAGCTCCGAAACGTGGGGGACGATCATTACGTGGCTTGTCATCTCGTTTGAAGCGGCACGCCATTTTCAGATCATTTTATAACACATTGAGGATATGCCTTGGGCTGTGTCGTCCGATGCCAAATGTTGTACAATATGAACGAGACGTTTGCTGAATTAACGGCATTCAGTCCGTCATAACAGGTCAAAGAAGGAGTGCAACTTGTTGTCCTATCAATTGGAATTATCGTTCAGTCCCGTCAACGAACTGATCAACAGCCTCCATACGTATCTTTGCAAAAGCTGGCACAAACGGATTGATCTTGGTCCTGACTGGACTCAGAATGTACATGCATCCTTGTCTTCAGAATTCGCCGATCAACTGGAACAGACCGGAATCGATTTGGAATGGAAGCTGCTTCATCTTCTGGCCTATGTGTCCCCGAACAAGAATAGCGTCGAAGATTTTCTATCCTGGCTGCATAAACTCACGTTGGGCGAACTTTATGCCGTGCTGTCGCCGTATGTCCAGACGTTTCCCGAAGATTTCGGCGCGGTACGAGACCGGCAGCATCGGATGCTGTCTGAATGGAACGAAGTCTATTTTAAGCATATCGACCAGGAGATCGTCACGGCTTTGCGTACCGAAGCGGAAGAGAAGACGGAATGGAATGAATTTGAAGCTTACGAGAAGGCGGCAGCCTTGACGAACGGGTTTTGTTTCGAGCCGGTGAACGGGCTGGAGAAGCTGGTTCTGATTCCGCATTACCATTTTCAGCCCGGCAATATCTTTTACTCGTACGGAAGCCTGACCCTCTGCCATTATGCCTCCAGGATCGAGCCGCATTCCGAGGAAGAAGATGAGCCGTCGCTTCAATTATACCGGCTTCTCCGCAGCCTGAGTGAAAAGAGTCGTTTGCGAATCCTGCACTTTTTGCGCAGCGAACCGCGCACTTTTATCGAAGTGGTTCGACACCTCGGCATATCCAAAGGCATAACGCATGACCATATTTTCAATTTGCGCTGCGCGGGGCTGCTCAACGTTCATGTCGTCGGGGAGACGGTATCGACCTATAGTTTAAGAGTGGAGCGAATTCAACAAATCGAACAGGGGCTCTTCGATTATTTGGGAATGAACCCTAGCCTATTATCCAATCCCGTTGATGAAATGGTATAACCGAGCAACGAGTGTTGACCGAATCGTCGGAGACACAGCTTAAAGCAGAGATAAACTGCTTAGCTGTGTCTTTTTTCGTTAAAATCATCAATATTTTAAAGGAGCGAGATACGATGACTACATTAAATGAATATTTAGCGCAAAAGAAAGCGGCGGCGGAGGCCCTGCGTTCTCAAGCGGAGCAAGACCCCAAACCGAATACTTATTCGGCCAAGGTACAAGCGAAAGGCCGCAGCGGCGTTCGTGAAATACGCATACGCGACTTCCAAATCATCAGCGACAGTCCCGAGAATTATGCCGGATATAGCCTCGGTCCTTCATCACCCGAAATTCAGCTTGGCGTACTAGGCAGCTGCCTGACTCATATTACGTTGATTCAGGCAGCGGAACGAGGCGTATCGCTGGAATCCCTTGAAGTCGAAGTCACGGGTCAATTGCACCCGCTTGCCGGCAAACCGGGATACGAGGGTATTCCTATCTATCCGCATAATATCGAATATAAGATTTACATCGTATCCGAAGAATCCGCTGAAACCATCGCCGATCTTCATAAAGCGGTTGAACGCGTATGTCCGATTTACAACCTGTTGAAATATCCGCAGTCGATCTCCGGTGGAGTGGTGCATCGATCGCCTGCCGGACAGCCAGAGGGTTCTTCCCTCTAGAAATGAATGAAATTCCGCCTAACCGGCAGCGTATATGAAACTACCTGGAACCAGGTGCTAACACTGATGCCTTGGACGTTGCTCTGCGGCGGGATCATCTGGTTGAATGCCCGTCATTTGAACATTCACACGCTTGGGGAAGGGATCGCAACCGGCATCGGCGCGGCTGTGCAGCGACAACGCCTATGGCTGCTTCTCATTGCCGTGGGACTTGCGGGATCATCGGTCGCTCTGGTCGGAGCCGTGGGGTTTATCGGCCTGATTGGACCGCAAATAGCTAAAAGGATAAGCCGTCACGATACGATTCGTGGCGGCTTATTCGTGCGAATATCAAAGTTCAACTCACAGTATAATTCTATGATATGGTATTCTACTTACGAATCAAATCCGGACAAGAAACCGTTCGAGTCGGTTAAGGAGGATCGTATGAACATTACCGGTATACAATCTGACTGGAAAGTGGAAAAAATCGAATTCGCCAAGTTAACGGGTGAACGAGCCAGAAGCGCGGGGGCCAATGGCAGAATCGGCGTTCATGGCAAAGGCTGCACAGTGGATATCGCCAGAATTACGATCGATGGACAAACAGGTTACGGCAGCTCGATTCATATGACACCGGAATGGGCCGAAGACATAATAGGCCGCCGTTTGCTTGATTTATTCGATCACCAGGGCAGACTGCGGGAAGCGTATCGATTGCAATTGGAATACCCTGTGCTCGATTGGTTAGGACAGAGACAAGGCAAACCAGTGTATGACTTAGTGTCCGGTGCCCACCTGGAAAAGGGAGCCCCATTGGTTGTCCCCTGCTATGATACCTCTCTATACTTCGACGATTTGCATTTGCCTGATGAGAGGGCAGCGGTCGCGCTGATGCAGGAAGAAGCGATGCAAGGTTATGCGAAAGGCCAACGTCATTTCAAGATTAAGGTTGGCCGAGGCGGACGCCATATGCCGCTCTGGGAAGGGACGAAACGAGATATCGCAATCGTGCGCGGGATCTCGGAAGTGGCAGGTCCCGCAGGCAAGATCATGATCGATGCGAATAATGCCTATAATTTGAACTTAACCAAAGAGGTCTTGGCGGCTTTATCGGATGTGAATCTGTATTGGCTGGAAGAAGCGTTTCATGAGGATGAAGCCTTGTACGAGGACCTGAAGGAATGGCTCGGGCAACGTGGGCAGAATGTGCTTATCGCGGATGGGGAAGGGCTTGCCTCCCCTCATCTTATTGAGTGGGCGACTCGCGGCCGTGTTGATGTACTGCAGTACGATATCATTTGGCCTGGTTTCACGCATTGGATGGAATTAGGCGAGAAGTTGGATGCCCATGGTTTGCGGTCTGCGCCGCATTGTTACGGCAATGCTTATGGCATTTACGCGTCGGGACATTTGTCAGCCGCGGTGCGAAACTTCGAATTTGTGGAATATGACGATATCACGATTGAAGGAATGGATGTATCAGGCTATCGAATCGAAAACGGAGAGATTCATGTTCCGGCCACGCCGGGTTTCGGCATCGTCTTCGACGATGAACTTGTAACTTACCTTATAAACCGATCCGGCTGGTCCTGAGATCCGTTGAGTAATGGCAGCGTGCAACTGAGCAAGCGAAGTGGATTCATAGCCGTGTTCCCAGAACAGAGAAAGTGGAGGGACTTTCTTATCTTATATGAAAATTAGCCGGAGGAACGTTAGTATATAGGAACTATCGCCATGCCTTTAGCAGAACTAGTTCAATCGAATACAAAAAGGCAGCCGTTCATAAAATCGGCTGCCTTTGTTCTACCAACGGCCAGGATTGTTGAACATATAATATCCGTGTCAGAGGAAATGCAATTGACAAACCAACTACTACGTGTTACTTTATAGGGGTAGTAAGTAACACTTCATACCAGTGCTACAGAATAGCCAGGGGTAATTGTGCTGGAAACCTAACGGAATTGCTCAAAGGGATGCTTGAAGGTGTGTCCTTGGAATTATATGCCGCATTGAAACCTACGGCTACGAAATCACGCAGCGACTGAACTCCGTGTTGTGGAGGGAAGGGTGTACGTGGAGCGTCGAGCTGAAAAGGTTCTGGGAAACATGGGAGTTCGTATCATCAACAATAAACGAGTTAAAGGAGAATTAATCATGAATTTTTGGGAAAAAATCACCGGCAGCGACATGACTAAAGAATTTAAAACTTTTGAATCACGAGCCAAGAAGCTGCCGGCTGATTATCAAGCTGCATGGAATGAAATTAATGCCAATCTTTGGCCTCACTCCGATTTCACCGGTCGCAACCTCATGCCAATTCTTGACGGCGTGCTTGGCTTGCTCGAAGAATCGGCGGCGGAAGGTCAGAATGTCCAAGAGGTTTTGGGTAACGATATCAAAGGTTTCTGTTCAGCGCTAGCCGGCGAAGAAGGCGCAAAGTCTTTTCGTGACAAGTGGCGCGAGCAGCTCAACAATAATATCGCTAAAAAATTAGGTAAATAGGAGGATAACATGAGAATACAAGATATCATCGAAGGCAAAAAAGAGTGGCGAGCGCATGTGGCGCGTGTCAAAGCACTCCCGAAAGATTATCAGATTGTTTATAAAGAGATTCAAAAATATCTCTTTAAGGTCGGCCCTGTTGAACTAACCGACGGGACGGGTTTGCTCTCGGGGATTATCGATCTTTTTGAAGAGGGCGCGGCCGTGGGAAAAGGCGTACTCGAAGTAACGGGCAGTGACGTAGCGGGTTTCTGCGACGATCTTATCAAAGATTCAAAAACTTACGCTGATATCTATCAAGAATCATTTGACCAAAGCAAGGCCATAAAAAAGATTACGGATAAAACAAAGTAAAAGTGGGATATCGGGATGGAAACAGTAATTGAAGTTTCATGCACAAATAGCCATCCCGGGATGCGGAACTATAAACAGTTTTGGCGAAGAGTAAATCAGAGGACAGGAATATGATGACTTTGAAATTCGAACGATAGTCGGCTTTATTTGTTAGACGTATATAAGGGAGCTGGCCAATGCTAGTTCCTTTCGCTTTTTGTCCCTTCTTGATTCCCGTCGTCATACTGGCAAAAAGATCGTCCATATGATTTTCGACAGTTATTTCCTTACTCATACGAGTTAAGTGGTGTAGCATATAATTGAAACCGTTTTAAATGGAACTTATAACTTGTGCCCTGCGTCATATTATGTAGAACAAACGGAAGGAATGGGAGGTTATACGTTGTCGCTAACGCTGCCCGCACTTCATGTCATGGGGGATATCACCGTTAACAAGGGATCCGTTCTGGGGGTGCGAACGATTGATGATTTCGAATTGGTATTCTTTCCGACGGGCTCCCGTACCGTTTACGAAAACGACCGGGGTGAATTTCTGCTGGATCGGCCCGGCATTGTATTCACCTGTCCCGGAGAGCCGCATAGGTACCGGTTTGATCCGCTCGTTCCCACCAGGCATTTATATGTCCACTTCGAACATGCAGCATTCCGGGAAACCTTCTGCAGACAAGACGATAGCCGAGGGGAATGCCAGGACTGGTCGGTGATTGCCGGGGGAAGTCTTGTTCCCTCCCTGTTGAAACAAATGCTCAAAATTGTGCATGTAAAACCCCGCGGCTGGCAGAGAAGAGGAGCCATTTTGCTACTGAGCGTACTGGAGGAATGGCAGGCGATCGATGAAGACGATTCACTCTCTTCCATGAACCTGCCTGCCCCGATTATCAAGGCATTGGATTATATGGAACAACATCTTCATCACCAAATTACCATTGAAGAGATTGCGGGCAGTTCCGGCTGGACTCATGAGCACTTTACCCGAATGTTTGTCCGCTGGATTGGGATCCCTCCCCAGAAGGCTTTGCTGGAACGCCGTCTACGTAGAGCGGAACAGCTATTAATCCAAGCGGAGCGAACGATCAAACAAATCGCTTACGATGTCGGGTTTGCCGATGAGCACTATTTCTCACGCATGTTCAAACGGACACGCGGTGTCACTGCCGTGGAATTCCGCGATCGTTTTGCGGATCCGTTATTTCGTCAGTTGGCCATGACCGAAGAAGAGGAGTCCGCTTATCCCTTGAACCGGCATTTTGTCGCTCTGAATCAGGAACGGACATGATAACGGATATCAAATCAGTCCACCGTTTTCCGTGTCCTCTCCATTGAGAACGCTTTCGGAATCCTTCACACTTAAGGTAATCAATTCTTGTGGAGGGATCAGCATGGGGCAGACTTATGTACCTAAGGCCAAACTAAGAGAAGGCCGTTATTATGTAACGGTAGAGCAATACAAGCACTATCACAGAGATGGTTTCCTTATTGTTGAAGGACTGTTGGATCCGAAAGAAATAGAGCATTATGCAGCGTGGGCAGAGAGACTGCGGATTGAACATGAGGGGAAACGTGAAGAGGCATCTACGGAAGATAAGGACCCTCTCAAATCGGAGTTTGCCGAGAAAACGAGGGTTCATATGATCTCCCGCGTCCACCCGGAAGGGGAGCAGCTGATGCTTCATCCCCGGATTTTGGATGTGCTTGAGGCGCTTATCGGGCCCGATGTCTATGCTCTGCAATCGATGATGTTCTTTAACCCGCCGGGAAAAGGGGGGCAAGGTTGGCATCAGGATGCATATTACATCAAGACCCATCCCGACACACTAATCGGAGCCTGGATTGCCCTGGAGGAGGCCGATGAAGAGAATGGGTGTTTGTGGGTCGTTCCCGGTTCCAATCACGAACCGATTTACCCACCGCCAGGGGATAACGGCGGCAGTGTTCATGCTAAAGAAGCATTCACCGATCTCCATTCCGTGGAGAATGTCAGTCACCTCGACGATGAGGTCAACACGTTATCCAAAGTGGTGTCCAATTATCCGGCCCCCATTCCAGTGCGAATGAAGCCTGGAGATGTGCTGTTCTTTGATTCCCATTTGTTCCACCGTTCATATCGGAACCGAACGAAGGACCGTTATCGCCGCTCCTATGTGTGCCATTATTGTAACGCTCGGTCATTCGTTCCGTGGGACCATGACGGTTATGAAGGCGAAAGCGGGAATTACCGCCAGATATTGGCCCGCGGCCGGACGCATCTTGCTTATGCGGAACCGATATTTGATACCCCGGTAGATATTACGCAGCACGATGAGATACCCGAATCATCCAGCGTGACGTTGATGGGCATGGATGACGGCATGATGCTGCCTGTCGTACAGGTGAAAAAAGAACAGGATTAGAGGTGAAAATAGCATAAGAGGAAAAGTCCCTCAGTTCAATGCTTGAACTGAGGGACTCATTATTTTGCAAACAGAAACGGACTAGCGTTCGACCATAAGCTAGTCCGTTTCTGTCTGCATCGAGTCACAAATCGCGTTGATTATTTGCCTCGAAAACACTGTACAATACGCGCACGTTGATTCCTTTTCTGAAGTAATGAGGAGAGAAAATAGAATTATTGCCTACCATCAGCCAGCCCTTCCTCTGTATTCACTCGGAGTTAGTCCTACGTATTTTTTGAATTGCCGCATAAAATGTACATCGTTCTCATAACCGCATATTCCAGAAATATGGCTGATCGCATACGAAGTGTTCTTCAGTAAATAAGAGGCATATCCTAGTCTGTTAAGGATGATATCGTTAATTACCGATATGCCAAAGATTTGTTTGTACATATGCTGGAAATACGACCGACTCATATTCATCTTGTCCGCCAAGAACTCGACCGTATACCAAGTAGAAGGAGAATTGAAAACTTCATTTCTCAGCTTCAGGAACTGATCGTAGTATTTACTAATCTGATGGTGTGGCTCCAAATGATTTCGAATATCGCTAAGCTTCATGAACAGGCAGCGAATGGTATTATCGATGATCTCATTTCGGAAGGTTCCGTTCTGCAGATTCTCCCAATGAATATCATTCACTTTTCTGGAAATATAGAAGGGGTCGTATGCTTTGAATAAGGTATCTAAAGGGAGATTCAGGCGATCAAAAAAAGCCTCTGCGTCCTCCATATCAAAGTGAAACCAGTCATGGACCAGAGGTTGTTCAGCATGCTGGTAGAAATACGGGCTGTCTTTGTTAAAAATAATAAAGGTATTAGGTTCAACAAATACAGCCTGCGAATGAATCTTAAGCTCCATTTTGCTCCGGAAGAATAAAAAGACGTAATCCCCGGAGCCGTCCGGGCGGTCAACAGTGAAGCCTTCCGGATGAATCACGTTATATCCACATCGGTTTAGATGTATCAATGATTTCCACTCCTAGAAAGGATAATAGATCAGTCAAAGGATAGGATAAATCATTTTTTTCTCAGATCAAGATAGTAATCTGTGATAAGAAATACAGATTATACATCAGTTATTAGAGAGAGGATAGGTGCTAAAATGCCCACAGCAGCTACGAAATTTTATATAAAAAACTATCCGAGACCCCAATTTGTACGGAGCCAGTGGCTGGATCTGAACGGAGCGTGGGATTTCTGTTTCGATGATGAAAAAGCCGGTGTTGCGGAACGCTTTATGGACCATTTTCCCGCTGCACAAAAAATAAACGTTCCCTTTACCTATGAAACCCAGGCGAGCGGAATCGGCGAGGAGACATTCCATGCGCAGATTTGGTATCGCAGAAAACTGACACTTTCCCCAGAAGCGGAAGGGAAACAAACGATCCTGCATTTCGAAGGCGTGGATTATAAAGCTACCTGTTGGGTGAACGGTGGTTTTGCGGGGGAGCATGAAGGGGCGTATGCTCGGTTTTCATTGGATATTACCGACCTCCTCAAGCAAGACGCCGAAAATGAAATTGTGCTGAAAGTGGAAGACAGCGATAGCTGTCTGCAGCCTCGGGGCAAACAGCGCTGGGCCGGACGAAATCATGATTCGTTTTATGTGCAGACGACAGGCATTTGGAAAAGCGTCTGGCTCGAACATGTCCATGACACCCGCTTGGATAAGGTGAAAATGACACCGGACATCGACCGCCAAATGATTCGGTTCGACTTCCGCTTTAACGGGACGAAAAACAAAAAAGATCTCCGGCTGGAGACAGAAATCACATTTAAAGGCGAAACGGTAAGAAAGCTGAGCCTTTCGGTGGACAGAGCCTGGCTGACGGTGGAAACAAGCATGATGAGCGGCATCAACGGGCCATGGCTGCAGAACATGTGGTCTCCGGGCAATCCCAATCTGTTTGATGTGGAGTTTGTGCTGTATGAAGGAGAACGGGAGATCGACCGGGTGGGTTCATATTTCGGCATGCGCAAAATCTCGATCCGAGACGGACAAATTCTTCTGAACAATATTCCCCTTTACCAAAGATTGATTCTGGATCAGGGATACTGGAACGAAAGTCATCTGACGCCTCCGTCCGAAGAAGCGCTGATCGAAGATATCGAGGCGATCGCCGAAATGGGCTACAACGGTTTGCGCAAGCATATGAAAATTGAAGACGCTCGTTTCCTATACTGGTGTGACGTCAAAGGTATGCTGGTCTGGTCCGAAATGGCGGCTGCTTTTGAATATAACGATGAGTCCGTGGAACGTTTTACAAAGGAATGGATTGAAGTTGTGCAGCAGCAATACAATCATCCCTGCATTATTACCTGGGTACCATTTAATGAATCCTGGGGCATTCAGAATATTATCCATGACGATCGGCAGCAAAAATTTACGGAAGGTATTTATTATTTGACCAAATCTATTGATCCTTATCGCCCAGTCATCACTAATGATGGATGGGAGCACACCATTTCTGATATTTTGACTCTTCATGATTATGTGGAGCGTGGCGAAGATTTGTACGAAACATACAAGGATAAAGACGCGATTACGGGTAGCAACGGTGCGTACAACGAGTGGAAATTTGCGTTCGCCCAAGGCTACAGTTATAAAGGGCAACCGATTATCATCAGCGAGTTTGGCGGGATTGCATTCAGGAGCGAGCATGGCTGGGGTTACGGCAATCAGGTTGAGAGTGAGGAAGCTTTCCTGGAGCGATTCGCCAGCATAACCGGAGCGATTAAAGCAGTTCCGTTTATCTCCGGTTACTGTTATACGCAGATTACGGACGTTCAGCATGAGGTTAACGGCCTGCTTACCGAAGACCGAAAACCGAAAGTGTCGCTGGAAAAGATCCGGGAGATTAATTTGGGGTAGGGAAGCAGGGAAGAAAAAAGAGTACTAAGAAAAGACAAAACAAAAGATAATGCAGGTTTGTATAATGATGGCAAGCAGTCCACCCTAGGTGAATGACAAATTCCGAAGCGGTCGCGGATAGCCACGGAAGGTTGGGGTGCCAGTGTCCTCGGCGTTATTTTTTGACAGCTCGTTCCAGTATGGTTCCCACAAGGAAAACAATTAATATTATCAAATTAGCGATAAATGTCCAAGTCATAACAGTAATACCATCGGCGATTAGAATGGTTTCTGATTGACTTGATGGTATCCGCAATGTAAAATTTTGTTATATTAATATCGGATAATACACGTACTCAAAAGTAAGGGGGATGATTGATCCATGATTCATCAGCGCGAATGTCCAGTCGAAACACTCCTGCATGTTCTAGGCGGCAAATGGAAGCCATTGATTTTATGGCATTTGATTGAATCCACAAAGCGATTCAACGATCTGGAAAAGCTTATACCTGATGTTTCACAAAAAATGCTTTCCCAACATCTCCGAGATTTGGAACGCGAAGGCATAGTCGACCGAACGGTCTACCCTGCTATCCCTCCAAAAGTTGAATATTCCCTTAGCGAATACGGCAGAACATTGATTCCTGTAGCAGAAGTCATGTGTGCTTGGGGAGAAAATCATAATAGACGGAAGTATGAAGAGTCAGCGTCATAAAGCTGATTTAATGAAATCGAATCTAATTCAATCAACCCATAACAGAAGCTGCCACGGAATTCCGGGCAGCTTTTTTCGTCTACAGCCGCACAATCTGCCACAAGATTTTTCTTATCGTCCCGACCTCCGCGCACAATATGGGTTCTCTTTCTGTGAAGCTTACTTTTAAGTAAGCACCCTACTTTAAAGTGGGTTCTTAACATCTTTTTGAAGCGATGCTAAGCTTGAGTCAACCAAATATTGGAGCCGTTAAAGAGGAGGAAAGAACAATGAACATTATTGTTTTTGGAGCGACGGGGAATACGGGGAAGAGAGTGCTGGCACAAGGAATAAAAATGGGGCATAAAATGACCGCGTTTGTGCGGAATTCCGAGAAGCTTTATGATCAACTAGGTGAGCCTTCCGCAAAACATGTGAAGGTGATCGTGGACGATATGTTGAAGACAGTGTGCGTCAGCGAGGCGCTTGCGCATCAAGACGCCGCTATTATTGCGGCCGGTCATGCGGGACAGGGGGAAGAGTTTGTTCGTATCGTCGATAACATCATAAGCCAATGTGAATTGGAGCCTAGTTTCTCTGGGCGGGTATGGGTCATGGGAGGAGCCGGTCTGCTGGATATTCCATATACCGATCTGATCGGCAACCATTTACCCGGCTTCCCACCCGAGTATAAAAATCACAACCTGAATTTCGAAAGGCTGCAACGGACTGGGCTCGATTGGTCCATGATGTGTCCGGGAACCATGATGGATTCAAGAGAGCATCCAGATCCGGTTCATCTACATGTAACAGCGGAAACCTTGCCCGTTCCGATGTCGGAGACGATCAAGGAATATTCCGAGGCAGAAATAGCCGGTCATTTGTTCAGCCGATTTCAAGAACTCAATGTTGCTTATGACGATGTTGTAATGTGTATGCTCAACCATCTTGAGCTCGGAGGAGCATTTAAAAGGAAAAGGGTCGGGCTAGCCTATCAAAGCAAGATTTCGGTGCGCTGAGGAGAAGGGGGAGCATGGGTTTGTTTGGATTACTGCTCGTTTTGCATATATTGGCTACGATCGCCATCATTGGTCCCGCTTTCGTAATTCCCATCATTCGAAGATCCGCTAGAACCGTCGGCCAGCTGCACTTTACTTTTGGTATAACGACCAAACTTGCCATCATACCTAAAATGGGCGGCATTCTGCTTATTGTAACCGGGGTTTGGCTTATGATCATAACCAAAATGGGGATATCCCAAATGTGGCTGAATGCGTCTATCCTTTTATCGCTCCTCATGATCGTCCTCATCGACGGATGGATCGAGCCGCGTTTGAAAAAGATCATCAAGCTCATATCTGAAAATCAAGACCAGAGTCATGAAATACCCGCCGAGTTCGGACTGCTGCTCAAAAAGATCGTCCCCATCGAGACGGCAGCACAGCTGATGATGATTGCCATATTGGTGCTTATGGTCGTAAAGCCTTTTTAAAAAGCCGATGGAGCGTCTTAACTCACTTTTATAGCCACATGATTTTGGTGATATAATTAGGAAAGTGCTGGGTTAAGAGAAAAGGCGGTCATTGAAATTGGGATTTTAAAAGCGGGTTATGGTCAAGACCAATTGAGTTCTGATAAGTTAGCTGAATTAATAATACTTTCTGGAGAACTATCTAATTATCGTTCTCGCGTTCGTGATGTCGGTATAAAATGAAGCCAAAATTCACTGGCAGTTTGACGAAAGATAAGGGAATGAGATAGCCAAGAAACGGCAGCCGATCCAGCTGCCGTTTTCTGAAATAAGGAACATCATTTGTTCCGTTAATGAGCGGCGCCAGGGGACATAGCAAATGATGTTGGAGGTCTTTATGAGAGAAGCGAAGGTACTAACAAAAGCAAAGAATAAGGCAAGAGAAATTAAACGAAATGTTTTTGTTTTGTTCCTGGCCTATAAAGATCCAAGAGTACCGTGGTTCGCAAAGTTGTTTGCGGTGTTAGTGGTTGCCTATGCTTTCAGTCCGATCGATTTGATACCGGATTTCATTCCCGTTTTAGGTTATCTTGATGATTTGATCATCGTGCCTTTAGGAATTACGATCGCGCTTAAAATGATTCCACAATCGGTTATTGAAGAATGTAGAGCTAAAGCGGAGGAGATCAGGAAGCAGGGAAAACCGAGAAACTGGGTGACTGGCGCGTTATTCATTTTGATTTGGGTATTAATCGCCGTATGGGTCGGAAGCATCTGCTATAAATTATTCACTTAAGGTAGGTTATAACTGCTCTTAATTGCATCTTTTCACCTTATGATCAACTCGCTGTTTACGGATTACAGCAAAGTGCTCACTTGCTATTTATTGTGCTTCCGAGATACCAATTTAAAGTCGCTATTTTAGCGGCTTTTTTTGTTTGTCTGCCGAAAAGAGCAAAAACATGGTCCAATTTCGCCTAATAATAGAGAGGAAACCAATGACCTTGGGAGGTGTCTCCTGGTCTCGGTTCAACGTTTGTCTAGTGTAAAAAAAAGTGATAGTATCCAAATGAAACGCATTGGCGTGAGTCTAAAGGTAGATCTCATGCCAGATTAGAACACTTGCGAGGTAGTCATATGGCAAAAACAATAATGATTGTAGAAGATGAGCAGATTTTGCGAGAAATCGTAAAAGATTATTTGCTTGAAGAGGGTTATGCAGTGCTTGAAGCGGACGATGGCAAAAAAGCTTTGGCGCTTTTCCAGGAATATGAGCTGGATCTGATCATTCTGGATATCATGCTCCCTGAGTTGGACGGATGGTCCGTATGCAAACGCATCCGAAAAGTATCAAACGTTCCGATTATTATGCTGACGGCCCGTTCGGATGAGGATGATACCTTGATGGGGTTTGAACTGGGAGCCGACGACTACGTAACCAAACCGTACAGCCCTCCAATCTTGCTGGCACGGGCAAAGCGGCTTTTGGAGAGCAGACAGACCCGGGAACAAGTAGACGATATATTGTCCAGCAACGGTATTTCCATCCACTTCCCATCCCGAACGGTTACGGTGGATGGGGTAAACTGCAGTTTGACGCATACCGAATTTGAAATTTTGGCTTATCTGATGATAAACAAAGGAATTATTATCACCAGAGAACAGCTGATTACAAAAATCTGGGGGTATGATTTCGTCGGTGACGATCGGACCGTCAACAGCCATATCCGTAATTTGCGTTTCAAGCTAGGGGAGCATGCCAAGCATATTGCCACGATCGTTCGATCAGGTTATAAATTCGAGGAGAAGTTATGAAACAAGGCATTGTCCTTAAGCTGTTCCTATTAACGACGGGATTATGCTTGTTCATTCTTGCCGTAATTTTTATAGGGCAAACCGTATTTTTCAAACAGTTTTATGTTCATCAGAAAGTGAAGGACGTGAACGCGGCGCTTCAGGCTTATGAACATAGCGACTTGAATCGTGCCGCGAACGCCCAAGAGATGGTCAAGATCGAGCAAGACTTCTATCAAAAGAACAACACATGGATCGCAACGCTGGACGCACGGGGGAATCTGAAATATACCGAAGATTACATTATGGAAATCAAGCTGGAACATTCGGATGATGCCATGTTCTCCAATAAAACGTTGATCGTACCTCTATACAGTTTTATCAATGTAGAGGACTTCAGCAGCAATAATCCGTTCCTCACTCCTTGGATTAAAGAAGGGGAAGAGATCGCCATGGAAGGCTTGATCATGAATGGCCAGCCAGTTATCCAGCGGATGGCGATGCACGCATACAATCTGAGAGAGGAAAACCAGCTGGAAAATCGGCAGATGGTGAACAAAGAGGGCGAGGTCGTCGATCGAACGAACGTGATCCAATATCGTGAAAAATATCCTACATTTCTAGTCAAAGGAACCATTACGAAAGTTCGGATACCGGAAGGCGCAGGAGTCTCGCGTTATAGCAATCACCTGTTGCTGGAACGTATTAAAGCTTTCCAAGCGGATCTTTTGTATGGCGACTGGCAGGAGAGCAATAACGCTAATCAGATCGTAGATTATGAAGAAAACCATGTGGACTATAAAATTTTCGTGGACCGCATTCAAGATCGCGACGGGAATCCCGCATATCTGTTTGCGATGACGTCACTCCAGCCTGTTAATGAAGCCGCAGGGATGATCAAGGAATACTATGTGTACATCATTATTGCCACTCTGCTTCTCGTGGTGCTGGCATCGTTCTATTATTCTCGTCAGATCACCAGGCCGCTGCTGCGCATCAACCGTACCACGCGGCAAATGGCAGACCTTGATTTTTCGGAAAAAATCCCAATTACAACGAAGGATGAAATCGGGGACTTGTCGCGCAACATTAACGAGCTCTCCGAGCGCCTGCACTCTCATATTCTTCGGCTTGAGCAGGACATCGAGAAAGAGAAGCAGCTGGAGAATACGAGAAAAGAATTTATATCCGGCGTATCCCATGAGCTGAAAACGCCTCTAAGCGTCATTCAGAGCTGCCTGGCCATTATGAAGGACGGGGTGGCAAGCCACAAAAGGGATTATTACTTCAAGGCGATGGAGGACGAAGTCAAGAGAATAGATCTGCTGATCGTGGATATGCTGGAATTGGCCAAATATGAATCCGGAACGTATACCATGGATATGGATTCTTTTTATATCGACGACGTAATCGAGCGGGTATGCGCAAAATTGGCTGCGGACATCGAGGCCAAGCAATTACATTTTGATATGTCACTGAAACCTGTCGAAGTGTTTGCAAATGAGCGGCGAATTGAGCAAGTCGTCGTCAATTTCCTCGGTAACGCAATTCGCTATACGCCGGAGCAGGAGTCCATTCTCGTCAGTATGTTGCAGGATGGGGACACCGTTAAAGTTTGCATCGAAAATAAAGGAGCCAGCATTCCTGGCGAACAGCTTGAGAAGATCTGGGACCGGTTTTATCGCGGCGAACCTTCCCGAAAGCGGTCGACTGGAGGGACGGGGCTTGGCCTCGCCATCTCCAAAAAGATTCTGGATATGCATGGTGTTTCCCTATGGTGTAACCAATACGCCCAATGGGGTCCTATTCTATTTTCATTTGAATAAGAAAGCGTAGAATCCGATTCTGCGCTTTTTTTATTTAAGGAGGCCTTCCTCAATTATCATTTTTACTTGAGTTTTGAAGAGGATCACGAATCTATAAATCGATTTGATATGATCTGCACTTCATCTTGATCTCAAATGAGTAGACTCTTTTTTCGGAGGGAGGAAAAAGAGTATGAGAAAAGCCGTACTGACGTTAGCGTTTTTGTTGTCCGTGGTGATGGTCTTGCTGTACAGCATCCATTCGGGAGATGGGGCCGCAGGTCGCGGCAAGAGCGAGCAAAACTATCGGATGAAGAGCCTATTAGGTGAAAACAGTAGTGTATCTTATCAGGCGGGGACGCCGTACAAAATCGTCATCGATCCCGGGCATGGCGGCAAAGATCACGGAGCGACTGGCGCCAGTGGAAAATTCGAAAAAGATTTTACGCTGCAGGTAGCGCGTAAGGTAGAAGAACTGGCGAAACAAGAACAGCTGATTGAGGTGTATCTCACCCGCTCAGATGATCGTTTTATGTCTTCGGTTGACCGGGAACGGCCGGAAATTGCCAATCAACTGGGTGCGGATTTGTTCATATCCATTCACGGGAATACATATGAAGACCCTGGCGTTTCAGGTACTGAAACCTACTACTACTATGAAGATTCCCAGTTCTTGGCGGAAATTATGCAAAAGCATGTGGTTCAAACCAGCGGATTTCGGGACAGGGGAGTAAAAAAAGAGGATTTCTTCGTCTTGAAGGACACCAACATGCCGGCGGCTCTAATCGAAATGGGTTATTTAACGAATCCGCAAGAAGAGAATGAAATGCTGACGGAAGATTTCCAATACCGGGTGGCAAGCTCCATTCTGGATGGAATGATAGAAGCTCTAAATTTAAAGTAAAGTGAGGAATATGAACATGAAAAAAATAGTTGCAAGCTTACTCCTTGGTAGCATTACCCTTGCCTTGGCAGCATGCGGAAATGAATCTACATATCCGCAGCAATCGCCCCCTCAAAACGAAGAACAGGTAACGGAATCAAAAGGCCTAGTCGATAGCGCGTATCAGGCACTCTTCCAGGACAGCGTATTTTTTGGGGATTCCATTACGGAGGGCTTATCTTTCCATGATGTGCTTCAAGAGGAGAATGTCCTGGCAGGCGCAGGAAAAACGGCGGAGTTTGCACTTCAAGATATGGATGAGTTGACCAAGCGGGATCCGAAACGAATCTTTATCCACTTGGGTTCGGATGACATTTTATGGCCTACGGATAACCCCAAAGCCTATTCCATGAAAAACTATGCGAAGCTGATCGACACGATCAAAGAAAAACTTCCACAAGCAAAAATTACGCTTCTAACGGTAACCCCGGTAACGGCAGAAGCAGAGCAAAAGGAACCCAGATACAAGAACATCAACGATTATAACCAAGGATTAAAAGAGCTGGCCGATGAGGAGAACCTTGGAATTGTTGATTTGTCCCCGATCTTTTCAAACGGCTCAAATGATCTGTACGACTCGGACGGCATTCATTTTAAACCGGAGTTTTACGCTAGAATGCTGGATCTGCTAAAAGATCAAGCAGAATAGTATGCAAAAGATCTGCCAAATTGGGGGTGTGAATATTGGTCTTTAGCAGCCTAATATTTCTGTTCCTTTTTCTCCCGGTAACCATACTGATTTATTACATATCCCCAATGAAACTTCGAAATGCTGTTCTGCTTGTCGTCAGCCTGATCTTTTACGCGTGGGGCGAGCCGCTGTACATTTTCATCATGATTTTCTCCACGGTCTTCGATTATATCAACGGGCTGCTGATCGATAAGTACAGACATCGGAAGCGGATTGCCCGATCGATTTTTATCGGCTCGATGGTCGGTAGTTTGGGAATTCTCGGCTTTTTCAAATATGCGGATTTTGTCGTGGACAACATCAATCAGTTGTTTCATATGAATATCCGAGCCACTGATCTGCCGCTCCCTGTGGGCATATCTTTCTATACCTTTCAAACGATGTCATATGTCGTTGACGTTTACTTGGATAAAGTACCGGTACAGAGGAATTTCATCTCATTTGGTGCATATGTGACGATGTTCCCGCAGCTAGTAGCGGGTCCCATTGTCAAATACGGCGATATCGCGGAACAGCTCGTTTCCCGTAAGGTGTCGCTGGACCGTTTTGGCGAAGGGGCGGAGCTGTTCATCAGGGGACTTGCCAAAAAAGTGCTGCTGGCGAACAATATCGGATTATTGTGGGCGAGTGTTAAAGCGACGCCGATCGAGGAACTGAGCGTACTCTCCGCCTGGCTGGGCATTGCCGCATTTACTCTGCAAATCTATTTTGATTTCAGCGGTTACTCGGATATGGCCCGCGGACTTGGTAAAATGTTCGGATTTGATTTCATGGAAAACTTTCGTTATCCCTACATCTCAAGAAGTGTAACCGAATTTTGGCGAAGATGGCATATCTCGCTCGGCAGCTGGTTTAGGGAGTACGTATACATACCGCTTGGGGGTAATCGATCAGGGCTCATGAAGCAGCTCCGGAATTTACTGGTCGTATGGTTTTTAACCGGGTTATGGCATGGCGCCAGTTGGAACTTTATCGTGTGGGGCTTGTATTTCGGGTTCTTTATGATCATCGAGAAACGATTTCTTTTGCAAAGTCTTGGACGCTGGCCCGCTTTTGTCGGCCATGTCTACACGCTTCTGGTCGTTATGATCGGCTGGGTATTGTTCGAAATGGAGCATCTGGCTTCCGCTTGGCATTTCATTGGCGCGATGTTCGGTTTCGGCGGGCATGCTTTTGCGGATCAGCAGGCGCTCTATGATTTGTCTACGAATGTTGTATGGTTTGTCGTGTTGGCCATCTGTGCAACTCCGCTTCCTGGAAAGGTGTTATCTTGCATGAAGGAAAAGTGGGAAATTGCCAGCATGATTACCGTTCCACTTATCTATTTTGTATTCATGGTCCTGTCGACAGCTTATCTGGTCAATGAAACCTACAATCCGTTTTTATATTTTCGATTTTAAAAGGGGACAGCCATGGGATATTACAAAAATTTCAAAAGTAAAGTGCTGGCCTTATTGCTGATCCTGTTTATAAGCGTAATCGCAATTCTTAATCTTTTGGCGGCGGATCGTTCATTTTCGGAATCGGAAAACCGGATGCTGGAGCAGCTGCCGCATTTCTCGCTGAAAACATTGGTGTCAGGAGATTTCACTGCTGATTTCGAAAAATATGTGTCGGACCAATTTGTTTTCAGAGACTTTTGGATCGGGGCCAAAACCGATACGGATCGGTTCATGGGAAAAAAGATGAGCAACGGAGTTTACCTAGGAACAAACGGGTATCTGATTCAGGATGTCATTTCCCCGGCGGAAGAGGATTTGAAAGAGAAGATTGAGGCCATTCATGCGTTTGACCAGGCCACGCCGGACATGCAAAAATATGTGATGCTTGCGCCAACGGCAGCAGCTCTATATCAAGACAAACTTCCGAAATATGCTGTCATCGGCGATCAAGAAGCATACCTGAACAAAGTAAAGCAATGGCTGCATCCCAATATTCGTTTTATTGATGTTTTCCCAAGTTTATATGCTGAGCGTGACCAACCCATCTTTTATCAGACGGATCATCATTGGACAACCCAAGGCGCATATGTAGCCTACTTGGAGCTATGCAGGCAAATGGGGTTAACACCGCAAAATGAGGAAGAGTTTAATATCCAGCAAGTTACGGATGAATTTTACGGCTCGCTTTATTCAAAAAGCGGTTTCAGACATGTACAGCTCGATCGTTTGGAGCTTTATTTGCCAAAGGATCAAGAGAGATATACCGTAACGTATGTCGATGAAGAGAAGACCGCGGATTCATTGTATGCGATGGAGCAGCTGCAAAGAAAGGATAAATATGCGGTGTTTCTTAACGGTAACCATGCACGAATCCATATTAAAACGGCTAATCCAAACGGTAGAAAGCTGCTGGTGGTCAAAGATTCATACGCTAACAGCCTCATCCCTTTCTTATTGAAGCATTTTAGCGAAATTGATGTAGTTGACCTTCGGTATTATGAGGAAGACTTGGCGTCGTTCGCGAACGATCAGGGGATCCAGAACATGCTGTTGCTATATAATGCGAATACGTTTTTTGAAGACCCCTCCATAAAAAATGTAACGGAGTGATCACATGAAAAAACAATGGAACGGGAAAAGAAGTTTTTCTCCCGTTATGCTTGCATTCATCGTCGTAATTGGCGTTTTGTCCGGATGCGCAGGCAAGAATGACAAGATTTCAGAACAACAGTCAGCCACCGAAATCGGGAAAAGTATCGAACAGGCAGTGAGTCTAAAAGAAATGAAACAGCAGGATCTGAATAAGCTGCAGAAATTGTATAATATCGATGCAGACAGTGTGGATGATTTTATTCTATATACGTCTACTTCGAATGTAAAAGCCGACGAATTGGCCGTCATCAAGCTGAAGGATGAGAGGAAAGCAGAAAGCGTCAAAGACAAAATTGAACAACGAATCGAAACGCAAAAAATGAAATTCAAGGACTATCGCCCGGATGAATATTATCTGGTCGAACATCATGTGTTAAAGACGAAGGGGAAATATGTATTCTTGGCGGTTTCTAAAGAAGCCGATTCAATGGAACGTGCGTTTGATAGCTTATTTTGAAGAAATGTCGAGGGACAAGAAACATGCACCCATTGAAAGTCGCTATTTTAGCGGCTTTTTTTGTTTTGTCCGTACAAGATCTAGTCCCTGGCCGAGGACAATAGGGGGTGTCGATTACCAATAAACTTTGTTCATGCTCCGTTCATATCGCATTCATTGAGAGGACATCTTGGTTGGCTAGACTTGCATTAGCGGACCCCATGGCCATTGTACAGATAGACAAGAAGGAGCTGAAGAGTTTGACGCAACCAGCAGGAAAGGAAGTAAGGAATAGTACAAAAACAAAGAGAGTATTACATATTTTGCTTAAAATAATCGTCGCAGTAGTTATAGCCATCCTGCTTTTTATCGCCACCGTGTATACCGTAAATAAAATCAGCAGTCATGCAGAACAAAAAAGAATGGAGCCATACGGTCAGCGTATAGCTGTAGATGGAAAACAGATGAATGTTTTCATTCAAGGTCAAGGTGAAGAAACCATTGTGATTCTTCCCGGTTATGGAGCAGCGGCACCTGCACTTGATTTTAAGCCGCTCATATCAGAGTTAATCCCTTATTATAAAGTCGTCGTGATTGAACCTTTTGGTTACGGTTTGAGCGATCGAACCCAGAAGGAGCGCAGTACAGCGAATATCGCAAGTGAAATTCACGAAGCGTTACAAAGTCTCCAGATCAATCGTTATATCCTCATGGCTCATTCCATTTCGGGGCTCTATAGTCTGGATTACGTGAACCAATATCCAGATGAAGTGCGTGCGTTTATCGGGCTGGATAGCAGCGTTCCGTCTCTGAGCGAACAGAAGATTGATTCGTCAGACACTGAACCGGTTAAATGGTTCCGCAACTTGGGCTTCGCCCGGTTACAATTGAAACTAAGCGCTGACCCTTATGAAGGACTGCCGTATGATCAACAAACCAAAGAACAATTGAACATTATGATACGCAAAAACATGTATAACAACACGCAATTAAATGAGGCAGTGAGCATGTATTCCAACTTTAAAGCAGCAGAACAGCTGAATTTTCCTCCCGATTTACCTATTCTTTTCTTTGTTCAAGCGAATCACCCTGTGACGGACCGATGGATCCCCGAGCATGAGAAGCAATTAGAGGAATCTGTACATGGAGAAATGGTTTTATTGGACGCGGGACATTATTTATATCGTTCTCATCCAAAAGAAATCTCGGACAAAATAAGGGATTTTACGGGCGGGATAAAATAATTAGATCCCATTATGGTGTGTTTCGATTGCGTTACCAAAGATAAACTGGAACGATTTGAATGAAAGGGAGCAGATTGCGCCAGCAGCTGCTCCCTTTTTCAAATGAAGAAACGGGCAGGAAGAGATAATAAATGAATATATCTATAATCGGCATATCCTCGTTGTCTTCTATTCAAATATGATGTTTATGTATTATGGTTAGAAATCGATCGTAGCCCGTGCATAAGTCTCTCTATGAATACATAACTAGGAGTGATAGAAATGAACATAAGAACATTGCGTTCAGACCATATTTATCAAAAAGTTGCCCAAGCTTCGCCCGAGGAAAAACTAGAATTATTCAGAAACGAAATGATGGCTCCCTTTATGAAACAATGGCAAATTCAACAGATCCCTTTTCGAGCGGAAGAGGCTAACGGTTTTGACGTTATTACGTTTAATAGCATAATGCATCGATCTCCTGATCAGATTACCGCGCAGATTTCACATGAGGTAGATTTGATTTCGTCAGATCCTTTTTGGTTAGAGTGTGAGCACGCAGTAAGGAAAAGCCTCCAACTATTTATGGAACATGATATAAACCTCCCAGTTTCTGAATATTTATTTACTATTCAACTAGGGAATCCGGAAAGCCGTGCCTTAACCATTAACGATGGTTATAGCGGTTTTGGGGGCATTCCCGGGTATATCTGGGGTACCATCTTGCCAAATGCGTACACGATTCCTCGAATGAAGGCTGCGCTCGCGCACGAATGCAACCATAATGTGCGATATCAATTTATTCAGTGGGATCACACCGTTCATTTGGGCGAGCTCATTGTAAGTGAAGGATTAGCCGAAAACTACGCTACGTTCATGTTTGGAGAAGAATTGCTCGGCCCTTGGGTAACGAGAACAGACGCAGTAACACTGAACAGGCGCATAAAGCCTGTGCTTAAAGAGCAATTGCAGTTAACGGGTTTTGATAATATCGCTCCGTATCTTTATGGTGACGAGATCGCCAAACTTCAAAACTTTAAACCGGTCAACATGCCTTATAGTGCCGGATACGCGTGCGGATATTATCTAATTCAATATTATTTAAGGAAAACAGGTAGAACGATTTTCGAGGCCACCATAACGCCTGCTGCTGAAATATTAGACGAAGTAAAAGAATTCTGGAATGAAGAAACGGTGATTAGCTCTTAAAATCTCGTTCAAATAACAGATACCATTTGGAATCTGCATTGCCCACGTTTATAAAATTTCGGGCAGAGGGACAACGCCATCTCACATTAAAAGCCGCTATTTTAGCGGCTTGTTTGCTTTGATAGGTACAAGTAGGTGTCCAGCGTCGCCTGAAAAGACGACTTTGTTCTGCTCGTGATTATCTATTTTCGTCGAGGTTGCTAGTTAACGAACGTAAACAAGGAGAACTTTTCTTTACTACTCAACACGCCAATCAACCTTTTTCAAGATCAATACGATGGAGATCAGCGAGAAAAACAAGAGAACAAGCGTGTTCCAGGCGACAGAGCCGGACCAGCCCGATATCAATACCTCCCGCATGGCCTCAGCGGCGTAAGTGGTTGGGAAGATATAAGAGAACCATTGCAAAATCATAGGCAATTGATCCATATCCACCATGACAGGCGTCAAAAACGAGATGAACATCATCAGCGCCTGGACCAGCATGTTGGTCAATTGATGGCTAGGTGACCAGAAGCCGATCAGTACACCCGCGCCAACCACGCTAAAGACGGTGAGCAGCAATACAGGGACAAGTCCCCAGCTGTAGTGAAATTGAATGCCGTAAGCAAGTTGACCAATCATCGCCAAGATAATAAAAGACGGTACGCACATGATCAAGCCGCGCAGCAGATTGGCGAAGATGAAGTTTACCTTGGCGATCGGCAGGGACGAATAGTACGTGAAATGGCCTTGATGCTTCTGCCAAGATATCTCTTGAGCCATGGAATTGAGTCCCATGACGATTAAGCCGAAAAGCATATTCCCCGTAATAATACGTGTCATGACAGCCGGCGTTGGGTCGACCGTAAAGAATTTGAGAAACAACAGCGTAGTTAACGGAAACATGCATGCCATGATGAAAATCCAAACCCATGCCTCGCGGATGATCGTAAATTGAATACGGGCTAAGATCAGCCATTCCGTGATTCTGCGCTGGATTATGCTCTGCTGTTCGTGCCCTTGGAGAAAGACGGTTTCTTGCAGCTGCATGTCATGGCTTTGCATGGATGGTTTTATCTTTTCCATGTTTAGACCACCTCCGCTTTGGCATGCTTATCCTGATCGTCATCAATATGAAAATAGACATCTTCAAGATTCGGAGGGACCAACGAGTATTCTTCAATCGGTAATTGCTGCTCAGTCAGGCAGTCGATCGCGTAGCTGGCGTTTTGCTTCTCGATCAGTGTCCGGATTCGGTTTTCTCCCGTTTTGGTCCACTGCCCTAGAGCGCTTAAGCTTCGGCAAACATAATCGCTTTCGCCAAAGGAAGTCGTAATTTCCAGCTTCATCCGCTGATCTACCCTTTGTTTTAAGACACCGACATGATCGATGGCCAATAGCTTGCCGTGATTTACGACAGCGACTCTATCCACGACCTGTTCGGCCTCCAGCACGTTGTGTGTTACCAAGATTACGGTTACTCCTTGGCGATTGCGTTCCTGAATCAGATCCCATACGAGCCTTCTCTTTTTAGGATCCAGTTCATTGGTCGGTTCATCCAGGATCATGACGGGGGAAAAACCGATCAAGCAAGTACCGATCCCGATTAAACGCTTTTGTCCGCCGGAAACGTTTTTCAACAGCTTATGACGGAGGTCTTGCATACCAAAGCGTTCCAACAATTCCTCTGTTTGCTTTAAGGCGGACTCCTTCGTCAACCCACGCAATCTTCCTGTAAAATACAAGGCTTCCCAGGTTTTTAAACTGGTCAGGGCGTGAGGCTCTTGTGAGTAGTAGGCGACCTCCTGGGCAACTCGCTTGGTTTGTGTCTGCACGCTGGTTTCTTTATAGCGTACCGTACCTGAGGTGGGAGCAAGGTGGCCTACCATCTGCTTGATCAGCGTGGATTTGCCGGCTCCATTCGGACCGAGCAAACCGAGAATTTCCCCTTGTTGAACGTCGAAGCTTATGTTTTGATTGGCGACAACCTTGCCTTTTTTGTATGTTTTATTCACATGCTCTAATTGATAGATCAGCTTCATCATGCTTGCCCCTTTCAGTTTTCGAACTAGGTTTTTCTGCTGCGTGTTTAAATACAAAGAGAATTCTTTGACTGTGTAACGGTATATCAACAGGCGTTAATACAACGATAACTTATTGCTCTGAGAAGAAGTGAGGGACGGCAGAATGGTTTTTGTCTCCGTCTGAGGACGGAGACGGCATGCCGTGCCCCAGTTCCGCACCATGACCCACGCGCCTCAAATCCCGACTGGGGATGTTCGGTTTGCTGTCCGATGTGCCGAAAGAGTGGATAAGGAGGCCGTTCCGGTGCGGATGCTGCTCCCCGGAGGGACGGACGGAAGGTGGTTTACGAAGCTCGGCATTGGATACAACTTTACAGCCTGTCCCTGTATATCCGACCCCGGACGGCGCGGCGGCATTAGCAAACTGGGAACACGACATCATTTATCGGAAAGAATTATATTTACATGTATATTACTTGTATACGAATGAAGGGATATGATAAGATGAGAGCGTATTGAAAGCGTTTACTATTTGTTGAAAAAATTTATTCGCAAAGGGGAGAGTTTAGTGAGAAGCAAGTGGAGGAGTCGGCTTGCCGGAGCCCTAACAGTCATCATGATGTTCGCAAGTATCGGGTGGGCAAAGTCGATCACGTATGCAGCAGACGAAGAATTGACCAACGTTATGATCAACGGCGGCTTCGAGGATTCCGAAGAAGATGGACGCTTACCGGGCTGGCAGCCCGATGAAGACACAGCTGTCATAACTGTAAGTGAGTCCGTGTACGCAGAAGGGGAACGAAGTCTTCAGATGGAATTCCTGTCGCCCGCCGCAGGCTCCGGAGTTGTGAGCGATGCATATGCCGCCCAACCATTCGGCAATGTCATCATGACAGCAAGCGTGCTATCGGATGAAGGCCAAGGCGGCAAAGCAGACCTCAGATTTTATGATGCAGGCGGAAAGCTTGTCTCCGTAGTGAGCGGCCTGGTCGGTGAAACATCGGGCAAATGGCAGAATTTAAGAGTGGCTGCTTCTGCCCCTAAAAATGCAACGGAGGTCAGGGTAGCCTTTGGTTTTAATGGTGACCTAACCGGAAGGTATTTCGTTGACAGCGTCTCATTGGAGTCGCAGGCTTCCTCCCCGTACTTAACGAATTTAGGACCGCAATCTTCAAGTTTAACCTTAATGACGGCTGCATTCGGTAAAGATAGGAATGGTCAGGATGCTTTGTTTACGGTCGCACAGGGTGATCCGGCACAATTCATCGTGATGGATGTTGCTTCGAAAGAAGTGAAATCCACTCATCCACTTGTTGCGCTTGACGGGAGCAACGTTTCCGCAGCTTGGGCGATTGTGACAGCCTCCGACGGAAAGGTATACATCGGAAGTACGCCGAACGGGACGTTGTTTCAATATGATCCGGCAGAGGATAAGCTGCGTGCCATCGGGAAACCTGTTCCTACCGATACCGTCATCTGGACGCTAGTAGCCGGGGAAGATGGCAAAGTGTATGGAGGAACAGGATATTCCCAATCGCTGTTTGAATATGATCCCGTTACCGACCAGACTCGAATCCTTAAATCCTTCAAGACTTCATCGAAAGAGGCTCATATCCGCAGCCTTGCTTACGATTCCGATCGTCAAATGATCTATGTGGGGGGAGCAGACGTCGCTAAGCTTTATCAATACGATCTTGCTAGCGGCACGTCGATTGCGCTTCATCATCCCGAATTTATCGGCAAGACTTCGGTTTACGATCTCCAGTATGCAGGAGGTAAATTGTTCGTGCGCGTGGATCCCGGACCGGTTATGTTCGTGTATGAGCCCGATACCGCTAGCTGGATCGTTAACAATAATACTGCCTATAATGCACGAGGCTTTTCACCGTTATCGCCTGACGGCGAAGAGGTATTCTACACCTATTACGAAACCCTTCCAGGTGGCGCGCAGCAATGGTCTCTCTATTCATACGACGTGAGAACGGGAGATTACGGCTCGCTGGGTGTCGACGTCAAAGGAGCAGGCGTAGCTTTTGGTTATGTACAGCTGGACCAGGCAAATTATCCGGGCTGGACATTAGTCGGATTGGCCGGAAATAGCGGAAGAGCATTTTATTACAATCTGGAAACCGGTTTGATTGAAACGCCGGAGCTTCCGTTTCCGGCACAGTTCGTGGAATTGTTTAATATCGGGAAGAGCACAGATGGGCAGATACTGTCCTCTGGCTTCATTTCAGGCGGGGGTATGGGGATTTACTCCCCAACCCGTAACGAGACCAAGCATTATCCTCAAATCGGCCAAGTCGAAGGATTCGGTTCCTTGAACGGGAAAATGTATCTCGGCGTTTATCCTAGAGCGACTATCTTTGAATACGATCCAGCCAAGCCATGGAACCGAACGGACCCATCAGAGCCGAATAATCCGCTGCGGCTTGGTCAGCTGGGTTCAGAGCAAGACCGGCCCGTTGCCATGCTCGGGGTCGAGGAAGAAAACCTGTTATATATCGGTTCTTATCCAATCGCAGGCAAAACAGGCGGGGCTCTTACCGTCTATAATCCCGTTACCGGAACGTTTGATGTGAAACGTGACATTATATCCGGGCATTCGATCAATTCGTTGCTTTACAAAAATGGAAAGCTGTTTATGGCCACCGGCGCGATGACAGGCGGAGAGGGGAAGCTTGCCATTTACGATACAGCATCCGGCCGAGTAGAGCTGGAACAGATACCTGTTGCGGGCAAAAAAGCAGTAACCTCTTTGATATGGGGCCCTGACGGTAACGTTTGGGGAATGGCGCTAGGGTCTCTGTTTATCTATGATCCGGAGCGCCAAGAGATTATTTACAGCGAAGATATGTTTCCTGCAGCAGATTATGCACACAGCAATCCTCGCTTAACCGTTGGAACCGACGGGAATGTGTACGGTACTATTTTTACGGGATATGTTGCTGACCATACGTACACAAGCAAAATGTTTAAGATTGAAGCTGCAAGCAAATCGCTGTCCATCTTGTTGGAGAGCAATGCGGAAAAACTGGCCCAGGACGATTTTGGCAACTTATATTTCAAATACGGCAGCGAGCTGATGAAGTATAGCGATCCGAATCTGGTCGTGCAGCTAGACAAAGTACAGCTTGAGGCTGAATCGCTCCAGCTTCGTCCGGGAGATGAAGTCGGTTATTCCTACGAAGTATTCCTTGATAAAGGAAGAACGACTAAGGAGTTATCCGGCGCTGTCATTGAGTATTTGAGCAGCCGTCCGGATAAGGCGGAGATCGACCCGAAAGGAAAGATCATCGCCAAGCGTCCGGGGCAAGCCGAGTTGTCGATTCGAATTACATTGAACGGGGTAACGGTTGAATCCAATAAAATCAAGGTGAAAATAACCGGACCTTTTTAAAACGTGTATGTATAGCAATATGAGATGTTATCACGAGCTAGCTTTCGGGGACGATCGAATGGGAGTTATGAAAGAAACTCCGAAAACCCACTATATTCAAGGGTTTTCGGAGTTCTTTTTTTAAAAGTCAACCCAGTACAGGGGTGGTCTTCATGTCATGGATTTTTTGGAGCGTATGGAAATGCTTCGTCTTTTCGTCATCGTCCTCTGTGTGGAGATACCACTCCACAAGCCTGTATCCGAAGCCGAGAAGGATCAGCTCGTAGACGCAATGTTCGGCGATAGGAGGAACATCCGCATATTCCGAAAAGCCTTTGTAATACGCGGGGACACATCGCTGGTAGTTTTCGACCATGTGATCGATATCCGCTTCATCCGCAATCAGGCTTGCGAGATCCTCGCCCAGGTAGCCCCATCCGGATGTGTCCCAGTCAATGAGTGCGATTTTCCCGTCGGCATAGATCAGGTTGGTCACCCAGAAGTCCCGGTGGCATAGCACGAGAGGCAATTTTTCGATGCGATCGAGAATCTCGTCTGCATGCTCATCGATATCGATGAGCATTTGCCGCACGTGCTGCGGGAAATCGCAGTTCTCCGAGCGTATATAATCGTAGACGACCGGCCAAGACCGGTAATGGAGATACGTATTCTTCATGAGATCCGCATGGCTCAGGTTGGTCAGGCTCTGCAGCACAGCGGGCTGCTCCGCATACAGCTTGCCTTGATAGCGTCCTAACTCCAGCGCAGCCTGTTCATACATGTCACCGGTCAAATCTAAACCGGTTACGCCATCGATATATTCCAGCCACAGCTGGAATTCATTTTCCTCGGCATTGATCTCGGCGTGATAACATGTCGGCCAGCGGAAGGCATCCGAGAACGTCGCTCCCAAGTCAGACGCATAAAGATCATATTCCCGGCGCCATGAACCCGGATCGCCGTAACGCTCCCATTTCTGCTGGATTTTGAGCACGATACGGTACGGCAATTGTTCGCCATCCGCGGTATCGGCGATTCCCGTTACCAGGTACACATTTCCCACAGTTCCGCCCTGCAACGGGTTGGTTTGGCAGTCGGCCGAGATGATATCCTTCTTGAACTGTCGGCTTAAGGCATAGATCAGCGATTCGAATTGAATATTCATATTTTCCATCCCCCGTTTTTTTTCGTTTGCTTGCTCCACATGGCGTTCGTTTTGTTTCGAGCCCTCTTGTCGATGAGGTAGCTGGTTTTATCCTGGACATACTTGTTCTCATGCTGCTGGGCCACATAATGCTCCCACCGTTCACGCGGCAATGAACCGTCGGCAAGCGCGGCAAGAACGGCACAGCCCGGCTCGGCCTGATGGCGGCAATCCGTAAATCGGCACTGCGGGAACCATGCCTCCACGTCGATAAAGCTTGCGCGTATGCCTTCGTCGGCATCAAAAATCCCAAGCTCACGCATACCCGGCGTATCAATAACCATCGTACCGGAGGGCAGCATGAACAGCTGACGGTGCGTTGTCGTATGCCGCCCCCGGCTGTCGACCTCCCGGATTGCCTGAACCTTCATTACGTCCTGTTCTATCAACGCATTGAGCAAAGACGATTTACCAACCCCGGACATGCCGAGAAAGACGACCGTTTTACCAGGCATCAAATAGGGAGCGAGTTCGTTCATCCCCAGGCCTGTATGACTGCAGATCGCGTGAACCGGCACATTAGGGATGCTTTGTGTGATTTCTGCGAGCAGGAGATTATAATCTGGGGCGAGATCAGCCTTGGTCAGAATGATGACCGGCTGGCCGCCGCTCTGCCTGGCTTGTGTCAGATACCGCATGATACGGGTAACGTTGAAATCCCAATTCAGAGAAGAAAGGATAAATACATAGTCAAAGTTGGTTGCAACGACCTGTTCCCGCACGGTTTTGGCATAGCCTGCGGCATGCCCTGAGTAATCCGCGCGTGAGAACTTGGAGCGTCGGGGCAGTACCCTGTCGATGAGAGAATCTCCGCTTTCGTTGTAGTGCAGCAAAACAAAATCACCGACGCAAGGAAAGTCTACTCGCGTTTCCGCACCGTGATAGAACGCCCCCTTGAGCACCGCCGTTACCTCGCCGCGCTCGGTCATGACCCTGAAGCGCTCGCGCCGAAGCTCCGTCACCCTGCCGGGCACTAAGCCGCCTTGAATTGCCTCTATTTCTGTGTAGCCATAAATTTTCAAATCCATCATGTTTTTTTTGTTAGCTCCTTTAATGTTGTTTTTTGGACGCAAAAATGCCACGGTCAAGCAGCCTCTAAAGAAGCTGCTGTCGCGCGGCATCAGGACGCAAAAAAGATACGACCTTCATCGTATCTCGCAAACAGCAATATTCACGAAAGGTTACTTTGAATGGCACAACAAATAATACGGGCGTTGTCCCGCTTTATTCGCGTATGCCTGCTATTCAGTTTTAAGACCAAACCACCAAATAAGTAGTCGCCATTAAAACACATCTCCCTTCGTGATAGGAACTTGCTTATCGCTAAGCTGTCTATAAAATAACCTATTTTGGAAAAATAATCAATGACTAACAGAGCAGAATGTGTCTGCTGCTTGCTTCATCGAGTCTGCGAACGAACGGAAAACGATAGCTCAAAATACAACGAGAATCGAACAAGAGCGTGACTGTCTGCCAGCGGACACGAATTATATGCTTTACTTAAGCGAGGATCGAGGCGTATAATCCGTTAAGACATCGGAGCTAGAAGAGGGGAAATCATAATGAACAATGGGTTGGTTAACGCTATTATCGCGTATATCATGTGGGGGGTTCTCCCGCTTTATTGGAAGTTGTTTGACAATGTGCCGGCAGGCGAAATTCTCTCGCATCGGGTTGTCTGGTCGTTCGTCTTCATGGGTATTCTCGTTGCCGTCCAGCGACGCTGGGGCGACATGAAGCGGGTTGCGGCTAGCCGCTCGCTCCTGCTGTCGCTCGCCGCCAGCGGACTGCTGATCGCTGCGAATTGGCTCATCTTCATCTGGGCGGTCAACAACGGCCATGTTGTCGAGACAAGTCTTGGCTATTATTTAAATCCGTTGCTGAACGTTCTGTTAGCGGTCGTCTTCCTTCGTGAAAAGCCTAACCGCGGCCAATGGCTCGGAATTGCCATCGCTGGCGCCGCGGTGCTCATCATCGCCATCGACTACGGGCGGTTCCCTTGGGTCGCGATCTCGTTGGCCGTATCGTTTGGCTTGTACGGCCTCGCGAAGAAGAAGATCGTGCAGGACGCTTCTGTTGGCTTGTTGTCGGAGACAGCCGTAATCCTGCCCGTCGCGCTCGGCTACTGGATCTATTTGGCCGCCGTGGGCAAGACGACGGCATGGACGCTGCCTGCGCCGGTGTTCGTCGAGCTGCTTCTTTCCGGCGTGGTAACGGCGCTGCCGCTGCTCTTCTTTGCGCGGGCGGCCGCCCGGATGGCGCTATCCACGCTCGGCTTCGTACAATACATCGGGCCGACGATCATGCTGTTACTGAGCATATTCGTGTTCAAGGAATCGGTCTCGCCGGTTCTGCTTATCGGCTTCGCGCTCATCTGGACAGCGCTCGTTGTATACGCTGTGGCATCGGTTCGCAGCACGAAACTCGCGAAGGCGAGCTGACGGTAAGGGCTTCAAGGTACAGACATAACGGCCATTTCCGTCCGATAGGGGCGGAGATGGCCGTTTTCCGTTACATATTGTGTTTCTCTGAATTTGCTGACGTCAGCGCCGATGACAATTATAACGTCAAGAATTCGAGAGATGGTGGGAAGAGATAACAGTTATATCAAACGTTAACGGCGTAGTGTTTTGGCAATGAATCCAACGATGAATCCCCAAATGGCATTTATAGCAAAGACACTTACAAGAGCAAACGGATTAGTTAATGGACCTTGTAATTTTCCATCAAGAAGCGGAGAGACTAAGCCGCTAAGGATGACGGCATATAAGGCATAACTCATACCCGCAAAACTAAGAATGACCACTGGAGAAGCGGGTTTCTTAATTAAAACGATAACGATCCAAGCTAAGGAAATAAGAATCGTCATGAGAATGCTGCCGAATTGTTGTCCGATCAAATCCATGATCCCCGTCATCTTCATAATGGGTCTCACTAGAGCTAATGCGCCAAGTCCAAGAATAAACAACAAATTTTCTTTTACGATATCGAGCGTTTTCATTATAAACAATTCCTTTCTGGTGTGATTGAACGATATGAGGACCAAAATTCTTGATATTCTAGAAAGCGGATGGGTCGGCCTAATGTTCGTTTCTGAATTTCTAATCCGTAGCGTTCTTGTTTACCGTTATAAAATAACAAATTCATGTTGTGAACTTATGACGATACATTGTGTTTTACGTGAAATTTCATCTGTTTGAAATCTTTATGAAGAACGATCGAAGACGGTCTCGAAGTGAAGCGATTAACGCACGGTGAACCATACGAAGGTCAGACATTAGGGGGATATTTGTAGAATTAAAAAAAGACAACCAGGATAATGAGGTTGTCTGTACATAGGATAACAATGCACATGCGCTGGGAGAGATGATACGTACTCCCGGCGCCTGTTTTCAGTATATTTTTATATTCATGTAAAGAAAATGGCTCGGATCTCTGAAAGCTGTTGTCCTGGGTGGCGGAGCTACTCTTTAACCGAACCCAGCGTAATCCCGTGAATGAAGAAGCGCTGGAGGAACGGATAGACGATGAGGACAGGCAGCATCGCGATGAAGATCTTGGCGGCATCGAGTGTCCGGTTGGATAACTCAGACAAGCGACGGTACTGGTCCTCGGACATCGTCGATGGATCGACCGAGACGACAAGCTGCTGGATATACGTCTGGAGTGGATAGAATTGCTCACGGGACATGAAGATCAGACCGTACAAGAATTCATTCCAGTGATACACGATACTGAACAGCGAGACGGTCGCCAGCACCGGCACGGCCAGCGGGATGTAGATCTTGAACAGGATGTACCATGGTCCCGCGCCGTCGACAAGGGCAGCTTCATCCAGCTCCTTGGGCAGGTTGCGGAAGAAGTTCATCGTGAGGATGACGTTGAAGACGAGTGTCTGCGCGCCGCCGACCAGGACAAGTGCCCAGATGCTGTTCAGCATGTTGAGCTCTTTGACCGTCAAATACAGCGGGATCAGTCCACCGTTGAACAACATCGTGAAAATGAGAATCCACATGAATACATTGCGCCCCTTGAACTCTTTCGCTGTCCGCGAGAGCGGGTAAGACATGAGCACAACCATGATAAAATTAAGCATAACCCCCAGCAGCACTCGCTGGGTCGAGGTCCAGAAGGATCGGAAGAACTGTTGATCATTGAGAATCTGGGCATATGCGTTGAGATTGAAATCGACCGGCCATAGCCAGACCTTACCGGCCGCAGCGGCAGAGTTGGAGCTAAGCGAAAGGGAGAGGGTGTACCAGATCGGCAGGATGCATGACAACGTAATGCCTATCAGGACAACAATCAGTATAATATCCGTCACACGGTTGCCGAACGTCCGGTCTCTGACCACGGTCAGCACCTCCTACTCTAGTTGGAATGGGATGAGTCTATATAGCTTTGCAACAGGATGAATCCTTAGAATATGCGATAGTTAACAAAACGGTAAGCCAGATAATACGAGACGGATATCAGCAGGAAGCCCACAACGGACTTCAGCAGGCCGACGGCGGTCGCAAGTTCATATTGCAGGTTAAGCAAACCTGTACGATAGACCCAGGTGTCAATAATATCACCTGTAGAATAGACGAGCGGGTTGTACAGATTGAAGATCTGGTCAAAGCCCGCGTTAAGCACATTACCCAAGCTGAGTACCGTAAGCAATACGGCTGTCGTGCGGATCCCGGGCAAAGTGATATGCCAGAGACTTCTCCAGCGTCCTGCGCCATCGATGTTGGCAGCTTCGTACAGTGCCGGGTTGATCCCCGTAAGCGCGGCAAGATAGATAATGGTGCCAAAACCGAATTCCTTCCAGACGTCACTGCCGACAACGAGGAACGGAAACAGTTGGGAGTCGGCAAAGAATAGTTTAGGCTGGAATCCGAACAAGGCAGTCAGTTGATTGACGGGTCCGTTATAGGAGAACAGGTCGAGTACAATGCCCCCCAGAATAACCCAAGACAAAAAGTGGGGCAGATAGACGATGGTCTGAATCCAGCGTCTGAGAATCATCAAACGCAGCTCATTGAGCATGAGTGCAAACAACAGAGGCGCAATCAGATTGGCGACAATCTTCATGGACGCGATCACAAGCGTATTGCTGAAGACTTCCTGTGTATCCTTCAGCAATAACATATACTTGAAGTGCTCAAGCCCTGCCCAATCCGAGCCCAGGATACCTTTGCCTGGATTAAAATATTGGAACGAAATGATGATGCCGAACATCGGAACGATGCTGAAGACGAACAGCCATAGAAATCCCGGGATCAGCATCAGATAATAATGTTTGGCGAAGCCTTTCATACGCATGACAGCACTCCCTTCCCCGAATCCTGCATCGAGTGATCCAGAGCTCCTGAAAGCTGCCGGGAGCTCTGGCTATGTGGTTCGTTGTATGCCTTAAGATCACTGCGCAAGCGCGTCCTTAACCTCCTGGGTAATCTGGTCGCCGCCTTGACGTTTCCAGTTCTCGACGAAGGAGTCGAATGTCTCCAGCGGAGCCGCACCCATGATGATGCGCAGGAAAGTCTCGTCCTCTAATTTGCGCAGATTCACCCAACGGCTCTCCATTAACGGTGTCTGCTCATACAGAAGACTGGGCACCTCCTCAAACTCGGTATCAACCAGCGGCCTGCCGCCCACCATGATGGAGTACGATCGAGTCCATGCTCCCCAGTTCGCTTCAGGGTTCCATGTTGAAAGATCCATGGAATCGTAAGGCTCGTTTTTGATCGTCTTGATGCTTGCGATGTCCGAAGGCAGCAGTTTGTAGGCCTTGTTATTTGCAAAATCCTCGGCGGTTTTATTGCCTGCCAGCACATCACGGAGGGCTTTGACTGTAAATTCAATTTCGTCGGATGGAGCGTATACCACGCGGAGCGGATAGTAACCCGGACCGCCTTTGCTCGGGTCAAAGGTGTTCTCTTGCTCGTTTTTAAACAGATTGTTTAGCAATTTCATAGGAACTTCCGGATGCTCGTAATCTTTCCGAACCACCACAAACTCAGTAGAAGGTGTAGCAGCATGTGGTTTAAATTCGCCATTTTGATTCAAAGGCAGAGCATAAGCCTGCCAATTGGCTTCGGCATCATTTTTTACGGCATTGGTTAGCGGGCCGTAAGCCATCCACCATGGCGCAAAGAACATTCCGGATTTTCCGGCAATAATGGGCTCATCCGCTTTGTTACGAACACCCATCTCTGGATCAATAAGTCCTTTGGAATACAAATCTCTTAAACTAGCTAACGCCTCACGTGTCTCCGGCAGGATTGAGCCGTATACAGGGCTGCCATCCTCGCCCTCGAGCCAGTATCCAGGGAAGGAGTCATGCGCGGAGAAAATTGCGTCAAAACCGTATAAATTGTTCTTCGACTCAAGGAAGTTCGCGTACAGCTTGCCACCACTTTCCGGTCCGGTGATCCCAATCGTATCGCGCTGACCGTTACCATCAGGATCATTTTCGACGAAAGCACGGGCGACTTCCTCAAGTTCTGCCATCGTGGTTGGCGGTTCAAGGTTCAGCTTATCCAGCCAGTCCTGCCGGATCCACAAGAGGTGAATGCCATCGGCATTGGCTTGCACACCCGGGAGGGCCATGATTTTGCCATCGAATGTTACTGCATCCAGGGCAGCACCGTTGGTGTTTTCAATGATTGTTTTTATATCCGGGGAAGCATATTGCTCATACACCTCCGTTAAATCGGCAATTTGGTCGGCTTCGACCAATTGGCGCAGCTCAACGGCATTGACGACCATAGCATCCGGCAAATCGTTACTTGCAATGGCGAGACTAATTCTCTGACGAAGATTCTGGCCAGAGGCAGCAAATTGATGATCGACGTCCACATTAAGCGCTTCCTTAATCTGACGAGTGTATTGATTGTCCAACGGCGTGTCGCCAGGAGGCAATTCATTATCGGTGGGATCGATTTCAATACTGATGCTGATCTGAACAGGTTCTTCGTAGCGGCCAAATGGATCGGCGGGTTCGCTGGACTCCGCGCTTTTCTCCGGTGCAGCCGGCGTGTTATTCGTTGGATTGCTGCAAGCTGCTAGAACGAGAAAACAGGCCAGTAAAAGCGCTAACGTCTTTGACTTGTTTTTCATAATTACACCCCTTCTTTCAGATGAATGGAATAACTATTCGTATGGACCATTTAACTGTAGCACAATGAAACCGCCTTCATGGATAGAAGGTGGTTTCTAAATGAGGGGGTCATATGTACAAAAATTTACGGCTGTTGCGGGTGGTTGGACATTTCACCCACTACGGAGAAGACATTTGTCTACCCGTGATTTTTTCAATTGAACGTTAACGGATTTGGCACCTGATTTATTGAAATCTATGCTCAATAATCATTTTAATTTGTGTTATATTCTAGAAAGATTTTTCCGCCTGTTTCTGATTATGCGCATCATAGACCATATGATTCAAAGAGAGGAGGAGTCGATAATCGATGGGGATGAAACGATGAAACCGGAAAAGGATTGGAAGTCTCGCCTGAAGCGATTGACCTTGAAAAATCGAATTCTTTTACTGTTTGCCGCAGCAACATTGATCCCTTTCATCTGCACCTGTTATCTGTCATACAACACCATTACATCCATTCTGAATACGAAGCTGCAATCCGGCATTCAAAGCAATTTAAAGCAGGTCCGATTGTCGCTTGAGAACACGCTGGACAATCTGAATCACGTTTCCCAACAACTGACCTTTAAGGGGAATGTCGGTAGGCAGCTTGAGAAGTTTTTGATGGCGAAGCAGCCGTATGACCGGAGTTATCTGACGGATGAAATCAAAAACCAGCTGAATCTAATCACGTTCACCAATCCCAATGTCGGATTAACGCTGTATTATTTACGCGACGATCAGACCACTCTTTTTGAGAATACAGGCATGAAACAGCCATTCGATATCGATGACCTTCCCATCATAGCAGCGTATTATGGCATCACCTATTTTGGACCGCATATCAGTAAAGATCGATTCAACAATCAATATGTGCTTTCCGCCTTGCGAAAAGTTGATTTGCCGGAGAGGGAAGACGCCTATGTCTACATTGAGTCCGGTTTCAAGCTGACGCAGAGCATTCTTGATTTGGATGAAGTCAGCAAGCATACCAATCATTTAATTCTGGACAACAATGGAAGGATTTCATACAGCGAGCTTCAAGATATCTTTCCTGAAAATTCATTTTTTTCGGACGCTCTAGCGCCTTCCCTGGTAACAGGCATTACGTCCGACTATTATTGGTATCGACAAGTCAGCAATCAGGGCTGGAGTGTGGTCTCGCTTATTGCGAAATCGGACTACAACCGCGAGAAAAATCGCTGGATGATGCAGATGCTGGGGCTGGCGCTGCTGTTCGCTGTAGTCAGTCTGACCATTGGCTGGCTTCTATGGAAAATGGTGTACCGGCCGCTGTCGCGCTTTAATAAGGAGATCAAATCGATTGCGGGCAGCAATTTTAATGCGGCTGCCACGCAATCGCGCATCCCGGAATTTGAGATGTTGTTAAACCAGTTTCAACATATGAAGGTTCAGATTACGCAGCTGTATTCTGAAATCAAGGCCAAGGAGAAGCGCAGAGCGGATCTGGAGATCGAGAAGCTGCAGTATCAGATTAATCCGCATTTTCTGATGAATACGCTGGATACCGCGCACTGGCTAGCCGTTATGAACGGTCAGGAGGAGATCGACAGGCTTGTCACTTCGTTGAACAAACTGCTTTACTACAATCTCCGTAAAGGCAACAGTGTTGCGACGATCAGGGATGAGATTGATTCGCTGAAGCAATATCTCATTCTCCAGCAGATTCGATACAATTTTCAGTTCGATGTCAATATTCACGTGGACGACGCATTACTCGAAGTGACGGTTCCTAGATTCATTCTGCAGCCGTTGGTTGAAAATTCGCTGTATCACGGGCTAGATGATAACGGCAGAATCGAGGTGGTGGTTAGAAAGAATGACAGGCTTGAGATCGAAATTCGAGATAACGGCGGGGGGATCTCTGAGGAAAAGATTGAGGCATTGCTTGAGCAGGAACAGACTGAACGCCATCGAGTGGGTATGGGAATCGGACTGAATTATGTCAAACGAATGTTAGAATTTCATTACGAAGGGAGAGCGAGTCTTACGGTAACAAGCGAGCTTGGCAAAGGAACCCGCATCATCATTTCGATACAAATCGAGGAGGAGAATTTAACGAAATGATCCATGTTCTCATCGTAGACGACGACAAGCTTGTACGTAAGGGACTGATGTCTTTTTTGCCATGGGAATCGTTCGGAATGAGAGTTGTAGGCGAAGCTGCCAACGGGGAGAAGGCGCTCGATTTTTTGAAGGCGAATCGGGTAGATCTGTTAATGACCGATCTGGCCATGCCGGTAATGTCGGGCATAGAGTTAATTCGGGTTGTGCGCAAGCAATATCCGAATATCGCGATCGCCGTGCTGACTCTTCATCAGGATTTTGAATACATTCAGGAAGCGCTGCGACTGGGTGCCATTGATTACATTGCCAAGGTTGAGCTTGAAAAAGAACAGTTCGAAGAAGTGTTTCAGCGCATTCACTCGCGCATTGTGGAAGTGAAGCAGAGGCACAAGAATGAGTCGGATTCGATAGTAGCGGCTTGTTCTTGCGATACGGCCTATGCGCTATTGACGTACCCGGATGAGCCAGTGACAAGCAGAATGGTAGCGGATTGCGTTTCATTGGGCTGGATAGCGGAAGCGGATGGATCTATTCCGATGTGGCTGACGGAACTTCCCAAGGAGGTTCCGACTCATGGCAATGAAGAAGAAGACCCGTTGCCGCCGCTTCCAGACGGAACGTGCAGCACCGGATGGCATATGGTACGGCTACGGCATACAGCCGGTTTATCTCCATCCGAGCTGCTTCTACGAATACGGGCCTATAGGAGCAGAGATTTTTTCTACGACTGCGACGGCAATGAGCCCTATCCGATTGAGAAGTCTGTCATGGAGCTGATGGCGGAACGTCCTGAACCGGGAGAAGAAGAGACGGCCACTGTAAAGGAATTACTACACGCCTTCACATGGGTCCATGACGATGAAGCCTTTGATAAGCTTTGCAGTCGATTGAAAGAACTGCGTATACCCGTCTCCAAGCTAATGCAATGGATCTATGGATGTATGGTTGACTGGAACCGGCTTTATAGAGCGATACAACCTGATGATATCAAGATGCCTGACACATTTACGTGCTGGCGGGAGGTTGCGGACTGGCTGAAACAATTCAGGGAAAATGGGATAACGCTATCAGGCAGCCTGCAGCTGAGCCCCGAAGTGAGCGGCAGCATTATGACCGCGGTCAAAATCGTGCACGACGAACTTGAGTTGCCGTTATTCGCTATCGATGTCGCGAAGCGGGTCAATCTGAGCCGAAGCTACTTCTATCAATGTTTCAAAGAAATCGTTGGCTATTCCTTCAATGAATATCTGCGCAAGGTACGGATCGATAAGGCGCGAGAATATCTGGAACAGACGGCCAGGCCAATTGTTTGGATTGCCAAGCAAACCGGATACGAGGATGAGAAATATTTCAGCAGAACCTTTCGAGAGCAGACAGGCATGCTGCCGAGCGAATATAGACAGCGGTATAAGGCGAGGTAGTGACTGCCAGATGAATTTGTAGTTACGTCTAGGCACTGCTGGCGTATAAAGGAATAGCGATATATTTAGATGAGACGAGGTTATAACTATGGAAAGAAAATTGCCTTTATTTATCGTAACAGGTGCAAGTGGGTCTGGGAAAACATATGTCATCAAGGAACTGCGGAAAATGATGCCTGATTTTGATATTTTTGATCCTGATGATCTTGTTGAATTTATCGGACACGATTGGGAGAACATGCGAAATATTTGGCTGCGAGTTGCACGCAACATCGTTGAAAGTGGACGCATGACTATCATATGCGGCACCATGATGCCTTGGGATATTGAAAAATGTGCGGACTTTCCTTTTTTTAAGCATGTATATTACCTAAACCTACATTGTGATGAAGCTACTCGCGAAAAACGTCTACGTGAAAGAAAGTGGTCTAAGGAAGAGATTCAAAACCACAAAAACTTCGCAAAACGATTGCTTGAAATTGCCGATGAGGTCTATAACCCACCAATGCCTACCATTGATACAACGGATACCGACGTAACCGAGGTTGCCTCTCGGATAAAAGAGTGGGTTCACCAATACGCTTGAAATAATGGTCGTGGGAGTTTAGCTAAACTTATGGAAAACGTTAGTTGAAAAAGCAAGGCTAGAAGGAATGATGGAAGGCAGAGACGAGTATGTAGAGAAAGTCGTTGAAATAATTTTAGATGGTTATTAAACTAAAGCGAGGCAAATGGCTACATGCACGAAAGCCTAAAGATAATGATTTCATCCACGTAAACAGCGTGTACCGATAGGTACACGCTGTTTAGGCTTAACTCTAGCATCGATTTCAACTGTCCAATTGTTGATTTAAGATATTCAGCAGCTCCGCAGCCTGGAGCAGCAATGCCTCCTTGGCGGCCGGAACGATATAGTCATTCATTTTCGGATCTGCAAGATCTCGGTTGAATTTCTCAAGTTGGTGGAGAGCCTGAGTCGTATGTTTTTTGAGCAATTGATGTTCGGTCTGTTTCAGGGGCCATATATAATGTCAATGTCTTTAAATTCTCTATAAATATGCTTTGCCTATACTCTCCCCAAAGGTCCTGTCTCAGCCTTATTAAGCTACCAGACCTGGATATATGAGGAGATTGAACGTAAATGGAATTCCTGCAAGTTCATATGCCGAGTTATCAACTTTTATAGACATCATCGCCCTATAGGCAGAAAAACGGTAAATGTAGTACCTTCATGAGACTGACTCACAACGCGGATGAACCCGCCGTGGGCTCTTACAAAATGATGGGCGATAGATAACCCGAGCCCCGTACCGCCTGTATGCCTCGAGCGCGCTTCGTCTACGCGGTAAAATCGATCGAATAGGTAGGGCAGCTCTTCCGCCGGTATTCCGATGCCGGTATCGATCACCGAGACACATGCAAAGAACGCATTCCTATCAAAGACCCGGTCTTCGATTTCAACAGTAATCTTCCCTCCACGAGGCGTGTAACGAATCGCATTAGTCAGTATATTAATGAATACCTGCGTTATCCGTCTCGCATCGGCCATAACGGTAACCGGACTCGAAATCGTATAAAGACAAACGTCTAATCCGTTTTCTTCCGCTTCGTATTTCACGTCGTCCACAATTCGTTCTAGGTGCATCGTCAGATCGAGCGGTTTGCGTTCGAGTGACAACCGGCCCGATTCGGCCAGCGACAATATATGAAGATCGTTCACAAGCTGACTGAGCCGGATTACCTCATCGTGAAGCCGAAGCAGCATTTCCGGCGGGACATGATGACCGGCCTGCTGATAATTCTCCAGTTTAAGCTGCATCACGGAGAGCGGCGTGCGAAGCTCGTGAGCAATGTCGGCCACCAGTCGCCTGCGGGTCTCTTCGGCTTCACGCAGACGGAACGTCATATCGTTGAACGTTTGGGCAACTTTCCCATACTCATCTTTCGTGTCTACAGGTACTTTGACATTCAGGTCACCCTGCGCCACGCGCTCTATGGCGGCTATAAGTTTTTTGAGCGGGAGGGTAAGCACCCCCGACATCCAATAACTGAAGAACAACCCGATCGCAACAAACAAGAACAAGCGCACGCCGTGCGTGACATTAAGCAGTTCGTTCAGCTGCATATTGTCAAGGATATAAGATTTAAAAATTTCGATTTGCTCTTCGGGCGATGCGCTCAAATAGTTGGCATCGATTTGTTCCCTTTGAAATTGATCGATCAAGCCGCTTGTGTAAACCTGCGTTGTCAGGGAGAACGTGATGCTTACAATGAAAACGATCAGTCCCATACAGGCAAACATTTTCATACGGACCGTCATCTTCATGTACGTTCACCGAACCGGTAACCGAAACCATATACCGTTTGAATATATCGAGGATTGGCAGGATCGTCTCCCAGTTTGCGGCGAAGATTCCGGATATGGGAATCCATCGTTCTTTCGTATCCCATGTACTCATCCTCCAAAGCAGCCTTTAACAATTGCAAACGGCTAAAGACAATGCCGGGACGACCCGCGAGTGTGAACAGAATTTTGAATTCGGTAGGTGTCAATTGGAGTTCCTGACCGTCTTTGAATACCTGACATTTGGCCTCGGAAATGATCAGGTTGTCTCTTTCCAAGAATATCGACTTGTCTTCAGGTCCGCGTAAACGGCGAAGCAAAGCTCTGATGCGCGATGCGAGCTCGCGCAAGCTGAACGGCTTCGTCAAATAATCATCTGCGCCAATTTCCAGACCGACGATTTTATCTGATTCTTCCGATCGGGCCGTGACCATAATAATGCCGCAATGCGAGGTTTGTCTTATCTCGCGGCATACGTCGATTCCGCTTTTTTCCGGGAGCATCCAATCAAGCACGACGAGATCAGGCCGCTCAGACCGGGCGATCATGAGCGCTTCCTTGCCGGTACAGGCTGTCAATACCTTGAACCCTTCACGTTGCAAATAGGTCTGCATCTCCTCCAGCATTCCCGGTTCATCCTCCACAATCAACAATTTTGGTTCCATTCCCCTCACATCCTTCCCTTAGTTTGATTCCATAGCGAGTACACGCCGCTTACCGAAAATTATAACGTGATTAGGTAGGTTCTTAAAGAAATCCACACAAAGAGCGGAAGATCTGCATAAGTTCTCGACATTTGTTTTGTAAACTGTCTGTGAAAGGAGAGAGATAGCCGCGAAGAACAACAAGGACAATGAATATGGGAATCGGATTCTGAGAAACGTAATTTTTGAAAACGGAAGGATGAACTGCGGATTGTATACGATATCGATTGAGAAAGCGCTGTTTGAACTCGGCATTAAGGGGGGATTATCCGGCAATTCCGTAACAATTGAGTAGAACGGAAGTACGACAGTGCTTGATCAGATCTAAATAAACAAAAACGTTTGAATTAGCTGAGTTCAGCACAGTCATTGCATACGGACGAGTGTACTGATCGTTGGAACGTCTAGGCCAGAAATGAGAATCTAGGAGGAGAACCCTGCTTAAAGCGGGCCTACGTACCCGCAATGATATTGTCGCCAGGTTTTGGTGGTAAACAGATCTTACTAGTTGATCTAGCAGGAACTCCTATCAAACTCATGAAGTCTCCTTGCAAATGATGAAAAAACAACCGAGAGGGGTAATTAACAAATGAAATTGAAGCTAGTTACATTCGTAATGCTTTGTGCATTTCTACTTGCTCCAACTATTGCCACTGCTGAAGTGACCAACGGTAATGTCGGATACGGATTAACCCCCGGGCGACTCTGGGCCACGATGGACGCGGTGGTGGGCCTGATCAGCGCGGTCATCGGTGGGCTGTCTCTGGCCCGCTCCGTACGTCGTACCGGAAATGGTGGGCGAAACGGGTCGATCGTGGCCACGGTATTAGGGCTGATCGTCTTAGTCTACGCTATAGTGCATCTGACCATATTCACTGGTGATTTCGGTACCGGCGCCGGGAGAGCTGGGGCGATCATTGCTATTGTAATGGGGCTGATCGGTGTGATCCTCGCTGGGCTAACTCTGGTCCGCTCCCGCCGCGCCGGCTGACCCGACAATGATGCTTCCTATTCCAATACTTAAAGGTGGTTTAAGCCAATGGGCGGATCTACGCGATGGATGAAGCACTACCGCGTTTCAGCGAATAATGGCGGGCGAGCAGTTTGGCAATATTGTTAGTTATACAGATAAACTTCGTAAATGAAAAAAACGGGCTGAATATGTAGGATTCAGCCCGTTTTCTGTTCCATTTATATCAAAGTATGAGATCAGTTTATTTATCGGTTAAGCTCCTTCAACCATATCCCGTTTGCGATATCCCACAAAGCCCAAAACCATGAAGGCAATACTGATCGCTGAGATCGCAATAAAGGTGGCAGCATCAAACGGATCTACCGGCATCCGTGGAATCCAGCTTTGAACGGCTGTTTTCGAGAACCATTCCGGCAACTCCAAAATGCCGCCAAAGTAGTTTAGAGCAAAGGAATAGCCAAGGTACGCATATACGCTTTTGCCTAGTCTAGGTGCCCAACCTAAAGCCAAAGCGGCAAGTCCGGTAAAAAACAACACGGAAGGCAGGAAGTTATAACCAGCGGCGATAAAATCCCCCATGTTCATGGGCGAGCCGTCACCCATGGCAGCAATGGCCGTCCCGCCAAGTCCGCTTGAAGCGAGCAAAATGCCAACGATTCCAGCAACGATAGCCAACATGACACTCGTCCAATATAGCTGAGCTCGCGTCACTTTGGTCGCATAAAGCTGACTTAAATGCAGCCGCGTTTCTTCCGAGAACAGTTTGTTTACGATTGCAATCGGCAAGATGGAAACCATTCCGGTCATGACCATCATAATGGTTCCGGTAAAGGCTTCTTCGATGGAAACGCCGGATATCGTAAACATTTGACTCAGAATTTCATTGCTTTCTAGGAACGTCTGCATATCTCCATAAATCGAACCATAGGCTGCTCCCATGATGACGAAAGCAATCAACCAGCTGATTATTACGCCTTTGTTCAACTTCGTAAACAGGCCGGGTACGGATAGCAATGATTTTTTTGCCGACTCCCGTCCTTCACGTTCGGGCAAATAACCGGCTCCCATATCTCGGCGGCCTTCAAGGCCAAAAGCGATGATCACGACGATGACGCTGAAGACTATCGCCACAATTAGGGGGACCCAATGGTTTCCTGTAAAAGGATAGGTTAGATACGTCCAACCCATCGGATTAATCATGGAGAGATCCGTATTCGACACATCCGTTCCGGCGCGAAAAATATATAGCAAGCCTACAATTCCGAGTGATGAACCGGTTGCACCGGATGAAGTCGGCATGATTTGTGCCATAACTAAGGCAATTACGGCTCCCAAGATCCCGGCCATGCCGATGGATGCGCCAAACAAAAAGGATCCTTCGGCCGAAATCGTATCTGCTCCATAGCTAGTCATCATTCCGCCAATCACGAGTGCTAATATCATATTGATCACAACAACTTCGGCAATTACCGCAAGCGAGTTGGCTTGACGGCCCACTTGGAAGGAACGGACGAGTTCAGTCAGCCCAAGATCTTCTTCTTTGCGAGTATGGCTTACTACATGCAATGCAGCGACAATCATCGCAAACAAACCACAGAATAACAACATTTCGTGCGCATACATCGCGCCCAAAGTATAATCCGCCGATGTCTCAACCGGTGTCGGACCAACCATGGAAATCATGGCAGGATTTTGCAAGGTTTCATACATTCCTTGCAAACCTTGTCCCTTGCCGATTTCTTCAAAAGCAGGAACAAATCCGGCTGAAAACAAGCCTAAACCTAAAATCCAGATGATGATTTTTTTCCAATCACGTTTCAGATATTGGACGAATAGTACACGCGAACGTGCAAATTTTTCTTGCATTATAATTTCCTCCGTTTCCGCCCTTAGACTTCATAATGACGCATGAATAAGTCTTCCAGCGTAGGCGGCACGGACTCAAACTTCTTGACGCCCAATTTTGCCGCTTCGGACAAAATTTCATTGATACATTCGTTATCCGCGGAAAATGTCGCTTGATTGCCGGATTGCTTGAAATCATGGACACCGTTAACGGATGCCATTATAGCCACATTGTCTTGCGTTACCATCGTTACCGTAGAACGGGTTAAGTGACGCAGCTCATCCAATGTCCCGGTTTCAACCACTTTGCCTTGGCGAATGATGACCACTTTATCGGCCAGCCGCTCCACTTCGCTCAAAATATGAGAGGACAGTAAGATGGCTTTTCCTGCAAGCTTGATTTTTTCGACCTCATCCTGGAAGACGGCTTCCATCAGCGGATCAAGGCCGGAAGTCGGTTCGTCGAAAATATACAAATCGGAATTAACGGCCAAAGCCGCGATCAGGCCGACTTTTTGCCGATTTCCCTTGGAATAGCCCTTGGCTTTCTTCTTCGGATCCAATTCAAACCGTTTAATCAAATAGTCGCGTTTATTTTTGTCTCCGCCGCCATGTAATTTCATAAATAAATCAATGATTTCACCGCCAGTTAAGCTGCCCCAAAGCGCCACATCCCCAGGAACATAAGAAATTCGTTTATGAATCTCAAGGCTGTCTTTCCATACATCCTTGCCAAAGATCTTCGCTTCCCCGGCATCCCGACGGATAATCCCAAGTAACGTACGAATTGTTGTGGATTTCCCCGCGCCGTTCGGCCCGATAAATCCGACAACTTCCCCGGCATTTACCGTAAATGATACGTCTTGCAACGCTTTGAACTTCCCGAAGCTTTTTTGCAAGCCTTGCACCTTTACAATGTTTGTCATAGCACTAAAACTCCTTCTTAACCAGTTTTAGTAACGTGCTTTCCAGTCTAAAGCAAAGCTTCAACTTGATAAATAATGAACTGAATATTTAGATATAGTTCATATATTCGCTGAAAATGCTTTGTTTTAAACCAAAGTTCATTTACAACTTCAGTTATACACCCGATTATGGTCATAGTCAACGCAAATAAAGCTAAGTTTAGAACTCTGATGCGTTTGATAATTCATAATTTCGCTATATAATAAATAGGAAGGAAAATTACGAACTAAAACCTCCGCAATAATTTATTTTAGTCATAATCGTTAGAAAGCAGGAATAAGGAATGAATGGTTTTGAAAAGAGGACGCAAGCGAAGAAAAATCAAGTCTTGGAGGCAACTTTTGACTTGTTGAATACCGAAGCCGGCATCGAAAATGTAACAGTGGATGAGATAGCTAGACATGCCAATGTCGGTAAAACGACGATATTTAAATATTTTGGGAGCAAGGAAAACCTGATCCACGAGGTGTTTAAATATTTTTTAACTCAAATGGGGGAAAATGCCCGAGAAATCATGGCCGAAAATAAACCCTTCGAAGAAACGATCATTGCCATGAGTCAGATCAAAATTCATTTTCTGGAGAAGATCAACAAGCAGTTTTATTTCGATTTAATGGATTATTTTACAAAGAAGGACGATAACGGATTATCACTGATGATGCAGGAGTACGTCAACGAAAGCTACAGTCTTATGTTGGATTTATTTCATCGTGGGCGCAAAGAAGGCAAGGTTGATCTGAAATATTCGGATGAATTTCTTCTGATATATTTCCAGGCCCTGGTTGAAGGGATATCCAGCCCGCATATCTACCAAAGGATACTCCCTTATACCGCCCAGTGGACGGAATTGCTGGTAAAAGGGATTGCGCCAAGCAAATAAAGGTAGAAGAATGAGAGAGTAAGGGCAGGATCGTTTGAGATCATTAACGGTGGACCGTACCATCGATCGTGGTAGAGCAGAGAATCGACCTGCAGGTCGATTCTCTGCTGCTATATTCACTACTGAAACATTGAATCCAGCTTCGGCAGATGCTGGTTTAAAAACGACCGATCACAATAAATACAGTTAACACAAAGAAGACAACGTTTACGCCTATTTCTCGATGCTCCTTGCGTGCAACATGGTATAGGGCGCCAAGAAGAACGATTGTGGCAAGACCTGCAGCGGCAATAGGCGTCAATATGGGCGCGATATACATCGCTAGTGGCAGAATAAGTCCGAAAGCTCCTACCAATTCTGCTACCCCAATAAAGACGACGAACGCTTTGGGAACGTCTTTCACCCATCCCCAAGACGCGTTGGCTTTTTCAAACTGAAACGCCTTCAACCATCCTGAGTAAACAAACCCCAGCGCAGCAAGCCCTTGAATGATCCATAATGCGATATTCATGAATGGTGCTAACCTCCTTATTACTTATTTGCGTTCTCTGAGGTTATAATAGTCTAGTAATTGGGTTCAATGAAGTAGGCACTTTATCTAAACATAGTGAATAAAAAGTTACCTAAGGTACAGGGAAGCGGGGAGTTCAATGAAAGAGTATTGCAAATTTGAATCAGCGCTTGATATTTTGGTGGGGAAATGGAAGCCCGTCATTTTACTTCAACTGATTTCCAACGGCACCATGAGATTCAGCGAGCTTCAAAAATCGATACCGGGTATAAACAAAAAAATGCTTACCCAACAGTTAAGAGAGCTTGAGTATAACGATATTGTACATCGAGAGGTTTATAACCAGGTCCCTCCAAAAGTAGAGTATTCAATTTCCGAGTATGGCAAAGGTTTAAGCACGGTGCTAAAGGCATTGAACAATTGGGGAGCGGCTCATATGGAGCATATGAATACGCTCTATGGAGTAGATCGTTTCAGGTATGAAACCGGGTCAACCGATTATAAATGAGGCGATGCAAGTCTTCTTATAATATTCCTATTTCCCGCTCCACCGGAAAAACCGTGTAGCAAGCACAACAGATACAATGGCAATGCCAATCAAAACAGCTGCTTCAAAGCCATACTCCGTAATTGGCGCTTCTGTCCACGTCCCCCGCAGCAACTGAATGACGTAATAGAGCGGGAGTATTTTCGCTGCATATTGAAGAACCGTCGGCATCATTTCCAGCGGGAATGTCGCTCCTGACAGGAACAGCATCAGGTTTAGAAATAATGAACTGATTGCGGAAGCAGCCTGAGTGTTTTTTGCTAATGAGGTCAGGAATAAAGCAAACGGGAAAAAAGCGAGGATGCTAATAAGCAATGAAAGCAGGGTGCTTCCGATGTAGGCCGGCAGGGTTAAATCGTAGAGCAGCATGCCAAAGACCATCAGAAGCATGGCGGATATTGCAAAGATGACGGTCCCTTGAAAGGTATGGGCGGCGAGGATTTTCCATGGCTGGAGCGGTGTTGATTGATATCTTCGCAATACGCCCGTTTCCCGGTAATTGGTTAAAACAGTTCCCAGAGTAAAAAAGGAAGTGGTTACGATATTGACGCCAATCCACGAAGGAACAAAATATTCCGCAAAAGCCTTTTGACTCATGTTATCTCCAACAAACATGGATCCAAACAGCCCGATCATCACAATAGGAAAGAGAAACGTCCAAAACATGCTTAAACGGTCTCTAAAGAACATTTTCGTTTCTAAACTGGCGAGTTTTACGATTGCGTTCATCCGATCTTCTCCTTTTCTAGGTACTGGATAAATAAATCATCGAGAGAGCCTTTTTCAAACCTGAAGCTGGACAATCGGATGCCTTTTTCCTGACAGTAACTGAAAATGTGATAAGCCGTTGTCTGTTGGTCATCACAAAACACTTTAAATTCGTCTTGATTCTTTTCAACGCGCTCCACGCCGGGAAGCGAGCTTAGATATTCGGGGGCGACTCCTTCACTGATAAAGGTAAGACAATTAGCAGCACCTTCGTTTAATAATTCACGAGGGGAGTTTAAAGCTTTTAATTGGCCGCTGTAAATCATCGCCACCCTGTCGCACAGCTGCTCAGCTTCTTCCATATAATGCGTGGTCACCACAATCGTACTTCCACGATCCCGTAACAGCCGGATCAAAGACCACATTTCCCGCCTTGCTGAGGGATCAAGACCCATGCTCGGCTCATCAAGAAATAAGATTTCAGGCTCATGCAGAGTGGCTAAAGCAAGAGTTACCCGCTGCTTCCATCCGCCGGATAAGTCATCAAATTTTACGTTCAGCTTTTCGTTTAAGCCAAGCAATTCTATGAAATGATCTTTTTTCGTGGCATTATCATAAAATGAAGAAAAGAGATCCAGCGCTTCTTTTACTTTCATTTTCTTCTGGATCGAAGTGGCTTGAAACTGGACACCAATTCTCTTGTTCAACTCCCGAAGCTGCTTATTGGGAACGAGTCCAAGGACTTCAACCGCTCCCTCGCTTGGATCAGAGATTCCTTCCAGGATTTCGAGGGTGGTCGTTTTCCCTGCGCCGTTCGGCCCGATAATTCCGAAGATTTCACCTTTGTAAACATCAAAGGAAAGATTCTTTACTGCCTTGGTCCCGCCAAAGTTTTTCGATAGATTGCGAACTGTAATGACACTCTCCATGCGTTTTCTCCTTTTATTCAATGTCTTCTAAGATCGTTATTCAGCTTTCTCGATTCATGTTTAAAATAAAGATAAAATCCAATCCATCCGATGGCGTAACCGATAATAGAGATTCCCAGGAATATCAAAAAGTTCTTTACATTAATGTGAATCCAGCCGATCCATTGGCCTAATAAAAAGTAGACGATGGTGACTGTTAAAAAGTGCAAGGCAGTTTGTATGGGCAGGCGAAGTGAGCGGATTTTGAAATAGAGGGGTGTGACATTAAACAGCCAGCCGCAGAATATATAGCCAAATGCATTTTTAATAAAATGCATTCCGTCTATTGTCGATTGTCCGCCAAAATAAATAAGCGCACTTGTAGTCATTACAGCAATAAAGGCCCCGAAGAATATACCGATCATGCTTCTGAAAAGAAATGCATTCATTTCGTTTCCCTCCTGTTCATCTTTAAAATTTCTTTAATTCGGCCAATGTAATGACGCGAAACATATTCTTTTTCACCTGATTTAAAGTGAACGCAGAGGGTCCCGTTAAATGATGGTTCGAAATGGCTCATTGCATGCAGGTTCGCAATGACGGATTTTGAGATCCTGATAAACCGGTGGGAGGGAAGGGAGTTTTCGAGCTCATATAATTTTTCTTTTATTTTAAAGATTCCTTCTGAGGTGGCGGCTGTGACCACATCGCCTTCTGTACGAAAGTAGTGTACTTCCTCGTGCTTAATTAAGTGCTGGTTCTCTCCATCTTTTCCGACGATCAAATCCATGTCATTCTTATTGAGGTACTCGAGGATCTCCTGGATGGCTGGGGTCAATTCTTTGCAGTGAATCGTCACCGTTGTTTCTTCGTTGCGCGGGTCGATGTCGAGTGAAATTTTCATGTATAGACGGCTCCTCCATTCCATACGCTCTATAGGTTTAGTATAGATGGCGATTTTTCAATTGTCATTAAAACAAAGGCGACACGCAGGACGCGGGTAGTAAGATGCATGTATCGGCGTCCGACCTGCAGCAAAGCAGATAAAATACTACACGAAAATGCATTAAGCCTTCAAAAATGAATTATCGAAATGAGCTCATCGGACGTACAGAACACTTGCCAAGAGGAAATTATTGGGGGGGTTACACAGATTATTATTTAAATGCTTTTAAAGTTGATGTTCGGGTAATTTCTCAAGAGGAGTTTGATAAAAAAGAGAAGGCAGCTGGTCAGAGCGATCAGCTGCCTTCTTAAGTGAACGGACATATTAGTTTAATATGATACCGCATTATACTCGATTCATCCTAAATCATGTTAATGCTGCAATTTTCCAAAGACGCGATAGCTTCTTTGCGCGCATTCGGAGATGGCAATGGGGTGGAAGCCACTGACATCGGCATACAACGTATCGTTTAGCGGCGAGATCCACTTCTCAGGAAGCGCCGCCGCTCCAAGCGATGCGCCAAGAATGGAGCCGACGGTGGCGCCATTGCAATCGGTGTCCCAGCCTCCAAGTACGGCTGCCGTAATGCCTTTCTCGAAATCCCCTCCGGAATGAATGAGCGCTGCCGCGCATAATGCAGCATTATTATTGGTATGAACAGGGTGATAGTGTTTAAATGCTTCCCATATTTTACTCACCAAATCTATTGTGTCTTCCGTTTCCTCGGCAATGTTGACCGCTAATGCGATATCTTCTGCAAGACGGCTGTGTTTCGGAATTTCACTCAATCCGATCTCAACAATTCGCTTCATATCACTTTCAACGAATGCGGCGGCAATCATAGCCGAGCAAAACATGGCGCCATAAATACCATTCTTCACATGGGAGAAGGAAGCGTCCCGCCAAGCAAGCTCAGCTGCAAGCTGGGGCTGGCCGGCAGCACCGTATGCATAGCCGTCCACACGGATTTGGGCGCCGATCCATTCGCGGTAGGGGTTTAAATAAGAACGGCCCCATTGGATGTGTTTCTCCCAGTCATCTGGTCGATCGCCGCTAATATGTGAAGTGACGCGAGCGAAATTAAGATAGGACTGCGCTTCAGCCGTGAATACCTGCCCGAATGACAAATGACGATGCCACAGCTTGCCCACATCCCAGGAGTTGAAATCGAGCCCGCGTTCCTCAAGCATGAGCAGGCCGAGAACGGTATATCGAATATCATCGTCCGTTTCCATAAAGCGAATATTATCCCGGCAGCTGGCCAAGCTGCTCCACCTTGCTATCTCGATACTGTACTCGGCTTCTGCAGTTGAATCGCCCGGTGTATAGTGGCAAATCGGCCATTGCCCTGCGCCTTCGAACCACAACTTAACATTGTGCCAGCCGGGTCTTCCGCCCGAGCCTTGCATGAAGGAAGGAGCTTCGAGAGGTTTTCCGAGCGCACAACCAGCCGAACGGCCGAGCCACGCACCATGAAATTTATCCTGCCATTTAAGCTCATCCCAGTTTCCGGACAGGAATCTCGGTCCATCCGGACGTTCGGCGCGAATGGCCTCCAATTCCGACGGCTCGAAATACTTGAAATCCTCATGCGGTTCAAGAGCCATTAAAGCCTGGTATACTTCCATTAACTTTGATTCGTCTGTGCCGGCTGCTTCCAGCCGCTCGGCCATCCCCTCAACATGACAGCCTTCTTCTCCGCGCTGTTTGATTTCATCCCGAACTATTTCCCTCAGTCCAATCCATTTCGTCATCAAGGTTGCCCTCCTGAAATCCATATAATCAAAATATGCCTTGATTATAACCAGCCATGCCGGCAATGGCTTCTCAAATCATGAAAGCGTTATTCTCATTTTTTGCTCATTCCGTAATCCCTATTGATTGCCGATAACGGATCGGAGACAGGCCGACAATCTCTTTAAAAACACGGTAAAAGGTCGGCAAGCTTTGAAAGCCGCATTCGAAAGCAATATCGGCTACAGCTTTGTCTGTTCCTGCCAATTCCCTCTTGGCAGCCTGGATACGCAGCAAGGAAACATATTCCGAGAAACGATAACCGGTCGTTTCCAGAAACGCCCGGCTCACGCGCGAGACGCTTAAACCAAGTTCATCAGCCAATTCCCCTAAGCTAACCGGCTCGTGGTAACGATGCTCGACCAAAGCGGCAAGCGATTGCGCCTGGCGAACGGAATGTACCATATGACGACGCTCATCATCGGTCAGCAAACCGTCGTAATGTCGAAGAAGACGGCCGCACAGCTGAATGAGCGCGCTTTTGGCCATTGCCAAATAACCGGGGGACTTTTCCCGCAGTTCTTCCGCTATAGCCAGCACCCAAGGCGTAAGCTGTTTGGCGAGCGGCGAGCCGCCCATAATATGATTGCAAAAATGAGTGGAGCGATAGGAGAATGGCAGCAGAAGACCGGGCTCCTCCGCTAGCAGCAGAGCGGGATCAAAATTAATAAAAAGATAGCGGCTCGGGTCATCGGGGGCAGATTGGGCAATATGCCGTTCATCATTGTTGACCAGAAATAAGTCGCCAGGTTTTGCTGCATATTGTTTGTTGCCAAAGAAAAAATAGCCTTTGCCTGTTAAACAGAGACCGATCTCCAGGCTTGCGTGCACATGAGGCGGCTGCCGATAAGTGGCAGGGGTCCATTCGAAAGCATTGATAGCAATGGGATGGTCATAGGCAATATGAAGTCTCATTATGTCCAACGCCTCCAGACAATCATGAATTTATATGCTAAGTATATAGACAAGGGATGACTTCAACCAGATACTGTTATTTACTTTCATACATACATTTTGAGGTATTTCTAAATGAAAAGTAAATGCTGCCGATGTATAAGTGAATCACGATAATTATTTGCTTTTTGCCTGGTGTCAAGAGGTGTATACGAAAGTAAAGACTAGTATATAGAACAGCGGGGGGCTTCTTTCTATACTGGAATTATGAAAGACTGCAATACAATTTGCAGAAAACTAAACGAAATGTACCGGAGGGGTAAAATTTGAAGAGCAAAAAGGCACTTGCAATGATCTCCTTGACGCTTGCATTGGCGATTACAGGCTGCGGCTTCAAAACGTCGTCTGAGCCAAACCAACCATCTGGAAATTCCAAGGAACCGATCCAAACAACAGGCACAGGAAACAGCAATGATATCATTGAGGTTTCAACGGTTTCGCCAAGCGATCCTTACTTGAAATTCGACGAAGGTGAAGACTTCGACAAAAACTCAGTTTATGACGTTTATGAACAAGATATCGGTGTCAAAATTACAAACAAGTGGATTGCAGACATCAGCCAATTCAAAGAGAGAGTAAAAATTGCCATCGCATCCAACGATCTTCCCGATTTCTTGCTTGTAAACGCTGCTCAGCTTAAAGAGCTAACGGAAGCGGATATGATTATGGATTTGACAGAGATTTATGATCAGCATGCTACGGAAGAGACGAAAAAGTTTCTGACCATGGACGGCGGCATGCAGATGAAAACTGCGATGATCGACGGGAAAATGATGGGGATTCCAAGCTCATACAACCCGTTCAACTATCAATACTTGTTCGTTCGTACCGACTGGCTGAAAGAACTTGGCTTGCCTGAGCCTAAAACAATGGATGATTTCATAAAAATTGCCGAAGCGTTCAAAACCAAGAATCCTGGCGGCACAAAACAAGCTTACGGTATTGCGGTCAGCAAAAACCCATTTAGTATCGAGACAGGCGTTACCGGTCTGAGAGCGTTCTTGAACGGCTATCACGCTTATGAAAACATTTGGATGGAAGATGGGAACGGCGGTTTGATGAACAGTGATATCCAGCCCGAGATGAAGCAGGCGCTTGCAGCGCTGCAAGACATGTTCAAAAAAGGGTTGATCGATCCTGAGTTTGCGGTTAAAGATACGGAAAAAGCCGCTGAGCTCATCTACGACGGCAGCATCGGCATGGTATTTGGTGCTTCCTGGACACCGGCGCAGCTTGTGCAGGGCGCTGTGAAAGACGGGAAGGTTGTTCAAGAATGGGGAGTGTTCCCTATCCCTTCCGTAGACAACAAGCCTACATTGAATCAAATTGGTCTTGGTGTTGACGAGTACTATGTGATCTCTAAACAAGCCAAGCATCCTGAAGGCGTTATCAAATTGCTGAACCAATGGATCGTCGTTGATAATACGATGAATCCGACAGATGAGCAAAAAATCTATCTGTATGGTAAAGACAAACAAGAAAAAGGCAACAACTACTGGCTGCTGAACCCGCTTCGCGTAGGCAAACAGATGGATAACAACGGCGAAATTCTGCCGAAAGCGATCGAAACGAAAGATCCTAGCATTCTTCAAACTGCAGACCAGAAGGGTCGTTATGAACGTGCGATGAAATTTATCGATGGTAGCGATATCAATATGTGGTGGGAAGTGCTGATTTCGGGGCCGAACGGAGCGGTATCGCATAACCCAAAAATCCAGCAAAACAAAGAATACCTGCAAAACAAATTCTACGGCGCACCTACGCCGACGATGGCAGACCGTCAAGAAATTTTAACGAAGAAACGTGATGAAATATTCATCAAAATCATAATGAACCAAGTATCCGTAGACGAATTCGATACATTCGTTGAAGAGTGGAAGAAGCTTGGCGGCGATGAAATCACGAAAGAAGTTAACGAGTGGTATCAATCGATGAAATAGGATCTGTAGCGCAAAGGAGGGATTGAATCTATGCAATCCCTCCTTTTTTCAAGAACAATCAGGTTCTTGAGCAAGGCATGCACAGCATGATAAGTGAATCAGCGAGGTGAAGATATGAATAGTCTGACGCGCATGTGGAAGAAGGAATGGCCGCTTCATTTGATGCTGCTGCCGGGTTTAGCTATGATTGTTATTTTTAGTTACATTCCTATGACAGGAATCATGATGGCTTTTCAAAAATATGTGCCGAATAAAGGGTTGTTCGGCTCCCCGTTTATCGGATGGAGGAACTTCCAGCTGTTAATGGATTATCCGGATATCGGCCGCATCTTCTTTAATACGGTATACATTGCTGTAATGAAAATCGTTGCCGGTTTGTTCGTGCCAATCACGATAGCAATTTTGCTTAATGAATTGCGTAGAGAATGGATGAAAAGAACGTTCCAAACCCTGGTCTATCTGCCCCATTTTCTATCCTGGGTGCTGCTGAGCGGGATTTTGGTCGATATTTTGTCTCCTTCCTCCGGCATATTGAACCAGCTGCTTGGATGGTTCGGCATGAAGCCGATTTTCTTTCTTGGCGATAATAACTGGTTCCCTTATGTCATGGTCATCTCCGATGTATGGAAAGAATTTGGATTTGGTACCATTGTTTATTTGGCCGCACTGACAGGAATTAATCCTACGCTTTATGAAGCCGCTCAAATCGATGGTGCGGGCCGCTGGAAACAAACGCTTCACGTGACGCTGCCGGGCATGATGCCGATCATCGTTCTTATGCTAACGCTTAATATCGGCAATGTGCTGAATGCGGGATTTGATCAAATCTTTAACCTGTACAGCGCACCGGTTTATGAAAGTGCCGATATCATTGATACTTTTGTCTACCGTATGGGGATCCAGCAAGCCCAGTTCGGATTTGCCACAGCTGTCGGCTTATTGAAATCCGTCGTATCCTTTATTTTCATTTCCGTATCCTACGTACTCGCATACCGACTAGCGAATTACCGTATTTTTTAATAGATGAAAAGTCGGTGATTCAGAAAGGAGACTGACCGTGGTTATTAAACCGTCATTCGGAAGAAGGGCTTTTCTAGTTTGCAACCTAGTCTTTCTAGCGTTTATATCTTTTTTATGCTTAATGCCGATCCTTCATATTTTGGCGATTTCGTTTAGCTCGGGTTCGGCGGCGGCAGCCGGCAAGGTTGCGCTGTGGCCTGTAGAGTTTACAACGGCGGCTTATGATAACGTGTTCGGCAAGCCTGAGTATGTAAGAGCCTTTGGCATTTCGATTCAACGGGTTGTTGTCGGGACGGTATTAAGTATGTTGTTAACGATTATTACAGCTTATCCTTTATCCAAGGATCGCAATACGTTTCGTCTAAGAACCGTCTATGCATGGATATTTGTTTTCACGATTTTGTTCAACGGCGGACTCATTCCTACCTATTTGACAATTAAAAGCTTGGGACTTATTGATACTCTCGGAGCGTTGGTGCTACCTATGGCAATTAACGTGTTCAACGTCATCCTGCTATTGAACTTTTACCGCAATCTGCCCAGAGAGCTTGAGGATGCTTCACGGATTGACGGAGCCGGGCATTTTGCAACGCTTTGGAAAATATATGTACCGCTATCGTTGCCCGCACTGGCGACAACGGGGCTTTTTACGATGGTAGGGCATTGGAATAGCTGGTTCGACGGCATGCTTTATATGAATCACCCGGAAAATTATCCGCTGCAAACTTTCTTGCAAACCGTTATTATTAAGATGGATTTCCGATTTCTTAAATCAGAAAATGTGGAACTCATGCTCCAGCTGTCTGACCGTACAAGCAGGGCGGCACAAATCTTCGTAGCGGCTTTCCCGATTCTTATTGTCTATCCATTCTTGCAGCGGTTTTTCATCAAGGGCATTGTAATGGGAAGCGTAAAAGAATAGACAAAGAAGGTCGTAGATCTCGGGCACAGGAGAACAGACGATGAAAAGTATATTCTTTTTACAGGATTCCTCTATATTCAAAAAAATAATGGCTGCCTTTTTGGCGGCCTTACTGCCGCTTATGGCGATAACCTGGATGATGAATGAGCAAGGGGCCGATCATATCCGCAGTGAAATATCCGATTCGATTTTGAATACGACAAGGTTTTATTTAGACTCCCTGGATCAGGAAGCAGACCGGATCAGCCGATATTTGCCTAACTACGTTATGGACAGGGATTTGATGGAAGTGGCGGCGACAGGCGAGCAGATGAACTCCTATGAGCGGTCGTATAAAATACTGGATATTCAGCACCGCCTGGATTTAATGAAAAATTCCAGTCCGTTCATTCGCGAGGCGAAGGCGTACATTCCGCATATCGAGCGCACGGTGCTGAGCAACAGCTTTGAAACCAATCTGGATGCAGAAGAATATGAAGCGATGCAGCCAGACAAGAAGCTTTATACGGAGCCCTTTATTTATTGGAAGGACCGGCTGTTTATTACGATGCAGTACCCTGCAGGCAAAAAGGACCCGCTCTATGTAGTGGGCGTAGAGCTCTCAACCGGCAAAATTAAAGAGACCTTAACGCAAATCGGCAACAGCAGGGGTGGTCAGACCGTATTGTTTAATCTGGAGCGCGGCTGGGAAATCAATAGCGGTTCCGACCTTGAATTTCATGATCTGATGAAGGAGCTGGCTTTTGAAAAGCAGGCGGCGAAAATGGATGAAGGCTATGATACGATCCATTATAAAAATAAGCGATATCTAACCGTATTCAAGTATTCCAGCCTATGGAATTCATACATGGTAACGAGCATACCGGAAGAGATGATTCTCGGTTCATTGCAGGTATATAGGGCATTGTTTTGGTGGGCTTGCGCGCTTGCTGTTTGTATTTTTTTATTTTTTACCTATTTTATCATCCGATTAATATACCGTCCGTTGTTAAAGCTGGTGCGTTCCTTCCGCCGCATGCAGCAAAACGAGCTGGAGCCGATCTTGATCGACCGCAGGCAGGATGAGTTCGGCTATTTATACCAGGCTTTTAACGATACCGTGAAATCTTTGAAAACACTGATTGAGGAAAATTATGAGCAGCAAATTCGCAATCAGCGTTCGGAGCTGAAGCGATTGCAATCGCAAATCAATCCTCATTTTTTATATAATTGCTTTTTCGTGCTTTGCCGCTTGATTAAATCCGATACCCAGAAGGAAAAAGCCTACCAGTTCTGTTTGTACATCGGGCAATATTTTCAGTTCATTACTCGCCATCATGATGACGACATTCTGCTGGAGATGGAGCTTGAGCATTCCCGCACTTATGTAGAGATGCAGTCGATCTGTTACGGGGAACGAATCGAAGTGCTGTTTGAAGTCGAAGCCCAGCCGATTGAAGTTCCCCGATTGATTTTGCAGCCTATTATTGAAAATGCTTATAAGTACGCCCTTGGCAATATGCGCGGCACGGGCGAGCTATGGGTGCACAGCAAGCTGCGAAATGATGCTTTTTACATTTACGTAGAAGATAACGGCGAGTTCATTACGGATGAGGAAATCGAAGCGCTTGGCAAGAAGCTGCGTTATTCAACGAACCAGATGGAGGAGACAACCGGCCTGCTTAATGTTCATCGCAGAATTCAGCTTCGTTATGGAGAAGAGTATGGGATTACCGTATCACGCTCTGAGCTTGGCGGGCTTCAAGCTATTATTAAACTGAGCATGAGCTAAGGAGGAATCGCCATGTACAGGCTTTTAATCGTGGATGATTTGCCGATTATCGTAGATGGTCTTCTGGAGTTGTTCGAGAAGACGGAGCATTTGGAGCTTGAAGTCATGAAGGCCTATTCCGGCGAAGAAGCGCTTGAGGTGCTGTCACATCACCGGATGGATATTGTGATTTCGGACATTAAGATGTCCGGCATAGAGGGCATTGAGCTGCTTCAGGAAATCAAATCGCAGTGGCCGGCGTGCAAAGTTATTTTATTGACAGGGTTCAATGATTTTCACTATGCGAAGAACGCCCTTACATTTGGCGCCTTTGATTATTTGCTGAAAGTGGAAAGCGACGAGAAGATCATTCATACCGTTGAACGGGCGATAGAGGAAATCGAAGAGGAACAGGGTCAGGCTCAAATGATCTTGCGGGCCCAGTCCAAAATGAGAATAGCGATGCCTTCCTTGCAGAAGGAATATATCTGGGGCTTATTTCAAGGCAAGACGATGACGGGGCAGCAGCTTCGGGACGCTTTTGCGGAAATGGACATTCCGCTCGACGCATCGCTCCCTGTCTATTTACTGATTGGCAGGATCGATGCCTGGAAGGAAATGTTCACGGCACCGGACAAGGCTTTGCTCGCTTACGCACTTCAAAATATCGGCGATGAGTATTTATCCGCCCATGTGCGCTGCTTCTCCGTCGTATTTGATATGAACAAAATGGTATGGATCTTTCAGCCTAAAGCCGGTCCGGAGATAACGGCGGATACCGGTACGATGGAATGGACCAGGGCATACCGCTATGTGAGCGGCAATTTGGAGACGATCCAGGCGACCAGCAAAAGGCTGCTGAACCTCTCCGTATCTTTTCTTATTGGCAGCGATGCTGTCCCCTGGAATCGGCTGTCGGATCGTTTTCATGCGATGAAATACGGTCTTATGCAAGGCCATGGCTTGTTCCATGAGGTCATCATGACCGATCAAGATCTTCAGAAGTCCGAAGAAAAAGAGAAGGCGAAAAGCTATCATGACAGCTTTTTTCACGCTCGCGTGCAGCTGCTGATGAGCTGTCTTGAAAATAATCACCGCGAGCAGTTTAATCATCTGTTTGTCGAATTGACAGACATATGGAACGATCCGGATACTCCTTATGAGCGCAAGCTTGAGTTGTACCATTTCCTATCTGCGGTATTTCTGGCACATTTGCACAAAAATAAAGATATGCGAGACTATATGAACACCCAGATTAATATGGATATGCTGTTCCGCCAGGAGGAGACCGCTTCATGGACGGAGCTCATTCCATACTATTGGCAAATTGCGGACTGCTTTTTTGAATGGAATGCGCTTCGAGGGACAGAGCTGCCGGCGGAGGTCGTCAATAAGGTGCATCGTTATATAGAGGAGCATATTGCGGATGATATATCCCTAACCGCGATCGGGGATTATGTCAGCTTGAATCCATCCTATCTCTCAAGGCTATACAAACAGATAACGGGAATCGGTCTCTCTAAATACGTAAATGATTACCGCAATGTCATAGCAAAAGATATGCTGCTCAATACATCCATGAAGGTCAATGAAATTGCCGCCAAACTCGGCTACAATTCAGCGCTTGCCTTTATCCGCTTTTTTAAGAAGCAAAATGATATGACGCCACAGGATTTTCGAACGGCTCGCACCGAAACCATGCACCAAGGTCAATAAATGTATATGGAATGTAAGCAATGATCTATTTTGATGCGCGGAGTCACCCCTTACAATGAAATTAGGATGCAATTGTACATGCAAGGGGGACTAACATTGAGAACATTAACGGCTGTACTATTAGGCGCAGGCAGTAGAGGAAGATACATCTATGGACCATATGCGGAGAAATTTCCGAATGAGCTGAAGTTTGTTGCAGTAGCCGAGCCGGATGAGGAACGCAGACAGCGTTTTGCTGAGATTCATCAAATCGCTGAAGAGCATGTTTATCATTCTTGGGAACAAGCATTCGAGCAGGGGAAAATAGCCGACGTGATGATCATCTGCACGCTTGATCGGATGCATTATATACCGGCAATGAAAGCGTTGGAGCTTGGCTACCATGTCATGCTGGAGAAGCCGATGTCACCGGATGTGCGGGAATGCATAGACCTGGAGCAAGCATCCCTTAAACATCAGCGTTTGCTGGTGGTCACGCATGTGCTTCGCTATTCCCCGTTCTGGTCGGGCATCAAAAAATGCATCGAGGATGGGGAGCTGGGTGCCATCGGCACCATTCAGCTGACAGAGAACGTAGGCTATCACCATATGGTTCATAGCTACGTACGCGGCAATTGGCGCAATTCCGAGGAAACAAGTCCGATGATTCTGGCCAAATCCTGCCATGACCTGGACCTCATCTCCTGGCTGATGGATGAACCGTGCACAGCGGTCAGCTCCTTTGGCTCATTGCTTCATTTTAAAGCCGAGAACGCGCCGGAGGGTGCTACGGACCGCTGCATCGATGGTTGCGAAGCCGAGAGGGAATGTGCTTTTTCAGCGATTAAAATGTACTTGGAGCAACCTGCCGATCATTGGGCGCGCTATATGACGCACGATTTATCACAGGAAGGCATTATCCGGGCGCTCAAGGAAGGACCGTTCGGCCGCTGCGTCTATCGCTGCGATAATAATGTTGTCGACCATCAGGTCGTCAATATGGAATTTGCCAGCGGCGCTAATGCTAATTTCATTATGTCGGGATTAACCCAAAGCGGTACTCGCCGTGTGCAGATTATGGGTACGCAGGGAGAGATCATGGGCGACATGGATAAGGGTTCTTTTACGCTGTACCGTTATGCGACGGGCGAAGAGATTGAAATTAAATGCAGCGTGCAGGGCGACGGCCACGGCGGAGGCGATGAGCGCATGGTGAGCTCCTTCCTTAAAAATGTACATAAGTTCGACCGCAACCCGTCTCAAGGCCTTACATCGGCTACCGCTTCCTTGCAAAGCCATTTGATTGCTTTCGCTTCCGAACGATCCCGTTTGCAGCAGGGCAGAAGCATCAAGCTGACCGAGATGTATCAGAAGGAAGAAGCGGGTGTTTAATTGTACATAACTGTGGAACTTGAATTAATTCGACCGCAAATTCGCCGTATGAGTTGAATGAAGCCGCGAGGGTGGACGGCACCATAGCCGCTGCAGATGATGATCTGCCGGCTAATGGTTCACCTTCGGACTGATCTTCTAAGACATTTCGCGAGCAAAGAAGGGAATGAGGAATGAGAATTTTTTATTTTTGAAAGCGATTCCAATCAGGGCGTTTGCCGAATTTCGTGAAAGGGGGGATCCATTTAGGTATTCATCACTAAGCGGGTAAAGAATTCAGGCATTTCTACACTTGAGATTAAAAAGGAGCTGACCTAATGACGTTGAACAAGAAATGGGGATCCGTCCTGCTGACAGTAGTATTGCTGATTTCCTCGATTTCTGCGGTGCAGGCAAAATCGCCTGTTCCGGCAGTGGAGGAGACGCAATTCCGCAATCTAGCGGCCGGCCTCCCGTATGAATGGTCCGAGGAGCCAGAAGCGTCGCATCCTGACAACGGTTACAAACTTACGGATGGAAAATACGGCACGTTGGATAAGAATGACCCGGCATGGGTAGGGCATCTGCGTGGAAAAACGCGGGAAGTCGTCTTTGATCTCGGTGAGGAAAAGTCAATCGGAAAGATTACCGCTCACTTCTTCCAAGATTATCCTACCAACTCGATCCTCGTACCTTTGACCGTATCGATGTTTGTCTCCGATGATAAAGAACATTGGGGCCTGCTGTCACATAACGCCACTCAGCTGCTCTGGGGGGAAGGACCGCCAAGGCAGGAGAACTTTGAATGGGACGGCAGCCGGGATGGAATCAAAGGCGGGAATACGGACGGCAAGCTGGCTTATGCGCGTTATGTTAAAGTAACCTTTACGATGCATCCTTCGCAATGGGAATACATTGACGAAATCGAAATTATAGGTACGGATGGCAAGGCTCAGGGGGCGGTAAAGGTTCCTGCCGGACAGCCTGGTTTTTTGGAGCCGGGAGAAGCTACAGCTGGGATCCGGAACCTGAATCTGCTGTATAACGGACAATATGCAGATGGGTTGGGCGATTGGAACAAGGAACGGATCATCCCGAACATCAGTTATGTAAATCAAGATGGCGAGCCTGTCGACTGGCTTTTTGACGGTATATTATTTCTCGGGCTGGCATCGCCTGCCGGCCGCGACTTCGGTGTCGGACAAACGATCCTGGAGGACTGGAACTGGTATTTGGATAAAACCTTCGCTGCCACGGGGGATATGCAGCAGTTGAATGAGGCTACAATAGAGGTCGGAGCCAAGCTAAATCAGCCTGATCATAAAATGAAGGTTGTCCTCATGATTCCAAACCCAGGTGAGTACGTAAACGACTTTGGCGACGTTGACGGTGACGGGGTATCCGAAAGCTTTAACGACTCGGTTGTCGGCAAAGAGAAAGCGCTCGAAAACCGGATAAAAGCGATGCAGTGGTGGCTGGATCAGGTTCGCCAGAGGTGGCAGGAGGCGAACTATTCCCATCTGGAGCTTGTCGGGATGTACTGGCTGGAAGAACAAATCAGCACAAGCGATACAGGTCCGGATTTGATCAAAGCTGTAAGCGGCAAAGTTCATGACAGGAACTTGAAATTTTTCTGGATTCCGCACTCTTTGGCATACAAAAGCTTTATGTGGAAAGAGGTAGGGTTTGATGCCGTGGCGCTTCAGCCTAACTATTTCTTCGGCGGAACGGATTCCGACCGCTTGGAAGATGCCGCGAACCTGGCCAAGCAATATGGGATGTCAAACGAGCTGGAGTTCGATGATCGGATGCTGTCGGACGACGTATTCCGCAACCGCTATGTCGAATACTTGAACAGCGGCGTTGAAACCGGCTTGATGCAAAATGGTTTTAGAGCTTATTACCAAGGCAATAATGCCGTTTACAACTTAGGGGTAAGCAAAGACCCAAGCTTGCGTTTGATGTATGACTGGCTGTACCAGTTCTTGAACGGAACGTACACGATTGACAGCAGCCCGACACCGGAGACAATGGAGGAGCTTGTACGCAGTTATGTCGCGTCGAACGAAATCAATTCGGCTTTTGGCAATGAGTTGTTGTATCGTTTGCAGATCATCAAGCTGCTTCTGGAGCAAAACAAGCCGAAGGATGCCGTAACGTATATGCAGGATTTCCTCGTACACATTCACGACCCGGCCGTGCAAGCACAAGGGTTGATTTCGGCACCGGCAGCAACGGTGCTTGATACCTATGCCCAAGTTCTCATGGAAACTTGGTCTGACGACTGGGGCCTCAGCAATCTGGCTCAAGGTCTAAGCTATGCCATTTCGCGACCGCCTAACAGCAACTATCCCGATTCCGGGAATGAACTGACGAACGGTCTATTCGGCGGAACGGATTTCAGCAACGAGCAGTGGCAGGGCCATGCGGGAAGCGCCTACCCTGAAGAACGAAGCCGCACCATCACATTGGATTTGGGCCGCAACAAATCGATCGGATCAATCAGAGCCCATTTTCTTCAGGATCAAGGACCTGGCATCTATTTCCCACAGAACGTCGCTTTTTCCGTTTCAACGAACGGCCAAACCTGGAGCTCGCTGGCAACCGTTTCTCCGCCATCGGCTCATGATGCTGCCTCTGCCGAATTCGTGAGATGGAGCGGCTCAGCAGACGGCGTGCCGGGGAAAGCGGGAGCCGATAAAGTGTTCGCCCGCTACGTCAAGATCGAATTCCCGGTCAACGTCTGGGTCTTCCTTGATGAAATCGAAGTTCTTGGCATGGACGGCAAGGCGAATGGAGCCGTCGTTTTGCCGCCGACGCCGTAAATACCGGGCATCCGGTAACGGCAGGGAATTCCATGACATATTTCTGTCGCGCCATGATGCACGGTATCTTATGATTCCTAATAAAAAGCCATGAGCGCAGCATTATTTTTCACGCTGTGACCCATGGCTTTTGCTTTTGAATCGGTCCTGGCGCCCCCATGGGAAGTGAAGGACTCGAGGAAGCCGAGTTGGACGAGATGATCGACTACCATGAGAAATATGCTCGAGCGTATGAGCACTAAATAAAGAATCGTGTAAGGCTGGAGGATTTATGGAAAGGTTAGCCAGAGTCTACTGGTTGGCCTTTTTTTGTACTCGTCTTGATGGCACAATGGAAAAAAATGTACTGCAACTTTTATCGGTTGTAAGCGTCATTACCATAAGACACCAGCAGAAGAGGGGATAGAAAGGAAATGAATAAGGTTTTATCAGGGCTCGTATTCGTTTTGGTAATGATGATCAGCTTACCGGGCCAGGCATCTATGGAGCAGGCTTCCCTGGAAGTAAGTTTTCAGGACGAACAGTTGGAGCAAGCGATAAAGCAGATTTTAAAAAAGGATGAAAATGCGGCTGTTACACAGAAAGATATGGAATCATTAACATTACTTGATCTTTCAAGACGAGGAATTAAAAGCATTCAAGGCTTGCAATATGCTTCCAATGTGAAATTTCTTGACTTGTCCAATAATGAAATTGACGATATTACGCCTCTCAAGCCATTGATTAAGATTCGCGAACTTGATATTGCGGACAATCAGATCGCTTCAATTCAGGATTTGTCCGCCATGACGGATTTGGAAATGTTGATCGTAAACCGGAACCAAATTTCGTCGATTGATGTGATCAAGCAGCTTGGGCGTCTGCATACATTCGAAGCGAACGATAATCAAATCTCGAATATAACGGCATTATCGTCGGCCACAGAATTAACATGGTTACAACTGAACGGGAACCAGATCGCGAATATTCAGCCCTTGAGCAGATTAACCAAGCTAAAGAATTTGGAAATAGCGAGCAATCGATTCTCGGACCTGAGTCCACTTAAGCCTCTATCCAAAAGTTTAATGAGCCTAAACATCGGAAGCAATCGAATTTCGGATCTCCGTGCGCTTGAAGGGATGACGCTAATGAGGGCTCTTTCCGCGGAAAACAATCAGATCAAGAAACTAGATCCACTGAAAAAAATGTCTAACCTGTCTTCCTTGAATCTAAACTCTAATTTGGTTTACAATCTTGAGCCTTTGAAATCCTTAAGCGAACTTCATTATTTACATCTAGCGGATAACCGTGTGTGGAATTTGGATCCCATTCGAAATCATACGTTCGATCCACCTCATTTTGACACGGGAGCAATTAGATACGCGTTGGATTTAAGCGGTAACTATTTGGATTTAAGAAGTACGACCAAAACGTATCAACTTCTCAATAAGCTCGGTGGGGATGGATCCCGCCAACTGAAAGCCCAGCGATTAGTGATCGGGAGCAGAACTGCTTACATAGGAGAGAGTTCCTTTAAGTTAAGCGAAGCCCCGTTTATTGCATCGAGCCGCACTTATGTCCCGATTCGATTTGTATCCGAGCGATTGGGTTCGAAGGTAGGGTGGAACCAAAGCAAACAAGTGGTAACGATCAGCAAAGACAACACGACGATCCGTTGGAAAGTGAATAAAAAGAAAGCAAACGTGAATGGAAAAACCGTTTCATTTGATGCGCCGTTACTGTTGAAGAAGAATAGTTCGTTTATCCCCGTACGCTTCGTGTCCGAGCTGTTAGGATCTCCCGTTGAATACGTGGCGAATCCCAAAACGGTAATCATATTTGAGCGAAAATAGCTTCATTACGTACTGCCTGAGCCCTCCGGCGTAAATTGCTGGAGGGGTTTGTTTTAAAATAACAAGGATTGAGTTAAGGTCAAGGATATAATCGAACCGTGGGAGGAGTCATCCATGAAAAAAACAATACTCGCACTAACATTTTCTTTAGTGTGTACCTTACTAATCGGTAATCCTGCGATAAGCTTCGCCGATAATTTATCGAACACGGTTGACAATGGAATAATCGAAAATGGACGAATGGTGATTCCATTACGCGCTGTTTCAGAGAAATTCAATTCAGAAGTAACTTGGAACCAGGCAAAAAAAAGCATTACGATTATTCGCGGCAAACGAGAGCTATTGCTGCGCGTGAACTCTCGCACAGCTTTATTAAATAACGCTGCTTTCAGCCTTGATGTGCCAGCAAAAATCGATCATGGAACGACTTATGTGCCCGCACGTGTTTTTGCTGAAGCTTTTGGCGGAACGGCGCTGTGGTCCAAACAAGAACGAAAAACAACCATTACGATCGGTCTGCAACAGGTCTTTATCCATACAGAGCCGCAGAAGCCTTGGAGAATGAGTCAAGAGAGAATAAACGTACTGAATGAAAAGATAAATGAAGCCACCGATCTCTCGAGCTATTCGCAAATCCGAACACATTTCAGACCTTATTTCACGGACTCATTTATTAACAAGATTATTCACAGTAATGGCATTAAAAATAACGCTATACTAACAAAAAAGGCCGATATTACTTACAGTAGTACCACAGAGGCGAGAATGCACCAATCGGCTTACTTTGAAAGCGGTCCGATCAATCTTGAGCTTGTTGATCGTTTTGTATTCTATAAATTGGTTGATAACCAATGGAAGGTAGATGATGTGAACGTGGGTAGACAAATTATTGCGCCATAATACGGTCGAGAGCAGGATAAGCGCCAGAAGAATTATGATGTCGCTGCATGATATTTTTAAAGAAGGGTTTAAAAACAGCCGATCCACGTGGATCGGCTGTTTGTGTTCGAGCTAATGAGCAGCTTAATAATGTTATACCTCATGCAATCGTAAGGGATGCAATGTATCCTATTCCATATGGAGGATGCTGGCTAGTTACATTCTACCGATGGACTAATACTGCATACACTGATCAATGCGAAAGATTTTTGTGAGCTGAATATCTTAAGGTTTGCAGCCAAAAATATGTCAGCATGCCCAGCAGCGTAATCATTCCACCTACAAATTGAAATGCGGAGATCGTCTCTCCCAACAACAGATAAGCCAGCATAATGGCCAAAACGGGTTCGCCGATAATGCCTACGGAAACCGTTGTTGCACCAATGGACTTGAGCAGCACGTTGAAAACATATTGGCCAAAGATCGTGGGAATGATCGCAAGCAGAAGGAAGTATGTCCAATCCGAAACGTTGTAATGGGTCAAAGAATGGTGATTCCACAAACTGTAGACGAGCAGGACACTCCCCCCAGTAAAGAAGACGACAACACTATATAGATTCGCATTGATTTTGTGGCTCACTTTCTGTCCGACCAGCATATAAGCCGACACCAGTATGGTTCCTATCAGTGACAAACCGTCCCCGATCAATGCCTCTCTTGAAACTCCAATATCTCCCCAAGCGATAATAAGCGAGCCAAACAAGGCGGCGACCAAGCAGAGAACGGTCAACACACTCGCTCGTTCCCTAAACATATAGTACGTACCGATCATCACAAACAAGGGCTGTAGCGCCAGGATAACCATGGAACTCGCCACGGAGGTATATACCAACGACTCCATCCAAAACAGGAAATGCAATCCCAGAAGCAGGCCGGCCAAAAAAACGGTTCTCCAATCCTTCGAGTCCAGTTTCGAGGAGCGGAGCGTTTTCCAGGGGACAAACGGAAGCATGATGAGTGCCGATAGATAAAGTCTGTACATACCGGCTACAGCGGTTGGTGTGTCCGAAGATTTGATCATGATCGAAGATACGGATACCGACAGAATGGCGATAAAAAGCAGGATATACGGATGAAGCTGTAACGTTAATTTATATCTTTTCAATGATTACCCTCCAAGAGGGCCTATCCGATCGTCTGTGCACAGGCTAGTGATAAGCCAAATTCATGATATAATAATATCATCGTATATTATTGTATTGTGTAATTATATCCCTCAATAATATAGATATATCGTCATAGAAAGGAGCTGGTTGGAATGGCAAAGCCGCTGCATGAAACTATTTTGTACCCCGACGATTCGTTTCCTTATATCATGTACACGCATACGCTTCATAAAAGCATTCCCGAAGGCAGAGGATTCAACGATCTGCATTGGCACGAAGATCTGCAGATCACGTTGGTGACGAAAGGAAAACTGAGTATTCAAGTAAATGGGATGGATCATGAGCTGGAAACCGGCCAGGCGATTCTGATCAACAAGGGAGTTCTTCATGTGGCGACGCAGCTAACGCATGACGGTCAATATGTGAGTTTCAATTTTCCTGAGAAACTGCTCGCCTTCCACACAGACAGTGCCATGGAAAAAAAATATGTGCTTCCTTTTACCCATTCTTCTTTCGTTTCGCTCGTGATCACAGGAGACGCGGAGTGGGAGAAGCAGGTATTGGACCTGCTCTGGGAAATGAGAAAGAAGTTTAATATTAAAAAAAGCTGGGGATGGGAATATGAGATTTCGATTCAAACCGTACAGCTATGGTACATCTTGATCTCCAATATGTCGGTCTCTCCCGTGGAAGCACCAAAACACGTGAAGCGGCAACAGGAGAGACTGCAATTCATGCTTAGCTTCATACATCAAAACTACTCGTTTCCTGTAACGCTGCAAGAAATTGCCGATGTTGCGCATCTGAGCATCTCGGAGTGCACCCGGTGTTTTAAAAAAACGGTTCATATGACCCCCTACGAGTATCTGATCAAGTACCGGATAAAGAAAAGCAGCGAATTATTAATATCAACGGACGACACCATAACCGAGATCGCCCGCAGGGTAGGCTTCAATCATGTCAATCATTTTATTCAGTCTTTTAAAAAGTACCACGAAAGAACACCCAAAGATTTTAGAAAGCATAGAGCTGAAATGAAACATTCCAAAGTTTAACGTATATCCATTCAGTTTCATACTTTAACTGAGAAGACGATAGAGAAATCGGTAGTCTATCGTGAGGTCACGTATATGTCGGTTCTGAAAAAACGCAAGTGGATTTTATGGTTGTCAGCTTTAGTCCTGATCGTCGCAGTTCCAATAACAATTTTCATGCAAATTATCATTCATTCAAATATACCAGAACTTGCGGATGGTAGCATTGAGCAGCGGTATGCGCAGAAAGGAAGCTATCATGTAAAGGTAGAAGAAGTTAAGAGAATGAGCGGGGAGGCTTTATTTAGAATATACTACCCGGCATTTCAAGAAGACGAATCCTATCCTATTATTTCATGGGGGAATGGAACAGATGCCACGCCAGATCGTTATGATGAGCTCTTAACTCATCTGGCTAGCTGGGGATTCATAGTAATAGATTCGTACAGCAAGACAACAGGAACAGGCAAAGAAATTGTGGAGGCTATTGATTATTTGAAAAATGAAAACGAACAAGCAAACAGCTTGTTTTATCAAAAAATAAAAATGGAACATATTGGTGCAGCTGGGCATTCTCAAGGGGCTACAGGTGTCATTAATGCACATACCAACTATGAAAGTGGATCGTTGATTAAGACGGTTGTTTCCATCGCTCTCCCGGATTTGAAGCATTGTGATCCGGAAGATGTGTACGATACAGCACGTATTACCGTTCCTTTTCTCATTATGGGAGGTACACGAGATTTCATAATCTCACCGGTATCAACGAATCAATTAGCCTTACATAATACTCATGCAAGCACGCCAGTTATGATGGGGATGGCGAAAGGTGCTGCTCATACAGCGATTGAAGGTAATGGGGGCAATCATAGGGGGTACTTGACGGCTTGGATGAGATATCGGCTGTTTGATGATCAGGAAGCCATGAAGGCATTTCATGGGGATTCTTCCGAGATGATGCTAAATACGAATTGGGTGGACGTTGAACAAGCTAATATGGATGATCATACATTCGTGAATCCATAACAATCATGTTCGGTTATATCCCCTCGTGGGATTATGTTCGTGTAATTTACAGGACTTTCTCTCTGACGGAGTGCTCTTTAGCTTGTATAGACGAAAAGAATCATTTTTCCGGGAAGTTTGATGAAATGGGTATACGACCTCTGTTGAATATAATACGATCAGTCTTATTACGTAACAAGTTCGAATTTACGACAACGGAGGGAAACGCTTTGAAGTACATTAGGACGATTATGATGATAGTAGGCGGCATCTGCTTGTTGGGCATTGGCTGTACCGTTCAGAAACAAGAATCGGAGATAACCCTAAGCGAACTCAAACAATCCGATAACAATATTCGCGTACCACATAATGACCGACTGCATATGTCTACTGATCAGAGGTGGGTTGAGGAAGAAGGGCATCAGTCTGATCTGATTCGGCTTCAATGGACGGCGGAAAGGGCTAAACCTGCAATCGTGTGGCTCGACGAGAAGGGAATGAACAAAACGGCGATCATATCGCATGACAAGGCTAACAATCCTGATCAGCACGACCATAAGCATATCTCATTCGAGACGACGATGTCGCCAACGGGGGAATATCCGAACCAACTGTTTACCCGGTTTGAAATTCCTTACGATACTGACGTTAGCGAGATTCGTACGCATTCTTCCAACTTCAATGTAATGAACGGCATATTGCGAGTCGCAGGGGAAAAAGGGACTAACCGGGATATCCAGTTCAGTGTAGCCGGCAAGGAAAATGAGACGATAACCAGATGGGCCCTTCGGGCAGATAGTTCCGAAGAACCGGGGGATAATTCCGGAGCCGATATGCAGTTCGTTCGTTACGACGATGACGGCAGCGTCGTTGATTCCCCGCTAACCATAAAGCGCAGCAGCGGTAATGTCGGTTTAGGTACGAATGACCCCGATACCAAGTTAGATGTAAACGGGGATATGCTTCGAATCCGGGAGAAATTTACGCCAGCTTCATCCACAGATGCCTGTAGTCAGGGTCAGATAGCATGGGACGACGATTATGTATATGTTTGCGTTACCGAAAACAAGTGGAAAAGAACAGAGCTCTCGTCCTGGTAACATTGGATAGGTGATAGGCGAAAAGGGGCAAGTGCGGGAAAGGGGCCTTGTCCTTTAACGGTATATGTTCAAGGATTGCCGCGGCACAAGAACATGGGCTAAAAAACCATAGTGGGTGTTTCGGCATAGCAAGCATCATCGATCCGGGTAGTTCAACAATCAAAGGAGAACTCCGCAAAATGTGATATCCATATTTAATTTTGTCATTTATCGCATCCCATTCACTCTTTCTTTTTTTTGAAGAAATCGAACTTGATCACATAATCAAAGAGAAAGGTGATTGCAACAGCTCCAAGTGGAATCATTGCGTATGCCCAAGGCGGATTATTTGGAGCTTCACCAGGGGGTGCATCAATTAAAATCTCAAAAAGAACAACACAGTAAATTACGGCCAATACAATACCTGTTACGTTCCTGCCTGTTTTACACATGGCTATTTTTCACCTTCCTTAACTTTAACAACCTCCGACAATTAATTCTCTTATGAAAATTCATAATCATTATATTACTTTAATTATATTTTAACCATTTTCAAAGCGAATAACATCAATGGCAAAGAGAGCTGCTAACTTGACAACATAATAGAGAGTGGAGGCTTACGATATGGGGACATAATGGTTCTTCTACGTGAGAGAGGAACCAATAATGGCTCGATTTATTATTAACCAAACGGTCATTCAACAATAAAATAAAACTGAATCATTCATGAAGAAGAAGGCGTCTCTTTCATGGGCCATAAATGTATGGTCAGAGAAAATTAGGCAGTGAAACTTACGTTAGGAGATGAGGCGGAGATGGAAACACGTGTGAAAATCAGATTGAATTGAATGGGCACAATTTTCAATATCGCGAGAGTGGGGAGCCTTTTGCACCGCCGCTGGTTGCACTTCACGCGCTTGGAACAAGCGCAGAATCATGGGATCAAGTCGCTATTGCATTAGGAGACAAATTCCGTGTTTTAGCTTTAGATCAGCGGGGGCACGGTGGGAGTGCAAGAATAGGTACATACACTTTGGAACTGATGTGCGAGGATTTGTTTCATTTTGCAAACGCCATGAATTTGGAACGATTTACGTTACTTGGTCATCACATGGGGAGAACCGTATCAAACCGTATCTTATCTGTTCTCGGAAACATATCCGTCGAGGGTAGAGAGGTTGATCGTTGAAGACACTCCACCTCCCTTTGCGGATAAGCCGATCAAAGTACCTGCCAAACCTTCTGATCCCCTGCCGTTTGATTGGCAAGTAGTGCCTTCGATTTTACAGCAGCTTAATGAACCCAATCCCGAATGGTGGTTGCGTCTTCATGACATTATCATGCCAACTCTTATTATAGGCGGTGGCTCCAGTCACATTCCTCAAAACAAATTACGGGAAGTTTCTGAGCTTATTCCGAATTGTGAATTGGTGATGATACAGGATGCCGGGCACTTTGTGCATGATGATAATTTACCAGCTTTATTGGCTACCGCAAAAAAATTTCTTGATTCGTAAATATCTGAATGATTACACTAATATCATGTTCCACCGATAAGTAGATAGAATAAGTATAAGTTGAGTTTCTATCATCATAGGGGATTCAACTTATATTTTTTTGATAGCCGATACCCATTCTATATAAGACGGACATTTATTCTTAGCAAGGAGGAAAATAAAATGATGGAGGAGGAAATAATTTCCTAATTGCCTAACCTATCCTGATGTTTATATAGACAAACCGTTTGATGAAAAATGGACTGTTGTACGTCACATAAAAAACAAGAAAATCTTTGCAATGATTTTTAAACTCGATGGACATCTTTGCCTAAACCTCAAGTGTGAACCAAACAAAGCCGATTTCCTACGGAATATTTTTGAAGATGTTAAACCTGGGTATCACATGAACAAAACACACTGGAATACCATAATTTTAGATCGAAACATGGAAGAGGATGATATATTCGAAATGGTGCATCATAGCTTTGAACTAACGAAACCTAAGTCAAAAAAACAGACGTAATTGGAAACTATAGCTATAAATAAGGAACAGCAGGTTAGTCGACCATTTGCTTTTTTTTTTAAAAGGGGTTGACATCAAAAGGTTGATTGGATATATTTGTTACATACCAACCGAATGTATGAAAGGAGGGGGCAAATGGCAAGAAATAAATATCCTGAAGAAACAATCAACCAAATCCTAACCGTGGCTCTTAACCTGTTCATGCAAAAAGGATACGAGCAGACCTCCATTCAGGATATCATCAATGAACTGGGCGGGCTGACAAAAGGGGCTATTTACCATCACTTCAAGTCGAAGGAAGAGATCTGGCAGGCCGTCATCGATCATGCGTTCAAAGGCGTTGACGAAATGCTGTCCGGCATCCGGGATGACAATGGGCTGAACGGCCTGGAGAAGCTCCGCAAGATTTCCCAAGTCTCCCTCGACAATGCCGCCCGCAACGAACTGGCATCGGTCGGGCCGAATCTCTTACGCAATCCGAAGCTGCTGGCGGCGCAGATCGAGAACATCATCGAAAAAGCCGTACCCGTCTATATCCAACCCATCATCGAACAGGGTATGCGTGACGGCTCGATCCGAACCGACTATCCAAGGGAGCTTAGCGAAGCCTTGGTCATTCTCACCAACCTGTGGCTAAACCCAGAGGTCATCCAGGCTTCGCCCGAGATGATGTTGCGCAAGGTAAGGTTTTTCGATGAAATGTTGAAAGGCTTGGGGCTTGACCTTTTCGATGAGCAAATGTATCAACGATACGAGGAGCTGTTTCGTGTGTCAGCTAGAGAAATCATCAAAGAAAACTAAACTGCCGAAAGGCAGCTTATTTTTAAGCCCATACATACCATCGGTTGGTATGAATAGTTGATCCAGTTCATAAGCTTGTTAAAAACTTAATTATAAGGAGATGTGAATGTTATGAATCAGACCATGAACTCCCGCTCGCCGGAACGGCATGCACTGACAAACTTTAGCTCAAGCAACCTGGTGAAAAGCGATTTTGCAGGCGTTAGGGCCCATAAAGGACAGTTTAAAGGCAGCGGATTGCACGGTTCCGACTTTTCGTGCGCAGATTTGACCGGCAGTACGTTTAAGGGCAGCGATGTACGGGAAGCCAATTTTGATGGCGCGAATCTGACGGACTGCAGCCTATCCACGCTTGACCTGACGAATGCTAGCTTCAATAAGACGATCCTGTTACGAACGAATTTCAGCAAGTCTGAGCTTGAGGGAGCCAAGTTCACAGGAGTAAGACTGACCGAAGTCACGTTAACGATGACCGATCTTAGAAACACGGTTTTTGAAGATTGTTTATTTGATGGGGTTGACTTCAAGAACTCCGATTTGAGCGGGAAACGCTTGGACGGACAGACGTTTACCGGCGTCAAGTTTGAGAAAGCCGCATTAACCGACGTTTCGTTCAAGGGCGCTACTTTTCATCATGTTTCTTTCCATCCGGGGTTCACTTTGACTAAAAAGTACTACCGTATGATCAAAACCATCTGCTTTGACGGCGCAACGATGGATAAATTAACTTATGCTCTACTGAAAGGCATGGATGCTGATCTGTCAAAAGTTACGGTCATTTAAGGAAGGGGATCCGATGCAAACCTTGCAAACCAAAGCCAGTCAAGTAAAAGAACTGAAAAAAAGTAAAGTGAGGGAAACATAATGAAAAAGATGATGGATCACAAGAGCGGAGGCTTCTCCGAAACAGGGCTGCGCAGAATGCGCGACGTGCTGGAAAAACATGTCGATTCCGGGAAGATTCCAGGGCTCGTCGCCCTAGTCAGCCGGAACGGGGAGACGCACGTTGAAGCCATCGGCACGATGCGCCATGATGACAGCGCTCCGATGCGTCGGGACACGATCTTCCGGATGGCGTCCACTTCTAAGATGGTCGGGGCCGCAGCGGTGATGGTCCTGCTCGATGAGTGTAAGCTGCATCTCGATGACCTAGTAGACACATGGCTGCCCGAACTTGCCAACCGGCAAGTACTAAAAAGACCCGACGGCCCGCTGGACGATACGGTTCCGGCGCGACGGCCGATCACCGTGCGAGACCTCTTGACTTCTACGTTCGGGCTCGGAGTGGATATGACGTTAATGGGCTCCCCGATCCAAAACGCGATCTTCGAGAATGGATTATTTGACACGCCAGGACAGGAAATGCCTGAACCGAATGAGTGGATGCGCCGCCTGGGAACGCTCCCGCTATGCTACCAGCCCGGAGAGCGGTGGCAGTACCACATGAGCAACGAAGTGCTCGGCGTACTCGTTGCCAGGGTCACGGGTCAGACATTCGAGACGTTCCTGTGCGAACGCATCTTTGAACCGCTGGGGATGAAGGATACCGGTTTCTACGTGCCCGAAGGCAAGATAGACCGGCTGCCGCCCGCCTACGTCCCTGACCCGCAGACCGGAGAGTTCATCGTGTGGGATGAGGCCGCAGGCGGACGCTACAGTAAGCCTCCGGCGTTCCAAGCAGGCGGCGGTGGGCTGCTCTCAACCGTCGACGATTACCACGCGTTTTTACGTATGCTACTGAGCCAAGGGGTTCACGGTACCGAACGGATCCTGTCCCGGCCCGCCGTCCAGCTGATGACAACGAACCGCCTCACGCCCGAGCAACAAGCATTCCGGGATGACTTGGCAAAAAACAATGTCCATTTGTCTCATGGCCAAGGGCAGCACGGCGGCTGGGGCTTCGGGATGGCGGTACGCACCTACCGCGGCGACTACGCGTCCATCGGCCAGTTCGGCTGGGACGGCGGAAGCGGCACCTCGGCATACGCCGACCCGGACAAACAGCTTACCGGAATCCTGCTCACTCAAGTCGGAATGTCCACCCCGGATTCGGCGTATCTTATCCATGACTTTTGGACCATGGTCTATCAAGCAATCGAAGATTGATACTACACTAGTCGTTTGAAGTAAATCAGGAAAAAGCTACAAGAAGGGTATCACCGTTCTTCCTTCCTGTGTCATAACAGACCGATGTCTATTTGGAATCGGTCTGTTTTTCAATATCACCATACTAAACATTTTTATTCGCATGGGAGTTTCAAGGAGAGATTCGGATCATTGTAGTCACAATGATGACAACGAACACTCGAAGATTTATTATATGTTTAGGAGCGTGAATAATAGATGACCTATGAAGAAATCATGCAAGCATTGGCTGGCATGGGCAGTGAGCAGACGAAAATCACTTACATTCGCCACGGTGCGAAAGAGCCGTTCTTTGGCGTCAAAATTGGGGACATGAAGAAGCTTGTTAAGCATGTGAAAAAAGACCAAGCTCTCGCTCTGCAGTTGTATGAATCCGGCAACTACGATGCGATGTACCTGGCTGGGCTTAGCATCAATCCGAAGACGATCACCAAAGAACAGTTGCAGCATTGGGTGGCGGGAGCCAATTGGCATTCGCCAGCCGAATATACGGTAGCGAGAGTGGCCGCAGAAAGTCCGTATGCGCATGACCTGGCGGTGGAGTGGATTGAGTCGCCGGAGGAACTGGTCGCTGTGAGCGGATGGAGCACTTATGCTAATTATGTATCGGTTGCGCCAGACGAAGTGCTCGACATAGAGGAGCTACGCAGTTATTTGTTCAGAGTGCGCGACACCATCCACGGCGAGCGAAACTGGGTCCGATATGTTATGAATACTTTCGTTATTTCGGTCGGCGCATACGTTGAGGCATTAACGGAGGAAGCGAAGGCTGTCGCAGAGGAGGTCGGCAAAGTGCAGGTGGATGTCGGCAATACGGCATGCAAAGTCCCGCTTGCAACGGAATATATCGGCAAGATCGAGGCGATGGGCCGAATCGGCAGCAAGAAAAAGACCTGCATTTGCTAACCGCATTAACGGAGGCCGAGGCGGTCTAAGCTGCAGAGTTCCGATCATAGTGCGGCTGGCAAAGTAGCCAGTGTCCGGTAACGTCAGGAAAACCACTGCACCATGGCAATCGCGACTACGGTATATTTCGATTATCATGTTCGTGTCATTTATGTTATTAAGCGTCGGATGACAAAAACATAGTAATATAAGCAGCCGCCCAATGCGGCTTTTTATATTTATGATTATATCGACGGCGGCAGACGAGCCGATTGAATTTGTCGCAGATCACATAAACCCAGGATGAGTGGAGGAATGGAATGAACATTTGATTGTGGCTTGCCATTTTCGTTGTGGTTATTGTCATTCTTTGTACAATAGATCATCGAGAAACGTCGGGAAGCGGGACTTCCGGAACTTGAAAGTATGGAAAAGCTGAAGTGAACGCCGACATGTTATTTTCCCTAATGAGAAATCAGATGACAGCAGGGAGCGGATTAGTTGATCTTTACGTTCAGAATAGGGGACCGGGGAATCCATTCAGACGTGCGATGACGCCGATTTGACCGACATGGTACGACTCATGCTCGAAAACATGATGGAAAATCCATCGCAGAGTCGGCGCCGAAGGCGGTTCCCAACCGTCTGAAAAACGAGGGAGCTGTATGGCTGGTGCATATTCATCATAAACCATGGAATTGAGCTTCAGCTCCGTTTGGTTCCGAATGTCGATATAGGCCTGTAAAATTTGCTGCGAGTGCTCCAAAGACTGCGGAAGTATACATTTTCCCTTAGAACTTATCACGTTAATCCACTCGTCTTCGCTGCGCGCGATGTGCTCAACGATCCAGGCGATAGTGTTGGGATGATCGGGATGCTTTGCATACCACTGTTCTTCCGTCAATTGGTTTAAATAAGGGATCAGGATCTTCCTTACATCATTTCGATAAGGAAAAAAAGCAACTAGTTTCATGACTCCTCCGGTAAGAAGATAGAATAAGTAAAAATTGAACTATCATCATAGAGGTTCATTATAGCTTAATATATGGACGGGAACAACGGAATCTCAAAGTTACGATAGTTGAAAGAAAACAGATGGAGCAGTTTGCCTGTTGGCAGCTGCTTCATTTTCATTACTCATAGTTCAATTATAATTGTTTTCTCAATCCTGTTTCTACATTGAAACTGTTAAACTGTAATTAAATTGAACGATTGGGGAATTAGAGATGAGTAAAGGGAAGATCGTTTTTTTGAACGGAGTAACCAGTTCAGGAAAAACATCTATTGTAGACGCTATTCAATTAAAATCGGATGAGTTTTATTATGTTGTTGCTAACGATCTATTTGAGAATACAATTGGCGACCACTATCTTCGAGAAGATTATTGGAAATATTTAAGTGATGCCATTATTATGATGTATCATACCGCCAAACTATTTTCTGACCATGGTAAAAATGTGCTTATCGATGGCATCTTGGTAGAAAGACCTGAGTTAAAGCCGCATTATGAAAAAGTTAAGGACATATTTGCCGGGTACCCCTTTTATATGGTTGAAGTGTTTTGTCCTTTGGAAATTTGCCGCCAAAGAAATATTGAACGTGGAGATAGAGCTGAAGATCAATCAGACAGGCAAAACAGAATGATGGCAAAAGATATACAGTACGACTGTACTGTCAACACATACATAAATTCATCTGAAGAGTGTGCGGGTTCGATTCTAAAATGTTTGCATGGTAGGTCAAAAGATTAATCATGTTACGCCTCACGGGAAACAGCTCAATAACAACAAAAAGGCAGCCGACCAATGTGATCGGCTGTTTTTTTTCAACTGACGTGCTGAGTATTCTGTAGATAGGTGAAGAGGGACAAAAACATTGCATCTTTGGTACCGTTTTTAGGTAGTATACAATTTCAATATAATTGCAAACCTCAAAGCGCCTTGTATTCGTGTTCTTGATGTTGCGAGCTAAAGGTGTTTTTCTGACAAAGAACAAAAACTTAAAGCTTTCTCAACTCATGCAGAATGTCTTCCGGATCCAATCGCTGCATAAAATCCGGATTGACATAGGCGGAACGGATAATTCCAGATTCATCGATCATGAAGGTGGAAGGAATCGGAAGGACCCAGCGGTTCATCGCATTGTATTCTGTTAGGTCCATGCCTATTTGTTTCATAATGTTTTGGATGTAGTCCGGAACGTCGTAAAGAATATTATAGAAGGCTGCCACGAGACCGTTTGTGTCGCTAAGCACTTGGAAGGACAGCTCTTCTTTCTCTTGCTGGGAAAGCGTGTTGTCCGGACTTTGTGGGCTGACTGCGATGAGCTGACCCCCGAGGGCTTCAATATCCGGAAGTAGCTCCTGATAGCTCTTAAGCTGAGTGTTGCAGAACGGGCACCATCCGCCCCGGTAGAAAGTTAGGACAACAGGTCCTTTGGACAGTTCATCATAGAGGTTAACCGTTTCTCCCAAAGCATTTTTGAGTGTGAAATCCTTGGCCTTCTGCCCCTCCTGTCGGCCGTAAGCTATACCGGACTCCTGTTGCTCCTGGATCTGTCGGAACATCTCCGCTTGGATCTCCAAAGGGGTATGCGCTATAAATTCCTGTTTGACTGTGGCTAATGCTTGAGTTAATGACATGTTTTGCTCCTTCTTTTTAGTTAATTATCCTCTCGGTTTAATCCTTGACTCATTATCTTCCTTCCCGCATCTTTAGGCAGACATCTCGGTTGACGAGTCGAAAGTATCCAGTCTGTTTTGCCTGCGTAAATGGATGATTTGTGCTGTCAAACCAACGATAAAAATGACGAGGAGAGTGGCTTGAGCGCCAAGTAGGACTGGCGAACTCAGATCGGAGACTAAGGGGTTACCGTCTGGAACACGGGTCAGGATTTCAGTAACAGTCGGCAACATCAGCAGAAACGCCGTCAGGCTAAGGAAAATGGTCTCAAGGTACTTGCCGGAACGCCCAAAGCCTGAAATACGCCCGACGCCGTATCCGCCGAGCAGCAGCAGGATCGTTGCCGTGCTAATGACATAGCTTACCGACTGATGAGCGATGGGGAATACCGTGAGGGCGCCGATTATCATCGAAATGAAGTAGACGACACCAGGCCTTGACCTAGGGACAATTCGTCCGTAGCGAGCAAACATATATGTAGCCAGCGGAATGGCGGGCAAGCTGCTGAGCGTATGCACCCAGCCGAGGGATGAAATTCCAAACATAACTGACTCCTTTCAGTCCTTAAAGACAAGGGTGATTTGTTTTGTTATGTCGATAGATTTACGCGAGCCAATAATTGCGACTGACATCATGTCCTTCGCGCCACCAACTGTCGGACTGCGAACGAACATGCCTTCTTCGTAGACTGCCGACAACTAGATGACCCATATATCGGCACTTAGCGGATATGACGCGATTCGTTCGACAATAGCGAGCATATCCTCAACAGTACGTAGCCTCCTCTCTAGATGACTTAAGCTAAGGGGTTAAGTTAATCTCTTGTGATCTCGATCATGTCTGTAATTTTCGACACTGGACCAATCACAATGGAATTGCGAGTCGCTCCAAGAGCGGGCCTGTCACGAAGCTGAACATATTCGGATCGCCATAGGCCCGCGCCGAAAGCATAGCTCCGTGAACCGTAGCCATGAATGCTTCGGCCTCGGCCTGCGGGGTACTTCTAAGTTGAAGTTGCCCAAGCCGCGATCCGCGATCCAGCACGGATGTCAACCACGTTGACAGATAGCGGAAATGCTCCCTGACCTCCATGGCAACCTCCTCGGGCAGGACGGGGAGTTGACTTGCCAACAACGCGCAGACACAAATCGGAGCGCTAGCGTCCGCGATGCAGGCTTCCCAATAGCCAACGTAAAACCGAAGCTGTTCGAGAGCATCGGATACATGGAGTTCAATATTCTCCATCCCCGCTTCAGCTTCTTCCCGATACCGCGCAACCAGTGTTCGAACCAGATCGACCTTGCTTGGAAAATGGTGATGGATGCTCGCCTTACGAATCCCAACCACTTCAGCGATGTCAGCATAACTAAAACCGTTGTAGCCGCCGGCGATGATCAAAGAACGAGCACAAGTCAGAATGTCATCAGAAGTAGTAGTTAAATTTTTCATGTCATCAGTCTACCAACTAGTAGGTAGACTGTCAAGTGAGTTCCGAAATCTTATAAAAACTAAAGGAGGTGTATCTGGTCAGAGCGATCAGTTGCCTTTTTAAGCTAACGGTAGTGAACGTGGCCCCCAATTATCGGGGGGAGTTCGTGATCGACTGAGTCTGAAGCTGATCGAGACCCAGCCCTTCAGCTCCGGCGTCGTGATGCTTCGCTACACGTCCGTTCGTTAGCTGCCTGGCTGATCACCGCAGCTAGGCACTGCCAGTCGAATCTAAATGATCACAAGATGCAGCCGGCTAACATCTGTCGGCTGCTTCGACGTGGAGCTTTTCTGCTGAACCTAACGAGCAAAGATACAAGTAGTGAGGAGGTATAAATTGACATTTTGCAGATTAATGAATACAATCAATACAGAACAAATGTTCGTAATATACGGAATTGGAGGAACAAGTTCAATGGATTTGATTATTGAAAAAACCAGAGATATTCATGCAAGTAAGAAAGTTGTTTGGAAGGTATTAACTGATCCTGATTCCATTAGAGATTGGTTAGGGGTACATATTGAAACGGATTGGAGAGAAGAGAGTCCGATCACATTTTCATTCTCATGGGACGGAAAAAACCTTACCGATAAGGGACATATATTGAAATTCATGGAACCGGACACTTTCTCTTATGATTATTGGAGTGGGTTTTCGGGAACTCCAGACACTCCAGAAAATTACTCAATTATTGCGTTCCGATTATTTGATAATCACGACAGTACAACACTTGTTTTAACGCACCGTAACTTTTCAACACCAACGATGTATGAACACTCGGATAAAAACTGGGAAGAGACTTTAGACAAAATAAAGCTATTAGCAGAAAAAGTGATATCATAGTTCAATTAACTTGTCGTGGGACAAGAGCATAGTCCATTGAGAGTCGCTAATTTAGCGGCTTTTTTTGTTTTAGCGGTACAATACGAACCGAAATGTACTTATCTGTAGTTTATGTAGCCCCCTTAAGTCAAATAATAAACGACAGACGCATAAAGTTATGAAATTATTGCTCTCATCTGCAGTGTTAATAACATAAAACATGCACAACGCGCTAGTTGAACATGCTGGGCAAGCCGTTGCCAACTCCAACGCACAGTGCATCCCCATCTCGATGTACGGACACCCCTGGATGGGTCCCGGTGTCAAAGCCTGGCAGTTCATCAAAACGGCCGGGCAAAGGGGGACAGTCCTTGGATAACCTAGGGCTTTTGCCGTTAGGAGGCGACCATCTTCCGATATTCGTTCGCGCTTACGCCGGTATAGGATTTAAATCGCTTATAGAACCAGTCGATTTCCGTATAGCCCACCTCATACGCAATTTCGTAAACCTTGAGATCCGTTTGCTCCAGCAATATTTTCGCTCTTTCCATGCGCTGGATGAGCAAATATTCGTTAAAACTCATATTTTCATGGTTCTTGAACTTTTGACCAAGATAGGAGCGGTTGAAATGGAATTTGCTCGATAAGTCTTTCAGGGTAATATTTTCGTGAAGCATTTTTCCTACATATTCCTTTACTCTGTGGATCACGTCATCCTCAGTGCGGTGATGGTTCGCCATTATAGCAGCTACGCTCTTCACCAGTTCCTCAGCCGGCAACGTGCTCGGTAAGTAATCACTGACCTGAAGCTGCAGCGCTTTTCGAATAACGGCAAATTTCATGGCATCCTCGATGACGATGATGGGCAATCGGCTTATCCTCCGGATTCGACCGCACAGTTCCAACCCTTCTTTAGGTTTGCCGTTCATGTTGATGACGGCCAGCGAATATCCATTCTCCTCAATCAGATGCAGCGATACGTCGCAATCATGTTCGCATATGTCCATGTTCATCCCGCATTTGCCCCAATCCTGCAGGCGAAGCATGTCGCTTTCGGAACAGCAACTCAGATTGATATACAGCATCTTAGATATGATGACTCCCCCCCGTACATTTCCTTAAACGGAATATCATTCAAAATGATTACGCTTACATTATGTTGCCCTGATCCCGTTCTTCACAATGTGCTTTTCTTTGCATAGCTAGCCGTTCTTTACTTCTTTCATAGCTGGGTTATAAAGATCGGTGAACATGCCGCAGAACAAGCTGGCTATCTAGCGTTTCACAGGTTGAACATCCCGATTTCCCCAGGTTGTTGCTTGGAAATGTAAGCGCTAAACTTTGGATGAATATGGACCAAACATCAATCGTTGAGGGGGATTAAAGATGCGTGTTCGCAAATTAATGGTTCTGTTATTAGGATTGGCGCTGCTGCTTGCAGCCTGCAGCGGAGGCTCAGGCAACCCAAGCAGCGGCAACCAAGAAACCGTGGAATCGGAGACGAATAGCGGCACTGAAAACGAGACGTCGAAGGGAACGGACGAGACCGAAAACAGCGGCGAGGAAGAAGTCTACAGAACGCCGGATATGGATTTTGATTTAGGCGGCAAGACCATCAAAATCGTCTCTTGGTGGGATATGACGATTCCGGAGGATACCCCGGACAATATCGAGCGCAAGAAGAACCTTGAAGACCTGATGCAAAAGCATAATTTTAAAGTGGAGTACGTGGCGATCGATTATGGCGAGTACCAAGAAAAAGTTACCGCTTCCCTGATAGCCGGTGAGCCGATCGGCGATATCGTTCGACTTGGCAAAACCTATACGGTGCCTACCTTGGTTAAACAGGATCTGCTTTGGCCGATCGACGAATACACCCAAAACCCCATCGCCTTTAATCAAAAGGTTACGAAGGAATACTACACGTATAAAGGCAGGGGGTATGGGTTTACCGAAAACCAGGCAAATCTGGTTCAAGGCTTCTTTTACAATCGTACACTTATGAACCAGCTTGGCTTAAAGCCGCTTCAAGAGTACGTGAACGAAGATAACTGGAACTGGGAAACATTCATCCAAGTGGCTAAGGAAGCCAACAAAGATACGAACAACGATGGCAAGCTGGACACTTGGGGGCTAGCAAACTCCTCGCTCATGGACCATGCCTTGTATTCCAACAATACGGGGCTGACCAAAGAAGATAAGCAAAATCTCGATGATCCTGCAACATTGGATGCACTTCAATTCATTTCTCGTATTGCTACCGAGAAAATAGCAAGACCGACCGAGGGCGGCGATTGGACGGAGCCAGGGCAATTTTTTCGTCAAGGCAATACATTAATGTACGCCGGTGCCCTCTATGAGATGAGCGGCTTGCAGACGGATATGCCGGATTACGACATCGGTTTCGTACCTTTTCCAAAAGGGCCGAACGCAACGGAATACCACTCTGCCGAAGCACTCTTCCAGGCGCTTACCATTCCGAAAGCAGTCGAAAATCCGGAACAGTTACTGTATATCTGGGAGAAAATCAATGACATTGATTCCGTATACGATTATCCGGACCAAGGCTCGTACGAAACGATATTCTCGAATGAAGATGACTTGAACAACGCCAAGATGGTGGCGCCAAATATGATTATTCTTGACCACAATACATTCCCGAATTTGAAGTACTACGATTTCGTCGGGGAGCTGAATGAAGGGATATCCGTTTCCACCGTTGTTGAGAAGTATAAGTCAACCTTTCAAGCGGCCATCGACGAAGTATATGGTCCTTGACCTTGAATATTGGCCGAAGACCGATCGTCCCTGCGGAGCTCATTGCTGCGGCAGGGGCGGTCATTGGATGGATTAACCGTGTGGGAGGGAGAGAAATTGAACACCAGGAACAAGCGTTTCGGCAGCGCCATACTTGTCATCGTCCTATTTTTTTTGTCTCTATGGGCCTTCTACCCTTCGAAATCGACAAACCAAGGCACCGTTCAAGCGACCGCTGACTTTGAAGCGATCATGGAAACGGAAGGGCAGGACGGGTACAGCCAGTATTTAGACGCCCATGCATCGGCAAATCGTCCGGACCGCATTGTCCGCATCGAAGGCGAGTCTTTTGTATCAATCGCTGGGAAGGGATTCGAGATCGCGGAGAAATTACACGGTTCCGAAGGCAAATCCGTGATCACGCCAGAGGTAGGTTCCATCACATGGGACGTGAACGTGGAGGAACCGGGCTTATACCATATACGGATCCGATACTATCCTATGGAAGGGAAGAGTTCGGCGATCGAAAGACAGTTCTCTATCAATGACGAGGTGCCTTTCAAAGGTGCGGATATCGTGCTATTCGACAGGGTATGGGGAAATCGGGACGAAGAAATCAGGCAGGATAACCGGGGAAACGATCTGCGGCCAAGGCAGGTCGAAAAGCCTTCGTGGCAGCTTGCGCCGTTCTCCGATCGGTATGGCTATTATGATGAGCCGTATTCCTTTTATTTTGACAAGGGCAAGCAGAAGCTTACGCTAACGTCCTTGCGGGAGCCGATGGCCATTGATTATATCGAGCTCTACCAGGATCATGCCTTGAGAACGTACGAGGAGCTGGCGAATGAATATGAGTCCGAGGGCTTGGAACCGAGCCGGGATCAGTACATTCTGATCCAAGCGGAGGACGCCAAGCGGAAATCGTCGCCGACCTTGTATCCAACATCCGACAGATCCAGCCCGACCGTGGTGCCTTACGACGTTTCCAAAATCAGAGTCAACACCATCGGAGGCGTCAACTGGAAGCTGCCGGGGCAATGGATCGAATGGGAGTTCGAGGTGGAAGAAGACGGATTATACCAAATCGCCTTAAAGCAAAAGCAGGACCAGCTCCGCGGAGTCTTCGCCACTCGCAGCCTTATGATTGACGGGGAGTTTCCTTTTCAGGAAATGAAACGAATCCGCTTTCATTACGACCGCGATTGGCAGATGAATGTGCTGGGCGAGGAAGAGCCTTATCTATTCCATTTCACCAAAGGCACGCACCGGGTCCGAATGATGGTGTCTCTTGGCGAGATCGCGCCGCTCTTGCAGACGATGGAATCCAGCGTGCTGGAACTGAATGAAATGTACCGAAAAATATTGATGATCACCTCCAATACGCCGGATCCGTTCCGCGATTATCAATTGGAGAAGCGGATTCCGGATATGGTGGAGGTGTTCGCCGAGCAGGCCGAAATCATTCAGAGCGTGGCCGATTACCTGGAAGAGGCTACGGGCGAGCGAAGCGACAAGGTAGCCGTCCTGCATTCGATGGTGCACCAGCTGAACGAGCTTGCCGATAATCCCGAAACCGTCGCGAAGCGATTGGATACGTATAAGGTGAACGTAGGCGGTCTGGGAACCTGGATGCTGCAGATCAAAGAGCAGCCCATCTCGCTCGATTACCTTATCATTCACTCGCCAGATCGCAAGCTGCCCAAACCGGACGCGTCGTTTCTCGAGATAACGGGCCATGAGCTAGGCGCTTACGTGGCTTCATACACGGAAGACTATGACACGATCGGCAACGCCGGCGATGAAGAAGACGCCATTACCGTTTGGGTAACGACCGGACGCGATCAGGCCCAAGTGCTGAAAGCATTGATCGACGACACGTTTACGCCTGAATCGGGCATTCCGGTGCATCTCCGGCTTGTTCCGGGAAATATCCTTCTGCCAGCCACGCTTGCCGGAGAGGGTCCGGATGTCGCCATGCAAATCGGCGAGGATGTGCCGGTCAACTACGCGATGAGGGGCGCTGCGGCCGATTTGACGAAATTCAATGATTTCGAGCAGGTGGCCACCCGGTTCCGCGATAGCGGGCTGGAGCCTTACAAATATAACGGCGGGGTGTACGCCTTGCCTGAGCAGCAAACCTTCCCGATGCTGTTCTATCGCAAAGATATTCTGGAGCAACTTGGTTTAAAGCCGCCGGCGACCTGGCAAGAAATCTATGACATGATATCCGTGCTTCAGAAGCACAACATGGAATTTTATTTGCCGCTGGAAGCCACCAATGCAAGCCTGGTCCCGAATGCGACGTTCGCGATGCTGCTCTACCAGAACGGCGGGCAGTTCTACCGCGATAACGATACGAAGAGCGCGCTCGACTCCGACATCTCCATGGAAGCCTTCAAGAAGTGGACGCAGTTCTATACCAGCTACAAGTTCCCGCTTCAAGCGGATTTCCCGAACCGGTTCCGGACCGGAGAGATGCCGATCGGGATTGCGGATTACACAACGTACAACATGCTGACGGTCATGGCCCCCGAGATTAAGGGACTGTGGGATTTTACGATCGTGCCGGGCACTGAACGCGGGGACGGCACCGTGAACCACGAGGTTGCCAGCCATACGTCCGCCGTCATGCTGCTCCAGAATTCGAAGAGCAAAGAGGCCGCCTGGGAATTTCTGAAGTGGTGGACCGGCAAGGAGACGCAAATTGCGTATGGACGAGAGATGGAAGGCTTGATGGGTGAGGCGGCCCGCTATCCGACGGCCAACATCGAAGCGCTGGAGGAACTGCCTTGGCCGATGAAGGATTACCGGAATTTGGAGAACCAATGGCAATGGGTACGAGGCATTCCGCAAGTGCCAGGAGGATATTTCACGGGCAGGCATTTGGACAATGCGTTTCGAAAAGTGGTGAATGCCAGCGAAAATCCGCGAGAAGCCTTATCCGATTATATTCTGTACATTAACGATGAAATCGAGATCAAGCGGAAGGAGTTCAATTTGCCATATTAACAGGGGAGGTGCGGTAGTCGATGCAACCAGGAATTCAAACCGTGAAGAGCCCCAAATCGAATGTGCAGAGGAACAGCCGTTGGGTCTCCTTCATAAATGAGTTAAAACGCAGCAAGCATTACTATTTGCTGATGAGTCCGTATATGATTATTTTCTTTCTGTTTACGGTTATTCCAGTGGTCTTTTCCTTTGCCCTAAGCTTCTTTTACTTTAACATGCTGGAATTTCCGAGGTTCGTCGGTTGGCAAAACTATTCGAGACTATTTCTGAATGACGATATCTTTATGATCGCCTTGAAAAACACCTTGATGTTTGCAGTCGTAACCGGTCCTGTCAGTTATATCGCCTGCTTTGTATTCGCATGGATCATCAATGAACTGTCGCCCAAAGTGCGAGCGTTCATGACGCTGGTCTTTTATGCGCCTTCCATATCGGGAAACGTTTATTTCATTTGGCTCATCATCTTTTCCGGTGACAGCTACGGGTATTTAAACGGATTTCTTATGAAAGCCGGCTTTATCTTGGAACCGATTCAATGGCTTCTGAATGAAAACTATATTCTTTGGATCGTGATTATCGTACAGCTTTGGCTCAGCCTGGGCACCAGCTTTCTGGCTTTTATCGCCGGTCTGCAAACGATCGACAAGTCACTGATCGAAGCCGGGGCAATGGACGGCATAAAAAATCGTTGGCAGGAGCTCTGGTATATTACGCTGCCGTCCATGAGGCCGCAGCTGATGTTCGGGGCCGTCATGCAGATTACAACCGCATTCGCGGTCGCGGATATTTCCATCGCGCTCGCCGGGTTTCCGAGCGTTAACTATGCGGCGCACACGATCGTAACCCATCTGATGGATTTCGGCACGATCCGCTTTGAACTCGGCTACGCTTCGGCCATTGCGACGTTCCTATTCCTGCTGATGGTAGGGACCAACAAGTTGACGCAAAAAATGTTGAGAAAGATAGGTGAGTAACGTTGGCTGCGAAAATGATTCGATATTTCCGGGTGCCGAGAACGCTGAACCGTTCTTTGCCCGTTAGCATTTTGCTGTTTGCGCTGCTCGCCTTGTTCGGAGCCTTCATGGCATTGCCCTTGATTTACGCGGTAAACAACGCATTCAAGCCGCTGGACGAATTGTTCATTTTCCCTCCGCGGTTTTTCGTAAACAATCCGACGATGGATAATTTCCTGGACTTGATGGTGTTAATGGGGAATTCCTGGGTACCCTTATCGCGCTATTTCGCAAACACGCTATTGATCACCATCATTGGAACGGCCGGACATATCCTGCTGGCGTCCGCAGCAGCCTATCCGCTGGCCAAATACCGGTTTCCCGGCTCGAAAGCGCTGTTCTCCATCGTGGTGCTCGCCCTGATGTTTTCGCCCCATGTAACGGCGATCCCGAACTATATGGTCATGTCTTGGCTGGGGTGGATCAATACGCATGCCTCCATTATCGTGCCTTCCTTGGCTTTTCCGCTCGGGCTGTTCCTGATGAAGCAGTTTATGGAGCAAATTCCCGACGCTCTGCTCGAGGCGGCCAAAATTGACGGGGCCAGCGAGTATCGGATTTACTGGTCCATTGTGATGCCGAACGTGAAGCCTGCCTGGCTGACGCTTATGATTTTGCAATTTCCGGCGCTTTGGGGCAGCGATGGCGGCAGCTTTATATACAGCGAGCATCTGAAGACGTTACACTTCGCGCTGGGACAGATCACGGAAGGCGGAATCGCAAGAGCCGGCGTCGGCGCGGCCGTTGCTTTGCTCCTGATGATCGTTCCCATCACGCTCTTTATCATCTCCCAGAGCAGCGTCATGCAGACGATGGCCACTTCAGGGATGAAGGATTAGAAAGGAGGCATGACCAGATTGATCAATAGCTTGCGCAAACTGAAAACGCCTCTCCTCATCTTGATCTGCTGCTTATTGGGGGTTGGCGCAGGAACGGGGAACGTAAGCGCCGAGAGCGCCGCGGACTCCTACAATTATTCCTATTGGGGCGATGCCGTCGCAGCGCCGGCCGCTTATGTGGCGACCGAATGGATCAGCGGCTCGGACCTGGGGACGGGATCTTTCCAAGAGCCCAGCGATCTCCACGTCGCCGCCGACAATCGCGTATACGTACTGGATTCAGGCAACAATCGGATCGTTGTGCTGGACCGTGATCTAAAGCTGGTAAGCACCGTGGATTCCTTTACGAGAGAGGGCAAGCCGGATACATTCCTTCAACCGCAAGGGATTTTCGTGACGGATGACGGCGATGTGCTTGTAGCGGACACGGGTAACAAGCGGGTGGTTCACTTAGATGCGGATTTTCAGCTGGTCAAGATCATCGATTCGCCGGAGTCGGAACTATTGCAGGATTCGTTTAAATTCGAACCCGTGCGGGTCGTAATGGACCATGCGCAGCGAATTTATGTCATGGCTGGCGGCGTGTTTGACGGGTTCATGGAATTCAACGCCGAAGGGGCGTTTACTACTTTCATTGGCGCGAATCGCGTTTATATCGATCCGATCGAATATTTCTGGAAGCAGATCTCGACTAAAGCGCAGCGAAGCCAGATGGTCATGTTTACGCCTACGGAGTTTACGAATCTGGATATTGATTCGGAAGGATTTATCTATGCCACTAACGGAGACCAGTGGGGGAACAACATTAAGAAGCTAAACGCGCAAGGCAGCGACATTTTACGAAGAACTGGGTATTCCGACCCGCAGGGCGACATTCTTTACATCAGCAGCGAAGGTCCTTCTAAGCTGATCGATATCGATGTTACAGACAGCGAGATTTACTCCGTTCTCGATGGCAAGCGAGGGCGGGTGTTCACTTACAACGGGGACGGTCATCTGATGTACGTATTCGGCGGGCTGGGGAACCAATTGGGCCAGTTTCATACACCGGCCGCCATCGATCGAATCGGCGAGGATTTTCTTGTGCTGGATAAAGCGCTGGGCGAAATCACCGTCTTCCGAACGACCGAGTACGGGCGAACGCTGAATGAAGCAGTCAAAAGCTATTACCGTGGCGAGGAAGAAACCGCTTTTGCGTTGTTTAATCGAACGATCGCCATGAATGCCAATCTGGATTTTGCCTATGCGGGGATCGGTAAAGCCTTGCTTCGTCAAGGCGATTATAAGGACGCCATGAAGCATTTTAAACGCAGTTTGGATCAAAAAAACTATTCCAAAGCATTCCTGCTATATCGAAAAGAAGTCATGAGAGAGCATTTTCCGGTGATCATGACCATGCTGTTCTTAGCCGGAATCGGTATTTTTGCCGCGGTAAGGCTTCGGAAAGTGAAGGAACGAAGAAAGGGGGCTTCCGCATGAGCAGGGATTGGATTCGATTCCCCCTAAATCTCATGGTTCATCCCTTTGAAGGCTATTGGGACCTGAAATACGATCGCAACCGAAAATTCACGTTGATCATTTCATTTTGTGTATTGTTCCTGGTGGCCGTTACGAACATTTTGGGGAGCCAGTACAGTGGTTTTCTAGTCCATGTGTACAATCCAGAGACCATGAACAGCTTCATGGAAATCGTCTATGTGATCGTGCCGGTATTGTTCTGGTGCGTGGCCAACTGGTCGCTTACGACCTTGATGGACGGAGAAGGCAAATTCGTCGAAATTTTCACTTCGACCTGCTTTGCGCTTCTGCCGCTCGTGATCATTCAATTTCCATGGATTTGGCTCAGCAATCTCGTTTCGCTGCAAGAGACCGCCTTCTATTATTTTTCCAACTCCGTTGCGGTTCTTTGGTTCGTATATCTGCTGTTTATCGGCAATATGACCGTACATCAGTTTTCCCCGTCCAAAACGATCGGAATTATGATGCTGACCCTGGTCGCCATGGGGTTCATGGCTTTTATCAGCTTGCTGTTTTTCAGCTTGGTCCAACAGATCGTGGCCTTTATATCCGTCATCTATCAAGAATTCGTCATGAGAACTTAAGGAGGAGGAAAAATGGGCAATTTCGCTAGATATATGCTGCTTGCTGCCAGTGTACTGACAGCGCTGATCATGGCCGGATGTACGGATAAAGGACCCGATGAGGCAGCTGGCGATCAAGTCAACAGGCTCACCGAAACGTTTAAACTCGATTCAACCCTTAAGGCGTCGTTCGCCAATCCGAAAGTCCAAGGCATGAAAGGCATCGCCGAGAACGATCAACTGCAGCTGCTAGCGGACGATCAGACGGGGGCGATCGCCGTCGTGCATAAAGCGAGCGGGGAAGTTTGGCACAGCAATCCTCCCGGGCGTGAGTCGGATCCGCTGGCTGCAGGCGTGAACAAGAGTTTGTTGTCCTCTCAGCTGAAGCTTGATTTTTATAATAGTTTCGGACAAATAAACTCCGTCAATTCGCATGCCGATAGCGTGGCCTATAAACAAATCGGCATGGAGGAAATCGCAAATGGCGTTCGCGTAAACTACCGGTTCGGCTCGGACAAGAAAACAATCGACGACATGCCCATGAAGATCAGCAAGTCGCGCTTTGAGCAGAACCTGTTAAGCAAGCTGGACAGCACGGGCCAGCGAACGCTGAAAATCGCGTACACCGAGGATGCGGAACAGGGGATGTATGTCCGGTCCGACGGCGCGCTTAAAGGCCTTCAGCTGGAGCGGGCGCTTAAAGCCTTTGAGGATGCCGGGTATACCGAAGAAGATTTGCTGGTCGACATTGAGGAAAACCATTTGGATCAGACCAAGCCTGAACCGCGGGTATTTCATGCTTCGGTTGAATACACGCTGGACGGCGACAGTCTGCTCGCCAAGATCCCGGTTTCCAGCATCGATTTCCCGGCTGAATATCCGGTGAACACCATATCGTTCCTGAGTTTCTTCGGTGCCGGGGGAACGGAAGAAAAAGGCTCGATCTTCATTCCGGACGGATCGGGGGCGCTGATCCATTTTAATAACGGCAAGACCCGGTATCCAGCCTACCAACAGAACGTGTACGGAACGGACCGAACCATGAGCCGCATCGAAACGGCAGAACTCAGCCAGGAAATCAGGCTGCCGGTGTTCGGAATCATCCGTCAAGCCGGGGCATTTATCGGCATCATCGAGGAAGGGGCTCCGGCCGCGACAATCAACGCTGACGTTAGCGGCAGACTGAACAGCTATAACTACGTTTACCCGACGTTTACGGTGATCAACAAAGGCGACTTAAGCCTGGATGCGAACGGCCAGCAGCGCTCGCTTCCGAAATTTCAGGAAGCTCCGATGCGAAGCGATTTTACGGTCCGATATGCCTTCGTGGGCAAGCAGTCGGCTTCCTATCAAGGACTTGCTGCCTATTACAGGAAATATTTGGAGCAGCATGGCGGTCTTCCCGCAATTGCCGAGAGGAACGGGGACAATATGCCGTTCTATCTGGAGCTCGTAGGCAGCATTTATAAGAAGAAGCATTTTGCAGGAATTCCCTATCGGGCGCTGGAGCCGCTCACGACCTTTGAACAAGCGCAAAGTATTCTGACAGACATGAGCCAGCGTGGAATCCATGACATCAAATTGAAGTATAGCGGCTGGTTCAACAAGGGGCTGGCTCATGAGGTACCTGGCAGCGTCTCCGTTGACCAGCAGGTAGGGGGAGAGAAGGGACTTCGGCGTCTGTTATCTTATGCTAACGAGAATGGGATAACGCTATATCCGGATGTCGCCATCCTTACGGCATTGTCCGGTTCCGGGTTCAACGTAACGAAGGAGGCGGCCAGAACGCTGCGAGGCGTCCCCGCAGAGCTCTATTCATTCAATCCGGCATTGAATCGCCGGGATCGGACCGGTTCGCCGACCTATGTCATATCGCCGCGGTTTATAGGTAGTTACACGGAAGCTTTCTTAAAGGACTATGGCAAATACGGCGCAAATGCCGTTTCGCTGAGTGATCTGGCCGCCGAGCTCGATAGCGATTTTCGCAAGCACCGCCAAATTGACCGCACGGAGTCCGAGCAGTTGTCTCAGGATGCGCTGAACAAAATTGAAGATGCCAATCTTCAGGCCATGGCTGACGGAGGAAATGCTTATGCGCTGCCTTTCTTAACCGATATCACCCACGCGCCCATGGCAAGCAGCAGGTTTAAAATAGAGGACGCGGAAATCCCGTTCTATCAAATGGTCGTCCGCGGTTATATCGATTACACAGGCTCACCCTACAATCTAACTGCGTATACCGATCCCAAACCGTATATATTGAAGTGTTTGGAGTACGGTTCCGGCGTGTACTTCCAATGGATCTATGAACCGAATCACAACATAAAGGACACGGCGCATAACGACTTGTTCTCCGCCAATTACGAGATATGGATCGATGAAGCCGCCCGTATCTATGAGGAAGTGAATGCTTTTCTGAAAAAGGTTCGCCATGATCGGATCATCGGACATGACGAATTGGCTGACGGCGTATTCAAGACGATATATGAGAGCGGCGTTTATGTCATCGTGAATTATAATCATGTACCGGTGACGATTGACGATCTAACCATTGAAGCCGAAAGCTATGTGACAGGTGGTGAAGCGCCGTGAAATTCATAACCCAGCGATTGGGGGGAAAGCAAAGGAGCTATGGGAAACAGAAGGCTTTATGGGGCATTGCTTATGTTATGCCTTGGCTTCTCGGCTTTATATTTTTCTTCCTGATCCCTTTGCTGACTTCCCTGATCTACAGTTTTAGCACTGTAACCGCGAATTCCGAAGGAATCGGCATTACGCTAATGGGGATGAAAAACTATGTGACCGCCTTTACGGTCAACACCAGCTTTAATCGAATGCTGACCGAAGCGATTGTTAATATGGTGGTGAACGTGCCCTTGATCGTTATTTTCAGCCTCTTTCTGGCTGTTGTCCTGAATCAGAAATTCCTTGGCCGTTCCTTTGCCAGATCGATATTCTTCCTGCCTGTCATTCTTGCTTCCGGGGTCATACTGACCCTGGAAAGCAGCAGCCTCGTTCAGGCGATCAATGATCAGAATGCCGGTTCCGGAGGGCTGATCAACGCTTTGGGAAGCTTTGAGCTCGAGCGATTAATGCTTCAAGCCGGCGTAAGCGAGACCATCGTAAACTATTTAACGGGAGCCGTGGATCGTATCTATGATATTGTAAGCCAATCCGGCGTACAGATTCTCATATTCCTGGCTGGCATCCAGACGATATCTCCCCAGCTGTATGAAGCGTCCAAGATGGAAGGGGCAACGGGTTACGAAGCCTTCTGGAAAATCACGTTTCCGATGGTTAGCCCGCTAATCCTGGTCAATATGATTTATACGATTATCGACTCGTTCTCCCGAAATGAGCTGACAGAGTTAATCCGTACCACGGGCTTCGTTCAGTTCGATTTCGGCCTTAGCTCAGCGATGGCCTGGATTTATTTCTTAGCCATTACTATCATCCTATTAATCAGCGCATATTTGGTATCCAGGAAGGTCTTTTACCATGAATAGAAGAAGGTGAATACTATGCCGGTATCTCGGTGGCTATCGCTCGAACATTGGAAACGATGGCTCTGGTCTTTCATACGTTTAACATTGATCGCAGGCCTGTCCTTTGTCATTCTGTATCCGATTCTGCAAAAAATCTCGACGGCCGTCAAAGACAAGGCCGATCTTTATTCACCGGTCGTCGTATGGATTCCGGAAAATTTCACGATGAGCAATTTCCTTGATGCCATCCGCATTATGGATTACTGGGAAACGCTGTTTAACACGTTTGCGCTGTCGGCGACGACGACGGTCTTGACAGCCGCTTCTTGCGCGCTTGCGGGATACGGCTTTGCCCGTTTGAAGTTCAAGGGCAGCCAATTTATGTTCGCTTGCGTTATCCTGACGATACTGGTGCCCCCAACCACGATTCTCATTCCTATATACTTGAATCTGAAAGATTTTACGCTGATGGGCTTGATCCCGCTCATAACCGGGAAATCCGCCAATCTGTTAAACAGCTATTGGCCGTTCATTCTGACTTCGCTGACGGCCAATTCCCTCAAAGCCGGTTTGTACATTTTTATATTCCGACAATTTTTCCGCGGCATTCCGAAAGAAGTGGAGGAGGCCGCGTATATCGACGGCGCGGGCGTCGGAACCACCTTTACCCGCATCATGATGCCGAACGCGATTCCTGCCGTCATTACCACGACGTTGTTCTCCTTTGTCTGGCAATGGAACGACAGCTTCTACACGACGACGTATCTGACTTCAAGCAAGGTCATGTCCACCCAGCTTTCATCGCTGCCGTACAATCTGTCCATCATGCTGGGCGGCGATCCGTCGAAGGCAGACCCTTTTTATTTGAGTATGGTACAGGATACCGGCATCTTGCTGGCCATCCTTCCGTTGATCGTCATTTATTTGTTCGTCCAGCGATACTTCGTGGAAAGTATCGAGCGTACCGGTATCGTAGGCTAACATTTCAAGATGAAAACCGCCACCCCGAATCTAGGGGATGGCGGTTTTTGCTTGCATGCAGCAACAAGTAAATAATGGGATAGTAAGTAAAAAAATGTTTATTGTGGGCCGGAGCCTTTAAAGTATAATAATACAATTAATCGATAGGAAAGGGTGTTATCTGTTGCTGATCATCGTAAAGAACTTCTCCAAGGTCATGCTAAGCGCTTTACTGTTTGGTTCAACACTGGCGTCTTGTCACCAAAGCAGCGGTATCGACCACAATCGGGGGCCGGAAACACGTGGGGAGGGCGTATACAACGATAAGTCATTAAGCGTTTATCATCCGCCGATCGAAGTCACGCTTGTGAGAGAAATCGGCGACGGCTTGGAAGATATTCTGAAGGCATTGCCTGATGAAACGCTGGAGGACAATCGCTGGAGTCAGTTGTACGAACAAGTTCTTGGCATTCAAATCAAATACAAATGGGCTGTGAGAAGCGAACAATACCACAAAAAGCTGGATATTATGCTGGCTTCAGGGGACATTCCGGATATCGTCAAGGTCAATGCCCAGCAGCTCAGGCAATTGAGTCATGCCGGTCTGATCCAGGATCTGACGCAGGCTTATGAGGAATATGCTTCAGCTTTGACTCGGCAAGTTCATCGTCAGGAAGGGAGCGGCACCCTGGAATCCGGCATAATCGGTGACAAGCTGATGGGCATACCAGAGACCGATTCCTCTATCGAAAAGGCGATGTTTCTGTGGATTCGAACGGATTGGCTGGACCGATTGGAACTCTTGCCTCCGCAAACGATGGATGATGTCCTGGCAATTTCGAAAGCGTTTACAGAACAGGATCCCGACGGAAATGGCCAACAGGACACCTATGGAATAGCGGCTACCCAATATTTGTGGGACCCCGTCATGGGCTTAACCGGATTCATGGCCGGTTATGGAGCCTACCCGAACATATGGCTTGAAGACGAGAGCGGCAAACTCGTATACGGAGGCATTCAGCCCGAAGTGAAACAGGCGCTCAAAGCGCTTCAGGATATGTATCGCAACCATGAAATCGAGAGTGAATTCATTTTTAAAAACGGAAGCAAAGCAAAACAGCTCATAGCCGATGGGAAGATCGGAATGGCCTATGGAGAGCAATGGGGAGCGTTCTTGTTTCAATCCAGCCGAAGCGGCGATCCGGATGCAGAGTGGCAGGCTTTTCCCATTGTTACTGACTCCGGCAAGGCGCCAAAGGTTCCGCTTAAATTTACCACAAGTTCTTTTTACGCCGTAAGAAAGGATTTCGCTCACCCGGAAGCGATTCTGAAAATGTTCAATTTGCATCTTGAAAAAAATTGGGGCAAAACGGCCGAGTACGGGACTTACTACAACGATTCCTCGCCCGTGTGGGGTCTATCTCCCGTGACTCCTTTCCCTGCTGATAAAAACCTCGAAGCCTACCGGCAAATCGCCGAAGCGCGTCGACAAGGCTCGACGTCACAGTTACAAGGTGAGTCCGGATTCATACAAGACCGAATCGATCGATATATGGATAAGAAAGAAGACAGCGAATCCGGCTGGGGATGGGAAAAAATCTACGGGGCATCCGGTGCGATGAGTATCCTGGACCAATACGAGAAAAACGATCAGTTGTTATTCGATGCATTTGCCGGCGCTCCGACCGAAACCATGATCGAAAGAAGAAACATTCTGGACAATCTTCAGCATGATTACTTCGTTAATATCATCCTCGGCGAACCCGTCGACCAATTCGACCGGTTTGTCGAGGAATGGTATCGGCTTGGCGGCGCGGACATTACGGCCGAAGTGAATCAATGGCACGAGGACAAGAAAGGCCGTCCATAGAACCATGAGCCCCGCAAGCATGATTGGCTTCAAAGGCCATCAGGCGGCTAATCATCAAGCATATTCACACGCATCGGAGGAGTTTAATTGCTTAAGTTACCCGTGAATTCCATTCGTAATACCATCTTTATTCGATTGGTTGCTACCTATCTATTCGTTATTCTTCCGCTTATCATTCTCGGTGTTTATCTGTATAACTGGAGTTACCAATACGCTAGCCAGGAAATATCCAAAAATTCGCAAGCGCAACTTTCGGCTTACCTGGACGGGTTGAACCGGGAAATCGAATGGTTGGAAATTCAGCAATACGATATTTTGCAGGACGGGGAACTCAACAAAATGGCGCTGACATGGGAGATGATGAGCACGGTCGATAGAAAAGCAAGCCTCCATTATTTGCTGCCTCGACTGGTCTCCATCAAAAACAGCAGTGTCTACATAAAAGACGTATTCGTTCATATCCGCGGCATGGATAAAACGATTTCAGCCATGACCGGGATGAACCCATTCGACTCGAGACGGTATAACAATGTCCAAGTAGGAAAGGCGCGCGGCAATGCGAGACTCTTGCAGATCGACGATACGCTCCATCTTGTAGCGGCTAAATACGGAGCTAGAAAAGGGGAAGAGCCGTTCCTGATCGTTCAGATCGAACTGGATCCGAGCAAACTCAGGGAATCCCTGATGCAAATCAGCGTATATCCGGAAAGCGGGGCTTTTATCGTTTCCGAGCCGTCCGGATTTGCTCTGGCCAGCCATGAAGAGGCGGATCGTTTAATGGGAGGGGCCATGCAGGCCATCCCAAATGCGAATCGCCAAATGATTACGATCGGTACAGGCAGGTATCTGATCGATAAGGCGTATTCCGACAAGCTGAAATTATCCGTGTTCACCTACTTGCCTACCGAGGTGGTGAAGCGGCCGCTAAGTAAATTTTATGTCTGGGCCTGGCTGTTTGCAGGCACGACGCTCTTAGCCATCGCCATCTATGCCGTATCGACATACAAGCTGGTTCATAAACCGCTGCTCCTGCTTGTCCAAAGCTTCAGGAAAATGGAAGATGGCATGTTTAATATCCGGATCAGGCATGGACAAAGGGATGAGTTCGGCTATTTATACGATCGATTCAATCATATGCTTATCAAGCTGCAGCATTTGATTGATCAGGATTTCAGGCATAAGCTCATGATGCAAAGGGCGGAGCTGAAACAGCTCCAATCCCAGATCAATCCCCACTTTTTATATAATAGCTTCTTCATCTTGAGTTCCCTGGCCAAAACGGGGGATGTCGCGCAAATCGAGTTGTTCACGAACATGCTTGGAGAATATTTTCGATTCATTACCCGCAATGATGCGGACAACGTTCCATTGCTGGAAGAGACAAGGCATTCCCGCATTTATACCGAGATTCAAAAGCTCAGATTCTCAAGGCGGATCCGCGTTCAATTCGGGGAGCTGCCGAAGGAAATGGAGACCATCAAGGTGCCGCGATTGATCATTCAGCCTATTATCGAAAACGCCTATGAGCACAGTCTCGAAAAAATGCAGGATGAAGGTTTGCTGCATGTAGCGTTTCATTTGGATAATGACGAAGCCTCCATCGTGATTGAAGAAAATGGGAACGGGCTGACGGATAACGAAATCGAAGCGCTAAACAGGCGGCTTGAACGGACGTCCGAATCCGTTGAATCCCCTGAATCCCCTGAAGTGACGGGCCTTATCAACATCCATCGGCGAATTGCTTTAACGTACGGGGAAAGCAGCGGATTAGTTCTTTCAAGAAGTCCATTGAATGGATTGAGGGTCCAGATTCGAATCAGGCTGACGGAGGGGAATGGACATGTATAGATTGCTGGTCGTCGACGATGAAGAGATTATTACGAACAGTTTGTTCGAAGTATTTCATCAATGGATGCCCGAAAAGCTTGATGTTTGCCGGGCCTACTCCGGCAAGGAAGCGCTGAATTGGATGTCGCGCACGAGAATCGACATCGTTCTGACGGACATACGCATGCCGGGCATGAGCGGATTGGAATTGACGGAGAGCATCCGCGCTCTCTGGCCAAGGTGCAGAATTATCTTTCTGACCGGGTACAGTAATTTCGATTACGCTTATCAAGCGATCCAGATGCCCAATATTCGCTATTTGTTGAAGACGGAAGGTTTCGATAAGGTCATGGAGGTCGTGAAGGAAGTTATCCATGAAATCGAGAGCGGCAACCGCATGAAAGAATGGCTTAAGCAATCTCGCATGCAGATCGAAGCGCTGGAGTGGATGGAGCAGGGGGAGTACTTCCGGCAATTCGTAGCGGACAGCAGCTTGCTTGGAGCGGATAACGAAGCGATGATTGACGATTTCCAAACCTTGAACATTGGGCTGAATCCGAAATTCCCTGTACTGTTAGCGCTTGGCCGCGTAGCGTATTCAGCAGGCAAAGCATATGCAGAAAAGAAAAATGGCCATCGATCGGTAAGATGGATATGGAATTCTTTTATGGAGGAGCATGTCCGCAGCATCGGCGTCGTGGACAAACACGGGGATTTATTATGGCTGCTCCAGCCGCGGTCCGAGAACCCAACCGGTGATCGTCTGGTTCTTTATTTGGAGGGTACGCTTGAACTCATCCAGGAAGCCTGCCTTGATTCTCTTGAACTTACCGTATCGTTCACCATAAGCGGCTTCCCGTGCCGGTGGGAGGATGTGACACCACAGTATGAACGGCTGCGAAGGCTGCAGCAGCTAAAGATGGGCGACGGAATTCCGATGATTCTCAAGGATCAAACCGACTCTGACAAATCGCCGCACTGCAAGGAAGGAGTGGAGGCGAGTCATAAGGCGGACATCTTGGAAGCACATTTGGAGGCCGGAAGGGAAAATGAATTTATGGAAGAATTGGAGCAGATGTCGGAATTCGTGCTGACCGTGGACGATCTTCATCAGCACGCTGCCCAAGCTTATTATTCTATTGCGCTGGTGTTGTATGCGAAGTTGACCCGGCTAGGTCTTCAGGATCCGACCGGTGAACGGGGAAAGCTGCTGGACTTGGAAGGCCATGATTCCATGAAGGAAGCTTTTCGGTATTTGAGGCGAACGGCCGAAGACATCTTCGCTTTCAAACGAATGGATGAGCGAGGCAAAACGGCGCATGTCATTGATCGGGTATGTCAATATATCGAGGAGCATTTGGATCAGGACGTGACCCTTGTGCATCTTGCCGAACGCTATTATTTCAATCCGTCCTATCTATCGCGCTTGTTTAAGCAAGAACGGGGAATCAACATCTCCGAATATATCGAAAAATGCCGAATACGAAGAGCCAAGGAGCTGCTTAAGGAAGGGGATTTGAAAGTAAGGGACGTGGCTCCTCTTGTCGGATACGATGCCGCCCATTCCTTCACCCGCTTCTTCAAAAAGGCGACGGGGTTAACGCCTCAGGAGTACCGGGACAATCTCGTGAATTAGGCCGGCCACCTACCATTAGGCCGGTGTTTTCAGATGGAATGTCGGGTTGTTGCCTTGCTTAGCAAGAGGTACACTTTTTACGACCACTTCCGGAATGTCGACCCGTAATGGGAATGACAGGTCGCCAAGTAACGATGGAGGAGGGCGTGTTCAGGGATGAAGCCCGTAAAGCCGTTACTGGTCATATCTACCGTATTCGCGTTCGTTTGCATAATGTTTGTCTTTGCAAACCTTGCGAATCGTGGCCAAGACGATCCAAAACTGTTAAACCAGGAGTTGAGTGACCAGATGAGTGATGAAATCAAAGCAGGCAAGGCGGGAACTGAAATGATGGACCAGGGCAGCAGCGGCATGGATACGATTCGGGATGCGGACAGCACCCGCAGCGAGCCGTACGCGGTCGCGATCGGCAAGATTCCTCCGAATGGGAATCCGGTCGTCTCGCATAAATTCGGCGCGGATCCCTATGCGCTGGCAGTAGACGGACGTGTATATTTATATAACACGTATGACGCACTAGAGTATGACGGTGACGGGAACGTCAAGGACAACAGCTACAGCACGATCAACAAGCTGTCCGTCATCTCTTCTTCGGATTTGGTCAATTGGACCGATCACGGCGCAATCCAGGTTGCAGGACCGACCGGCGCTGCCGCATGGGCAACGCAATCATGGGCACCAGCGGCCGCGCACAAGGTGATTCACGGGGAAGATCGATTCTTCCTCTATTTTGCCAACAATGCCAGCGGCATCGGTGTACTGACGAGCGACAGCCCCGTTGGCCCGTGGATAGATCCTATAGGAAAGCCGCTGATCACAAGAAACACGCCTGGCGTGGAAGGAGTCACGTGGTTGTTTGATCCCGCCGTGCTCGTTGACGATGACGGGAAAGCCTATATCTACTTTGGCGGCGGCGTTCCGGAAGGCAAAGCCGAAATGCCGGATACGGCACGCGTCATGCAGCTTGGCGAAGATATGGTCAGCGTGCTTGGAGAAGCCGTCACGATTCCGGCTCCTTATATGTTCGAGGATTCAGGAATCAACAAGTTTGGTGGAAGGTATTACTATACGTACTGTTCCAATTTCTCCGGAGGAACGCAGCCGGAGAACAGTCCTCCTCCAGGCGAGATCGCTTATATGGTCAGCGAGCATCCGATGGGACCCTGGACGTATCAAGGGACTATTTTGAAAAATCCAGGGCATTTCTTCGGGGTCGGAGGGAATAATCATCACGTCATCTTTCAGCTCCGACAAAACTGGTATATTGCCTATCACGCCCAAACGTTGTCGAAATCCATGGGGGTTCCCAAAGGCTATCGCTCAACCCATCTGAACCGGGTTTATTTCGAGCCGGAGGGTACCATCAGGGAGATTGAAGCTGACATGGAAGGCGTGAAAGGGATCCAGCCGCTCAATCCTTTCCAACGAACGGAGGCGGTAACGATGGCATGGAATGCCGGAATTCAAGTCGATACGTCTACGGCTGCTGAGGACTCGCAGGGCGGCCCGATACTGACGGTCACGGACATCCATGACAAGGATTGGATCGCTGTGGCCAATGCTGATTTCGGGAAAGGAGCATCTGCTTTTACGGCTTGGGTCTCGGGTATAGATGCGGGAGGGCGGCTGGAGCTTCGGCTGGATCGTCCGGATGGAGAACGGATCGGCACGGTGGACGTACCGCCTTCATCCGGTACGGAACAGCGTAGGGAATTCTCCATAGAGGTTTCGGGCGCATCCGGCATCCATCATCTTTACTTCGTATTTACCGGGCAGCGGGATCAGAGGCTATTTGATTTCGAAGCATGGAAATTTCATCATTGATTGCTGATATTGCCTGTTCGTTAATAACATGATTGCATTCTAAAAAGGCGCTCTCGAAAAAAGCAGCGCCTTTTTTAGGTTTCGAGGTTATAATGTACGTACAAGTTAATGCTGGCCAGAGGCGATCTGAACTGTCTGCGATCCATGCATTTTTCTAAACATGTTAGCGCTTACGCCGGCATAGGACTTGAATTTTTTATAGAACCAGTCCATATCGTTATAACCCACCATGTCAGCGATTTCGTATATCTTCATGTCGGTGTGTACCAGCAAGAATTTCGCTTTCTCCATCCTCTGCTGCAACAGATATTCGTTAAAGGTCATCTTCTCGTGGAACTTGAATTTTTGGACTAAATAGGAGTAGTTGAAATGCATCCGCTCGGCAATTTCTTTCAAGGTGACGTTTTGATACTTCGAATCTTCCAAGTATTCCTTGACCTCTTGAATGACCTGATCCTCCTTTTCCGCATGGACATGGGACACTCTAAGACACGGATTCCCGTCACCGGAATCGGTTGCCGGCGTGATCATCTGCAAGCTGGAGCTGAGCTCTTCGATCGTGAACGGTGCTGGCAAATAATCGTTGACTTGCAGCTGCAAGGCTTTCCGGGTCCAATAAAAGTCCGTGCTGCCTCCGGCAACAATGATAGGGACTCGGCTTACGCACCGGATTTGTTCGCATAACTTCATGCCTGCGGAATCTGAACCGAACGCATGGATAATTACTACCGTGTAAGGCTCCAAGGCAACGAATTGCATAGCGGACGAGGAGGACCTGACGCAGCGGCACCGCGAGCATCTCAAATCATTCCAATCCGGCGGGCTTCCCGGTGTTTCTACATCATGAGTTTCCAGATCAACAAGCAGAATATCATGCACAATGCTTCCCCCTAACTTCTTTGTAATAACGCTTACATACGGTTTGATAACATTATGGGGAACGGAAGGCTGGATCACAATGTGCCGATCTTTATATTTCTAACCGATATTTACTTCTTACTGAATATAACCGGTATGTAAACGCGTAAGAAATTTTGACAACCTGAGATTGGACGGGTGAAGGACCCCAATTTGGCAGGTTGTTGCAAAAACAATGTAAGCGCTAATATGGAGTTATGATCATTCGGGCGGGGTTCCGGGTTCCGTACCGGATTTCTGTTTTTTGCTCGAAGCGGAAAGGAGGCAGTGTTTTGCTTCGTATGTCTAAACTCGGCAGATGGGCGGTAACGTCAGTGGCAACTGCGGTGGCAGCGTCCGTTGTTCTCCTCTTAATCGTGTCCTATATGGACAGCCGCAACAAGCAGGCCGCGGAAAGTCAGGCACAAGGAACACTGGAGGAAGGAGCCGCGGAGCTAAGGGGGAACTCCGAAGCGTCGAACGGGAATTCGAGTGCCGAATCCCCAGCTAGGGCAAACAAACCCGCGTCTACTGAACCGCAGGCACAACCGTCTGTACGGCAAGATATTCCATCGCTTCATGAACTATTCGAGGAGGATTTTCCGATCGGCGCCGCGATCGAACCGAATCAGACCAACGGCCCATCGTCGGAGCTGCTGAAGAAGCATGTCCGCTGGCTGGTGGCGGAGAACGCAATGAAGCCGGATGCGATCCAGCCATCGGAAGGCCAGTTTAAATGGACGAACGCCGACCGAATCGTGGAATTTGCCAAGGAGAACAACATGCAAGTCCGTTTCCATACCCTGGTCTGGCATACCCAAGTTGGTGCATGGTTTTTCCAAGATGCGGAAGGCAAGCCGATGGTGGATGAGACAGACCCCAAGCGCCAGGAAGCGAACAAAAAATTGCTGCTGGAACGCCTGGATACCCACGTAAGGACGATCGTCGGCCGATATAAGGGCGAGATTACGTCATGGGACGTGGTGAATGAAGTCATTGAACCCGGGGATCCGGATGGGATGCGCGCGAGCGATTGGTATAAAATTGCCGGTACCGATTACATCGCAACGGCTTTTCGAGCGGCTCGGGAAGCCGGAGGACCTGAAGCGAAGCTCTATATTAACGATTACGGAACGGATAACCCTGTGAAAAGGGGCCGTTTGTTTCAGCTGGTGAAAGATTTGCTGGAGCAAGGTGTTCCGATCGACGGTGTCGGACATCAGACGCATATTGACATGTATGGTCCATCGGTGGATTCCATCATCGCGTCGATGCGAAAATTCGCGGAGCTTGGCCTCGACAATCTCGTCACCGAGCTCGACATGAGCATTTATGCCTGGAACGACCGCAGCGATTACGGCCAAGATTTCCCGCAAGAAATCCTAAACCTGCAAGCCGAACGATATGGCGAGTTGTTTAAGGCATTCCGCCAAAACAAGGACATTCTTAGCGGCGTCGTATTTTGGGGCATCGCCGACGATCATACCTGGCTTCATGGTTTTCCGGTCGCACGTACCAATGCGCCTTTGCTGTTCGATCAACGACATCAGCCCAAACCGGCATTTTGGGCCGTTGTTGAGGCGGCGAAGACCAAGTTATAAACAGACGTTACCGCAGAGTCGAGCAAGAATTATGGATAAACAATTGTATAGCTCGATGCCGATTACCGAAAAAAACGTGATAAGGAGAAAGCCGAATGATGAGAATGAATGTGGAGAAGCTGCCCAAGCTTCATGAAGCCTTTGGAAATAGCTTCAACATCGGAGCTGCCGTGAATCCGATCACGATGGTGACCCAAAAGGAATTGTTGACGCACCATTTCAACAGCGTTACGGTGGAAAATGAAATGAAATTCGAGCGATTGCACCCATCGGAAGAGGTATATACATTCGAGCAAGCCGACCAGATTATATCGTTTGCCAAATCGAACGGAATGGCGGTGCGAGGACATACCCTCGTATGGCATAATCAGACGCCAGAATGGGTGTTTCAAAACAGCTCCGGCGGAAAAGCCGGCCGCGAGCTGCTGCTTGCGCGGATGAAAGCGCACATCGATGAGGTGGTTGGCCGTTATCGCGGAGATATCCATGCTTGGGATGTCGTGAACGAAGCCATTGCCGACAGCGGAAGCGAACTTCTTCGTTCTTCCCCGTGGCTTGCGTCAATCGGGGAGGATTTTATCGCCAAGGCATTCGAATACGCGCATGAAGCGGATCCGCAAGCGCTGCTGTTTTATAACGATTACAACGAATCCGTACCGGAGAAGAGGGAGAAGATTTACGCGCTCCTTAAATCGTTAAAGGAGCAGGATGTGCCGATTCACGGCGTCGGGCTTCAAGCTCATTGGAATCTGGAGTTCCCTTCGCTTGACGATATCCGCAGGGCCATCGAAAGATATGCAAGCCTTGACCTGATGCTCCATATAACGGAGCTTGACGTATCCGTTTTCACGCATGAGGATAAGCGGACCGATCTGGCGGCGCCGACGGAAGAAATGCTTGAGCGCCAGGCGGAGCGTTACGGACAATTGTTCCGGCTGCTTAAAGAGTACAGCGGCAGCATAACTTCCGTAACCTTCTGGGGCGCGGCGGACGATTATACCTGGCTGGATCATTTTCCGGTAAGGGGCCGCAAAAATTGGCCGTTTGTCTTCGATGAGAATCATCATCCGAAGGAATCTTACTGGAACCTGTTGAAGGAAGCCAGGGCAGATCAGACATTTCAGGATGTTTGATCGCGCACCGTTCCCAGCAGTCTCCAATAGTTGAAGGGAGAAACCATCTATGAACAAGACATTGATCACAAATCCGATCATATGGGCGGACGTGCCGGATGTGGATGTCATCCGCGCAGAGGATGCTTATTATATGGTCAGCACCAGCATGCATTCGATGCCGGGTTGTCCGATCATGAGATCCGAGGATTTGATGCATTGGGAAATTGTCGGTTACGTATATGATACGTTCGAAGACAATGAGGCCCATCGTTTGGAAGACGGCCAAAATATATACGGGCAAGGATCCTGGGCGGCCAGCCTACGCTATCATCAGGGCAAATTCTATGTTTGTTTCTCCAGCAACGATACCAGGAAATTTTACTTGTACTGCACGGACAATATCGTTCAGGGGCCGTGGCAGCGTTCGGTCATCGACGGACTTCGGCATGATCCGGGCCTGCTCTTCGATGATGACCGCGTCTTCGTAATCTACGGCAACGGGGATATTTACATCACCGAGTTGACCGCGGATACCACGGCTCTTAAATCGGACGGAATCCACCAGCTGCTGTTCAAAACGGAAGCGGAGGGTATCGGACTTCGCTGCGAAGGCTGCCATGCCTATCAAATCAACGGTTATTATTATTTGCTGTTCATTGAATGGCCGAAAGCAGGCTTCGGCAACGGCCGGCGCAGACAAATCTGTTACCGGTCACGGGAATTGCTCGGCCCCTATGAACGAAGAATCGTATTGGATGACGATCTCGGATACCGTAACAAGGGAATTGCCCAGGGAGGAATATTCGACACGCCGGATGGCAAGTGGTACGCGATGCTGTTCCAGGATCATGATGCCGTCGGCAGAATCCCGTGCTTGGTGCCGGTGGCCTGGGAGGAGGATTGGCCGGTGATCGGCATGGAAGGCAAGGTGCCGGAACGGTTTGATGTCGACTTGCCGCAAGGCGCGGAGAAGCCGCTCGTGATCAGCGACGAATTCGAATACGAATCGGATAAGCTGGCGCTGAATTGGCAGTGGAACCACAACCCGGATCATCGGCTGTGGTCGGTGACCGAACGCCCCGGTTTCCTAAGACTGACGACGGGCAGCTTGGCTGCAGGCGTGCTTCAGGCGCGCAATACGTTAACGCAGCGTACGGAAGGGCCTGCTTGCATGGGATTGGCCTTGCTGGATACGGATCGTATGAAGCCGGGCGATCGAGCTGGGCTTGTTGCCCTGCAAAGCCATTTCGGCACCGTAGGCGTTAAGGTGGCAGAAAACGGCGACAAGTTCATCGGGATGAGCGTGAACGATGGGGATGGCCTAGAGAAGGAGCTGGAAACCGTACGTTTTCACGGCAGGGATGTGCATTTGAAAATCCATTTTGATTTTGAAAACAGCAAAGATGTGGCTTCCTTTCATTATTCTGTCGACGGGTCGGAGTGGATGCCGATCGGCGGAGAGCTGAACATGCGGTATACGTTGGATCACTTTATGGGTTATCGGATCGGGTTATTTTATTATGCCACCACGCAAATCGGCGGCCATGCCGACTTCGATTATTTCCGCTACGAAAAAGCCGAACGGTAGAGCAGGAGGATGACGAGCCATGTCAGACCATGGGACGACAGCGGCAAATGAAACGGAAGGCCCGGCCGCACCGCAGGATCCGGCAGTCGGACGCCGCGGACTGTACATCCTGTATGAGACGATAATCGAAGCGACGATTCGTCCCGATGGGAAGTATACGCAAGAGATTTACCTGGACGGGAGCCAACTCGTCGATAGAGCCCGATTTACGGGGGGGTGTGACGGATGAAACCATTCTTGAGCTGCTAAAGAGCAGCAGCGGTCTCCGCCGGCTGGTGGACAGTATCGGGATCTCCGTTCATGCTCATGAACGAGACGTATCGAGCGCCCTATTCACATTTTGGAACCAGGGAAAAGCGAATCCATACGAAACGGCATTCCGGCAGAGTATAACCTGTCCAGCCAACGGAACGGAAACGCTCTTGGTTCTGGGCGACGACGAGGGTCGATATTCGGATGACCATGTTCCGGGCAAATTCGTCTTGGAGTTTGAGCGAGGGGGCGTGTTGGCAACGGCAAGCATCGTATTCTATCTTCGTGACGGTTACCAAGTTCCCGAGGTTGCAGCCGACCCGCCGGTCGATGTGGAATCACAAGCCTATCAAGACATGATTAAGAAATCGCTCATAAGCCCGGGCCATAACAAACGACTAAAAGCGGCGATCGAAAAAGCGAAGCGAGGCGAGCCCGTAACCATCGCCTACATCGGTGGTTCCATCACCCAAGGGGCCGGTGCTGTCCCGCTCCATTCCCAATGCTACGCATACCAATCCTATGACCTGTTCAAGCGAAGGTTTGCACCAGCCGCCGACAGCCCGATTCGTCTGATCAAAGCCGGCGTAGGCGACACACCGTCGGAGCTGGGCATCGTCCGCTATGATCGGGATGTGCTTCGAGAAGGGGAGGTACAGCCGGATATCGTGATCGTCGAGTTTGCCGTCAACGACGCCGGCGACGAAACGAAAGGAAACTGTTACGAGAGCCTGGTCCTCAAGGCTCTTCGTGCCGATCACAAGCCGGCGGTGATTTTGCTGTTCAGCGTATTCGTGAACGACTGGAATCTTCAAGACCGGCTAGCCCCCGTAGGCTGGCATTACAACCTTCCGATGGTCAGCGTGAAGGATGCGGTCACGGAACAGTTTCGATACAGCAAGGAGCAAGTCAACGTGATTACGAAAAGGCAGTTTTTCTACGACATATATCATCCGACCAATGCAGGACATCGGGTGATGGCCGATTGTTTGGGCTGGTTATTCGAGGTAACCGATCGTTCCTCCATCGACGAGGAGGACCTGACGGATGTACAGCCTCCGCTGATCGGAAACGACTTCGCCTTAACGCAGCTGCTTGATCGCAGGAATGGCGACCGCATCGCCCGCATTGATCCTGGCGGTTTTTCGGACACCGACACGGATCTGCAAATGGCGGAGCTGGACGATCATGCATACGGCACGCCGCAATTCCCGCACAACTGGATGCACACGGCCGATTCCGGCAAGCACAGCTTCAAGATGACCTTCCGGAGCAAGAGTCTCATCCTTGTTTATAAAGACTCCGGCAGCCGGGAATTCGGGACCGCGAAGATATGGGTGGACGGGAAGCTGAAGAAGACCGCCGATCCGCTTGAAGTGAACTGGACCCACTGCAATGCTGTGATTTTATACAATGATCCAAATTCGGAGGAACATTCGGTAGAGATCGAAATGGCGGAAGGCCACGAGGATAAGCGATTCACGATTCTGGGCTTCGGTTATGTTCCATAGCTTAAAGTTCCAAGGGTAGGCTTGATTGGGCATTAACCGGCGCAAAATCAATAAGATGAAGGGGAGAGGAATATGAAGGAGACGGCACCGGCATTGGCTGGATACGATCGGCCGCGGGAACATATCGACAGGGGAATAATCGAAACGGTGGAATATGCATCCGAAACGGTAGGCAACTTTCGAAAGGCGACGATCTATACGCCACCAGGGTATGGCGATGATAAAACGTACAACGTGCTTTATTTATTGCATGGGATCGGTGGTGATGAGTCGGAATGGCACCGCCATGCGGATCCGCAGACAATTCTGGATAATCTATGCGCGGATGGGAAACTCGCGCCGATGATCGTCGTTTTTCCCAATGGCCGTGCGATGCCGAACGATCGGGCTGAAGGGGACCTGTTTGATCCGGACAAAGTGAAATCATTCGAAACGTTCGAATTCGATTTGCTAAACGACCTGATTCCCTTTGTCGAGTCGCGTTATTCGGTATCGACAGGTCGGGAAAACCGTGCGATTGCGGGGTTGTCCATGGGCGGGGGGCAATCCTTGAATATCGGCTTGAAGCACCTCGACCGTTTCGCATGGATCGGCGCTTATTCCCCGGCTCCCAATACGAAATCTCCTGAACAGCTCGTCCCGCATCCGGAAGAAGCGTCGGCCAGGCTCAAATTGCTGTGGCTTTCATGCGGCGACGAAGACAGTCTTAAGCCGATTAGCGACCGGACGCATGCGTATTTGGCGGAGCACCAGGTTCCACATATTTGGTTTGAGGAACCTGGCGGACATGATTGGTCCGTATGGAAGAGCGATTTGTATCATTTTTCTCAGCACCTTTTTAAAGATAGCTAATGTGCAAGGAAGCCTTGTCCGTTTATGGCCGGGCTTTTTACTTTCAGCCAAAATGACCGAAAGGCGAAAAGATCATGACGTTACTGCCGAAGGAAATCATGTCCATGTTGGACAGAAAAGGTACAAAAGCCGCTGATCTGGTGCAATGGATGGAGTGTGACCGGTTGCCGGACGGCGGCTATACGGACGGATATCTCGTCTTGTCCCGGGAATATTTTCACATCTTTCGTGGCAGCGTCACTTCGAAGGAGAAGACGTTTTCGAGTGATGCAGCCCGCCGGAGCAAGGACGCTGGCAAGCCGGGGAGAGACCGTTCCGTCGATTGGGCATGGGAACGCATTCCCGTCGAACGATTGGAATCCCTGGTCATCGTTAATCTGGTCGCTTCCGGCATGGTCGTGGCCAAGGAGCGGGAAGAGCGAGTGATCGGCGCATTCACGAGCGGTCAAATGAAACAGGCCGTCCGATTTGCGGGAGCCTTCGACAAAATGAAGAAAAACGAGCGGTTGGAGGCCTTCAAACAAGACGAAGAATCGGAAGTGGCTTCCTGCCCGACATGCGGATTGATATACCCTGAAGAAGGCAGGCCATTCTGCCCGAAATGCATGAAGAGGCATGCCGTCTTCGCACGTTTGCTGTCGTTTGCGGGCAAGTATAAGCTGTCCATCTTCTTTATCGTGTTGTTTATGCTGCTCAATTCGGCGACCGGTCTCGTCATTCCTTATTTTCAAGGCACGGTGCTTTTTGATCAGGCGCTTGCCGGAAGTGGCGCTTTCGCGGGGAAGATCGGTCTTGTCATTGTGATCATTCTCGCATTCCGAACGCTATCGCTGTTATTCGGGGTCTTGTTCGGCACCATTATCGCAAAACTGGCGGCAAAGGTCGCATTCGATTTGAAATCGGCCGTATTTACCGCGTTGCAGCGGTTGTCGCTCGATTTTTTCATGCGTAGGCAGACCGGTCATCTCATGACCCGAGTGAATAACGACGCACAGGAACTGCAATATTTCTTCGTAGACGGGCTTTCTTATTTCATCGTAAATGCGTTGAACATCATCGGCATCACCGCCGTGCTTCTTTGGATGGATTGGCGGCTTACGCTGATTTGCCTGCTGCCGATGCCGCTGGTCCTCTGGCTTGTCCGGAGCGCGTTTCCGAAGTTGTGGCGCTTGTCCTGGCGAAGGCACCGCAGGGTGAGCGCCCTGAATTCAATCATCAGCGATTCGGTTCGCGGCTCGCGGGTCGTCAAGGCATTCGGTAAAGAAAAGGTGGAGATCCGCCGCTTTCAGCGGGCGAACGATGCATTCTCCGGGGCCGAACAGCGTTTCAACAAATTGAGCGGAACCGTGTTCCCGGTGCTCAATTTTCTGACGCAGGCGGGCGGGATCTTGATCTGGGCGTTCGGCGGTTGGTACGTGATGCAAGGCCGGATGTCGTTCGGCGCCGTGCTGACGTTCGTCAACTATATGATGATGCTGTACGGGCCGATTCAGTTCATGAACAATATCGTCGTCTGGTGGTCCAATTGCATGGCGGCGGCGCAGCGTATCTTCGAGATCCAGGATGCCGTGCCGGATGTAGCTGAGCGTCCTGGCGCCGTTCATTTGCCGGCGATGAAAGGCGATATCGTGGTCGATAACGTTTCGTTCGGCTACGAGCCGAACAAACCGATTTTGAAGCAGGTGTCCTTGTGCGCGAGACCGGGGCAGATGATCGGCGTCGTCGGCCATTCGGGTGCGGGGAAATCGACGCTTGTCAATCTGGTGTCGCGATTGTACGACGTAACCGAGGGGGAAATCCGGATCGACGGCGTCAATGTCAAGGATCTTTCGACAGCTTCACTACGGCGTCATATCGGGATCGTATCCCAGGATGTCTATGTGTTCTCGGGCAGCATCGCCGAAAATATCGCGTACGCCGATCCCAATTGCCAGGCGGAGGACATTCTGCATGCGGCCAAAATCGCGAATGCGCACGATTTCATCGAAAAGCTGCCGGACGGCTATGATACCCAGGTCGGATCGGGCGGTTACAGCTTGTCCGGCGGGGAGAAGCAGAGGCTGTCGATCGCCAGGGCCGTGCTGCACAACCCAAAGGTGCTCATTCTAGACGAGGCGACCGCCTCGCTCGATACGGAGACGGAGCTGCAAATTCAGCAGGCGCTCGATTCGCTTGTCAAAGGACGGACGACGATCGCGATCGCCCACCGGCTGTCCACGTTAAGGCAAGCCGATTTCTTGGTTGTGATGGATAAAGGCGTCATCGTCGAAGCGGGCACGCACGACGAGCTGATGGCGATGGAGGGCGTCTATAGGGAACTGGTCCGCAAACATGACGAAGCGCTCAGAATGAAGGGGGAGATCATCGCATGACGACGATGGACGAACATCTGGGGACAGAGCTGGCGGATGCGGCAGGCATCCGATATTTGACCCCGGGCAATACGGATTTTACGGAGACGAACGGACGTATGCTATCGGTCTGTACCGGGGGCGAAGTGCATTCGCCGGTTTACGTGCATTGTTCCTTTCCGCATACGAACCAGCGCTCATTCTTGTCGATTCGTACGGCGGATAACAAGGAGATCGGCATGATCCGCCATCTTGACGATTTTCCCCAAGGCACGGCCTCCCTGATTGAAAGGCAGATGATAATCCGCTATTTCACGCCAGAAATAACGAAGGTTATTGCCGTAACCGAGGAGTTCGGCTATTCCTATTGGGAAGTTGCAACGACTGCCGGACTGTGCAGGTTTACGGTGCGAAACGGCAGCGGCAACGTCAAGTTCGCGGCGGAGAACCGCCTGCTGATTATCGACGTCGACGGAAACCGATTCGTCATCCCGCAGGTGGACCATCTGAGCGACAAGGAGTACCGAATGGTCGAAATGAGATTGTAAACGGCGGTAACGGAGGACAATCGATGAATTTGAATTTCACGCTTTCAGAGCAGGATCTAGCGGCGGTGCGGCAAGTCGTCGGAGCGGAGATCGCTTATTGCGTCCCGGCCGACCTGTCACTGGAAGGGCGGCGGGTGGAAGGCTATCTTGCGATCGGCGGTGGCAGGTGGGCCTATGTGCAAGACGGCCAGGTGCGAGACGAGGGAAACATCGCGGACGCCAGCGATTATAAGCTGGTGCCTTTCGTTGGCAATGCAGTGCTCGAAGCCACGGAGAACGAGACGAAGCGAATCGTCGTCCGAGTGACGATGCAGCATGCGGCCAGGTACGGCTATATCGCCCAAATCTTGAATGACATGGCTGCCAATCGCCCCATCCGTATTTATCATGATGAAGCGGATCCGGTTTGTGCAGCTTGCGGACGATCGCTCGTCCCGGGTACGCGGGTGTGTCCCCGATGCATGAGCAGAACAGCCGCTTTCAAACGACTGCTTCTCGTGTCGAGAAGGCACTGGCGAGGCTTAATGCTTGGGCTTGGCGTTCTGATCGTCGCTTCGGGGCTGGCGATGGCTGGACCCTATTTCCAGAAGCTACTCGTCAACGCTGCGCTGCTGCCCCCCGCCGGGCAAGAAGCGAACGTTAGGGTGTTCTTCCTTGCCCTCGCCGGGATGCTGTTCGCCCTGGCCTTCGGCGAGCTGCTCGGCATCGCCAAAAACCGGATCATGGCCAGCGTCAGTACGGGCATTGCGGCCGATTTGCGCAAAACGGTATTCGATCGGATTCAGAACATGTCGCTCGGATTTTTGACGTCCCAGCGGGCAGGAGACCTGATGAACAGGGTGACGGCCGATACGGACCGGATCCGTCATTTGATTCAGGAGATGTGCACAACGGCCATCTACCAACTGATCATCCTGGTCGCGTCAGCGGCGCTGCTCTTTACCGCCGATTGGCGGCTAGCGCTGGTCGTGCTCCTTCCCGCTCCGTTCGTTGCTTATCTGCACTACCATATTTGGAGACGCGTGCTGCACAAGCTGTTTCACAAGCAGTGGCGCATCTCCGATAAGGCGAACTCATTCCTTCACGACGTTTTAAGCGGCATCCGGGTCGTGAAGGCGTTCGGCCAGGAAGAGCGGGAAATCCGCAGATTCCGGAAATACAACGGCGAATTTGCCGCAGCCGCGATCAAGAGCGAGAAATTGTACAGCGTTTTATCGCCGATCTCGAATTATTTGATTCAGATCGGCCAATATCTCGTCCTCATGATCGGCTGCTACATGATTATCGGCCGGGAAATGAACGTTGGCGAACTGATTCAGTTCAGCGCTTACGCCGCAATGATATTCGGGCCGATCTCCTGGTTGATGTTCATGCCGCGCTGGATCGCGAATGCCGTCATATCTATGCATCGTGTATTCTCGGTGATCGACGAGCAGCCGGAAGTCATCGATGCAAAGAACGCGGTGGGCCACCGGATTCGGGGCTCGATCGAGTTCCGCGACGTTTTTTTCGGTTACCGATCGTATGAGCCTGTTCTGAAGGAAATCAACCTCACCGTGAAGCCGGGGGAGATGATCGGACTCGTCGGCCATTCCGGATCGGGCAAATCAACGACGATCAATCTGATTTCCCGTTTTTATGATGTGAACGAAGGGGAGATTCGGATCGACGATATCGATATCCGGATGATCCGGCAGGAAGATTTGCGCTCGCAGATCGGAGTCGTGCTGCAGGAGACGTTCCTGTTCAGCGGGACGATTGCGGAGAACATTCAGTATTCGAAGCCGGGCGCGAAACCGGAAGAAGTAATCGAGGCGGCCAAAATCGCGAACGCGCATGATTTTATCATCAATTTGCCCGACGGTTACGATACGAGGCTCGAAGAGAACGGGAACAACTTGTCTGGTGGCGAGCGTCAACGCATAGCGATCGCACGGGCCGTGCTGAACGATCCCCGAATCCTCATTCTGGACGAGGCAACGGCTTCGCTTGACATCGAGACGGAAGCCGCCATCCAGGAAGCGCTGAAACGGGTGACGAAGAATCGCACGACGATCGCTATCGCGCATCGTCTATCCACGCTGCGAAATGCTGACCGGCTTATCGTCCTTGATAAGGGGCGGATCGCCGAAATCGGCACGCATCGAGAATTGATGAAAAAGCAGGGGATCTACTACAAACTGATCTCCGCCCAGCGCGGCATGTCCCGCAAGAGCGACCCTTCCGTGGTGGTATGACGCCGCCAGATGCTTACTGTGAAATAGACGATATGGAAAACACAAAGATGGATCTTTATGAACGTTGGAGAAATTGAGCCAAGTTTCCTATTCTGAGCTGCTGCCCGACATAGTAAAGATTTCACTGAACTGTTCACCCGGGTGACCCTAAGTCTGCAAGATAGCTGGGAAAAAACACGCTGTCGACCGGAGACAGGCTGAAACGGTTTAAGGGAGGGCTGAGAGGATAAGGGGCTGATCGAACCTATTTTCAATTCGGCCGATATTTACTTATTACCTCCAGCCAGCCGGGAGTGGATGGATGATTATGAGAAAGTGGTGCCGGGTCATCGCATAGAACGATCCCCAAATGACGAAGCAGCTCTTGTTGACGGAGAAGGTTATTTTTACATTTTCACGCATGTTATTTTTCCTTTATCCAATTCGGCCGTCATTGTGGTTGCGCTGTTTCAGTTTCTGGGTGTGTCGAACGATTTTTTTGGCCCGCTTGTTTACATCAACAAGGAATCTAAGTTCACGCTGGCGCTTGGCCTGCAGCAATTTATTGGCTATTACACAGCTCAATGGGAGTTGTTGATGGCGGCGGCCACGATGGTTCTCGTTCCGCCTATTATGCTGTTTATGTTAGGACAAAAGTACTTTATTAAAGGCATTGCGGTATCCGGGCTGAAAGATTAAAAGCTCGTTCTGCCGACATATCGAAGGGAGGAACTCAATGAAAGCATTGAGAGGCAAACAGGTCATTTTGAAAGAGCAAGAACTGATTCGCAGGGAACGAGCGAACAGAAGCTATCTGATGAAGCTGGACAGCGGTCATCTGTTGTTTAATTATCATTTGGAGGCCGGAAGATTTCATGGAAGAACGATTCCCGAAGGTGCGCACGGCGGTTGGGAAACGCCGGTATGCCAATTGCGCGGCCATTTTCTTGGTCATTGGTTGTCTGGTGCGGCGTTGCATTATGAAGAAAGCGGCGACATCGAATTAAAGGCCAAACTGGATGCTATTGTGCATGAGTTGCATGAATGCCAACGCGATAACGGCGGTCAGTGGGTCGGTCCGATTCCCGAAAAATATCTGCACTGGATTGCAAGCGGAAAAAGCATCTGGGCGCCCCAATACAATTTGCACAAAATATTAATGGGGTTGGTCGATGCCTGGCAATATGCCGGTAATCGGCAGGCCCTGGATATCGTGGATCGGTTCGCGGACTGGTTTGTCGAATGGAGCGGCACATTCACAAGAGAGCAATTCGACGATATTCTCGATGTGGAGACAGGCGGAATGCTTGAGGTTTGGGCCGATCTGTTGCACATAACCGGAGCGGACAAATATCGTGTGCTGTTAGACCGGTATTATCGCAGTCGGCTCTTTCAACCCTTGCTGGAGGGCAAGGATCCGCTTACGAATATGCATGCTAACACTACGATACCGGAAGTGCTCGGTTGTGCGAGAGCTTATGAGGTTACCGGAGATGACAGGTGGCTGTCCATCGTCCAAGCGTATTGGAATTGCGCTGTAACGGAAAGGGGAAGCCTTGCGACAGGCGGTCAAACCGCTGGAGAGGTCTGGATGCCGAAGATGAAGATGAAGGCCCGCCTAGGTGACAAAAATCAGGAGCATTGTACTGTCTATAACATGATCCGACTAGCAGATTTCTTATTTCGTCAATCTGGCGACCCTACCTACGCGCAATATATCGAGTACAATCTATACAATGGCATTATGGCGCAAGCCTATTATCAGGAATATGGTTTGACTGGTAGTCAGCATAACTATCCTAGAACCGGCCTGCTGACCTATTTCCTCCCCATGAAGGCCGGTCTGCGCAAGGAGTGGAGCACGGAAACCGACAGCTTCTTCTGCTGCCACGGCACAATGGTTCAGGCGAATGCGGCCTGGAACATGGGAATTTATTATCAGGACGGGGATATCGTCTATATCAGTCAATATTTCGATTCCGAGTTGGAAGCAAGTATCGCTGGAACCCTCATACGGATCGTACAGACGCAGGACAAAATGAGCGGGAGCCTCCTATCCTCGTCTAACACGGCCGGGTACCAAGCTATTAATGATACAGCGTCGATAAATGAAAATATACCTACTTTTCGCAAATACGATTTCATTGTATCTGCTGCCGCACCGACAACGTTCACGCTCCGCTTCCGCATACCTGAGTGGATCATGGCGGGAGCATCCGTGTACGTCAATGACGTTCTGCAGGGGACGACTCTGGACAGCGAGAACTTCTATGACATTCACAGAGCATGGAAGGAAGGCGATACCGTCTCGATTATGCTGCCAATCGGCATTCGGTTTGTTCCGCTACCGGACGACGAACGAACAGGTGCCTTCCGATACGGGCCAGAAGTGTTAGCAGGCTTGTGCGAATCTGAACAGCAGCTCTATATGAGGGATGAGGATATTGCGTCCGCTATCGAGAACGAAAATGAACGTGAATGGGGGAGTTGGCGGTATTTCTTCAAGACAGTCAACCAGGAACCTGCCATCACGTTCAAACGAATTCGGGATATCGGGTACGAACCTTATCAAATTTACTTCAAAGTAACGCGTACAAAATTATAGTGAAGAGAGAAAAATAAAATATTCTGTGTGTCCAGCCGATCATCATCCATTCCTGCGATAGATCTAGGCTGAGGACTAGTACGATCAAACAGGAGGATACTGAGATCGGTAAAATTGCCATTTCCGTAATGGAGATTTGAGAGATGTAAGTTGTCGGAGGTTTCATATAACGTTCCTGTTCGGCGGGACGATTGGAGTGAATATTCATTACTCGAAGCCGGGTGCAAAGATGGAAGAGATTATTCTTGAAAAGCCTCATCCGTTAGGAGGGAAGAAGCAGCGTATGGAAAATGAAATTCACAGCGTTCTCTGCTATACGAGAGAACCGCTTGAACCGGAAATCTATTCCCCGAAGCTTGCATATAGCATGCATCTCGCTTACACCGATGACGGAATGAGTTATCGGGAGCTTAATCACAACTCGGGGGTGCTGTTTGCTAAAGCCGCCGAGCGCTCAAACGCCACGCTGTCCGCCAAGAGTTTGAAGAATCCGTACCTGTTCCACATGGCTGACGGAAACTTTGGCGTACTGGCCATTCGGACGGAAGCGGACGGTTCTCCCGATCAGCAAAGCAAGGGCTCGGTGCTCTTGTTCACTTCCCCGGACTTGCTGCAGTATCGGGAGCTCGGTCTGTTGAACCTAACGAACGGGCTTCATGTACAAGATATCATGTGCGAATATGAACATGCTTCCCGAAGGTATATCCTTCGTTGGCGTGAAGAAGACGGTAGGTATTATCAAAGGGAAATGGCGGACGTGACATGCCCGGACGACGCTGCCAAGCCGAAGCCGTGCGAAGCTTTCACGCTAAGCCCGAGACGCGTCGACATTGAAGGAGCAGTGCCCCGCAATGCGATTCGTGTATCGCGAGGCGTGGCTCAGAGGCTGATTCATAAGCTTACGGTACCGGTTCATGTGCGTAATGAACTGCCGGAGCGTGTGGTCGTTACGTCCAAAGAACAGTTACAAGCCGTTAAAGTGACGGCGATATACAGTGATGGCACAACCGCGATCAAGCCGATTGAGTGGGATGCGTCCGAGATCGATTGGAGCCGTCCCGGAACTTATCGCATTTCTGGAAGCATTCGGCAGGATCGCTATACGTTTCCTATGGCGATGAACCGTGCCGACCCTTGCATTGCGCAGTGGGACGGAAGGTATTATTTTGTCGCGACCAATGATGCCGACGGCAACCATACGATATCGATCCGGGAGGCGGATTCCATATTCGGTCTGGTCTCGGCAGGAGAAACCAAAATCCTGGATACAGGCATGCATGATCATCTGAAGCGATTTCTGTGGGCGCCTGAGCTTCATGGCATCGGCGGCGATCTGTATATTTTTCTTGCCGGCGGCAGCGGCGAATTCAAAGACATTCAATCGCATGTTATGCGGTTAAAGAATGGCGGCAATCCGAGAATGGCTGCGGATTGGGGGACCCCGATCCGGGTCGCCAGGCATGACGGAAGCCCGCTGTTTCAAGCCGGCATAACGCTGGACATGACCGTATTAGAGCGGAAAGGCCGTTTATATGTGCTCTGGGCGCAAAGGGAATTGGTACCGCATGACCTGGGCTCGTGGATCTATATCGCCGAGGCGGATCCGAGGGAACCGTGGAGACTGATATCGGAGCCTGTCCTGCTGTCCAAGCCCGATTACGGCTGGGCGAACAATCAAACGTTCGTGGAGGAAGGGCCCTTTGCACTCATGACAGACCGGAAGATCTTCGTAACGATATCCGGTGCTCTGGTCGATGCCACGTATTGCGTCGGCATGCTCAGCGTCAATTCTGACGCTGATTTGCTTGACCCGAACCAATGGACGAAGCGAAATTACCCGCTGCTAACCTCCAGAAGCGTGCCGGGCGAATACGGGCCAGGACACAATTCTTATGTGAAGGACGAGGAAGGAACGATCTGGAGCGTATATCACGCTCGTCCAGGCATCGGAGAGCCCCGCTGCTCGGGTCTCCGTCGCGTGCATTTCGACGTTGACGGTGAACCGATGCTGGGCTTGACGGAAGAGAAGGACCTGAATCCAGCGCTTGCGTCCGTATACCTGGATGTGCAGGTGGAAGCATTGGTGGAAGGCTGATGGAACAACAACTTTTCTGGGTTTGTGCGAATTGTTGAACATGAAGAACAAAAGAAGCGCCGTGTTCCCGTGTGCGGGTACGCAGCGCTTCTTTTGCGTTTTGACGACGTGAACCCGAGGTTAATCCTTTGCCAATGATGAATTCAGATTGGGCACACCGTCTAGCCGATGCTCATGCGCTTTCCACTTTCCGGCCCTTTGCGTTGCCCAGAGCATCAACACTTTTAGAATTTACAAATCATGTTTAGTTTCTCTCTGGTCCGTTAAAGCAAGCAGTTATATGATCTTGGTAGCTACAAAATGTAAGCGCTGCAACATGAATGCAGCCATGACCAAGGGAGGGGAATAACGCATGTGGATGCGTAAGATCAGTCTGCTGTTCTGCAGCCTGATTCTGGTGATCATGACGGCATGCAGCAGCGGTTCGGGCGGTGATCTGAAGTCGAGCGAACCCGGCATAGCGAATGAGGCCGTCAACGAGCCTGGAGTGAAAGACGAGGAACGGGCAGACGAACCAAGCGCCCAAGAAGACATAACCGGTACGCCGGAAATGGATTTTGATATGGGCGGCAGCACCATCAAATGGGTGTCCTGGTATGACGAGTCCATTCAGGAAGACAACCCTGACAACATTAATCGGAAACGAAATTTGGAAGAGTTAATGGAAAAGCATAATTTTAAAATGGAATACGTAACCGTGGATTTCGGCGAATATCAGGACAAGGTGACAGCTTCGCTGGTAGCGGGCGAACCGATCGGCGATATCATCCGGGTTGCAAGGCCATGGATGATTCCGACGCTGGTCAATCAGGGTTTGTTCGCGCCAGTGGATGAATACACCAAGAATGAGAAGGTATTCATACAGCAGTACACGAACGAGTACTCCCAATACGAAGGAAGAGGCTACGGATTTCGGACCGGCATCAACGGCGCATCATCCGGCATTTTCTATAATCGCACGCTAATGAATCAATTGGGCATAAAGCCGTTGCAGGAATACGTCAACGAAGACAACTGGAACTGGGACACATTCATTCAAGTCGCGAAAGAAGCGAACAAAGATTCAAATAACGACGGCAAGTTGGATATTTGGGGGCTTGCAACCGCTTCCTTGCTGGTTCCTGCCATGGCTTCGAACGAGGCGAATCTGGTCATTCTCGATCAGCAAGGACTCGAGGATCCAAAAACCTTGGAGGTGCTGAACTTCTTGTCGCGCCTCGCAACCGAGTCGGTTGGGAGACCAACGGAAGGGGGAGACTGGACCGAGCCGGGCCAATTTTTCCGCCAAGGCAACACATTGATGCTTGCCGGCAGCGACTATGAAATGGAGAACTTCAAGCAGGACATGCCGGATTACGATATCGGCTTTCTTCCATTCCCGAAAGGGCCAAGCGCCACAGGGTATCATTCGCATAATACGATCCCAAACTACTTGACGATTCCAAGCGCGGTGGAGCATCCCGAACGACTGGTCTACATTTATGAGAAAATCAACGATATCGACTCGATCTACGACTATCCGAAACAATCTACGCTGGAGACTTTATTCAGCAACGAGGACGATATTGAAAATGCCAAGATGGCCGGTGAGAGCATTAAAGTGATCGATACCGAGAGCGGATATCCATCGATGCCTTATTACGATTTTATAGGGGAGATCATGGAAGGCATCCCGGTTTCGACGGTCGTCGAGAAATATAAAGCGCCGTTCCAGGCCGCGATTGATACAGTTTGGAAAAAGTGAGCAGGGATCGTCAAGCATAACAGCTGCCCTCGCATCCTCTTTCGATTAGGAGGGCGGCTTCAGGTAAAGCCATTCGTGTTGGAAAGTGATTTCGATTAATGCCTCTTAATGGCAGAGGGAGGATAGCCTTTCGATTCCTTGAACACTTTGCTGAAATAGGAAAGGTCATAAAAACCGCAGCATTCCGCGGCTTCCGTTACAGTACAATTGCCGGTCGCCAGCATGATTTCAGCATTATTTACGCGAACGCGCTGCAGGTATTCCTTGTAGGTCGAACCGGTGTTTATTTTGAATAGTTTTCCTAAATAAACGGGGTGAAGATTGAACTGCTCGGCAAAATCGTTTATTGACAAGTCCTCGGCATAGTGTTCTTCGATGAATGCGGTCAGTTTCTTGATCCGCGGATCCATATGCAGGATCGTTTGGCGATGCATGGCGTGAAGCAGCCGGTGGAGAATGAGTTCGAACAATGCACGTGCATGAATCATATAAAACGGTTGTTTATTCATCCACACGTGGTTGAACTCCCGGATGTAGGCAAGAATCTCCTTGGTGATCAATTTCTTTGTGACCACGCCAAACGGAAGCCGGATATAATTATGCGGATCGGCCCAGAAAAAATTGAACGGATACGCATGCATGGGCGATTCCTTACATGTATGGGCTTCTCGTACGCTTCCTCCGGGAACGTATACCAGGTCGCCTGCTTCGACTGCAAATTTTTTGCCGTTAATGTAGTAGTTTGCCCGGCCCTCAACAACGAACGTCAAATCATGAAATCCGATTCGGGACTTCTGAATTTTCCAATCCGGATAACATTTACGGTCTACGAACAGAAAGATATTCGGTACGAGATGAGGGTGATATTCAAGCTCCATGCGAAAATCGCCTCCTTTTAAAAAAATTGTAACGTCTTAATGAACTTTTACAACCTGTGATTGGATTGTAATTTTACTATGGAATCGCCGCTTGCGATTATCGAAATTTTCAGCTAAGAAAGGGAATGGTCGAATGATCACGTTAACCGGGTTTGCGGATGAGATCTCCCCGGATTTGGAGGAACAGCTGGATGTCCTTGAATCCGAAAGCATCCGTTATCTTGAGCTTCGAGGCGTATGGGGGAAAAACGTGCTGCAGTTGACGGAAGAAGAGTTGTCTGGCATAAAAGAACGATTATCGCAGCGGGGAGTCGGAGTCTCCTCAATCGGATCGCCGATCGGGAAAATCCAAATCACCGACGACTTTGAACCTCATCTCGAACATGCCAAGCATGCCGTTCGTTTGGCTAAGTATTTCCAGGCGCCTTATGTCCGCGTGTTTTCCTTTTACATTCCCGACGGAGACCACGAGAAGTATCGGCCAGAGGTAATACGGCGCATGCTTCGGCTCGCTCAGTTGGCAGAGCAGGAAGGCATTGTACTGCTTCATGAAAACGAAAGCCATATTTACGGAGACACCGGCGAGCGATGCTTGGAGTTGCTTCAATCAGTTTCGTCCCCCCATTTGCGGGCGGCATTCGATCCGGCGAATTTCGTGCAGTGCGGCGTGAAACCCGTAGGTGAGGCCTACCCATTGGTCGGCGACTATACGGCGTATATCCATGTCAAAGACGCCATGATGGGGAAGGGGATTGTCGTGCCCGCAGGCGATGGAGACGGCGAGCTACGTCTGCTCCTTCAAGAGCTTAGCCGCAGGCGGTATTCCGGCTTTCTGTCTTTGGAGCCGCATCTGCGGGCCGCTGGAAGGTTCGAGGGATTCACGAATCCCCAACTATTCGTCGAGGCTTCCAAAGCGATAAAGCGATTGCTAGCTGAGGAAGGGATGGAGTGGAATTGAAAGGCCAGATATGAATTTAACCCGAGTGCATCCTGTCACGAATCCAATAAAAATTATGGGAGGAGCAGTCTCATGAATCGTTTCTTGATTTCACGTTATAAGAAAGCCATAAGTGCATGTTTGGCCCTTGTCCTTGCGTTGTCCCTTTTGCCGGCACCTGGCGATGTTGCCGCAGCCAGCGACGCCGTTGTGAATGTATCGTCTGAGAAACAAGTGATTCGCGGTTTCGGGGGCATCAACCACCCGGCATGGATCGGAGATTTGACGGCAGCACAGAGAGAAACCGCATTCGGAAACGGAAACAACCAGTTAGGATTCTCGATATTAAGAATCTACGTGCACGAAGACCGAAATCAGTGGTACCGTGAACTGGATACGGCCAAACGAGCGATTGCCCTTGGAGCTATCGTATTCGCTTCGCCATGGAATCCGCCCGCCGACATGGTCGAGACCTTCAACCGCAACGGCGATACGTCGGCAAAGCGACTTCGTTACGACAAGTATGCCGCGTATGCCCAGCATCTTAACGATTTCGTAACCTACATGGGAAACAATGGCGTGAATCTCTACGCGATTTCCGTCCAGAACGAGCCCGATTATGCGCATGACTGGACGTGGTGGACGCCGCAGGAAATGCTTCGCTTTATGAAAGAAAATGCCGGATCGATCAACAGCAGAGTGATCGCACCGGAATCGTTCCAATATCTGAAAAATATGTCGGACCCGATTCTAAATGATCCCCAGGCGCTTGCCAATATGGATATTCTTGGCGCTCATCTGTACGGTACCCAAGTTAGCAATTTTGCGTATCCATTATTCAAACAAAAAGGAGCGGGAAAAGACCTCTGGATGACCGAGGTGTATTACCCGAACAGCGACAACAACTCGGCGGATCGCTGGCCTGAAGCCTTGGATGTGTCTTACCATATCCACAATGCGATGGTAGAGGGAGATTTTCAAGCTTACGTATGGTGGTATATCCGCAGATCCTACGGTCCGATGAAAGAGGATGGCACGATCAGCAAACGCGGCTACAATATGGCTCATTTCTCCAAGTTTGTCCGTCCCGGCTATGTCAGGGTGGATGCCACGAAAAATCCTGAAACGAACGTTTACGTATCCGCCTATAAAGGCGACAACAAAATCGTTATCGTTGCCATAAACCGGAACAACTCCGGGGTCAATCAGAACTTTGTCCTTCAGAATGGATCCGTTTCGCAGGTATCAAGGTGGATCACGAGCAGCAGCAGCAATCTTCAACCCGGAACGTCTCTCAATGTAACAGGGAACAATTTCTGGGCTCATCTTCCCGCGCAAAGCGTTACGACTTTTGTAGGTGAACTCCGGTAACACATCGTCTACGGTACTGTTAACAAAGCGTATGTTAAGGGCTGTCTTCAAGTCACAAGGGTGACTTGGAAGGGCAGCTCTTTGTTCTGGGCTGGTAATCAGTAAGGAAATCCGCGAAGTGCCGACACTCAGCTCGCAGTGGTTCCTGCTTAATGTTTATATTAACTCCGATTGATCATATTGCCTCGTAAAGGAATTTGCGTCCTTTCGCTCTAACCTATTGCCATATCGTTTGCAATTGTACTCCGAGGAAGGAATTGTACCTTTTTCTTGCGAACAGTCAAGTGTATCATCGAATTGCTTCATAAATGAAAACGCTTTCTATAGAGGAGGGTACATATGCAGCGTTTATGGTCCAAGTTCTCCCCGGTGTTCCGCAGATTTCTGATTTCCTACCTGATTGTGCTGTTAATCCCCCAAATCGCAGGTTATGCATCGTACAGGGCTTCGATTGAAGTAGCAAAATCAAGCTCGATCGAAAACAGTCTGAGTTCATTGAATCTGGGAAAAGAGATCATCGAGCGGCATCTGGTGGAGGTGGAAGCTTTCACGAAGCAGCTTGCGATCAATCAGGATTTATATCGTCTGATCGCCGATCCCAAGCCGCTCGACAGCAACAACGTTTACGGCTTGGGGAGGATGCAGCGCAGTCTGTCCATGTACAGCAGCACGAACGATTACCTGTCCAATTTCTTCATCTACATACGCAATTATAACGCCATTATTACGCCGAGCACCGTCTATTACCGGCCTGAGCATTATTACGAGGCGAATCGGCTTGAAGGAATGACGTTCGAGGAATGGGAAGAGGCCGTAATAAAGAAACCTCATCTAAATGAGTTGATTCCCCTTAAGAAATATAGGCGGGAAATCCGCGATACGGTGTTTGTCGAAAAGCCGGCAGTCACGTTTCTGCAGTCGATACCGCTTAACAGCTTCAACAATCCACAGGCGATGATCGGCGTTATGATCGATGAAGATCATATGGGCAGCCTGCTGCAAAACATCGTGGACCAATACGGCGGCTGGGCGGTGGTTGCGGACCGGGAAGGCAGCTTGATCCTGTCCCGCGGCATCGGCGAAGAGGAAGCCAAGCGCTTCACCGAAGCTCCGGGAGACGAAAACGGCGAAATCAGCCCCACGGGCGACGGCAGACTGTTGATTTCCATCCGGTCCGACCTGAACGGGTGGACCTATATGGCCGGAATACCCGAGCAGGTGCTGTTGACGAAGGCCGACAAAATCCAGCGGGTCACGACGACGTTTACGCTGGCTGCGCTGGTCATCGGTTTGCTGATCGGACTTGTGCTCGCGTACCGGCACAGTGTTAAGCTCCATTCGCTCCTGTCCGTGTTTCGCGAGCAAAACCCCATTTCTCGGGAGAAGATCGGTAACGAGTATGATTTCCTGGCCGGCAATATCGCGGCGCTGATCGCAAACAATAAATTGCTGGAGTCTTCACTGAACGATCAGCTCCCGCTGCTTAGGGATGCGTTTATCAAGCGGCTGCTGACAGGCGACTTCTATACGCTGCGCGAGATCGAGGCGGTCTCCGGTCAAACCGGAGTCCGCCTCCGCGGCGAGCATGGACGTGCAGGCATTCTAAAAGTTGCCGGATATGGCAGCGCTGACAGTGAGGAAATCATCCAGGAACTCAGCGTCGCACGGTTGATCGTCCGGCAGGCCTTGAGTCGGCTGGAACCCGATGTGCTGGTTACGGACTGGGGTTCGGACCAGATCGCTTTCGTGCATGCGCTTGCCGGAGAGCCGCTGGACGATTTACATCGTCGCCTGGAAGCCGGTCTGCTCGAACTGGTCGATACCGTATATCGGCAGCATCGATTGTCGATCACGATCGGGCTGGGTTCGGTGTTCGACGCGTGGAACGGCGTAGCTGACTCTTTCAACGAAGCGCAGCAAGCGTTGGAATATGCCGTCCATACTGGGGCAGTCGGCATCACCCGGTTCGAGGATGCGATGAAAGCAACGGAGCTGTACTATTATCCGATTGAATCCGAACAGCGTATGCTCAATACGCTTAAGGCGGGTGAACTGGAGGAAACAAGCCGCCTTCTTGACCAGCTGCTCAGCCGGAACTTTGAAGAAAGGGAGCTGTCGTACGATATGTCGCAGCAGTTTGTGACGGAGCTCAAGGGAACCTTTTTGAAGCTGGCCGAACAAAAAATATTCCACGACGAGCCGTTGACCGACCATATCAAGGAACAGATCGCTGCCGTTTCGACGACGGACGGGGTCGATCAGCTCAGGGACAGATTCGGGAAGCTCATTCATGATATCTGCATGGACGTCCGGAAGAAAAAATGCGACATGCATGCCGAGACTGTGGGTGAGATCAGCCGCTATATCCACGAGCGTTACTCCGACGCAGAGTTGACGCTTTATCGTATCGCGGAGCATATTGGCAAGCCCGAAAAGTATATCTCCCAAATGTTCAAGGAACATACGGGAACGAATCCTTCGGACTACGTTGAGCTGGTGAGGATCGGCAAGGCGGCCGAGCTGCTGCAGGAGAACCTATTGACGATTGACGAGATCGCCGCGCAGGTGGGGTATAACAGCGCCCATTCATTTCGGAGGGCCTTCAAGCGGGTTCGCGGCGTGTCGCCGAGCACATTCCGGCAAATGGCCGATTAAGGAGACGGCGATCTCGCCAATCTTTTGCGTAAAAGGGAAGTCAGCCGTCTGCTTAATCGAAGGGGATCGAACGTCTTGGCGGACGTTTTTTAATCGAATCCGCCTAATGAAAAACCTAGTAAAATCAAGGCTTGGAAAGCATCCGTTTCCGAAATTGTACGGCAAGGGAGAAAGTGTGCCTTTACGAAGCCGAGCGTGCAATTTTATGATTACGCACAAGAAAGCGCTGCCAAATAAGTTCTGGCTTCATTGGCAGCTACTCATCGGAAGGAGGGATGGAACTGAGTACTCTATTTTCCAAGTCCAAAACGGTCAGAGCCCCGAGCGGCAAGCGCTCGGAAATCGGAAGAGCCGCCTATCGAAGCTTCAGAAGACATTGGCAGCTGTATCTGCTGGTCATTCCGCCGGTCTTGTACTTCATCATCTTCAAGTACTTGCCTATGGCAAACGCCGTGCTAGCATTCAAGAATTATAACGTAATGAAAGGGATTTGGGGGAGTCCATGGGTCGGCACACAGTATTTCGAGATGTTTTTTCGCAACCCTGCGTTCGTGACACTGATCAAAAATACGCTGTACATTTCGTTCTATCAATTGATCGTCGGGTTTCCGATCCCGATTCTGCTGGCGTTGGCCTTGAACGAGGTGAAGAGCGCAAGGTTCAAAAAAACCGTGCAGATGGTCACCTATGCGCCATATTTCATCTCCACGGTAGTCATGGTGTCCATCATCATGCTGTTCCTGTCCCCGCGTCTTGGGATCGTGAATACCATTGCTGGCGCGCTTGGCTTTGAAGCGGTCAATTATCTTGGAGAGCCTGGCATGTTCCGTACGATCTACGTGCTGTCCGACGTATGGCAAACCATGGGCTATTCCGCGGTGATTTATCTTGCTGCTCTGGCGGGAGTGGACCCGTCATTATATGAAGCGGCCAAGGTGGATGGCGCCAATCGGTTCCAGAAAATCCTGAACGTCGATCTTCCCGGCATTCTGCCGGCCGCGGTCATCATTCTGATTCTCAGTGTAGGCAACATCATGGCACTCGGCTTCGAGAAAATGTACTTATTGCAGAATCCGCTGAACTTGTCCTCGTCCGAGATCATTTCCACGTATGTGTACAAAATCGGATTGCTGAACGCAAACTACAGCTTCGCCACGGCGGTAGGATTGTTCAATTCCTTGATCAATCTGGTGCTGCTCCTAGTCGTCAACGCCATTGCCAAGCGGGCATCCAATACCAGCCTCTGGTAAATTTCACAAAAAGGAGTGAGTGACATGAACGCATTGCGGGCCCATTCCGGAAGCCGACGGAGCGTGAGGATCAAGGAGTCGCTGGGGGACCGTATTTTTCTGAGCGTCACATACATCTTGCTGATCTTGGTTTTAATTGCCGTCCTGTATCCGCTTATTTACATCGTAAGCTCGTCCCTGAGCAGTCCAAGCGCCGTATCTGCAGGCAAGGTGTGGCTGTGGCCGGTCGACGTATCGCTGGCAGGGTACGAGGCGGTGTTCCGAAACGGCCAGGTGCTGACAGGCTATGCCAATTCGCTGTTTTATACCGTTGCCGGTACGTTCATCAGCGTATCCCTGACCATCATGGTCGCTTACCCGCTGTCGAAAAAGTCATTCTTCGGCCGCACGCCGCTTATGGTTTTCATTACTTTCACCATGCTGTTCTCCGGCGGGTTGATCCCGACCTATCTGGTCGTCAAATCGATGGGCATGATCGATACCCGCTGGGCGCTGCTCATTCCGAATGCCGTTTGGGTATGGCAGGTCATTATCGCCAGAACCTTCTTCCAGACCTCGATCCCGGATGAGCTTTCCGAGGCGGCAGACATCGACGGGTGCAGCGACATCCGCTACATTTTCAGCGTCGTTCTTCCGCTTGCCAAACCGATTATCGCCGTGCTCTCGCTTATGTACGCGGTGGGGCAGTGGAACGCCTATTTCGATGCCTTGATCTACTTGAAATCGCAATCGCTCTATCCGCTTCAGCTCATTCTCCGCAGCATTCTCATCCTGGGAAGCGGAACGGGCAATATGGACGCCGGGGAGATGGTGAAGCAGCAGCAAATGGCCGAGCTCATGAAATACTCGCTTATTGTGGTGGCAAGCCTCCCGGTGCTGGTGATCTATCCGTTCGTGCAGCGCTATTTCGTGCAAGGCATGCTGATTGGCTCCGTGAAGGGCTGATCGTGGGCAGAGCCCGTTATGTTGCATTACCAATTCATGAGGGGGAGATTGATTTGAGGAAAACAGCAACTCGTCTGCTTGTTCTCATACTGATGCTTAGTTTCGTGCTTGCCGGATGCTCCGGCGGAAATGACAACCCGGGAAGCGCAGGGAAGGAAGGCGGCATGCCGGACTCCGGCGAGAAGGTAACGATCAACGTTTTTGCCCATCAAGGATCGGATATGGATCTGAAAACCAACAAGTTTACGAAAAAAATGGAAGAGCAATTCGGCATCCAATTCAATTGGACAACCGTTCCGTTTGACGGCGCGGCCGAAAAACGGCAAATCTCGCTCGCGTCCGGCGACTATCCGGATTTGTATATGCTTATTCCATGGGTAGACCGTTTCTCGCAGACGGACTTATTGAAGTTCGGACAGCAGGGGGTGATCATCCCGCTGAACGAACTGATCGATGAGCATGCTCCGCACATTAAGGAAGTGCTGGAGAACAACGAATATTATAAAGCGATGAACACCGCGCCGGATGGCAACATTTACGGATTGACCGGCTTAAACGAATGCTTCCACTGCTCCTACCCGAATAAAATGTGGATCAATACGAAGTGGCTTGATCAGCTGGGGCTTGCGCAGCCGACGACGCCGGAAGAATTCAAAGCGGTTCTCGAGGCCTTCAAGACACAGGATCCGAACGGCAACGGCAAGGCGGACGAAGTGCCGCTCAGCGGATCCGTCGAAAATTTCGGCGTTCACGTAATCCCGTACCTTATGAACGGCTTTATATACAACGACGACAGAACGTATCTCATCATGATGGAGGGCCAGGTAGACACCGCCGCGAACAAACCGGAATGGCGGGAAGCGCTGGCCTACATCAAATCGCTTTATGATGGGGGGCTCATTGACCCGGGAGCCTTTACGCAAAATGCAGGCGCGTACAAAAAAATCGGGGATAACGCGGACGCACAGCTGTTGGGCGCCGGAGCCGGCATGCATCCCGCCTTGTTCCTGACGACGGGAGAAGACGCGCCGTACAGCAAGGACTATAACCCGCTTCCGCCTTTGCGAGGACCGCATGCCGATTATGCAACATTCAACTATCCGATTGATCCGGGCGCATCCTTCGTCCTGACGAATAAAGCGAGCAAAGAGGCCCAAATCGCCGCCATTCAAATGCTGGACTATTTCTACACGCAAGAAGGCGCGATGCTTTCCTACCTCGGTGAAGAAGGCAAAAGCTGGCGCAAGCCGCAGGATGGAGAAATCGCGCTGAACGATAAAGTGGAGCCGCTCTATAAAGCGATCCCGCTTGAACCCGGGGAGCAGCCCCGCAATGACAATTGGGGAGCATTAACCCAATATAACCATCACCGGGCATACCGCGATGCCGAGGTTCAGGGCACGGATATTTACGCCGATGACGGTTACGAACGCCGCCTGTACGAGGCAACGCTATTGATGGAAGGCAAGGAGCCGCAAGATATCTTCCCGCACTGGGCGCTATGGGTAGACCCGCTGGTTGCCGACGAAGCCAGCATGATGCAGACGAACATCAAGGACTATATTGACCAGAACGCCCTGCTGTTCATCACCGGTGCCAAGAGCCTGGATAAGGATTGGGATGATTATGTAAAAGGGCTGGAGGGTCTGAACATGCCGCGTTATATTGAAATCATGCAGGCTGCTTACGATTCATCGACAATATCGAAATAAACCGTGGCCCGATAAGCCCGGCTTCTTGGAGGCAGGAGTCTTCGCTCAGGGAGCGGACTGTCGAAGCGAATGGCCAAATGTGTACGGCACTTCAGACGAGTCGAAATCAATGCTGTTCGAGGCAAGGCTTGCGTGCCCGCGGCGCTTTTGAGGTCAGCATTGCGATGGAAGGACGGAAAGCTCGCGCTGCGGGCTTTTTCGTTATAAGTGATCATTTATATGGGGCCGTGATATCAAAATAAGGTACAAATATGCGGGATTAGGCAATTTTTATTCTTATATCGGATCGTTACAATAAATTGGAATGAAGGTGGCTTGGATGCGCATTGAAGCCCATCAGCATTATTGGAAAATCGACTCTAACGATTAAATGGATGGATTACGCCCGATTTTCCGGTGCTTTGCCTTGGCGATTTGCCTTTCGTCATGTGATGGAGCTGAACTAGTTCAAATAGCGATAGCGGATTGGAGGAGAAGCATGACAAGTTTGAATGGCATGGAACTGAAGCATCGCTTGTGGTATAGGAAACCGGCGGCCGAATGGAATGAGGCGCTGCCGATCGGAAACGGCCGGCTGGGCGCGATGATCTTCGGCGGCACGGCCGAGGAGAAGCTGCAGCTTAACGAGGATTCGGTATGGTACGGGGGCCCGCGCGACCGCAACAACGAAGATGCGCTGCCCCATTTGCCCGAGATCCGCAAGCTGATTATGGAAGGCAGGCTGCAGGAAGCGGAGGAGCTGGCGGCGATGACGATGGCGGGGCTGCCCGAAGCGCAGCGGCACTATGTGCCGCTCGGCGATCTGCTGCTGTCGTTCGGTCAGCATGGCCAGGTTGCCGAGGATTACATGCGGGAGCTTGATTTGGAGCGCGGTGTATCCCGGGTCAGCTATCGGATCGGCGGGATCAGGTATACGCGAGAGTTGTTTGCAAGTTATCCGGATCAGGCGATCGTCATCCGCATCACCGCCGACAAGCAGGAGGCGGTCACGTTTAAAGCCCGGTTCAACCGCCGGAACTGGAGGTACGTGGAGAAGACGGACAAATGGGAGGCGAGCGGGCTGGTCATGCGCGGGGATTGCGGCGGCGAAGGAGGCAGCTCCTTCAGCGCCGTCTTGAAGGCGGTCCCGGAAGGCGGCGTCTGCCGCACGCTTGGCGAGTATTTGCTGGTGGACGGCGCAAGCTCGGTCACATTGCTGCTTGCCGCCGGAACGACGTTCCGGCATCCCCACCCGGAGCTTGACGGCAAACGGCGGCTGGAGGAGTTGAGTCGAGTTCCGTATGCCGAGCTGTTAGCCCGGCATGTCGCCGATTACCGCGAGCTGTACGGACGGGTCGAACTGAAGCTGCCCGAGAATCCGGACAAAGCCGCGCTCCCGACCGACGAACGGTTGAAGCGGTTCCAACACGGCGAGGAAGATCACGGCCTGATCACGACCTATTTTCAATACGGGCGCTACCTGCTCATTGCCTCCAGCCGGCCGGGCTCTTTGCCCGCGAATCTTCAAGGCATCTGGAACGACAGCTTTACCCCGCCGTGGGACAGCAAATTCACGATCAATATCAATGCGCAGATGAATTATTGGCATGCGGAAAACTGTAATTTGGCCGAATGCCACGAGCCGTTGTTCGATATGATCGAAAGGATGCGTGAGCCCGGGCGGGTCACGGCCGGCGTCATGTACGGCTGCCGGGGCTTCACCGCGCATCACAATACGGATATTTGGGCGGACACGGCCCCGCAGGATACGTACCTTCCTGCTTCCTTCTGGCCGATGGGCGCCGCCTGGCTGTGCCTGCATCTGTGGGAGCATTACCGATTCGGTCAGGATCGATATTTTCTGGCGCGGGCATACGAGACGATGAAGGAGGCGGCGTTGTTCCTGCTCGATTATTTAATCGAGGACAACGAAGGTGGTCTGGTGACATGTCCGTCCGTCTCCCCCGAGAACAGCTACATGCTGCCCAATGGCGAAACAGGTGTTCTCTGCGCCGGGGCCACGATGGATTTTCAGATTATCGAAGCGCTGTTTGAGGCTTGCATCCGCAGCGGAGAAATCATCGAGAAGGATGAGGCGTTCCGCGAGGATCTCGCTGCCGCCTTGAAGCGGCTGCCCAAACCGCAGATCGGCAAACATGGGCAAATTCAGGAGTGGATGGAGGATTACGAGGAAGTGGAACCGGGACATCGCCACATCTCCCATCTGTTTGCGCTTTATCCGGGCGAAGGCATTAACGTGGATTCCACACCGGAGCTCGCCGCAGCCGCTCGAACGACTTTGGAACGAAGGTTGGCTAACGGCGGCGGACACACCGGCTGGAGCCGGGCGTGGATCATCAACTTCTGGGCACGACTGTTGGATGCCGACAAAGCTTACGAAAACGTAAGAGCGATGCTTCACCACTCTACGCTGCCTAACCTTTTCGACAACCATCCGCCGTTTCAAATCGATGGTAATTTCGGCGGCACGGCGGGCATTGCCGAGATGCTGCTGCAAAGCCACGCTGATTTGATCCGTTTGCTGCCCGCTTTGCCTAACAGCTGGAGCGATGGGGAAGTCAGAGGGCTGCGGGCACGTGGCGGCTTCACCTTGAATTTCACCTGGACGAAGGGACAGGTTACTGAAGTGGTCGTGTCCTGCGCACTTTCCGGTCCATGCCGTTTACAAGCACCTGGACTTGACCCTGTTTCCTTTACGGGGGAAGCCGGCCGCTCCTACACGTTCACCAAGAAAAGGGAGGAGTGAACATCAATTAACTTTATTGCTCGTGATATGCATTCTTAATGAAGCTGCGGATCCGGCTCATAATCTAATGACTGCTGCTGGACTCGGTTTCTGTATTCACTGGGCGCCATCCCCGTCCACCGCTTGAACTGGCGGCTGAAATGCGCATTGGTCTTATATCCTAGCATCATCGCGATATGGTCCATGCTTAAATCCGTTTGCTTTAACAGCCGCTGAGCTTCGCCCAAAAGGGTTTCTGACAAGAACTTGCGAGGTGCTTTGCCGTACACTGCACGAAAGATCCGATTCACCTGCGACGGACTAAGGTTCAGCTCCTTGGCGATGTCTTGGATCCAGGTTCGCTCGGTCTCCTGAATTTCACCGTGAAGATGGATATATTTTACGGAGTCTTCAATTTGCTCGGCGATCTGTCGGGCGATAGCTTCTTTTTTCGATAAGGTGACGGATGGGGTCTGAGACAGCTGTCCGACCAGGGAGCCGAGCAGTTCAAAGACGGCGGCATGCACTTTCATCTGTTTGAAGGCCGGCGGTGGGCTGGATAAGTGCTCTGTGGCCAGACAGTAGAGTGTAGAGAGAGAAGAAGACAGTCCCTGGGCTAAAACCGAATCAGCCGGATAATAAATGTCCTTGCAGCGGTTGAGTTCTCTGCAAAAGGATGTATCGTGAACGCTGAAATGGACGGAAAAGTAAGTGAAACCTTGCGGACCGGCTCCAGTGCAGGAATGCGTCATACCGGGGCGGATGAACAACAAGTCTCCAACGGACTGTTTGTACAGCTGTCCATTTACCACCATATTCATCTCTCCGTCCATCATCCAATGAATTTCGTACATGGAATGCTCGTGGGACGGATAAGTCCAGCGGGAACCCACTTTTCTTGCATGCAGCCCCAATAATTGAAAAGACATGCGAACATCGGGCAGACGGCCTAAATATACGGCTTCGGAAAACTTGTTCACAGCAAACCTCCTCGGTATGTCCTGTTTTCCAGTAACGGTTAGACTCATCTTAACAGAAAAATCTTGCGTGAAAAGGGTAAATCGTCGTAGAGATTAGCGCATCGTCATAGACGATCGGTGGTGCTATCGTAGTAATATCAACCCGATGGGGAAGAAATGGGGGCAAGCCCGAATGAGAATTATTCGATTTCTTGACAGGCAACAGAAGCGGCTGGCAGCCGTTACGGATGATGAAAGAGCCTATCGTCTGCCGCAGCCGGATTTTATGACTTTGATCCATCAAGCCAGGGAGCGCGGGATCTCTCCTGTTCAACTGGTTGAAAGCGCTTTTAGTCCTGCGAATGAGTTGGCTGGTGACTGGACTTCTCTGCACCTTGTCACGCCAGTGGAAGCACCGGAGGTATGGGCGGCAGGCGTTACGTATCAACGAAGCCGCGAAGCACGAAATTATGAAGCTACGGATGGAAAATTGGATGCGGAGACATTTTACGACAAAGTTTATGAGGCAGAAAGGCCGGAAATCTTTTTCAAATCCACGGCCGCCCGCACCATCGGACCGAACGAGGCCGTCACGCTGCGCAGTGATTCCACATGGCAGATCCCTGAGCCTGAGCTGGGATTGGTGCTTGGCGCAGATGGCAGCATTGTGGGATATATCGTCGGCAATGACATGAGCTGCCGCGATATTGAAGGGGAGAACCCGCTGTATTTGCCGCAAGCCAAAATATGGCGCAATTCCTGCTCCATCGGACCGGCCATCCGGCTTGCGGAAACGGTGCAGAATCCATATGCATTCAGCATCGTCTGCGAGATTTACCGCGAGGGGCGCATGGTCGTTAAGAGCGAGGCCAGTACGAGTGAATTAAACCGAAAGCTGGATGAACTGGTCTCCTTCCTGGCAAAAGACAATGATTTGTTTGACGGTACGGTGCTTTTGACAGGCACGAGCATTGTGCCGCCTAATGAGTTCACGCTTGAGCCCGGGGACCGGATTGAAATTTCGATCAGCAGCATCGGTACGCTGGTGAACCCTGTTTTATCAAACTAGTTTTGAATAAGGAGGACGTACTTCCATGACGGCATTTCAAGGAGAACAAGTATACAGGAACTATATCAACGGAGAATGGATGAAGGCTGCGTCCGGAGAAACCGAACCCAGCATCAATCCGGCAAACCGGAATGAGGTAGTCGGGTATGTACCGGTTTCCGGTATAGAGGATCTGAACCGTGCTGTCGCAGCGGCCAAAGCAGCAGGCCGAGCCTGGCGGCGATTAACCGGCGCGGAACGCGGCAATGTTCTGTACAAGGCCGCGAATGTGCTGGAACGCCGGGCCGACGAGGTCGCCGAGGCGATGACGAGGGAAATGGGAAAAACGCTCGCAGAAGCTAAGGGAGAGACGATGCGCGGCGTCGCGATCCTAAGGTATTACGCCGGCGAAGGGATGCGAAAAATCGGCGATGTCATTCCTTCCACGGACAGCGAAGCGCTGATGTTTACGACTCGAGTACCGCTTGGCGTCGTGGGCGTCATTGCCCCATGGAATTTTCCCGTAGCGATTCCGATTTGGAAGACGGCCCCGGCATTGATATACGGCAATACGGTTGTGTTAAAGCCCGCACAGGAAACGGCGGTCACGGCAGCCAAAATCATCGAATGCTTTGAGGAAGCGGGAATTCCGGCAGGTGTTCTCAATCTTGTATGCGGCAGAGGATCGGTGATCGGATCTGCGCTTTCCGAGCATCCGGATGTCAACGGGATTACGTTCACAGGTTCCAACGAAGTCGGAAAACGGGTCGGCGCCGCCGCTTTGGGGCGGGGGGCCAAGTATCAGCTTGAAATGGGCGGCAAAAATCCGATCATTATCGCGGCAGATGCGGACCTGGACTTGGCAGTCGAGGCGACCATCAGCGGCGGCTTGAAATCCACCGGCCAAAAATGCACCGCCACCAGCCGGGTCATCGTTGAGCGGAAAGTATATGAAGCCTTTAAAGAAAAGCTCCTGTTGCAAATCCGGGAGATCCGATTAGGCGACGGCATGTCTTCCGAAAGCTGGATGGGACCGTGCGCGAACGAAGGACAGCTCGAAACGGTGCTGAACTATATTCAAAAAGGGCTGGATGAAGGTGCTGTACTGCTGACCGGCGGAAAAAGAGCGGACGCTCCAGGGCTTGAAGAGGGATTCTATGTCCAGCCGACTGTATTTGAGGGTGTAGCATCGCATATGTCCATAGCCCGGGAAGAAATCTTCGGCCCTGTGCTTGCGTTGATCGCGGTGGATTCCCTGGAGGAGGCCATAGAGACGGCCAATGACAGCGACTTTGGGCTGAGTGCTTCCATCTATACGCAAAATGTCGGCGCAATGCTGTCTTTCATCCGGGATATGGATGCCGGATTGGTCAGGATCAACGCGGAAACGGCCGGCGTAGAGCTGCAGGCACCGTTCGGCGGGATGAAGATGTCAAGCTCGCATTCCAGGGAACAGGGTCAAGCGGCGATCGAGTTTTTCACTTCCATTAAAACGGTCTTCGTGAAGTCATAAGTTGCGGGAGGGTGCCATGCACGAACAGATTATGTCGATTATGGGGGAGAAAGACTCAAGCGGTTTCGATATTATAGCGCATGCTCCCGGGGCGGCGGGACGTCTGCCTTTAACGGATGATTTGCTGCGGAACGCTCCGAGCGGCGACTTGTTCGGCATGTCCCAGAATGTCGGAATGGGCTGGAAGCCTGGGGAATTGAACGGAAAACAGTTTCTGATCCTGAGCACCCAGGGCGGAATTCGCAATGAGGACGGCAGTCCTGCAGCCCTCGGCTATCATACGGGTCATTGGGAGGTCGGCCTGCTGATGAAGGTTGCGGCGGAAGAGATATCAAGCCGCGGAGGGATCCCGTTTGCCGGATATGTCAGCGACCCTTGTGACGGCAGATCACAGGGAACGACAGGCATGTTTGACTCGCTGCCGTACCGAAACGATGCCGCTCTCGTGTTCCGCAGATTGATTCGCTCCCTGCCGACGCGCAAAGGCGTGATCGGCGTCGCCACTTGTGACAAAGGTCTGCCGGCGATGATGCTTGCGCTTGCAGGCATGCCGCAGCTGCCAGGTGTTATCGTTCCCGGGGGCGTCACCCTTCCGCCTGTCGATGGAGAGGACGCCGGCAAAATTCAGACGATCGGCGCACGGTACGTCAGCGGCGAGCTCTCCCTGGAAGCGGCGGCGGAGCTGGGCTGCCGGGCATGTGCTACACCGGGGGGAGGCTGCCAGTTCCTGGGCACGGCGGCAACGGCCCAGGTCGTCGCCGAGGCGATGGGCATGACGGTGCCGCATGCCGCACTTGCACCTTCCGGGCAGCCGATCTGGATCGAAATGGCGCGCCAATCCTCACGCGCACTGATGGCGATGGAGTCCGATGGGCTGAGAATGGCGGACGTTGTCACCGATGCGGCGATTCGCAATGCGATGGCTGTTCATGCCGCATTCGGCGGCTCTACCAACCTGCTGCTGCACATTCCCGCCATTGCCCATGCAGCCGGTTTAACCGTGCCTGAGGTGCAGGACTGGATCCAGGTCAACAAACATGTGCCGAGACTGGTCAGCGCCCTGCCGAACGGCCCGATCTTCCACCCGACCATTCGGGTGTTTCAGGCTGGAGGCGTGCCCGAAGTGATGCTTCACCTCAGGCAGCTTGGCGTACTGGATGAGTCCGTGCTTACCGTAACAGGTACGACGCTGAGCGAGGTTCTCGACTGGTGGGAATCGTCGGAACGCCGTCATCTGCTGCGGAAGCAGCTGAAGGAGAAGGACGGGATAGATCCGGACAGTGTCATTATGAGCCTTGAGTACTCGCAGCGACTTGGCATTACCTCTACCGTGACATTTCCAACAGGGAATATCGCTCCGGAGGGCTCTGTGATCAAATCCACATCGATCGACCCTACGGTACTGGATAACCATGGCGTGTATCGTCACAAAGGAAGAGCAAAAGTGTTTACAACCGAACGCGAAGCGATCCGTGCAATTAAGAACGGCGGTGTTCTGGCAGGCGACGTCGTCGTACTTCTCGGGCGGGGGCCGTCAGGGACCGGGATGGAGGAGACTTACCAACTTACGTCTGCGCTGAAGCATTTGTCTTTCGGCAAATACGTATCGCTCATTACCGATGCCCGGTTTTCCGGTGTTTCCACCGGGGCGTGCATTGGCCACGTTGGCCCCGAAGCACTGGCAGGCGGGCCGATCGGCAAGCTTCGGAACGGTGACTTGATCGATATCGTCGTGGATCGCAACACGCTGGAAGGCAGCATGAACTTTGTCGGCGAAGGGGAAATCGAGGTTTCGCCGGAGGAGGGAGCTCTCATCCTTGCACAGAGGCCCTTCCATCCGGATATGCGGCCGGATGAAGCTCTGCCGGATGACACCAGGCTGTGGGCTGCGCTGCAGTCCGTCAGCGGAGGGACATGGAGAGGGAATGTGTACGACGTGGAACGGATCATAACCGCTCTGGAAGCCGGCAAAAAAGCACTGGGCTGGCACTGAAATCAACCATTTTGTACAATCATCATTTTCATACCGGAGGGAACTTAAATGAATATGATCACAAACCCCGTTCTTCGCGGTTTTCATCCCGATCCGTCCATATGCCGGGCGGGGGAAGATTATTATATCGCCACGTCCACCTTCGAATGGTTCCCGGGCGTACGGATTCACCATTCCCGGGACCTGGTTCATTGGAAGACGATACAATCTCCGCTGACCCGGACATCGCAGCTGCATATGGAAGGCAACATCGATTCCGGAGGAGTATGGGCTCCCTGCCTTAGCTATGACAACGGCGTATTTTACCTGATTTACACGGATGTCAAAAGCCGGATCGGCGCTTTTAAAGATACCCATAATTATCTTGTGACGGCAACGGATATCGAAGGCCCGTGGTCCGAGCCGGTGTATTTGAACAGCAGCGGATTCGATCCATCCTTATTCCATGATGAGGACGGACGCAAGTGGCTGGTCAATATGATTTGGGATCACCGTAAGGGAAAGAATCGGTTCTCGGGCATCGTGCTCCAGGAATTTTCCGTTCAGGAACAAAAACTGATCGGGCCAGTCGTCAACATATTCAAAGGCACGGAATTAGGGCTGACGGAAGCGCCGCATCTGTACAAATATAAGGATTTTTATTATTTAATAACGGCTGAAGGGGGAACCGGTTACGAGCATGCGGTGACGGTAGCACGCTCCCGCACGTTACAGGGCCCTTATGAGGTCGATCCTGCCAATCCGATCCTTACTTCATACGGCAGGCCGGATTTAATGCTCCAGAAGGCCGGTCACGGCAGTCTCGTCGAGACGCACACCGGCGAATGGTACTTGGCCCACCTGGTCGGCCGGCCCGTCAATGGACAATTTTGCACGCTTGGCCGTGAGACGGCGCTGCAGCAGTGCACTTGGAGCGAGGACGGCTGGCTGCGGCTTGTGAGCGGTCACCGATATCCCGAGGTTCAGGTGCCTGCACCGAAAATCAAGCCGCACCCTTTTGAACCGGCACCGGAGATGGACCACTTTGATCAACCCATGCTTCGGAGCGATTGGGATACGCTTCGTATTCCGCCGGATCCGACGTGGCTGAGCCTTACGGAACGTCCCGGTTACTTGCGCCTGTGCGGCATGGAGTCGATGAGCTCGACGCACAGGCAGAGCATGGTCGCCCGAAGACTGCAGGCTTTTGCGTGCGAAGCCGAGACTTGTCTGGAGTTTGCACCGGACCATCCGCAGCAAATGGCAGGGCTGATTCTGTATTACGATACGAAAGACTATCTTTATTTACGGGTAACTTATCATGAAGAAAAAGGACAGTGCCTGGGAATCATTCAGTCCAGATACGGGGTTTACGATGAGCTGCTGGAGGATATTCCGCTGAAATCGGTGAACGGAATCCGGTTAAAGGTTGTGGTTGATCATGACCGTGCCTGCTTCTACTATGCGTTACAGGATGATCCGTCCTGGCATCCGGCAGGCGGATGGTTCGATATCACGCATCTGTCGGATGAATCTCCTGAATATATCCGGTTTACGGGAACCTACATCGGTCTTTGCGTGCAGGATCTTGGCGGGACCCGCAAACACGCTGATTTTGATTATTTTGTATATAAAGAAATGTGAATGGCAAAAGCGGTATCAGACCATTAAGTGCACCCCTTAGAATAGACATTGGAATCTCCTGGCTATTCCGATGATTTCTAGGGGTGCATTTAATGATGCAAATAAAGAACAAAATTCAAGCTTTTCAGAAGACTCAAGCAAAAAGCCATCCGGCTTCATCTGTAGGGAAAGTGAAGCTGTCGACAAATCAACGAACTCGGCCACTAGCTAGCCTGGGTGCATTAAGACAACACGATTTCAGCAACGCAGCAGGCGGGAAGGTGCATATCCAAACGGTTGTCCTTAATTGGAATAACCGGCATCTTTTTTATTTCGACTTGCGGGGGACGTCCGAACGCGTTGTGGCTCGTCATGGTCCCAGAAATGTAACGAACTTCGGCAGAGGAAAACGCTTGGCCATCTAACACGCAAAGGAGCTGCTGGGACTCATCTGCGGACAAGTTCACTACTGTCGCGTGAACGCGGCCGTCCGCCCGTTTCGATGCGCTGACGTGCAGAGCCGGCACCTCGGCTTCGGTTGTCCCCGTCAGCTGCGGTTGTATATAGCTTTCGATCCGTGTCGAATCTTGATGCCCTTTATAGAGATCGAATACATGGTACGTCGGTGTGAGCACCATATCCTCGCCTTCCGTCAGGATGACCGATTGGAGCACATTGACCAGCTGTGCCAGATTGGCCATCTGAACCCGGTCGCTGTGGGCGTTAAATATATTCAGGGACACTCCGGCGACAATGGCGTCTCGCATCGCATTTTGCTGAAACAAGAATGCCGGGTGAGTCCCAGGCTCCACCTCGTGCCAGGTTCCCCACTCGTCGATAATGATCGACACCTTCCCTTTGGGGTCGTAGCGATCCATGACATGTTTATGCCGGGTAATTAATTCATCCATATACAACGCTCGGCGCAGGGTGCGATAATAGGTCGCCTTGTCGAACTCCAGAGACGGACCTTTGCGCTCCTCGGGATATTCGTCAGATTTGTAATATCCCGGCATGGTGTAATAATGCAGAGACAATCCATCCATATTTGTGCCCGCTTCGCGCATCAAGGTTTCCGTCCAGGCATAATCGTTGCCGTCGGCACCGCAAGCAACCCTGAAAATCCGATGATTGCCGTAATTGCGAACATAAGTGTTGAATTGCTTGTACACATCGGCATAATATTCCGGCCGCATGTGCCCGCCGCATCCCCAATTCTCATTTCCGATGCCGACATATTCAACCTTCCACGGCTCGTACCTGCCGTTCTGGCGCCTCCAGTTCGCCATTGGCGAGTCTCCGTCAAAGGTCATGTATTCAATCCATTCGCTCATTTCTCTAGGGGTACCGGAGCCGACGTTGGCGGCGATATAAGCCGAGCAGCCGATCTGCTCGCATAGATCCAAAAACTCGTGGGTGCCGAATGAATTGTCCTCCACGACGCCGCCCCAGCCTGCATTCACGATGCGCTGGCGCTCAGCACCTACGCCGTCTTTCCAATTGTAATATTCAGCGAAGCATCCGCCGGGCCAGCGCAGCACCGGCACCCGGATATGCCGTAATGCCTCGACAACGTCGGTGCGTATCCCGCGGATATTGGGAATGGGGCTGTTTTCGTCGACATAAATGCTGCCATAAATACCTCGTCCCAAATGCTCTGAAAAATGCCCGTAAACATTTTTGTTGATTTTTCCGTACTTCCGCCCTGAATCGATGAACAGTAACGCCATAGCCTTCCTCTCCATTCGGAAAAATTATAATTGCTAGACCTGTGAACCTCCTTGCGATGTTCCATTATAGCGCTTTCATTTTAACGGTTCAACCCGATTTCATGCTCCCAAACGAGGTCGTAAAGAAATGATAAACTTGTTGAAAACTGCGAGCATGGGGTGAGACAAAAGAGTAAACAAATGTTAGAAATGTAACAGCTCGCCTGTATTCATTCCTAATTTTCAGGGTTAAAATGAAACGTGATTCAAGGCAAAAACGATTTCAAGGGGGTTATTAGCATGAAACGAAGGGTTTACCCGAAAGTCGTCCTCATCTTAGCGACAATACTTTTAACAGGATTGATCACCGCATGTAGTTCCGACTCAAACAATCAACAGTCAGCCAATCCGTCAGGAAGCAGTTCAGGCAAATCATCTGAAGGGGGAGCCGTCGCAGCGGAAGGACCTTTCGGCAAATATGAAGAACCGCTTACGATTCGATTTGCCCGCGATGTAGACAACGATATGCAGGATAACATCATACCCAAAACACCTGGCGAAACAGTGGAAGACAACCGCTGGTTGAAAGCGTTCTCGGAAAAACTGGGAATCAACGTAAAATACGATTGGACGGTCAGCGGCGGGGATGCTTATACCCAAAAGGTTAACGTAACGTTAACATCTGGTGATATTCCGGACATGATCCGCGTCACAGCCGCACAAATGAAACAGATGGCTGAAGCAGATATGATCGAGGATCTCACACCGTACTGGGACGAATATGCTTCTGACCAAATGAAGGAGCTGTACGCGGTGCAAGGGCCTGCGGTCCTCCAGGCCGCTACGGTTGATGGTAAGATGATGGGCCTTGGTCCGCCGGAGGTATACGGAGACGGCGTATTTATCTGGCTTCGTGCCGACTGGTTAGAGAAACTCGGGCTTTCAGAGCCCAAAACGATGGATGATGTGATTGCAATCAGTAAAGCGTTTACCACGCAGGACCCGGACGGGAACGGGGTCAACGACACCTACGGTCTAGCAATTACGAAGGATCTGTACGGCGGAGCCATGGGGCTGGAAGGTTTTTTTGCCGGCTACCACGCGTACCCGAACATGTGGATCGATGACGGATCGGGAAATCTGGTTTGGGGCAGTACGCTTCCTGAAGTAAAGGAGGGATTGAAAGCGCTGTCTTCAATGTATAAAGCCGGTGAAATCGACAAGGAATTCGGAGTTAAGGACGGCGGCAAGGTGGCTGAGACGATAGCCGCCGGCAAGGTGGGCATGGAGTTCGGGCAACAATGGAATCCGATGTACCCGCTCATCAGCAACTATCAGAACGATCCGGGTGCTGATTGGAAAGGCTACGCCTTGGTTTCGGTGGACGGGGAACCGGTGCTGTCACCGCAGAAATTTGCCGCATCGGAGTTCTGGGTCGTCAGAAAAGGATTTTCCAATCCGGAAGCCCTGGTGAAAATGTTTAATTTGCACATTGAGTTGAACTGGGGAGAAAGCGGAGATTTCGATTATTATTATATGCCCTCCGCCAATGACAGCGTAGGCGTGTGGAAATATTCGCCGGTACAACCTTACCCGCCATTTAAAAACGTGAATGCGTTCCAGGAAATCGAGAAGGCGCGTAAGAATAAAACCTTGGATCAGCTAACCGGCGAGGCACTGTCGATTCAGAAAAATATGGAAGCCTTCAACAATGGAGAAACCACTTTATGGGGATGGCCTAAAATTTATGGGGAAGACGGCGTGTTCCAGCATAGCGTGAAGTACCTGGAGAACGACCATTTCATGCTTGAGGCGTTTGCCGGACCGCCTACCCAAACGATGGCGGAAAAGCAGTCTACACTAAAAGCACTGGAAACCGAGGTATTTGTCAAAATCATTATGGGCGCCACTTCGATTGATGAGTTCGACAAGTTCGTAGAGAACTGGAATACGCTTGGGGGAGCCGATATGACCAAAGAAGTCAATGAGTGGTACGCATCTGTAAAATAAGTACCTAGGACCATGAGAAAGGATGCTGCATTGATCAAGGGCATCCTTTCCCTTCCTCATTCTCATCTTAAGAAACGGGTGATTTATTATGCAAAAAAGAAGCTGGAAAAGGGAATTGCCTCTGCATGTTATGATTTTGCCGGGTTTTCTTTTTTTGCTGGTATTCAATTACCTTCCCATTGGAGGAATCATTATTGCGTTCCAAAAGTTTATACCAGCGAAAGGTTTGTTCGGCGATCAGGACTGGATTGGTCTGCGCAACTTCGAATATGTAATGAACCTGCCCAACTTCGATAACATCATGTGGAATACGTTTTATATCGCGATGATGAAAGTCATTCTAGGACTGCTTGTGCCCATTGTGATTGCGATTCTATTAAACGAGGTCCGGCATATGGCATTGAAGAGAGGAGTGCAGACGGCGATTTACTTGCCCCATTTTTTATCCTGGGTAGTATTGGGCGGAATCTTTATCGAAATTCTGTCACCGAATGACGGCTTGGTCAACCGGGCGCTTCAATCGTTCGGGATTGAACCGATCTTTTTCCTTGGGGACAATCGGTGGTTCCCAAACACCATGATTTTGACAGACGTATGGAAAGAGTTTGGATACGGAACCATCATCTATCTGGCCGCGCTTACAAGCATCAACCCGAACCTGTACGAAGCGGCGCAAATCGACGGAGCGAGCCGTTGGAGGCAGACGCTTCACGTGACGCTGCCGGGGATGCAGATGGTTATCGTATTGCTTATGGTTCTTAATTTGGGGAATTTGCTGAATGCCGGATTTGACCAGATTTTTAACATGTACAGCCCGATGGTATATGAAAGCGGGGATATTCTCGATACCTTCGTGTACCGCATCGGACTGCTGGATGCGCAATTCGGGGTTGCAACCGCAGTAGGATTATTCAAGTCCGTTATCGCGCTTGTTCTCGTGTCCGTCTCCTATTACATCGCGTATAAAGTTGCGGACTACAGGATTTTCTAAGGAGGGACCGATATGCCTGTAAAAAAGAGGCTGGATTGGTTTGTTGTGTGCAATAGTATATTCTTGATCGCAGTCGGAATGCTGTGTCTGATTCCGATGATACACATCCTGGCCGTGTCATTAAGCTCCAGCGCTGTCGCTGCAACAGGAACCGTAACCTTGTGGCCGAAGGAATTTACGTTGAAATCCTATGAATTTGTCGCACATCGTTCAGCCTTTTGGCAATCGATGCTCGTTTCCCTGGAGCGCATCGCATTGGGAGGGACGCTGAATCTTATATTGATCGCTACAGTCGCATATCCGCTTTCGAAAGAAAAGGGAGAATTCCGGCTGCGCACCTTTTATTCATGGGCCTTTTTTATTACAATGATATTTGGGGCCGGATTAATTCCGACGTATATGGTTGTCAAGCAGCTCGGGTTGATCGACACGATCTGGGCGCTGGTCTTCCCAACTGCAATTCCTGTATTCAGTGTCATTTTACTGTTGAATTTTTTTCGAGCAGTGCCAAAGGAACTGAGTGAGGCCGCGTTTATCGATGGTGCCGGACATTGGCGAACGCTGTGGCAGATTTACGTTCCGGTATCCTTGCCGGCTCTTGCGACCATTCTGCTATTTTCACTGGTCACGCACTGGAACAGCTGGTTCGATGGGTTAATCTATATGAACGATCCCAGCCATTACCCGATCCAGAGCTACATTCAGACGATCGTCGTTCAGCGCTCGTTAGCCACGATGACGCCGGAGGAGGCCAAGCTCATGGCGGATATTTCGGATAAGACGCTGCGTTCGGCCCAGATTTTCCTTGGAGCTCTGCCGATCATCTGCGTGTATCCGTTCCTGCAGCGTTTCTTTGTCAAAGGAATTGTACTCGGGAGCGTGAAAGGATAAACACGAAAGGCCGACCTCGTTTCCCGCAATAATAATCGTGAATAAGGGAGGGAGGGCAGATCAAGAACAGCATTTTCGCACGATTGATCGCGTCCTTCTTATTGGCGATCGTCCTAATTATTTTCTTGGGCATCTATTTGTACAATTGGAGCTTGAACACCGTAAAAAATGAAATTATTAATTCTTCGACCGCACAGGTTTCGTTCTACCTTACCAGCCTGGAGGAGGAGATCGAACGCATTAAAATTTTGCAACACGAAAGCTTGACTGATGAATACCTGGGCAAACTCGCGGTACGTTATTCCATCATGGACGAGTATGAAATCATGGAAAGCATGCGAAAGCTCCATCAGCGTCTCGTCACTATTCATAACAGCAGCTCCTACACCTCGAATGTAAGCGCACACATTTTACCGATTCAAAAAACCATTTCCTCCACGGCTACCGTAAGTCCGATCGATATGGACAAATTCGATCAGATTCGCGTTCCGGCGGGGGAAACTGGCGCGCAGCTGGTACAATACAAGAATAATCTTTACATAACCACTCTTCATACCGGAAATGCCGGCTTGCCTCAAAAGTACATGATCGAGATTGAACTGGATACGGCGGCGTTTCAAGAGGCGTTGGGCCAGTTTCATACCTACGACAACAGCGGATCCTTTTTAATTGATCTCACGCACGACATCGTCATTAGCGGCAAAGGTAACGATGCAAATGTACGCTTACAAGATTTGGCGGGAAACTATCATGAACTGAAGAACGGGAACGTCACATACAGCAACATAAACGGTCAGAAAATGTATGTGGTGTCTGTCAAATCGGAATATTTGAATATGCTCTTACTGCGTTATATTCCCCAAGAGCTCATCTTTGTGCCGTTGCAGGATTTTTATATCTGGCTGTGGGTATTCACCGGTGCAGGCGCAATGATTATGTTGTTTTACTCTATCTACACCTATAACTTAATTCACAAGCCCATGCGTAAGCTTGTCGGATCGTTCCGACACGTCGAGAGCGGAAATTTTAACGTCTCGATCCACGTAAACAGCAAAAACGAGTTCGGTTATCTTTATCAAGGCTTTAATTCCATGGTACAGAACGTATCTGCTTTGATCGAGCAGGTATACAAGCAGAAAATTCTAAACCAGAGAGCGGAGCTAAAGCAATTGCAATCGCAAATTAGTCCGCATTTTTTATATAACAGTTTGTTTTTGATTAACACGATGGCCAAACTAGGGGACGATAATTTAATCCCGTTTACTAAGCTGCTGGGCGATTATTTTCAGTTTATTACAAGAAATGCTTCGGATTTTTTGCCGCTGCGTGAGGAAGTGGAGCACGCACGGACCTATAGCGAGATCCAGTTCATGCGTTTTCCAAGCCGGCTGACGATCCAATTTGAAGATCTTCCGGATGAGGTCAAGGAAATTCAGGTGCCTAGATTGATTCTTCAACCGATTCTTGAAAATGCATTCAAATATGCTGTGGAACAAACCAAAGTCAAAGGCTTGATCACAATGCGCTTTCAGCAGGACGACCACGCATTGCGTATAATCGTAGAGGACAACGGAACGGATCTGTCGGAGTCCAAATTATCCGCGCTCCAAAAGCTCCTTTACGATACGTCCAATATCGAGACCTCAGGTCTGATTAACATTCATCGCCGGCTTCGCTTGATATATGGTGACGAACACGGCCTGATTTTGGAACGAAGCGCAATGGGCGGCTTGAAGGTGACGCTGCAACTTGACCCGAAAGCGAGTGTGTAAGGGATGTACAGACTCCTGATTGTCGATAACGAAGAGATTATAGTGAATCATCTTTATGAAATTTTTCGAGGATTTGACCATTTGGATCTCGATGTCTATAAAGCATATGGGGGAGAAGAAGCCATCGAGTGGCTCAACCGTACAAGAATTGATATCGTGTTGACCGATATCGACATGCCCCACATTGACGGTCTGCAGCTCATGGAGGAGATTTTTCGAAGCTGGCCTCAGTGCAGAGTGATTTTTTTGACAGGGCACAGTGAATTCAGATATGTATACAAAGCGATTCAGTATCAGGATGTCAGCTATATTCTGAAGACCGAGAATATCGACAAAGTGATTCAGGTGGTTGAAGAGACCGTATCAAAAATCCGCCAGGAAATCAAAACGGAAGATCTGATCCGGGAGGCCAAAGAGCAAATAAACATAGCGCTGAATTTATTTCAAGAAGATTATCTTCTAGGCATGTTAAAAGGCAGCCGCGGGTTACAAGCCAGCCAATCACAGTTCGAAGAATTGTCGATCCCGCTGAATGTTAAGTGGCCGGTTGCCCTGGTCGTGGGCAAGATCGATAAATTCCCCGACTCTACCGGTTATATGCAGAAGATGCAGCAAATCTATGCCGTACGTCAAATCATGCATAGGTACTTAGCCACCCGTGTCAATTTTGTGATTGTGCTGGATGATAGTCGCAGATTCGTGATTTTTATTCAGCCTAAGGAGTCGTTGTCCGCTACCGGTACTGAGAATGCGGAGACGATCCTACAGACGTTCAATAAAACTGTGTCGTTCCTTAAAGGAATATTGGAGGTCATCCAGTCGGCATGCCAGGAAAATATCGGACTTCCGATCAGCTTTACAATCGGCAGCCAAGCGGATGGGTGGGAATCGGTTTCCAATAAGTATCACTCGCTCCACCACTTGCTCAATTACCGGATCGGACTCGAAAATACAGTTCTTCTGATCGACGATGTGGTTAGTCATGATGAACCCGATGAGGCAGGCAATGTTCAGGGTTTGAAGGAAGAGGATCTCGAAGGAGAAAGGCTTGCGCGGGTGCTTAAGTCCAACGATCTTTCGCTTATCGAGCAATATCTGGAGGCAGGACAAAGGAGTAAGTATTTTGAAGCCTTGGAGCTGCTTCTTGGTCCTATCAGAGACGTTCGCACGAAAAATAATGCTTTTGCCCAGGAAATTTATTACACCGTGTCCCTGTATTTGATGTCCTATATCAATCGATGGGCACTCAATGAGAAGATTGAAGCTCAGTTGGGTCAAAACAGACTGATGCGGATCGATTTTTTTGACAGTTGGAGCGAAGCTTCCTTATATTTGACGGAGTTATCGTCTGTGTTGTTCGACTTGCAAAAAGTAGAGCAGAAAAAACGCGCGGATCATATCATCGATTTTTTGCAGGAATTCATTCGGAATCATTTGGATGAAGACCTGTCGTTGGTGCGATTGGCGGAACAAGTATATTTGAATCCGTCATATTTATCCCGTATCTACAAACAGGAAACCGGAAACAATCTGACGGAGTTTATCGATTCCTCCCGTCTTATGCAAGCGAAGCGTTTACTTCATAGCGAGAATCTCCGAATCGGTGAAGTTGCCCGCCGTGTGGGCTACGAAACCGCAACCTCTTTTACTCGTTTTTTCAAAAAGGCTACCGGCTGTTCACCGCAGGAATACAAGGAAAAGCATATGATCCAAAAGCCATAGCCGGCATGCCAGCGCTGATTCGAAACATGCCGATTCTTATTCTTGACGAGGGCACCTCGGCTGTGGATGCAGACTGCTATCAAATTGAAACGACATAATGCCCTACATGCTTTCAACTACAAGATCAGAGTTCCCGGATACTATCGATGTGGCTCGCTGAATGAATCGCCACAATACCCCTGAAATGTCATCGAGAAATCAGGATCATAAGAATAATTTTGAGATGATAGAAGAGGGAACAGTAGCTAGCTTACTCGACAACCATGAGAAATTACTATTTTGCCGGGCACAAGAACATAATCCCATTAAAAGTCGCTAATTTAGCGGCTTTTTTTTCGGTACAAGTTCTTGGCCTGAGCCAAGGACAAGAACATCGTCCGGTTGCCGATTAGATAAGTTTCTAACTACGGATTCCATGCAATTTCATTATGCTAATGGGCAGGAAAGCGGGGCGCTATGCCGAATACCTAGTTTTAAGTTGATTTTCCTGTAAGGTAATGGTAAATCAACACAAACGTGCGATAGCCTCTGTTCGTGAAAGTTTATGAGTACCGTTTGACGGAAGTGAGGAGTATTTGGATAATCAGGTAAACCAATGATCAAATAGATTCAGGACAAAAACCAGCATATTAAATAGGAGCGTACATATGGGAGATAAACTGAACTGGGCCGGGAATTATCGCTACTGTTCGATGGAGCTGCTTGAGCCTAAAAGTCTAGAAGAAGTTAAGGACCTAGTTGTTAGCCGCACAAGCATTCGCGTGCTTGGCTCGCGCCACTCTTTTAACGGGATTGCCGACACCGGGGGCAGCCATCTTTCGCTTCGAAAGATGAATCGGGTAATCGATCTCGACCGTGTACAGAGAACTGTAACCGTCGAGGGTGGCATTCGGTATGGCGATCTGTGCCGCTATTTAAATGATCATGGCTATGCGTTGCATAATTTAGCATCGCTGCCGCACATAAGCGTGGCTGGCGCCGTGGCAACAGCCACGCACGGCTCGGGCGATCTGAATGCAAGCCTGGCGTCTTCTGTACGTGCTATCGAGCTAATGAAATCGGATGGAGAAGTTATGGTACTCACGCGCGGGATAGATCCCGAGTTCGATGGGGCGGTTGTCGGACTCGGCGGACTTGGAGTCGTCACAAAGCTTAAACTGGATTTAGTACCCTCGTTTCAGGTAAGTCAGACCGTATATGATCGTCTTCCTTTTTCTGCACTGGATCACGGCATAGACGAAATTTTTTCTTCCGCATACAGTGTCAGCTTGTTTACGGATTGGGCAGAGCCCATATTCAATCAAGTGTGGGTAAAACGAAAGGTGGGAATAAACGAGGAGGATGAGATATCTCCCGATTTCTTCGGGGCTTTGCCAGCTCCGGAAAAACGGCATATGGTAACTGGCCAATCTGTGGTGAACTGTAGCGAGCAGATGGGCGCTCCTGGACCATGGTATGAGCGGTTGCCTCATTTCCGCATGGAATTTACCCCCAGCGCGGGCAACGAACTGCAAAGTGAATATTTCGTTCCGAGGCGTCATGCGGTCGAGGCAATGCGTGCGCTAGGAAAACTGCGTGATAGAATTGCGCCTCTGCTCTTTATCTCCGAGATTCGAACAATTGCATCGGATACCTTCTGGATGAGCCCATGCTACCGGCAAGACAGTGTTGGTTTTCATTTTACATGGAAGCCGGACTGGGAGCGCGTGCGCCAATTACTTCCGCTTGTAGAACGTGAACTCGAACCGTTTGGAGCACGCCCACATTGGGCGAAACTGTTTACGATGGAGTCGGAAATGATACAAGCTCGGTATGAGCGGTTAGCGGATTTCCGTCAGCTGCTACTTCGATACGATCCAATAGGGAAGTTTCGAAATACGTTTCTGGATCATTACATTATGCATAGATGTTAAGGATTAATCACCATTTTAGAAAAAGTGATGTAATGGAATGAAACAAAAATGTTAATTTGTTGCATTCGCTAAGACCTCCAACACTGAAATATAGGGTTGGGGGTTTTTGGAAGGTAACATAATATATATTCCGTTAACTTCTTCAATAGTTAAGGAAAGAGGAAACGTATGGATATACAAAGTATCTCAGAAATGATAGATACAGATTGGCTTCGTACCCTATCAAACAACGATCTTCACTCTGAAAAAAGGAATCGTTACGAACTGGTTCTGCAATTCGATCGTTGCGGTTGACAAGAATTGTTTGGGAATTCATGTTCATACGCTCCACCTATCAGACAGCAGATATGATAGAGCATCATAAACTCCTTAATAAAGTCGCACGGCTCGTGGGCCAAGGTATCATACGGACGACCGTTGCACAGGAGTTGGAGTCGATCAACGCGGAGAACCTGCGTAAAGCGCACGTTCTTTTGGAGACAGGCCGGACAGTGGGCAAAATTGTTTAATTTACTATCCTCCATTTTACTAAAGTTGCATTCGGTCTGGCCCAGACTGTTCATATCAGCAATCTATGAGAAACATGGCCTGCTTTTGGATGATAAAATGTAGGCATAAGGAGGTTGCATATGGGACGTATAATCCTGATGATGAATGTGACACTGGACGGTTGCTGTGACCACACGCAGGTAATTGCGGATGAGGATCTCCACCAGTATACGATGGACTTGATGGACGAGTCGGATGGTCTGCTTTTCGGACGTAAAATCTACCAGTTGATGGAAAGTGCTTGGCCATCCATTGCCAGCAGCGGCGACGGACCTCAGTTCTTGGTCGACTTCGCGCGGAAGCTCGATCGGAAACCCAAGTACGTCTTTTCGCGGACGCTGGATCACGTGTCGTGGCAGAACTCTTTCTTGTTGAAGGGGCCTGTTTCCGAGGAGGTGCCGCGACTTATGGCAGAAGGGAAGAACCTAGTCGTTAACGGCGGTCCCGGACTCGGGTCCACCCTGGCAAAACTAGGCTTAGTGGATGAGTATCACTTTCTGGTGCAGCCCATCGTTGCCGGACATGGCCCCCAATTATTGGGAGGAGTTCGTGATCGACTGAATCTGAAGCTGACCGAGACCAAGCCTTTCGGCTCCGGCGTCGTCGTGCTCCACTACACGCCCGTTCGATAATACTGCCTGGCTGATCACCGCGGCTTGGCGCTGCTATACGAGCCATAATACATTTGTCGGCTGCTTCGTTTATATCACAAGGAGTGCAAATTCAGAAGACATACTTGGTCTGGCTGGAAACTGAAAATTGGAGGGCGTTATGGAAATGGCTAAACTGATCTATGCAGCCAACGTTTCTTTGGACGGTTACATTGAGGACGAACACGGCAATATCGAGTGGACGATCTCCGATGACGAGGTATTTGCGTTCTGGACTGACTTCGAGCGGCCGATTGGCACCTACCTATACGGGCGCCGATTGTACGAGTCGATGGTGTACTGGGAGACGGCGAGCGCCAAGCCCAGTGATCAACCAGAGGTAATACGGGAATTCGCACAGATTTGGCGAGCAGCTAAGAAGATCGTGTTCTCCCGGACACTTCTGGCGGTTTCAAGCGCCAGGACTAGGATCGAGCGCGAATTCGATCCTGAAGCGATCCGGAGGCTGAAGGAGTCTTCAGGAGCCGATATCACGATTGGCGGCCCCGAGCTTGCTGGGGAGGCGATGAGAGCGGGACTGATCGACGAGTGTCATCTGCTTCTTAATCCGATCGTCTTGGGTGGAGGTAAACGAGCATTGCCGGACAACCTCTGTATGCGGCTCGAGCTGCTCGGTGTGCGCCACTTCCCAAGCGGCGTTGTTCATCTTCACTACCGCATGATTGTCTGACAACGGCGCTAGATTGAATACAAGAGATGTCATGTTATCAGATACCGGTATGGCGATAGGCTGATATAAACAAAGTCGCACAATGTGCGGCTTTTTATTGTGCATAAAGCATCACGTTGGCAGGAACGATCACAAACCCACGATGACCTTGTTACTCGTAATCATGTCTATCGTGCTCGATGTCACGCATGACGAAGACCCTGCCTGCATAATTCAGGTGGGGTCTCTTCATATGAATTAATATATAGGCGTACCCCCACTGAGCTTATTGATCAATGGTCTCCAAAACACAGCCTAATCAAAATCTTCTCTTTCGCAAGTTTAGCGTAATAAAATAAATGGTATCCGTGGGCTGCTGTACGTATCGCGTTTCTCCGATGCGGCATTAGACTATATCAGGACTTCAGGGCGAATGCCTTGAACTTACAAATGTCTAGTCTTCAGTAGGAGGATATATCTGTGCCGCTCAAAAAATATGTTACCCCGTTGGCTATTCCCCCGATTGTAATGCCGAAGCTCAGCCGAGCCAGTGGTACCTATTACGAAGTGAAAATGAAGCAGGTCAAGCAAAAGCAGTACCGGAATCTGCTACGCTTTTAAGGAGGAATTCGGTTGAGCATGAGTAGAAATGAACGTATTTGCGGAAGGTTTGCCAAAATCATTGGAGGAACCCCCGGATTTGCAGGCGGAAAATGCGTCGCAACCATTTCGCGGAATCGAGTAAAGGCAACGATTTTAAAGAAAAGATTTATGTTAACCTCATCATTCTCGTTTGAATCGTTAAATGCTGTGACTGGTAGAGCGTTGTGTTTGGGAAGAGTTGCCCTGTTGCAAAAGGAAACGGATCGGTTTATCGCAAGCCTTCTTAAACAGGGCATCATCGTTTCGTCCATTCATAACGAATGGCTGTTCGAGCGCCCCAGATTGATCTATGTCAACATCGAAGCGGTACAAAAGCCGCTCATTTTCGCCAGAAAAGTCAGAAGAGCGCTTGACTTGCTGTAACCACTAGGCTCGCCTCCGCTTGGTCAGTTTAGCCGTGGTGGCTACTAGATATAACAAAAATCCAACTACACCGCGCGTGGTACCGCTTTTTAGTTGTTCTAGAAGGGGGAAGAACAAGTAAAGCCACCTGCAGTGCAAGCGGCCTTCGCTCTACCAGTTCAGGACAGAAGACCGAGAGTTGAAGGATCATCTGTCCCAGTTTTGTATCCGTCTCACATACACTGCCTCATGTGGCCTTGCAAGCAATAAAAATGATTTGAAACGTTGATGAACAAAGGGATGAAACGGATATACAGGCAAATGAGGAATTCAAAATGGAAGAAGGACTGGAAGACATTACTCAATAAAATCGTACAGTCCCTTCATCCGAATCGGCCGCTAAGCATCCCCGTCTCCCTAAGCGAAAGAGACGATGCGTGGTGTCTGACAACGGTCAAGGCATACCACTGCCGCAACAGGAAGAATATCTTCGAGCGGTTCATCCGCGGCGAGAACAAGAAGCATGCCGTTCGCGGCCAGGCCTTGGCCATACGCTCGCAGGCAGTTGGCTCAAGCTCAAGGCAGGCTGCTAACGGTTAGGGAAAGCTCGGAACAATGAAGTCTATTTGTCCTGTCGCTTCCTACTATTGAATAGAGGGGATTGTTGCAGGCATTAGACCCGGTTCGTTTTCCGGTAAGCGGAAGGACTGACTTTCATCAGCTTCGTGAACACGCGGCTGAGATAGAAGCCATTGTTGAAGCCGCAAGCTAATGCGATCTGCTCTAAATTCAGATGGGTATCGACGAGCAAGGACTTTGCTTGCTCCAGCCTAATATGGCTTAAATAGCGCGAAGGAGTCATCCCCACGCTTCGTGTGAATCTGCGGGTGAGCTGAACGGGACTGATGCCCAGCTCGTCCGCTAGCAGCAGCATGCTCATGTCCTTATAGGCGTTTTGCTGGATATAGAGCCGAGCCTGCTCCATCAGAGGATCGGCAGGTTCTTTGTCTACGCCAACCACGCCGGCCGCTATCGACTGCAAACAAAAGAACCAAATATCGTTCAGCGCATGGTTTTGCCAATAGCTCCGCTGATCGATCTCCGCGGCAGCTTCGTCCTGCCTCTTGAAATATCTCAAATTATCGGCAAACCTCTCCTTATGCGCGACTGTGGGCTTGTAGGCAGAAGCCGCTAAACGATGATGGACGTCCTGCTCTGCCTCTTGCCCTGCAACCGCCTCTCCCGATATAGAGCCTAACGAAAATCCGATGAAATGAAAGGACGGCGCATGGATAACGTCGCGATGAAAATCGACGCCCGGAGGGCAAACGATGACGTCGCCCATCTGCGCCACTCCCTCGCTGTCGCCGATCCCATAACGGAAGCTGCCGCCCTCCACAGCAAATAGAACCCAATGTCCGTAGGTGTCCACGCTGTATTGAAATTTCTTCTTATGATTCCAAAAGACATGATGCATTAGGCTAGGATATAGGATGGGGCTTCGATTCAACATCATCACCGCAATCAGCTCCAGAATGAAATAAAGTATATGCCAATATGATAGCGCAGTGCATGTTAAATAACGACCCCCTCGATTAAGATGATAGTAATTCTAGACTTGGGGGGATTCGATTGAAGTTTGAATTCGTAAAATCCGACATTACCGTTATTGGTGGAGGATTGGCCGGCGTATGCGCTGCCGTTGCAGCCGCACGTCTCGGCCAAACCGTGTCGCTCGTGAACAACAGACCCGTACTCGGAGGCAATTCTAGCAGCGAGGTACGGGTGTGGGTATGCGGCGCTACGGCGCATGGCACGCAGCGTTACGCGAGAGAAACCGGCATCATGGGAGAAATGTTCGTCGAGAATCAATACCGGAACCCGGATGGAAATCCGTATTTATGGGATCTCGTAGTACTTGAGACGGTCCGAGCTGAGCCGAACATTGCTTTGTTTCTCAATACGGATGTGCACGAGGTCGAAGCGGAGGGCGCGGAGGAGGAGCGCACCATTAAGTCGGTCACGGGCTGGATGATGGGCTCCGAGCGGAAAATCCGGTTTGAAAGCGATATGTACATAGATTGTACAGGAGATGGCCTTGCGGGTTTCCTGGCAGGCGCTAAATACCGGATCGGCCGCGAGGCAGCAGAGGAATACAACGAGGACTGGGCTCCGGAGACGGCGGACGATATTACGCTTGGCAGCACGCTCCTGTTCTATACGAAGGAGGCCGATCGGCCGGTCAAATACATTCCGCCGAGCTTTGCGAAGGACATTACCCAAACGGCGATCCCGATGAAGCGGGTCATTCGCAGCGGCGACTCAGGCTGCCACTATTGGTGGATCGAATGGGGCGGCGAGCTGGATACGGTGCATGATAATGAACGAATACGCGATGAGCTCTGGTCGGTCATTTACGGGGTATGGGATTATATCAAAAACTCCGGCAATTTCGATGCCGATCGCATGACGCTGGAATGGGTCGGATCGCTCCCTGGCAAACGGGAGTATCGCCGATTCACAGGAGATTATATGTTGAACCAAAACGATATTATCGCGCAGGAGCCCTTCACTGATCGCATCGCCTTCGGAGGCTGGTCGATAGATCTTCATCCGCCGCAAGGCATGTATTCGACAGAGAGCGGTTCAAAGCATTTATTTTCGGACGGCATCTATCATATTCCATTTCGGTGTCTGTACTCCAGCAACGTCAGCAATCTGATGTTCGCAGGCCGCGATATCAGCGCAACTCACGTCGCATTCGGTACCACGAGGGTAATGGCAACCTGTGCGGTCATCGGCGAAGCAGCCGGAAGCGGTGCCGCACTGTGCGTGCAGAAAGGGATATCGCCGCGTGCGCTGCACCGTGACCATATGAACGACCTGCAGCAGACGATGCTCAGGCAGGATGCGTCGATTATCGGGATCGCGGCAAACGACCCTAACGATCACGCCAAGTCGGCCCGTATTACGGCATCCAGCACAATGACCAAAGTTTCGCTGACGGACTCAACCTATACGCACCCGTTGGATAAAGAACTGGGCATCCTGTTTCCAGTGAATCCCTCGCTTGAATCGGTGAAGCTGCTGATCGATGCGGCAAAGGCTGCTACTCTTGAAGTGGAGCTGTGGCATACGGATAAAGGTGAAAACTACGTGCCAAAGCAGATGGTAGCTGAAGCATCGGTGTCAGTAGCCGAAGGTACCGGGCAATGGGTTAAGCTGGACTTATTTTGGCAGCCCGATGCAGCCTGTAATGCATTCCTTATTATTAAGGCGAACGAAGCGATTCAGCTGCACGGATCGGATTGTCCGATGACCGGCGTGCTGTGCTTTGAGAAGGGGCCAAAGCCGATCGTCTCTACGCTTTTAGAGGATCGTCAACCGGATCAGCCGGTCGTACAGTGGAGCATGCGTCGTTGGAACCGCAAGCCGCTGTGTCTGCAGGTTACGCCAAATACGGAAGCGTACGCTGCCGCAGCGGTGACGGACGGGTATATTCGGCCGTTTGCCGGTCCGCATTTATGGATGTCCGAGCCGATGTCTCCAGGCAAACCGGAATGGCTGCAGCTGGAGTGGGCTGAAGTGCAATCGATCGCCGAGATCCACGTCACCTTTAACGACGACGTTAATGAAGATTTAATCAATTTGCACCATCATCGCACGGCTTTCGAAGCGATTCCCGAGCTCGTCCGAGCTTATCGGATAGAGGCGCTCATCGGTGAGGAGTGGGTTACACTGGCTGAAGAGAAGCACAACCACAAGCGCAAAAAAGTGCATAAGCTAAGCCGTTCCATCTCGTCACATACGATTAGACTATGGATCGACGAAACGAACGGAGGACCATGCGCGGAGGTTGCCGAAATAAGAGTTTATGCTCTATAATGGAATAAAATAAATGACAGCGCTTTCATTTCAGGCGTAAAGGAGAGGATATCATGGTCATAAAGCCGCTTGGCGTATTGATCGTTGAAGATGAAATTCCTCTGCGGCAAGAGCTTCGGCTATTTCCATGGGAGGCGTGCGGAGCCGAATGGATAGGGGAAGCGAGCAACGGCTCGGAAGCGATGCAGCTATGTGCTGAACGCACGCCAGATGTCGTGATAACGGATATTACGATGCCGGTTATGGACGGCATTGCTCTCATTCGGGAACTCCGGAAGCGGCACCCGCACGTTCAGATCATATTGTTAACCTGTCACAGCGATTTTCATTACGTACAAGAAGCGCTCCGTCTTGGAGCGCTTGAATATATTTTGAAGGTGTCATTGGAGGAAGAAGAGCTTAAGCAGGCGATGGACAAAGTGAGAGCTGCGGTCGTCAAGGAGCGCATGGTGCAGGAGCATGCGAGAAGGGAACAGAGGCAGCTGCAAGCCGCCTTATTCGGCAAGCTGCTTCATGGGCAAGAGCCAGCCGGCTCCGATTGGCAATCGATGACGTTAAGCGTAGATCGTCCGATTCGGCTGGTACGACTTCAGCTAGACATTCCTCCATTAGCCTATCTACCCGTGAAGGAAACGGTTCGGCAGAGACTGACCGAGCAGGAAAAAAGGGATCCAACTTGGCTGACTTGGCTGACAGTACGGGAGCGGGAATATTTTGTTCTGCTTGAAGGCAGAACTTCTGCCAATGCTGTTCTTGAGTCACTCCGCACGGTCGTTCAGCATTTGACGGAGCTGTTGAATAGGGAAGAGACCAAGCAGGGACGGTGGGCGACAGTATGTGCCCTATTTAGCAAACCGGTCGCATCGAAGGAAGAAATTGCATCGGCGCTCGCCTATTCGAACGAGTGGAAAGATGCGCTGTTTTACGACCGATGTCCCGAGGAAAGCGCTGTGTACGCGCAGCATTCGCTGCCTCTATCGGATCTGACGGAAAAGAAAACGAAGGAATTAAACGAGATGCTGAGAAAAACATCATTGTCTCTTGCGAGCTTGAAGGAATGCTTGCTTGGCGAGTTCAGGGATTGGTGCATCGCTGAGCGAGTGAAGCCAAGTCAACTGAAGGAACGGATACTCCATTGGCAGGTTGACTGGCACAGGCAGCAAGAGGGCGCTGAGCTAAGCGCAGTCCGTATGGGGCTATTAATGGACGCAGGAACGTTAGCCGAGATGATTACCAATATTGTTCAGGTTATGGAAGCTGTCGAGCTAGGGAAGTCGCGTTCGCGCTTTGAGATTCGGTTGGCCGTGCAATGGATCAAAGACCATCTCAAGGAGCCGATCTCACTGCCCGTTATTGCAGAGCAGGTAGGATTGAGCCCACACTATATCAGCAAATTGTTTCGCGAGGAAACGGGGAGTACGGTCAATCAGTATATTACCCGTCTTCGTATGGAGAAGGCGATTGAGCTTCTTAGGCATTCGAATAAGAAGGTATATGAGATCGCGGAAGAGGTCGGCATTCCGAGCTACCGCTATTTTACCGTTACGTTTCGAAATTGGACCGGGGTATCGCCGACGGACTATAAACGGAATGGCTGAAAGCACAGGTGAGAGAGAACGAGCGCGAAGGAAGGGTGGAAATGAGGAAACTGTTTCATTGGTATGCCAGCCTTGGTCTCGCTTCCAAGCAGTTTATTTATTTGTTCATCGTGACGCTGCTGCTCGTTCAAGTGCTTGCATGGCGAAACCTCCACGAGGCGGAAAGTGTGCTTCAGAATCAAGTCATTCGCGATGCCATGCTGCTCGTCAGCCGGACGAATCAATATATCGATGCAAGTTTGGATAATGTGGAGAATATGCTGCTGCTACTCTCGACCCGCGCCGATTTGCTGGAGGAAGGCAATGAGGAGGCAGCCGTCGAGACGCTTCGCAAGTTCGCGGGGATTAACAATTCCATTGCCAGAACTTTGTACATGATTCGAGCTGACGGCCAAGTATTTGCAAGCTCGCAGGTCGTTTATGACATCATCGGCAATCCAAAGCTGGACCAGCTCTATGAGCTAGCGCTGATTAACTATGGGGCTATTAACGTGAGCGAACCTTATGATTCGCCGATGTCGGGGCGAACGCTTGCTTACGTATTGCCTATTGCGGATGCAGACAATAAGGTGAAGGGTGTCGTTGTCGCCGAACTTAATCTCGATTTGCTCACAGAGCGTATTGCGCCAATGATCTATCAATCTTACATACTGTTCACGAAGGAAGGCAGCGTCATTAATCGGCTGGATTCCCGCGATAAGCTGCTCCCCTTCCAATCGGCCTCGTATCCGCCGAAGCTGGAGGAGAGCTTTCGAGGGCAGCTCGCCTTGCTAAAAGTCGGCGTCAGCGGCATAGAAGGGGATTCCTTGAATCCGCTCGTTGCCGTGAAGTCGACCAAAAACCGTCTAGGCTGGTCGCTTGCGGCGTTCATCGAAGAGGATTATTTCTATCAGGACCTGCAGAAGCTGAACAGCAACTACCGGACCGCGAGTATCGTATGGATCATGATGCTACTGATCAGCGCGTATCTGCTCAGCCGATCGTTCACGCATCCGATTCGCCGATTTGTCGAGAAGATGGACCGTCTTAACAACTTTCAGGTCGTGGCGAAGCTGCCTGTCACGAGAATGGACGAAATCGGCAGGCTAACGCAGAGCTATAACGCTATGCTCGAGAGGATTCAGAGCCTGCTCCAGAAGACGAAACATGCGGAGGAGCAGAAGAAGGAATACGAGCTGAAGATGCTGCGAAGCCAGATTGCGCCCCATTTTCTGTATAATACCCTTGCCTGCATAAGCAGCTTGGCAAAGCAGCAGCGTATCGACGAGCTGCGCGATACGATTCGTTCGCTGGTCAAGCTGTTAAGCTTCAGCTTCGACAAGCAATCGGAATACGTATCGCTTGAGGAGGAGCTGGAAGGGCTGCGAATGTACATGCATATTCAGCAGGTGCGCTTTGGGGAACAATATCAGTTTATGATTGATATCAATCCTGACCTTTTGCAGTATCGCATACTTAAGCTTACGCTGCAGCCGCTTGTAGAAAATGCACTCTTTCATGGACTAACGCCGAATCACGGCGGGCTTATCGTCGTGAAAGGCGGGCTGAGGAAGGGTGTTCTGAGACTCTATGTGCGCGATAACGGAATAGGCATCAGGCGGGAGAAGCGAAGCAGGCTGCTGTTGGAAAATCAGGACGGTGGGCAGGGCTCCATGTACCGGTTTACGGGCATCGGGCTGCGGAACGTGCATGAGCGAATTCGGATCCATCACGGCGGGACGTACGGCTTGCGGATCGGAAGCGCGGAAGGGGCAGGAACTGTGGTCCGCGTCGATATGCCCGTCCTGACGGAAAGCGACGAACGATTAGGTATTTGGCGTTAACCAAAAACGATACCAAGGCTGTCACGTGGTTTCTTCAGGCCATTCGTGACAGCCTTTACTCATTTATCGTTGATATTGATGCAGATGGATCCATACTCGATGTTAATGATGATGAAGGAAATGCTTACATTTTTTACGTTTTTGTGTATATCGAGGAGACGTCAGGACCTTTATACTTACCTTATTGGAAGCGCATTCAACTAGGGAGGGATACGATGGAAACCAACCATAGCCTAACGCCAGCCCCTCGGATACGGTTTTCTCTGCGGACAAGGCTGCTCATGATTTTAAAGTTAGCATGGCGGTTTAAAGCCTTTTACATCATGCTGCTGCCCGGCATTATTTATTTTGTCATATTTCGGTACTTCCCGATGTACGGAGTCATTATCGCTTTCAAAGATTTTGCAATACTGGACGGCATAACGGGCAGCTCGTGGGTTGATCCGTGGTATAAGCATTTTCAGAGCTTTTACGAGTCGCCTTATTTCAGCCAGCTGCTGACCAATACGCTGTTGATCAGCCTCTACAAGCTGTTATGGGGGACGCTGCCGCCGATCATGCTGGCCGTACTGCTGAACGAATGCCGCATTCGCTGGCTGAAGTCGATTGTACAAACGCTGACCTACATGCCGCACTTCTTGTCTTGGGTCATTATTTTCGGCATTCTTTTGACGCTCTTCTCCCAGAACGGCGGTCTCATCAACCGCTGGATTGTGGAAGCGGGGGGAAGCTCGGTACCGTTTCTGACCTCGACGGAATATTTCCGCAGCATACTGGTTGGATCGGAGGTATGGCAAAATCTCGGCTGGGGTGCGATTATCTATTTGGCCGCGATGGCGGGCATCGATCCGACGCTTTACGAGGCGGCGAAGGTGGATGGTGCGAGCCGAATGCGAATGATTTGGCATATTACGCTTCCTGGCATTAGAAGCATTATCGTCCTGCTGTTCGTTCTGAAGCTTGGCCATCTGCTTGATGCAGGCTTTGATCAAATTTACATTCTGTACAATATTCAGGTATACCCGGTTGCGGACATCATCGACACATGGGTTTACCGAACCGGTCTGCAGCAGCTTAATTTCAGTTTGGCGTCGGCAGTCGGATTGTTCAAATCGGTCATCGGACTCATCCTTGTGCTAGGAGCTAACCGTGTGGCGAAGAAATGGGGTGAGGGCATATGGTAAGGGGCCTCGATGATAAAATTTTCAACGCAATTATATACGTCATTCTCGGAATATGCGGACTTGTCGCCATTCTGCCGATCCTTTATGTCGTATCCGTATCCATCACTCCGTTCGGAGAAGTGCTGCGTAACGGCGGATTCATATTGTTCCCAAAGGAAATTACGTTTTCCGCTTACCGCACGCTGCTGACGGAGTCCAATATTCCGAAGGCGTTCCAAATAACCGTTCTCATTACGGTGATCGGAACAGCGGTCAATCTCGTCTTGACGGCACTGATGGCGTACCCGCTTAGTCGCCGGAATTTGCCGGGAAGAAACTTTTTTCTTCTCATGATCGTGTTCACCTTGTTGTTCAGCGGAGGGCTTATTCCGACCTATCTGGTCGTTAAGTCGATGGGGCTGCTCGATTCTATCTGGTCGATGATTTTGCCGAATGCAATCTGGAGCTTTAACGTTCTTATTATGAAAAGCTTTTTTGAAGGGCTGCCGGAGGAGCTGTTCGAGTCGGCCCGAATGGATGGAGCCAAAGAGTTCCGCATCCTGCTGCAAATCGTTACGCCGCTTTCCGTTCCTGTCTTGTTGACGGTTGGATTGTTTTACCTGGTCGGCCATTGGAACGAGTTTTTTCAAGCGATTTTTTATGTGACCGATCGCACGCTGTATCCGCTGCAGGTCGTCGTCCGGGAGATTCTGATGCAAAGCCAGCAGCCGCTGGAGAACGCGGAAAATATGATGCCGACGCAGACGATGCAAATGGCATCCGTCATGATTGCGAGCTTGCCGGTCATCGTGATCTATCCGTTTCTTCAAAAGCATTTTACAAAAGGGATGCTGCTTGGTTCGATTAAAGGTTAACCGATGAAACCATTCAGAGAGGGGTTAAGATCATGAAGAAATTAGGGACTTTGCTCGTAGCCGTTTCATTAGCGGGGGCCATGCTTACGGCGTGTTCGGGTGGAAACAGCAGCGGTAATCCGGGAAATCCTTCGGGCGCTACCGCCAAGCCCGGAACGGAAACGACGGAGCAGTCTAGCGGCAAACCGGTTAAGCTCGACATTATCGAGACGGGGAACAATCTTCCGTCACCCGATAAAGACATCATTAAGCAGGAATTGGATAAGGCGCTGAATATCGACCTGAACCTGACGGTATATCCAGCAGCGGACGATTACAACAATCAACTAAACGTTCGGATGTCCTCGGGGAACTTTCCCGACTTGTTCATGGTCGACCGGCAGCAGTTAATTCAATTTTCCAAGCAAGGGCTGCTGCTCGATCTGACGCCGTATATGGATAAATTGGAGCAAACGGTGGCGTTCATCGGGGAGGACAGCGTCAAGAAGGGGATGGTCGACGGGAAAGTATATGGCATCTCCAAATCTCCGCAAATCCCATACAATACCTTGTGGATCCGCAAGGATTGGCTCGACAAGCTGAAGCTGGAAGTGCCGACGACCGTGGAACAGTTGGCTTCCGTAGCGGATGCGTTCACTAAGAACGATCCGGATGGAAATGGCAAGCCGGATACCTTTGGTCTAACGGGCAGCAAGCTGAGTGCATTCTCGACCGTTTTCGGAGCCTTCGGCGTCGGAATGCCAGGCAACTTCTACGAGAAGGACGGCAAAGTCGTCAATGCGCTTCATGAGCCGGCAATGAAAGATGCTTTGGCCTTTATTAAGGACATGATTGGATCCGGATCGGTTGATCCGGAGCTGCTGGCCAACAGCGGTTTGCAGCATCAGGAGAAGGCGATCAAAGGGCAGGCGGGCATCGTCTATATCGATTGGCCGAACATGACGAAGGAGCAGTTCGTGGAACAGATCAAAACCGTTAATCCGAATGCGGAATGGCTGCAAATCGCCGCTCCTTCGGGTACAGGAGGACAATTCGACGGTTCGTGGGATATCGGCGCGGCGCCTGGGAGATATGCCATTCCGAAAGCGCTTGAGAAAGACCCGGAGAAACTGCAGCGGGTGTTCGATCTGCTCAACTATATTTCGAATCCGGACGGAGGCTCGCTGCTCGTGCAGTTCGGGGTGAAGGATACGCACTTCACACTTGAGGACGGCAAGCCGATGATGACGGACAAAGCGGGCGAAGTCGGCCATTCTTGGCTGTACCAATTCACCGGCAGACCGGAAATGGAGTATTTGCAAGCGAAGTTCGCCGCACAATCGGCTGCAATCGAATTCGCGAACGATCAACCCCGTATTGAAGCGTTGAACGGATTTGTCGACAATCCGGAGGGGTATAACCCTGCCGATGCGAATCGGTACATGGAAGAGGAGATCGCGAAGTTTATTTACGATAAACGTCCATTGACCGAATACGATGACTTTATCAAGACGCTGGAAACGTCCATGAACTACAAAGCGTTAGTGGACAGCGCCATGGAACAGCTCAAGGCGCTCGGTTACGGTGACTAAATAACGGGAACGAAAGGCCGACCTCATTCGATGCAGGTCGGCCTGTTCTATTATACGCTATGCGTTTTTCGGTACGACGAAGGATTGACGCCGCACAGTTTTTTGAAGCTTTTGCTTAAATGATGTTCGTCGGTAAATCCGCAATGCTCGGCGATTTGGGCAAGGGTAAGCGAAGAGTATACAAGGAGTTGCTTCACCTTGTCCATTCTAAGATTAGTCGCGTAGGCGCTTGGCGTTATGCGGAACTCGCGTGTAAACAGTCTTGTCAGCTGCACCTGGGTTAGACCAAGCTCCACAGCGATCGACTTCAACGATAGGCCGAATTCTGCTTGCTGCTGAAGCAAATGCAGGGCTCGCCCAAGGGTCGGATCCTCGCTGAACAAGGTCATCGTATGCTGCTCGGATTGCTCGATCTGAAGCAAATAGAGCAGATCCCTGAGAAGATGTTTCTTGTACGTATGACCAATCCCTGCATGCAAGTATTGGGCTTCGCGAAATTGAGAGAGGGTGGATTGGAAGCGTTTGTGGTTCAATAGCCGAAGCTTGCCGAAAGTCGGGAAATCCGCCGCACGCGGCGGCCCCTCTAGGGAATTGATCCATTGAAACCCCATGAGATGGAATGATAAACCGTCCGTTTGCCGGTAGAAGGTTAGATCGGGCGGGCATAATACGATGTCATCCTTGACCGCCCTTCCGCTTTGGCTGCCCATTCTGTAATTAAAAGCGCCTTCTTCGACGATGAACAACGCCCAATGATCATATGTATCATGCGTTTTCTGAAATTGAGGGGTATCCTTCACGTAGACATGGTATTGCAAATCGGGATCCAGAAATCCGCTGAACTCCATTGCATGACAACAACCTTTCGTAATATTGAAATTATTTACAAGGGAAATCGATTTTTCTTACATTATAACATGATGGATCGCCAAATATAATTAAATTAAATACAAGTAGGAGGTATAAAGGATGAAGACAGCCCATTTGGAAATACCGAAACTAATGGAGCAATTTCATGAACAGGGGTATTTGGTTATACCAGATATTTTGTCGCAGGAAGAGGTAAGCCGGCTGAATGCCGCGATCGACGAAATTGTCTCGATTGAACCGGAAGCGCTTTCGCATAATATTTATAACAGCGTAGAACGCCATGCCGAGATTGCTGCATTAATCGATCAGCCTGCCATTCTTCCGTTAATCGTTAATTTGCTTGGCCACAACATTCAGCTTCACATCTCCCACCTTACGATCAGGCAACCGAATCCAAGCGAAACCCAAACGGACACGCACAGCTTTATCGATTGGCATCAAGACGGTCCGCATCCGCAGTTTCCTGTCATTAACGGCTTGACGGCAACCTATTATATTAAGGTTTGTTATATTTTGAGCGATATGTCGGAGCCGGATCGCGGCAATACGAAAGTGATTCCGGGCAGTCACAAGCAGCCGTACAATCCGAATCACAAGGATGTGCGCCAGCAGCTTGACGGAGAGGTACAAGTGTGCGGAAAACCAGGTGACGTCTTCGTGTTCGCCCAAAACTTGTGGCATGCTGGCTCGCCGAATCGCTCCACATTCACAAGAAGGCAGCTGTTCCTGGGCTACAGCCCGATCTGGATGCGTCCTATTGACTATCACTCGGCGTCTGTGAGTCTGCTGAAGGACGCCGATCCGATACGCCGCCAGCTGCTTGGACAGATCAGCGACAACAAATTCAATTATTACGTCCCAGAGGAATCGATGGTGCCTCTCAAATCCATGCTGATCAAATGAAGAATGTCAGGGTTTGTTATGTTGATACCACGGTGCCCTGACGATAGTTCAAACGCACCAGGAAGCAGCTTCAAAGTCCATTAAATATAGGGCAGGATAGATTGAGATCATGTGCGGTGAACCGTAATTACAAATCATGGCAAGTTTTTTTCGATTGACGGCAATAAGAATACGTGATACCTTGAAGGCAGGATAATAAAGGCAATGCAACCTTCGGGTTCAACCTCGCTGAAAAGTGGGTTGGACCCTTTTTGCATTCCAAAACTAAGGGAGGGTTCGTAATGTTGAGAACGGAATTGCTGTTACAGCGGCTGGGCGAGATCGGCAAGTCGCTCGAACGCAAGGGGGGAGCTCTTTTATTATTAGGCGTTGGTTCCGTTGGGGTCGAGACAGGACGGTTGGATGAATATTCGGATTTAGATTTCTTTGTCATTGTAGAGCCAAGGGAGAAAAACCGATATATAGACCGATTGGATTGGCTCGAGGACGTACACCCTCTTGCCTATGCGTTTAAGAATTCGGATGTTGGCTACAAAGTATTGTTCGAGGATGGTATTTTCGGGGAATATGCTGTATTCGAGGAGTGGGAGCTGGCGAATGCGACCTATACGGAAGGCAGAGTCATATGGAAGAACCCCCTGTATTCCAATACGGCCATCGCCAAACCTTCCAACCCGGTCCCCAACCTAAAAGTGGATTCCTTGGACTTTCCTTTGAATGAAGCGTTAACCAATCTATACGTGGGGCTCGGTCGCTATGCAAGGGGAGAGCGTCTCTCCGCGACAAGGTTTGTTCAAGGTTACGCAGTGGATCGGATTCTATCCGTGCTCCATCTGCTGGAGCAAGAGGTGGACTACTTTCCCGATCCGTTCGGCAATGAGAGGCGGCTAGAGAGGAGATACCCGCGTTTTGCTGGAATCATAGGAGATATGATACAGGGATACGATCATGTTCCAGAATCGGCACTTCGTATTTTAAATTTCATAGAAGAGGTGTATCCAGTCAATCGAAAGTTAAGCGATGAGATACGGCGATTGGCTAACCTGACTTGCCGATAGAATTCTGTCGAGGGACAAGAATTGGGGCAATTGCCGTAAGGGACAAATCGCTGACCAATTCTTTGAAGGTACACTAGAAAAATGACCCTATTGCTTTGTGCAATCAGGGTCATTTTTACAAGATTAATGAGTGGCGAACCGAACCTCCATTATGCTGCGCTCCTGACGGACATATCCAGATTTATATTGATCATGCCGGCATCCCAACATGCGTTTGTTTTGGTCGAATGTGCGTTTATGACCGTCTGGCGAACGAGCTTATAGACGCTGCTGCAATACCTATTTAGTAATGTGGATCCCCTGAGCGGGCAATCGTTTAGGGGGGGCAATAGGATTTAAAGGACTTTAAGCGCTATCTAAAATTTTTGGCAAAGCAGCACACTACAGGGCCCCGCCATGTCCCAAGCCCATTCGCAAACTGTGTTGGAAAAGACCAGAAATAAAAGGATCGACCTCTACTCCCTCTGGGCTGCCTCCCCTACAATAAGAGACAAGACAGAGAAAAGTAGGTGGAGATCGTGAGCAAACGCAGCGGAAGAGAAGGCACTCTCCTGTACGCCGGCGGACGGCGTTGGAAGCTGATTAGAGGCAACTTGGATATGTATTTGCTGCTTATACCGGGCCTTGTGTTCTTGTTATTGTTCAAATACACGCCGATGTACGGCATCGTTATCGCCTTCCAGGATTTCAACATCTTCGGCGGCATATCCGGCAGCGAGTGGGTAGGGATGGCGCAGTTCGAGAGGTTGCTGCAATCGGATGAATTTCTGCAAGTATTAGTAAATACGCTGCTCATCAGCTTGTACAAAATAACGATTTTATTCCCGATTCCGATCGTCATCGCGCTTATGCTAAATGAAGTGAGGCGCATGTTCTTCAAGCGGACGATCCAGACGATCATTTATTTGCCGCATTTCCTTTCCTGGGTCATTATCTCGGGGTTGTTCCTTAACATTCTGTCACCTACCGGCGGTATCGTGAACGAAATCATCCGTTCGTTCGGCGGAGAGCCGATCTCGTTTTTTACCGACAACAGCCTGTTCCGCAGCTTGGTTGTCTTCACGGCCGGGTGGAAGGAAATCGGCTGGAACGCTATCGTGTTTATCGCCGCGATTGCGGGTATCGAGCAGGAGCAATACGAAGCCGCAGCCATCGACGGGGCGGGGCGGATCAGACAGATGTGGTCGATCTCGCTTCCGGGCATGCTTCCTACCATCGTGTTGATGTTCATCCTGCGGATCGGCAGCCTGCTGGAGGCGGGGACGGAACAAATTTTGACCATGTATAATCCGCTCGTGTACGAGACCGGGGACGTCATCGGCACCTATGTATACCGGATGGGACTCGGCCAGCAGGATTACAGCTTCAGTACGGCGGTTGGCCTATTCAACTCAGCGGTCGGATTCCTGCTTATCGTCATCGGCAACATGCTCAGCCGCAAATTTCTGAATCGCAGCATCTGGTAAAGGAGGAACGACCATGTATAGGAAAACTGTCAAAGATTTCATGCTAGATGGCTCTATCTACGTTCTGCTCATCGCAATGGGGCTTATTACACTGCTTCCGTTTGTAAACGTATTTTCCAAGTCGATCAGTGAAGAGTGGGCCATCTTGTCGGGCCAAGTCGGAATTTTCCCGGTCGGCTTTCAGCTCGAAACGATGAAATTCGTCGTCACGAACAGCCAGTTTCTAAACTCGCTCTGGATATCGGTGCTGATTACAGTCATCGGTACTCTCGCATCGCTGCTCATTACGGCGCTGACCGCTTATCCGCTCTCGAAGCGCGAACTGCCGGGGATGGGCATCATCATCATTTTGTTCATCTTCACGATGATGTTTAACGGGGGCATCATCCCCAACTATCTGCTCATCCGCGAGTTGGGCCTCATTAACCATCTAGGCTCACTCATTTTGCCGGCGCTCATCAGCGTGTTCAACATGCTGGTCATCAAGAGCTATTTTGAAAGCTTGCCGGCCAGCCTGGAGGAATCCGCCAAAATCGAGGGCGCGAGCAATTTAACGGTTCTGTTCCGTATTATTTTGCCGCTAAGTGGTCCCGTGCTTGCGACGATTGGTCTGTTTTACGCCGTTTATTATTGGAATGACTACTTCAACCCGATGCTGTACATCAACAGCTCGTCGCTGAAGCCGTTGCAATTGTACCTACAGGACATCGTCATGAATGCCGATACATCTTCGGCGCTTGACAAGACGGCCGACGATCTCATGAACGTGCCTGCGGAAGGCGTCCGTTCAGCAACGGTCATCGCATCCACGATTCCGATTCTGCTCGTTTATCCGTTCCTGCAGAAATATTTTATCAAAGGCGTGCTCATCGGTTCCGTAAAAGGTTGATGGAGGCATGTAAAGCAGCTTTCCAAAGGCATTAACTTTTCCAGCAATGGAGATGAACGTCAGGGCATGACTTCAGGTACCGGAGAATCGCCCCTTCATCGGGACGTTGCGGGAAAATTAATGATATAGATTATATTAATTGCAGGAGGGTCTCATTATGAAAAAAGCATTCAAATGGATGTCTGTCATGGCCATGTCTGCGCTTCTGGTAATGACTATGGCTGCTTGTTCCGGCAACGGAACGAGCACAGGCAACGGAACGAACACGGACAACGAAGCGACGGCCAAACCGGATGCGGAAAAGCCAGCCTTAAAGCGACTGAACGTATGGCAGAACGAAGAATACAATGCATACCCGGTAGCCAAGCTGCTCGAAGAAAAAACGGGCTACAAAGTGCAATACGATATGCTGCCTCAAGACAAGTGGGCGGAGAAGCTGAACCTAATCATGTCCTCCGGCGAAGCGTATGACATCGTCACTTCCTATAACGACATGGCTTTATATTCGGATTATGCGCAAAAGGGTGCGCTTGTCGACCTGACGCCGCTTATCGACGAATTTGGCCCAAATATTAAGGCGGCTATAAAGCCCGAATCGATGGAAGCGCTTAAGGTAAATGGCAAGCTATACGCAATCCCGGTAACCGTTACGTATGATATCAACAGCTCCATACTCATCCGTACGGACTGGCTCGATAAGCTGGGTCTGTCCATGCCGACGACGACCGAAGAGCTGACAAACGTTCTCACGCAATTCAAGGAGAAGGACCCAGGCGGCAACGGCGACCGCAACGTACCACTTACGATCAAGGGTGACCAATCGATGATTGACAACCTCGTAGGCGCGTTCGGCATCGCCAATGCTTGGAACGACGTAGACGGCAAGCTTGTGCCGCGTGTCATGGCCCCGGCATTTAAGGACTATGTCGCTTACGTAGGCAACTTGTACGAGAAAGGATTGATCGACCGAGAATTCGTAGCCAACAAAGACGCTACAGCGAAGGAGAAATTCGCAAGCGGCGTAGCTGGCGCCATCGTTGTTCACTGGGCGGACATTCCGGCCATCTCGGATTCCCTTGCGAAGACCAAGCCGGAGGCCAAATTCGCTTTCGTGCCGGCGCTCAAGGGGCCTAACGGAGAAGCCGGCTTCGCGGCAAACGCCGGATTTGACCGTCTGACGTTCATCCCGAAAGCATCAAAGCATCCGGAAGATGCGATCAAATGGATCAATGCAAGCCTGGAGCCGGAAACGTTCAAAAATATGGCGATCGGCGTGGAAGGCACACATTATAAAGTAGTAGACGGAGCATACGAGCCTATCCAGCCGATCTTCACCGACGAGCGCAACTTGGCGAATAACTACATGGCGGGAACGGATGAAGAAAACTATCCGCAATATTGGCAAGCGCGCGTTCGCAAAAACCCGGTAATGTTTGATGCGTTTAACTTCCTGAACAACGAGCAGCCAGCCGAGGTGAAAATCAAAAACGTTCTGGGTCTTGCTCCGTACATGCAGCAATATTCGAAGACGAATCAGCAATTGAGCACCATGGTTGGCGACTACACGGTCAAACTGATCGCCGGCGCGGAGTCCATCGATAGCCTTGCCGACTTTCAATCCAAGTTTATGTCAGCGGGCGGGGAAGCGGCTTCAAAGGAAATTAACGATTGGTACGCAACGACTAAATAAAAAACAGGATAAGCGGTGGTTATCCTTTGTTGCTCACACCGCTACTTCGATCTAAGGGAGAGATCATCATGAAACATGCAGTGTATTCGTTCGAACGTCAAGTGAAAACCCATGCCAAGGCCGACGTTGTCGTCATCGGAGGCGGACCTGCGGGTACGGCCGCTGCCATTGGCGCGGCCAGACGCGGCAAACAGGTGATCTTGCTGGAGAAGTCCGCTCAACTCGGCGGGATGGGGACGCTTGCCAACGTAAGCGTGTTTATGCCTGTCGGCAATGTGACCGGCATCTACCGCGAGATCATCAAGGAGATGCTGGCCGACTATCTGCCCGCAGGCCATGACGAATCGGTCGCGCCGCAATATTCGCCATTTTTGCTTCGCCAATACTTGAATGACAAAATGAAAAAGGAAGGGGTATCAGTCTACTTCCATTGTGAATTCGTGGGCACGATCCGCAGCGGCAGCGGGATCGGTTCGGTTATCGTCTCGACGCGCGAAGGCCTAAGGGCGATAGAAGGCGATGTCATCATCGATTGCACGGGCGATGCGCGAGTAGCCATCGATGCGGGTGTACCTTACCGCACGGGCCGCGAGTCTGATGGACTCACGCAGCCGATGACACTTATGTTTACGATGCAGGATACGGGAAAGCCAGTAGAGAAGATACTTCCGGAAGGCTGTTATTATTACGAGGAGGTATCCGATCTGCCGCAGGGGCGCAGGTTATATTGGAAGCAGCGCGAAGACGGCGTTTTGCTCATTAATATGTCGCGCGTCAAGGCGAACGGAGCCGATATGGAGCAAGTTAATTACGCGGAGACCGAAGCGCTTAAGCAGGTGTTCTCGATCGCGCATTATTTGCAGAGAACGGGCTTCGAGACATACGCCATCGCACACATCGCACCGCAGACAGGTGTTAGGGAGACCAATCAAATTGAAGGGCTGTACACGTTGACAGAACAAGATGTTGTAAGCGGTACGCGTTTCCCGGACGTGGTCGCCCAAACAAATTACGAGATCGATATTCATAGCCCGGATGCGGGCAAGACAACCGACGAGCGCCGCGTAGACGGCTACGATATTCCGTATCGCACGATGGTGCCTGTTGGCGATATCGACAACCTGCTCGTTGCGGGCAGATCGATTTCCGCAACGCATGTCGCGATGTCTTCGATGCGCGTCCAAGCGACTTGTTATGCGCTGGGTCAAGCAGCAGGCATTGCGGCCGCGATCTCGCTCGAAGACGGCGTGCCCGTTCGCGAAGTAGACATTGACAAGGTGCAGGCCGAGCTTGCCAATCAAGACGCTAGACTGTTAGGCCGTTAAATTAGGAGAAGGGAGATGGCGGGCGATGTATCGATTGCTTATCGTGGATGACGAACCGGCGGTCCGAGCGGGCTTGCGCGCTTATTTCGATTGGGCCGCTTACGGAATTGAAGTGGCAGGTGAAGCGGATGATGGAGACGTGGCTCTTGAGATGATCGCCCGCGATCAGCCCGACCTTATACTAACGGACGTCCGAATGCCGAACATGGACGGTATTACGATGTCGCAGTGTATCTCGTCCGAATATCCGGCCATGAAGATCATATTCGTGAGCGGGCACGACGACGCCGATTATCTTAAATCAGCGATGAAGGTCAGCGCGGTCGACTATATATTTAAGCCGGTTAATTTGCAGGAGCTGAGTACGGTCATCAAGCGCGTCGTTGCCGATCTGGACGCGGAGAGCTCCGAACGGATTTATAAGCAGGAGCTGCTCGTTAAACTAAAGGAAGGTATGCCGCTCCTGCGTGAGAAGTTCCTGCTCTCCATGATCAGAGAGGATGCGCCGAAGTCGGAATTGGCGGAGCGGGTGTCGTTTCTGGGATTGGACTTGCCCGTGAATGCTTCCTATTGGGTGATGGTCGTCTGCGTGGATGATCTTGCCGATGTGATGGCCAGCCGTTCCGAGCGCGACCGCCAGCTGCTGTGGTATTCGGTGCTGAACATCTACGAGGAGCTGCTGGATGCGCATCTGCGAGGGTATGCCTTCGAGCAACGTACCGGCGAATTTGTAGGCGTGCTGAAGGTGTCGGAGCCCGGCGGCGATTCGGTATCCGAAGCGGCGGAGGCACTGTTTGCGCTGGCCGGCGACCTTCGCTCCAATCTGGAACGCTGGCTCAAGATCGGCGTGACGATCGGCATTAGCGATATGGCAGGCGGCTTATCCGGACTGGCGCCAGCTTACAAGCAAGCTCGCGAAGCGGTCGATTACAAGTGGTACCTCGGCAAAAACCGTATCATCACTATGGACAGTCTGGAGAGCGCAGAGCCGGAGGAAGGCGCCATGCGGAAATACGATTACGAGCTCAATGAGAAGCTGATTTCCGCACTCAAGGCGGACGATGAGGACAAGATTAGCGAAGCCGTGGAGATGATTTTTACCAGCTTGTCCTACACCCGCCCGAACGGCCTGAAGTACGGCCGCAATCTGTGCATGCAGCTCGTGCTCGCGATCGGACAGCTGCTCATGGAGCTTGGCGCGGGGGACCCCGAACTGGAAGTTATGGAGGGAGAGCTGACAGAGGCGTTGTACGCGAAGGAGACGTTAAAAGATATGCGGGGGCTGATCGAATCGTATCTGGCGACTGTTGGGGAACACATTCGGGAGAAGCGGACTGGCAGGGTGGCAAACGTCATTGAGCGAGTACGCGGGTATATCGATCAGAACTACGCCAACGGCGGGCTTACCGTAGCCGATATCGGCAAGGCGGTCTATTTGTCTTCCACGTACGTCAGTCTCCTGTTTAAGCAAGAGACGGGGCAGACGGTGGGCGAATACTTGACTAAAGTGCGCGTGGATAAGGCGAAGGAGCTGCTGCGCGATCCGCAGTACAAGTTTTATGATATTTGTTACGCGATCGGATATACCGACCCCAGTTACTTCTCAAAGCTGTTCAAAAAGGTAACGGGTGTTACACCTAGCGCATACCGGGGGTCTCATGCGTAGAGCCTGGGTCGCCGTAACCGGCTTGCTTTCGCCGCTGCTCCAGCCAGCGGCGATTCGCCGTTTCTCGATCCCCCGTTCTTGGTTAATCGCGTATCTGCTGCTCATTGTGCTTCCGGCGGGCATTTTCTTGTATGGTTATTACGCGCGTTCCGCGGATATTCTGAGGAGCGAGGTCATCCGGACGATGCAGCAAGCGCTAAAGCAGGCCGGGAGCAATCTCTCCTACCGGCTGGAGCGCATCGAGGATATTAGTGACGCTGCATTCATGAACGCAAACCTGCATTCGTACTTATCCATTAATTCGGATGATCAGTCCATCGGCACACAGATCAAGGTGATTGAGGATTTGCGGTATTTGGTCGAGACCGTACAGTCTAACTCCGACGTGTTTCATGTTCGGGTGTTCGTGGACAAATCTAAGCTGTATGCAGAAGAGAGAATCAATTTCTTTACGCTGGATAGCTTGATGGTTAGACCGTGGTTTCATTCCATCATCGATGGAAACGGTGGGATCGTATGGACGGGTGTCTACGAGGAGTCGTATCTCGGCGGCTCCAATGAGACGATATTATCTGCTGCCCGAATGCTGCGGGATCCCGATAATTATGACAAAGTGTCCGGTGTGCTCATGATCGACGTCCGTCAAGACATCGTCTCCAATATTTTATCCGATCTTCAGTTCGCCCCGGGCACAGCAGTGTACCTTGTTGCTCAGGATGGCTCAATCGTTTATCATCCCGATGAGGCACTTATCGGCAAGGCGGTTGAACCTCACCTGTTGGATGCGCTGAACGAGGGGGCGGAAGGAACAAAGTCGCTTCTGCTGAACAATGAACAAAGCGACGTGCTGTATACGACGCTTGCGCCGACGGGCTGGAAGCTTGTCGCCCAGGGAACGGAATCCCAGCTGTCGCCCGCTACGCAGCGACAGACGAAGCAGTCAGAGTGGCGCTCGCTGATTGAATATGTCGCGTTGTTTCTGATCCTTCCGTTTGTCCTTCTGGCGATTATCGTGCGGGGGATGAACCGGCGAGTCAATCACGTGATCACCGTCATCCGAAAGGAAGGGAAGGAGGGCAAGGAAGCGATCGACGGTCTGCATGAGTTACCGGCGGTTAATGGTGACTTCCATATGCTGGAGCGAAGCGTCGACCATCTGATCCTAAGGGTGCGTACGCTCGTCGAAGAAAACTACAGAGCTGAGATTCGCGAACGGGAAGCCCAGCTGTCAGCGTTGCAGGCGCAGATCAATCCGCACTTCCTTTACAACACGCTGGATACGATCAACTGGATTGCCATCGGTAAGGGTGCGACTGACATCAGTATGATGATTGACAGTCTCGCGAAGTATTTCCGTCTCAGTCTCAATAAAGGAAATACCATCGTAAGCGTTACGGACGAGCTGAGGCTGGCAGAGGTGTATCTCGAAATTCAGCAGAGCCGATTTTTCGGCTCGTTCGATTTCAAGGTGGCTGCGGGGGATGAGTTGAAGGCATATCGCATGCCTAAGCTTATCTTGCAGCCGATCGTCGAGAACGCGTTGCTGCATGGCATACGCAAGGCGAAGGACCGGAAAGGGCTTATCGATATTACGGTGGAGTTGGATCAAAGCGATCTCGTTTTCGTGATTTCGGACAACGGCATTGGCATGGACGAGGAGATGTCCCGCAGTCTGCTGACGGAGGAGCGAGTCAGCCCTGGTGATCACACGGGCAACGGAAGCTCCTACGGCTTGTTTAACGTGAACGAGCGGATCAAGCTGCACTCTGGTGAGGGGTATGGCTTGAGCGTCTCGTCGAAACTCTGTGCGGGTACCTCTGTCACCGTCCGGATGAAAGCAGAGTTTATGACCTCCCGAGATTCTGAAGAAAATAAAGCTTAGCTGCATGCGATAGGGGATCGGGGTTATCCTGGCATCGTCTACGAGCCGTAATCGCAGAAGACATTCGTTGAGTCAGCCTCATAGAAGGGTGGAGACACAGAATCGGAACCTGTTAGAAAGTCGCTATTATAGCGGCTTTTTTGTTATATCGATAAAAGTTCATGTCTCGAGGACGAGAACTTGCATCGATTGCCGCAAAGGAAAAGAACATGAGCTGACTATTGATTAGTTAAGTTTCTAGTTAAGTCTACATGCTCATTCATCCATAGCTTGCGAGCACAGCTCCTGAAGATGGCGGCTGACGATCTGCTCAATTGTCTCCGGCGTGTAGAGCTCAGGGCGGAGCAAAGCGAGTATCGTCAAGCCTTCGACAATCGCGGCCAATCTTAATGTTTCAAGTTGAATGTCTACCGAAGGGAGGAGAAGCTTCGCCTCAGCTAGGATTTCGAGGACGACTTTTGTCAGGTAGTGGAGTCCGTCCGTGAGCTCGTCTTTTTTAGCTTGTAATGCCAGACTCGTGAGGGAGCGGATGGCGAAGACCCACCAGACGCCGCCGGCCGTTCGTTTTTCTGCATCCAAAGGGAGCAGTTGTAACAGAATTTCCCTCGCAGCCTTCATCGGAATAGGGCTTATTTCGAGGCGCTCTTCTGCTCTGGCAACTCCTCTTGTCAAATAATAATCCACGATAAATAGCAACAGCTCGTCCTGTGTTGAAAAATAATGCCGCAATGCGCCGGGTGATAACCCTGCCGCAGCTGCAATGGCACGGATTGACGCGAATTCGATCCCTTTTTCTTTAATAATATTCCATGCTGATTCGGCGATCAGTTTTCTTTTTTGTTCGTGATCCACGACTTTCGGCAAGGCTAACGCCCCCTTGTTTTATTTAGCACAATGAATTAAAATAAATAACACACTGTGTTATTTAGAGTTTATTTAGTTATATCGCGTCACAATTAACACGTCAATAGTACTGGACTTTGTTGTGATTGACGGGAGGGAAGCAATGCTAGAGCAAATCGATGGATTTTTTCGTATTCGTACCACCTGTTATCATTGCAGAAGAGAGTTTTATGTCATTGAGGGGACTCAAGCTTACGACCGTGTGAAACGAAATTTCAATGGAATGCATTGCTGCGAAGATTGCAAAAACGGGATTGAGCTTGAAGCACGATTGCAGTTAGGAAGACGACTGTTGACCGGCAGAGATTAGGTTGCAGGACAGAAGGGGCCATCCCTGAAATGTATGGGCACTCGTCATACTTGCATGTTACATGCAGAATTCATACTCATATGGAAGGAGCTTAACTCCATTGGGTATTACATGCCCGGCAATGTCGAGGGACTAGAACATGGCCACATAGAAAGTCGCTAATTTAGCGGCTTTTTTGTTTTATCGGTACAAGTTCTTATCCCGAACAGCGGACGAGAACTTACGCAGCGCCAATGACAATTACCGACATGTTAAATAATATGCCGCGTTTATTATAGCGGCTCCTTGAGTGCGAAACGTCTGTAAACCGCACCGTAATGCGGTTTTTTAGAGGCTAGTCGTATTAGAAGTTATCCTGGCCGTGCACATCCGAGCACGAAGATTGTTCTTTACGCTCAATGACATTGAGGAGGGCTCTCCGAAACAATACCTTGTTTGGAAATTTCGTGCTTCTCCTATGCAGCCTGCACTTGCTGCAGCCCGAATTTGATCCGACATGGCGTTATGCACCTGTCTTTTGGATTGTTGGCTTTTGCTCAAATCAGTGTAGCAATTACGATATTCCCGCATATTCGTACGGTTACGGGATACATTGGACTTGTTAATCTTGGAATCCGTGCAATAGGCGTGATAATCGCAGGTATCTTCGTGACCGATCCCATCTCCGTTAGTCCGGATGATGCGACGTTTAGCGGCAGCATGCACTCTATCGGTGCGATGCTGGACTACACGCCGATAGCCGCATTATTGATCAGTCTTTCGTTATGTCGACTTGATGTTTGGCGTCCTATGAAGCGAGTGTTGCTGACAAGCGCGATGATTGCAATCGTCGCAATGCTGGTATTCGTTCTTCAAATTCCGCAAGACGGGCAATTCGGACCAGAGGTTTTGGCCGGTATGTTCGGACGATTCTTAATCTTGGCGGAGATTACGTGGCTGATTGTTGTAGGGATTCATGGAGTCAAGCTCGGAGCTTCTAAATAAGTGTAGGTGAGGAAACCGCAGAAGAAAAAATACATATGATCTTAAACCGGCTGCATTGAAGTTGCAGCTGGTCTACGTCATAATACTCGAATAATTCATTCGGTACGAAAATCCCCAAAGACCCTCGATACAGTGAGGGTTTTGGGGATTTTCTATTGTTCGTATTAAATCTAATGTCATGAGCAGAAAAGTGTCAATCCGTTAGACGGGCCTCTTTTTTATAAAACTCTATTAGCGAACGATAAAATTGTCTTAACTGGAAACTTTTTTTTATAGTGTGTTAATCTGTAGTGGACTCCATTTAAAAAGAGGGATGTTACTTGAAAAGAAACGTATTATATATTGAAGATAACGAGAAAATAGGCAGTTGGGTAAAGGAAGAATTGGAACACCGAGGGTTTTCGGTTCAGTGGCTGCTAACTGGTGAAGGAGCCGAAAAAGAAGTCAATCAGCAAGACATTGTTATTTTGGATATCATGTTACCCGGTTTAGACGGATTTACTGTGGGAAGACGATTAAAGAAGACAGCTCCTGCTATTCCTATTTTGCTGTTAACTGCTCGAACATCGATAGATGATAAAGTAGATGGTTTGCAATTTGCTGATGACTACGTAACGAAACCATTCCATACGGATGAATTAGTTGCAAGAATAGAAGTATTAATCCGTCGTAGTGGTGGATCAACATCCGATCGAATTTCATTAGGAAATCAGATTGAAGTAGATCCGGAAGGTCAAATGATATTTGACAAACACACAGGAGAAGAAATTATTTTAACAGGGAAACAGCATCAAATCTTAATGTACTTCATACGCCACCCTAATCAAGTTTTAACAAAAGAACAAATTTATGAGGCTATCTGGGATGAAGCTTATATAACAGGCGATAAAACACTGATGGTGCATATCCACCGGCTGCGTCAAAAGCTGGAACGTCATCCCGATTCCCCCGAGATTATTGAAACGTTGAAGGGTATAGGCTATCGGGTGAAACTATGAAGCAAAACAGATCATTATTTCGTCGTTTTCTAAAAGTACATTTTCTATTTATCTTTTTTCCTCCCATTATGATTATTTTCATCAGTGCGTTTTTTGGGGTTTCAGATATCCATGATAAAAATGTAAATACGTTAAATCTGTTTTACGTTACCGTACTAGTGTTTGGTTTTATTATTGTCGCATTTGTGATCTTATCTTGGCGCTTCTTCTTGAAACTTCAAAGACGTCTTGCCCGCTTGCAAGAAGTCATGTCATTTTCAGCTAAAAACAACTCGTTTCCTAAAACCATATCTGTTCAAAATGATCGTATGGATGAGATAGACCAGTTAGGAAGTTCTTTTAATTGGATGATTCAGCAGCTTGAAGACAGTCGCAAACGAGAATATGAAGAGGAGTTATTACGACATCGACTCATTGCGAATTTATCTCACGACTTACGAACACCGCTTACCATTTTGAGAGGACATGTCACCCGTTTAAATAAAGAACCCATAAGTCAAGAAGGACAAAACTCGTTAACGGAGATCAACCATACGATTACAAGAGTCGGAGATCTAATGAATGATTTACTGTCCTATACATTGCTTACCTCGGGAAAACATCCTTTCGTGCCCGTTTCAACAGATATTGGACGTCTAGTAAGAGCATCTGTTGCTGCGTGGTACCCTGTATTTGAAGACAAAGAAATTCAGCTTGATGTTGATTTACCGGGAGAGGAGACTTTTTATTGGGAAGCAGATCCTAATTGGATGACACGGGTTTTGGATAATTTATTTCAGAATATTCTTCGCCATGCAGCAGAAGGGAAATATGCAAACATTGTGGTTGATGTAGAAAAAGAACAGATCATTATTGCAGACAGAGGTCCAGGTTTGGATAACTCTTCCCATGAGCATGGGGCAGGGATTGGTTTATCGACTTCAAATTATATGTTGAAAAAAATGAAGCTGAAAGCTGACTTTACCTCAAATGAAAATGGCACAAGAGTAGTTATTGGTAGAGCGTAACCCAATGGTAACCCGGAAGTAAACACCATGATAACCGTGATGTAACTTTGCTACTTTATAATGAGAGCCATAACAGAAAGGGAGTGTTATGGTTGCTTGAAATTAATAACTTAGTCAAACATCGCGGATCTCAAGAAATCTTATCGGGTATCAGTTTTAAAGCGAGACCTGGCAGAGTGACTGGTTTTTTAGGTCCAAATGGGGCAGGTAAAAGCTCAACGATTCGCATCCTGCTTGGATTAGATCGCGCCACATCAGGGAGTGCACTCATAAATGGCAAGCCATTCTCAGAGTTAGATAATCCCTTAGTAACAATAGGTGCTGCACTTGATGGATCTGGGGCCCATCGTATGCGAACAGGGCGGGCACACTTGCGCTGGATTGCTCGTGCCGCAGGATTGTCTAACTCACGTGTCGAGGAAGTTTTGGAAATCGTAGGTCTTGCTAATGCAGCTGACAAAAGAGTGGGAAAATATTCGCTTGGTATGGGGAGAAGACTTGGAATGGCCGCTGCGCTGCTGGGTGATCCCGCGATATTGGTTCTAGATGAACCCGTAAATGGGCTCGACCCGGAAGGAATTCGTTGGATCCGGACATTTTTACGTAAACGGGCTGAGTCTGGCAACACGGTGTTACTATCCAGTCATCTAATAGGAGAGCTTGCAGAGACAGTCGATGATGTGGTTATTATTAAGCAAGGAACAATCGTTGCAGATGGAACGTTGGACGAAGTAATAGGTAACCATTCCACGCTGGAGAAAGCTTTTTTTGCCCGGACATCTGATCATGCTGGTGGTGTTGTATGAGAGCATTCAACGCGGAACTATCTAAATTGTTCTCCCTGCCGGGCATTTGGCTTGCCTTTCTTGTTGGAGCATTTTCTCCTGCGGTCATAGCCGCCTTAGACAGTATAGCTCAAAAAGAGGAGATTATAGCTGGAGTTAGCACACGGCTTTTGGAAGTTGGCTATATTGGATTAGCCCTTGGTGTACAAGGTGTCATCATCCTTGGTGTGCTTGCTGTCAGCAGCGAGTATTTGACAGAGAGCAGTGAATCTGGCGGAGGACAACAGATTACAACAAGTTTAACGGTTGTTTCATCAAGGCTTCAATTTTTGCTGGCAAAAGCAGGCGCTGTGACAGTAATCAGTATACTGCTTTGTATTGTTGCTATCATGACAACTGTGTCAGCCACGCATCTTGTTCTTGGTGAGTATTCCCCAGCATTTGAATGGTCGAAGCTGCTCGGTGCAGTTTGTTACTGGACATTCACTGCTCTATTAGCATTCGGGATTACTGTACTAACTAAGAATGGCACGATTCCGCTTGCTGTGCTCATCATAAATACATCCGTTGTTTCATTTAGTTTCCTGCTTTCTAAAGTTACAAAGTTAGCGTTATACCTACCGGATCGGGCTGGCCTTGAAATGTTTATGTTTCTAAGCGACAGATTTCTCACCCCGTTCATAGGCGGCATAGTCATGTCTGCCTGGGTAGTCGTTCTTTTCATTGCTGCAGCTATCGTATTCCATAGGAGGGACGTTGCTGCATGAGTGTCCCTTCTATTAGAAAGTTTACACAAATCCTTCGTGCTGAACTGGATAAATTAGCTACATTACCATTGATATGGCTCACTCTTATGGGTACATTCATTCTTAATTTAGGATTAGCCGCAGCTTTTACTTCTATAGGTTTACAAGGAGCAATAGGGACGCAAAAAATACTGAATATAGGGTTTGCTTCGATGGGTTATCTTCAAGCAGGATTCATTATTCTTGGGATCCTAGCTACTTGTTCAGAGTATATCGGTGGACAGATTCGAACTACGTTAGCTGCGATACCTTGTCGTGGGATTCAATTATCCATGAAGCATTTGGCATTGACAATCATAACGGTTCCCGCGGCCTTTATTATCGCTGCATCCGGTGTACTATATACTTATATGATGATGAAAGACACAGCAGCAGCGATTGATATAGATACCATGGTAGAAGCATTAGCAGGTGCAACAGGCTATCTGACACTAACCTCACTTCTCAGTGCAGCTATAGGTGCTTTATTAAGACGAACCACCCCTGCTTTAGTGGTGCTGCTTGGTTATTATTTCGTTGTCAGTCCATTATCGAGAGATCTTCTGCCTAGTTTTAAAATGTATTTTCCGGATACGGCAGGATATTATATGTATATGCCGCCTTCCTCTGATGAAATAAATGTCCTTTCACCAATGCAAGGGACAGGGATTTCATTGATATGGACACTGATTTTTATTACGGCAGCTATTGTATTTTACCGTAAACGAGATGCCTGAGTTTAAGTTTCATCCATTCAAAAATATAACGCTAGTGATTTTTTAAAAAATTTCTGAAAAAGTACGATGGTCTATATGATAGATGTGACGGAGTACAAAAACAAAGTCTCATTGAGAGTCTCATTGAAAGTTGTAGATGGACAAGAACCTAGACCCATAGAAAGTCGCTAATTTAGCGGCTTTTTTGTTTTATCGGGACAAGTTCTTGTTAGAACACGATGACAAGAACTTGATAACATCCCGATATGATTTGATCGACGGCGACACGCCCTTATATTGAACTAACGGGCAGATTAGATTAGCAATCTGTAAGAAACAATCCGCACTGAAATGTACTATATTATAGTTTATGTAGCCCCCTAAAGTCTAAAGAATAAACGACAACCGCAAACAAAGGAGTGAAGTTATGAAATTATTGCTCACATCTGCCGGCATTAATAACAAAAGCATACACAATGCGCTAGTTGACATGCTGGGCAAGCCGATCGCCGACTGCAATGCCCTGTGTATTCCCACCGCGATGTACGGACACCCCTGGGTAGGCCCCGGCGTCAAAGCCTGGCAATTCATCAGCGGGAATACCGAGAATCCCATGGTCGACCTAGGCTGGAAGTCCGTCGGCGTGCTGGAGCTCACAGCGCTGCCAAGCATCGACAAAGACCGCTGGGTGCCGCTAGTAAGGGAGACGGACGTCCTGCTGGTTTCGGGCGGCGACGCCCTCTACCTGTGCCACTGGATGCGGCAGTCCGGACTTGCAGACCTCTTACCGTCTCTGCAGGCAGTTTATGTGGGACTGAGTGCCGGGAGTATGGTGATGGCACCTAACATCGGGGAATTCTTCGTTGGCTGGACTCCACCCACTGGCGGCAATGACGCGCTGAGTCTGGTTGATTTTGCAATATTTCCGCATCTGGATCACGAAATGCTGCCGAGAAACACCATGGCTGATGCAGAGAGATGGGCCGCCGGGATGCAAGGGCCAGCGTATGCGATTGATGATCAGACCGCGATCAAAGTGATCGACGGAACGGTTGAAGTTGTCTCCGAAGGGAATTGGAAACGTTTTTCGCCCCTCCTATAGGAAGAGTGGAGAAGTGCACAATGGAGAAAAGATTGCCTCATTGTCCTCTAGTATTTCTCCAAGCTACACCAGGGGAAAAACATCGCATTTAACCTTGTTTTGATAAAAGGCTAGAATAAGAATGAACAAAGGGATGATAAGCTATGCGGGCAAATGAGGAATTCAAACTGGAAGAAAGGCTGGAAGACATTACGGGAGTTACTTGTATTTACGTACCGGTAAGTGATGTTTACGAGTCTATTAAATGGTATCAAAAGAATTTAGGGTACCAACCTGCAAACAACGATCATGTTGAGCCTGGGATGGTCATGGCTGTTTTGAATATTCCCGATCGGAATGGAAACCTGCCTTCGCCTGGTTTAAGGCAAGTTGTACCCGCTCTGTTCCTTCACAAATCAGACGAAGAGGGCGGGCGATTACGCTTTTCATGGTCATTGGACAACGGCAAGCCCCACGCAATTGCATGTTTTATTACACCACGGATCGAAGAGCTATTTGAACGTTTTAAGAAAAACGGAGTGAATATTTTAGGAGAACGGGTCACAAGCGGACCAAACATAACGTTTGCTGACCCTGACGGCAACATATGGGAAGTTTGGCAGCCTTTAATCGATTAATCAGATCAATTTCGCTAACGGAAGCTGAATAAAGAAGAGGAGGCAGCCGGTCAGAGCGATCGGTTGTTTTTTTAAAATGTCGAGGGACAAGAATATGGACCATTGAAGTCGCTATTTTAGCGGCTTTTTTATTATATCGGTATAATTTTTTTGCACATACCTTGGTACAAGAACTTGTACCGATTACCGATTAGATAGATTTATTTGAATATTTTTGAACGATCGGTCGTTAAATTATTGACAATGCATTATGATAATCCTTATAATGGCATTAATTCAGATGAAGGGAGCCTGAAGGTTATCAAGAAAAGAGAGATAACATCAAGTCATATCGTCCAAGCGGCATATGAGCTGTTTGCAGAGCATGGGATAGAGAGAACGAGTTTAGGCTTGATTTCTAAAAAAGTAGGCATAACGAAATCCTCCATATACTATCATTTTGCAACAAAGGAAGAGTTGATTAGCCGAACATTTGATTATATTTTTAGGGATCATTATTTTGCTGCTTACTTTAACGCTGAATCCGTTAATAAAGACAATTTCGTAGAAACGATAATTCGGGGCGGTTTAAATATGCTGCCAAGCGATGATGAAGAGTATCGTTCAACATTAAGAGTGCTCAGTGAGTTCACGATGCTAGCCGAGCGTGATGAGCAATTTAGAGCTCCCTTATTGAAAGTTCAACAAGATTTTATCAACGGTTTCTGTGATTTATTGTCAAAAGGCAGTGATCTGGGTCTAGTTGAACCTACAAAAATCGAAGTCAGTGCTAAAATTCTTGCCCTTCTTATTGATAATTTGTCTAGATGTAAGATGATGAAGATGGATTTGGAGTATCAGATGATTTGGGAAGAAACGGTTAATAGAATTATTATTCGAGAAAATACATAGTTAACTTATAAGGAGAGATCCGGTTGAAACATATATTGATAACAGGTACATCAAGAGGTATTGGTGAATCGTTGGCTAATCAATTAATCGATAAGAACCATCACCTTATATGCATTTCTAGAACTACGAACCAACGGATTATCGATCTAGCCCAGGATAGGGACTGCAGAATTGATTATTTTAATTTTGATTTAACAAACATTGGCGAGATTGATCAACTTTTTGAGGACATCTTCCGTCAAATTGAGCTTTATTCCAACGATGAAGCGATCTATCTTATCAATAATGCTGCCATGTTGACTCCAGTGAGCCCAATTGAACGGATAGAAACGGATAAAATAATTGAGAACATCCATTTAAATCTATTAGCACCAATGATAATAACAGCTAACTATCTTAAACGTACCCAAGATATGAATGTGGACAAAAGAATTTTAAACATATCCTCAGCATCCGCAAAATATTTATTACCCTCACAAAGCTGTTACAGCACTGCAAAAGCTGGCCTTGACTCATTTACCAAAAGTATAGACATTGAGCAAAAGCTCGTGACATATCCAGCAAAAGTAGTCGCTGTATATCCAGGTATGATCGATACCCATTTACAATCGGAAATTCGATCCGTAAGTAATGATCTTTTCCCATATGTTAATGAGTTCATTCGATTTTCTGAGGAAGGGAAGCTACAAACGCCTGAATACACTGCGCACAAATTAATTGAGATTCTGCTAAGCGAAGATTTTGGTAAGAATGTTGTTATAGAAACCATGGATCAATAAAGGCGAGTGAAGAAAACCTGCGAGACAGGTCGTTTATGGGTGTGATTTGATAGAAGAAGGAGAGGCATTCCAGCGCTTCTCCTTTTCTAAGAACCCATTTGTGATTAGCAATCCGTAAGAAACAACCCAAGCTGAGTTGTCCTATAATGTAGTTAATGTAAGAGATCCCTCATGAACAAAGGAGAACTGAAAATGAGAAAACTCGTTCTATTTTTGCACGCATCGCTTGACGGTTTTGTAGAAGGGCCGAACGGTGAAATGGACATTGGCTGGGTTGCTTACGATGCTGATTTGGAGAAGCACGCGAAAGAAATTCTGAGTACTGCCGACACTGTCATCTGGGGACGTGGAACTTATCAGATGATGCACAGTTACTGGCCATCTGTGCCCTCGAACCCATCAGCTTCGCAGCATGAACTTAATCATGCCGAGTGGATCGAAAAGACAGCCAAAATCGTTTTTTCCACGACGCTTGAGAAAGTCGAATGGAACAATTCCAGACTGGTGAAAGAAGATGTCGAGGAAGAGATCAAAAACCTCAAACAGCAGCCAGGCAAGGATATGGTCATCCTCGGCAGTCCTAGGTTCGCACACTACCTTATGCAGCTTGATTTAATAGATGAGTATAAAATTACGGTTTCTCCCGTCCTGATCGGCAGCGGGTTGCCGTTATTCCAAGGTCTCAAGGAGAAGGTCAATCTTAAACTTATCGAAAACAAGACATTTGATTCTGGAGCTATAGGCCTCGTTTACCAGACGGTACGATGACTCTGTCTCCAAAAGTAGATTACGCTAACGGGACACGATATATCTCAATGAAGAAATTGAAGGTAGCCGACTCCAAAGCCGGCTACCTTTTTCGATATCTATTGCCACAGCCGTGATGAATAGGGAAAAGCCCGCTTGTTATTTAGACACCTGTCGAGGGACAAGAACATGATGACAAGAACATGGTTACATTCCCAATATCGAAATCGACAGCGGCAGACGCCCTGTTATTATAACGGGCAGGATAGTCCAATCGTTCGGTGAGTAACTTCAAGCATATACATAATGAAAGCAGGGAAGTACATGAAACACGTGGAATAGATATACAGCGGTCCATAAGTGGTATGACGGTGAAACAGATGTTCCTACGAAGGTCATGTTTGATTTCGTGTGCAAAGCTGTGGGTGGAGAGTTAGCTGAATCGACTGAAGAATCTAGCGAATGCAGGTGGGTTCCAAAGGAAAATGTTCTGGATTTGATCACTTTACCCGCAATCCGCATGCGTTATGAAGCTTATTTGAACTTTAACGGCTCTGTGAATTATGTGGAGTACGTCACTGCGACAACGTCAGAATGCAATGTCAAGCTTCAAAGGAATGTTTAGTTGTACGTGTTCTTAAATCCTTAGGAGGGTGACACTATGAATGATACATGGAACCCCGAATCGTCAGGTGTGCTGCGCCTTCCTTCAGGTCGACTCGTCCGCGGCCGAGCACTAAAACGTCCACTTCCCCAAGGGCTTCAGCCCACTTTTGCACTCTACCTGCTCGGACGACAACCAGCGCCCGTTGCTTGGGAAAGCCGCTGGATTCCTTGGCCGGACTTCTGGCTGCCAACAAACAAGGCTGCAGCCGTTGATGCGCTTCGTGAAGCATGGACTCGGGCTGAAGTTGAACGGGTTGAAATCGCCTGTGGGGGCGGGATTGGACGAACGGGTACGGCACTAGCCTGTCTCGCTGTGATTGATGGATTACCAAATCATGAAGCTGTCGACTATATTCGGCAGCAATACAGTCCACGAGCTGTTGAGACGCCTTGGCAACGCCGCTTTGTCTCTCGTTTCAAATAGGGGGGCCCTATAGGTGGAGGATAACGCCGTGAGGTAGACAATGGTTAACTGTCAGGTGACAAAAACATAGTGACATTAGAAGCCGCTGATTATGCGGCTTTATATATTTATGTAATCAAGTTCATGTTGTCAAAACACAATGAGTAATAGGAGGAAATAGATGGTAGATATTACTATAGGAATAATATTCTATTCATTTGTAGCGGTCTTTACGATTTGGTTTAGTTTCAAACAAATTAAAAATGGTCTAAAGAAAAATCAAACCAGTACTATAATAAAAGGGTCACTTCTTCTTATGGTAGTATTAGACTTCCCTGCCGTTTCATTAAGCTAATGAGCAGGATAATCCAATATTTTTATGGAATATAACAATAGATGGGACGAGGGGGGACGCAAATGCTTTTTCACTTCAGTGAAGACGATAGAATCAATATATTTGTACCGAAAGAGAAGCAAAATCGTCCGGATTTTCCTGCGGTAGTTTGGGCACTTGATGAAGAGCACGAGTTTACGTACTATTTCCCTAGGGATTGTCCCCGAATTGTGTGTAGAAAAGATGAGGCGACAACAGACCAACATTTACAACTCTTCTTTAATCATTCAATTGCCAATACCATAATTAAAGTAGAAAGTGACTGGTATTCGAGGATATCAAAGCAAAGCATATTTCGATATCGTTTTGACGATGAGGGTTTTGAGCTTTTTGATAAAACAGCTGGCTACTACATTTCTCGTCAAGTAGTGAAACCCAAATCAGTTGAAAAATATGAGAATTTGTTGGAGAGATTATTCCAAAAAGGAATTGAATTAAGAATCACATCAAATTTATACCCGCTTAAGGAAGCAATATTAGCTTCCGACTTCACTGGATATGGGATACATAGATTTAATAACGCAAAGAGACTTTAAATTAAGCTTACTACGAAACGTTAGTTTAACAAAGACAAGAAGGCAGCCGGTCAATTGATCAGCTGCCTTAATTATGCTAACGGGCAGTTTTATAGAAGCGGGTTATTTTAACGTCGACTAAAGAATGTCTTATCGTCGTTAATTAACGAAACTCGATGGTTCAATGAGAACGCATAAGTGTAGGTGTTTTAAATAAAAGTGCAGGATTTATTCTTGGATGATCAGGTCCTTGCGCGCATCATCGTCAATCTTACAAGCGTGTAAGGTAATTGTCATCTAAATCAATGGTACCAACCTGGCTGCTCCTCTAAAATACTCCCTTGATAGGATTATTTTTAAGGGGGAGTTGGCGTGAGGTTTTTTGAAATGCTGCTATTCTTTTCGAGTGCGTGTTTGTTGGCAATCCAGTTCATTGTCAATCAGCGTATCCGAAGATCAGCTTTGCTCCTGACAAGCGGAGCAGGCTCCATTTTTTTAGTAATCCATTTGCTAGTCGAAGGATACAGGGCTCAGCTATTATTTTTATACGGATTTACGCTCATGATGCTTATTCTATCACTGAAAGACGCTTTCAAAAAACCTGCAGCCGTTAAGACTGCTTCGCGAAAACGTAGGGTGCTGGGCCGCCTTTTTATCGTGTTTGGGTTAATCGCAACGGGATGCTTCCTATATGTGTTTCCCGTATTCAACTTTCCGGAGCCAACTGGCGAGCTGAAGGTAAGTACACAAGTCTTTCATTTCATCGATTCAAGCCGAGAGGAGACATTTGGCACAACCGCGACAGGCAAGAGGGAATTAATGGTTCAGGTATGGTATCCAGCTCAAGCGGGCTCCGGCAAGTATGCTTCCTTTATTCCAGATACCCGGATTTTACGTTATATGGCTGCGAACTATGGCCTTCCCGGGTTTACTTTTCAACACTTGAAGTACGTAGCCAGTCATGCTTATTCGGGGGCCGAAGTCTCTTCAGCACAGACTTCATACCCGCTTATCCTTGCGAATCCCGGCTTCGGCTCTTCTAGGTTCCTCCACACGTCGCAAGCCGAAAATCTCGCGAGTCACGGATATATTGTGGCCGTGATCGACCACACCTTCAATACATTTGCAACTGAGTTTCCAGATGGTCGAATCACGACCAGCACAACCAACGACTTATTTTCGCCCGACCACGATTATCGGACCGAAAGCGGAAACCGCGACAAATCGGGAAAAGTTTTAACAGATGATGTGGCTTTTGCGCTGGACCAGTTCGAGCTTATCCAATCGGGGCAGATTCCAAGTCGATTTAAAGGGAAGATTGATCTTAAGCATATCGGGGTGTTTGGTCATTCCATCGGCGGAGCGACGGCCTATGACGCTTCTTACGATCCGCGAATCACGGCTGGAATAGACTTGGACGGAGGGCTGTACCGACTGCGTGACAGAGAGGGTCTTCAAAAGCCGTTTTTATTCATCCACTCGGAAAGCGAATTTGAACAATTAAAAAAGGTGAGGGATAACCGAGTTTACACGGATGCAGAGCTTGACCGTATGGGCTCAACAAGAGAGTGGATGGATCAGGTAACGGAAGATAAAAAGCTGGAGCTTGAACGGATGCGCGAAACGGTCAGCGAAGGGGGACAAGTCCTCTATATTGAAAATACGGAGCATTTGAATTTTACCGATGTCCAATTCATTTCTCCTTTTTTCAAAATACTGGGCATTACAGGGGAAATAGCACCCGAACGAGCGAGCTCCGTTATTAATGCCTATATGCTGGATTTCTTCGACATGTATCTGAAAAATCAAGGTGGAAACTTAATGAAAGGACCGGATAGCCGCTTTCCCGAGATGAAGTTCGCAACCTCGCTGTTATAAATGATGGAACAAGTAAATTTAGGACCATTTCGATCCCCCGATAAATTTGATTCTGGATTCTAGCCATTTTTTAATCTCTTCGATGGTTCCTTCGTGAAGTTCAAATGTCAGCCCCGGATGTTTCTCCCCAATGATTCGCAATATATTCGTCAAGAAGTGCGCGGAGGCGAAGCCGGCAAAATCGGATCGTTTATTTTTCTGGTCCCTCTCATTGCGATCGTGATCAGCGTTCTCTTTTTGGGAGAAACGATTACGACCAAGATGGGGGTGGGACTTATTCTTACCCAATATGGTCGTATTCGTTCGGAGACAGCCCCAGTATCACGGATTGTCTTTGCTGCTATTACTTGCGATCAGATGTTCTGACCACCCGAGACTTCGATTCTCTGCGCATTAACCCAGCGATTGTCGGATCCAAGCAGGTTGGCGACAACAGGACCAATGTCCTCAGGTACGCCGACTCGACCAAGGGCAGTCATCGAGGCAAACGTGTCATTATAAGCAGGTATGTCGCGTACAGAACCTCCTAGAAAATCGGTTTCGATTGCTCCAGGTGCAATGGTATTAGCGGTAATGCCTCGGTGACCAAGTTCTTTGGCCATATAGATGGTTAGAACCTCGACCGCGCCCTTTGCGGCGGAATAGGCAGAGAAGCCAGGATAAGAAACGCGGGTGAGTCCCGATGAGAAGTTCACGATACGACCATCATCTGCAAGAAGCGGCAGAAGAGCCTGGGTCAAGAAAAATACGCCTTTGACATGCACATTAAACAGGCCGTCGAACTGAGCTTCTGTAGTTTCGGCATAGTCTATCATTTCTCCGTGGCCGGCATTATTCACTAAATGATCGAAAGTGGTACGATCCCAAGTTGACCGCAGGGTCGAACGTACTGTCTCAGCAAAGACCGCAAAGCTGGCAATATTTCCAACATCAAGTTGTAATGCCACTGCTTTACGACCCAAAGATTCGATCTCAGCAACAACAGACTTTGCTTCTTCTGCTTTGCTACGATAGGTCAAGATGACATCACCGCCATGACGGGCAATACTGATGGCAGAATTGCGACCAAGTCCACGGCTACCACCAGTGACGATTGAGATATTATTCATTGTAACTTCATCCTTCCAGGCTCATTTTTAATTACATTGTTATCATAGATTATAAAGTTCACTTTAAGTCAAGACTTTTCCACTGAAGAAAAAGTGTATAATGAAACAGTGAAATAATTGATTTCATCCTATCTTCCTTCTTTTTTTACAGCATAAATTTGGATTATTTGATTATATATGCCAAAAATTTAATTAAAGTTTACTTTAATAGGAGGCGATGAGTTTTATTTATGTTGACTATAAGGAAAGTGACTGAATTGACAGGAATAGCGGCTCCCACACTTCGATATTACGAAAAGGAGGGGCTGCTTCCACATGTGAAGAGAAATGAAAATGGGAAGCGGTTATATGACGAAAATGATTTAAGCTGGATTCACTTCGTTACTGCGCTTAGAGCTACAGGAATGCCGATTGCTCAAATTCAGAAGTATGTCTACTTGTATAAAGAAGGGGATTCGACGATTTCGGAACGAAAAATGATGATGCTCCATCATAAAAAAGAAATTGAGAAAAGCATAAGAGAGCTATATTTTAATTTGGATAAAATAAACTATAAACTTGCTCTATATGATGTAATAGAATCTCAGATTGAACGAACTAACATCAAAATTTGATTATGCCCAAATACAAAGTCGCTAATCTAGCGACTTTGTATTTTTGTATAATCCGAAATATCGGTCAAATTTAATGAACTTCAACGATGTTACAGATACGGAACGATTCCAAATAGCGCGGGAGCCCCGACAACCGTTTCATGGCATCGAGTAGGACGTACGGTTGCGCACATCGTTTTTTTTAAGATAAGGAGAGGACGAGAGGAACATGAATGTGGAAGTGTATACGTTAAATGCTTTTGCGAAAGGGGACCGTGGCGGTAAACCAGCAGGCGTCGTCTTGGAGGATGGCCTTTCGGACCGGTATAAATGCCAAGGAATTTAATGTTCCTCAAGAAATTTAATGTTCCTTCGGTTATGTTGAAAAAGCCGACCATTCAAAGAATCAATGGAGGCAGTCGAGAAATGTTCGAGACACTGAATCGTGCGATTACAGCGAATCAACTGCATCCGGTCATCGATCGTGTGTTTCCCTTTGGGTTTTGGAAAAGTTGCGATTAAGCTATAGTTAGTCAGGCTGTCTTATGCTCGTTTTTTATAGTTATACAACATATGGATTCGGTTTGAATGACAGACTCATTCTTTAAAATAGGGCCTAATCCCTCTTGAATATAGGTTCTCCACTAACTTGAAAAATTCTTCTGACGATAAGTCGTTTTGACGCTGGAGCCAAAGACGAAATAGAGAAAGGGAAGTTGTCAGGTAAAACTCAATGAAGTATGGCGTTAAGGAATGGTTTTGCGGAACGTTTAATTCTAATTGATCCAAAGTGATTTCTTTTTTTAAGCGTTTTAAAAAACGGGTACTTCCATAATCACCCAAAAGGGCATTAAGGATCAGGAGATGTTCTCTTTTATCCAGACAATAGAGCGTATCTTGAACCGTATGCATCGATAGCTCTTTATTCGCCAATTCTTTTTTCATGTCATTTAATAAGTCATTTTCAACAGAGTCTAACAATTCGTAAATGTCAGTAAAGTATTGATAAAAGGTGCTGCGGTTATATCCTGACTTATTCGCAATTTCCTGTACCGAAATCTTCTCAATCGGCTTTTGGCTATATAACTCACAAAAAACTTCTATAAACGCTTGTCTTGTTTTCTCCGTTATTTGGGGCTGCTTTTTCATGATACCCTCCTACTAGCCAATAAAAATATCATCCGACAAATTCTAAAATACTGATGGTTGATCAAGGAATAATAAAGATTTATGATCACATCATACAACATGTTGTCTGATAATCCAAAGGAAATGTTAATAAATAGGGGTGGTTTTCATGTCAGCAAAACAAGACAGAATTTTAATTTTTGGTGCAGGTGTCATCGGGAGCATGTACGCAATGAAGCTTATTGAAGCAGGGTTTGACGTTACGCTGTTTGCACATTCAAAAAGATTTAAATCATTAAGCGAAAATGGCCTGCAGTATACAGAAAAAGGTTCAGTTAAATCTATACAAGTGAAGGTCATTAATTCGCTCGAAAATGACGATGTATACGATTTTATTTTCGTCACCGTTCGTTATGATCGGTCCGAATCAGCGTTGTTAGCGCTAAAAGATAATCAAAGCAAACATATAGTTACGATGACTAGTAATTCAATTGGGTTTTCTTCGTGGCTGGATATTGTAGGGGATCGACTTTTACCCGCTTTTCCCGGCTTCGGCGGACAGATTAAAGATGGAGTATTGCATGCACGATTTCTACCAAAGTTTATAATGGCAACTGTATTTGGAGAGATTAATGGTGTAGTGACAGAACGCATAGAAAACCTCGCAAAATTATTTAAAACAGCAAAGCTTCCGTACGTTATTAAAAAGGATATGCAAGCGTATCTAATCACGCATTCCGTATCAGACATTGCCATGTTGAGCGTTTTGCAGTCTGAAAATAAGATAATTGACAAAAAAAGAATCGGAACCAGAAAGACGGCACGCCAAATAACAGCCACTTTAAAAGCGTATCTATTGGCAATACAAAAAGCTGGCGTTTCAATTGATCCACCCATGCTTAAAATGGTGTTTAAATTTCCAAACTTATTTTTGGATCTTTTCTTTATGACATGGCTACGAACTAAAATGGTTAGGGATATGATGTTGCCGGATTATGCGAATAATGCGAATAATGAGATTGTGCAGCTGAGTCATGATTTAATGAAATTTTTAAATCAAAATGATGTCAAATCGGAAATACATCTTCAGTCATTTTTTTGATGCCCGCATAAACGGAGGTACAAAGCTAAACTTGCTGCAGGCATTAAGCTAACGAACTGTTTATTGGCGGATCGGCATTTCTTGTCATGCGAAAGCATAAAGAAAAAAGAACTACTGAAATCCGCTTAATCGTCATATCGACGGTTTAGCGGATTTTGTGCAAAGATGAATTAAATCAACTTATACATAGCAACTGCACCTCTAAATCGATAGACTCTAGTTGAGGTTGTTGTGATGAAGGACGGCCAGCTCATATGAAGGGGTGTAACGAATGAACGAAATCATAAAGAAGAAGCTGCTGGACAAAAATGAACTGCTGATCAACATGGTGATCGAACGCGCAAGAAGAGATTTTCAAGACGATATCGCAATTATTGGGCTTACTGGTTCGTTTAGCACCGGGGACTTTCACGAAAAGAGCGATCTTGATTTAATTATCATAAATAATACGGAAAGGGGATGGGGAATATCCGATTGCTTCATCTTAGATGACGTTGGCTATGACATCTATTGCACCCCATGGGATACAAGAATACACGCACAATCCATCTTAGAGAGTCCCAACGTGTCGAGCCTAACCGAGCTTAAAATTCTCTATTATGCAAAGTCTGAGGATTTGGAGAAATTGAACGACTTTAGGCAGAAAGCTCTTGATGCGCTTGCGGAGCCGATAGGAGAAGCGTGTCTTAATCGAGCAAAAAAATGGATCGATCTGGCTAAGCAAGCATACAGCGATACGATGCTGGGTGATAATATCGGTTCAGTGAGACATGCATCTGCCTGCGTTCTGTACAATTTGGTCAATGCCTTGGTCAGCATGAATAACACGTGCATCAAACGAGGTGTCAAGCGATATTTAGGAGAAATACGCTCGTATCGCCATGTTCCAGATGATCTCGAATCCTTATACATGTCTGTCATCGAAGCTCATACCATTGAAGATATCCGAATTGCCTCTTTTAATATGTTGAACAGCGTTACGAGGTTACATAGCAAGATGTGTGATAACTTCATTGTTAAACCCGCTCCGACTTTTGATAATCTGAGGGGAACTTACGAAGAATTGTGGTGCAACTACCGCAATAAAATCTTGAACAGTGTTAAAACGAACGATGTCTCCTATGCCTTTCTTTCGGCCTTTGGAGCACAAGGATATCTTGATGAAATGGCTGCGGAGAAAGGAACCAAGAAATTTGATCTTATGCAGTACTTTGATGCAAGTGATTTATCAGTAATGAAAGAGAAGTTCCTTGAAATGATGGATGAATATGTAGACGAATATGGTAAGGTCGGTAGAGAAGTCGAACGTTTTACAACCTTCGAGCAATTATATGACCATTATATCAATCATTGATTTTGTTCGTGTACTATCTTTGATCATGCTTGACACGATCCACCTTTTTATCTAAGGTCCATATAAATATCAGGCGCGTTCCCGTTATTTAAGTACTCGTCCATTTTTTTCGATATTGATGCGGCGTGATTCCCATTTGCGACTTAAACAATTTGCAAAAATAAGAGCTATTCGTTAATCCGATCTCCTCCGCAATAAGCGAGATCGGTTTTTTTGTAGTCGCTAGGAGCTGTATGGATTGATGAATCCTTCGGGCTGCTATGTATTCCGTGATGCTGATCCCTGTCGCTTCTTTAAAGAGATGTGATAAATGGTAGGGAGATAGATGCAGCGACTTCGCCATGTCGTCCAATCGGAAAGGAATCGTATAATTCGTCTCAATCCAGGTTAAGATGTGCTCCACCCGATGATTTTTACGGGCTTGGTAAGTTGAACTCCGTACTATCCGCTTATCCCAGATTGGTTTCAAGGAGCGAAAAAGTGCGACAAGAAACAGCGAAATTTCTTCATGTTTTTCCGTGTCGGACAGCGTCGGGAATCGATCGTTCATGCTCTTGTATGCACCTTCCAGACACGGGTCGTCGACCTCGTATAAACAAGGGAAAGGAAGATTGCCTAGATAAATAAAATTGTAAAATTCATGGAGAACGGGCCACTGTTTAAAATAAGCCTCAAACACCGTCGGTTCAAAAATCGCAATCGAACGTTCGAAGCATTGATGATCGTCGTATTCAAGCTTTAGGTGGTGGAGTTGACAGGGCTGAAATATACAAAGCATGCCCGGCTTAATCTCATAGCTGTTGTTGTTAACGATCATGGTCCCCCTTCCTTGATGAATGAACAACACTTCAAGGCCAAGATGGGAATGGAAAGTCTCTTTATGCTCGTAATTTTCGCTTTTACGTCTATAGGCAAAGTACAAGGGAGAGATACTGTAGTTGCTTGCAACGAATGACAACTTGTTTGCCTCCTTCTACCTCGTCTTCGTACATGCATTGAATATACCATACAATCCGCAATCTAGCGTTATTTTTCCCCCATAGCAAAACACATTTACAAGTTTGCACCGCATATAATTTTTTATATAAAAAATAAAGTTGGGAGGTGAAAAATAACGTATGTTAAAGGTTGCGATTATAGGTACGGGTGCAATTTCGCCCAGTCATATCGAAGCATATCTGCAGTTTAAGGACCGCTGTAAAATTGTTGCCTTATGCGATCTTTACCCAGAGAAGGCTGAAGTAAGGCGGGATCAGTACGGACTGGAGGCTAAAATCGCACACGATTATAAGGAACTGCTTCAAGACGGAATCGATCTCGTGTCCATTTGTATGCCTCCGTACGTTCATGCGCAGGTTGCGGTCGATTTCCTGAACGCAGGAAGCCATGTCATTGTTGAGAAACCTATGGCAGCGTCGCTTAAGGAATGTGATGACATGATCGAAGCGGCACGAATTAACGGCAAGGTGTTGTCCGTGATCGCCCAGAATCGATTCAGAAATCCGATTATGAAGCTGAAACAAGTGCTGGATAGCGGTCTGGCCGGCAAGATTCTGCATGCCCAAGTGGATTCTTTTTGGTGGCGGGGCCATAGTTATTACGACTTATGGTGGCGCGGCACTTGGGAGAAAGAGGGGGGAGGCCCTACGCTGAATCATGCCGTACATCATATCGACGGATTGCTGTGGATGCTTGGTCGCCCTAGCCACGTACAAGCCTACATGGCTAATGTCGCGCATGACAATGCCGAGGTTGAGGATTTATCCATCGCGATGATGAAATATCCGAATGGAGCTTTGGGGCAACTTACCAGCTCGGTCGTCCACCACGGAGAAGAACAGCAATACATCTTCCAAGGACAGTATGCACGGATTTCTGCCCCATGGCGGGTAACGGCTTCCACTTCCTTGCCGAACGGATTCCCTGATCGCGATTTGGAACTAGAAGAAAAAATCCAGAAATACTATAACGAATTGCCGGATTTGCCGTACGAAGGACATACTGGTCAGATCGACAATGTGCTGAGCGCGATCGAGCATGGAACGCCGGTGCTCATCGACGGAGAAGACGGCCGCAGCACACTAGAGTTGATCATGAGCATCTACAAATCCGCAAGCATGGGAGAGAACGTGCAACTCCCGCTACAAAAGAATGATCCCTTCTATACGCAAGAGGGTGCTCAACTAAACGTTCCTTATTTTTACCAAAAGGGCAAGAGCATTGAGAATTTTGAGGATGGGAAGATCACGACAGGAAGCAATTATGGCGAAAAAAAATGATATGGGCGGAGGATTATCATGATCCAGAAAAGCGACGGAATGAACTATGCCCCGAAGGGGAAGCCCAGTCCGGTGGTGAAGCCGGGTGAATTTATCATCGCCGCTGTTGCGCTCGATCCGCTTTTATGGCGGCAGAACTGTGTCTGAAAGCGCAGCAGAAAGCTATGCGGATAACGTAGTGTGTTTACAGGATTTCTTTACTATGTGATGGAATGCACATTTACTCATTTCAATTCAATATACAATTTGACATGCTGTCATACCCGTACATAGCCATGCATATATATCCCCGAGAATGTAGGTATGGGAGGCGGGTCAATGGACGGTAACAAAGCTAACAATCAGGCAAACGATCGAAGCTGGCAAAGAGGCAATGCTCAATCACAATGGAGTGCTATGCAGTCGCCGGAACACCATTCGCAAACGGTGGGGGAACGGGGACCGATTCTGGAACAGGACAGCATGCTGCATGAAACACTTGAAACCTTTGTCCACGAAAAGCTATTAGAGCGTCCGGTCCACGTGAAGGGGTTTGGTGCCATGGGTTATTTTGAAACCCTTCACTCGATGGCCGCTTATACGAAACTGTGCTTCTTGCAGCAGCCGGGACAACGGGTACCCGTTACAGTTCGTTTCTCACTTGCGGTCAGCAACAAAGGGACACCCGATACATCCCGCAACGTGCGTGGATTCTCGACGAAATTTTATACCGAGCATGGCGTATTCGACCTGCTCTGTAATCATATCCCTGTGTTCCTCGTACGAGACCCGATCCGGTTCCCTGAGTCAATTCATGCTTTCCTGCCATCACCAGTTAACAATCTCATCGATCCGAATCGATTCTGGGGTTTCATTGCTACAGCGCCAGAGGCAACCCATTTCGTTGTACGTCTGTACTCGGACGAAGGGACGGTCAAGAGCTTCCGCCATACGCCAGGACACAGTGTTAACACCTATGTTTGGAAAAATGCACAGAACGTCCGCTTCTACGTCAAATATCGCTGGATTCCGTTGGCTGGAGAGCAATATATCGATGCGCAAGAAGCAGCTCGTTTGGCTTGCGAGAACCCGGATTATTCGGGTAAAGATCTGTATGACGCGATTGCCAAAGGCACACCGGTCCAATACGGGCTGTATGTGCAGTTGATGAACCCAGAGGATGAGGCGATGCTGTCGTTCGATCCGCTGGATGACACGAAAGTGTGGGATGTGCATCAATTCCCTCTGCTGCCGGTTGGTCGACTCGTATTGGATACGAACCCTACTGATTATCAGGAGCAGGTCGAGAAGCTGGCATTCTCCCCGTCAAATCTTCTGGATGGTGCCGAGCTGTCCGATGATAAAATGCTGCAAGGTCGCAGCAATATTTATTGGGATTCACAGCGGCATCGCCTTGGATCGGATTTCCGCAAAATTCCGATTAACCATCAAGCAAACTGGTCACCGACTGAACAGGTAACGAGCGGGGCAGGTCGCTATGTAGCCGGTCGGCTCGTTCGATCCGATATTCCGAAGGCCGATAATTTCACGCAAGCGGGACAATTCTACCAATCGCTCACACAAGTTCAGCAGGATCATCTTGTTCAGAACCTCGCTGATGACTTATCGGCGGCTTCTCATGAAATTCAAAGGGTTGTGTTAGGCTATTTATTCCAGGCCGATGCAACATTAGCCGATAGGGTAGCACGTCAGATCGCCGCACCGTAGAAGGGATGATTCACGCAATGACATGAAGGAGAATGAGGTCAACCAATCCATTCGGTTGGCCTTTTTTGGATCATAGCTTTAGGTATTTGTAGCCAAAAAAGAAATCATGTCGAGGGACTAGAACATGGTCCCTTAGAAAGTCGCTAAAATAGCGGCTTTTTTGTTTTATCGGTACAAGAACTTGAGCCGAATACCGATTAGATAAGCATCTAACTATGTATTCCATGCAATACAATAAGCTAACGGGCAGTTTTGCGTGATGGGTGGCCATTATTATCAGACAGATGGGGAATGTTTCCTTTATAATATTTAGGTGACACTCCATTGCACTAACGGGACATGTTAGTGCAATTCCAATTGGTCAGTGAATATTTAACTAGGTTTAAGAAGTTAAAAGGATAAGGGCGAATGATGTGCCAATAGGGTAAAGCCAGAGAAGAGAAGGAAATGGTGGAGGGATTCAAATGATAAACATAATTGAAGAGCTTAAGAAGATGTCCCAAAAAAGAGGGTATGAAAATAAAGACGATTTTCAACAGCTGCTGGAAAGATGTAAGGATATAACGTTGTCAAATGAAGATGCTGAATTTTTAATAGAACTGTATTTTAAGGCTAAAAATTTGTACACTCGCAACACAATATTGAAAGCACTTGTGTTCAGTGAAGATATTGATTTAAAGGAATTCTTCTTAAAAGCGTTTAAAAAAGAGCGCTACCTAGATATGAGATTGACTGCAATTCGAGGCTATGCAAAGTATGAAACTGAGAAAGAAGTAGAGAAACTAATGACTAAATTCATTGAAATTCTGATGAAGCGTCCTGAAAGCACGCCTTATAACTATCAAGAATATGAGCTGCTTCGCTCTGCTTTTGGGCTGCCGTATCTAGTAAATCAATATGGATATGCTTGTTTTGTCCAGGCATATGAGCAGGAAGAAAAACAATATCATGCCATGCCAGATGCTTTCAAAGGACATTTTACTTTAAATGAAAGAGGGGATATTGTCCAGCTTCGCTCATTAGGAGAAAGCAAGAAGACGCTTGATGATTTTTGGAGCAGAGGTAATTGAAGTTTGAAAGGTAGTGACACTAATGATGAAACAACAACTGTTGTTTAAATTCAACAGATTCTCAGCAAATGAAGTTTTGACGGCATGGGAAAACGCGGATAAATCAAAAGCTGTAATACTATTAGAATCCGCCCATTCGGATTGGTCAATAGAAGTAGACGGTTTCCAAAATATCTCTCATCAAATGTTTGAACACTTTATATCTAAAATGGATGTATTTGATAATGGAGTGCAGCTTTATTGTAAAGAAGTCTATGAAAACAGTAATTTTAATATAGAACATTTTATCGTGTCATTGCAGTGGATTTCATTACATGAAAACTCTATTACAATGGGATATTGGGGAGATTATGTAAACGTAGAGCTAAGATCCATCATAGAGTGCGACAATGGCGTCTGGGAGCAGAAAGACATCTATTATCAATAGAAGCAAGATGCTTATATCAACGTGATCTGCTGCCTTCTTGTTCAACAAATGGACAGTGAGGCCCTGGTATATTAACGGGAGGTTTACTGTGAAAATAAAGATTAAACATGCGATCTTTTGGCAGTTAGTATTGTTTGGGTTGTTATCTTAGTCGGGTGTGGCAACGACAATGAGTTAACGATTGATCAAGTGGACGTTATGGCCAAGGTAATGGCGGACGGTGACTTATATGTGGAAGAGCTATTCACTTACACAGTACAAGGAGAGTATGAAAGAATTCCTAGATATATGGACAATTTCGGGGGAGCTAATATTGAATTTTTTGAAGCTTATGTACCACCGAATGACCGAGAGCTCGGTAATCTTGGTTATGTTAATTTGGAGCGTTATCCGGTCTATTTAAGAACTAAATCGGGTTCTTATTACATCGAATTACAAGCTAAAGATGAAACGAGGCAGATCTATTATCGCTATAGGCTTGATCGAGAAGCTGTGAAATATGACGATCGTGGAGAGCTGGATTGGACCGTACTCAAAGATAACAGGTTTGATCATCACAACGTAACCGTTAGGGTATATACGGAACAGCCTGCAAAAGAGAATTTATCTGGATTTGCTTACGATCGCTCAAGAGGCAGCTTGACAGAAGTAAACAATCGTTGGATCAGGTACGAAAACACGCTATTACCTGAAGGGGATAGTGCGAGGCTGAAGTTGTATTTCCCCCCAGAGGTGCTGACGGAGAGGGAAACAGAAGAGACCTCAGCCTCACTCTCGGAACGACTGTTAGCTGAACAGAAGCTTCAGCAAAGATTCGAAAAGCGTGAACATTTACTGAAAGCGGGTCAACATATCAGCCGCTGGCTGACCTATGCAGCCATAACAGGTATCGTATATTATTCCCTTTCACTGCGTAGGATTTCATCCTGGTGGAGGGGGAGGAGGATCAGCTTCGAAGATATCGCAGCGATGGATCCAATCGATATGATTTACCTTTTCCGGAAGGGAAAGCTCCGGCTTGCAGATGGGCTGGCCGGTGTATTTTCGCTGCGCCGTAAAGGTATGGTGAGTCTTTCCTTAGTGCCATCAGCTATGAGATTCCAGGAAGATTCGAGAGCGCCGATGAGGCTTCCCGAGTTTACATTCAAGGGTAATCGTACAGCCCTGAACAAACCAGACCGTTACTTGCTTGGTTGGCTGTCTCACGGTACGACTGTCCTGAACCTGGATAAATTTTCTGGCCCTACGAAAACAGAGCGCAGGAATAAAGCGACTATGGGTAAATACATAAAGCGCATGAGAAGTCTTAATAAGGGACTCAGCCGCTGGCAGGAGCTTGTGGAGACTGAGAATAGCAAAGGGATCATATACAAGGAATACGCGGCGAGAAAAGTCATCATACCGGCTCTAGCTCTCATACATCTGGTTTTGCTCATCTATCTGTACATTGCAGACGTAACACCTTGGGGATGGGTAGGAGTATTGGCCATTGTTTTAGGCGGCGGACTCATATTAGCTATTTTTCGCTGGCGCCTCAAAAGATACATCATCGTCTTTTTGGTCGTTTGCTTTTTCGTGGCAGCTCCAATTTTGTATGATCCCCTGGTAGACGAATACTTGAACTTCGTAATTCTTTCATTTTTACTTGTTGGGTTATTACCCCGAGGAGCATTAGATCAGCGTTCGGCAGCTTACCGAAGCGCTATAAAGCGGTATCGACGAAAGCTGGCTAGAGGCGGACATGATCTAGGAAGGGCTAATAATGACCGCAAAATGGCTGGAAAAGATGAGGGAAGATGCGCTATTACTTGATGTAGGAGAACGTTTTATGAGAAATGTCAGCAAAGAAAACCCGGATTTTCCTTTATCAGAGGCTTCTTCCCTGTTTGATAACGATGTGGATACCGCTATCGATTATGTCTTTAATCATTCTTGGAAGGGAATACCTGGGGGGACAACTTCCGGGAGAACTCCGAGCAGCGATAGTGACAGTGGAGCAGACGGGGGGAGTTCATACGACTACAGTAGTGACAGTGGCAATGATGGAGGTTCGGGAGATGGCGGTGGGGGAGGAGATTGACTAAGTTAGTAAAAATTGTCGGGTGACAAAAACATAGTAACATTAGAAGCCGCTGATTATGCGGCTTTTTATATTTAGGTTATCAAGCAATGACAAGAACATGGTTACATTCCCGATTTGATTTCATCGAGGCAGCAGACGTCTTTTTATTAAGTAAACGGGGGAAGGCGTGTCATATGACATTTTGACACTGTTGTACATAACAAGGAGTGCAGTAGGATACAGAAGAGAGTTCTGGGAACTAGAATATATCTCATCAAACCAAATCACAAAGTATTTAAGGAGAGGATTTTATGAAACAGAAAATGGGTATCGCAATTGCTGCTTCGATGATCACACTGGCTGGTTTTACAGGAAATATTCATGCAGCTTCGAAAGTAGGTGATTCTCTTATAGCTCCCTACAACTCCAATCAGAAAGCCGAGCAGATAAAATGGTTAGAAAAGCATGCCATGCCATTAAAGTCAACGGATCCAACAGCATCTCTTCAGGATTTAAGACCGCTTAAGGATATGATCGGATCAGCTACAATTGTTGGTTTAGGCGAAGCGACGCATGGAGCTCACGAAGTTTTTACCATGAAGCATCGCATTGTTAATTATTTGACAGCTGAAATGGGCTTTAAGGCCTTGGTGTTAGAAGAGGGATGGGACAGAGCATTGAGACTCGATCGCTATGTTCTTACGGGTAAAGGGGACCCAAGCCAATATCTAAGTCCTGTATTTAACACGAAAGAAATCATTGATCTGCTTCAATGGATACGCCAATATAATGCGGATCCAAAGCATAAATCCAAAATACGGATCATCGGCATGGATATACAAACCGTAAACGAGAGTGTTTATAACAATATCCTAGCGTATGTAAAGAAATACGATCCAAAACTAGTCACTCGTTTCGATCAAAAGATGAAAGGCCTTATTCCTGTAACCAAGGATTTAGATACCTTTGGCGGCCTTAAGAAAGAAACGAAAGCACGGTATGTTTCAGATGCGAAACAAATTAGCGCTTTATTAGAGCAAAATAAACATAAACTGAATGGAAAATCCCCAGAGTTCGCATGGATCATACAAAATGCCCGTATTATTGAGCAATTTACGACAATGACAGCCGCATATCCTGATAACCTGGAAGACTTTTATTTGAAACACGATATTGCCATGTATGAGAATGCGAAATGGACTGAAGAACATATAGGAAAAACAATCGTGTGGGGCCATAATGGGCACGTGTCGAAAACAAATATGCTTCCTTTCGTATACCCTAAAATGGCTGGGCAGCACTTAGCAGAACATTATGGTAAACGGTATGTAACCATTGGAACATCTGTTTTCGAGGGACGTTACAATGTTTATAACACCAGCCAACAATTCGGGCCCTATGGAATCTTAAAATTAGATGACCCGAACAATTTTAATTATATGTTTGGACAAGTCAAATACGACCAGTTTTTTGTTGATTTACGTAAGGCAAGCGGAATGACTAAAACTTGGCTAAACGAGCAACATCCCATTTTTGCCGGAGTAACAACGGTAGGTCCAGATATCCCAACGACTGTTGATGTATCATTAGGTAAAACATTTGACATCCTCGTTCACATTCAGAAAGTGAAGCCATCTCAACTGAATCAATAAAATCTTAATTATGTATGCTTAAAAGTCGCTTAGTTGCGGCTTTTTTGTTTTAACGATTTATGTTTCTCAAAAACCGATAGACTTCCAAAATATGGACTGTCATGTTGACAGCGAGAATACGGTGTATGATTTTGTTCTGGGCTGAATTTTAGAGCGATCATTCAATATGAAAGCACATTGAAAGAGAAAATGCATAAAGCTGGCTGATTTGGTATAGTGCTTAATTACTTTTTTCCCTGTAGTATAGTAAGAGAATACTGGCACACAGGGGTCTTCCTGAGTTTTGAACAATTCTACTGTGCAGTTGGTCATAACCGTAGCTTACACTCCGTTCATTTTATGTCATATGACATTATGACACTGGCAGAATTGACATCAAGAGCAGTAGGATACGTTTACTACTTGCAAAGGATGTGAGCTCTTTGATGGCAAGAACCGTCGCCAGTTTTGTTCAAAACGGCTATTTCCTGCTGTTTACTTTCGTCACCGGATTGTTTTACTTCTGCTTTTATTTGGTTGCCATTATTCTGGGTTTGAGTCTTTCGTTTACTGTCGTGGGCGTTCCTCTCCTGGCTAACGTTTTGCGCACGACAACTGCCTTCCTGCAATTCGAACGAGTACAAACCAAGATCTATATGGATATCACCACCGAGCCTTGTGTTAAAGCTGTCACCCCGAAAGTATCCAACTGGCTCCAAGCGAAAAAGGAGTTGCTGAACCGACGCAACTGGATCGCTATTGGCTGGCTGATGTTGAAGTTTCCGGTAGGGATTTTAAGTCTGATCAGTGCGGCCTTACTCTATGTGGCGCCGCCTGTATTGATTGCGGTTCCGTTCCTCTATCCGTTTATCAGCCTTTCCATTATGGGTGCGACGGTAGACACGTTTGCCAAAGCTATGATGGTATCGGTCACAGGGATCGTACTGATGTTGGTGAGCTGCTGGCTTGCAGACCGCTTGGCGCGCTGGATAGGCGGCTACACGCGTCTAATGATCAAGCATGTGAACCGGTAGACGAATGCCCCGCTTCGCCTCGTAGGTCGTCGGAGGATAGTTTACTCTATAGCAGTTTACTTTATAATAGTTACGTAATGTCATACTGAAAGTCTTTAGGGGATGATGGTTTTGTTCGATATGGTCAAGCAATGGTACTGGTACGACTGGCTCATGTTTATAATCCGCCTGATATCCAGCATTTCTCTCGTGTTTACGACAATAAGTCTGCAACAATATTTCACGCTGCCGATTGTGGTCCTTGTCCTATGGCAGCTGATTGCTTTTTCCGTTCCATGGCTTTGCTTGCAGCTCAATTATAAATATTACTTGTTTACCGAAATTGTGATCTCGGGTGGGTTGTGTTTGTATCTGGCTTCATTTTTTCCCCAAGCCTACTTAGCATTCCTGTTGTATGCATTTTTCATTGCTGCCCATAGCGCGCATAGGGCCTATCTCTGGTCAGGACCTGTGTCCATATTGCTCCTGCCCGCCATAATCAAGCAGCTTGCAGAACAGAGTGAATACTGGGTCATGGCCGTTCACATCGGGATGGCATATATCTTCGGATTCTCCTTCCATTTACTCGCGCTCAATCATCGTCAAGGCGAAACGATTCGCGAGCAAAATGCGGTGTTGGAGCAGTACCTGTCCCAAATCGAGCGCATCACGCTTGCCGAAGAACGGAGCCGGCTATCCAAAGAGCTTCATGATACCGTCGGTCATGCCTACACTTCGCTCATTATGGGATTGGAAACGTTGCGTCCTCAGATGGCAACGGATACGGGAACCGAAAGTCTCGATTCCCTATTGAACCTGGCCCGCCAAAATATGGAGGAGGTCAGAGGCTACGTACATCAAATCGAATCGCCGCATGAGACTCTCCCCCTGCTTCAGTCTTTGAGGAAGCTGGCGGAGGAGTTTCAGGAACATGCCAAGGTGCCGGTTACTTTCCATGCCTACGGGGAGGAATACCCTGTAATGAAGCAAGCGAAGACAGCGCTCTACCGCTGCCTGCAAGAGTCGTTGACGAATGCCGTGCGCCATGGACACTCGACAGAGATTAAGGTTTCCGTGCATTTCGAGCCCCAACAGACGAGACTGGAAATTCAAGATAACGGCCGCGGGATGGAGCATGGAAGGGAGGGCTTTGGCCTCAACGCCATGAAAGAGCGGGCGATGATTTTGCAAGGCCATGTGGCCGTCTATACGGAGCGGGGAGAAGGCACTCTCGTTACCTGCACGCTACCCAGACAAACGGAGCATAAGGATGAAGTCATCCGCCTGTTGGTCGTCGATGACCACCCCGTTATTCGTGAAAGCTTGCGGACTTTGCTGGAAGAGCAGCAGGATTTTCAGGTTGTCGGGACGGCAGAGGATGGCGAGCAAGCGATCGAGCTGTGCAGGCAAGTTAAGCCGCAGCTGGTGCTTATGGATGTTGAGATGCCGAATGTGGATGGAATCTCTGCATCCCGTACGATAAAAGAATCGTGGCCCCACATCCGGATTCTGATTCTCACCACGTTCGAGGATACCAAACAGGCTTTGGAGGCGATGCGAAGCGGGGTGGATGGATACCTATTGAAGTCCATGCAGCCGTTAGAGCTGGCTGAAACGATTCGCACCGTCCACCGCGGGGGCACGCTGATCGATCAGGGCATGTCGCACAAATTATTTGCCCAACTGGAAGCGGACAATAGCGTCGATGACCATTCGTCAATCAAAGCGTCCTCGGCCTATGATTTAACGCCGCGGGAACTTGAAATTTTACAGTTCCTGTCCAAAGGGCTGCGATATAAAAGCATTGCTTCCAAATTGTATTTATCCGATGGTACGGTTCGAAACTATGCGTCTTCGGCTTATTTGAAGCTGGGGGTCCGCAACCGGGAGGAAGCGGTGCAAAAAGCCAGGGAGGCTGGGCTTCTGGAATAACCCCAAGTTATGTATCCTGGTGACGGGTGTCGATCATACGTGAGTGATTTACTCCGTATGATCGACACCCGTCATTTCAATTTTTATAGGCCATTTTTATTTATCAGAACTATGGTTTCTGTTCATTACGGATTGGCAATCTGTAGTAATCAAATGCTAGATACAATAAGGCGCTTGCTTCCTGCCGCTTCAGCAGCTGTTTGGAACTGTATGGATGGGGCCGTCTATCCGAATCCATGATGCCTTGGGATACAAGGGTTGTGATGGCTTCAACTGCCAGTCATCCCTTTCGCCACTCAATGTAACCTTGGCTCCAGGCTCAGTTTGTCACAGATTTTGGATCATCACTGCCGCCATCTGTCTGGGTTCAGAAGAATCAGGTTGAATGATGAGATTATATGTCGGGGGACAAGAACTTGAGCCGATAACCGATTAGATAAATATCTAACTGCTTTCCATACAATTTCATTAAGCTAACGGGCAGGTTAGTTCCAATATGTGGTATTATCTATTTATTAACTTAATGACCGCGTTACTTTATTATCAGTACGGATGGGGGCGTGAAACATTAAACAGAAACATTTTGTTGGATTGTTCGCATCAATATTTCTCATTCTCTATGGTATATGGAAACTAAATCATTTTTTCGAACCAAAAGTTGGTCCAGTAGGTAACGGTATTAGTGATACTGATGTGAAAATAGTGTGGATATTGTTTGCGATATCAATGATTTTGGGTGTTGGTGGAGTGATATATTTTTCTTATTCTATTTTTAAAAGAAATGATTAATTAAGTAAACGGGAGAGGAAAGTTGAATAAAGAAGAGAAGAGGTTTTAGCGATGAAGAAATTGGTATTATTTACCTTTGTTGTTCTATGTTCTTCGATTTTGTTACTTCCAACCAATGAGGCAGCCGCAGCAGTAAAAAGTCCAAAAGGAACACAAGTTGTTGTGAATAATCATGACTTAGATTCAAAAGATATTCTCATTATGAACAATCAGGTATTTTTTAGTCTGACTTCACTCAAAGATTTAGGTGGCTTAACGTTTGCCTGGAATAATACTGCTAAGCAAGCGACAGTGAAGGGGGGCGACACAAACTTGCAGTTGACTATGAATAATAAAGTAGCACAAAAAAATGGATCTCCTGTTTCATTAAGTACTGCTCCATTTGTTCAAAACGGTAAAACAATGATTCCCTTACGTTTTGTTGCAGAAGCATTGGACGGTTCTGTAACTTGGAATCAAAAGACCCGAACGGCGTTTGTTTCAAAACCAAGTGCGAAACTGCTGACTGACGTTAAGAGTAGTGCATTAAGCACGGCCAGAAATGCTGCAATCAATCTTCCTAGAGTATCACAGCTCACGGAGGACTTTAAACCAATTATGGAAGCATCCAGTCTTCAATATTATTTTCCGGAAAACACCCATGACCGATTCATCGAGGTCAATAATAATGTAATCCGCTATTATAAAATCACGAAGAACACTGCTTATCTTAAGTGGCAAGCTTTCATTAGCGAAAAGACCACTACGCAAGATAACCTTTATTTCATAAACCGCTCCTTTGCAAAAGAGAACGGTTCCCTACCGAATTTTAAAGATACGACATTCGCCAACTTTCGCTGGATGCCTCATATTACTTCTACTGGATATGGTTTAATCACTAAGGAGAATTGGAATGACGTTGTTTTTAAACAAGCCGAACTTCCTCAAGTTAATCTAAAAGAAAACTATATTATTGTTGACATTCCAGAAGAAAAATAATTAGAAGTTGTCATAAAGAGGAGTTTGCAGTTGACACAATTATTATCGTAACGCCGCATGTCGGTATCGGTCCTTTTCGGATATGAATGCGCAGGGAAGAGGTGGAGCGGACTTTCCAAGCTTTGGGCCATTGGAGAGCTAATCATCGTATACATGGTAATCCTAGCTATATAGAAATGCTGTTTATACACGAACATTTCAATACGATGGCAATAGTCGGGTGAAGTTCATTCAACTGATAATCCGCAATACGCGAATAACATCTGCATTCCCTGCCTGTTTCAAGGTGCAATTTCATTAAGCTAACGGGCAGGATAGTGGATCGGTTTAACAATTGTGAAAAATGTGATATAACCTTAAAGGAGTGTAAAAACACAGATCGGTTGGTAGTCCGGTTGCACAGGGTCAGTTCCAGTGTCAGTGACCTTCCCCCCTCGGGATGTCCATCACTCCAGTAAAACAGAGGGGGAGTAAGTGTGAAGCTTACCGTATTGTTTGATGAAAGTTGTAAGTACTGGATTGGTGTGATTGAGCAGGAAGAACAAGGACGTCTAAAAGCTTGTCGTCATATTTTTGGTAACGAGCCAAAGGATCCGGAGATATTAGAGTTCGTTAGCGAGAAAATGATGGAATTGATGAACCTTACGAAAGTAGGAACGGATGCGAAACGAAGTAAAAACACTCGAATAAATCCGAAAAGACTAGCTCGGCAGGCGTCTAGAGAGATTGCCCAACGAGGTTTATCTAGCCATGCTCAGGAGGCAATAAAGCTGGACCTCGAATCCAGGAAACTGCAACGAAAAGTGCATAATCGTCAACAAAATCTTGAGGAAAATGAAAGAAAATATCAACTTAGAGTTCAAAAGGCGAAGAAGAAGCACAGGGGCAAATAGTCAAAACCAAGTAGCGTTTCAGATGAAGCAGGTGGGACTGGCTCCATAGCGTGAGATAAATTAAAAACACCTTCAAGAGAAAACCATGTCATAAGATATGGAGACAATTTCGGGAGGTGTTTTTGCGTTGGCTACAAGAGTTAGTTAACCGGAATTTTGGATGGCATTACAGTGAAAGAAGTCATGGAACAAAGGTACAGGCGGAAAATCGGTTTTTTTTGGTTTAAGTGAAATAAGTTTTATAAGGAGTTGAGAACAGCATGATTTACTATAAAGGAGCAGTACCTGGATCAGATAACTTCATAAATTTTAAAAGCGAAGTCAAATTGAAGGAAACTGATGTTGTTATTTTAGATGATAAGAAGTACTTCATTGAGAGTATTGATAATGGATTGTTGATTCTTCAGAGGGTTGGGTCAATTATATCAGTAAGTGTCTAAATAGGTAAAAAAAAGCTACGGTTGTCTGAAACCAGTGACGTCAAAAATAAAGGAGTTCGTAAGTTCGAACAAAAGGAAATATAAACTGTCCTTAAGCTTTTTTATGTAGAAAAGATCCCAAGATGTATAGGGATAAGACATGATCCCATAGAAAGTCGCTATTTTAGCGACTTTTTTTGTTTTATCGGTACTAGTTCTTGTTAACGGACAGGATAATTCAATATTCGTATGGAATATAAAGGTAATCGATTAGAGGAAGATTTTCGTGCTTTTTCATTTTAGCAAGACGCCAGTATCAAATTAGACGGGATGAACGGTTACAGAGGGAAGAGTGAGAAAGAAGCGAAAATGTGTTGAATGAAAGAAGGTATAGAAAATGATACGAGAAATTGAAGAGCAATTCACTGAAGAGATCCTTACCGAAGCAATAAAGCGATATGACATTAATAAAGACACTGTTCGTTCATTGGGCGGTTATGAAAGCTTTGTTTATGAATACCAGAAAAACAACGCATTTTTCATATTAAAAATCTCACATACAATTAGAAGATCGAGAAATAATATACGGGGTGAAATTGAATTTTTAAATTATTTGTCGAATAAAGGACTGGCAGTTTCAAATGCTGTTCCATCGACCAGGGGTAATATGGTTGAAGAAATTGCTGCAGAAATTGGTTCGTTCCTAGCCGTTTCATACGAAATGGCTCTTGGAAAAGAAGTGTCGGATGAAGATTGGAATGAATCGCTTTACGAAAAATGGGGCGAATTTATGGGGAAAATTCATCATGCCACAAAGAGTTACGAATGGAGTAATCCGGCGTTTAAACGACAAGCCTGGGACCAAGAAGTTCAATTAAAGGCGGAGAAGTACCTGCGACCTGATGATGTAATGATTTCAATTGTTTAAGAGAAAGATTAACAAAACTTACTTCTCTGCCCAAGTCCAAAGATACATACGGTTTGACTCATACTGATTTTCATCAAAGTAATTTTTATCTGCATAACGGCGACATTTATTTGTTCGATTTCGATGATTGCAGTTATACGTATTTCGTAAACGATATTGGGATTACATTGTATTATGCACTTTTTTATCCGTTTAAGGAATTTGAGAATAAAACGGAGTATTATAAATTGTTTTTCCGCCATTTTATGAAAGGATATCTGAAGGAAAATACAATCCAAGAAGAAGAAATAGTATATTTACAAGATTCTATTAAACTTCGTCATGTATTGCTGTATGTTTATTATCATCAAGCAAACGATATGTCAAATTTGGATGAAGAATCAATGAACAGGTTAAAAGAGCTTCAACGAGTAGCCGCTTCTGATGATCCTATGCTGCCGATTGACTTTGTTCATGAATTTAAAAGCATTTATAATAGTATTCATTAACCTGGAGCATCGTATTTTACTAAAGTAGGGGAAGGGCTGACTCAACACATCCGGCTCATAGGGGCCGGCCGTGTTGTCGGGTGACAAAAACATAGTAACATTAGAAGCCGCTGATTCTGATTATGCGGCTTTAAATATTTATGTTATCAAGTTGATATACTGGTAAATAGTTAATTATCAATTACATAGTGAGGTGTAATATGAATTCCAATTGCAAGGCACCTAAATTGCTGCAACAACTTGTGGAATGGGAAGGTTCTTTTGCACATGAGGTTGCATATCTAGAAAACCCATCAGGACTTTTCCTCGGATTAGATTATAGTCATGATGGTTACTTCTGTACTCCCGTAGACAGCATTCCATTTGCCAGCACTGGTGGAGACGGTGTACACTTTGCGCTCCTAACAGATTTTGGAGTAGTTAAAGATTTAGAAGAGGCTTTAGTTATTAGAGTGTCTCCTATGGATCATGAACGTGTTCGTATAGTTGCGAAGAATATAAATGATTTTTTTTCACTTCACTTTTACAATGAATCGTTAGCATGGAACGAATTCCAAAATGAAGATCGATACTTAAGTCATCTCCAAGAAGAACAAAGTAGGGAAAGTAATTCAGAATGGTTTGATCATGATCGGTGGAAGTTCGAAAAAGGAAAAGTGTTAAATGAAGTAAAGAATAGGTTCAACATTTTGCCTATAGAACAGCCTTTTTCCTATATAAACAATCTTCGTATAGAAAGATCATTCCAAGTAACTGTAAATACTCTAGATTCAATTGGTACCAAACAATTTATGCCAGCAGTGTCTAATGAAACTATAGAAATGTTAGCACTCGTTCGCCATCTTCAACATACTTGCTCTGGCGATAAAACTTTAATTGACCGAATTGCCAATGATCTTCGTTTATTAGGGTATAACCACGAGGCTGACTCACTAGTTTCACGTCTATTCATTTAAACATCGAACAGTTGCCGGTTGACAGCTGCACCTGCACTCCATTGCACTGACGTGAAACGTTAGTTCAATAGAAGACAAGAAGGCAGCCGTTAACGAGATCGGCTGCTTTTGTTCAACTAACGGGCAGTTTAATGCAACTGAAGGAATTCCGGGAAATATGGGGAATTCTATTTTTACCCCCTATGGGAGATATCAGTAAAGTGAGGGAGATACGATGAGTCAAACCGCAAATAAATTTGAAAAAGAAATAACTAAAAGAGTGCGGATGAAATACCTCTTACATTTGCCAGATCAACATGAAAAAGAATCCTCAATTAAGTGGCCTTTAATCTTATTTCTTCACGGGGCAGGTGAACGTGGAGATGATCTGGAGTTGGTTAAAGCACATGGAATTCCTATGATAGCAGAACGCGATCCTTCTTTTCCATTCATTACGATCTCCCCTCAATGCCCGGAGGATTCTTTTTGGAATGCTGAACAAGACGGATTGATGGCATTAGTAGATGAGATCATTGCAAACTATAACGTAGATACACATCGGATATACTTGACGGGGCTAAGCATGGGTGGTTATGGGACGTGGCACTTAGCAGCAGAATATCCAGGAAGGTTCGCAGCTATCGCTCCAATATGTGGTGGAGGTAACCCCAACCGGGTACATGAACTAATAGGAACACCCACCTGGGCATTCCATGGCGCGAAGGATGATATAGTGCCCATTGCTGAATCAAAAAAAATGGTAGACGCACTTCGCGAAAACGGCGGAAATGTCTCTTTCACAATTTATCCTGAATCGAATCACAACTCTTGGACAGAAACATACGATAATCCGGAATTATACAGCTGGTTTCTAGGTCATTCTCTAATTGTAAGGAAATGAAGTTGTTTTACACTAACGGGACACGTTAATTTAAAATAGCATGGAGCAGTTCGCCTGTAGGCAGCTGTTCCTTTTTTTAAGCTAACGGGCAGGGTAGTTCAATAATTTCGTGAATACTCTACATATGGAATGATTCACGAAGGTACATAGAATGATAGTGCGAAGTCAAAAATGCAATAAGGAGAGTTCTAGAATGTATGGACAATACCTCATTAGAATCCCTTGTTAAAGAAAAAGAGATTCACGAAACATATGAAGTAGCATCGAAAGAAGATATAGAAAAAACTGAAAATGCTTTGAATTACAAACTACCAAAATCCTATTGTGATTTTGTATCACAGTTTAGCAATGGCGCATTTCTGTACATGATTCAAGAAGTAAGCGCAGTAGGAGATGGAAACAAACAAATCTTATCGATTCAGAGACTTTCTTTACAAAGAATGACGAGCGTTGAGACTCATAAAATGATTAATATTAGAGAGGGTGGATCAGTGGAAATAGGCCTTTTAATCCCGTTTTCTCTAGATCATAATGGAAATGCATGGTGTTTCATTGCGAGCCAGATGAAGAATGAAGAATACAAAGTTGCTTATTTCGATAGTCACAACCCCAGATTGTATGGAATCATGGATAATTTCAATGAGTGGTTAAAGGTTTTGATAAACAATAGAGAGGAAGTAATTAGAACCTTATATGACGATAATGTGATTTCTACGGAACTAGGGTTGGGATAAATACTAGTTACAGCGAGATTTTTCATAACACCATAACGTTCAATCAGGAAACGTTGGAAATTGAGTGCGTCTCTAAGAAAAGGTGTGAACGAAGTTCGTAGATATATCGTTAATCGGAAACCGATAGATCGAGAGCGAACCCTTAGCAATGCATGGCTTATAGACAGAAAAAAAGAGCCGCATATGCGACTCAATTATTACCTGTCGGGGGACAGCATGGTCCCATTGAAAGTTGCTAATCTAGCGGCTTTTTTGTTTTATCGGTACAAGTTCTTGTCCCGAGTCGAGGACAATAAGTGAATGAGTTTAAAGGACAAGCGAGTTTACAACACGAAAGGACAGGAGTTCCGGCCCTGTCCTTTCTAAATGGAGAAACCGGACCAAGGTTTACAGTTCGACTCTCCAGTTGCCCATCATCTTGGCGACTCCGGGATCGCGGTACGATAAGAATAGACTCTCCCGAGTATCAAGGGTGGAAATGTGTTCCATATCGTCCGCACCCAACTCAAAATCAAAAATGTTGAAATTTTCGACGATTCGCTCTTTCCGTACTGACTTTGGAATGACAACAACTTCTCGTTGAACAAGCCATCGCAATACGATCTGGGCGACGGATTTGTTGTGTTTTCCCGCGATCGAGGTCAGCACTTCGTTGCCGAACATATTGTTTCGTCCTTCAGCGAACGGCGCCCACGACTGGTGTTGCACGCCCTGCTCTTTTACGAAAGCAGCGCTCTCTGTCTGCTGGTAGAACGGGTGCGTTTCAATCTGGTTGACGGCGGGCACAATTTCGTTATGCACAATGAGGTCCATCAGACGATCGGGCATGAAGTTGCTGACCCCGATGGCCTTGATTTTGCCGTCACGGTACAGTTCTTCCATCGCGCGCCAAGTGCCGTAGTAATCGCCGAATGGCTGGTGAATCAGGTACAGATCGAGATAGTCAAGCTGCAGCTTCTTCAGGGATTTTGCAAATGCAAGCTTGGCACTCTCGTAGCCGGCATCCTGAACCCAAATCTTGGTCGTAATGAACAGCTCCTCACGCGGTACACCGCTGCGTTTGATCGCGCGTCCGACCGCTTCCTCGTTAAGGTAACCGGCGGCGGTGTCGATCAAGCGGTAACCGGCCGACAGCGCTTCGTACACCGCGTTTTCGCACTCATCAGCATCGGGAATCTGGTAGACACCGAAGCCTAGGATTGGCATTTTCACACCGTTGTTCAAAGTTACAGTTTGCATTGCGATTCCTCCTATTGATCAAATGTATAACAGCAACCGGCGCGTATCCCCAACATCGGGGACTGAAGCGGGAATTCCGATTACGACAAAGTTGCGTTACAATAAGCATAGTGCCTTCGTGTTACACGAAGGCAAGAGGCTCTTATTCTTTTTTTCCAAGGGGGATTCCACATGTATACGGTCAAAGAAGCCGCTCAAATCACGGGGCTCACTGAGCACGCCGTGCGCTTTTATACGGATAAAGCTCTAGTGCCAAGCGTACAGCGCAATGAGAATAATATTCGATTATTCGACGAAGAATCGATCAACTGGCTGCATGGCATCAAATGCCTCAAGCAATCCGGGATGCCGATCGATGTCATAAAAATGTATATCGATTTATGTCTCGAGGGGGATTCTACCATTCCACAACGCTACAGACTCATGATGGAGCATAAAGAAGCTGCGCTCGCTAAGCTCGAAGAAGCCAAACAGCACGTTGCCCATTTGGAAGAGAAGACGGCACTGTACCAGGCCATTCTGGAGAACCGCTCACCAGACACGATGAATCCCGCCCACTGGGGCAGAATTCAGCATATGCACGGGGACGTGTTTTACTCGCGCTCTGCTCGTTAGGCGTGAGATACCTTTTTGACAGGACCGGCGTGCTTACCCTCGGTTATGCCTATCCGAATCTGGTGATGGCGGAAAATTATAATGCGCCGGGTTCGCCGTATTGGGCGCTTAAAACCTTTCTTGTGCTGCAACTTGCTGAAGATTCCCCGTTCTAGACCGCGGTGGAGGAGGACCTTCAGGCAGGCCCCGCCATCTCGGTACAGCCCGAGCCACATTTAGTGGTTTGCCGGAATAAGGAGACGGGCCGTGTGGCTGCATTCAACAGCGGACATTTATCAAGCAACGCACATACGCATACCTCGGCCAAATATGAAAAGTTCGCATACTCGGTGGTTATTCCATGGAAACGGGACAAGATCAACACATCGAGAGAACAGGCAGCCTGGGATTGTCGGTCAACCATGCGCTTGGCCGAAGCGGTATTTATGGCTTGAAACGGTACGAAAGGGTAGAGCTAACGACTCTGCTGGCAGATCTTGAGCCGGGAAGCCATCTGCTTATATCGGCGGTATGCGGGGAGACGGCAGGCAGCAGGCAGCAGAGCTGCCTATTCTCCGGAAGAAGCTTTGCGTGAACTTGGCATCGCGATAACACAAGACGGAATTTCTATCTCTCGCAAGGGAGAAGCGGAAATAGGTATTCCGTTCATTTTGGGCAACTTTTTCATGGAATAGGACGTCTAAATGAATAGAACTGGAATAAATTAGGGCTGATTTGAGGGGGAGGCCATTTGAAAAAGTTATTGATTAGCATATCGACGGTTATGATCTTTTTTCTTGCGAACGTCATTCCAACACAAGCATCAGGCAATGAAGTAATCGAGCATGGTATTCTAAAGAACAATCGAGTGCTGATCCCAATACGGGCAGTATCTCAGAACATGGGTATCGATGTGAAATGGAACCAATTTCAAAAAACGGCTCGATTGACCAAAGGCGAAACTGTAATCACACTTGCGGTTCAATTCAAAAGGGCCTTAGTAAACCAGGACCGCGTTGATTTTGATGCTCCGGTTGAGCTCATCCAAAACACAACTTATGTACCTTTAAGGTTCGTTAGCCAAACCATGGGAGCAGATGTGAAGTGGGATCAGAAAACCAAAGAAGCCACCGTTATCCTGGATGGCAAGCAAGTCGTCGTTAAGTTGATGAAGCCGAAGTATCAAGTACCTACCAACCAACGACTAAGTGATACTCGTATGGCGCGGTTATCGGAGAAATTGAACGAGGCATCTGATCTATCGAAAGTGAAACAGGTTCGCGCTTACTTCAAACCTTATTTTACGGATCGTCTAATTCAACAAATCATAGAGCAGGAAGGACTTCACTTTAAAGAAATGAATTTTGATATGAATACGGCAACGGTAAACTATGCAAGCAATACTAGCGCGATCCTTATTCAATCCTACATTCCAGGAAATATATTAACGGGCGAGCTGCATTATGTTTTTGATCGGGAAGCTCACATTATTTATGCTAATGGAGCATGGAAGGTGGACAATGTAAGGGATCATTTGAGACAGATCCCTAATATGAGCCTGGAACCCGATCTTCAGAAGTGATATCTAACCAAATCATGCCCAGCTCATGGATAGAGAGAATCTGGCTTAGTCATTATCCATGTAAACTAAAGAAGCCGCATTTTTGATATGATCCCCTTTAAGTAGACAGTGTGTAAAATGCGTATAAAAGTCTTCTTGGAGGAGATTTTTTTCATGGGCGAAATCCGAAAAACATATGACATCGAAATCAAGCGCTAGGCTGTTGCGATGTTCCTGAAGGAATATCTTGGCTACTGTCGGGTGACAAAAACATAGTAACATAAGCAGCCGCTGAATAAGCGGCTTTTTCTATTTATGTTATCAAGTTGCGAGTTAGGTCTTACTATATAAACATAGTTCGATATTACTACTTTCTGTCTGTTCTATTGGAAACAAATAACGGAAAAGGCGAGGACATCAGCATGGCTAAAAAATTGAATATCTTTTTATCTTTTCTAATATCTATTATCATCGCGTTCAGCTGCGGTGTGTATTTCTCGGAAGACTTGGGTTATAGTCGGAGTGAACCAACTATAGTTAAAGCTGGGCAAACAGTGGATGCCGAAAACGAACCTTCCAACGGAGATGGCGAAAAAGGCGCAACGATTTCCACGGCTCAGAATCAAGGAGGTAACGAAACGGCAAACGACGAACCCGAAGCTACCCGAGTGACAGCGGAGAATCGTTTCAGCGACCCAAGAGAGTTCAGATACAGTGTCAATTCAGCGAACGGTATCACGCTGACGTGGCTCGTCGATAATTTGACCGGCAAAACGATCAACTACTATACCGTGAAGGTCAGCACATTTAATCCCGTAGGAGACCCTTCGTATGACGAGCACTCCGGAAAGAACTCTTTCAATCTTCAATATGTCGGTCCGGTCATACCGGGGTTAGAACTCGGTGTGTTTGAGCTCTTCACGTATCAAGGTGCTTTGGATTCAATCCGTATCGACGAAGTTGACCTGGAATACGCGGACGGCACCAAAGAAACCGTCGTCTACAATCGCACGACTAAGGACGACAGCGGGCTCAATAATAGATAGAAAAGTTTATATTGCCACTTGCATAGTATTCATGTAAGAGGAAAGAACATACATATCCATTTAAGTCCGCGTTTTACGCGGATTTTTTTTGGTTTGAATTATGTTTTGTCTCGTAATTTAGATTGAAATATCTTTGAGTGTATATCATGATATTGAATGTTCATGGTGAACAAACTAATTAATTGCAAGGGGGTTCAACGCGTGAACGTGGTATGTCTGGCACTTAGGCACTTTAGATGCAGGTCCTACCGTTTCTTTTTCAGATGGAACCTCTTGCTTAAATCTGATAAGTTTTTTTGAAAAGTAAAAGGATCAATTGTCACTCTTCCTTAAGATTCGCGAAATAATTGTATTCGTTGATATGTACCGGAGCTGGGATTTGCGTCAGCCGGATAATTGGACTCGCGATGTTCTGAAAGATAGTCAGATGCGGATCATCAATGGATTTTCGTTGATCCACGATTTTCTATAGTATTCAAATAAATGGATAGCGCTGAATAACGGGAAACGTTAGCTCATTGAAGACATAAAGAGGCAGCCGGCTTTTGGGTCGGCTGCTTTTTCTCAACTAACGGGCAGGATTTTTCCAATATGTGGTGTATATGATTTAATGCCCATAGGTGCCCCATAGTTTAACGCGTTAGCATGAGGAGCAGATGTAATTGAAATGAATTCGCTTTGTAAAAGGGTTATTAACCCATGAACCCTGACATAATGTAGTCAGAGTTCATGGATTATTATGAGTATATCGGCAAAACAAACATTTAAAGGAGGAAGTTCACATGACAAATACAAGACCTGTTATTTCCGAGGAAAGCACAGAAATTCAGCCGTTCCGTATCTCCGTAGCGCAAGACGATCTAGAAGACCTTCGGTATCGTTTATCTCGGACTCGTTGGCCGGAAAAGTTAGGTGAAGCGGGCTGGAAATATGGGGTATCGCTGGATTATGTGAAAGAATTAGCACTCTATTGGGAGAAAGAATACGATTGGCGTAAATTCGAAGCTCGCCTGAATGAGTATCCTCAATTCACTACGAATATCGATGGTGCCAACATTCATTTTTTACATGTTCGTTCGCCAGAACCAGACGCATTTCCACTACTGCTTACCCATGCATGGCCTAGCTCGATTGTCGAGTTCTTGGAACTCATCGGTCCGCTCAGCGATCCGCGCAATCACGGTGGTGATCCGACTCAAGCGTTTCACTTAGTCATTCCTTCCGTTCCTGGATTTGGGTTTTCAGGGCCAATTCTTGAATCGGGATGGGATATCGCTCGTATTTCAAAAGCATGGGATGTCTTAATGAAGCATTTGGGATATAAGGAATACGGTACCCACGGCAGCGATTGCGGTGCACTTGTATCCAGAGAACTCGGCATTCAGAAGCCGGAGGGTCTTCGCGGCATTCATGTACTGCAGCTGTTTTCGTTCCCTTCCGGAGATCCGGCAGAGATGGCTGACTTAACGGAAGAAGATCAGCGAAAACTTCAATTCCTTGCCAATTTCCATGAACGGGCAGGCTTTAATTCGATTCAATCCACACGCCCGCAAACACTCTCCTATGGGCTAACAGACTCGCCGTCAGGTCAGCTTGCTTGGATTGCCGATTTATTTTGTGGCTTTGGTGACCATGTGGATTTTATCGACCGGGACGCATTTCTGACGAACGTCACCTTGTATTGGTTGACCAATACAGCGGAATCATCTTCTCGCTTGTATTATGAGAACGCGCACAGCCACAGTCAGGAGCCGCAGGGACCGAATACGACACCGACAGCAGTGGCCGTGTTCGGAGATGATTTCAAATCTATAAGACGCTTTGCTGAACGTGACAACACGAATATTGTGCAATGGTCAGAATTTGAGCGCGGAACCCACTTTGCCGCAATGGATGCACCGGATCTTCTAATCCCTGACATTCAGTCTTTTTTTCGGAGATTCCGTTGACACTATTTAATACGGTTATAGAAGATAGGAATTATAACACGTGAGTAAGCTGAACAAAGAGCAAATCCAAGAAGCAGTATCGATCAATAACCCAGTAAAATTTATAGTAACCCCGACTTGAATCGCTCGCTAGTACGCATAGCGCGTCAGACCCTGTACCTAGACTCTTCCCGTAACGCATTGCAATTACGTCCCTTGCTGGAGCCCGGAGGCTGTAGCGGGAGTGGTTCGGAACAAGGTACCGTTAGTGCAAATCTCCCGGCGGGGCATATGGGGGAAAAAGGTTTACCATATGTCCGAGGACAAGAACATAGCCCCATTGAGAGTCGCTAATTTAGCGGCTTTTTTGTTTTATCTGTACAAGTTCTTGTCCCTAATCGAAGACAAGAACTTGTACCGATTGCCGTAAAGGATAAGAACATGAGCCGATTACAATTAGATAAGCGTCTAACTATATTTCCATTCAATTTCATTAAGGTAACGGGCAGGATTACTCACCAATCTGAATTGATTGAAGAATCGCTTGTGAAAGATACATTAAAACTGGCTTATGTTGCGTTAAGCAGACCGCGCTATTTCGCAGGCGTAGCGATGCATAAAGAAAATGTTTCGGATGAAACCATTTTGGTCGCAGCAAGACATTATTGGAGGATCGTAAAAGTTGAAGAGGAACACGAATCCCTTTCAGAGGAGCTGTCGCATCTGACATTACAATCCGTTAATTGATTTTGGAGAAAAAGCTATTTGAAGTGCATATCAAGCCGTCTATATGCCATGAGACACAATTCTAATCCGACTTATTATGTCGTCCGACGGGCTGCTGGATAACTGTTGGGGACGAACTTAGTCCCAACCATCAAAATACTTCTGATAACCCGAATTATATAAAGAATATTTCAAACTGACCGAACCTATAGAAGGATTCGATATTCGATAACATGAAGAAAAGCCAAATGCTGGCACCCATAGCCTTGATTCATTGTAGAAGGCCAAATGTCGACATTTGTATATGGAATGTAAACACATGTATATCGATGCTTCATTGCCCTCTACTTATAATGAAGTTGCCGCAGCAAATAGCATGGAAGGTCATGCGGGTTGCTTGTGGTAATTCGTGCAAATGACAAAGGGAGGGATATTCGTGGGTTTACGGCAGAGGGTTATTTTTTTAGTTATATTTGTTACCGCTTTCATAATGGTGACCACCCTTTCGGAGAGGTCCAATGCCGCAACAGGGAATATGGCTCTAGGGAAGACGGCTTATTCGTCGTCGAACGAAGTGGATTTTTTCGGACCTGAGAAAGCGGTCGATGGGGGTACCGAACATGCAAGCCGCTGGTCTTCGGAAAGAACGGACGATCAGTGGTTTTACGTTGATCTGGGTGTGCCTGTAGAAATCGGAAGAGTAATCATCAACTGGCAGACTCCGGCGGAGCAATATCAGATTCTCGTATCCGACGATGCGGTATCCTGGCGGAACGTATTCGCGGACAACCGCGTGCTCGTCGCGTCCGGGCCGGGTGAAGATACGATCGATTTCGAGCCGACTGTAGCGCAATACGTCAAGTTTCAAGGAGAGACGCGACGTCCTATTGAAGGCGTTTATTACGGATACTCCTTTTGGGAATTCGAGGTATACAAAGGCAGACCTCAACTGCAGCCAATTATGGACGCGGTGAAAAACAGCATCGTCGTCTCGGAAGGGGATGCCCTGCTGAATCTGCCCGCTGTACCGGAAGGTTATACGCTGACGCTGGTGAACACGGACAGCTTGCCGGTGATCGACGTGCAGGGCAATATTCATGCGCCGCTTGTCGATACTCAGATTCAGCTGCTGCTGCAAATCCAGAGCGACAGCGATCCGACTTATCTTTTAACGGATAATGCGCTAGTCACCGTACCCGGTCTCTACGAGCAGACGAGCGATCGGAACCCGGAGCCGCGCGTCATTCCTTCTTTGCGTGAGTGGCTGGGCGCAACCGGCGAGTTCCGCTTGTCGGACAAATCCAAAATCGTCATTCGCGCAGATGATGAGGCGGCTCTGCGGGGGACGGCTGACATTTTGCAGCAGGACTTATTGGATTTAACGAAGTTGTCACTGACCGTTGAGGTTGGTTCTCCTCAAGAGGGAGATATCTATTTGATGCTGGATGCCGCCCATACGGGATTGGGGAAAGAGGGATATGAGCTGAATATCGGCGAATATGCTTCTGTTGCTGCGTCCGAGCAGACGGGTGTCATGTTCGGCACGAGAACGATCTTGCAGCTGCTCTGCCACGCTGCCGATCATAAAGCGATGCCTAAGGGGCAATCGCGCGATTATCCGAAATACCCAGATCGGGGCTTTATGCTCGATGTGGGCCGCAAGTTTTATACGATCGAGTTTTTGCAGGACTATGTCAAGCTGATGTCCTACTATAAGATGAACCGGTTCCAGATTCACCTGAACGATGATGTCGGCGATGTCGGTTACTTCCGTCTGGAGAGCGAGAAATTTCCGGGAGTGACGAGCAAGGACGGCTATTATACGAAGCAGCAATTCAGAGACCTGCAGCTGCTTGGGATGGAATACGGCGTAAACGTCGTGCCGGAAATTGATACGCCGGGCCACTCCGGCGCGTTCATCGCCTACGATTCTCGATTGGGCAGCAACAATCAACTGGATATCCATCGTCCAGAGACGCTCGACTTCATTAAAGCACTGTTTGACGAGTATCTCGACGGCAGCAATCCGACCTTCGTCGGCCCGGATGTGCACGTCGGCACGGATGAATATTTCGGCGACGACAAGGAGGCGTTCCGCAGGTACGCGGATATGCTCCTTAACCACATTAACAGCAAAGGGAAACGCGCCCGTCTATGGGGCAGTCTGTCCGCATACGACGGCACGACGCCGGTCAGCAACAATGCGACGATGGACATCTGGTATGAACCGTACGGAAGCGCTCAGCAGGCCGTGGAGCTCGGCTACGATATTATCAATACCAATACGAATTTGCTCTACATCGTTCCGCAGCTGTACCGCAGTTATTTGAATTACGATTTTATTTACAACGAGTGGGAGCCCAACGATTGGCTGGAGACGAAGCTTCCTTATGCGCATCCGCAGGTCAAAGGCGGCATGTTCGCGCTCTGGAACGATGTGTCCGTAGAGAAAGGCGTATCCATGGCGGACTCGCATCAGCGGATCTTGCCTTCCATGCAAGTGCTGGCGGAAAAGCTGTGGAGAGGCAACCGCATCGATCGGAACTTCGCAAGCTTCCAGGCGGATGCCGCAACGTACGTGGACCCGCCGGGTGTTCATCAGTCACACAAGCTTCAAATCGACAATGAGCGGCATCTCGTGCTGGATTATACCTTCGACGAAGGCTTCGCGGACCGTTCGGGGAACGGCTTTGACGGCAACGCGGTGAATGCAGGCACAGAGAAGGGAATCTTCGGTCAAGCCGTGAGGCTAAACGGCGGGGCCAGCTACGTGGAAACGCCGCTTCGCACGCTTGGTTTCGGCTGGACGATGTCCATGTGGATCAAACCGGACGCTGACAACCCGCAAGGAGTTGTGCTGCTGGAATCTCCGGACGGACAGCTGAAATACAACATTGGGGGCAGCGGCAAAATCGCCATCACAAAAGAAAATTACGTCAGCGAATTCAATTATAAGCTGCCGACCGATCGCTGGACCTACGTCAGTATGATCGGCGACGACACGGGGACCTCCATCTTCATTAACGGCAGTGAATATACGGCTACTCTCAAAGACGGCTCCAAGCTGGAAACATTCGTTCTGCCGGTAGCCAAAATCGGCAGCGAGACGAATGCGTTTAAAGGCTTGATTGACGAGCTCATCGTAAGGAACACCTACTTGGACCTGCATGGAAATCTGGCTTTGCATAAGCAAGCTGAATCCTCGCAGCCGGAATCCTCGTCCTACACGGCGGATAAAGCGGTGGACGGCAGAGGGGATACCAGATGGTCCAGCGATTGGGTGGACGATACCTGGTTCATGGTGGATCTAGGTGAAGTGAAGAACATTGATGCTGTATCTATTTTGTGGCAAACGGCATATGGTTCGAAGTACCGCATTCTCGTGTCCGAGGACAAGGAGAACTGGACGAACGTTGTGAAAGACAACAACGGGGAGATTAACGGAAAGCCGGGACGTGTCGTGACTACCTTCCAGAGCACGCAAGCCAGATACGTGAAGTTGGAAGGGGTGTCCAGAGCTACTATGTTCGGCTATTCCTTTGAGGAATTTGAAGTGTACGGCGAGGAATATAAACTCGGCAATCTACGGCCGATTATCGACCTGTTGACGGCAATCGAGGCCGACAAGCTTGTGGAGGACAATTACTCTCCTGAGGGCTGGGCACAGCTTCAGCAAGCGATTGGGCAAGCGACTGCGGCTATTCAATCCGCCCAACTGTCTCGTCCTGAGGCCGAGCAGGCGTATGCCGAGCTGAGCGTTGCTCGCGATCGTCTCACGATCGAAGACGTAATGGACCTGATCGAGCTTAATGTGAACGGAAGTATCGCATCCAACCTTTACCTGCCGCAGAAAGGGCAGCTCGGTACGCGCATCGTCTGGAACAGCTCAAAACCCGACTACCTGAATGCGAATGGACAGTTGTTGAAACGTCCGTCAAGCGGGTCAGGCGACATGGAGGTCGTGCTGACCGCGACGATCAGCAAGGGAGCTGCATCCGCGGAAAAAACGTTCAAGATCAAAATCAAAGCGCTGCCTGGCTCCGGCGGCGGAGGATGGGTTCGGACTCCAGTAACTCCTGATCCGGAAGAAGGCCAAAACGGCGGTTCGAATCCGGGAGGTGAAGATCCAGGCAATGGCAATGAGAACGGCAGCGGCAATGAGAACGGCAACGGCAATGGCGGGGAGTCCGGCGGATCGACAACGGTTCGGCTGAACGATATTGCGAGCCATTGGGCAGAAGCGTCCATCAAACGGGCAGTTGAGCTTGGATTCGTAACGGGCTACACCGACAAGACGTTCAAGCCGAATAAGACGGTCAGCAGAGACGAATTCGTCGTCATGCTGGTCAAAGCGTTGAAGCTGCAGGGTGCGGACAGTTCGCTGGACTTCGCGGACGCAGGTTCGATTCAAACCTGGGCGAAGCCTTATATTGCGCAGGCCTTGGAATCCGGCCTGATCAGCGGTTATGCGGACGGGACATTCCGACCGAAGGTTTCGATTAGTCGAGCAGAACTGGCAGCAATGATTGTTCGCGGCTTGGGTCTGAAGACTGCGGAAGGGCATGAGCTCTCTTACGCGGACGCGGATCAAATCCCGGCTTGGGCGAAGCCGTACGTGGCAGCAGCCCATGAGGCGGGAGTGATGAACGGTCGCGGGGACAACCGTTTCGCGCCGGCCGCCTCGGCGACGAGAGCTGAAGCAGTGACCGTTATTCTGAATATGCTTGATGCGCTTGGGGAGTTGAAGGAACAGGAGCAGAACTAATTATGCATAGAAAGAGAGCGTGAGATTAGGTGAAAACTAGACGAAGTTTGACAGCTATGCTGCTTGTCCCGGTCATGCTGTTATCGTTAATCTCCTCCGTGTATGCAGAGGAGGCGGGCGGAGAAAGCGGCGGCTTTTATAATCTGGCCCAAGGGAAACCGTACACATGGTCGGAACAGCCGGAGGGCGCTTTCCCGGATGACGGGACGAAGCTGACGGACGGCAATGCCGCCGACCCCTCGCGTGACAGCGATAACTGGGTGGGCCACCGCAACAAGAAATCCCGTTCGGTTGTATTTGATCTAGGCGAGCAAAAGACGGTTCAGGAGGTGAGCGCGCGTTTCCTGCACGATTGGCCGAACAACGAAACGCTTGTGCCGCTCACCGTTTCGTTCTACGCGTCGGACGATGGGGTGAGCTGGGGCGTATTGTCTCATAATGCAACTCAGTTGTTATGGGGCGACCAGACCAACATCGAGACATTTGCATGGGATGGCAGCCCTGAAACTGGAGCAGTCAAGCGTGGCGATTATACTGAAGGACTCGTATATGCTCGGTATGTGAAAGTTGTGTTCTCCATGCATCCGAGGGCATGGAGCATGATCGACGAGGTGACGATTACCGGTGCGGATGGCTTGATCGCCGGAGCACAGCCGGTACAGCCTGAGCCGTACGCCCTCCTGCAGCCTGGAGATGCAACTGGCGGGATTCAAAACCTGGGCTTGCTGTATAACGGACACTACGCGGACGGCACAGGAAATTGGACGAAGGAACGGGCTATCCCTAATATCAGTTATGTGAACGAGCAGGGAGAGTCTGTCGATTGGCTGTTCGACGGCGTACTGTATCTGGGCTTGACGTCGGATAACGGCAGAGGCTTCGGAGCGGCGGAAGCGGCCGGCAAAGCCAGAAAACAGGAATGGGAATGGTATTTGGATAAAACGTTTAACGCTGGCGGCGATATGAGCGCGTTGAACGAGGCGACGGTCGAGGCAGGCGTGAAGCTTGGCGAGCCCGACCATAAGACGAAGGTTGTTCTGATGATTCCAGAACCGGGCGAGTATCAGTCCGACTTCGGCAGCATTGACGGCGAGGATCTGAACTTCGATGTAGGTGCGGTCGGCGATGCCGCATCGCTGGATAACAGGTCCAAAGCGATTCAGTGGTGGGTCGATGAAGTGCAAGCCAGATGGACGGCTGCGGGCTACTCGAACCTGGAGCTCGTCGGCATGTATTGGCTGGAGGAACAAATCAGCACGCATGCGACCGGGCCGGAGATGGTCAAGAGAGCGAGCGACATCGTTCATAACGCAGGCCTGAAGCTGTTCTGGATTCCTCATTTTATGGCCTATAAGGCATTCATGTGGAAGGATGTCGGCATTGACGCCGTATCTCTGCAACCGAACTATTTCTTCGAGAAACTGGACCCTTCGCGTCTGGAGGATACAGCGGATATGGCGAAGCGGTACGGCATGTCGCTGGAGCTGGAATTCGACGACCGGATGATCAACGACGCCGTCTTCCGCGAGCGGTTCATCGAGTACTTGAACAGCGGCGTGGATACCGGTCTGATGCAGCATGGATATAAAGCTTACTATCAAGGCAACAACGCTGTATACAACGCGGCGAAAAGCACAGACCCTGCTACCCGCGTGCTTTACGATTGGCTTTACCAATTCTCTAAAGGCACTTATCAGAAGCAAGACGCTGCTCCGCCTGATGTTGTAGCGCTCATGAACGGGCAGCCGATCTCGGAGCATACGATCGTGCCCGATACGACACAGGCCGCCTTCACCTGGACCATTCCGGGAGACGACGGGAGCGGGATCGTTAAAGTTACGGCCAAGTATGACGGCAAGCCTTATACGGAAGGAACTGTTGTAGATCTGACGGGTAAGCCGGGCAAACATGTGCTGGAGCTGACGGTGGCGGCTGCCAAATCCAAGACGGTTAAATTCGTAATAGAAGCTCGTTTGGGCGCTGAAGGCCTATTGGCTCTTGTTGATAAGTACGCGGACAACAAGCAGCTTAGCAATGCCGATACGGTACGCGCTATGCGCAACGCCTTGATCATGATGGAGCGTACGCAAGAGAGCGACCCTGAGCAAGCCAGGGACTATTTGCTGGCATTCAATGCGAAGCTGGAAGAAACTAAAGGCCTTGAGTTTGTAACGGAAGGCGCTTATACGGCGCTGAAGGAAGGCGTGTATTACGAGGCTGGCAGCATCGCACAAGATAAAGAAGCAGAGGCATCCTCGACGGAAGCCGCAGGTCTGGAGCCTGCGAAGGCGCTCGACGGCGCACCGGCCACGCGTTGGGCAAGCGAAGTTCGCGATACGTCTTGGTTCCAGGTTGATCTGGACAGCCAGCAAACCTTCGACACGATCCGCATCGATTGGGAATATGCGCGCGCGGACCAATACCGTCTGAGCGTCTCGGATGATAAGCAAACGTGGGAGCCCTTGAAAGTCGGCAACAATGGCGTGGTTAAAGCTGCCGACGGCAAGAACACCCTGGTTTTCCCGGCAACGACGGCAAGATACATCAAGTTCGAGGGATTGAATCGGGCAACGTTTTACGGTTATTCCTTCTATGAATTCGGCGTGTACGATCTTGCTCCGCAGCAAGAATTAAAGACGTTGGACGGCATACAAGCCGCTGTGGGCGCTTCCACGAAGAAAGTCACGATTGACGGTCTGGTCATGAATGGCAAGAAAGAACATTTGTATGTGAAAGTGCTTGACCCAAAAGGCAACATTCAATATACCGGTCAGACGGGCACTGAGGATGACGGAAGCTTCCGCATCGCCTTTACGTTGACCGGAGAAGAGCAAGGGAAGTATACGGTCGAGCTTGAAACGGATGACATGACGATTCCCGAGCTGGTAACCTTCGAATACCGCAAGGCGCCTACGAGTGGTGGAGGCAATGGAGGCGGCGGTGGAAGCAATGGTGGAAGCAATGGTGGAGGCAGCAGTGGAGGCAGCGGCGGAGGCGGTCAGGCGCAGAATCCGTATACCTTGCAAGCGGACGGTTCAGTCAAAGCCGTGCTTGTCCCGACGATGAACGGCCAGCAGGCTGCCGCTGCGGTCGGGGCGTCGGATCTGAATGCCGCCATTCAGAGGGCAGTGGCCGACAGCAAAGGCAATAAACATGTTCATGTTGAATTGAAGTCGTCGAACGCGGCTGGGAGCTATGCTTTGGAGCTTACGGCGGCTAATTTGACGAACCAGTCTAATCTGATTCTGCATATCTCCACGCCGTACGCTCAGCTTGTTTTGACTGGTGACATGCTGGCAGGAGTCAAGGAGAATGCTGGAAAGCTGCTCGTAATCGTAAGCGATTATGCGGGCGAGTATCGCAGTAACGAAGCGGCCGGGCGGATCGGCAACAGGCCAATCGTAGAAGTTGCATTGCAACTGGACGGTGAAGCTCTGTCTTGGAAAAATGCGAAGGCATCGATTTCGATTGCCATTCCGTATTCGCTTCAAGCAGGAGAGCAAGCTGTTGATCTGCAAGCTTTCGAGCTGATGGGCGACAGCGCGGCGGCAATTCATGGCGCGTCTTATGAGAAAGACAAGGATATGCTGCGATTCTCCATCGACCATGTCGGCGTCTATGCTATCGGCGGCAAGAATCCGGCAGCATTTACCGACCTTGGCAAGCATGAATGGGCGCGCGAGGCGATCGAGAAGCTGGCCGAAAGAGGCATCGTCAAAGGCACCTCGATCGAAAAGGGCACGTTCAGCCCCGCAAATCAGGTAACGCGAGCTGATTTTATCTTGATGCTGGTGAACATGCTTGACCTGCGTGCCGAAATCGCCTCGACGTTCGCCGATGTGAAGCCGAATGATTATTACTACGATGCGGTGTCCATCGCCAAGCAATTGGGAATCGCTTCGGGAGTGAACGAAGTTAACTTCGCTCCTCGTGATTCAATCAGCCGCCAGGATGCTATGGTTATGCTGACCCGAGCGCTGCAAACGACGGGGGCAAAAAAGCCGTCCGCATCCGGTTCAACGCTTGAGGGCTTCCGTGATGCGAGCCAGATTGCGCCATATGCTGCGGACAGCGTGGCAACGATGTTCGAGTATGGGCTGGTTACGGGCTCTAACGGCTACATGAAGCCGAAGAGTACGACCAGCAGGGCTGAAGCGGCGACGTTCTTGTATCGCGTTCTTCAATTAATCGAGGGGCAGCAGCAGCAGTAGAAGCGGGAACAATTGATTTAAGCACATTCCGATTAGCGCGGTAACGCGCCCGGGGTGTGCTTTTTCGACGATACAGAATAAAACTTCGTAAACGGAGGGATGAGAGGTTGAAGAACTACTTGAATGAACAAACTATGTTATGCTGGATACAACAAAGTGCGTTCATTTCAAGAAAGGGGTTTAAAATGCCATGTGCCGAAATATCAAGACCTTATTCAATTTCGACCCGCCTGCGACGGATGAAGAAATTCAGGCTGCAGCGCTGCAATTCGCAAGGAAGCTCTCGGGGTTTAACCGTCCTTCCAAAGCGAACGAAGCGGCGTTTAACCAAGCGGTGCAAGAGTTTACCGCCGTTGCACGGCAGCTGCTGGATTCTCTGGTGACTCAAGCCGAACCCCGCAATCGAGAGGTCGAGATCGCTCGGGCCCGGGAACGAGCCGCTAAGCGATTCGGAGAATCCTAAGCGGGTATAGCCGGAATCGCATTAAAGGTACCTAGGTTTTTTGGAAACTCGATCGTTTTGACTCCTGAACGTAAAACGCTGTCGAAAGTATTGAAACTCCGCCTAAAGTTTCATTGTTTCCACCGACAATAGGGGACGTTCAACATGAAATGCCAGACGGGGGTTAATTGTTACCATTCGAGATCTCTCTCAAGTATTGTATGGGTGGGAGAATGTTATCAAGTTCTTTTGAGAGACAAGTTCAAGGTCCCAAGGAAAGTCGCTTATTTAGCGACTTTTTTTGTTTTATAGGTACAAGTTCTTGTCCCGAGTCGAGGACAAGAACTTGTACCTATTACCGTAATGGACATGAACTTGGTCCGATTACCGATATGATGACTATAAATCAGCTTGTTATTCTAACCATGATTTTGTATTATTCGTGTTTTTTGATATCGCTGTCGCACATTATCACAGAGCTGCTGGGAACAATCAGTTTAAGCCACCCCAAATAAGTTGGAGGAAGTGCATGAAATAGCGGCGATTCTCCCAGTGATCCCATCGCCCGGAGCCCGGAAGCCTACGGACGACCAGTTGGAATGTTCCTGCAAAGTGGCTGCCGCGCAGGAGAAACTGGTCAGGGGTATGATTAATGCCAAGGATGTGGAGAGAAGACAGGGCAAATAAGTAGTCTGATGGATCGAATCGGCCTGCGATAATCGCCTATGACTCTTCTCGATGGGGTAGTATTGACCGGGCTCAAGGTGTGACGACCATTCGCTTTGGAGTCTTGATAACCCTTGTTGTACTTGAATCTTAAGTATATTCTTGAAGAAGGGAGGTGGCCAGATGGAGAAGAAACGTTCCACCAAATATAACACACCAAAGGATTCACGTTTGCTTGAATCAGACAAAGAAATTCGTTTCGAGCTTCCTTACGAGACCGAATTTGAAAATTTATCTTATATCGGCGTCGTTTTATACGAAACATGGCATGTGCCCGGTCACCATCATGAACATTTTGAACTGTGTTATGTGGAAAGTGGGCAAGGGTGGTTTACGATAGACGGATCTTACTACACGGTTAGTCAGGGAGATCTTTTTATAACGAAACCAGGCGAAAGTCATCAAGGAGCTGCCGCTGGAGACTTGCCGTTTAGGTTGTATTACCTTGGCTTTAATCTCGAGCAGATGAGAAGCTTGGAAGTGGAATATTACAAAATCGGTTTTAATCGGGTGGAGAAGGACGAAAATGGTCTCATAAAAAGCATTTTCGATAACATTTTTGAAGAACTGCGCATGAAAATCTTTTTAAGTAAACCGATGGTACAAGGATTGTTTATCCAATTGCTTGTCTCCATAGCACGAATCTATAAGGCCTCATCGCAAGAAAGAAATCATGGAGCGAAAAAACTGCCTTCGGACATTATCGAAATTTTAAATTTCTTGCATGCCGAAATTCGTGCCGACCTTACAATCAATGACCTTGCGCATCAGTTCCATATCAGTCGTTCCCATCTGGCCCGGGAATTTAAAGAGCATTTGGGGGTAACCATCGGGGAGTATATTCGTTCACTCTGTTTGGACAAGGCGAAGCACTTGCTGCTTGAAACCGGTGAATCGGTAAGCTCCATCGCCGTGAAGCTGCATTTCACATCGATCCATACGTTCAGCATATTCTTTAAGCGGCACAGTGGAAAATCCCCCCTCGAGTTTCGGAATCACAATACCTCTCGTTGACCGGTCCATCCTGCGCAGTGCAAGACGCAGAAAAGAGTTTAATTGGTGAAAATGTTTAAATTTAAAGCAATTATTTAAAAATACATCCCGCAGTATCACAAGTATAATTACAGCAGATTCAAAAAAAGTTAGGATGAGGTGTTGACAGATGGTAAATCATCATGATGTACGTGTGAATTGTCTTCCATCGGAGCGGGATGTTGCTTTTTTTGACGAGAATGGTTATTGGATGTCTCCGGTCATCTTCTCGGCGGAAGAGCTTGCTCAGATTAAGGAACATCAAGACAAGATGTACACAGGTGAATACGAGACGGGGAGAGAACCGGTATGCAATTGGTTGGAAAGTCAGCATAACCCGAAAGCGTTGCGAAAAACGGATAACTCTCATTGGTCCGACAGGACGCTTCGTCAGGTTGCGACCGACCCTACCATCGGAGCCATTGCAGCCAAACTAATGCATGCCGATGCGATTCGGCTGTTTCACGACCAACTGCTTTATAAGCCGGGCAGAGGTAATGGTAAAGAAACGGCTAATGTGGGCTGGCACCAAGATTATTCGTATTGGCAATGCTGTAAGGAGCCGTCGCTCATTACTGCGTGGGTGGCATTTACCGATGTGGACTTGTCCAATGGGTGTATGCAAATGGTGCCGCGAAGTCATAAATGGGGGCTTCTGAACGTGAGTGATTTCTTCGAGCAAAACATGGAGAAGCAGCAGGAAACGATGGATATTCCGGAAAATGAAAGCTTCACTACAGTTCCGATGGTGATGAAAGCCGGTCAGGTAAGCTTCCACCACGCACTGACCATTCACGGCAGCGGCCCTAACATAACCGAAGGCGCTCGACGCTCGATGGCTGTGCATTTGATGACGGGGAAGACGAGGTACACCTACAATCCAAGAGGAGATGGCCATTTTAATGCGCAAATGATGGCAGGTAAAGATGGAGAGCTATTCGCAGGTGAAGCCTGGCCTGTGCTTTATGAGGCCAAGTTCTAATGAAGGTTGCGATATATAAGACTTTGTGGGGCATGACCGGCAGTTGGGAAGAAAGCTTCAAGCCAATCGCTGAGGCGGGATACGATGGGGTTGAAGCTGGCCTTCCCGGCCTGCAGGATCAACAGTGTAAAGCTCACGATCTCGAGATCCGTCCATATTCATGCCCGTTTCGGTTATGCTCAAGGACCGCAAGTTCCGCATCCCGCAGCTCTCGAAAACCAGCAGGAACTCTTAACTCATACCCGTTGGTGGCGCGAGATTTATCAACATCGTAGTAAAGAGGGAGCAGAGTGCTTGTCGGTTACGATCGATTTCGGCCCGCCAAATTATTTGCACGCATTGCCTTTCAGCAATGAACCTGTGGCGAATTTATGGGAGGTGTGCGACTGGATGAGACAATATATCGCTGCTGAAATTGCACACGAATCCTTTAAAGAGTAACGATCACCCGACATCATGTTCAAGCGTATTCTCTATTACAATGAGAATGCGCTTTTTTGTGCTTCCGTCCCATAAGCAACTTTTGTTCAACTAATAGGCAGGATAGTCAAATATCCAGATGTGTTGATGGTATCCTTATCGACGATCATTACCTTACTGGCGGTCCAAACGATACAATTGATCCTCGTTAATTATGAGATAGAAAATTTATCAAGAACCAGGCACTACAAAAAAATTTCATCATATATAGTTGATATCCGTTCGGATTTGATGAGGAGGATATTATGCAACCTATGTTACCTATGGAAAAATATTTTGGACAGTTTGAACTGGTGCATGCTTTTTATGGGGCTATGCCTACAGGTGTCAGCGTTTCCGAAACCGGTCGTATTTTTGTTTGCTTTCCAAAATGGGGAGACGACGTTCCATTTACTGTGGCGGAAATTGTTGAGGGTGAATTGCAGCCTTATCCCAGTTTAGAAACCAACATGGTTAATATCGGCAATATCACAATGTCTTTCGTCAGTGTCCAAAGTATCGTTGCTGATGGAAGAGGAACACTTTGGGTACTAGATACAGGGGCACCAAATTTTTCTGAACCTATTCAAGGGGGAGCAAAATTAGTTGCTGTTGATTTAAGCACGAATACAATAAGGAGAGTATATACCTTTACAGAAGATGTTGTCTTGCCAACCACTTATCTGAATGATGTCCGTTTGGATTTTCGGGTTGGAAGCGGGGGATATGCATATATAACGGATTCTTCTTCCAGAGGGCCAGGGGCTATTATCGTCGTAGATTTAGAAAATGGGAACGCGTTTAGACGATTAAATGGGGCAGAATCAACTTCACCTGATCCCTATTTTTTACCGAAAGTAGAAGGTGAAATTTTGATGAATCGAAACCCGGACGGCTCGACTTTCCCATTTAGATTGGCTTCCGATAGTTTGGCGATATCTCCTGATGGAAAGGTTTTATTTTATGCTCCGCTGACCAGCCGTCAACTGTTCTCCATCTCAACAGAAGCCCTAAGAGACAGAAGAATACAGGACATGAATTTATCCCAATATGTGCAGTATTGGGGAGAAAAAGGTGCGTCTGATGGAATGATCACCGGCGCAAAAGGAACGATTTATGCGGGAGACTATGAAAACAACAGTATCCGGAAGATATTGCCGAATGGCGCAATGGAAACCGTCGCACATGACCCTAGAATTTTATGGCCGGATACTTTTTCGATTGGACCCGATCAATACTTATATGTCATTGTGAATCAATTACATCGGCAGGCGAGATTTCATTATGGAAGAGACCTGCGGGAAAAACCATATAGTTTACTTCGTATGAGAATTGATGAATTCCCTGCTCCTACCTTTTCATAATAATCTTAAACGAAGGTAGCTATCCCTCATCAGGGAGCTGCCTTTTTTGCAGTTAAAATTATGATATATTCCCGCAAATGGCACCTGACCCTGAAAAACGTTTGCGCAGCAAATATTTAAGGGCTTTTTGAGGTCGGATGACGATGGTGTACTTGGCGGGAAAATGTAGCTTCCTAGAAGCAAAAGCCCCTCCGCAGTTTTGCGGAAAGGGCCGTGAACCATTGTGGTTTTATGCATTTTGCCTGGACGAAATACGGTGTCAGGACAGAATGTTCATGGCGGTCTGAATGTTTTTCTGATCAAGCTGAATTTGCTCTGGAATATGGTAGGGATGGTATAGGCCCCGCTGCATCATGTAGTTTGTTATCTTTTCATGGGAGTCTATGGCTTCTTCGAGCTGTTTCATCAAAATTTGCTTGATTTCGGGGGTGGCACATTCGGTCACGGCCATGGCGTAGTTCCTGACTCCGCTCTTGGCGTTCATCAAAAAATCCATTGCGATCACTTCATCGGTCAGCATATGAAGACCTGTCATGTGTTCTAATATTGGGTTCATTTTTTATCTCCTATACCGTTGCTTTAGACAGCACTCCACCAAGCTCCTGAAGCTGCTGTTGTGATAATTGTACGTCTTGTTGCAAAATTTGCATGAGCTCCGGGTCGGTTACCAGAGCTTGCATGGTCTTGGATTTAGTCATGCAAACCGTCTTGAACGCAGCTATTTCATGTACCTCAAGCATCTCATGCAAAGCATAATTGGAATTCATTCGGATTGTCCTCCCGTGTATCTATCCATAATTTAAGGCTTTAAGATGACTTTAATGCAATCATCCGTTTTGGTATCGAACACTTCATAGCCCCGTTTTGCTTCGCTGAGCGGAATGACGTGCGTAACAATGTCTCCTGGATCCACTTTTCCAGAAGTAACCAAATCATACATGTACGGCATGTAGTGAATGACCGGAGCTTGTCCGGAGCGGATATTCACGTTTCGCTGCATGATGTCGCCGAGCGGGAATCCGTTATAGCGTCCGCCGTATACACCGGTGACTTGGATGGTCCCGCCTTTGCGGACAGCCTGAGATGCAATGATAAATGCGCTCATGGTGCCGCCTTGCAGTTTCAAACCACTAGCTAGAAACTCAAGATCGCTCATCTTGCCGTCCATGCCTACCGCATCAATGACGACATCGGCGCCGCCTTTGGTCATTTCCTTGAGATTGTTGCCGATATTCTTATCCTGTTCGAAGTTCACGATTTCCACATGGTTCGTTCGCTTCGCATGCTGTAAGCGGTAATCGACATAGTCGACGGCGATGACCCGTTTTGCTCCTTTTAGCCAGCAGAATTTCTGGGCCAGAAGTCCGACCGGACCGCATCCGAGCACGATAACCGTATCTCCATTCTTGACGCCGGCGTTATCTACGCTCCAGAATGCCGTCGTCATGGCATCGGCGATCAAGCTTAGCTTTTCGTCCGGTTGCTCGCAGTTTTCAGGAATCTTGAAGTGGGTGAAATTAGCAAACGGAACTCGTAAATACTCAGCTTGCCCACCAGGGTAACCACCGGTCGTTCCGGAGTAACCGAAATAGGCGCCCATATCCCCGTGTTCGTTTGAATTGTCGCATTGGCTTTCCAGCTGATTCTTACAATAAAAGCATTCTCCGCATGCGATGTTGAAAGGGATGATCACCCGGTCGCCTTTCTTTACCTTGGTCACTCCAGGACCTACTTCTTCTACAATCCCCATCGGTTCATGCCCGATGACATAGTTTTCCTGAAGGTTAGGGATCATCCCGTGAATCAGGTGAAGGTCCGAACCGCAAATGGCGGAACTGGTGACTCTTACGATCATATCGTCCGGTTTTTCAATCTTCGGATCCGGCACCTCTTTGACCACGACATTTTTAATCCCTTGATACGTTACCGCCTTCATGCTTTGTGTCCTCCAATATGTTCATCTGGGGTCCGATCAAACATCCCTTTACGCGACGTATCATCCGGGAACAAATTCATCTGCCCGATCATCACTGTATTGTTTGCCGAAAGCTGGTCGAGTTGGTACTGTTCGTTCAGCTCGTAAGGATGGAACCATTTTTTGCGAATCATGAGCTCCGTGATTTCTTGGTGCAGTGCAATCCCCTGTTTAAGATGATTGTGCAGGAGGGCTCTTACATCCGGTGAAGCCGTTTCCGTCAGGGCGATGGACAAATTACGCACACCCTCCTTGGCACGAAGAAGGAAGTCCATGGCAAAAGTCAAATCTGCCATTTCCGGCATATTTAATGAATTAATCGGGTCTAAATAATCGGTATTCATTTGAATTCCCCTTAATGTGTTATAGGTGTCGGACTATTCGGAACAGGCGCTTGGAAAGGAGCTCTTGCGTAGATTGCTTGCAGCTCGGCGAGCTGTTGTATGGATTGGATTACGTCTTTCTGCATTAAGGCCTTTAGCTCTTGATCAAAGACCAGGCCTTGCATAAGTTTTGACTTAGCGAGGCAGAGCGTTTTAAAGTTTAACGCTTCATGCAGTTCCATCGATTCGTGCGGTGCTAGCGTTGGATTTTTCATTCAGAAATGATCACCTCCCTTTTCATCAACGTTAGATTTTCCAACGCATCGGATCTTATACTAAAATGGATTGCCGGAGATGTAAGATCCGTATATTCCCATACCGTTCACAGGAATATAAACAAATTCTTAACCTCATACTTAATTCTGTTTAACTTAACTGAATGATCTTGCTCAAAAGGGAGGAGTACTCACTGTGCCCAATAAAAACAAAATTGATCTAGGCACCGAAACTACAAGAGAACCGGCAGAAGGTACACTTAATTCCAGCGGTAATACGCTGGAGCAGCATGCATCTAACGCTGCTTCTGAGGCACAAACTGCATTAAATCAGGCGATAAGCTCGATAAGTGAATCTAATGCGGCAACAAATTCACAAGCTTTAGAGAGGGCCCGGCAGCAATTGACCCAAGCTGAGGAATTTTTAGATCAAGCGCAAACTTCAGCAAATGCATTACGTCTGCCTGACCAACGATAAGACGGTTTTGGCACAGATAGGCTTGACATAGATTCTTCTTTTTCGGATACAGTAGAGTCAGGCTTACTAATGTCGAGGTATGGTCGTCTGTCTATATCGAGTATATCCCGATGATGTTTCCGAACTTACGCCGATACTTTTTCCGCATGGGCAAATGACCTGCGTAGCTGCTCAAGGAACGTATTTGCCTTAGACACGGTGAGTTTCCGTCAAAAGGCTTCGGCTTTTGACGAAGCTTTTTGTTTTTTGAGCTGTCTCAGACATTTTCAAAAAAAATTATCGAAACCGGATATGATTAAGCAGTGTAGCCCAATATATACAATTTGCCGGACTTGGATCACTTTATTGGGAAAAATCCCCTTTCAGTAGACAAGAGAAAAAAGACATCTGTTAAGATGGACTTAATCTTGCCTAACGAATGAAGGGGATTTTTTCATGACTAAAAAAGAAAAGGACAAGAACATGTGCCGATGTGTCCCAAGCTGATCCGTCTACCCAGTAACCGTGTCGCCAATCACATTTACCGTGGGGAATGGGGACAGCGTGTTTATGGAGCGCTTGCCGAAGGTAGGAGTCCGCTTGAAACAGCGAACGTTCGTTGGACGGACCATCCCGGAGTGCGGCCCTCAGGTACCTTTCCGAGCATGAAGCTTTGGGATCACGGTGATTTTAAAGTATCATTTATATTGGCATTCACACTACTCTTTGAGGTAATAGTAGTGAATAATAAAAGTTATTCTCGGCCCCAGTTGTAGTCCTTAGTATTTCGTTGGTAATAGGCGCGGGCTTACGCTTTTGGGTCCGGGAAAATTGATATTATCAATTACGATAAGCGAGATTTATGTATAAACCATCCTTTATTTATCAAATTCTGCAATTCATCGAGCCTGTTGATCTTGTTACCAATTATTACATACCTTATAATCTCATTATGTGCAAATGCGTGCACAGTAAGAAAAAGAACAAATTCAAAAAGATAGGAAATCACCCATGAGAAAATTGCTAGTATGCACGTTAGCTATCATGCTAAGTTTAGCTGCGTTTACCCCCGCTATTTACGCTTCTGAAGTCCAAGTATCCGTGGATGGGCGTGATGTACAATTCCCGGATGAGCACCCATATGTCGATCAGAGATCCAACCTTACGATGGTTCCACTTGCTTTTATATCCAACAAGCTTGGAGCTGCTACGAAATGGGACTCAAAATTAAAACAAATCACGATCTCGCTTAACCGTGACACTGTTATTTTGGTGATTGGCGATCATCATGCACTGGTGAACGGTAAAAGAGTAGACTTTGAAGGGTCGGCAGTGCTCAAAAACGGCCGCACGATGGTTCCGTTGCGTTTTATAAGTGAAGCCCTGCATGCTAATGTGGAGTGGCAGCCCACGCGCAATCTGGTGAGCATTATGACCTCCGTGGCCAATGTTCCGAAAGGAACATGGATATGGGACAGTCACATCATCAAACAGGATCAAGAAAAAATTATAAGCTTCGCAAAAATGAAGGGTGTGACATCTATTTATCTTCAGGTGAATAGAGATATCGATCCAGCGATATATGAAGGTTTTATACGAAAAGCCAAAAGCGAAGGAATTCAAGTGGAAGCACTTGAGGGGCGTCCCGAATGGGTCTATAAGTCTAAGCAGGAGGATATTCGAAAATTCATCACGTGGGTTAAAACCTATAATTCCATTGTTGGCCCGGAAGCAAGCTTTACAGGACTGCATTTCGATATTGAACCTTATACGCTAAGCGAATGGACAAAGGACAACAAGGCGATTATTGAAAGCTGGATGGACAATTTGAGACTGATCGAGAAAGAAACCAGAGGGAGCGGCTTGAAAATTGCTATCGATGTTCCGTATTGGCTGAATACGATTAATGTTCCGGGGAAGGATTACAGTATGAGCGCATGGCTGCTCGAGAAGTTCGATTGCCTCGTCATAATGAATTATCGGAATCATGCAATAGGCAGCAATGGAATTGTGGAAAATGCGCAGGCCATGCTGAGAGAAGCATCCACTCTGAAGAAGAAAGTTGTTGTTGCTGTAGAAACGGTCAAAAGCACAGAGGGTCCGCGGGTCTCATTCTATTCCATGAGCAATGAAGTGATGGAAAAGGAGCTTCAATCTGCCCATAATCAATTGGCTCGCTACGCAAGCTATGCCGGCTTTGCCGTTCACGATTTTAAAAGCTGGCAGGACATGAAATAAGCAGCTGGTGTTTATCTAATTGTCTGACGTTTAATTCGAAGGGCATCAATACGGCTTGCAGATCGGGGAGAACTTTACTGCATATGCCATAGCCCTGTCGAGGGACAAGAACAGGGTCCCATAGAAAGTCGCTATAATAGCGGCTTTTTTGTTTTATCGGTACAAGTTTTACAATTTTTAATGAAGAAGGAGAAGTTGATGAAATTAGATTTATTCCCATAGACGAACTACCATCTCCTGTCATATTTCACTGTACAAAGGATAAGAGATGCAGTCCATTTCCAAGTTAAGGTCTTTACGAGAACAAAATATACGTACGTAATTATGTAATAGGCGATACAAAAGGACATTAAAAAGAAAATGGCACCCTTTGGGTGCCGCTTGAGCATGTTATGGTTTTAATAACTGTTATCTTTTATCCGGGGAATTATGTCTTTAACACCGTCGAAGACGCTGAGTTTAAGGCTCAATTACTCAACCCGCCAGTTCAAGCAGGCGTACGCGTTCTGGATCGGAGATCAGGTCGACTTCGGCAATCCTCCCGTGCCTACTCGTAAAATTGAGACTTCCTTTGCTTTTCACCCCTCGAACCCGGTGACGTGCCCTGCTTGCAAGCTACCTTGTCGCGGCTTCCGATTTTCCTACAATAATCTCCTTCCAAATTTCTATTCAGAAGTATTTTCTAGTTAATCATCGTTGCTCCCTGTTTTGCAACCATTTAACCGTCCCAATGAAGCCTGCCAGTCCTATTAAAAATACTAGAAAATAACTGGTATCTGCCAAGGGGAATGATGCGACGCCGTTTTCCTGCAAATGCAAAGCAGGTACAGACCAGGGCAGATACTTGCCAATGGCAGTGGGACCGAATACCAATGCCAGCATTAAAGTTGTAAAAGCAAAGCCGATCGGCACCAGATAACCGCGCGATATACAGGCCAGTAGGGCAAGAGGGGCACTTAATAATAGGTGGAGAGCACCAATGATAAGTATCAGGAACAAATAATGTTGTACAATTGCAAACGAAAAGCCAGGAAGGCCAATAGCAAAACCAAGCACTAAGGCATAAACAAAGCTGATCAACATCATTACAAAACACCAAAATATAATTGCGACATATTTGGCAATCGCTATTTTACCACGCGATATAGGCAAAACGAGCAAATCCTTAAGCGTCCGATCAGAATACTCGCGGCCAAATGTCCAGCTTGTCACCAATCCAAACCCCAGCAGCCCAAACACGGATGCATACAAAAACGCAGTCCGTTCAAAAAAAGAAGGCCAATCGGGCTGTCCCAAGAACAACGTGATGACAAACAATATAAACAGAAGCGTGCCCCATAAAACAAAGGATCGACGCAATTTGTAAATTTCAACGCTACAGGCCGTCAACAATGGTCTCATTTTCGTTTTCCCTCCTGGGCTCCGATTGCTTTGAGAAAATAATGTTCCAAATTCTCTTCTTCAATATTAAGCATGGTGAGCGGCAATTCGTGATGAGCAAGCAATCTAGCAATATGTTCGGGATGCTTCACGGCATGATCATCCGGTAGTGCAAGGCAGTTATTCGAAGGCGAATGTACCGCATACCCGGAGTCTGAAAGAATAGCTTGAGCCTTCCGAGCCTCCTTCGTACCGATCATCAACTGCTTTCGGCGGATGGTTTCAAAGTCTTTTGTTGTCAGTTCTTCTAGCAATACGCCTTTGTGAATAATGCCGATTCGAGAAGCCATTTTGGACATTTCCTCAAGGATATGGCTCGATATAAACACGGTAACCCCTTGTTGAGAAGCTAGAGCTTTCAGCATCTCCCTTATCTCGACAATTCCGGCTGGATCAAGCGCATTGGTTGGCTCATCAAGAATCAGAACGTCCGGCTTATGAATTAACGCTTTGGCCAATCCAAGTTTCTGCGCGTTACCAAGTGACAAATCTCTTGCCTTACTATCCGCATATTGGCTCAGATTCAATTGCTCCATAATTTCGTTAACTGCCCCCGGAACCGGTAATCCTCGCAACCTGGCCATCAAACTCAAGTTTTCCCTAACCGTAAAGTTAGGGTAGGCATAAGGAACTTCCACCATATAACCTACTCGTCTCGATAAATCGGGATTCCCATTCGCCCAGCGCTGACCAAACAAATACACTTCTCCGGAAGAAGGCTTACTCATGCCGAGAAGAGCTCGAATGGTTGTCGTTTTTCCTGCGCCATTCAATCCCAGGAATCCATAAATTTCTCCTTTTTTAACGGAAATCGAAACGCGATCTACAATGACTTTATTTCCGTATTGATTTGTCAGGTTAACGGTTCGAATAATTTCTTCCATAAAAACAGTCCTTCCCGTATTATCAATTTAAACTCAGTTCATCAAAAGTGCCGGCGGTCACCTGAGATGTTGTAACAGATCACCGACGGCTTTTCAAAATCAGTTTTCGCGATAAATGAAATTCAAGTAATTCAAGATCGATGCGGTATCATCAATGGAGGTACGCAGAGCGATGTAACCGTCGGGACGAATCAATACGAGTTCTTCGCTTGCCACATCGTAAATTCGATAGGCATTCCCTGCTGTGTCGATTATGCCTTCGGCACCCTCCACATGCGATGGCAGGATGGAATGCACATGGAGTCCGTCGTAGGTGAAGTTCTCCAAAGAAAGATGATCTGTGCGGTTTACAAAAACCAAAAGCGTCCAGTGTGGGCCGCGCAACAGGTCAAATACACTTCCTGCAAACCCTGTACCTTGCAGACCCTCGACATTAGGAGCACGATCCCCGGGCAACGAACGGGTAGCATTCGTTCGAGCAGACGGGTGGGTAAGAGAACTTGACCGATAGGAAATGAGCAGCCCGCTCGTCAGATCGTCGGATATGGTGCTCAAGGATTGGGATAACGCTCCGCGTTTAGTGGCCGTCTCTACGACCCCTCCCATTTTTTTCGTGCTGTCCTCGAGCACGGCTTGAGCTACGGGGCGGCGCTCCTCATCGTACGTGTCGAGCAAAGCGGTGTCAGCTCCGCGTACGACGGCTTCCAGCTTCCATCCGAGGTTGTATGCGTCCTGCATCCCCGTATTCATGCCTTGGCCGCCGGCCGGCGAATGAACATGAGCGGCATCTCCGGCAAGTAAAACCCGGCCGTTGCGGTAACATTCAACCATACGGACGTTGACTCGGTAGATGGACAGCCAGGAGGCATCCGTGAGCCGAGCACGTCCGGCTCCTGCGCGACGGTCAAACATGGCTTGATACACCTCTAGCGACGGCTGCTCTGGTTCTTCGATGTCTGCCGGAATTGTAGCCTGCAGCTGCCAAATATCGGATTTAGGCAGCGGTGTCACCCCGACCATCCCCTCCGAAGAGGTCCAGATATGGATACGGTCACGATCCAGCCCTTCCAATCGTACATCGCCAAGATACCACCGTTCATGTTCGTGTGTTTCTCCAACCAGCGGCAAATGGATAAACTTGCGGATATTGCTTTTGCCCCCGTCAGCGCCGACGACATAACGAGCGCGAATTTGCTCTTCTCCTTGCGGTGTGTTCACGGTTACCGTCACACCATCCAAATCCTGTTCAAGCCCTACAGCTTCCACGCCCAACTCGACTTGACCGCCAAGCGCCGCATATCGGTCGCGCAATGCTTTTTCCACATCATATTGAGCAATCCAGACCGGATCACGATAGGGTGTCTCCAGTTCGGCGCTGGCTGCAACGGTAATAGCCGGCTTGTCCACACTCCTGCCATCTGCGGTATAATAACGAACAGGCAAATCCACGACACCTGTGTCCATAATGTAACGAACGGCCTCCAAATTATCGACGACCTCAAGCGAGCGGGGCTGGATTGCTTTGGCGCGAGACGCTGCGTTATATAAGGCGCTTCGTTCCATAATACGATGGTCGACGTTTCGACGGGCAAGGTCGCAGGCAAGTGTAAGCCCTGTTGGTCCGGCCCCGACAATGAGAACATCAACAAAAGACTGCACGGTTTTCATGGATAAAATCCTCCTTAATCAGTGGTTTTGATATGTTGCATTAATTATACTACACCGTGCAGTGTACTTTGTAAAATGAAACTGATTTTTGATAATATACCTGTAGGGGGGAAACGTAAGCATGGATAATACGGAAAACAAAAAAATCCGCAAAGGCTCTTCGGACAAACGAGCTAAAATTATTGCAGCGGCACGGGATCTGTTTCTTTCAGATGGGTTTGATCGCTCCAGCGTCGATGCGGTCGCAGCTAAAGCGGGGGTTTCCAAAAGGACCGTTTATGATTATTATGGGGACAAACAAAACTTGCTGCTTGCTGTTGTGGAAGAAACCAGTCGGGCGGTTCTGGACATGATCAAGCAAGGGATATCAGACTACCTGTGGGAATTCGAGGATCTGGAGGAGGCGCTCATCTTATTCTGCGAACAATTCGTAGCATCGGCGAACGGTTCGTCCGATTACAGTGCTTTGATCCGTCTGGTTACAATGGAAGCCGCCAACCTGCCAGCCTCGTTTTTAGAAAAGCTGGATAGCGCAACGGAAGAGGGGATTATCAGGAGGTTTACCGAGTTTGGACAAACCGGACTGCTCGATGTGCCAGATCCCGTAATGGCTACAAAGCACTTCTCTGCCTTAACGTTTTTATTGGTATTTGATCAACCGAGAAAAAACGGGACATTAGAGGAGGAACAGGAACAAACCAAACGTCTCATCACTGAAGGCGTACGCGTCTTTCTTTGCGCTTATGGAAAACGCACCGTTCAAAACGAAAATCAACCATCATACTGATTGGAATTTTGCTAAACGATAAAAGATTGGTGGGGCCACAAATTTAACGTAAATATACATTAAGGACGCGTAGGCATTTCAAAACTGATTTCCAAGTAAATGACAGCTAATGTTCAGAGAATGTCGGCGGATCCAATATATAAACAGAGCGAAGTCCCATTGGAGGGACCGCTCTGTTTTTATATATCCGATAGCGTGAGGTGATACAGATCTCGCCTGTCGCCGGTGTCGGCTGTGGCCCATGCAGCTGTAATTTGTATGGAGTTAAAGTTAGTTTTGGTAAAGCTCAAGCTCGAACCGGGGTCAACCTTCAACTTTCATCGAGATTTTATTTTATATTGAACTTGTGAACAATTTAAGTACGTAAGGGAAGTATGGAAATCCACTGGACTTACAAGTGGTATCGTGTGGAAAAGAATCTAGATTAACAATATACTAGCTATAACAGTTTATTGTTGAGGTGAATATTAAATGGATGAAGCCAACGAATCAAAACAAATTGTATTACAAATGGGCGGTGCCTTGAAAAAGTACAGAAAAGAAAAAAATATGAGCTTAGACGATTTAGCGGAATTAACGGGCGTAAGCAAACTTACTCTGGGGAATATCGAACGTGGCGAAACAAATCCGACTTTAGCGATTATATGGAAAATTTCAAAAGGCATATCTTTACCGCTATTTGCTTTGTTCAAATCAGAGAACCCTGTTAGTTTGTATCGAGCAGGCGAAGGATTACGGTTTTCTAATGATGAAAAAAATTGGATCATTGAACCAGTCTTTAAAAGCAACGATATGGAAATGTGTCGGGCATACCTACAGCCAAATAGCTCGTATTACCCTGAAGGTCATCATGTGAATACAACTGAAATCGCGACAGTAATGACTGGCTCCATTGAAATTCAAGTCAATGAAGAGATTTATACATTGAATCAATATGATACGATCAGTTTTCGTTCAGATTATCCTCACTCTTATACCAATCATACGAATAGCGAAACAGTGCTCCATATATCCTTAAAATATGGTTTCTAAAAGTCGATAAATTCTACTTATTAAATACAACTCCGAATTCATGGCGGGAATTCAGAGTTGTTTTTTATTATTCAGATGATATTTAGTATATTTCAAAATATTTATTGTTAAATTTAATATATTATAATATACTTTTGTTGTTCGCGCGAATGTTATAGCAAAGTTTTTTCAATCAGCAGGTAGCAAATCATACGTAAGAATTCAGGAAGGAGAAGTGTAGAATGCCGAACAAACCAAAAAACATACCGTCCTCTATAGGGCTGATTATCCTCGGCATTATTGTTATCGCAGCTAATTTACGTACTCCCTTAACGTCAGTCGGTCCTTTAGTGAGTCTTGTAAAGGATGACGTTCATATTTCAAATACATTAGCAGGCCTGATCACAACGGTACCCTTGCTCGCCTTTGCTTTATTATCGTCTCTAGTACCAAAATTAGGACGAAGATTTGGGGTTGAGCGTATCATTTTGATTGCCCTAATCTTTCTGACTGCTGGTATTGTCATACGTTCATTATCTGGCGCAGTTAATCTGTTTATTGGGACAGCAGTTCTAGGATTCGCCATTGCCGTATGTAATGTATTATTGCCAAGTATAATCAAAAGGGATTTCCCGGATAAAATTGGCTCCATGACAGGTGTTTACTCCATTTCAATGAATTTATGTGGAGCAATCGCATCGGGGATCAGTGTACCGCTAGCCGTAAACGCAGGTCTAAAATGGCAGGGGGCACTCGGAATATGGGGGATTCTAAGCTTTGTATCGATCCTCTGTTGGCTACCCCAATTAAGAAATCAAACAAAACAAACTGCCACGACGAGTCAAAGGATGGTCAGCTACGATGTGAATGTTTGGCGATCCCCGCTTGCCTGGCAAGTAACGTTGTTTATGGGTATACAGTCCATGGTATTCTATGTGTTGATCGCATGGTTGCCTGAAATTTTAAAGCAGCAAGGAATTGACTCCAACCAATCAGGATGGTACCTCTCGATCATGCAGTTAGCGATGCTCCCATTTACCTTTATTGTCCCCGTTATTGCGGGGCGCATGTCTAGCCAACGTTTATTAGTGGTCATCACAACCATTTTGCTTATGACGGGAACGATCGGACTTCTTTACGGAAGCTCCAATATCATTCTGTTGTGGATCATCATGCTCGGAATTGGTGGAGGCTTCGCTTTTAGTTTGTCCATGATGTTTTTCGGGTTGCGCACGCAAAATGCGCATCAAGCAGCGGAACTGTCTGGCATGGCCCAATCGGTCGGATATCTTCTTGCCGCAATCGGCCCTGCCCTTATAGGATATCTGCATGATGCGACAAATAGTTGGAACCTGCCACTTTTCATTCTGCTTGGGGCTTCGGTCGTACTCTTTTTAGTCGGTATAGGAGCAGCAAGTAATCGTTTTGTAGGTAGCCGAAATCGTTACGAGTTGCCACGGAAAGGATGATAAATATGTTTGGCAAAATTATGGTGGCCATTGATAAAGCTGAAATAACGAACAAAATCCTCGATGCAACCATTGAAATAGCCCGAAACAAACAAACCCAAGTTACCTTGGTTCATGTCAGCCAAGATTATGTGTCGAACGGAATGACATATGTACCAGTGAATTTCTTGGAAGAAGTATTGAACGAAATGGAGAAAGCGAGTTTGGAACAGCTGCAAGAAGCCAAATCTAAATTAAAATCTGCGGGAATTAACCCGGAAACCATTCATCTTAAGGGAGATCCTGCACATGAAATATTAAATTATGCATGGGATACCGAGCAGCAACTTATTATTATCGGAAGCCGTGGGCTAAGGGGCGTAAAAGGAATGATGCTTGGAAGTGTCAGCCACAAGGTTTCACAGTTATCAAGTTGCCCAGTCCTCATTGTACATTAACTCCTTCGGGAACTGCTGAGATGATGTAGTGTTATACTGGCAGGGGAATGTTTATCGTACTATATCTATTAGTTGTTCAATGGCTGACGCTAAAGATGACGGGAGAGGGACCTGTCACTACACGGTGCTCCACAACGATCACCACCGTCCGGGCGCGCACGAAGAAATGCGAAATGCTGTTAATAATATGGATAAATATGACACAACGTTACCATTTTGGTCGGAGTTAATGACACAAAGTCATCCCTTTGGTTGGAGGTTACGACATAAAGATCCCCTTTACATGGTGCAATGGAATTGTTCACTGTTTGCGCTCCAAAACAAAAAGTTTATGTGTTAGAAACAAGTAGAAGAGGGCAAAATTGTGTCAATAATGAGGGTAACTTTAACAAATCCATAAAATAAATAAATAATGGCTGAAAGGTGATAAGGTCATTAGACATCTGTCGAGGGACAAGAACATGGTCCCATTGAAAGTCGCTATTAGCGGCTTTTTTTTGTTTTATCGGTACAAGTTCTTGTCCCGAGCCCAGGACAAGAACTTGTACCGATTGCCGAAAAGGACAAGAACATGCCGACCACCGATTAGATCAGCATACAACTGTTGTAAAAGAAAAATACGTATCTTCCAAATCAGCTGAAATTAGGAAATTGCAATAACCTAAAGACAGAACAGTTTTAATAGTTTGTTACAACCTCCTTCATAAAAATATTTGGTATAGTTTGGATGTGCAAAAGGTAATTAGATCATAATTTGATGACCGATCGAAGGATGGGATAGATGAGGGGAGAACTAGATGGAACTTATTCTGCAAGACCTGAGGAAAAGTTATGGTAAAAAGCAAGTGTTGGCCGGCGGGAACTTTCGTTTTGAGCAGGGAAAGATATATGGGCTGCTTGGGCGAAACGGGGCCGGAAAGACCACATTGTTCAATTGCATAAGCAGGGAGATGCAGGCAGATAGCGGCAGTATAAAGTTAATGGATCGTATGTCGGTGCGCGATTTGAAAGAGGACGATGTTGGGTACGTGTACTCGCTGCCAATTTTGCCAGAGTTTTTAACAGGGTATGAGTTTATTCGCTTCTTTATCGATGTTAATGAATGTAATTGCAAGAGGGGGCGAAGATGTGGATGGGCTGTTCGATATGATGCGTATTGCGAAGGATGACCGGCATAAGCTGCTCAAGCATTATTCGCACGGCATGAAAAATAAGATCCAGATGCTGCTTTTTCTGTTGATGAAACCACCGGTGATTTTGCTGGATGAACCGTTGACATCGTTCGATGTCATTGTTGCTCTGGAAATGAAGCAATTACTTCGAGAGATGAAATCGGATCATATACTGATTTTCTCAACACATATTTTACAACTTGCGGCAGACTTGTGTGATGAATTGGTAGTCCTACATGATGGCAAGTTGTCACGGGTTTCAGCCGATCTCTTGGGTCGCCCGGATTTCGAGCAGCAGGTGATTGAACTGTTGCAGAGCGATGCCGAAAACGAAGCTGGTGCTGCTGGAAACGGATTGGGGCCATGCCAAGACGGAACTCAGAAGGAGAAATCCGATGCTGGGAGTGTTTAATACGATTGCCCGTATGTGGCAATTGCAGATTGCAACGTTGGCGAACCGCATCATATTTTATACCCGGCGTTTGCCATGGCTTAGAGGTTTAATCAGTGAACAGGCATATGCCGCTGTACGGGCGAAGCGAACAGCCGGCGCAGTGGCGGTTGTGTTGAGGAGTATTGCCGGTTTACTGGAAAGCTTATTATACTTCGGGGTAATGATTGCGCTGCCCGTGGTCTTATGGGCGGACGAAAGGAAGGCTGGAGAACGGCTGGAACTGTTTATGCACATGTATTTTTGCATCAGTGTATTGATGGCAGGGATAACGAGTGCGAAAATAATGGAAACAAACGAAGTGAAGTATACTGCAGTCCGACTCATGCGTATCGCGCCGACACGATTCATGCGGGCCGTGCTCGTTTACCGATACACGACTTTCTTTTTATATCAATGGATTGCACTAACAGTGATTGCGCGCATTTTTGGTATTTCGGCACTACAGGCGCTGATGCTGGTCGTTACTGTGACGATGTGGCGTGTGGGATCCGAATGGTTGCATTTGATCATGTTCCGACGGAGTAATATAGTGCTGGTGAAGAAGACGGGGATTATTGTGCTGGTGATGTTGCTAACACTGGCTGCAGCTTACTTGCCGTTGACGACAGTAGATGGAGTTCCGTTGTTCGGTGCTATGGCGTTTGGCCAGCCGTTGCTCATAGCGCTGTTGTTGTTTTTTGGCGTTTTCTCCGGCTATGTCCTGCTGAAGAAAACAGATTTTACGGCTGAGGTTCGCGCGGTAACAAATCACGATGATCCGCTATTGAATATGGAACAAATGATGGCTGATGTCCAGCGAAAAGCGGTACAGGCAAATGAGAGGGACTACAGGGAGAACCCTTCGCCACCATACAGTTTTAAGGAAGCAGCAGGTCGCAAAAAAGGCTATGCCTACATGCATGAGCTTTTTATTGCACGACATAACAGTCTAATTCGCGCCCCGCTTCGCAGGCGTTTAGCAGCCATAATGGTGGTTGGCGTTATGTTGGTGTCTTCGGCGCTGTTATTTGCTGCTGATCATTTGGATGTCAATTCGCTCGAACGATTTCTTCCTTTATTGATTTTAGCGATGTTTCATTTGACAATGGGAATGCATTTGTGCAAGGTGTTGTTTTACCATTGCGATATAACACTTATGCGTTATTACTTCTATCGCAAGAATGCGGTGCAACATTTTCGTTTGCGGCTTGGATGGATGATGGGGATGAATGTACGAATTGGCGCGGGTTTTGCGACTGTGCTAAGTGTGTTCGTACTGATTTTGTCTAAGGGAGAAGTTCATAGTATATTGCTACCGATCTGGCTGTTGACGCTAACTCTGGCCGTTTTCTTTTCGGTGCATCATTTGCTGCTGTACTATCTGCTTCAGCCTTATTCAACGGAACTGAATACGAAGAACCCTTTGTTCACTTTGCTGAACAGTCTGATTTCGGTATGCTTTATTGTGGCAATGGTGTTACGCTTAACACCCTGGACTCTGGCTAGTGTCGTTACTACATTGTCTCTTGCGTATTTGTTTAGTGCACTGCCGCTTGTCTCGAAGTTTGCTGAAAGCAGGTTTAGTGCGAAATAAGCGGGAAGTCTGACATCAGATTATGCATTGGCATGGCGACAAGGATATGTAAATTGACTTACAGTACTGGTAGGCAAACCATTAGAAAAATTCTATCGTTAAACGGATCGCTCCATGCTGTGATCTGGAAGCAAAATGGACGTTTCGTTTTAACATTAGAAGCCGCTAATTATGCGGCTTTTTATATTGATGTTATCAAGTTCTTGTCAAAACACAATGACAAGAACATGATAACCTTCCCGACTGATGACAAGAACATGGTTACATCCACGATATGATTTCACCTCGCACACGTTCTCAAAGAGGTCCAATGCCGCAACAGGGAGCGAAAAAGTTCATGTAACCCCCAAAACGAATGACAAAGGTGAATATGTTGCAATGAAATCCGATCCCCCGCAAATTATAGCTGATCAGATAGAAAGACTTAAAGATTGATGAGATTAATGTAACGACTTAAACAATATTTTATTACTGATCTGTCGATAGATCGTCAGTCCAGGCCTTTGAGCCGTTTATTTATCACGGTATCATGATGGATATGGTATGAGGCGGGCGAGTCGCATCCGGAAATGGCAGTGCCTAAAATGAAATTTAGCATGGCTCTTGATTGTAATATAATTACATAACAATAATTGGGTACCATGTAAGCTGGAATGCCCCAATAGACTGTTGTTATGAATGAACATAATTTTTAGGAGGTTATTTATGTCCAGGCAAAATAGAACCCTAATGGATTGGAATGAGGGTGTATGGCTCAACTCCCCTCAGTCTTCTAGCATAGAAGATGGGATGCTGAAGATTGTGCCGGAGAAAGGCAGAGACTTCTGGAAAAAGACTTTGTACGGTTTTGAATTTGAAGATGGACCGGCATTGTTGGCAAAATGGGATCGCAATACGGGAGTTGAGGTTTCCTTCCGGCTCAACTCCTTTGTCGAATTATACGATCAAGCGGGTCTGTTATTATATCATGGCCGGGAACAATGGATTAAAGCAGGCATCGAAATGAATGACGGGACTCCTCAACTTGCCGTTGTAGTTACAGACGGATATTCAGATTGGTCGCTTACGGCTGTACCGGAATGGGAGGGGGAGGAAGTTACCTTGCGGGCATCAATCATTAAAGATGCTGCGGTTATTCGGGCACGGAGCGGTAAGCATGCTTGGAGGACCATTAGGGTCGCAAGATTTCCATACCCTTCGAATAATCAAGCCGGTCCTTTTGCCTGCTCGCCGCAGCGCGAGGGCTTTGAGGCTACGTTTACCCGTTGGGAGGTAACTGCCCCTGACGAAGATCTTCATATTGATCCACCATTACTATAATCTAAACAATATACGCAGAATGGAGTTTGAAAAACGAGATTAGGCACAGACGATTATATCACCGAGCCCCTCAACCCCCTCAAAGTAGTGACGCGCGTCAATACCGTTCTGTGTCGAAAGTCCAGCGGAAAATTGCAAAATCCCTTATCGATGGGTGTTACTTCTTTAGTAAACGAGGAAAGGGGGCTTCATCCTGAATAGGATGAAGCCCCTTGTACCAACAACCTTTTTATAGAAACTACGGCATGGTCAAATGGGGCAGGCCTTGAGAGACCTTTTTCAGCGAGACATTAGTATCTCCTTTGACATACCGGTCGAAGAAAGCGGATGAGAGCTCGTTAATGGAGCGGTGCATCTGACGAGGGGCAGCCCCAGTTGGCGGCAGTAATGGAGAGAACAGATAGAAATCCGTGAAACTCATATGGTTCGCATGGGCGAATACAACCGAGTATGCTTCTCCTGCACCAGCCCGTTTTCGGCGTTCCGCCGACTCGGCCCAAAACTGCTCGTAATCTTCCCGACTACGGCCGGAAGATTCAATTGCCTGGTCCAAGGATCTCTCGAATGCGAGGCGGTCTACGCTAAACTCCGCATTCATCTGCATATACGGCTTCCCGTATCCGCCTTCAGGTACCGGCTGGCCGTAAAGCGTTCCGTCCATATTAAGGGCAGCTTTCACTCTGCTATCCACAAGCAGCATCTGGGCTGCCGTGGCTCCGCCAAAGGAATGGCCGAACATGCCGACCTTATCCATATCGAGTCTATCGGAAAAGATCCCTTTTTGGTCCGATTCGTTTAGCAGCTCCATTTGATCCAGTACGAACTTGGCATCTTCGACCCACAGCCGGCTCTTCTTCTCGTATGCATCGAATCCCGACAGGTTCTCAAGTTTCAACATGGCTGTCTGGTCCGGAAAGACGACGGCGGCGGCATCATAGGGATGATCGATGCCAACGACAACGTATCCTCGACTGGCCAGTTCTTCAACCTGAAACGTATTCTGGTTACGGAAGCCGGTCAGCCCGTGAGAGAACAACAGTACGGGAAAACGATCCTGGTCCATGGATAACTCCGCATCTTGCTCGGAATGGGATTGCACGTATTTCAGCTGGCCTAACAAAAACGGGGGGATGGAGATGGCCTGCCGTAAACCTTCAAGAACGACCGGGAGATGCTCTATATACGGAGATTTCCCGGTCCCTGTGCCCAGTGTCGCAGGATACCAGATTTGGATCTTAAGCTTTCTGCTATCCGCAGGATCATCCGTGGCCGGCTCTTCTCTGCGTTCGTCCTCGAGTACCATCGTGGTCGAGCCGACAGGATATGGTCCTTGAGGTTCGGCAAAGGAGAAAACAGGAAGAAGTATCGGCAATGCAGCCGAAACGCCGATATACACGATCAGAAGCAGGGCGATGATCGAGCGCTTGATTGCTGTCATTACGGCTAACCGCTTTGCAGGCTGGACCGAAGGATGATCCTTCGAGTGGGTGGATTGCCGTAAATGATAAAGAGCCAGTCCTCCTAAGATAAGACATTCCGCATAGGCCGGGATCATCTGCCATCGGTAGCCTTCGGTTAACATTTGGATAATGCTTAGGCCCCCGGACAGTCCGGCTGCCCAAAAGCAGAGGCGTACATAACGTTTGTGTTTTCCCAATAACGAGATGCAACTGATGATTAGTGCCAGATTCAAGATCCATAATGCAGTTTCATATATACGCATAAGTATCCTCCTATTTTATCGTAAAATAAGCTTATCAGCCGGAGCTGTAGCCTAGCTGTAGCCAACCTTACATAATCCTTACAATTAAAAATGGCTCCGTCTGACCGATAATTACAGTGTATATTTTTATAAAGAGAGCCCGGCTTTGCCGTATACATATGGAGGATCGATATGGAACAAGATACTAGACTAGTAAAAGGACGGACGATCTTGATAGCGGACGACGAGTCGGACATCACGGAGCTGCTGAGGCTGTTCTTGGAGCGCGAAGGCTATCGCGTGCTGGAAGCTATAAGCGGACGGGAAGCGTGGAATATATTGCATCGGGAGCCGGTCGATCTGGCGGTAGTCGACATTATGATGCCTGAACTTGACGGCTATCAGCTGATCGCCCGGATCCGGGAGAATCACAGGCTTCCCGTCATTATTTTGTCGGCAAAAAACGGTGATATAGATAAAGTTACCGGGCTGGGGCTCGGGGCTGACGATTTTATCTCCAAACCGTTCAGTCCGATCGAAGTCGTAGCGAGAATCAAGGCGCAGCTTCGTCGTTATTACGAACTGATGGGCGCGGAACCCGCCCAACGGTCGGAGATGTTAAAGACCGTGTGCGGATCACTAACCCTGGATCATGAAGCTTGCGTCCTTTACAAGCGAAGCGAGGCGATTACGTTAGGCCCGCTGGAATACAAGCTGCTCAGGTTGTTGATGGAAGCGCCAGGGCGGATTTTTACAAAGCGTCAAATTTATGAAAATGTGTGGAACGAGCCGTATCTGGAGGACAGCAACACCGTCATGGTGCAGATCAGTAGACTGAGGGATAAGCTGGAGGACGATCCTCGTGAACCGAGGTTTCTCATCACCATTAAGGGGCTTGGGTACAAACTCGTACCGAGAGACGTGGCACCATGAGGAATCGAAGAAGGGTCCATAACAGCCTGATGATAAATTATGTCCTGTTTTCCGTCATCCTAGGGGTTATCGGTTTTGTGGTATATGAAAACATGTATGATGCCCGCGAGGAATATATAAGTCGGACACTTCCCAGGGTTGAAGCGAACCTGCTGATACGGGACGATTGGGAGAGCATCCCCTATGAAACCGTCCAATCCTTTGGCGGTTACATCCAGGTGCTGGACAAGAGCATGAACGTTGTCTTTTCGCGGGGCAGCGGAATGGAGAAGGCAAAAGCCTCCTATACGGAGGAGGAGCTGCGTGCCATGTTCTATGAAGGTAACGGATCGGGATATCACTCCCTTGCCCCTTTCGTTTCACCGGAAGGCCGGGAATACCACCTACTTGTTACGATACCGGGCGGAGTTGTGATGAAGGAAAGCCATTTGGTGAAGACAAACGCCGAGATAACCAAAGTTTTCACGAGACTCCTGATTGATGGATTTCTGTGGTTTGCCGCCGCATTTTTATTGAGTTTATGGTTATACGGCCGGATTACGGCAAGAAGGATCACGAATCCGCTCACGGAAGTTTCCCGCGAACTCGCACAGATTGCAGAAGGCAGGGGAGGGAAAAGGCTATTGTTTCGAGCCAACAAGGAGTTAATGGATCTTCAGCTTCATTTCAACCGGATGGCGGATAGGCTTGAGCAAGCGGAGACAGCAAAGCGAAGACTTGAAGAAGAACGCCGCCGGCTGATGATGGACATTTCCCATGATCTGAAAACGCCGATCACAACGATACAGGGTTATGCAGAGGTGCTGCGGCTCGGTATGGAACAGAGCGAAGAGCAGCGTCAGAAATATGCGAACCGCATACATACCAAGGCGAGGTTTATCGCCTCGCTTGTTGATGACCTGTTTGAGTTAACCAAACTGGAGAGCACGGAATTGTCATACGAGCGGAAGATAGGCGATTTAGCTGAGCTGTGCCGCACTGCGGCAGCCGATCTGTACGATTCGTTTGAACGGAAGGGAATTACGCTGGACATCCGCATTCCGGAATCGCCAGTCATGCTGTCTTATCACGAGGGTCTCATGCATAGAGCTCTTTCGAATTTATTGACGAATGCCCTGAAATACAATAAGGAGGGTGCTCATGTATGGCTGGAGCTGGAGGCATGCGATGAAGATATCCTGCTTACCGTTGGAGATGACGGTCCGGGAATATCGGACCCTGTGAGAGAGACGGTGTTCGAACCTTTCGTGCGCGGTGATCAGGCTAGGAGAAGTGACGGCGGCAGCGGGCTCGGCTTAGCCATCGCACGAAGTTCAGTTGAGCGGCATGCCGGGCAAATTTGGCTGGATCCGGAGGCGGAGGGCACCGTTGTGCATATTCGATTGACCAAGACATGAGTGTATGGAGCGAATTGGATGTTAAAGCATATTCACCGTTTCCAACTAGAAAGCGCCATGCAAGATAAACTTTCAAATAGGGGACCGCCAACATTTTTACGAAAACATACGTTAAGTTTTTAAACATGACGGGATTGTCGTTATTTATTCCTTTAATCTGAAAAAGTGTAACCTTATCGCCACTTACTATTACTGGAGGTAGGGTCTAGCCGTTTACGTTTCGGATGATGATTTCTAATTTTGAGCGGATGCGCTCGTTTACACTCAGACGCATCCTTGGATATGCTACGATGATTTTGTCAAATGTTGTATAGAAGCCGCAGATCACGCTAAAATGGCTCTAAATGTAACGCTCAAAAAAACGGGGGCTTCGCCGTGACGATGAAATGGATCGACTTGTCCAGGAATGCGATAGACTTATACGAGCAGAAACATAGGGGCGGGCATCACGTGTCCGAGCACTATCATCAGACGCACCAGCTGCTATTTGTGCTGGAAGGGGAAGGCACGATCCGGCTAGGGGGTGAGGTTCGGAAGCTTACGGTCGACGATACGGCGCTGATCGTTCCGTATTCCGTCCACTCCGTCATGTCCGACTTCAGGCTGACCTTGTTAGTGTTGGCTTTTGACGAGGTTGTGCTCGACCCGGATATGAGGGCGCAGCTGCTCCACGCCTACTTTCCGGCCTCCTGCCTGACGAAGCCGGGATTGTTTGCTGCGAGCGAACTGCGTCAGCTGCTGAGGAAAATGCTGTTCGAGCAGTCCAGGGAGCTGTCGCCGCTCGTCCGGCTTTCGCTCAAAGTCCAGCTGTCTCAGTTGCTGCTCTTGCTGGTTCGATCGGCCGGAACTGAGCCCGCCGGAGTGGGCTCCAGCTCCAACAAGCTGCGCGCCGAGAAAATTCGCAGCTATATCGATTCGAAGTATTATGATCCGCTGACCGCGGGGGACATCGCCTCCAAGCTGGACATCAGCACGCGGCACGTGAACAACATCTTCAAGGAACGGTACAACATGACACCGATGCAATATTTGACCGAGGTGCGCATCCGCGTCGCCCAGAAGCTGCTGGTGGAAACGGGTAAGGACATTATTTCGATCTGCTTCGAGGTCGGCTACGATTCCGTATCTACGTTTTACCGGTCGTTCAAAGCTGTCGCCAAGCTTTCGCCAAAAACGTACCGGGAGCTGAACGCGCCCGAGCAAGCTGAGTAGGCAGGGAGCCTTCCGTCAAACGGACAGCGAGCGCACAAATGTGGGATCAAAGAAACAAGATAACGATCAAAGGACGACCAGCCGTTTGATTGAAACATATTCTCCCCTCCATCCCCCATCGGCTAAGTGCCGGCGGGGTTTTTGTTTTTCGCTCGAATAATTCGCTTCCAAAATTGAGAATCGTGTTCCCGTAATCGTAAGAAAAGCGGTTTCGCATCGACTACAATACGGTTATACGAAGCGAAGGGAGCGATGAATGTGGCAGTTCGCAACATCGGCATTATTATGAACGGCGTTACCGGACGGATGGGAACCAACCAGCATTTGATCCGTTCGATTCTTGCGATTCGCAAGCAAGGGGGCGTTGCGCTACCGAGCGGAGACGTCATCATGCCCGACCCGATTCTGATCGGCCGGCAGGAGAGCAAGCTGCAAGCGCTGGCCGCCGCCCACGGCGTCGAACGTTGGAGTACCGATCTTGAAGCATGCCTCGCCGATCCGTACTACGAAATTTATTTCGACAGCCAGACGACGGTGCGCCGCGCCGAAAGCATCAAGCAGGCGATCGCCGCGGGAAAGCATATTTATTGCGAGAAGCCGACGGCCGTCGATTTGGAAGGGGCGCTTGAACTGGCTCGCATCGCCGCTGAGGCCGGGGTGAGAAACGGTGTCGTGCAAGACAAGCTGTTTTTGCCAGGATTGCTCAAGCTGAAACGCTTAAACGACTCTGGTTTCTTCGGGCGTATCCTGTCCGTGCGAATGGAGTTCGGCTATTGGGTATTCGAGGGCGACTGGCAGCAGGGTCAGCGGCCATCGTGGAACTACCGCAAGGAAGACGGCGGCGGTATTATCGTCGACATGTTTGCACACTGGCGCTATGTTCTCGAGAATTTGTTCGGGGAAGTGAAGGCTGTCTCCTGTCTTGCCGCTACGCATATTCCGAAACGTCTGGATGAGCAGGGCGTTCCGTACGAATGCACGGCGGACGATGCGGCGTACGCCATATTTGAGCTGGAAGGCGGCATTATCGTGCAGGCCAACTCGTCCTGGGCGGTGCGCGTAGACCGCGACGATCTGCTCACGGTTACGGTCGACGGCACCGAAGGCAGCGCCGTGGCGGGTTTGCGGAACTGCAAGACGCAGCATCGGGTCAACACGCCGAAGCCGGTATGGAATCCGGACATTCCGAACCCGTTCCAGTTCCGTGACCAATGGGTGGAGGTGCCGGATAACGCGTCATACGACAACGCGTTCAAGGTGCAATGGGAACTCTTCTTGAAGCATGTCGTCATCGGCACGCCGTTTCCGTGGGATTTGCTCGAAGGCGCGAAGGGCACCCAGCTTGCCGATCTCAGCTTGCAGTCGTGGCTGGAACGCCGCTGGATCGACGTGCCGAAGCTGAGCCTGGAAAAATAAATACTAAAAAAATCGGCTTTTCAGCACCGGCCGATTTTTTAATTACCTCTTAAGGAGGGGAATACAGATGGCCAAGTCGTTGCTCCTCCCCCGCGCAGGGGGAGCGTTGTATGAATATACTCCGGGCAAAGCAGGCTCGTTCTCCGTGCCGGCCAAGCCGTTTACGGGCCGCATCGCCTTCTCGGCCGCCCATGTCGTCTGCGATCCGTTTGCGGACGCAGATCCGCTGCATCATTCGCAGATTGATTGGAACTCGACGCTCGCCTACCGGCACCATTTATGGTCGCTCGGTCTGGCCGTGGCGGAAGCGATGGATACCGCGCAGCGCGGCATGGGCCTCGACTGGAACCGCTCGAAGGAGCTTATCCGCGCTTCGATCGCGGAAGCGCGCTCAGTCGGTGGCAAAATCGCCTGCGGCGCGGGAACCGACCATCTGTTTCCGGGACCGTCGGTCACGATCGCCGACGTGGAAGCCGCCTATGAAGAGCAAGTCGGCTTCATCGAAGGCGAGGGCGGTCAAGTCATTCTGATGGCGAGCCGAGCGCTTGCCGCCTGCGCGAAAGCGCCCGAAGACTACGAGAGGGTGTATGGGCGCATTTTGGGACAGGTGAAACAGCCGGTCATCCTGCATTGGCTTGGTGATATGTTTGATCCCGCTCTGGCCGGCTATTGGGGATGCAAGGACGATCTGGACGAGGCGATGGACGTTTGTTTGCGCGTCATTCGGGCAAACGCGGACAAGGTCGACGGGATTAAAATCTCGCTGCTCGATGCCGGTAAAGAAATCAAGATGCGCCGGCTGCTGCCGGAAGGCGTCAAGATGTACACCGGCGACGACTTCAGCTACCCGGAACTGATCAAGGGTGATGGGCAGGGCTACAGCCATGCGCTGCTCGGCATATTCGACGCGATCGCGCCGGCCGCCGCCCAAGCGCTTCATGCGCTTGACGCAGGCGATCTGGTCAGTTATGAGGCGATTATGGAGCCTACAGTTGCCTTGTCGCGTCATATTTTCCAGAAGCCGACGTACGCCTACAAGACGGGAATTGTGTTCATGGCCTACTTAAACGGCCACCAACAGCATTTCCGCATGATCGGGGGAGCGGAGGGATCGCGCTCGATCGTCCATTTGGCCCAGTTGTTCGTGCTTGCCGACAGGGCCGGGCTATTGGCCGATCCGGAGCTTGCCGCCGAACGGATGAAGCCTGTCTTGGCGCTGGCGGGTATTCGGCCGTAATCATTTATAGAAATGTTTGAAAGCAAGGAGGGATCAGCATGGAACCGCTTCGTTCCATAGACAGACTCAGCTTGAACCAGATTACGACCGATCGGCTGAATATGCGTGAGGCCGTGGAAGCATGCGTTCGAGCCGAAGTGCCTTGGATCGCGCTGTGGCGGCATAAAGTGGCCGAAACCGGCCTGGCCGAGAGCAAGCGGCTTGTGCGGGACGCGGGCCTGCGCATCTCCAGCCTGTGCCGTGGGGGTTATTTTCCGGCGGCCACCGCGCCTGCGCGCAAAGAGCGGATGGACGACAATCGCCGCGCTGTCGAGGAGGCGGCCGAGCTCGGCACCGATGTGCTCGTGCTCGTTTGCGGTCCGGCGCCAGACCGGGATATCGATTTCGCCCGCAAGACGGTCGAAGAAGCGATCGCGGAACTAGTGCCGTTCGCCCGCTCGCACGGAGTCAAGCTCGGCATCGAGCCTTTGCACCCGATGTACGCCGCTGAACGCTCCGTCATCAATACGCTGGCGCAAGCCAACACGCTCGCGGAGCAGCACGACCCGCAAGACGTCGGCGTCGTCGTCGATGCGTTCCACGTCTGGTGGGACCAGGAGCTGTACGCGCAAATTGAGCGGGCCAGGGGGCGTATACTCGGCTTCCACGTCTCCGATTGGATCGTGCCGGTACCCGACCTGCTGATGGGCAGAGGGATGATGGGGGACGGCGTTATCGAGTTGCGCCGGATGCGTCATGCCGTTGAAGCGGCCGGTTACGCGGGGGCGATCGAGGTGGAAATCTTCAACCGGCAGGTATGGGATATGCCGGGAGACGAGGCGCTCACGCTCATCAAGGAACGTTATTTGCAGCATGTATGAATTATAAATTTGCAGCTTTGGCGGGCCGGGAGAATCGTTCCCGGCTCGTCAAGGCATAGCTTTGGAGGGAAGGAATGTGAAGATTTGTCGCACCGCGCTGATCGGGATCGGGGGATTCGGCGCTGAACATGTGAAAGTCATGCAGAAGCTGGTCGAAGAGGGTAGCCTGCAGGTTGCTGCTTTTGCGGAGCCGAATGTCGGCGCTCATCAGGAGTCTTACGGCAAGCTGACCGCGCTTGGGGCCGTCCATTATATAGACTACGTGCAGATGCTCACGCTGCATTCGGATATCGATTTCGTCGTCATCGTCACGCCGATCTCCTCCCACAAGCCGATGTGCATCCAGGTGATGCGGATGGGCTTTCACGTGCTGGTGGAGAAGCCCCCGGCGGTAACGATTCAGGACTTGGACGAGATGATCGCGGTGCAGATGGAGACCGGGCGCTTGTGCCAGGTGAACTTCCAGAATACGTCGGGCCAGGCGTTCCGAACGCTGCTGGAAAGGATCGGCTCCGGTGTGCTCGGGCAGGTGGAGCAGGTGGTCGGCATTGGCATGTGGAAACGGCTTCGCTCTTACTACGATCGAACCCGCTGGGCCGGCAGACTGGTCAGCGACGGCCAGTATATGCTGGACGGGACGTTCAACAATCCGTTTGCTCATTTGCTGCACCATAGCTTGCTGGCGGCCGGAGGAGGCGCAGCAGACTTGTACCCGGAATCGGTGCAGGCCGAGCTTTACCACGTCAATGACATCGAGGGGGACGATGTCTCCTGTATTCGCGCCGTTATGGCTAACGGTGTGAGCGTTCATTTTTACGCCATGCTTTGTCACGAAGTAAGTGAAGTGCCTTCGATTGCCGTGTACGGAACGCGAGGGGAAGCGCATTGGAATTACCAGAACAAGCTGACCATTCGCGCACAGGACGCCGAAGAGGATTTGGCGTTTGGTCCGACCGATTTGATGTGCAGCATGTATCTGAACCTGATGGAAGCGATCGAAACCCCAGGGAAACCGCTCTTCTCGCCGCTCAAGGCAAGCCGAAGCTTCGTGCTGGTATCCAACGGCGCCTATGAGTCGGCTCGCGCCGTTCGTGCCATTCCCAGCCGATTCGTGACCGAGCGGGAGGATGGAGATTCCACGGTGCGCCTGCTGCCCAGCTTGTCCGAGAAGATGAGAGACGCGGCAGCGAAGCGGCAACTGTACAGTGAATATCCGCTTCCTTGGGCGACGCCGACCGGGCTGTTCCGGATGGAGGGCTACAACCGATTCGAGCTGCCTGCCACTATGCGCACAAATAACGGTAGACCGACCAATTAGAGGCGTTCCTTCAGGGCTCTTCTTTTTACAATGTCGAGGTTTAACCTAATGTATTTTTGGAGGCATGATACCTATTTAAATGAATCAGGACCAAGTGGTCTCTGGTTCTTTATTTTGTTTACCTGACTAATTCCTCACTCTACAGTTTACATACAACTACCTTTTTAAGTTATTACCAAATTGATTTAAGGGAGTACATTTTTTTATTTCATCCTGAAGGTAGAATGATAAACATGAGAGCTCTTTATTACAGTCGGAGGGATGGGAAAAATGAAAGCGGTTTTAGACAGCTCCCGAAAGTATGGCGCAACAAAAAGGAAAAAAAACTTTCTGTACTACATCAAAAGAGACGGTCTGTTATATTTTCTTTTGCTGCTGCCTATGGCCTATATCCTGATTTTCAAGTATGCTCCCATCTATGGCCTTGTGATGGCATTCCAAGATTACAACATTTTTGAAGGAATTGGAGGGAGCGAATGGGTAGGACTGGATGTGTTCCGTTTTATTTTTGAGCAGGACAGCTTCTACCGTGCATTAAAGAATACGCTGGTCCTGAATGTTCTGGACTTGATCGCAGGTTTTCCAGCGCCCATTCTTCTGGCGATTTTGCTCAATGAAGTAAGACAAGCAAAATTCAAGAAAATGACCCAGACCGTGTTGTATCTGCCCCATTTTTTGTCCTGGGTTATTATTGGCGGTATGGTCTATCTGATGTTTTCTAACGGCGGCATGATCAACAATTTCCTGTCGAGCTTTGGTTTGGAAAGAATCGAGTTTCTGTCGCAGAAAACACCTTGGTTGATTACTTATATTGCCGTTGGCGTATGGCAAAATATCGGATGGGGCACCATCATTTATTTGGCGGCCATAACCGGAATCAATAGGGAGTTGTATGAGGCCTCCGATATTGATGGCTGCAGCAGGCTTCGCAAAATGTGGCATATTACACTGCCTGGCATTAAGTCAACCATCAATATTTTGTTGATTCTCCAAATAGGAAGAATGGTTTCTATCGGATTTGACCGTCCCTTTGTGATGGGGAATTCACTGGTTAGCGATTACTCTGATGTTATCAGTACTTTCGTGTATAGAGTTGGTATTAGTTCGGGTGATTTCTCCCAGGCAACGGCGGTAGGATTGTTCCAATCCGTGGTCGGCCTGATCCTGCTGTTATCTGCAAACTTTGTTGCGAAAAAATTAGGCGAGGATGGGATATGGTGAGGGTGGCGAGCAATAAGCGCAAGATGAAAAAAATGACTGTAGCGGATATGGCCATCATTGTATTTATCGTGGCATTGTCCTTCACATGTATCGTACCGTTCCTGTACATGATTGCGCTTTCTTTCAGTTCCAACGAAGCGATTATTTCTCAAAAGGTAGGACTGTGGCCAGTAGACTTCACAGCAGAAACGTACAAAACCATATTGAGCGATATGGATATGCTGTATACGCTTGGATACAGTATTGTGCTTACGATATTCTACACTTTGGTATGCATGTTACTGACCATATGTGCAGCGTATCCGTTAACGAAGAAGCGGCTGAAGGGAAGAAACTTTATTTTGACGGCGTTGGTCTTCACCATGTATTTCAGCGGCGGTTTAATTCCCTCCTATATTCTGGTTAAAAACCTAGGCATGATGAATTCGGTTTGGAGCCTGGTATTGCCGGGGGCCATGAGCGTGTTTAATATGATCATCCTGAAAACCTTCTTCAGCAACCTTCCGGAGAGCTTGGAGGAATCGGCAGCCATTGACGGGTGTTCGGATCTGGGCATTCTCATCAAGATTGTGCTTCCCCTTTCGTTGCCATCGATCGCCACATTAAGCCTTTTCTATGCGGTGGACAGATGGAATGGATTCCAGGATGCGCTGTTCTACATCACGAAAAAAGAGCTCTACCCTATGCAGATGAAGCTATACCAGATCATTTCGGCCAATCAGCAGTTGGATAGCCAACAAGGAGGGGAAGGAAGTGTCGGCTCCTATATTGTCCCTGAGTCATTGAAAGCGGCAAGTGTCATGTTTACAACGATTCCGATTTTGCTGATCTATCCTAAACTGCAGAAGTATTTCGTGGATGGTGTGATGACTGGGGCTATCAAGGGGTGATGGGGAAACAGATTATGATGAAGGGAGGATCCCGGCCTCGCGGATGATTTAAGAGAATCAATTACCAGAACGAAAGGGTGGTTAAAGTGTATAAGGGCATAAAGAAGAAAGCAACAATTCTATTTAGCACAGTGCTTCTAGCCGTAGGAGTGGCAGGCTGTGGTGGTGCAGGCAATAACAATGGGGAGACGGTATCAAAAGGGGCCAACGCATCGGAAACGGGCTCCGGTTCCCCAGTAACCTTGACAGTGGAAGTGTTTGACAGAGGTATTCAGGGACAACCGGACTTGAACAACAACACGTGGACCAAATATGTCAATGAAAAATTCGGGAAGCCTAATAACGCCATTGTAAAATTTGTTCCTGTCCCCCGTTCCCAAGAAGTCGACAAGCTGAATGTTTTGATGGCTGCCAACGAGGCTCCTGATATTTCCTTCACCTACGACGGGAATACCGTAACCCGTTTCGCAAAAAGCGGTGGCCTCTATACACTGGATGAATTGTTGGAGAAGCATGGCCAGCAATTAAAGTCTTATCTGGGCGAGAACGTTCTTTCCTACGGGAAATATGAGGGCAAACAAATCTCGATACCAGGCAAGCGGACTCTGATCGCTTGGAACGGCATGTTTATCCGCAAGGATTGGCTGGATAAGCTGGGAATGCCTGTTCCTACGAATCGGGATGAATTATATAATACCCTCGTTGCTTTCCGTGACAAGAACCCGGGTAATGTGGATGGTGTCATTCCGTGGGCAACTGCGGCTTCCGGCATGAACTACACCTTTGGCAACCTGATTCCTTCGTTCTGGGGTCCGATGTCGGAGGAGGAATTCGTTACCACCACCAATTGGCTGAAGCCCGGCACCAAGGATGCGTATAAATGGCTGAACAAACTGTACAATGAAAAGCTGATCAGCCCCGACTTTGCGCTGGATAAAACAACCAAACAAGCGGATGCCGATGTGACCAATGGGAAGGTAGGCTTCTACGCCGCCAACTGGGATTATCCACTTTCACAAAAAATTCGTGAACCACTGAAGCAAAATGCACCTGATGCCAACTATGTTGCTGTAGATACCTTCAAAAACGATGAGGGGAAATACCTGAAAGAGATGTACAACGAAAACGGGATTTTCTCCTTCATCCCGAAAAGCAGCAAGAATGCGGAGCTGGCCATAAAGTATCTGAACTGGATGGCTGATCCGGAGGTGATGTTCTTCCTTCAGTTTGGTGAAGAAGGCGTCAACCATAAGCTTGTAAACGGGATCCCGCAAGGGATTGCGCAAACCGGCGAAAATATGCAAACGAGCAATCTGAATATGGATTATACTCTAATTGTTAACGGTGCAGAGCTGGGCGATACCGAAAAGAATGTCCGAACGTACGCGGCAGCCTTAGCAGCCGGAGATCAGAGCTATGAAAAACTGGCTGTCGATTCATACAAGATCAATACGACGGATGGTTATACAGGCTTTTATTACGGCGTCTCGAACGAAGCTAGTATCAAGTACGGCAAAACGTTGGGTGACATGAACAAACAGATGAGTGACAGGCTGGTCGTTGCCAAGCCGGCAGAGTTCGACGCCTTGTACGACAAGCTGGTGAAAGAATATATGGACGCCGGCGGTCAGGCTGTTCAGGATGAGAATATAAAGAATTATAGAGATATCAAAGCACAGAGCAAGTAATCCATGGCATAAGGATAAACCAGTCTGTGGTTTATCCTTATTTCGTTGCTGTTCCCGAATAATTTTGCAATTATTCGGGGGAATCCATATGTTCAGGAGGATACCCATGTACAAGGTCATGATTGTAGATGATGAGCCGTGGGCAATTAAAGGAATCCGCAACGCCTTCGATTGGGATAAATATGGATTTGAAATTATCGGACAATTTAAAAGCGCTTACACCGCATGGGATGCCATAAAAGCGAATGAACCCGATTTGGTATTTACGGATATCCGTATGCCCGAGATATCCGGACTGGATCTGATGAAGAGGGCCAAAGTAGAAGGGCTGGACATTGAGTTTGTCATCGTAAGCGGATATGCGGAATTTGAATATGCCCAGGAAGCGCTGCGCTATGGCGCGCTGGATTATTTCCTGAAACCATTGGATATCGATAAGGCTGACCCCTTCATTGCGAAGCTGGCCGTGCACTTCTCCCGAAGAAGCACAGTACGCAACCAACTTCTTCTGGATGCGCTGACCTCGGCGAATGAGGACGCGATCAAGAGCTTCCTACCGCTTCCCGATGATGCAGCTGTGTACTATTATCAGGTGTTGACCATCTATTTCGAGGGAGAACATAAAAATATGAGGAACCTGCTTTCTTTGGAGGGAAAGCCTGTTCATGTTGTGGAAGTTGAAGCCGGAGCCCGAAAAATGCTAGTTGTCCTGATGACGGAGCATAGGGCTTGTCTGGAAGGACATTCGGATAAGCGGGTTCTGAATAAGACGGGCATCCATGTTATGGGCGTCAGCAGCATCTCTAATCAACTAAAGCACATGAGCAAGCTCATTAAAGAAGCTGACCTGTCCGCTTCCCAGGTTTTTCTTGAAGAAGCTGGGGGCGTCGTTCACTACGAGCCGAAGCTTCATCTGGTGAAGCCATATATCGATGAAATCCACCACATCCTTCAGGGAAATCAATTTGACGATGTGGAAGCGTACATTAAAGGGCTGCAGGCATATTTCAGGGATCATCATCTGGGCATGTCTGAGGTTGTCTACCTGTGGAATCAAGCCGTCGGGATCCTTATCAAAGCATATTCTGAGGAATTGAAGGATATGGAACTGGAATTCCTGAATTATTCCGAGATCAAGGAACGATTTGAACACTTTGAGTCGTTATGCAGCTTTTTACATGAGGTTCTCGACTCAATCAGGATAGGAAACAGCCGCTCTATGCAGGAAGGGGACATCCAGTCCTGCTTCAACAGGATGATCCATTATATCAACCATCATTTTGAGCAGAAATTGTATTTGAAGGATTTATCAGCCCAATTCTTTATTAACCAGGTGTATTGCTGTCAATTATTCAGAAAAAATCTGGGCAAAACCTTCTCAGAATATGTGTCGGAGCTGAGAATCAAGAAAGCCCGTGAGCTCCTGAAGCGGACGGATCTATCCATTGAAGAAGTGGCCATTCAAGCCGGGTATGTCGATTATTATTATTTCAATAAAGTGTTCAAGAAGCATTGCGGGATGACCCCCGCCAAATTCAGAAAAAGTTGATATGAACGGAGCGGCGGGCCATGAAGATCAGTAAACTGAAATTGAAGCATCAGATATGGCTTATCTTTTTTTTCTCCATCATCATTTTTACTGTCATGGAATTTTATTATTATTATAGTTTCTCTAATTTGACCCAGAAGAGAGCCGCCCATTACAGTAACCAGATGATAGAACAAACACGCCGCAAAATTGATTCTGCATTTAGTGATATCAGGGTCAGCACCAGCATTGCGGTCAATAGCAGACGGGTTCAGGAATTTTCTGTAGTGGATGATGATTACAAAAGGGCGTTTAACAGCGGTCCAAATGCATTGGATCTCATGGAATATATGAGATCCTTTAATTCGTATGTAGACGGAATCGTAATTAATGATATTCGGGGAAGACGGCTTTACAGTTCGGCATCAGCAAGCGGAGATATTTTTTTTCTCAATCGTTACGATACCTTTATCCAGAAGTATAAGAAAGATCCTTCGCTGCGGGACAAGGGGATGTTCACCTCGATTCTAAAAGACGACAGAACAGGAACGGAACAATTCTTCTTTATAGCGCCGATTGTGGAGGCCATCGGGGGAATCTACTTCTCCCAAATTACGGGTTACTGTACCGTTTTGGTCAATATGGACAAAATGCAGGGGCTTGTGGAAAATACGGAATTAACGCCCAACTCAACCTTGTACATTGTGAATAGCCGGGATGAGGTGATTGCTTCCACCAATTCCAATGCCCGAGGTGCGTTATTCAGGGAAGTTCTGTCTATGGATAAGGGCATCCTGCTTAACGGGGTCAAAACAACGATCGATGGGGAAGATATTCTTGTCCAGGTTAAGGATTTGGAGCAGGCAGACGGGTGGCGGGTTGTGAGTATGATTCCAGTGCAAGAGCTTACTGCAGACATGAACCCTATACGGAAAGTCAGCATTATCGTCGGGATTGGGATGATTCTAAGCATGCTTATCATGGGCAGTTTCTTTATGAACAATCTGATGCGTCCGGTGATGGGACTTGTTCTGGATATGAAGAGAGTGGGGAGCCGGGACATGGGCTTCCGCATTAAAGTCCGGTCTACCAATGAAGTAGGCATGCTGGCCTGCGACATTAACCGGGTCATCAATGAAAGGGAAGAGATGGCAAGAGATATGATCAATACCCAGGCCAGATTATACGAATCTGAGCTGAGTCAAAAACAGGCGGAGTTTGCTGCCCTGCAAAGTCAGATCAACCCCCATTTTCTCTATAATACGCTCAATTGCATCAGCAGCATCGGATTGGAATACGGAAGCAGGGAGATCGCGCAAATCGCGTCTTGCATGTCCAAAATATTCCGGTACAGTATAAAAAAAGATAATCTTGTGCGGGTAGAGGATGAACTGGACTGTATTCAGGCTTATATGAACATTATCGCCATCCGGTACGAGAATAAATTTATCATCGAGATCGATGTGGACGAGGGACTCCTGGAGATGCAAACCCCCAAGATGATTCTCCAACCCATTGTGGAGAATGCGGTCTATCATGGGCTGGAGCGGATGGATCTAGGGGGCCGGCTTCAAGTTACCGGGAGCATAGATGCGCATGGGGACTTGTGCTTCCAAATCACGGATACCGGGAAGGGAATGGAGCCGGAGCAATTGGCTTCCATTCAGGCTAAGCTGGGCATGGCATCCCCTGAACCTGCACCAGATGGCCAACCTGCTACAAGCATCGGACTTTCCAATATCCATAACAGGCTCCGGCTATTGTTCGGAGAGGGTTACGGGATCGCCATAGAAAGCCAGTTCGGCCATGGGACGACCGTGACCGTGAGGATTCCAAAGCTGTTAAACAACCGCAAACCTTCGGAAGAGTAAGGTTATGTCGATAGCCGGACACACTCCCAACAATGTATTGTTTTTATTCAGGACACATCCCTTCCATTGGGGATTGTGTCCTTTTTTCCTTCGAATTCCCGGCGATAATAATCAGACGTTGAGAGGGTTAAGTATAATCCGAAGGTCAAGACACTTTTTCTAAAACGGTTACCAAAACCATTTAAGATAGTACATTTTTTAAATTTTCTCTGAAAGTAGAATGAAGACATGGCTAAAAAAATCAATGACAGGGGGATGGATGAGGTTGAAAGCGGTTTTATGGGATCGGAAAAGATTCAGGTATTTGCTGTTTTGTCTCGCAGTGCTGCTGACACTGCCGCAATGGAACGGAGCGGCTATGGCGGCAGAGCAAACGCCAGATAGGACGAATTTAGCATCCCGGCAGGAGGGGAAGGATGTGTCTGATTTCTACAATGTTATCATGCAAACAGGGGCCGACCCTTGGGTTTACAAGCATACGGACGGCTACTACTACAATGTCTTTGTCAATGCCAGCGGAATCATGATCCGCAGAACGAAGACCATTACCGGCATTGAGGCGGGCGAGAGAAGCCTTGCCTGGACACCGGTTAAGGGTACCATGTACAGTTCCAATGTTTGGGCGCCTGAAATGCACTATCTCAAAGATAACGACGGCCAATTCAAATGGTATATTTACTTCGCAGCCGACAACGGAACCAACGCAAACCACCGTATGTACGTGCTTGAGAACACCAGTGATAATCCGATGACGGGAACCTGGGAGTTCAAAGGGAAGATTACCGATTCCACCGATCGTTGGGCAATTGACGGCACTGTGATGACTGTAAATGAGGATCGCTATTTTATTTGGTCCGGCTGGGAGGAAACCGACGGAAGCTTTCAAAATTTATATATTGCAAAAATGAGCGATCCGCGGACCATCAGTTCAGAACGGGTCCTGATTTCAACGCCCGAATATGACTGGGAAACTTCCCCAGGGAGGATCAATGAAGGGCCCGAGGTCACTATAAAGGGCGACACCATCAATCTGATCTATTCAGCCAACGGAAGCTGGACAGACAGTTACTCCCTCGGGTTGATCACGGCCAAGATTGGCGACGATTTAATGAACCCCGGCTCCTGGGTAAAGCGGGATAAGCCGATCTTTTCTAGCGCCAATGGTGTTTACGGCCCTGGCCACCATAGTATCGTCTCATCTCCTGATGGTGCGGAGAACTGGATCATTTACCATGCTGCCCGCTGGCCGGGGTCAGGCTGGACCCGCAAAGTCTACGCACAGAAATTCACTTGGAATGACGACAATACGCCGAACCTGGGAGCGCCGGTAGATCCGAACATACCGATTGCCATACCTTCCGGTGAGCCAATGCGGAAGCGCTATGAAGCGGAACATGCGTTGCTGGTAAAGGATCCGAATGGAGAAACTTCTCCGGCTGTCCGGCGGGAAAGCACGGCATCAGGCGGGATGAAAGTCGCGAGCATTAAGAACGCTAATGATTATGCCCAGTTTACAGTAAATGTGCAGGAGGCGGGATTCTATAACCTGTCCGTGCGCAATGCCAACGGCTCCCCCAATGCGGCGGATGCCTCCCATATATTGTCGGTCAACGGCAGCTCCGGTGCCAAATTGAACATCGTCTATTCTGGTCCGAATCGTTGGGGAGCCTCCACGGCGAAAGTCTTCCTTAAGGGAGGCGACAACATCATCCGCTTCTCGAAAGGGAGCAATCTGGCCGAAATCGACAGTATGGATCTATTTAAGCTGGATACATCGGAAATTTTATTTGAATTCCCGGGATTCACCATGGGGTTGAACGAAACCCGCAATTTGCCCCTGTATACGGTTACGGGCGCTACCTATACCGCAATCGATACAGGAGCTACCTTCAGTTCTTCCGACACAAAGGTAGCCAATATTGATGAAGGGGATCAGATTCAAGCTGTCGGGGCGGGCAGTACGACGATTACCGCGACATATAATGGGAAAACAACAACGGCCGCGGTAACCGTAGTCGCAGAGCCCAGATCGGTGCAGTCACTTAACATGAGCGGAATGGACCGCGTCCTGACCAGTGGACAGCGAAGCCGTCCATTGCAGGTAACTGCTCGCTATAACAACTATGAAATGAAGAATGCGACAGCGGATGCTCAGTATACCAGCAGCGATCCTGGGGTGGCCCGGATTGATACTGTATCGGTCACCCCATCGGTATACGCAGATAAACCGGGTACAGCTCTTATTACAGCCGAATACAACGGCAGCAAAACGGCAATCCAATTGACGGTAATCGAGGCTTCTGATGCAGTTCAGGTGGTTTCCGAAGTGAAGACTCCTTCCGGAGTGACTCCTGATCCGCCCAGCGTTGTGGATGTTGTATACAATAGCGAGTCGATGACGGCGGAAGTTGTCAGCTGGAAGCCGGAGGGAATGGACTTCAGCTCTCTTGGTACTACTCAGGTGCCAGTCATTCTGAAGGTGGATGGCCGAGATATTCCTTCCACTGTATCCGTAGAAGTGGTTGCAGGATGGGGCCTTGATGACATTGTGGACCAGCTCCGCAATAGACTGGCGAATTTCTCTTATCCGTTGGGCACGGGGTTAGGCAACTATAGCCAATCCAAGTATGACGCTTTTGTGGCCGAGGTGGATAAAGCGGAGGAGATGGCCTCCAACCCCGATCTGAGCAAAGAGCAGTTTGACGGGCAGCTGGATAATCTCGCTCAAGCGGAAGAGGCTCTGTTAGCTTCACTTAACCTCGTACAGGATGGCGTTGTCTATAACGCTTACCGGGATTTCTCCGGCGATACGGTAGGCAAATACCCTTACGGTATCACCACCGAAGATCTGACCAATGGAGCTACCGCAACGGTAAAGGAAGAGGACGGGAATAAATTTCTTCGACTGACCACGACCGCTACCTCGGGCAAGGCAAACCTGTTCCTGCCATATACAGGCGAGGTAAAGGCTGGGGCGGATCAGCGCATCGTCATCGAATACCGCGCCAGATTAAACAGCAGCTTCCCATACGCGAATGGCGCCATGATGAGAAACGACAGCGGTACCGGCAATTATTCGATGGTCACTGCTTTTGATACCGGTAAGTTTATTGTACAGAACGGCGGATCCAAGAAAGCAGTCCAAAACGTATCCAACAATACATGGTACAAAATCAAAATGGTGGCCAACTGGAATAACAAAACCTACACCGTCTACCTCGACGATGTTCCGGTAGCTACGGATTACAATTTCCGCCATACAGGCGGTGACAAGCTGATCGGACAACTGTTTGGGATTGACGGATACGCCAATGCCTCCATCGATTTTGATGATTTCAAAGCTATGGTCATAGGAGGACCATAGGCTGCGCCAGAGGGTCTTGGGAAAGTCGATGAAACAGCGGCTGGCGCCAATGATGGACGCATCACCGGGGTGAATGATTCCGTGGAATGGTCTTCAGATCATAGGGTTGCCTGATTAAATGTAGAAGGTGATACACTTGCCAATCTGCCGCCCGGAACGTACTGGGTTGGATACCGCATGCCTCTTCAGGAAGAAAGGTAAATGTTTTAGTTGTCATGGATACACACAAATAAATATAATGCAAAGGAGAAGCTTTGGCTTGTAATCTCAATGTCTGTTAGAGTTCAGCCTATTACTAACATCTTCAAGTGTGTTTTTCAACGCAGAAAACACCGCTTACCATCTCAAATAAAAACAATGCCTGAAATACGAGAGAGCCGATAACCGCGTAATAGGGTTATCGGCTCTGTGTCTGTATGACTAGCTCTTTGACGTGCGTTTATCAGCAACCTCTCGGTTATGTCACTTGCTGCTGGTCTTCTTGATCAAGTCCACGCCATCGTATGCCAGACTTTCCACGCTTGCAGCCTTCTGCAGTATATAATGATCAAAAAAGTTCTTCGTGTAGTCTGTAACAAGATTTCGCATCTCCATAGCATCCCGTTCGCCTCTGAGTTCCTCATTAACACTGGTAAACACGATGTCGCAGTAATCTAAATGCGCAACACGATCAACAGAGAAATAATAGGTTTCCATGCTATTGTTAGCGCCAATAATCGCATTCATGTTGTAGTTTGGTTCACAAAACAGTAGCAAGAAGGGTTTCTTAAGGTCGCTGCCCTGAAGGCCGAACGCGCCGCTATCCAAGCCAATCCCGCAGGCGAAGCGGTCGTCGTCACGGCAAACCATCGCCGTCGTAGGCCCTCCATAAGAATGTCCGACTATGCCCATGCCGATGTCAAGCAACAATCTGCCCTTAAAGATGGAATTCAGCTCTCCAGAGTCCACTTTGTAAAGATAATCGGCTACATACCTTACATCTTCTGCCTGTAATTCGCTATACTTTGTTAACTTGGCAAGTATCGGCAGTTTAAGCACGTTACGGCACATCTCAATGGCTGTTTCATCGTCAGGCCGCATCTCCATCTTACCAGCCAACGCTACCATCTCCGGATCTTCAGAAAACGCCATAATGACATCCGAAAAATCCTTTGATACATTAAACAGGCGCCCATCTTTACGCTTATACATCGTGCTATTCTGATGCCCGATGCTTACCACAACATATCCCATGCTTGCCAAGTCAGCACAGATCACGGTACCCCATTCTGGAGAACCGCCCCCGCCGCAAACATAGAATAACACCGGATAGCGCTTTTCCTTCCCGGAGAGAGCAAGATCGTCGTAACACTGGGTCTTGATATCTATAGAGTAAGCATCCTTCAACGCAGCGAGAAGTGGCTGCTCATCAAGCATTTCGTAAACTTCAGGAAACATGTACGTTGATGTAGTCTTACCTTCGCTACTGTCGGACGGATAGTACACAAACGCCGTCAGTTCTCTTTTTGAGTGATCTGATGCCGCGTACTCAAAATCCATCTGGGTTCGACCGACAGTATAGCCGCCGATTGGTTCAGGAAATGCGTCATAAGTTTTCATTTTCTTGTTCCCCCTTAATTAATAAAAGTGGCGAATGTGAAATACATATTACTTCTACTCCTTGGCTTTCTTGAGATCGCTAACCATTTCAGCATATTTATGATCTTCGAGCAGCCCATGACTCATAAAGTCAGCAAAGTACTTGCTAATCTTATGTTGCAGCGTAGAGTCCTTAATATCGAATTCCCTAAAAAACATGACTAAATTAAACTGCATCGACTCAAACATAAAAGAAATAAGGTCGTCGTCAATATCAGGTCGGAGATATCCATCAACCCTCATTCGGCGTAAAATGTCCTTGATTAAGGGGAATGACTCACCCTTTAGCACATTCAGATATATTTTTAGCAAAATGTTCTCAGGAATGTTTAAAAGTGTTTCAATGAGTTTGATTTCCAACTCATTCAGCGGCTCGGTCACAATGCCATTAACGCTACCAAATAAGCCAGTAAGGAAAAACTGGAGGAGGGAATCTTCATTACTGTTATTAAAATACGCAGCTCTTTTCTGGGTCACATTACGTATTAAGAGACAATATAGGTCATCTTTGTCTTCAAAATACCGATAAAATGTTCCGGGGTGCATGGACAAACTATCCAAAACCATCTTCATAGTTATATCCTCGTAAAGATGATCAACAAAAAGATGCATAGCGCTATTAGATATTTCCTCGCGCCTTGCTTCATCTAAACGAAAGAAAGTGCTTTTCGGCATAGATTACTCCTTTATGTGGGGTGTGAATTGATTCACACTATACTAATAATACATTCACATGTCAAGCAGTGTTGAAATATTAATATCATCATAAAAGATTTATATGAAGTGAAAAGAACGGGACGAATGGTTACAGAGGGAAGAGTGAGAAAGGAACGAAAATGTGAGGATGTATTCTAAAAGCAATAGAATATGGATTAGTGCGGTTTTAATAGTTTGTGTAGTAGGAGATGTAATGGTATTCCAAAGTACCCAGAGCAGATCCATGGATTGTTCTCCATTCTTCGGGTTTATTACTAGTTAAGTTGGACTCAGTGGAATATACCTCATCTTCCAGTTGGTGGAGGAAACTAAAGTGTCTGTGCTAAGATGAGGGTAAATTATGATTCAAGCTGGGGAACAAGGCTAGAAGGGGTGCACATTGAAGAAAATACTTGTCATTGACGATGAAGTCGCAATCAGAGATTTAATTGAGCTCGTACTGAGAAGAGAAAACTACGTCGTTCAAACGGCTGAAAACGGAAAAATAGCCCTGCAGCTGCTGGATGCTTTTGGGCCGGACCTGGTGCTGCTTGACTTGATGCTGCCTGACTGCTCCGGATATGACCTGTGCAAGGAAATCACCGGGAAACGTGCCGTTCCTGTGATCATGCTCTCTGCCAAAAATGAGGTAATCGACAAGGTGTTGGGACTAGAGCTAGGGGCGGAAGATTACATGACCAAACCCTTTGAAAATCGTGAATTGCTCGCTCGGATCAAGGTGATTCTGAGAAGAAACGAGAGCAATGAGGAATCAAGTGAAGGAACAGAAGTGAAATCTACACGCATCATTCATGAAGAGCTGACATTTGATCTGGAAAGCCGAAGGGTGCTGAAAAACGGTGTACCCGTATCTTTAACGGCCAAAGAGTTTAAAATTCTGGAAACGTTACTCAAAAGGCCGGACAAAATCTTTACCCGGGATGAGCTGCTGCAGATCGGATGGGGATATGACTTTATGGGAGACAGTCGCAGTGTGGATATGACCATCATGCGATTACGAAAGAAGCTGGAGGATAACGCGGACGAACCGAAGTATGTCAGGACGATCTATGGATTTGGCTATCAACTTGGAGGTGGCGAGGCCTGAAGTATGCAACCCGGTTACTGCTGAATTATTTATTATTCTCCGTGCTGTCCTTTGGCATCATCATTTTTGCGGTGAATAAAGCCATCGATTACTACAGCTTCATTACCATCGAAAAACAGATGATGGAGAAGGCGGATCTGTCCGAGTTGTCTTTCCGTGAGGTGTTGGCACAGCATAGATCATCGACAGGAGAACCGCAGACAGAAGAAATCGTCAGACTTGCTCTGGAGAAGCTGAAAGCTTCAGGCAAGGAAGTACGTATCTATGATAGCTCCAAGCAGTTGCTGGGCTTGGCAGTGGATGGCATCATCATTAATGAAGGCAAACCGCTTATTTTTGACAAAAATATTGAGAAAGCCCTGAGCGGCAGTTATGCCTACACCGTAACGGAAGATCATCTGCTTTATTTTGCAACTCCCATTCAGAATCAATTTTACGAAAATGCTTATGTGTATGAGTTCGTGGACGACATTTCGTACTTTTATGCGATTATGGATCAAATCCGTTATATCTTGTTTGCGGGTGCAGGCGGATTCATTGTGCTGATTACGTTAGCCAGTCTGTGGATTGCCCGCAACACAACCAAGCCGATTAAGGTGCTGCTTGGCGCAGTGCAAAGTTTCTCTAGACAAGAGTTTCGAAGGGTTCATCTTAACCGGAAGGATGAGCTGGGCATGCTGGCAGATGGGCTGGATTCCATGGGGCGTCAGCTGCATGATTACATTCAGTACCAGAAACAATTTGTCTCCAACGTATCTCACGAGTTAAAAACACCCTTGGCAGCCATTCGTGGTTTCTCTCAATACTTGGTTGAAGGGGAGAATGAGAACAAGGAACTGCAAAAAATCTATGGTCATCTGCTGCAGGAGTCGGATCGACTTACACGCTTGATTAATGAACTGTTGCTGCTATCCCGCTTCGACAAGGCTGGTTCTAACGAACTGGAAGCCGAGAAAACGGAAATGAACGAACTGATTCAGCAAGTCGCAATGAATATGGAAGCGAAGGCCCAGGATAAAGGGATCAAGATTATGGTTAGTAAAGCACAGGGAGAACCGGATGATGAGGATACCACAAGAGTTTACGCCAACATCAATCCAATGTTAATGTCCCATGCGATTGCCAACCTTGTGGACAACGCTATCAAATACTCAGGCAATCACTCACAGATTAAAGTAGAGATGGAACATACGCCAAGCGAGGTAGTTATACGGATACGTGATCAAGGTATCGGTATCGCGGGCGATGAGCTGGAGCGAGTGCAGGAACGATTTTACCGGGCAAAAAATGCAAGCACAGCGAACGGTTCAGGTCTTGGACTTTCGATTTGCAAAGAGATTGTAGAGCGGTTTAATGGATATATCGACATGGAAAGTCAGATCGGGGAAGGAACGACCGTTACGATTGTTTTGCCTCGTGTGTAGACCTGCATCTAAACCCAAGCCTAAATAGGTAACGTTACAAGATTGGTACATTTCTGTTATGAGACTAACAAATGCTTTTTTTATAATCACTTCATAAGAACAAATCACACATTTATGGAGGGATCATGATGAAACGGATAAACAAAGCTGGAGCTGTTACCCTGCTGAGTATTTTACTAACGGTAGCATTAGCAATAACGGGCTGTCAGTCTAGTGGTGCCAAGTCGCCAGAAGCGGCGCAGAACTCGGCTGAACAAAACACGCCCGACGAACAGGCCAAAGGCGAAGGAGCATCAAATTCTACTGCGCCTGCTTCAGAAAATTCGGAAGGACAAAGTGCTGAAACTATTAAGGAAGGTTCGATGGAGAAGGAAGGCAATGTGGTGCTGAAGGAGCTTGCTTTTGTCTATAATGAGCACACCATTGCGATTTCGGATACAGCGAATGAAGATCAGATGGAACAGATGCTGGGCAAACCGGATAACCTGAAATCTCATACGTACAGTGCTGGCGATGGAACAAACATGGATACGTTAATCGGTTTTACAGAAAAGGTTTATACGTATCCTGGTCTGGAGATTAAAACAATCAGTATACCGGAGGGGAAACAAGACTCCATCTTTCATATCGAAATTACAGATCCTAAGTACGCGACAGTGCGAAACATTAAAGCAGGGGATAGCCTGGATACACTCAAAAACGCCTACCCTGAGGGGAAACTGCTTGGTGATGGAGCCCCTAATGAGGAGGATGACTTCCGTTACGAGCCATCCAATTATGTGGATGTGATGTCGTTTCATATCAAGGATGCCAAGGTGGAGAGCATTCAGATCTACAGCCTTCTGGACTAATATTTAGTGATCGATGTCGGTAAGCATTCATACGATTCACCTTTAATACCTGCCCGGGAGAGGGGCAGGTATTTTCTGGTTTATAGACTCGTTTTATAGAATGTGTCGGAGGACAAGAACTTGTACCGATTGCCGTAAAGGACAAAATATGAGCCGATTACCGATTAGATAAGTATCTAACTATGTTTCGAAGCAATTTCATAAACTAACGGGCAGGATAATTGAAGATCAAACACATTGAGCCTTACACAAGTGACGGTGAAATTGTTGGCTTCACCGTGTATAAAAAGGCAGGAGGTGCCCTTATCCTGCCCTTCTTGCGTGTTTTAGATTTTGGTTTCTACTGTACTAAACGATCAAAATCCGGCTGCAATTTGTTCCGCAAAACATACAGCATGATGGCACCGACAAGGAATGCGACGGCATCCGCAATGACGAGCGACCAGATCACCCCGTGGAAGCCGTTCATCCAATTGGCGATATAGAGCACAGGAATCAGAGTAGCTCCTTGAATAACGGACATAATAAACGCGGCCGTTCCTTGCGCTGTTGCTTGGAAAATCCCCGTAAACAACGTGGTCATTCCTGTAATGAACAAGGATAAGAATGTCACATGCAAAATGTAGCTGCCCATTTCAATTAATTGCGGGTCATTCGTAAATAAACCGATTAAGTGACCGGAAATCAGATAGACGATGACACCGAATACGATGGCTAACGCCACAATCGTTTTGATCGTAAATCCAATGGTTTGCTTCATCCGTAATTTATTCGCTGTAAAGGAAAAGGCAATGAGCGGCACGACTCCCTCGCATAAGCCCATCAGAATAAACTCAGGAAATTGCAATAAACGTGATGAAATTCCGTAAGCCGCTACGGCCGGATCTCCATATTCAATAAGAAAACGATTTAAGATGAGCGACATAGCACCCAAAAAGATACTCATAATAAAGACGGGAACTCCGATTTTGAATACATTGCTCAGAATCTCCTTGGAAGCCTTGAACCATTTTACGGAGACGGTTAAGAATTGGCTCTTGTATCCAATATGGAAGGCGTAGAATGCACTCGCAACCAAGTTGGAAATGACCGTAGCAGACGCAACGCCAATCACATCCCAATGAAACACGAAGATGACGAACGAATCGAGAATAATATTGACGACCACACTGAGAATCATACCAATCATCGATATGATGGCTGCACCCTCCGAGCGCACGATATTCTCCAGCGTGAAGAATAATACGACGATTGGTGAACCGATAAGCATAATCGTGACATAGTCCTTCGTGAATCCGAAGGAGTCAGGCGTTGCCCCCAGGCCATAAACGATGGGATCGATCAACGGAAGACCGACGGCCATCACAATCAGACCGAGAACCAAACTGCTGTAAAAAGCGAATGAAGATACTTGCTTTGCATCATCATATTTTTTCTCACCCAGCAAACGGGAGATGAATGTACCGCTACCCATGCCAATCAAGTTGCCTAGCGCCATAATAATTGCGAATAACGGCAAGGTTAATGCGAGTGCGGTTAACATGGCGGTATTGTGAAGTGTACCAAGGAAATAGGCATTCAAGATGGAATAGATGACACTCATTGACGTGCCTAGCATCATAGGTACAGCGAAGTGAGCTACGGCTTTTGCGACCGGGGCTTTTTCAAAGTAATGGAGGTTTTCTGCATCCATGCGGGTCACTACTTTCTTTATTTATTTCGGGTTTAATCTTACAGTGTTAGATTGAACCTTACAGTGTTAGATGATATCATGAACCTATGAACCTGTAAAGAATAAACTTACACTGTTAGATAAAAGGGCGGATAACGATGAAAAAACAGCAACCTCAGATTTCGGAGGATAGGATTTTGGAAGCCTCGTGGGAGTTACTTGGTGAGGAGGGGATCGAGAAATTCAGCATGAGACGATTGGCCGTTAGGCTAGGGATTCAGGCTCCCTCTATATACTGGTACTTTAAGAGCAAGCAGAATCTCTACCAGCGTCTGGCCAACCAGGTATCGAAAATCATTCTGGAGGAGTACCACTCCGAGGGGGACTGGAAGGAGCAGCTGAAGGGACTTGCGGTAACGGTCCGAAGCGTGCTCAGCCGGTATCCTTGCTCCACGCAGCTCATGATGTCGACGCTGCCCCACGAACCGGACATCATCCGGTTCACCAACCGTATGCTGCTCTGCGTGGAATCGACGCCGCTTGAGCAAGAGCAAAAAATACAAACGGTTCTTACGATTATGAATTATGTCTTCAACTTCGTTTTGGATGATTATGAGCACCAGCGCAATGTCTCCGCGATTCTTAAGGACCATGGAGCGGGAGCGCTTCCGGGTGAGGAAATGACTCGCCTTCTGGATTCCATGAGCGAGACGGATGCGGGACTGTTCCGGAGAATGTTCACGAACGGGCTGTTCGAACTAATGGGTACCGACAAGGCGTTCGAATTCGGCTTGAAGCTGATTCTGCTCGGGATTGAGCAGGTGATCAAGGAGCAGGAGAAGTAGGAAGTAAGAACCGCCCATCCGGTGATCGGATGGGCGGTTCTGAATAGGTTTACCTTTTAGTCGCACCAAAATTCGCGCTATAGATGATACGTTGAACCGTATCATAAGTAAGGGCAAGTTTTTTGCGGAATTTCTTGTAAGTTATGGATTAGTATATAGCTTTGCAGGTTCCGGACTATGGTTACGTTTGAAAAGGTACATAGGGTTATCGTATTTTGGAGCATCCCCGTTACATCGCATTAGGGCCTTTTGTGATGAGAGCCATCGCAGTCATGTTCGTCTGAATTTTAGAAATTAACTGATAGGTGGATTAATGAATCTTTGGAGGTTCAGACTTCATAGTATCGTTAAGGTGGGTCACAAAAACACCTTCGTTCGGGCCAGGGTTATTTCGAAACATTTTCGCTTCTTCGACCAGAACTTCGTCTGTATCCGTACCAAGTACCTTTATCGTCGCATCAATGAATGACGAAAGTGGCATCGCACGCGGTTCATCGTTGTTGCTTTGAACCCACGGTGGCACAATTTCTATCACTTTTACCGAAGTGTCTTTAGGCATGTATCTTTGGGACAGCGTATAGTTATGAAGCGCCGCCTTCGTTGCGGAATATATAGCAGTGGCGGCTAACGGTACAAAACCAAGGATCGAAGTCGTGTTGATGTGATCATTTTCGCGAGATCATTATGAAATAACGCCTGTCGGCTGAAGCCGACAGGCGTTTTTGATAAGTTAATATTTGCAAAAATCACTTGAAACTTTGGACATGATTCCTAACTTCAACTCGTGAATACAATGTTATGAAATAAACCAGGAGGTATAAGAGCCCATGTTTTATATGCCGAGTTATTATCCGCTAAGTTCTATACAAAGGTGCTCTCCATATTATCGTAGTGCATCAGAACAAGCTACGTATAAATCTTTAGAGGAGGCACTAACATTAATTGAACAAGCAGTTTCTGGTGAGCGAGAAGATGAGTTATTTTATGATTATTTAATTTCAATGGCACCAACGCAGCAGGAAAAGGAAATTATAATTAGTATCAGGGATGATGAACGCAAACACAATAGGATGTTTCGTATGATCTATGAGGCATTCACGGGGAGAGCGATCCAGTCTCCGACGGAAGTCCAATTTCGAAAACCCGAATCATTTATAGAGGGTGTAGAGAAAGCTTTAATGGGTGAGTTAAAAGCGGTAGAAAGATACCGTAATATCAGAGCTGGACTGCCAAATAGGTATTACCGAGACATGGTATTTGAGATTTTAACTGACGAACTTAAGCATGCAAGTAAGTATAATTTTATTATGAATTTAGAACTCAAAAGAAAGTTGAACAATATTTCTAATTAATGATATGTATAACCATTAGTTCTAAATGGAGTGATGGTATTGGATCAGGATGAAGGTAAAAGAATAATCACATTTATCGTTCTGGCAGTAATCATTTATTCATTTATCACGGGACCTGCAGAAGGTAATGGAGGAGATAATGTTCCTATCATAGTGGATTAGTTTGGGGGTAAGAGCAGTGAGGAAAAATAACAATAACAGTAATGGAAAGAACAAGAAAAACGGTAAAAGTAAAAAAAACTCACTGCCCAAGTTATCCCCTGCCCAGATTGCAGTTATAGTCGGAATACTTACCAATGCCTTAGAAGTAAACTCTGTCCTGGTCGATAAAGACCAGAAGGTTCAAGTATTATTAGAGGGTTCCATTCGAAAGAAGACCAAAGCAGATAAAGTGGCGGAAGAACTTGATGATATAAGTGTGAGTGACCTAATCGAAGCTTATATTTTACGATAAGGGTAGACTATTTCTTGAAAATTCTATCCTTATCGTTTTATTTTGTTAAAACTGCCCATACTTAAGAAAGAAAATGTAAATATATGGAGGTGTGGGTGAAGCATGGTTGATCATATGATAATTTTACTTCGTAGTATATCAGCATTCGTAATTCTGTTAATTATTACACGTTTCTTAGGGAAACAAACATTATCTAACATGAATTTTCATGAGTTTGTTACGGCCGTTATTTTGGGTGCAATTGCTGCGAACTTTGCTTTCAATGAAAAAATGCAAGTCATACACTTACTGATTTCGCTTGCCGTTTTTACATTTACGTCATATTTTTTATCCATAATTGTCGTGAAAAATCGTAAGCTCCGTATGTTGGCTGAAGGCACACCAAGCGTAATTATAGAAGGTGGAAAGGTTCTTGAAGACAATTTAAAGAAAAATAAATTAACATTAGATACAGTCAATCAGATGTTACGTCAAAAAGATATTTTCGACATTTCAGAAGTTGAGTACGGAGTGTTAGAAATCAATGGAATGATATCTGTGATGAAGAAAAAGGAATACCAGAATGTAACTTTAAAAGATTTGAAAAAGGGATCAAAAGTGGAACAACAGTTTCCGATTGAGCTGATCATGGATGGACAACTCCTAGAAAAGAATTTAAAAATAAATGCTCTCTCTCCAGATTGGATTACAGAAAAATTAAAAGCCCGCAACAAAAATATTGAAGATGTTTTTTATGCAGTCAAAGGGACTGACGGTCAATTGTATATAGATTTTTACAAGGACAAAATACAACATCCAGTTGATGTAGAATAATGTTAATTAAGAGCTGCCCGGATGTATTTTGAGTTGGATATCAACTAGAACTTGTCCGTTGACGACGCTTCATCTGGCGAAATTCTCTGTCGAAAGACAGCAGAGTTCGACGTAAACCGGGCTGGCGCATCTCAGCGTGCTGATTGGCGGTCAATTTATTTTACAACAATATGAAGGACAAAGACATGGCGACACTGGTTACGGAAATGCCGGAAAGGAGGCTATTATTCAGGACCGTGAAGCGATCCAATGGAAGCGTTAGAAGAACCTCGTTGTTTTATGCAGGCAGGGTTCTTTTTAAAGTGTAGGACAGTAATGGGTTCTTACATAATAGGAAGGGGAATATAAAAAAATGAAGAATGCAATTGGCTCCTCGAATCAATCCAATTAATTCCTGGTTGACTTTGTTACATATTCTACGTTCCAACCGGCCTGAGATCGCCCGGGCTCATTCTGAACCGCGACAAGTAACCCGAATTTGTCTATCCGATATCCGGTTATGAATACGTCAGTAAATAACAACATTAATAATGGAAGGCACAAGAAAAATTGTAAAAGTAAAAAACTCACCGCCCAAGTTATCCCCTGCCGATTGGGGAGACATGAATAAGCTTTTATGTGAAAGTGTGAACATTTAATCGCTAATTCGCTTTCTTCTTGTTGGGAAGAATGGAGAGGACATGACAGTATACATGTAGATGTGTTTAATTTGCTCAAAATCTAATTTACAATTGGACCATGACAATCGCCGATGTTGCCTCACGAATGCATTGACTCCGATAGTTATTGTAAGCTCGTAGAGCAGTGGGGGCGTACTACACTGAAAGAAATGGCCCCACTGGTTATGAAGATTAATGATTAAACTAACGGGATATGCGGGGGACAAGAACATGAGCCGATTACCGAGGCGGATACGCTAGAATGTCTGGCAACGGCAGATGTGCACGATTTAGTGCAGCTATGTCTTGAAGGCAAGAAACCAGAGGAGAGAAGAGTGTGGACTACGAATCCACTTTTTTCACACTATTATTACTTTATTTGTAGTGATCAACATAAACATTCTATAGAAGAAAATTGTTTCTACAGGAGGTTTCCATGGATCAAAAGGATCAAAGTCATCAATTAGACCAAATAAAGCAAATGCAACAAATGTTTAAAGCGAACATGATAACCCAACCTTATCCCATGTACCCTAACTATGGGAAAATCACACGTTATGAAGAAATTCCGATAAGTTTACCTGAACAGCGACAGCTGCGCCATCCCGGAGAGGAAAAATTCATGGTACCCCTTCCAATTATCGAAAACCCGAACTATAAAGGGAGTGGAAAGTTAACAGGAAAAGTAGCACTTATTACAGGGGGGGATAGTGGAATTGGTGCAGCAGTAGCCATTGCGTTTGCAAAAGAGGGCGCTGATGTTGCTATTTCATACTTAGACGAACATGAGGATGCAAATAGAACAAAAACGAGGATTGAACAATTCGGACAACGTTGTTTTCTAATGCCTGGTGACTTACGAGACAAACATCAGTGTATCTCCATTGTAGAACAAACAGTAAATACGTTTGGACGTCTCGACATTCTTTGTAACCACGTTGGTATCCAATTTCAACAACTAAGCCTCCTTGACATTACAGATGAGCAATTCGATGACACCTTCAAAGTTAATATATATTCTCATTTTTACACAACAAGAGCAGCGCTTCCGCACTTAAAACCAGGCAGCTCAATCATTGGCACTTCTTCAGTCGTGACGTATGTAGGTGAGCAGCAAATGATTGATTATACGGCCACAAAAGGCGCAATCGTTGGTTGGACACGTGCTCTGGCAAAAAATGTCGTGAAACAAGGGATCCGAGTCAATGCCGTCGCCCCCGGCCGAATTTGGACTCCGCTTATTTCCGCAAGTTTCTCGTCAGACCAAGTCGCTGTATATGGAGCATTTAATCCAATGGAACGAGTTGCCCATCCATTTGAACTCGCACCAACCTTTGTCTATCTTGCTTCTGATGATTCTCGTTTTGTAACTGGTCAAGTTCTTCATGTTGACGGGGGAGAATCCACACATTCCTAATGGAAGGAGGTTACCATTTTGAGATATGAGTTTAATCCAGAAGTAAAGCTATTGCTTGTAAACCATTCAAATGAAAAAGTAAAGATGGTCTATATAGAGGATTCCTGGCCCATGTCAAAAATAGGACTGAGACCACCATACTATTGCTACCCAAGGTACGAGCTGAATTATCCAATAATCTAAATAATATCAGACATAAAGACTTAGATTTCACCCTAATTGAAGGAAATTATGATCTAGAATTACGGAGGGTATACTTTTTTAGATTTGAAATAAAGATTGTTCAAAAGTCCACCTGAATCCCATGTTTATCATAAATAAAAAGAATCTATTTTGAAAAAAGATTAATCAAACTGGATTCTTATCTTGTGATTTAGATACAGTTCTCATAGACATACATATGGGACACTTGACGTCTGTCGGGGGAAAAGAACATATTCCCATTGAAAGTCGCTAAATAAGCGACTTTTTTATTTTATCGGTACAAAGTTCTTGTCCCGAGCCAAAGACAAGAACTTGTACCGATTGCCGATTTTAACTTCAATGGTATCAGAGCTAACAGTTACTCCAAACCATCTTATACCGATAGAGGCTTCGACTTTGAGGCGACTATATACTTCAGCATATTTATAACCTTGAATATCTAGCATTAATGATGGAAAACGTATACTTAAAGAGGAGAATTACAAAGGAGCAATAATTGAAATGCCATCTAGTTGTTCTGTCTGTGCAGTAACGAAAGAAATTTTGCCTATCAAAGTAAAAATTAAATGGGATGAAAAAGAAGAAACTTTACATTTAAAGTCAGACAAATGACCAAAAGGGAATCCCAATAAACCATAGACTCAACAGGAGGTTGTTCTGTTCAGTCTTTCGAAGGTCCTTGTTTTATGTATAGAAATTGGCCAACCATCTTAAAGTTCAACATTAATTCGAGTAAGTTATATTTACAACAATTTCTCCATGATCTTAACATCCACATACTTACCATCCAAGATCCCTTGCTTTTCAAATACCCCCACATCACGGTAACCAAGCTTATGATATAAGCCTTGACCATTTTGATTAAATGGAAAGGTGAACAACACAATTTTATAAAAGTCTTTTTCCTTAGCAATCTCCTCGAGACGCTGAAGAAGCATGCTTCCAACTCCTTTACCTCTAAAGGTTCGATCGATGTATATGGATAGGTCAGCCACACCGTTATAAGCACATCGTTGCGAGTAAGGGTTGAGAGAAGCCCAGCCGATTACTTCATTATCATACTCAGCTACAATGACAGCGTAGCGATCCTGATGTTGCTGGAACCAGTTATTCATATATGCAATATTTTTTTGATCAACTTCTAGTGTCGCAATGCGATCCTCAATTCCTTGATTATAAATGTGCAATATACGTTCCACGTCGCCAGTATCTGCTGCTCTAATCAAAGTGGTTTTCATTGTTAATTCCTCCTATGTAGGAAATATAAGCTTAGCAGCAGGTGGCACAGCAGGTATTTATGCGTGGTTGTCTTGAAAAGGTTATACGTGTTTGTTTTCTATTGAGTTCTTTAATGGTTATCTCTCGGCTTTTTTGAATGTGAAGGTCACTTTTCATTAAATACTCTGCAACGTAAGAATGGAGCAACATCCTAATTCATCTCCTATATATCAAATTTATTAGTCAGATAATGGGCCGCAGCATTTATTAGATTTCGCCATCGCATCGTTAAAAATTTTAACGGAGTGTAGCACGGTTTCTTTTTCAAACTCGGTCATGTACGAAAACACTTCGTTAAGATAGTCATTCATTTGTTGATCAATGGTAGTCGCTATAAACTTTCCTTCCGTCGTAAGAGCCAGTGTATAAACCCTTCGGTCCTGTGGATCCTGAGTTTTTTTCACTAAATTCATTTTGATTAAGGATTGGACTTGTCTGCTAAACGTTGTAATATCAGTTCCTAGAGTCTCTGCAATCTGTTGCATCGAAGGGTTGTGCTGCCGGTCAATCTCATACAAGATGTGGCTTTGCACTAACGAGACATCATTTCCTCCGACACTGCAGCAGGTTTTATTTAGAAGACCAAATCTTCGGGTCATGATCTGAAACAATTCACGAGCATTTTCCATTTTCGAATCACCTCTTGTCATAGTTATACAATAAATATTTGCAATATGCAAATATAACGGGAAGATCCATATAAAATTTTGGATTTCAATTCATATGAGTTGGGTGAATGAGTATTAATCAAAATATTTTGATTTAGTCCTTGAACATACAATTTTTTCATGATATGCTTCATTCATCAAATTTTATTGATGGATGGTGGGACGTCCAATGATGAATTACTACACGATGGAAAAATTGATTGAATATCAACAAAATGAAGTTGAGCTGAAGGCACGACAAATGTGGAAGTGGTTGAATTCACAACACTTGAGACAGACGACGAGCATCTCGGCACCTATCACTGTTCAACCAACCACTGCTTGTTGCCATTGCTGCTAAATGGAGGTAAAGAGTTTATGATCAAAGAACTGAACGTTATCCAGCCATCCTGCGTGAATGTTGATTTTGCCCAATACGAAACTAAATTCAAAGCATTAGCAGATCAGAAAAGACTAAAGATCATGCATGAGCTCAGTCAAAAAGGTAGCGTTTGTGTCTGTGACCTGATGGAAATCATGGAAATGCCTCAGTCAAAGCTATCGTATCACCTAAGAATCCTACTCGATGCTCAGCTGATCACTCTCGAGACGAGGGGGACTTGGAGCTATTATGAGTTAAATCATGCAGTAGTTAATCGGTTGCTTTCACCTGAGTTATGTTGCATTTTTCGTTCGATAGACGACAAGCAGGGTGGATGTTGCTTATAAAGTCCAAAGGTCTTATTTCACTATTGTACAACTTTCCAAGCTTATACTTGCAATATGCAAATAAGGAGATTGGAATTCATTTATAGCACGAACTGAATTCTAAGTGCGTCTTTTCCAGACTGCTGCTGCAAGTACATTGGTTCATTTTTAATTAATAAATCAAAAAAAATTGATGTATATCAAATGGGAGGCCGTACGAATGAAAAACATTGAATTTAAGGTAGCCTCATCTTCTTGTTGTACACCCCAAGTAACGTTAAACACTTTAGAAACTGTGAAGGAGGAGCATGTGCCCTATAGCCATAACCTGCCGGTCGCGATTATCGGTGCCGGCCCGATTGGTTTGGCAGCAGCGGCTCACTTGGTGGAGAGAGGACAAAAATTCATCCTTTTTGAAGCAGGATCTAGCATTGGTCAGAACATTCTACAATGGGGACATGTACGCCTTTTTTCACCATGGCAGTATAACATCGATAAAGCCGCTGAGCGCCTTTTGCGTAAACAAGGTTGGCAGTCTCCAGCATTAACGGAATTACCTTTCGGTCAAGAGATCGTTCATCAATATTTGAGACCTTTGGCGAAGCTGCCTGAACTGGAACCTTATATTATGTTGAATTCCAAAGTCATTTCCATATCGAAAAAGAATACAGACAAAATGAAATCGGCTAATCGTGAAGCTGCGCCATTCGTACTTTATGTTGAAACAAACGACTCCACAGAACGCTTTGAAGCTAGGGCAGTCATTGATGCGTCCGGAACCTGGGGACAGTCGAACCCTATGCATGCAGACGGGATTTGGACACGTGGAGAGCGTGATTTGAAAGATCACATTTATTATGGGATTCCAGATTTATCAGCTGAACAAGAGCTGAAGTACAGAGGGAAACGCGTTGCAGTCGTAGGAGGCGGACACTCTGCGTTCAACACACTGCTAGATCTAGCCAAGCTCAAAGAAACAGATCCGAGCACGGAAATTATTTGGGTGATGAGAAAGAAATCGGTGGAAGATGCTTACGGCGGAGAAGAGAATGACCAGTTAGAGGCTCGAGGAGCACTTGGAAGCCACATTCATCAGTTGATTGATGCCTGCAAAGTCCAAGTGGTTACTCCATTTATGATCGAGAAGGTTTTCAAACACAATGGACGGATTCACATTAAAGGGACTGCAACTGGTGAAAGCAAGGAAATACAAGAAATCGATGAGATTATCGTTAATACAGGAAGCCGGCCGGATTTCTCATTCTTGAGCGAGATTAGACTTAGCATCGATCCTGCTACGGAGAGTGTTGAAGCACTCGCGCCCCTAATCGACCCCAATGTGCACAGCTGCGGAACCGTAAGACCTCATGGTGAAAAAGAGCTGCGCCATGTAGACAAGAACTTTTATCTCGTTGGAATGAAGAGCTATGGCCGGGCGCCAACATTTCTTATGGCCACGGGCTACGAACAGGTCAGATCCATTGCAGCATACCTGGATGGCGATCTAGAAGCTGCATTGAAGGTTGAATTGGAGCTGCCAGAGACCGGCGTATGTGGTATTAGCAGTGCGCCGAATGCCAACGATTGTTGCATGCCAGTTTCATCTGCTAAAACGAGCTGCAATTAAAAATTAGAGAAGGGGGAGAATCGGAAGACAAGATTCTCCCTGGTCGACCAATCGAAAAAGTGAAGAGTGATGTACAAATCAATCATTCTAATAAAGAAGTGCTGGTCGTAGGTGGAGGAGATTCCGCCGTGGAAGAAGCCAATTTCCTTACGAGGTTCGCTTCCAAGGTAACGATTGTTCATCGCCGTGATGAACTGCGTGCTTCGAAGATTATGCAGGAACGTGCAAGACAAAATCCTAAAATAAGCTGGGCTCTTAGCAATGAATCCACTGAAATTATCGCAGATGATCGCGGAGTTACCGGACTGCGCGTCAAGGATATAAAAACAGGAAATGAAGAAATCATCGAGACCAACGGAATTTTTATTGCGACGGGTCATGATCTGGCTAATGTATAAGTGTATGCTTATGTGTGAATTGAATTTCACTTAAAATAGATAACAAAATTAATTCCAACAGAAAACGATAAGGCACAACTTGGCCCAGTCACAAGCGTTTTCTGCCCCGACCCTTATGGTCGGTTTTTACATTAACATGAGAGCAAGAAGGAGCAATTAGATCATGCAGGGCACCAATGATTTGACCCACGGTCCTATTATGTCTACTTTAATGAAATTGACGATTCCCATCATTGCAACCAATTTTATATCTACAACCTACGGTCTTGTGGATATGATTTGGGTTGGAGGGCTAGGAAGCGGTCCGGTTGCTGCGATTGGCACAGCAAGCTTCTTCATTAATTTAGCGATTGCGTTATCGACCTTGATAACGATTGGTACTGGCATCAAGGTCTCACATTGTATGGGAGCCGGTCAGGGAGAACAAGCTAAGTCTTATGTAAAAAACGGATTTATCATGTCTATTGTATTAGGGCTGCCCTACATGGTTTTTATCATATTGACCCAGGACCAGCTGATCGGTTTCTTCGATCTGGGAAGTGAAAAAGTTGAGCAGATGGCGAAGCAATTTCTATTGATTTCGATAGGAGGTACCCTATTTTCAATTCTGAACACCTTATATGCAACCGTTTTGAATGCAATGGGAAACAGCAAACAACCATTTTATATTTTTTCAATGGGTCTCATTTTGAATATTATTCTTGATCCATTTTTAATATATGGAGTCGGCAGTTTTGAAGGTTGGGGAGTTGCAGGAGCCGCTATTGCTACATTAACGGCCAATGTATTAGTGACATTGCTGTTTGTCATGAAAACGAAAAACTTAGAAATAATCTCTAAGCTATCGGTCTGGAACAGCCGTCTCATGAAAGAAGTTATCCGATTGGGAGTTCCGATCACGATTCAACGGGTCACCTTTACGATCATTTCGATCATTATTGCTAAAATTATTGTAAGGTGGGGGGCTGATGCCATTGCGGTTCAAAAAGTTGGCATTCAAATTGAATCGATCTCCTATATGACGATCGGTGGTCTACAAGGGGCTATCGCGGCCTTTTTTGGACAAAATTACGGAGCACGTCGATTGGATCGAATTCGGCTGGGTTATCGAAAAGCGTTGCTGTTGACCTCCATATTTGGCATTTTCATTTCGCTCGAATTCATTTTATTTCCTCAGCAGCTCTTTTCGCTGTTTCTTTCTGATGATACGAGCATAAAGCTCGGAACGGACTATATGCGAATTATCGGGTTCTCCCAATTGTTCATGTGCATGGAACTGATGACCGTAGGTGCGTTTAACGGTATTGGTAAAACACATATTCCGCCGATCTTCAGCATTTTATTTACGGCGCTAAGAATACCCTTGGCTTTGCTCTTATCTGAACCGTTCGGTTTAAATGGGGTGTGGATGTCGATTGCGCTAAGTAGTGTTTTTAAGGGGATTATTTTGGTCATCTGGTTTAGAAAGTCTTTGCGCAGTATTCATAAATCGCTTGCAATTTCTTAATGAACAAGGACAAAGGACGGTCATAACTATGAATTTGTTGAATCGTGAACTTATACAGATTGTAATCGACAATGCACTTCAAAATAATCTGCTTCGAGGTCATTTCGGTTTAGAAAAAGAAAATGTACGAGTCGATCAAGATGGAAAGCTTGCACTGACACCTCACCCGAAGGCTTTCGGGAGCAAGACGGAAAACCCTTATATTCAAACTGATTTCTCAGAAAGTCAAATTGAGATGATAACTCCCGCCTTTGAGTCGATTGAAGAGACTTATCATTTCATGGAAGCCTTGCAAGACATTGTTTCTGTGGAATTGGAAGGAGAGTATTTGTGGCCAAGCAGCAATCCTCCCATGCTACCCGAAGAGAAAGAAATTCCTATTGCCAAAATGAGCGATCCCATCGCAGACGACTATCGAAGTGAATTGGCGGATAAGTATGGTCGTAAAAGACAATTGTTAAGCGGAATTCATTATAATTTCTCGTTTGATGAGAAATTTCTTACAAAACTATATGAGACCCAGGGACGGCATAAAGACTTTAAGGAGTTCAAAGATACGATTTACTTTAAAGTAGCCCGTAACTTGATGAGGTATCGATGGCTGCTCATTTATCTAACAGGAGCAAGTCCTGTTTTTGATAATACCTATATCGAGGAATGTGTTAGCTTGGCGAATTCGCATGATAATAAAAGTTATTATTTTCCGATTATGAACTCACTTCGAAACAGTATGTGTGGCTATCGGAATGAAAAGTCGTATTATGTTTCTTTTAATTCGGCCAAAGAGTATGTTCATGACTTAAACAGGCTAATTCAAAAGAATGAATTATTGAGCGTAAAGGAATTTTACAGCCCTGTTCGCTTAAAAACCGCTAAGGGGATCAATCCGTGCCAAGAGCTTGTGGAAGATGGAGTAGCATACTTAGAGCTTCGATTCATAGATATTAATCCACTTCATAAGATTGGAATAAGTAAAGAAATGATGCACTTCATCCATTTGTTTATTCTATTTATGCTGCTTAAAGTAGATGAATCCTTCCATGAGGGAGATCAAAGGATAGCTGATGTAAACCAAGATCAGGTGATAATGAAAGGAATTAAGGACTATTTAAACGAGCCTGAACATAGTCAGCTCACGATGGAGGAAATGGCACTTGCTATTATCGATGAGATGAAGGATATGGTGCAGCTTTTGTTTCCTAAGAAAGATTACCAGCAGATTCTGGACGGTGAAAAGCAAAAGATTCTTCATACTGAGTTGAATGTTGCATCTAGGGTGAAGTCCGACATTCAAAAATCAACCTATCTGACATACCATTTGGAAAAAGCGAAAACATACGCTCAGAACAGTATCCAAAATGGATACCGTTTTGCAGGGTATGAGGATCTCGAATTATCAACACAACTTCTCTTAAAGGCTGCGGTGAAACGAGGCATACGCTTTACGTGGATGGATCGTGATGAGAATTTTGTATTACTTTCAAAAGGTAATCATCAAGAGTATGTGAAACAAGCCACGAAAACTTCCTTGGACTCCTATAGTACGGTGTTAATTATGGAAAATAAGGTGGTTACGAAAGAAGTTCTCAAACAACATGGAATTCATGTACCGTCAGGGGAAGCGTTTCAGAGCTTGAATGAAGCAATGTCCACCTATGAAACCTATCGCGGTATTCCCATTGTGATAAAGCCCAAATCAACCAATTTTGGACTCGGCATTACAATCTTCAATCAAGATTATTCGAGAGAGGATATGAAAAAAGCGTTTGAAATCGCCTTTTCTCACGATCAAACGGTTCTTCTTGAGGAATTTATGACAGGAAAGGAATATCGCTTTCTGGTCATGGGGGATCAGGTTGTAGGGGTCCTGCATCGTGTCCCAGCAAATGTCGTCGGTGACGGTGTCCACACGATCGAACAGCTTGTTCATGAGAAGAATAAAGACCCGCTTCGAGGTAAGGGGTATAAGACTCCCCTTGAGAAAATTCAGTTAGGGGAAGCAGAAGAGATGTTTTTGAAGAACCGTGGTATGAGTTGGAACGATATACCCCAACAAGGGGAAGTTATTTATCTAAGAGAAAATTCGAATATTAGTACAGGTGGAGACAGTATCGATTTTACGGATGAAATGCCAAACAGCTATAAGGAACTTGCCGTTCAATCAGCTAAAGCTGCAGGAGCGACCATATGTGGTGTAGATATGATGATTGATTCTTTAGAGGAAGAAGCAACCGATACCAATTACAGCATTATAGAAATTAACTTTAATCCAGCGATCCATATCCACTGTTACCCTTATATCGGAAAGAACAGAAAGGCAAATGAAAAGATTCTGGATTTATTGTTTGGTTAGGATTACCGCTGTGTAAGTTGATTCCATCGGGTAACATGTCGCAGGGATACCAGGCTGTTTAGACAAATGACTGAATTGAATTGTGATTGACACAAGGTGATGATGAAAGAAGGGCGGAGGGAGACCTGCCGCCCAATACGGGGCGGGATTTGGATATATAATTTGCTGATATAAGCGATAATGCATAAAGATTTTGGGAGTTGCATCTACACACTTGAAATCAAGCACTCTTTGGATTAATATATAAGCATTAAATTATATGGTTATGATGTTATCATTCAAAAAAGGGGTGAGTCTTTTTGGAGCAAATGAACGAAATTGCCGAGAAGCTAAAACTGCTTGGAGATAAAACAAGGCTGACTATGTTAACGCTTCTTAAACAAAAAGAATGGTGTGTTTGCGAATTTGTCGATATTTTCGACATGTCCCAGCCAGCGATTAGCCAGCACTTAAGAAAGCTTAAGTCTCAGGGGATTGTGAATGAAGCTCGTCGTGGCCAATGGGTTTTTTATTCCTTGAATGTTGATGACAAGCCATATATCCAAGCCGTGTTAAATGAGATGCCAAGTGCTCAAGAAGTACTGTCATCCATGAATAAGGAAGTTAACTGTTCTTGTGATTAACAGGAATATTTAGCAAATGGTTGAATGATGCTAAATATGATCTCTGTTTTTTATATAAGTATATAGTTATATATTGATTGTTGCTGTACTTAAGTAATCGCATAATTGGAGGTTTGAACATTGGTTTCTGTTGTCCTGGCTAGCATCATTTTTATTGTTACCTTAATTTTTGTCATTTGGCAGCCTAAAGATCTATCCATTGGTTGGTCTGCCTGCGGTGGTGCTGTACTGGCACTGCTTGTAGGAGTCGTTGACTTTCAGGATGTATGGGATGTCACCCAGATCGTATGGAATGCAACGCTTGCTTTTGTTGCGATCATTATCATTTCTTTGATCTTAGATAAAATCGGTTTGTTCGAGTGGGCCGCCTTACATATGGCGAATGCTGCTCGAGGAAACGGTATCCGGATGTTTGTCTATGTATCCGTTCTTGGAGCTGTTGTCGCTGCATTTTTCGCAAACGATGGTGCTGCTCTGATCTTAACTCCGATTGTGCTTGCCATGGTACGAGCGCTGAATTTTGACGAGAAGAAGGTATTCCCTTTCATCATCGCAAGTGGTTTTATTGCGGATACAACTTCGCTTCCACTTGTAGTCAGCAACCTGGTGAATATCGTATCGGCTGATTTCTTCGGAATTACGTTTATCGAATACGCCAGTCGTATGTTGGTTCCCAATCTGTTCTCTTTAGTAGCCAGTATCCTTGTACTTTATTTGTTTTTCCGCAAAAGCATCCCGCGAAAGTTCGATGGGACGCAGCTTAAAGAACCTTCAACGGCAATTCAAGATCCTCAGATGTTCCGATTATCATGGATCGTATTGAGCGTGCTGCTGATCGGTTACTTTGTGTGTGAATTCGTGGGTATCCCTGTATCGATCGTAGCTGGTGTTATCGCGATATTCTTCCTGCTGATGGCGAGAAAAAGTCCGGCTGTACAAACCAAAGAAGTACTCAAAGGGGCTCCGTGGGCGATCGTATTTTTCTCGATCGGCATGTACGTTGTGGTCTATGGCTTACGTAACGCCGGTCTTACAGATCTTCTGGCAAGTGTCATACAGAGCTTAGCGGATCAAGGGCTGTTTGCTGCAACCATGGGAATGGGCTTCATTGCTGCGATTATTTCTTCCATCATGAACAATATGCCGACCGTCATGATTGATGCACTCGCCATCGATGCGACAAACACGTCGGCTGCCATTAAAGAGGCCTTAATTTATGCGAATGTGATAGGTTCCGATTTAGGTCCCAAAATTACACCGATTGGTTCACTAGCCACCTTGCTTTGGCTGCATGTCCTTTCGACCAAAGGCGTGAAGATCAGCTGGGGGACTTACTTTAAGACAGGGATTATTTTGACCATCCCAACGTTATTTATAACCCTTTTAGGATTATATATCTGGCTAACCATACTTTAATTCAAGTGATAAGGGAGAGAATCGATGATGGAAAAAAAGACACTATACTTCTTGTGCACAGGCAACTCTTGCCGCAGCCAAATGGCTGAAGGATGGGCCAAAAAACATCTGGGTGATGATTGGAATGTCTACAGCGCCGGCATCGAAGCTCATGGCCTAAACCCGAATGCGGTCAAAGCAATGAACGAGGTGGGGATCGATATTTCGAACCAAACTTCGGATATCATCGATCCGTTGTTGTTAAATCAATCCGATCTGGTGGTCACCCTGTGCGGTGATGCTGCCGATCGTTGTCCGATGACACCTCCTCATGTTCGCCGTGAGCACTGGGGATTTGACGATCCTGCCAAGGCTCAGGGTACCGACGAAGAAAAATGGGCTGTTTTTCAGCGCGTTCGCGATCAAATCGGCGAGCGTATTCAAAAGTTCGCTGAAATCGGCGAGTAAAACAATAGGAAATTAGGGGCCGGGAATATTTCTCGGCTTCCTTTATTACTAGAGGGAAACGACATGATATCCATTGAAATTTATGATCCGGCCATGTGCAATGCTACAGGAGTGTGCGGCCAAGCGTGGACCCTGAATTGATTCGCGTATCAACAGTTGTCCACAATCTAATCAGTTTTTGTAATAATTCGGTTTTTAATTTTTATCTTCAAAACTTTTAACTTCTATCGCTATAGCTGTTGACTTCAAATTAATTATCTGGCTTAAATGTTAGAGAACGGAATGGTTTAGACTCAAAGTAATATATCAAGAAGGGAGAAAACAAATGTTTGACTTTTTAACTTTGTTTACGTATGTAATCGTTGTCCTTGGTCTATTTTTAATTCCAGGACCAGCTGTTCTCCTTACCATCACCCAAACCGTTCAAAATGGGCGAAAAGGAGGTATCATGGCAGGACTTGGCATAGCAACTGGGGATTTTCTTCATACGTTATTTGCTACTATGGGGCTCTCAACAATACTTATGACCTCTGCTTTTGCATTCAATTTTGTTAAATATGCAGGTGCGGCTTATTTACTGTATCTAGGGATTCGCTCAATGTTAAGTAAGTCTTCAGAGCCACAACTTCCTGAGATTGAATCGGCGGGGGCCTTAAAGTCGTATGTTTCGGCGACTGTGGCCGAGATACTTAATCCAAAAACTGCACTATTCTTTCTGGCTTTCTTGCCTCAGTTTATTAACCATGGACGAGGTGAAGTATTGGGGCAATTTTTGATACTTGGCCTCATCTTTGTAACATTAAGTGCATTGTATACGACAGTGATCGTATTAAGTGTTTCGGCCATTGGAAAAATAGCTAAACGGATGAAATGGGTAGTCCATTTGAGTCGTTGGAGCGGCAAACTGGTCGGAACGATCTATATCGGGCTAGGTTTAAAGGTTGCATTCCAAAGACAGTGATTTTATGAAGTTAGGGTTTTAAAGATAACGGCCGTATTGGGGGGAGTTCAATCAAACAGCGGCTTGTCGGCGGCCAAAATGGGCGGGCCGCGTTCGAAGTAATGGCCCCCGGTGGCCGTCTTTCAGTGCATAAGGTTACCTTCATCAATCCCATGGAGGCGAGTGTCGGGGGACAAGAACATGAGCCGATTACCGATTAGACAGAAATCTAATTTAAATTCTTTAGTTGACCTTAAAAGAAAACATTATGTCAAAATAAAAAACCAAACTTTATTTTGAAGTGCACCCCTTAGAATGGACATTGGAACCCCTGGTTTATCCAATGAAATTCTAGGGGGTGTATTTTTGTATGTCAACTAAAGGACAGAAGTATAAAACATATTCGGAAAAGCTCAAGAAAGAGGCAGTACGACTGCATGTTATTGAAGGTTGGACTTACTGGAAGATTAATGAACACTTAGGGATTAGTGATTCCCAACGGATGAAGAAATGGATGAGGAAATATCGTGAACAGGGCGAGTTTGGACTGATAGATCAGCGAGGTCGACGGGAAGCGTAAACATCGATCAAGACCGGTATGATCAAAAAACTTAAACAGGAGAACGAAATGCTAGAAAAATGTTTGGAAATTGGGGTGCAGGAGGTTAAGAACAAAAATGTAAGGCTATTGAAGTAGCTGCCTCAAGCTACCCTGGTAGCAGCCTATGCAAACTCTTCAAGGTATCTCGTAGCGGTTACTACGCCTATCTGAAGCGCAAAAATGGGATCGGGACACGGAAGCTGCATCGCTCATTCGTCAGGTATATGCGCGCTATGTAGAGAAATAAGGTCACCGCCATATCCAATTGTTCTTATGGTAGGACGATGCGTGTGGATGAATCACAAGAAAATATTGAGTCTGATGCAAAAGCTAGGACTACAGGCCAAAATTCGCTGCAAACGCCGTTTTAAACCAAGTGAGGGATCGAATGCCGGAGAATCTGCTAAAGCGAGATTTTAAGGCAGATAAACCAAACCAAAAATGGGTAACAGATGTAACGCAATATCGGGTAGGTGAGCGATGGCTGTATCTTTCGACGGTTAAAGATTTATTCGACAATGAGATCGTAGCCTACGAGCTCAGCGAACGTAACGACAACAGCTGGTTCTGCAGACGTTTGCCAAAGCGTTTGCTAAGTAAAAGACGTGACCGGATTGGTCATTCACAGTGTCCAAGCCCTCCAGTACACGTCTCACGCTTACCACGATATGCTGCCAAAGGTTGGCGCCAAAATCAGCATGTCTCGCCGAGGCAATTGCCTAGACAACGCCTCCATAGAGAGCTTCTTCTGGCATCTAAAAACGGAAGGGCTCTATCCCTATAATATCCTAAATTTGGGAGAGACACAAAGTTGAATTGAGAAATATATACAGTTTTATAACCAAAAGCGACCACAGAGAAAATTAAAATCGTAAGATATGGAGACTATTTTGGAGGTGTCTTTGCATTGTTTAAGAGAAGATATTGTTTTGTAGTATTGACTTAGAGTGCGCTTAAACTCGTATACTGGTTGCGTACGATGCAAGTAAGCGGAAGTTAATTCAGTTTGTTAAAAGGAGGATATAGTGTGAAGCATGTTCCGTTGGGGAATACAGGAATGCTGGTAAGTGCTTATTCTTTGGGCTGTCTGAATTTTGGATCGCGAACCAACAAAAAAACCTCTTTCCAACTGCTTGATCATTTTTTTGAAGCAGGGGGAAACTTTCTGGATACAGCCAATAATTATGCGATATGGAACGATGGCTGTGTTGGGGGAGAAAGCGAGTCTTTGCTTGGCGAATGGATGAAACAAAGAAAAAACAGACATCAGATCATCTTGGCCACCAAAGTGGGAGCGAAACCGGTAGTGCCGAAAAGTGAAAAATTGGAAGGTTTAAGTCGCCAAGCGATTGAGAATGAAATTGACGAAAGTTTGCTTAGGCTAGGAACAGATTATGTAGACTTATATTATGCTCATGTAGACGATATTGAAACTGAACTCGAGGAAACCTTGGAGACTTTTGATTCCTTGATTAAAGCCGGCAAAGTAAGGGCTATAGGCTGCAGTAATTATCGGCTTTCCAGGATCCTTGAGGCCAAGGCGATCAGTATGTCAAAAGGATGGGAGTCCTATTGCTGCATCCAGCAACGATATACGTATTTGCAGCCTAGAGTGGATGCGAATTTCGGACTGCAGGTCAGTGTGGATGAGGATTTACTTGCTTACTGCAGTCAACACGATGATTTTACGCTCATGGCTTATTCCCCCCTCCTTGGAGGCATATACAACCGAAAGGATGCTGTCTTACCCGATGCATATCGGAGAGAGGATCAGATGACTCGTATGGATACGCTAAGGAAGGTTGCTGGAGAGCTGGGAGCGACACCGAATCAGCTTATCCTTGCTTGGATGCTGCAAAATCATCCGAGAGCTCTTCCAATTGTTGCTGCAAGTGATCTATCGCAATTGGAAGAAAATTTGGGGGCACTTAAGCTTCGTATTAACTCAGATCAGCTTGATCAATTGAACGGCGCCTGCCTCACTTAATCAACTTTTATCAACTTATGACATACCTGCGCTAAAGGTATTTTCATACGACGTATCGAAACATAAGTATAGTTAGAAGCGAAATTACACAAGAACCACCCGGAGTGTATCGGAGCTCACAGCTTATAAACGGATGTTAAAAGGAGCGGACTCGTTATGATCGGTAAAGAGCTGACCATTCAGCAGGCAGCTGAGTTGACGGGGTTAAGCGTACACACCCTTCGTTATTACGAAAGGATCGGTCTGATGGACCCTATACCTCGTGCCCAAAATGGTCATCGGGTATATCGGGAACATGATTTTGAGTGGATCGTATTACTCGCAAAGCTTAAGACTACAGGAATGCCGATCGCACTTATGCAGCAGTTCGCTGATATGATGCGATTGGGGAATGATGGCATTCCCCAACGCAGAAAACTTCTAGAAGAGCATGAGCGGAAATTAATCCAGCAGGTTCAAACGATTCATCAAACTTTGGATATTCTGCGGGATAAAATTGATTACTACCGTTCTTGGGAAGATGACACCAGACGAGAGGAAGCAAGTTTGGAGTCAGCTCGATGACCAGTTCATCTAATTAAAATTTATTATTTTGTGGGTAAAGAATGAATAATGATTATGAAACTCCTGAAAGAACAAGAGAAAGACTAAGACATGAGGAATTGAAAAATAATCCATTGGGACATATGAATGACGGAATTAATAGGGCTCAATCTGGTAGTCTAGTCGATTTAGTAAGCAGTTTAGGTTGGAAAGGCACTTTAGTGTTAATTATTGTTATTATTGTTGGTCTTATAGTTGCCCAATATTTTTAAGTAAAAGAATTTTTATCACTGGTTTTATATTTTAATGTCGGGGGACAAGAACATGAGCCGATTCCCGACTAGATAAGAAATTTCATTAAGCTAACGGGCAGTTTACTTTAATAAGAACGAAACTAATTCAAGAAAATTGTCGTTTATAATATGGGATGAATTTACAAATCAAATCATTCGGGAGGGCTTGTGTGGATGTCAAAAAAGCCAGTAGGAGCAGCTGCGGTTATTATGAATTCGGAAGGGCGAATTCTTCTAGTAAAACATAACTACGGAAAATACAATTGGGAACTACCTGGTGGGTTATCTGAGCAAAATGAGTCTGCAGAGAATACAGCAAAGAGGGAAGTGTTTGAAGAAACTGGTCTTGAAGTTACTGTAGAGCGCTTGACTGGCGTGTATTATGAACCCAATCACGATATGCATCACTTTGTTTTCACTTGTAAGGTGGTCGACAATCAACAACCACAGCCAGATGCAGAAGAAGTAACTGAATGTATTTTTTTCAATTTAGAGGATTTGCCTAGGCCGATTAGTGATTTTACTATTTCACGTATAAAGGATGCTTTTAATACAAGTAGTGATCATTTATTCCACATCATCGGACCTAGGCAGTGGTTTGAATAATGTTTTTTACATAAATCATTAAACTAACGGGAAACGATAGCTCAATAAGAACAGGCAGCCGATCAACGTGGATCGGCTGCTTTTGTTCAGTTTAGAAAGGAAAATGTACATACAATCCATAAACGGGATCAGAACTATAAACAAGGGGAATTGTTGGGCGACTGTCGGGGGACAAGATTATGGACCCATTGAAAGTCGCTAATTCAGCGGCTTTTTTATTTTATCGGTACAAGTTCTTGTCCCAAGCCAAGGACAAGAACTTATACCGATTACCGGAATGGACAAGAACATAGTCCGATTGCCAATTAGATGTATATCTAAACGTTGAGCATATTACTTAACCCCCGACATTAAGTACCTTAACACATGAAAATGTTCAAATTGTTTTTGACCAACTGACACGATGAGAGGTTAGACACCGGAAGCTATGTATTAAAAAAGCGAAATATCGGACTGAAACTAACTGTTGAGGACAAGAACTTGTACCGATTGCCGAAATGGACAAGAACATGTTCTCATTTATGATTAGGTATATATCTAATTAGTATTCTGCTTAGCCGATTCTCACGATCAGCTACAGCTTTCTGTTGAGGTAACAAAGGGTAAGCTACATCTGTCAGATAACTAGGACTCATGCAACTGCTGCTCGGACTCCTTGTGACGCCAATTTACGAATAACAAGGACAATGCAATTAACGTGAGGATAATCCCAAGTACTCGAAATCCCTCGAAGCTGAAGTTATCTCCCATTACGCTGCTAATGAGTAATGAAGAGAGAATGGTTCCCAGGTATCTTGAGGTATTAAATATTCCAGATGCTACACCTATAATTTCTTTTGGTGAACTTTTGAATAAGGCCGCTTGCATAGCGACACTGTTTAACCCGTTGCTAATGCCGAATGCAGCTAAAGCCAGACACACACTGATAACCGGTGAAGTCTGATCCAGTGTCATGATCACGATCCATACGGACCCAAATGTCATCAGCATTCCGGACATAAGCAATGCTGGCCCGGGTCCTGATTTATCGATCCATCGTCCTGCCATTGGAGAAGCAACGAGCGAGCACAAGCCTAAGCTTAGCATGAGCATCCCGGTATGGAACTCGCTGACATGACGTACGATTTGCAAGTAGGACGGAAGCCCGAAAAAGAGAGAGTAAAAAAGCAAGTTAACGACCATGAATTCGACATTGACCCAAGTCATTGCAGGATATTTAGCGAATGTGCGTAAAGGAATAAAGGGTGCCTTCGCTTTTAACTCATGTCGCGCGAAAGCTCCCAGTCCAACGAAGCCAATCAGCCCGACAATAACGTTACTAAATGAAATTTGACCAGATGATTTTGCGGACAATAATCCAACGAGCAGAGCAACCAGACCCACGGTGAATAGCAGAACTCCTGGCGCATCAATCAAATCTGACCATTTGCGAAAGGACATGTTGCGAGCAACGGATGTCGTAGACGGATCATCCTTAGGAATATGCCTCCAAGCTAATAGAAAGCTTGTCACCACGAACGGAATATTAACCAAAAAAATAGCAGGCCAGCTCCACCAGTGAATGATGACCCCGCCAATGAAGGGGCCAACCGCTGCCGCTCCGGATAGGAATATGGACAAGACTGACAGTGCAGTTGCTTGTTTCTCCGTAATATGAATTCGCACAATGGCCATTCCAACCGCAACCATCATGCTTGTTCCGATGGATTGCACAATGCGGAACACGATGAGCCAACCAAAGTTTGGGGATAGTGGAGCTAATAATGATGCAATGAAGGATACAACAAGCCCGCTAAGAAATATCCTCCTCCTACCGAATAAATCGCTGGCTTTTCCCATGATAGGTTGAGCGATAGCACTCGCAATGTAGAAAGAAAAAATGATCCAGGATACCACTGTAAAGTCGAGTTGGAACACATTTTGTAGCCTTGGAATAGCAACTGAAATCATTGAAGAATTTAATGGGTTCAATAGAATCCCTAGTCCAACGGAGATCATCAACCACCTACTGCGAATACTCATTTCAATCCCCCACTCTGTATATTAGTGTCATCATCGTACTTGAAATCATTTATTTATTCCAATGCATTTTATGTTATGATTTCATTGACTCAAGGGAATGAGAGGAGGGTGTAAAGTGGAACTACTTCAACTGAGATATTTTCTCGAGGTAGCTCGTTTGGAACATATGACTGAAGCAGCAAGAAGTCTGCATGTCACTCAGTCATCACTAAGCAAAACGATTGGGCGCTTGGAGGAGGATTTGGGGGTCCCGTTATTCGATCGAATAGGAAGGAAACTGCGATTGAATGAGTTTGGAAGCAGATTCTATCGCCGTGCTGAAAGGGCGTTGTTTGAATTGGAACAGGGGAAGCAGGAGATTAGCGATGTGTCCAGCCAAGAACATGGCACACTCGAATTGGCGGTGACCACCGCAAGCACATTGCCTCAGATCCTTCGAGAGTTTCGGAACAAGCGTCCCGATATCCAATTTCATGTGCAAATGCTCACCACGCAGGAAATGGTTACGCTTCTTCATAGAGGAGAGGTTGATTTTTGCTTGTCCTCGCCTCCTATAAAAGGGGAAGACATTGAATGTCAAATCATGTTCATCGACCCGATTCTTGTAGCTGTTCCCACAGGGCATAGGCTTGCTAACCGAAACAGCATATCTTTGACTGATCTAAGGGATGAATGTTTTGTTGGTGTAAAAAGAGGCTACGGTACTCGTGATCTGGTGGATTCTATATGCAAAACGGTTGGATTAGTACCTACATATGTGTATGAGGGTGACGAACCTGCAAGGCTAAGTTCTCTAGTAGAAGCGGGAATTGGCATAGCCTTTATACCAAGTACGGCAAGGTATTCTGGGGAACATATCAAATATCTCAAAGTAGAGAATCATGAATTGGTACGGGAGATAGCTTTGTTATGGCACAGAAGTCGGTACATTTCGCGGGCTGCTCTCGAATTCCGTGAGGTAGTTGTGGAATATTTCGGGACGATATCCAAACAGACAAATTAATTATCCTTCATAAAACCCAGAGAATGTTGGGCGACAAAAACATTGTCCCATTGAAAGTCGCTATTTTAGCGGCTTTTTTCTTTTTCGGTACAAGTTCTTGTCCAGTGCCAAGGATTAGAACTTGTACCGATTGCCTTAAAGGACAAAATAATAGGCCGATTTTCGATTAGATAAGCATCTGATTACTGCTGAGTTTCAGTGGGTTCGTTACCTCGCCGCGAGAATAAATAAATCGTTAAAATCCTAAAGAAAAGTAGAAATTGTATGGTAAAATGTCGTTTTTGATAGATGTATCAAGGATGATAATCCATTAAAGTGGTAGATATCATATGATGGTGAGTATTCACCGGAAATAGAGGAGGTTATCATTTGGATAATCATGATTTGGTACAACGACAACTATGGTTTGTGAATCAGAGACTCGGGATGTTTATTCACTTTAATAGTGCTACATTTCAGTTTGCTGAAACGGAAATTAAGGATTGGGAATACGGGCATGAGAATCATGATGAACCTCGCAGATTCCCATTTGATCCAAAACTCTGGAATCCTGAGCAGTTGGACTGTGCGCAATGGGCGAAAGCGGCTAGATCCGCGGGGATGAAATTCGCTGCACTGACAGCAAAGCATCATGAAGGATTCAGCTTGTGGCCTACCCGATATACGGAGCATTGCATCCGTAATGCAACCGACAAAAGGGATGTCGTCAAAGAATATCTTGATGCATTTAGGGAGGAAGGTATTAATGCGGGTCTTTATTTCTCTATGCTAGACTTGCATCATCAAATCGGTCGAAAAAAATGCACAGCGGAAGATAAGCGGTTCATTAAAAATCAAATCGAAGAATTGCTGACAAACTATGGCGAACTTCCGTTTTTGATCATTGACGGATGGAACGCCCATTGGGGAGGCCCTAATTATGAGGACCTTCCGTTTGAAGAAATTAATGAACTCGTGAAAAGTTTGCAGCCTCAGTGCTTATTGATGAATATTAGCTGTGAATCGACTTTGGATCATACAGATATCGTTTTTTATGAAAATGCTGCTGGGCAAGAAATTGAAGAGTCCTTTGCAGGTCCTGGTGCGAGCTGCAATATCTTAACTGAAACGTGGTTTTGGAGAGCTTCGGATACGAAAATGGAACTCAAAACCACTGATTGGGTATTGGATAAAGTACAGGATGCGAACAACCATAACGTGTCATTTTTATTAAATGGAGCTCCAGATCAGCGCGGCTTGTTGGATGCGAATGTGTTAGAACGTTTTAAAGAAATCGGAAAACGATATCGTCATCCGGTGGAACTCCAAACTATTCCAGCAAACTGGCTGATTAGAAAATAACTTGATCATTATTAACGAAGCACACAGCTTAAATAAAAGCGCTTGACCATTGAATGGTAACAGCGCTTTTTTCAATTGGGAGGACGTTTATTCTTGTGTTAATCCACTCGAAATACCTGATACCGCTTCCGGTACTCTCCAGGTGTAAACGAGGTTTGGCGTTTGAATAGGCGCGTAAAATAATTGTTGTCACGGAATCCGCATTGTTCACCGACTTGGATTAAAGGTAGTTCTGAATTCGCTAGGAGCTGTTTAGCGCGTTCGATCTGGAGACGATGCCTGTATTGCAGAGGACTCATTCCCGAATACTGTTTCAAACAGCGCGCCAAATAATCGAAGTGGTAATGCAGGTCGTTCTCCATCTGTACGGAATCAAAAGGATCTTCTAAGCAATCCGCCAAATAGGAGGCAACTTTCTCCCCAAGAAAAAGGGATCGGGCCTGTGGGCTGCTTTTTTTCATGCTGCTTTGAATTTCAATGAGGAATCGGCCAAATAAAATTTGCAGCTCGTAGGAGCGGTATGCTGAAAGGATGCTGTGTACTTTTATCATTTCCTTCAGAAGGGGGACGACCGTACGCAAATCTATCCCGGTAAATTTGGGGATGTCCACCATGCCTGGAAGAGCCTCGGTATCCTGGTCCGTCCTGTTCTGCAGAGGCTGCTGCCAATTGTTTTTATCAACTAGCTCAGGCTTCGACAATAGCGGATATTCAAAATGAATCCAATACACCTCCGTATTTGTATCAGTTGGGCGATAGCCGCGATGCATTTTTCCAGGCTCAAGCACCAATACCATACCTTTTTTGATTTCATATTGAATCCCGTTTTCCTCCATATAGAGTGTGCCACTGACGCAAATAATAATGTCAAAAACATCAAATTGACGCCTTGCATGGACAATTCCCGGCGGCCATAAGGTATGGCCGACCGTGGCTAGCAGGGGGAATGGGGGAACTTTCAGCTCAAGCACTAGCATTATCAATCACCTACAAAATTGGATGTAGAGATTGTACTATAATAAAGGCGCATTGTCAGCATCATCAAGTTCATCCATACAATAGTCAGTCATTATCGTGTATTTTGCACCAATTCAAGATTTTAATGAGGCAATTGGAAGCCTAATTATTGTATAAAGGAGACTATGATTATGAATCTTAACCGATTGATTGATATGAACAATTGGTACATCTAATAGCCCTCCCAATAAGTATAATTTACCAATTATGTGGAACTTACAATATTTTGTCATGTTGCTGTAATGGACATAAGTGTGATGCACGATATATAAGCTATCGGGAAACGAAAGTGCAATAACTAGGGAGCAGAACGCCGCGCGGCAGGCTGCTCCCTGTTTTCATAAATTCTCTGGGCACCCTATTCCCAAATGTCAATATATCTCTATCTTAGTAGCGAGCTAATCCGTTACGCTTTGCTTATCAAGGAACGCACACCATTGACGATTAAGGCGATGGAGAACACAATCACAGATATGATGCCTACTGTGTCAAGTACAGGTTCCAGGCTTGGCAGTAATTCCGATACTGGGACGTAAATTAGGCCGAAACCACCAATGACTCCGCTGAGATAGCTAAGAAACTTAGACATAGCGTCTTCACCTCCTCTATTAATAATATTAGCTTATGCATGCAAGATCGGTAATGCGATAGACAAATGAATGTTTAATATTTTAGAACGCGATAGGAGCCCTACAATCTAAAACGAATAGCGGCTTTTTTGTTTTATCGGTACAAGTTCTTGTCCCCAGTCGAGGACAAGAACTTGTACCTTTTGCCGTAATGGACAAGAACATGTTCCGATTACCGATTAGATAAATATCTAACTGAATTTTAAAGCTATTCATTAAGCTAACGGGCAGTTTAACACAGCAAATATTACGAAACCGAATAACATCCTGCGAGTTATGACTAGACTAATTGCCATCCCCTAAGGGGTTCTTTTTTATTTAATCTTTTTTCTTGACCTTTACATTAATGTGAAGCTTTATAATAAAGCTAACGTTCCTAATCGATGAGGTGATCGTTTTGAAGATCGGAAAGGTAAGAAAAATAACTGGCGTTAGTGCCCGTTCGATTCGTTATTATGAGGAGAAAGGATTGATCAAAACATCTCGTCAAGAAAATAATTATAGAGAATATGACGAAAAGGCGATCGAATCCATTAACGCAATTCAACTTTATTTAGATTTAGGGCTGACAACTGACCAAATTCGGGACATTCTCTTCTGTAGATTTCCTGAGCAACAGGAGCACAAAGATAAAGACGTCTATTGTGAGGAATTGCTGCTTATGTATCAGTCGAAAATGCACGAGATTAACCAACAATTAGCTGCTTTAACCAAAGCGAAGTTAAATTTGGCTGAAAAAATCAATCGGATGGTACAAAAACGGGAGGAGGATAATAAATGACTATATTAGTTGCTGGGGCAACGGGAACCGTAGGGCGGCATGTCGTGGACCAACTTCTTCAAAGGGGGCAAAAGGTACGTGCATTGACACGTAATCCGCAGCAAGCCAATCTTCCTCATGGTGTAGAGGTTGTCGCGGGAGATTTAAGTGATCGAAGTACGCTAGTTTCTGCGTTGGTTGGCATCAGCGGCATGCATTTAATTACAACAGGTGCCGAATATGCCCCGTTACAAACAGGACCAGAAATCGTTGAGCTTGTTGAGAAGGCCGGGGTGCGAAGGGTTACAGTTTTGTGGAACGGAGAGAAGGGCCCTTTTGAGAAGGCGGTTGAGTCAAGCAGTCTGGAGTGGACTCAGCTTCAAGCTTTTGAATTTATGTCAAACGCACGGAAATGGGCGAACTCTATACGCTCCGAGGGGGTTGTTCGAGACCTCTTCGGAGGATCACTGATTGCTCCTGTTCATGAAGCCGATATTGGAAGAGTCGCAGCGGTTGCACTAACTGGGGAAGGTCATGCAAGTCAAATATATACATTAACAGGGCCTGAGAGTTTGTCGGTTCAAGATAAAGTTCGGATAATCAGTGAGGTTATTGGACGTGAAATTCAATTTATCGAAAGCTCTGAAGAAGAAGAACGTGAACAGATGAGGAAAATGGGTGTTCAGGAGGATGCAATAGATTACGTGATTAGTTGGCACCTTAATCCGCCTAAATCTGCTTATATCGTTTTGTCGACAGTGGAGGAAGTAACAGGACACAAACCGTATACGTTCGCAGAGTGGGTTAAGGAGAATGCAGGTTTTTTTATCAATTCGGATAACGCTTGAATCTATTATTTTATTAGACAGACGTGTCAGATCACACATCGCTGGTAGCGATATGTTCAACGATTCGTTCTGAATGGTTAAGCTAACGGGCAGGATAGTTTAATAAATTCACGAATACTCTACATATGGAATAATTTACGAAGTTCGTAGATAAGACGTTATCGGAAATTAATGCTATTTCTTTATCTTCAATACTTGTTTTTAATGGTTCTTTGACTTGATGAATAGTAATTAAGGTAATATGTCCTTTAAATTCGACTTCATCGAAAAACCTACATACAAAATCTTTATTTAATATTCGATGCCAGTCTAATCGGTCTGCATGTTTTCTTTTCATTTCACACCCCCGACATAACTTCCAAAACATCTTTTCTGTATAGCCGATAATGGTTATTATTGGATGCAGCACTTCCCCTCGGAATCAAATTACTGTGTTACAACGATGCTTAATGAGAAAAAAGAAATAATTCAATGGTATTTCGATATATCTAAGAATATTGAGATTAGTGATCAAGGAGTGCCTTTTGGGGATGATCTTTATTTAGATGTGATTGTTTTTCCTAATGGTAATTTATATATTAAGGATGAAGATGAACTTGAAGAGGCTTTAAATAGTAATGACATTGAATTAGAGGACTATAACCTGGCAAAGAGTAATATGAAAGACTTAATTAAAGAAATAGAATCTATGGAAAACAAAATTATTAAGAATGGTTTAGAACATTTTAAATTTATATTGGAGGCATCACAAGGAAGGCATTAACAAAGGAAGGCATTAACATCCGATAACATTATATTCACACTTCGGGCCTTACGGCCCCTTGGTCCGGACAGATGCAATTGGCATGGAAGTTGATGCAGCCGGACACACTCGACTTCGTCGAGCGTCGTGAATACTGAGAACGTTATATGCAATTGGGGCAAATACGATTTTAGAAGGATGGTCAATGATGAGTAAATATACATACCCTGATTATAACAATTGTGCGGTTGTTACAATTGATACACAGAATGATTTTAGTTTGCCAGGGGCTGTTGCAGAAATTGCAGGTACTGTTAATGTACTGCCTCACATGAAGTTAATATTAGATGCATGCAGAAGTAGAGACATTCCGATATTCCACGTGATTCGATTATATAAGGAAGATGGATCGAATGTTGATATCTGCCGCAGAGAATTAATTGAAACAGGCGTTCGTATTGTAACACCAGGATCAACGGGAGCAGACTTAGTTGAAATGATTAGCCCGAAGAATTCAGTTCAGTTAGACGACAAGGAGCTCCTTCAAGGAACAATACAATTGATCGCAGATAATGAATGGGTAATGTATAAACCAAGATGGGGCGCATTTTATCAAACGAACTTAGAAGCATTTTTGAGAGTGAAGAATATAGATACACTGATTTTTATTGGGTGCAATTATCCGAACTGTCCAAGAACAAGTATATATCAAGCAAGTGAAAGAGACTTTAAGGTGGTTATGATCGAGGATGCAATATCAGGCGTTTATGATAAGGGAATTCATGAAATGAGAAATATAGGTGTTAAAGTAACTAGTACAGAGGAACTCATAAGAGAATTTGCAAGCAGATCCGAAGAAGGCTCCAACAGCAAATAACAACATATTCACGCATCGCAACAGGAGGCAGGATAGTTTAAGATCTATTCAATGTTCAATTAAATCCCATTAAATAACATAAAAATGTTATTATTATACTACTGCATCAATAAATTGGTATTGGATATCTAATTAAAATTATTAACCTAGGGGGTAGGTAAACAATGAGCAAAGATTATGAAACTCCTGAAAGAACAAGAGAAAGACTAAGACAAGAAGAATTGGAAAATAATCCATTTGGTCATATGAATCCCGGAAATAGTAGGGCTCGGTATAGTATAGTCGATTTAGGTTGGAAAGGCACTTTAGTATTAACTATTGTTATTATTGTCGGTCTTATAGTTGTTCAATATTTTTATTAATGGTTTTAATATTTGAGAAAACCAAAATTGTCGAGATACAAGAACATGGTCCCATTGAAAGTCGCTATTTGAGCGGCTTTTTTATTTTATCAACAATTGTCGAGGGACATTGCGTTGGCCACCACAAAGATTGACATATGTACAAAATACGAGTTTTGTGAAACAGATGTTGGGGAAAGAATCACCACAGCATGAATCTGCTTAGTTTTTGCTTTCTATTATGTTAAGCCGTTATAATCCTTTTTTCTTGCGCATCTTCTATTTATGAACAACTTTAACTTTCCAATTATTGGATTCTTTCTTCATTTAGATTCAATCGTCTGAATTACAATTCATCTAATCTAAAGGCTTTAATCAAACTCTCGATTAATTCATTCTAATATCGTCATTAATCGATCATTATTAATCGATCATTTTGTTCAAGTTTGTTCATGTGCCATTATAAATCATCATAATCATCGAATTTTGGTTGTTTCATTATTATTACGATTTCGCTTCACATTTTAGCGGAATTTCGCTACTGAAGACATTTTTAATGTTTCGTTGGTTCTTAATCGATTTGATTTTTATTAAATGCTCATCTTATGAACTATTTAGTGCTTGCTTGTTATCATCCATCATCCTAATTTTTTTTATGAACCCTCCCCTCTCTACATCTTAATGATTTACCATTATATGTTATTTTATCCGCCTTGAAGTTTTTCTCCCGCATGATCGGGACAATGCACGATTCACATAATATTGGAATATATTGTGCTGTTCGGCTCATATACTCATCATGATTAGCCCGTCTCGTCAAAGTCAGGGACAACGCGTAAGTCAACCACGCTTATCAAACCCATGCACCTGTGCAGTCCCCTCCTGTTTTTACTTCAGATTCGCAGACCACTTCTCGGCACGAGCCTGCAGATCATCCAGAAACTTCTGAATATCCGGAGCATTACCGGACGCTGCCTGGCTGATAAATCCGTTTATGGCTGGAGCGATGTCGCTCATATAGAACGGATTGGCTTCATCCATGAGCTCGGAGTGGCCGACTTCCGCGATCTCAAGTGCCTTTTTGACGAATTTGTCTTCCGGTGTTACGAAATCGGCATTTTTGAGCGTTGGGGTACTGGAGAAGTTTTCATACATGTATTTTTGCGTCATGTAGCTGGTCAAGAACTTTAACACTTCCCATGATGCATCCACATCTTTGGCATTCTTCGCCATGATGAACGGGTCAACCGCCACCCAGCCTTCACCTTTAGGACCCATGTTCAGCACAGGTTCAAAACGGTCCAGCAGCTCCTTGTTCTGCTTCGACCGGTATTCACTCATCGTGGAGCCGCCGGTGGAATCCAGCGCGATGGCGATATTGTTTTTCTCGAGTCCGAAGTTCTCGGCACCCTGGGCATTCACGAACCCGGCCGGTGGCAGCTGTGCGGCTTCCTTCAGCCATTCCATCACTTTGACCATTTCCGGCGTATTCAGGTGCCACTTGATGTTCTTGATGTCCTTCAGCGATCCTTCCGCTCCTTTGGCGCCATATGCAAGGGTTAATGCAACAAAGGTGGATCCGTTTAATGAGTTGCCGCTCCAATACAAACCGAAATTGTCTTCACCGGTTTTCGGGTTTTTGCCGGTCATCTGCTTGGCTTTCTCCAGAATTTCGTCCGGTCCCGGCTGTGCCGAGAGTGTTTCAACGCCCCAGTCTTCAAACAGCTTCTTATCATAAATCGTCATCCGGCGGCCAAGCACGGCAGGTATCCCAAATTGTTTGCTTCCGTCCGGCGACTTGGTGCTGTAGGAATTATTCATAATGCCTTCCAGATAGATGCTCGGGTCAAACGAAGTATCTTTTGCAATCAAATCGTCCAGGTCACGCAGCAGCCCTTCCTGGTACCATTGCGATGCAAAGGCTCCCCCGGTATACAAGACATCCGCATCGCCGGAGAGCAGCATGGCCGTTTGTTTGGCTTTTACGTTCTCCCAAGGGATTTGATAAACCTCCAGCTTGATGTTCGGATACATTTTTTTGAACGTTTTATCCAAATATTCGTTGAGCCCGATCGTCGGATTGCCTGTCAGCGCATCGATCCCGTTATCCAGCTGCCAGCCTGCCAGCGCAACGCGAACCGTTCCTTCCATATCCGATACTTTTTCAATTGTAACGCCGCCTGTCACATCTTTACCTGAACTGCCTGAACAAGCGGCCAATGTAAACACCAGCACGAATGACAGGATCAGCAGCACAGCTTTTTTCATCACGTCAACACCCCCGCATAATTTTAGCTTTACTTTCTGAATTACTGCTTGATACCGGACAGCGCAATGCTTTCGATAATATAGCGCTGCAGGAACATATAGACGACGATAACCGGAATGAGGCTCGTGGTTGTGGCCGCCATAATAATGGATGGCTGTTGGTTAATACCGTTGTTGTACGTAAACATGGCTAAACCGATCTGGATCGTGTACTTGGCAGCCGATTTTAAGATCAGCAGCGGCCACAGCATATCGTTCCATACGCCCAAGAACAGCAGAATGACCATGGTGGCGATAATCGGCGTACACAGCGGCAGATAAACCCGGCTGAATACCGTAATTTCCTTGGCTCCATCCAGTACGGCCGCTTCCCTTAAACTGCTGGGCAATTGATCAAAGAACGCTTTGGCTAAAAAAGTACCGAACGCATAGTTCATGGCCGGCAAATAAAATGCCAGATAATTGTCGACCAACCCGAGTTTACTGAACAAAAGATACTGCGGAATCATGGTCATTTCGAACGGAATCATCATCGTGCTTAGCGCCAGCAGCAGTACGAAATTAGCTCCTTTGAAGCGAAGCTTGGATAAGGCATAACCGGATAATAATGCGGACAACGAGCTGATGATAATGACCCCTGCGCTGACAAGCGTGGAATTGCCGATATATCGGAACATATTGATGTTGGTGAAAGCGGCTTCATAGGTTCGGATTGAAGGCTCCTCCGGCCATATTTTCGGCGGGAATGAAATATTTAACCGTGCGGCCCAATCGAAGCTCGTTACCAGCATCCATAAGAATGGCACAATCATAATGAATGAACCTACCAATAGGACCAGCGTTAGCATCAGCTGTGGAAGCGTGATTCGTTTACGGCGCACCGGCTCCTTGGGCAAGGCTGAACTGCTCATAGTTACCCTCCTGTCTTCTGGAATAAGGTTCCCCCTACGGATCCGAAAATGGATAGTGGGATTAATCCAAGCTGTCTTTACGTCGGTTGAGCAGCATGAGGAACACGGTTAAGATGAGTATGATGACGAATAACAGATAGGATACGGCCGTAGCCAGCCCCATCTGCGAAGAGAGGAATGCATTTCGGTAAATATACAGCACCACGGTCATCAAGCTTCCCCCAGGATTACCTGCGGTTCCGCCGATTAACCATACATCCGTAAACCGCTTCATTCCGCCGATGGTTCCCATGATGAGCATGAACACAAAGATCGGACGCAAGTAGGGAATCGTTATATACCACCATTTCCGGTACGTGCCTGCACCGTCGACCTCGGCAGCCTCATAGAGATCCCGCGGGACGCTTTGCAAACCGGCCAGAAAAATAATGGTGTTATATCCTAGTGCACCCCACAAGCTCATCAGCACGATACTGTAACGCGCGACTTCCGGGTTCGTGAACCAGCCGACCGGATCGATGCCGAACAAACCAATCACGAAGTTGATCAGGCCTTCCTTGGACGGGAAAAACAAGAAGGAGAACAACAAGCTTGTAGCTACGCCGGACACGACGTTGGGCAGAAAATAGACCGCTTTGAAAAAATTGCGTCCCAAATGCCATTTCAGATTATTAATCAGGCTTGCCAGAACAAACGAAAGCGCGATCCCTAGCAATACGGACCATATCCCCATGACGAACGTATTTGTAAGCGCTTGCCAAAATAAGGAATCCTCTAACGCGTAACGATAGTTGCTCAGGCCCACCCAGTTTCCGGATAAATTGAGCCCGGATGTCTGATGAAAACTCATAAACAGTGCGGCAAACATGGGATAAATGGCAAATACGATGACGCCGATAATCAGAGGGGCGCTGAATAGATAGCCCATCCAGTCATTGCGCGTAAATCTGAACTTTCGTTTTGCCCATTTTCCATGTTCCGCAGTCCATTTCCCTTCTGGGGTGGATGACAAACCGATCCTCCTCCTTTCGTTAGTAACCGGATCCATTCCGGCAATCGGACAAGACGTTCATGTCCATTCTGTACATGGTTATGTGGATGAATCCGGATTATGTGTTATTCTTTTTTTCACAGACGTGAATGAAAGATCAACACCTTAAAGCGATTTCTTTATCGGCAGTGTATGCAGCTGCCGGCTTCCGGGTGTATGCCTAGGTTGAACCCCATATCGATACGCATAAAAAAAAGCACAGCCTATTGGAGGCTGTGCTTTTTATATTCAAAGGGCTTAAACTTCGATAATGATGGGCAGAATCATCGGCCTCCTCTTGGTCTCACTGTATATGAATTTGCCGACATGATCCTTCAAGGTTTGCTTGATCAGATTCCATTGGGTGGATCCGGTTTCAGTCAAATCCTTCATTGAAGACGAGACGATATCGTGGATCTGACCCATGAATTCCTCCGAATCTTTTACGAAGATAAATCCCCTGGATATAAGCTCGGGCTTGGCCACCATCTGCTTTTCCGTTTTGCTGAGCGTGGTGACGATAATGAGCATCCCGTCGGAGGACAGCTGCCTCCGGTCCCGCAAGACGATATTGCCTACGTTGCCGATCATCAATCCGTCCACCAGGCTGTTGCCTGAAGGGATTTTGGGACCTAACGATGCCATGCCCTGCTGGATTTGTATCGTGTCGCCATTCTGAACGATAAACACGTTCTCATTCGGGATTCCCACGGACTCGGCCAGCTGACGATGCTGATAGAGCATTCGGAATTCACCGTGAACGGGGATCAAATAGTCCGGTTTCATCAAAGTGAGCATCAATTTCAATTCTTCTTGGCTGCCATGTCCGGATACATGCATCCCTGAAGTCGCACCCGATCCATAGATGACTTGGGCTCCCAGCACATATAAATTATCGATGACATGAGCCAGATTCCGCTCATTACCCGGTATCGCCCCTGCAGCAATAATGACGGTATCTCCCGGCAGAATCTCGATATGGGGATGCTTGGAGTTGGCTAGCCGTGATAAGGCTGCCATAGGCTCTCCTTGGCTTCCCGTGCATAACACGGCGATTTGGTCCGGCGGATAACGCTCGCTGTCTCCAGCATCGATCAGCAAATCATCGGGCATGTTGAGATACCCGTGCTCCTTGGCCACCGCAACGACATTAACCATGCTCCGGCCGAGCAGAATCAATTTCCGTTCCGTCTCTACCGCGGCATCGATGATCTGCTGGACACGGTTGACGTTCGAAGCGAATGTGGAGATGAATACCTGCTGTTTGGCCTGGGCGAAAGCCTCCAGGATATGACCGCCAACCAGGCGTTCCGAAGGGGTAAACCCGGGTCTTTCGGCGTTTGTGCTTTCCGATAGCAGCACCTTCACGCCCTGCTTGCCGATTTCTGCCATACGGTGCAGATCGGGATAAGGTCCCTTCACGGGAGACATGTCGAATTTAAAATCTCCCGTGTGGACGACATTGCCTTCCGGAGTTTGAAAAACGATGCCCACGCAATCCGGGATGCTGTGACTGGTCGAAAAAAAAGAGGCATGGATGGCACCCGCTTGAATAGTGGAATTCGCGTCGATCGTGTGAAGCTCGGAATTACGCAGAATACGATGCTCTTTCAGCTTGATTTTAATCAGCTCAATCGTAAGCTTCGTCCCATACACAGGGATCGGCAGCTGCTTCAGTAAATAGGGAATTCCACCAATATGGTCTTCATGTCCATGAGTGACGACAAGGGCTCTGACCTTATCCGCGTTGTCCAGCAAATAGGTGAAGTCGGGAACAATCAAGTCGATGCCGGGCAGGTTTTCGTCAGGGAATTTCGAGCCGCAATCAATCACCACAATATCTTGATCGTACTGTATGAAGTACATGTTTTTTCCAATTTCATTCACACCGCCAAGCGCGGCGACCAGCAATTTTTGTTCAGCTATATTCATGGCTAGGTTGCCTCCTTGTCTCTACTCGCCTAGATCCATATCTTTCAATGCATGATGTTCCTTCTATATTATTGAAGTTCTCGCAAAACTTATGCACCGCGGGTAACAATGGTTTCGCCAGTCGTGATGCAGGGTAACGACAGAAAACCCGCCAATCTCAAACGGTATGCCATTTGTCTTTAGCGATTTCAGTTGCAGCCAGATAGGAATTCAGACCTCAGACTTCTTTAAAAGTTGAAAAATGAAAAAGACTGCCGGATAATCGGCAGTCTTCTGAATATAGCGCAAGTCGCGTCTTACGAATGCTTCCCCTGTTGTTTAGGAGCTTTAACCGGCTTATCGTTAACGCTGACAAAGATCGGATTAGAATAAAACCACAGGTCGCTGTAATTCCGTTTATTAATTTCCGCAAAGCGCTGCTCGTTGTCTTCGATGTCCGTTTTCGGATCCATGAGCGGATCGCCATGGCGGGTTTCTCCGTCAACATTCTCGCCAAGGTTCGTCCCTCTTAACCGGAAATATTGGTCCTTCGTTGCTTTCGTCCGATAAGTGATCACGTTGTATCCATCCCGATCGGTTGTCCAATCCTTGCTCGTAAACCGTTTCACCACTTTGGTCGAATCGTTGGTGCTCTTGCTGTATGCCGCCGTACCTGGTTGTGCTTTACCGGTGACATCACCCGAGATCAAATCGACATGATCCACGGCTACGGAGTCGCCGTTGTTATTTTGTTTCGGACTTTTGAATCGGATCGTAATTTCGATAGGATTCCCTTGTTTCACTTGAAGTTTACTCCCCATCTCGGCCTGCTTGTTCCCGTGGCGAACGCGGAAATCCAAGGCGTTGATTAAATCGCCGTGCACGGAGAACGATTGGCCTGAACGCATGCCGTTCAGCACGCTTTGCATATCCTTTCCGTTCACCCATGTGTAATTTTTGGCGTATTGTCCCGGCCAATAACCGCTGGAGTATAAACGGTTGTCACTAATCTCAAAATGAGAATCCGAGTTCGCAAAGTTCCAGAATTCGCGTCCTTCGCCGAGCAGCGCATCCCATACGCCGCCAACTTTGGCAATCATGTAATCAGCGCCGCCGTAGGTTCTGTTTTCCGGCGTAGTTAAATTAAGTCCGCCACGATCCGGTTCCATCTGATTCCCGGGCATTCCCTCCATCCCGAATACGACATTCGGCGCGATGTTGTTGAAATTCCGTATGTCAGCGATCGTATATACGGTTTTTCTGGAAGGATGATTGAGCAATGCATAACTGCTGTTGGCGTAGTTTTTTTGGAGCCAGGCCAGTGCCGTTCGGGCATCTTCGGACGTCGTGTAGGCCCGGCTGTCTGTTTTTTTCCAATCGGCGACTTCTTTGGGATCAAACATCGCTTCATCTCGATCCGTAAATAGATACTCGAACTGACGGGCTGCCCTAAGGCTCGCCTCTGAACCGAACGAGCCTGCTATAATGCCGACTCCCACATGTTCGTATGTAGGCATGTCCCATTCAAAACCCGAATAGATAATGTTATTCTTGTATTTCCCTGCTGCCTGGAGCTGCTGGATCTTAGGTATCTGATACAGCGCCATTCCTTGGGAGAACGGAACAGGTCCGCCGGCAAGAGGATTCCCCTCATCATCCCGTTTAGAAACTCTAAGATGGTCCGAAACGGCGATCCAATCCAAACCGTACTTTTCGAACCCGTTGTCCAGCAATTCCTGTAAGGATTGACTGGCATCATCGGACTGATACGTATGCGCGTGATACTCCCCAGTCATCCATTTGCCGTTGCTTTCCGGCTTAAACTTAGACCCATCTGCGTTCGCATGAACAACCATGCCTTGCGAAAGGATGGACAAGCTGAGCGCCAAAACCATGATGGTTTTCTTCTTTAGCTGCATTTCATGGCACCTCCGAGTTGATATCAATCGTAAAAACTACTTAAGTGTAAGCCTTCTTGATTAAGAGAATGTTATGACAAATCGATACATTTGTAAGAATAGTCCTCGTTATTCTTATGTCCAAATAGAAGAAATAAGCCATCGTCTTTGTAACTCGAAATTCGCAAGGTCTTTATCCATTGGGTAACATATATTATATTATGTAAACCTTTATAAACAGAATGACTACAACCTGCATTCGGTGTAGTCATTTCGATGAGCTTCTTCTAAGATTACATTTCTTTGGATAAAGTTCGACGTACCAACTTTACCTGTCCATTCACCCCCGAAGGCAAAGCATTCTTGCCATACAAGTTCTCCAGCGTATTGGCTGCACGGATGGCAAGTTGATGGATCCCCTGTTCCACATATGGCGTTATGTTCCAATGATACGGCGGCCACAGCCGGATGCCAGCGCTTGTATCATTCACATATAGGCAAGCCGTCTCCCTAATATCTTCGGCTTCCAGCCATAACTCCTCGTCCGGCGCTAAGTTGACCTCAGTCAGGTCTACCTCCTGGAAGTAATCGCCCGCTCCCGCATAATAAGGATAGCCGGCAGAAGCCCAAGAACCAAACATATGTTCCGAACACGCATTTAACCTCACCCCATCTTCTATTTCAAACGGCCCAATCAAATAGGCTGGGAATGAAATCGCCGGCATCGGCTCCAGTAAGGAAACCGTCAATATCTCGAGCTCGTTCACGCCCGTCACCAAATGAGCCGTGATATCTAGGGTAGCATAGTTTGAATCCTGCCACTCAGATGTCTTCAGCGCATTCTGTCTGACGCCATTCACGAAGATTTCAACATTGCGCCTGCGCTGCAGGAAGCCGATATGGGCCGGTATTTTCTGCTCCACATCGTCCAGAATCAACTCAAGCCTCGCTAATGAATGGACATCTGGTGGATGCGAATGATCTCCGCCATTCGGTGAATGCAATTGTTCGATCAATGCCTGCGTCACGGTAAACGTTGTACGGTACGTGTTCACTTGCCCAGGCATCGTGGCGTTCATCCTGGAGTTTCGGTCATTCAGCGTTACCTGCCACTGGTCCAGTAATAAAACGTTGGGTTCAAGAGACTGAAAACGCCACTTCTCTTCGAGAACGATAATATCCTCGGTTTTTTGCATCTTGCCGAACGTTTGTTCTATTTCGTAAATTGAGCACTCCTCAGGACCAACCGATAGAACTCGCAGTTCTCCAGGTGCATAGGTAAGAACGGAATCGCCTACTAACCGGCGAATGCTCCCGCTTTCCAAGTCCCACTCTTCCATAAGGTTCCCGGTTTCTCCTGCATCAAGCTTCATGGAAACGTTATGCTCCGCCCAGTTCATAAACCATACAAATACACGGTCACCGAACACACGTTCTACATGGATCAAATCCTCATATTGTCCTTCAAGAAGCTTCCATCGTAAGGCAGAAGCTTTCTTTAATAACCCGCTTACCGTTTCACATAAGGGCTCGAGCAGATCTGGAGCCTGCTCCTTTATACGGCCTCCGGACATCTCTGGATCGGCAAGTATCCGCTTTTCTCCGGAATCGAGATGATCCTCGATCAATGTGTCTTCGTGGTCCTTGTCCTCCAACGAATAAAATAAAGCATACCCTTTGCCAACGGGGCGTAAAGCCCCATGCTGAGGATTCGGGCTAAAAAGCTCATGCATTTGCTTTGCCACTTCCGGGTCCTGGCGCACGGACTCGCTATGCCGCGGAATTGCCCCTACGGCAACCAGCGTTCCGCCTTGCTTTACATAGGCAACCAGAAGAACGGCAATGTCCCTTGACATGACCTCCACCTCGGGCATAACCAAAACCGAATATGCGTTCCCGTCACCACTGAATCGCACCCCTTCTCCATCAACAAGGGCAGCATTACGAAGCTGACATTCATCAACATAGTCATAATCAATGGAATGGCGCAGCATGCGATCCGACAAAAGCGAGAACAAGGTATCGGATGAAGGAAACCGGTTAGATTGCCCCGATGCGAACATATTTTCGTACACCGATTGAATAGGCGATAATAGAAGAACCTCCGGGGTTCGTTTTCCGCTTGCGCCGAGCAGACTCAATCGACCGAGATAGTCGGCAAAAGCGCGATAATGCGGCCAATGCGGCGCATGTTTGAATTCCGTGGGAGGAAAATCGGTTTTCCGATACCCCGCAAACGAATAATAGAACGCATGCGGGATAAACAGATTAACGCCCAGGAAAGCCATGAAATTGGCATCGAGCCGCCTTTGACGCATGGAATAGCCGTGACCGCTGGCACCAAAGGCCTCGCAGATCACGCGTTCTTTATTATCGAGCCCGGCTACGGAAGCCGCCGTCTTCACGGACACGATCCGGTGCGGATTCTCCTTAGTGCCGATGCCGGGCGTCAAATAATCCACGCCTGCATAGTGGTACTGCTGCAGGACGCGCGTCTGGTTGCCTTGCGACCTGGCTTGCCCCCAGACCGGCTCCTCCAGCGTATGACCGATGTACAGCAGTCCATGCCCTTCGCACCATGAGGAAATCGCTTGATGATACCCCTCCACATACCAGCGCGTAATCGTATCATAATATTGCTGTTTCGTTGCCCGGCTGCCGTCTGCCATGTTATATAGCAAAGCTCCTAATCGCGGGATGAGATCATACCCGTTCTCTTGCCGGTACCGCTCACCCATTCCTTCAGACCAAGCAAAGACCATGCCAGGCAGGGTAGCGCCTACATCGTGAACAGCCGTCCGGATCGCTTCCACCCCGAAGAACCCGTCGTGGATCATGAGCCCCGGCTCGTCGGTAAAGACGCCTTGTATCGTCTTTCCGAAATATTTCTGCAAAGACAGAAACGGTTCATAGGCCATCCGGATGAACGCCTGGACCGCCTCCGGATTCAACGTATCCAAGTAGTACCCATTGGCAAACGTGATGCCTTCCGCAATTTCGCAGGACCAGCAGGCCAGCACGACATAAGAGTCTTCCGCATTCGGAGGCGTCCAATCCCGTCCCCATTCATGCGTGAGGTCCTCGGATTCTTCATGGAGCAGCCATTCCCCGTCAGACTCGACGGCACGATAGGCCAGAATGGCAATCAGCTCATTATTCTCATATCGTGCAAAATCCAGCTTCAAGCTTTCTTGCCCGGAACCGCCGTAACAACGCCTTTCCTCCACTCTTAAGTAACGCATGCGATATTCCGGATGCTGTCGCGTCAGCTTGCCGCCCACCGTCCCGCTTGGCCAATTATCCTCATCGTACAGCCAGACGACCATGTTGCGTTTTTGGCATTCCACGGTGCAGAATTCCAAAGCTTCCATAAAAGCCTGCGAGAGGTATGAGGCTTGCATTCCATGACGCGCATGCAGAACAACGCCTCCGACGCCCGCTTCAAACATCGATTGAATCTGGCTTTCCAGCTCCGCTTCCTTGAGCTCGTGATTCAGAAACCAGAATGGCTGCGGGCGGTAGGTTGCGTCCGGATTCTGGAATTGCTGCTTCAACCGCATGAGATCCATTTCGATTTCTTCCTTAACATGAAGGCTGTTCACACACATCACCTGTCTTTGTTCGAATTTGAACTGGCTCCTGACATGAGTAATCGAATGAAGAATCCCCCGACGACGGAGCGATTCTGGAAGTTCATTTGCTTGCCGCTGATGGTGTCATACCAATCGGTCACCGGAACTCGAGCGGAGGTTTCATTCATGAAATCCCATAGGGGCGCGATCATGGACTCAAACCCGGCCTGCGTGGTACTCATGGCTGCACACCATACCAGCCAATCGGATTTCGTATACGTATCGCGGCTGTCCAGGGGAAGGCCGTAACGGTTCTGTAGATGCTGGTAATACTCCAGCTCCCGTGCAGACACTTCTGTTGGAAACAGGTTGAACTCCAGCAGCCGATCCCACACCAAATTGTATTTCATGCTCCAGGAATCGCCGGCGCTGTCGAACGTAAGCTTGTAATGGTCGCCGGCATCGGCCATGGACATCCATTCATTCGCCATGTTCCGTGCAGCTTCGTGATAAGCTCCGCCTTCCGGGAGGCCGAGCCGATCGCACATGTAGGAGTATGCGGCAATGCCCAAGATCGCCTTGATGGACAGATTAGCATTATGCGCCAAATGTCCGGCGAAGTCATCCGTGCACAGCTGATTATCCGGATCGAGTCCATTCTTCAGCAAATACCCAGCCCATGCGGTAAGGGGCTCCCAGTGCTCCCTGGCAAACTCGGCATTTCCTTCATACTTGCATACCGCAGCCGCCATCAGGAGCATATTACCGCATTCCTCAATCGGCATCTGGTATTCCAGCTTGTTCTCGCCATACACTTGACCGTTGGCTTTCGGGTACGTGCCCACGTCATGGGGCGCAAAATCGAACGTCCATTCATCGCTCATCGCATACTTAAAAATCGGACGCATCATGCCCTTGATCAGTTCAGGGTTATATCTCAGGAACAATGGAATCGACGGGTAGCTGACATCGACCGTGGCAATGCACCCGTTGCTGAAATTCTCCTTGGAGAAAAACAACACGCGGCCCGCTTCGTCGGCAACCAGTTTATGCGCGGCAATCGCCTGCCGATAGGTCAGCGCCAAAATATCCCGGTACCGATTGCCGCCTGCGGCTTGGCTTTCGGTCATGAGCTCGCGGTTAAATCCTTCGCATCGCCGCATGATCGTTTCATACTGATCGGCTGCCGCTAACAGCATGTCATGGAAGGTCCATCCGTTTCGCTTCCAATAAGCATCCAGCGGCTTGCGGAAATATTCGATCGCATGGATATCGTCATACGCCAGCATCAGATATTCGGATGCCCATTCATCCCCGACGGTCCCGCATTCGATTTCGGCTGCCATGACGGGAACGTGATCGGAGACGGAGCGCGGCTTCTGCGCATCATCTTGGGCAGGTAATTGACCTGTCCTAACATACTGCTCCCGGGTCGTTACCGAATGAATCACCGTCTGTATCCGCGATGAACGCGGCACCGCCAGGACCATATACCCCCAATCGATTCGGGTGTCATCACCGGCAAGCTGCAGGATCGGCTGTTCGACAGTCCCCATCGACATCGCATTCAATCGTCCGTCGATCACGCGGTGCTCCCAGGTCACCTGCTGATCCGGGGTATGGACGCACCATTCGCCCGTTACATCGATGTAAATCTTAACGTCATGCGCTTGCCCATCCAATGAACGCACGTGAAAGGTCAGATAGGTGACGGGCCGGGATAACAGATCGAGATCGTCCAGCAAAAGCGGGGTGGTAAACTGAACTTGAAGTTCAATGCCTTCCCCTTGAAACGTATAACGGGTCGTTACGGGCTCAACCGTCAGATCGGTTTGCTCAAGGGCTTCAGGCTCAAGTTGTTCTGACGGCTCCTGCGTGATAACTTTTCCCATGAATCGTCGCGGTACGCCATCAATGATGGCTACCCCCGTCATGCCTTGAATCTTGTTCGTCCAATGCCGGGTATGGTCGTCATACAGACGGTCCGCTGCGGACCATACGCTGAAATAAGGATCTACGGTTACCAGCGGCACGGATGGGGGTCTGAAATTCGTTGTCATCTAACGTCAACTCCTTCATGTCTTCTTTATTCTTCAAGCTGCCTGGATCTCCTTGCGATTTGGAAATATTGATTCAATAAACAGCAAAGGCTTCGCCCCCTTGGATGACAAGGTCATGCGAAGCCTTCCTAATTAACGGGCTCCCCTGATCATGGATATGATTAGTTCGGCATTTGAACGGTCACAACGTCTTTCCCCTTCAGATTTTCATTCGTGAACTGCATCGCCTTATCGTAACCGGTCTTTCGGAGCTGTTCCCGCAGTTCGTTGATAATGCTCATGGCGGCTTCATCCGATTTGGCAAAAACCGCTTCCTTCCACGCATCGCCCATCCGATCCATCGAAGGCTTCAGCATTTCCCATTCCGGCGCTTTGGTGATGACATCGCCGGGGTTGTACGCCGTAATGACCTGAATGCCGTTCGGACGGAGGATTTTGCGAGCGTTCTCCATCGCGTCCAGCCTTTCTTGTTCCGCCCAGATGTCTCCTCCCGCAGCGGAATTGATGCGGTCAAGCCCTGTCAGCGATTCCAGGCCGATGCTGATGCCTTCGTTCTTGCGCAGCTTCATGTTGGTGTCCGTGCTGAATTTGTCAAACCATTCCTGATTCGCGACAGGCTTGCCGTCCTTCATGTCCCAGTGAACGCCCTGCACCCCGTACCTAGCCAGCATAAAGCCTTCATCGGAAGCCATAAAGTCGAGGAACTTGAGCGCGGCATCCACGCAAGCGCCTTTACAGTTCTTGGTGATCGCCGTCACATTGTTGCCTTGAATTCCGAGATCGACAGGCCTGTCCGGTTCGACGTCAGCGCGCTCCAGCGGGCCGAGCGGAATGTAGTCGCTGCCCGGATGCGAAGAGACATATTCCTTGGAAGCATCCAGGATAGCCGGGTAGTGGGCGGCCAGGATGGCGATGCGGCCTTGATTGATTTTTTCCTTGGCAATCGGGTCCGTCTGGGTGAAGGCTTCAGGATCCATCAGCCCTTCTTCAACCAGCTTTCGATAGAACAGCGTGTATTCTTCGTAGCCCTTGGTGAAGAAGTTATGCTCGAGCGTGCCGTCGCCTTTGTCTACGTAACTCGCTCCGGAATAAAACATGGTGTTGCCGATGCCGACGGCCCAGCCGTTGCTGAAGCCGCCCAGCGGAAAGACGGGCTGGCCGTTCTCCTGCAGATTGGCATCCTTGATTTTTTTGAGGAAGTTATAGAAATCGTCCTTCGTCACGACGGATTGCGGATCAACGCCAACCTTCTCGGCGATGTCTTTGCGCACATAGAAGCCGTAGAGCCAGTCCATGCCATCTTCGTTGGTCGCCGGCTGATTTTGCAGCAGCAGATACTTTTTGCCGTCGTAAGCGTTAATCGCTTTTTCATACAATGCCGGCGGGACATTTTCTTCCGCGATGGATTTGGACAAGTTCGGATAATCCTTCAATTTCTCGGAGATATCGACCAATTGTCCTTCTTTGGCCGCCTTGATGATTCCGTCCAGTTCACCGCCCCAGGCAGGTCCGGTATAGATATCGGGCAGATCCTGGGTCGCGAAGATCTGATTGACCTTTTCCGTCTCGCTGCCCTTGGTATATTCCCACTCCAGGGTAACGCCCGTCTTCTCCTTGATGACTTCTTCGACCGGCGTCATCGCATCGGAACCGTTTGAGCCATTCCAATTGTGTAATATTTTGAGTTTGTATGAATTCTCTCCTTCTGCGCCTTCTCCGTTATCTCCGTTCCCTGATGAATTCGTGCAGCTGATCAGCAAACCTCCAACCATGATGGACACGAGCAATGCGGATACGCCTTTCGACCAAATCCTCTTCAAACCAATCGCCTCCTGGAATATGGATATCAATGATCTTGGTAAAGCTTTGGACAAATTCCGGGTCAGGATGACCTAACCTTTAACCGAACCGATCATAACCCCCTTTACGAAATATCGCTGCAGGAACGGATAAATGCACAGGATCGGGAAGACCGTGATGACAAGCAAGGCCATGCGAAGCGATTCGGGCGTCGCGCCTGCCCCGCTGGTTCCGCCTACCGTCTGACCACCCTGCTGCGCCGCGCGCTGCATCGAATTGGATAACGCTTCTGCTTCGGTCAGCATCTCTTGCAATAAGGTCTGCACCGGGATCAAGTCTTTGTTGGATACGTAGTATGCGCCCGAGAACCAATCATTCCAATGGGCCACCCCGATGAAGAGGGAGATGGTTGCCAGCACCGGTCCCGAGAGCGGCAGTATGATCCGAACGAAGATTTGAAAATCGCCGTAACCGTCAATGCGGGCGGATTCCTCCAGCTCCTCCGGTATGCCTTGCAGGAAGGTGCGAATGATGACGATGTGCATGAAATTGAACAGCATCGGCAGCACGTACACCCAAAAGGTATTGATCAGATGCAGCTTCTGCAGCGTAATGAAGAACGGGATGAACCCGGCGCTGAAAATCGTCGGCAGAAAGATGTAGAAGGTAAAAAAGGAACGGCCGGGCAGCGTCTTCTTGGAAAGCGCATAGGCCATGAGCGTACACAGCACCACATGCAGGAATGTTCCGAGCACGGTGCGCATGAGCGTAATTTGGTATGCCTTCCATATACGGGCGTTATCGAACACCTGGGCATAGTTCTCCAGCGTGAATTTACGGGGAAGGAAATAGATGGCCCCCATCATCGAATCTTTGCCGTCATTCAAGGAATACGCCAAAATGTATATGAACGGGTAGATCATGGAGAAGCCGATCAATGCGAGAAACGTGTAGTTAAACACCGAGAAGAAAGACCATTTGCGTTTCATTACGTCACCTCCTTAGAACAGGGATACATCGCTGACTTTGCGGGCGATCCGATTGACCGTCAGAACCAGGATGAGCCCGATGATGCTTTGGAATAGCCCGACGGCCGCTGCGTAGCTGAGTCGTCCTTCCCGGATACCGGAGTTGATGGCGTGCACGTCCAGAACGCTGCCCATGCTGGCAGTCGCCGGTCCGTTCAGGAGCAGGAGCTGTTCATACCCCGCGCTCATCAAATTGCCCACCGCGAGAATAAACAATATGATGGCCACATTGCGGATACCTGGAAGCGTCACGTGCCACATCTGCTTGAAGCGCCCCGCGCCATCCATTTTGGCAGCTTCGTAAAGCTGCTGGTCGATGCCCGCAATGGCGGCCATAAAGATAATGGAATTCCAGCCGATGTTCTTCCAGATATCGGAACCTACAATCATCTGATAGAACCAGGTTGGATTGTTCAGAAACTGGATCGACTCGGCCCCGAACGAGCCCAAGAGGTCATTGACCGGACCGCCGTATGGGGTCAGCAGCCGCTGCATCAAGGTGACGACCACGATCCAGGATACGAAATAAGGCAAGTAAGACAGGGTCTGAATCGTCTTCTTGAATTTCATCTTCCGGACTTCATTCAGCAGGAGCGCAAGAATGATCGGCATCGGAAATCCGATCAGCAGCTTCATGAGGCTGATGATGACCGTGTTGCGGATGATGTCCCCGGACTGATAATAATTGAAGAATTGTTCGAAGTACTTGAATCCGGCCCAGGGGCTGCCTGTAAATCCGCCTATGAAGGTGTAGTCCCTGAAGGCAACTTGAATTCCGTACAAGGGCACATAGGAAAACAGAAAAAACCAGACGATGCCGGGCAGCATGAACAAGTAAAAGAGCTTGTGCTGCCAAATTCGCTTGAATACTCGGTTGCTTGTCCATCGTGACTTGTTCACATTCCCACCTCTCCTTTCTCACATGGGGCGGCGATGCCGCCCCGTTCCTCTATAGTTCTGGTACATTCAACCGCAGCGTGATGATTTCAAACGGCGTGAAGGATAGCGCGATTTCAGACGGCTCGTTCAGCTTCAGCTGCGTAAGGCGGTTCTCCATCAGATCGGCAATCCAGGCCTCGGCGGCTTGAAATCCAAGCCGAAGCGACGTTCCCGCATGCGTTCCCGAAGTTTCATACAGACGAACGATGATATCGTCCCCGTCCTCGGCTTTTTTGACGGACTCCACCATGATGTGCGGATGATCGGGCCTGAGAAACGCTTGGGATAAAGGCAGCTTTCTTGTCTCCTGATCCGATACGTCAGGCAAGGACACCGTGCGAAGCGGGACGTTTAGTTCATGGCCTCTTCGGTAGATTTCGGCTTGCACATGATTCCCTTGATGCGGATACACCGAATACGTGAATCGATGCTCCGCGCGGTCCGCCTCCGGATCGGGATAGGAGCTGCTGCGGAGCAGATGGAGATCCAGCACGTTATCGATGGCGCGATGGCCATACTTGCAATCATTGAGCAGCGCGACGCCATAATCCGGCTCCGATAAGTCCACCCATTGATGTGCGCAGATCTCATCCTTCGCAAAATCCCACAGCGTATTGCGGTGAGTCGGTCTGCTCAGGCTGCCGAACTGGATTTCGCAGTGGACCTGATCCGTGCGAATATTAACGGGGAACGACGTTCTTAACATCTTGCCATTCTCCCTCCAATCGACGTCCGTCTCGAAATCGATGCGCCGGCTGCCCGCCGTCAGCACGACGGTCTGGGTCAGCGAGGACTCCCCGTAACCGTACTCGAAGACAAGCCCGATCCTCGGCCCCTCCCGAAGCTCCCGCATGCTCAGCAGGTGTAACCGTGTACCCGGATTCGCCGCATAGTCATGGCGGAAATCCCATGCGTCCCCGTCGTCATGATACACACGAAGATCGTTGCCTAATCGTCCCTGCTGGATGACTTCGCGGTTTTCCGCTTTATCCAGAACCGACAGGATAGCCCCGTTTTGATCGAACGTCACGATGACCTTGTCGTTCTCCAGGCTTCGTCCTTCAGCTGCAGCGTCTGCGCCCGCCTCTGGCGTTTTAGTCAAGATTTCAGAGGAGGATGCGGCTTCTCCATCCGCTTCCAGGCCGGCGTCATTCGATAAAACTGCATATCCCATCGATGGAACCTGCACGTGATGCCAGCGTCCGTTCATGCGCAGCCACTCTCGCCGCTCCCAAGGCAGCGAATTGAAGATGACGGTTTGCGCGGAAGCCGTGTCACTGCGTGCTATATGGTCAGCTAAATAGCTGTAGGTGTCGGCAATCATGGTTTCCGTCTGCCCAAGCAGCTCTTCATACCGCGCCAGCGACTCATCGTACACCCGCTTGATCGAAGATCCCGGAAGAATATCGTGGAACTGATACAGCAGGACTTCCTTCCAGATCGTCTCCAGCGTCTCAGCTGGATAATCCCGCCCTAGCCGGGCTGCCAGCACGGAAGCAAACTCCAGCTCGCGCAGCGCTTTCTCCATCTTCCGGTTGTAACGCTTGCTCCGGGCCTGACTGGTCAAGGTTCCTTGATGCTTCTCCAGGTAGAGCTCCCCGCGCCACGTCTGGAACGACTCGCGCTCTTCATTCAACCGTTCGAAGAACTTCCACGAAGGCTCTTGCCGGACGGGAGACAAACCGAGCAGGTTTTCCTCGCGAGCCAGCCGTTCCAAATGCTCTTCGCCCGGACCGCCGCCGCCGTCTCCAATGCCGAAGAGCATCAAAGCATGGCCGGATACGTTCTTATCTAAATACTCCCGCTCCGCTTTGGCGATGGAACGAGGGGCTGCCGGACTGTTGTACGTATCTTCAGGAGGCATATGGGTCAGTACAGCGGAGCCGTCGATGCCTTCCCAGAGGAAGGAATGGTGAGGGTGCCGGTTGTACTCGCTCCATGAGAGCTTCTGGGTCATCATATAATCCACGCCGGACTTTTTGAGCAGCTGCGGCAGGCTGGCGGAGTAACCGAACACGTCCGGCATCCAGAGCGATTTCATCTCCAACCCGAATTCCTGTTGAAAATATCGCTTCCCGTACAGGATCTGACGAACCAGTGATTCCCCGCCCGGCACATTGGTATCCGATTCTACCCACATGGCTCCCTGCGGTTCCCATCTTCCTTCGCGCACCCGTTCCTTGATCTGTTCATACAGTGCCGGATAATGCTGCTTCATCCAGTCATATAGCTGGGGCTGGCTTGCCCCGAACACGTAGTCCGGGTAGCGTTCCATCATGCGAAGGACGGTCGAGAACGTTCTGGCGCCTTTCCGGATCGTTTCGCGGATCGGCCACAGCCAGGCCAAATCGATATGCGCGTGACCCACGGCGCTGATCGTTAAGACCGGATCGCCGCCTTTCAGGCTCAATGGTTCAGCCAGCTTCTTCTTCGCCTCCGCGACGCGCTCCGGCGAGAAATCCGTGAGCCGTAACGAAACGTCATACAGCGCCTGATAGATTCTCTCTTTGCGGGCGGTTCCCGCCGGGAGCTGCTCGGCAGCTTCCAAGAGTACCTCGACATCGTAATATAGGCTCCGGATATCTTCCCGGCAGCTGGCGATGACGGCTTCTTTCAAAGTTCCTCCCCGGTATTTGCCAAAGAGATCGTTATTGCCCGCATCGGCCCAAACTTCAATATCCGATCCGGTCAGGAACATGTCATGAAGCCGGACGACACGTTTGCCGGGGAGCCCTAAGGAAAAATCGAATTCCGAATTCACGGTGGTCAATCCCTGTACCGGCGATCCGTTCGGATCCGCCAAACACAACTCGCCGTTAATGTCCAGCAGGAGGACGAGATCCTCCTTCCGGCTATGCTCCGGAACGCTCCCGGCAAAACGGAACCAGGCGCAGTCCCACAGCTCCCCCCATCGCTGTCCATGGACAAGCGTCATTTTCGTTCCCGTCTTTCGATCCGAGTACGATACGGGTTCAGGCGTAACCCATGCCGTCACTTCCAACTCGGCAACCGGCTCATAGATGGCTTCCCGGAGTTTGTTTAACATTTGTTTCAACGGTTCAAGCCTTATCGGTTCGTATGGCATGATGATCTGCTCCTCTCTATTGCATCAGTCGGCTGCAGGTTCCGTCACGGATTGGGGTATCCAATCCACTTGAATCACGGCCTGGTTCGCCGCACCGTGTTCGTACTGCAGCAGGACGGTTAACGACTCTCGATCCCATACCCAGTCGGCAGGCATCGCTTGATTCCCGGTGACGTACTGGACGGACGCCGGCTCGGTCGGACAATACAGCCTTGCGCTGGCCTGCATATTGGCCGGTCCCTTGGCTGTGAATCGGAACCCGGCGTCCGATTGGTCGAGCTCTTCGATTCTGGAGGAAGCTGCGATGATGGACACTTTGCCTCCGGAAGGACGACCGGCTTCAACATCATAGAGAAGCGCCTGTTTCCCCGGGCTTAACGTAATTTGATCATGAACGGAGAGTTTCGAATCGAACAAGTCCACGACAGGACCCGAGATCGTCAAGTCTTTATCGGTGACGGACTCCTCCAGAACCGAAGCAATGATATAAGGACCGCGCTGCAGCTTGAAATAATGCTTGGCATGCCAGGGCGGTACCGTGCCGAGTAGCGCTTCTATCGCAGCCTGGACGGAGCGGCGCAGCCGGTCAGCCCCTTCCTTCGACAAGGTCAGGTCGGCCGGATGCTGATCCAGCCAGCATACAATGCCTTTTCCTGCCTGATGGATTCCTTCCGCTTTCCCCTTCAGGCCAAGCTGCTCAAACAAATGCTCCCGCGGGGAGTTGTACTTCGAGCCGAACGCTCCGCTCTCGAGCTCCGCGTTCCACCAGGCGCGTATGCCGTGGTACGGATCGCTGTCATCGCCGACATAGATCAGTGCGCCGCCATCCCGCACCCACTGCGCGAGGGCATTATGAATGTCAGGATACTCCGGCTTGATGAATTCATAGCTCAGCACAAGGACGCGATATGGAACCAAATAACCCGGATAACGCCTTACATTATCAAGCTGAAGCGTGCGTACCGGGATGCCATGCTTCAGCAGCGGCAGCGTCAGACCGTAAAACGGAGAGAAATCGAGAAGCTCCGTGTCGCCCGCCTCCTGAAAACCTTCGGGATATTTCCCGGCATCGGGCGCTCCAGGCTCAGGCTTCATTCGCTGAAACATCGCGGAGTCTGCAATTAGAACGCCGACTTGCAAGTCGTCTTCCGCCGATTCGATCACTTTCTGGTCCATGTTGCCCAGCGTATGCATGACCTGGAGCAGCGTCGTTGCATAGTCGGACGGGATGGACTCTTTGCCTGAACCGTCTTCGGAAGGATATGTCCCTTTAAAGATTCGCCGCGGCCATGGCGATACTTCATAATGGGAGACCCCGGGATGCAGCAGTGATGCGACCACGGTTTTTAGATAGTTCTGCTTGTAATCCGCCCACGTGTGGTTCGGATTATCTTCAATCGGGTCATGGAGGAACCACATGCGTCTGTCCGTTCCCCGAACCAGCTCCTGCATCACGCCGTATTCGAGGTAAGCGGTTTCAAATGTCCGCTCCTTCCGCAGCCCCTCATATACATTCGGCGTCCGGGAGGTACCCGTCCAGATCTGTGCAATGTACCCGTCTATGGACGGGAGCTCCACGAGCGCCGATTGCGGACTTACGATTCGCCATTGGGTGTAGTTGATCAAACTATGCGTCGGAACGTAAAAGCGAAGGATTCGATCATAACGTTTTAACGCGTAATCCTTCATCTCTGCGCATAACCGGTCGAGCACGCGGGTATATAAATACGCTTTCAATTTGGAAGCCCGGTATTGTGCGTCTGGCGAAGCATGCGGCGGAATCCATGGCTCCTTGTAATACAGCAGCCATTCCCGTTTGAACGCTTCCGAATAACCTCCGTTCACCCAAAATTCAGGCTCTTCCAGATGAATGGCTTCCACGCCCGCATCCACCGCGATGCGTATTCGGTCCGCGATGAAGCGGCCAAAGGAAATCGTAGGCACCATGTAAGGAATGACCGGTTGTTTGCCATGCAGGATCATCTCCCCATGGCGATCCTTCTGGGCTTCATCCCAATGGGGTACGCCGTCTATCTCCCCGTCCAGGTAGCTGTTGTATTGCCCCCAAGCGACTCCGGTCATCAGATGGACGATGTATCCTTTCTCTTTCCATTTCGAAATCCGCTCAGGCATGGTTTCGTCAATCCCATAAACCATCACGAAGTCTGTCTGAAGATCATAGTCGGGGTGATACGGTGCAGACTCTTGAAACCCGGTTCGTTCTTCCCTGCGATCTCTCGGCACGTTTTATACCTCCCTGCTCAGGTTAAATGTACTGTCGCTTCATAACCTCCATCATTTTCTAGAATATAATATATAATATTAATATATTCAATATGTTTTTTATTCGAATTAAAAAAGCCTTCTCCGTTGGATGACGGAAAAGGCTTATTTTTGGCGTGAATATTAAGTTCATGGAACCTGGCCTGATGTTTGGCGAACCACAAGCTCGGGCTCAATCAGTATTTTGCTGTAACTCTTGGCTTCTCCTGTGCCGCGCAGCACTTCCAGAAGTTTGCCGGCGGCTTGATATCCCATATCCCGCTCAAACTGCTTGACATGGGTAAAAATGCTGAATTCCTCCACGATGGAAGTCGGATCGTCGAAGCTGACGATCGATACGTCCTCTGGCACCCTAAGCCCCGCTTGCTTTGCCATCTGATAGATCTGCACGCCCAGTCTCCCGTTAAGCGAAATATAGGCGGTTACCATGCGATTTCGGATGTAACGGTATAACGGGTGGGCTTCCGCATCCTTGAGCACGTTCAGCGGTTTGAAATCCGTAATCATATGCGCCGGATTGATGAGCGCGCCTTTGTCCTTCAATGCATCGATGTACCCTTCGATCCGCTCCTGAACCGTCACGGTCTGAAGGGGAGAATCCGAGCAGATGGCGATATCACGATGCCCAAGCTCCCATAGATGCTCAACGGCGAGCCTGGTGCCCCGCCTTCCATCGGCCGCAATATAATGCGTCTCGACGCCAGGCAAATACCGGTCGATCAACACAAAAGGAAAACCGGACAGCTTCATGCCCAGTATCTCCTCGTTGTAGTTCTCCTCGTCGATCGGGAAAATAAGCAGGCCTTCGGCTCCGAGAGCCTTCAGATCCTTGATGGCGTCTTTTTCCTTGTCAAGTTTGCCGTCCGTCAGCATGATCATGCTGCGGTAACCTTCGTCACTAAGAGCCTGCTCGATCCCCTCAATGAGTCTCATGGCAAAGTAATCATGAATGGTGGGCATAATCACGCCAATCATGCCCGTTGCCAGAGTCCTTTCTCTTCCCTTGTGCGACGAAGCCGACGGCTGCGCTCCGGGTAAGAAGTCCGTTTCTTCTGCAACAAAGCTTCCTTTGCCCGGCACGCGGGCAATCAATTTCTCGTTCGCTAATCCGGTCAGCGCATTGGCAACCGTTATCTTGCTGACATGAAACTGGTCCATCAGCTCCTTCTCTGTCGGTATGCGATCACCGGGCTTCATATTTTCTGATGCTATGACGTGTCGGATATAGTCCTGGATTTGCTGATACAACGGAATTCGATCATTTGTACTCATACTAATCACATCACCAATTCATTCATGATATTTGAAATATATAATATATCCTTACACATACAAGCGCAATAAACAAGCATGAGCTGACAACGGCCAATTACGACAATACCTTGATAGGATAGCGTTTAACATGCCTGATTTGCAAGAATCATAGGAAGTTTTGTCGAACCTCTTGTAAAGTTATATTTGAATATATTAAATATGTGTTGGTAAGCGATGTGCTACACGATGTTGGTGCCAAAAAGGAGGGGTGAATGTTAACGGATGAGCACGCGCTTCCAATTGACAACAGACCATAACAAGGAGTGAATTCGCCATGGCTCGTAGATTCACGATTCTCTGTTTAGCCATCCTTTGTGCTTTTTCATTAAGCGGCGGCGCAGTTTATGCTTCGGATACGGATGCACGGTCAGCCAAACCTGACGGTTCCAATAACCGCGAACTGCCAAGTTTCAAGAAACCGAAGCATTTGGATGTCGCAGATATTTATGATGCGCCAGGTGACATTAAATTGCTGTTAGGAACCTTGCAGGGGATCGTTAACCGGGAACAGCCCCGAATCTATTTGATTGAGTCCCAGGAAGAAGGGAAAATGACCTGGCTTGAAGATATAAACGTGCCTTATACGCTTCATGAAGACTATTGGGACGTATTCGCTGCTTATCGTGGCGAAGCCAAAGGCATGATTGTATATGATCCGGAAGTTCCCGACACGATTAATGTCGCCACCACCCTCGCAGGACTGAAGAAGGCTGTCGTTGCCAGTCCGGAGCTGGCCGCCCAATTGTCCAAAGCCCCTTATAACTTGAAGACGCTGGATGATTTGCGCGGCAAATTCGATAACCGGCTCGAAGCTTACACCTGGCAGTACGAGAATCTGTGGAAGCAGACGAATCATCAGATGTTAGTCGGACTGGATCCGGATACGGCGATCCGAATTCCTTCCGGCCTCCCGGAATCGTTTGTAACGATTGCAGAGGAGAAGGAGCAGATTCGCGATGCAAGCAATCGTGATACTTACCAGCTTGATTTATCCTCTCTCTTGGGAAAATCAGAGGTATATCTTCGGTTTGACGATGCTTTCACCCAGGACGGTTGGGGCCCTGCCGTACACGAAGTAACGGTCAAGGCTGACGGCAACGTGATCGCGAGTTTCATCGCAGGTACACCGGAAGAAGAGGCCTATCTATATGATCGGCAAAATTCCAAGTTCGGTGAAGGACAAGGCGGTCACCGCTTCGCCGATAACGGCAGTTATTTTGTGTACGAATTCACTCCTCCTGCCGGAACCAAGAACCTGGTCGCCGAAGTGGATATGTGGAACCAGTATAAGGTTTCCGCGGGAAATATCCGTCCGCTATCTGCTGAGCAGCAGGAACCCTATGGTTATTTAAGAGATTACGCCGTAGCCAACAAAGCGATGGTATTCTGGCTGGATTCCAATGTCCCTGAGCAAAAAGCGCTGTTCGAAAAAATCCTGTCCGGTGTGAAGCCGGGTACCCCGTACCTCGGCTGGTTCAGCAACGATGTGGAAGGCGAGTTCAGCTCGGTCGAGATCGCTTCCCGATATGGCGTTTATGTGCTGGCGGCCGACTGGTTCAGCAATCTGACCGTCTTCTCGGGAACCAAGCCAAACTTCAAGCTGGCGAAAACACCTCCGCAGCCAGCTCTGGAGAACAAGATTTATGTAACATATACTTTTACGGAAGGCGACAACTTCCAATACAACCAGCATCGCATGCGCGTCATGTGGGATGACCCGGCTCGCGGCAAAGTCCCGATCAACTGGACCTCCAGTCCACTGCTTTATGAAGGTGCTCCAGCGATATTGAATTATTATCTCAATTCGGCTACAGAGAACGATTTGCTGATTGCCGGGCCGTCCGGTGCCGGATATTTTTACCCAAGCCCATGGCCGGATGCAAGCTTTCAGCAGTTTTTGCGGTCTACCGAGAAATACCTGAAAAAGACGGGAATGACGATCCCATATGTTCTGAATCGAGTCGATAGTCAGAATGTGCCATTATCTCCGTTTAAAGCAAAAGCATATGAGGAGGAATATAACGTACCCGGTTTATTTATTAGCTATGAAGACAGATACGGGGTTGAAATCGTTGGCGACAGCCTGCCCGTGTCAACGATCCGCGGGATCAGCACCGTGCAGGACGGCTTGCAGGTCCTGAATGAGGCCAAGGCGAATTGGGACGGCAAATCACCGCTCTTCGTTTCCCTCGGCATGCTTGCCTGGAGCATGACTCCGTCGGATGCGCTGGCTCTAACCGAACAGCTTGGAGCAGACTTCAAGGTTGTACGCGCCGATCACTATTTCTCCTTGATCCGTGAAAGCTACGGCTTGCCGGCAAGCAAGAAATGATGATGTCTTATTAAGCGACTGCATAATCCTTAAGGCAGCCGCAGGCCCAATCCAATCGGGTCTGCGCTGCCTGTTTTATTATTGAATTCCCCCGTCTTAGTGGCCGGGTCTTTCATTGTATTTCACGGCATTAACTATATGTAATTAATATCATTAAATATATTTAGTTAATGCCGTGAATTAATTGATTAATACCATTAAATAATAATCTCTACTATCCTTCATCATCCTGCAATCTGAGCTGTGCCTCCAATAAAATCGTACTGAATTTGCCTTTACTTCGTCTCTCCTCGCACCTCTCATCTCTTCACCTCTTAAAAAGGAAATACAATTCCTTGCCTGCTCGGAGCCTGGAGAAGAGGCTGAATTATTTCTTGGGTAATCGCAAAAACCACATCGTTTCGACAGCCGATCTGAGGACCGGCTCTCTTCCCTACTCTATTGCAGTCCACGATCACATGGCGATAAGATCCTTTCCCCATACGATTCGCAGCCATATTACGGCCGTGCTTCATCGCTCCATACATAAAAAACGGCAAATGGTGAATACTCACTGTATCGAATTAGCATGTATTCCCTCATATGGAGATTAGTATTATGGCCGCAAACAAAAAGATATCCCTAATCGACGTTTACTTCATCATGCTGCTGTCCTTGGGCATCACCAATCACGTTGTCCTGATCCCGCTTCTTCTGCAGAAAGCAGGCCGGGACGCGTGGATGGGCACGCTGCTAACCATGATCCTGCATATTGGCTGGGTGTATATCTTGTTTTTCATTATGAAGCGCACCGGTCAACAATCCATCTTCGCATGGTTCAAAGACAGCTTCGGACCCGTGATAGGCTGGATCTTCGTTAGCTCAACAACGCTCTATTTTTTCTGGATGTCCATGGTGATTTTGCGAGAAACGGTGACGTGGATTCAGGTCACCTACCTGCCGCAAACACCCAAAACAGTCGTCTCGCTCACCATTATCGTCCTATGCGTGTATGTGGCGAATAACGGCATTCGCTCGATAGCCATCATATCGGGAATCTTGCTTCCCATTGTATGGGTGTTGGGCCATTTTGTTGCCGTTTCTAATTTGGAATATAAAGACTATACCTTGTTGACGCCGCTCTTCTTGGAAGGTTATACGCCCATGCTCAAGAGCATGCTCGTGGCCGGCGGTGGATTCATGGAAATGATTGTGCTGATCTATCTTCAGCATCACATGAAACGAAGGATGAAATACCTCTCGATCGTCATATTGTCTATTTTGCTGGGAGGGCTCACGCTGGGACCGTTGATGGGAGCTATAGCTACATTCGGTCCTGTTCCCGCCATGGAATCCCGCTATCCTGCGTACGAGCAGTGGATGCTGGTCACCATAACGAAATATATCACCCATGTCGATTTTCTGGCATTGTACCAATGGATATCGGGGACGTTAATTCGTATATCCCTGTTCCTGTTTATTATTGCGGACGGCATTTCCTTTAAAAAAACCAAACGGCGCTTGTGGTACCTGTTAGGGATGGGTGTTACCACATCCATCATCTCGTTGATCCCGGTCATCGATCGGCAAATCGAGTTATTCGTGCTGGGCAAATATTCGCCATCCTACCTTGTCTTCCTTTCTTCGCTGACGTTGTTGATTGCCATTGCTGTCACATTTCGAGCTAATACCAAAGGAGGGTAGATGATGTCAAACTACAGAAATCGAAATAGTATGTTCCGCCGAAAAAAGAAACCATCCTCGGTCGCAGTGGACAGGCAACCTGCATCCGACGCATTGGATGAGGAAGCCCTGCGATCCATGTTTGCCAACTCCGCGGATGTCATCATCAAATCTTTCCCAGGAAATCATGAAGATGCTATCCCCGTATTGCTGCTGTATAGCGAAGGGATGGTTGATACCATGCTGATGACACAATATGTGCTGCCGGATCTGGAAGAAAAACTGGAACACTTCAAGGATTGGGAACCTTTAGCCAGAGAACTGGATAAATCGATGGAATGGAGCAAAATCAAGCAGCCTGCCGATGTCGTTAAACTTCTGTTTGCCGGACGAATGATCCTATTTTTTTCAAAAGAGAAGTGCTTTTATTCCATTGATATTGCCTCGCTTCCCAATAGACAACCTGATGAGTCCAATACAGAGGTGGCCATCAAAGGGGCGCGCGACTCTTTTACGGAAGATCTTAACATGAACGTGGCACTCGTTCGAAAAAGATTGCGTACGGCCACGCTCCACAATGAGCAAATGATGATTGGCGATCGCAGCCAGACCAGAGTAGCCCTTCTGTATATTTCCGATATCATACGCCCGGAAGTTATCAACGAGGCAAAGGTGCGCTTAAAAAGCATCCATGTCGATGCCCTAGTAACCAGCGGTCAGCTGGAGGAGGCACTTTCCGATTCGACCCTCTCCCTGTTTCCGCTCATGGACTACATTGGAAGGCCGGATTTTGTCGTGGAATGCTTGCTAAGAGGACGCTTTGTCATCCTTGTGGATGGGTCGCCGATGGCATTGATTGCGCCTTGCAACTTGCTGGAGTTGTTAAAATCGCCGGAAGACTCCTATTTTCCTTACCACTTTGTTGTATTTGAACGGCTTCTAAGGCTGCTTGGTCTCTTTCTTGCCATTATGCTCCCGGGATTTTGGGTTGCCTTGACATGCTACAACATGGATCAGCTTCCTTTTCTGCTTCTTGCGACCGTCACGGTCTCCCGATTCGGGCTACCGCTGTCGGCGCCAATGGAAATTTTATTGATGCTGGGCATGTTCGAACTGTTCAGGGAAGCCGGGGTCAGACTGCCTAAAGCCGTTGGTCAAACCATAGCAGTATTAGGAGGTCTCATTATCGGTGATGCCGCCATCCGTGCGGGCCTGACGTCGCCAACCATGCTGGTAGTATCCGCGACGACTGCAGTCGCAACGTTTACCTTGGTCAATCAGACCCTAAGCGGGACGGTCAGCATTATTCGTCTTTATGTACTGATATGGTCTTCCTTGCTCGGCATGCTCGGATTCTTTATTGGAATATTCAGTCTTGTTGCATACCTCTCCGTACTGGAATCCTTCGGACTTTCGTACCTTGCTCCTCTATCGCCGCTGACCTTCAAGGATTTGATGAATGCCCTCTTGAAAAAACCGTGGGCTTTCAACAAAAACCGACCGGAAATGCTGCAGAATATAGATAACACATCTGAAGAAAGGGAACCTACGTGAGATGAGAAACTGTACCAATATCCTAAAATTAATATGGTTAACGGTTATGCTCAATATGTTAACGGGCTGCTGGGACATCAAGGAGATACAAGACATGAATTACATCACCGCCATCGGCATCGACCAAGAGGACGGTGATTTTGTTGTTTACACCCAGATGATGGATTTTACGTCCGTGGCCAAAAACGAATCGGGAAAAACGGATACCCCCCCTCAAGTATGGACTTCCAAAACCAGGGGCAAAACCTTTGACATGGCGGTCAATGCCATCTATGATTCAGCGCAGTTACGGACAAGCTGGAGCCATATCTCTTGTATTCTCATCAGTGATACCGTCTTACAATCGAATGTCCTAACCAAACTGGATACGATCGGCCGATATCAAGAAATCCGTATGACGCCCTGGGTATTTGGAACAAAAGACTCCATCGAACAATTGTTTAATGTTCCAGCTTTCTTCAATCTATCCCCGTTAAATACGTTAGCCCATGATCCTTCCGAAGAGTATAAACAGAGATCCTATATCGTACCGATTCGATATTTTGATTTCATGGCGCTGATCACTGAACCGGCAAGCACGGTGCTGCTTCCTAATCTATCGATCAATAAAGGAACCTGGAGTCTAAATCAAAAAGAAAATCCGAAGCTGGTGATTAACGGAGTATACGCTATATCCGAAGAAGTATCGAAAGGCTTTTTCACCAATGACAAGCTCACCGGTCTGCGCTGGATGGAAACCGATACGAAACGCTCTCCCGTCATGATTACGAATAAGAGCGGCGAATACGCGGGGATCGTCGTATTGTCGGATCCTAAAGTTCGCAAGGAATTGAGCATTGTCAACGGAATGCCCCGATTCCGCATCAACGTGAAGTTAGGAGGTAACGTGGTAGAAGCGCTCGACGACATGAACAAAACCGAAATGGAAAACCAGGCGGCCGCGGAAGTACGGGAGGAGATTATATCTACGTATAAAAATGGAATTGCCTCAAAGACAGATCTGTACAGCTTGGAGCACGTTTTGTTTAAGAAAGACACCCGGCTTTGGAAAAAAATCAATCAGTCGTCTGCCCAACCGATGGATGCAGGTTCTTTGGAAAAGGTTCATGTCGAAGTCCATCTGAATCATGCCGGCATGAAGCTGCTCCCTCATCAAAATGGACCTGCTGCGCCTACGACCAAAAAAGAGGCAGGATCCTGACGATCTGCCGTTAAATGAACCCATGATTAAGGCAGCCTGTTCTTGGAATCAATAACGGCTACCTATGCTTTGAACCATGTTTCTTCCTATGTCATATATGATAAAGATGAAATAAACGTTGTTTGTAAAGTTGATCGTACGCACTTGGCTACACGATAATTTCCACATCTTCATCCTCAAACAAGTCATCATAAGCAACGTAGAGGCCTATGGCTGAGGCGATTAATACCAAAATGGCTGCGATAAACGCCAATTGTTTAACCGTAGCTTTGTTTGATTTCCCTTGCTGTCTTCGTTTACGTTGCACTCCTCGGCCCAAACTGCATACCTCCCGCTTTCATGCCGTTACAATAAAATATGATTCGGACATGAAAATGTTGTTAGGCAAAGCACGCTTATTATATCGGATGGTTGATAGAGGATGCTTGTATACCGTTATGATTGGCCGCGAAGCTTGCTAAAAACTCCCTTATATCCTTGACGAGTGAATCCGGATCGGACATGGCAACCATATGGCTGCCGCTTTCAAGATTCGACCAATGCACGATATGGTTATTGGCTTCGGCCATTCGCCGGAAGATCGAGCATCCTCCGAGGGAAACCCCTGTCGGTACCTTCGTTTGATCTGTTGGCATCCCGGCTGCTCCATCATAATACGTCCGACGAGGAGGCTGCAGTCTCGTCAACCAATATAGGGTAGCGTTAGTAAAGAGCAAATCTTTATGGATAGGTTCCCGAGGGATGTCATTTTTGGGCCATCCGTCAAATTCCTTATAGCGCTCGATAAGGTAAGCAAGCGCGGCGACCGGCGAATCGTGCAGTCCGTAACTGACGGTTGGATAGATAAGGGGCATAACCACTGCCTCCTGCAAACAGCTCAGCCAAACGAGTCATTTCAGCCAGCTCTTCGTCACTAGCTCCTTCCAGTTCGCTCGGATCTCCCATGGTGATGCCCAGTCCTCCTGTAAGATGTACACTGATCATGTGTTTAGCATCCAGGATAGCCAGCTCCGGTGTGACTAAGGCACCGGCATCGTTACCATGCGCACCGTAAACATCATACCCGAGTCTGTGCATCAACTTGACCCAGCTTAATGTCAGTGTTTCGGAGGAATCTTTTATCATAATGCAGGAGCGTGGTCATAGAGCAACTATAGGTCGTTAAAATGAATCACCATGCCCGTCTTGTCATCGGATTTCTTGAATCTTGCATGGGTTAAACATTCCGGGTCAGCCTCTTCGATATCCTGTAATTCATGCGTATACTGCTCAAGGCCTTTTAACAGTATACGCTGCGCGATGTAGTCCCAATAGGATCGATCACTCGGCACGTCGTTCACAGGCCAGAATAAACCATCCGTTATTAGAATCAGGTGGGCTAATCGGGATCTATTGATTTTTCCGTATTCGAGAAAATCAACGGCACGGGGATCCCCGTTCAAGACGCCGTATCCTCCATTCACGTTGCTCTTAAAGCGGTTCTCCCTAATGATATCTATTACCGTGCCGAGGAGTTCTTCTTGACGGGTCAGTCCCTGATTCACGCCTTCCTCCCATTTCGCGATGGCTGGAGTTTCCAAATGAGCGACTTGTCTCCAGGTTAACGGTCGAACCTCCCCGTCCTGGTACACGGCAAGGATCATGCAGTCACCGGTCTGCAGGAATTCCACCCGTTCCTCCTGAATTCGTACGAGAGCAAGAGCCGTTCCCCAGAGCCCGTCTTTTTTCTCCATATCGACATGGGCTTGCTGCATAAGCTCTCTTAACTTATCGTTTGCTGCCGCAGCATGCTCCGCAATCTGCCCCACTTGATCCAGTGATTCAAAAAAGTTCTTCACCGCTTGAGCGGCAAGGTACCCTCCCGTTTCCTTCTTGTCGCTGAGGTAGGGAACCACGGAGGATACCCCGTCTAACACGCCGTACAACCCGGCCTGCTCATGAATCATAAGTGCATCTTCATTTAAGAAATGGATCCCCTTCAGGGTGTACTGCTTAATGGTTACCATAAATTGGCCCCTCCTACACAATGAATTCTGGTTTATTTGCTGGATTCGTTATTTTCGCCTGGCCGTATTCCAAAATAGGAGACAAGTTACAAGCAGTGCGAGCAGAAAGCTGCTAATGGCCGGGACGACAAGCTGCAATACATAGGACAGTCCCCGCCCTTCTACAACCGTCATCATGGCCGCGAACATGGCAAGGATATAGACCGTAACGAATACGCACCAAAAGGTTATAACCGGATGCGCATGCGCTCTTTTCGTGGGCGATACGTACAAATGACGGTGAATCCACCATGCGGTCAGGACCAAGCCAAATAGGGTGCTGCCGTGTTGGCCTAGTTTGTACACCGGAATTTGTAAGGCACCGATATGCACCTTTTCCGTAAGGAGCGGAATCTGATTGACGATCCATGCTCCCTTGTGCGTGAACTGATCCCAGAGCAGATGCGTGCCAACGCCTGCCAGTCCTAAGAGGATTACGGCCAGCCACCCTATGGGAGAGACTGGAGTTTTGCCATCCCGCTGCCAGCGGTACGGGAACCATGAAGGTAAATAGACGTGCAGAACCGGGCGTATGACCTTCTCAAACACAACGTACAGCAGCAATATCATCGGGAGATTGAATAAGAGAATACCCGGACCCTCATGCCCCCATACGCCAGCCGCCCGAAAACGGATGAAATATTCAAAATCCGGCGCCAGGCACCCGATAATGAGCGCGGACACCGGTAACGACTTCTTCTTCCACCACGGCATCGTGATGACGGGATGCGCGAATGTAAAAGGCATAATCTCTCCTAACTGCTGATTTTATGTATAAACGATTTTTTACTATTCTAGCATCAACACGCTTCTAAGGGATACGATATTTTCATCAATCGAAAAAGGACAGGCTTCCGCCTGTCCTCTCAAAACCATGATTTACAGCAGTTCACGTGCGAGAAGGCGATATACCTCCAGCCGCTTTTCCTGCGAATGCGGAATGCTGCATATCATCGCTTCCTGGAATCCGTAGTGCGCTTGCTCTTCCTGTAAGCGGGCCGCGATGTCTTTTACCGCTCCCACCAGATGAATTTTGCGCCCTTCCTGGATAGCCATCCGGTCAATTTCCGTTAAAGATACATTCTGAGCCTCTTCGGGTGTCATCACCTGCGTAATTCGGCCCTTGCTCATCATCAGCCGGAAAATATCCTGCGGCAGCGCTTCATACTCCGCTTCTTCCATTGTTTCCGCTGTCGTTACCATATAGGATACGTTAATTTCAGGCTTCTCCATGAACGGGGATGGTTGGAAGTTATCACGGTAATGGTCCAATATGTCTATGCTCATCGCTCCGTTAAAGAACTGTGCGAAGGAGTAACCGACCCCCATCTGTGCCGCTTGCAGCGCACTGTTGCCGCTGGAGCCGAGCAGCCACACTTCAGGCAGGGCGACTCCCGTAGGCGCAGCGGCATTCGTGGCATACAGTTCATCTTCCGGCACCTGGTCGCGAAGAAGCTGCATGGTGACGGAGAGCTTGTCATACATGTTATGAAGCATCAGCTGCCGCCCTTCGGACAGAGCGTACATGGCACTCGTATCGCCGCCGGGCGCGCGCCCTACGCCGAAATCAATCCTTCCGGGCGTAAATGCGCTTAACGTCTTAAATACTTCCGCGAGCTTCAGTGGAGAATAATGCATCATCATGACGCCGCCGGTGCCGATGCGTATCCGATCGGTTTTTGCCGCAAGCCGGGCGGCCGTCACTTCAGGGGCGGAGCTGGCAAACGTATGTCCTCCATGATGCTCGGCCATCCACATTCTGCTGTATCCCAATCCATCGGCCAGAACAGCCAGCTCTTCGGCTTTCATCAATGCGCTTTCCGCCGTGTTGCCGCTGGTGACGGGAGCTTGATCCAGTACGCTTAATCTCATATGATATCTTCCCTTCTTCGATTCGATTAGATGACCATTTTGCTGCTGATCCATTCCTCCAAGGCGCTAACCTTGTCCTTAAAGCGTTCTCCGCGCATTTCCTCCGACAACGAAGCGATGGTCTCTCGCTTTAATACAGCTTTCCAGGAATATTCGGCTTCTTCCATCAAATCGGATAGCAGGCAGCAGCTCTCTTCATTTTGCAGGTCGAGCATGTCTACGAGAATTCCATGGGACGAGTATAGGGACTGCTGTCCTTCCACCGCGAGGTAAACGTCGTATATACGAATATCCTCAGGTTTCTTCCTTAATCTGAATCCGCCCTTGATGCCGGGGACGGACGTGATCAGATTAGCGGTTACCAGCTTTCTCAACAATTTCTGAAAATAGGTCACGGAAGTTCCCAGCTGCTGGCTAATCGCTTCCCCAGGCAGCACCGCCCTGTCCGGCAGCATGTTGAGCAGAACCAGGGCATATACGGACTGTTCCACGCCGGTTTTCATATGCATAAACAGCACCTCGTTTTACGGTATGGATTTGGTTTAAAATGCTATTCATATTTAAAGCGGATAATTAATATCCACGTTATATCATATATCAGCCGGGTTGAAATGTACAACCTAATGTTTGCGTTCATCTCATATAACATGCTGAACGGGATCGTATTGATGGCATGCCCCAGTTCAGCAACGTTTGGATATGACCGAATCATGACTAATGCATGACAAGTGTATGGCTTTTATATGACAGAAGTAACTGTTTCGATAGACTGCCAAACCCTATACTCATGGAAACACATGACAAAAAACACCGCTCTCATTGAAAGCGGTGTTCTTGCTTAGTCAATCCGGATCCCTCAGTACCTGCTTGAGCAGCGGAATAGCCTTGGTCCGGTCATTCATGCCGATTTTCTCATAGATGACGCTGATGTAGTTGCGAACCGTACCTTCCGTGATATATAACATATCGGCGATCTCGCGGTTGTTCTTATATTCCGTCATCAGCTTTGCAATCTGCAATTCCCTGGGGGTCAGATTATAGTTCTGCACCGGAAACTGTGGAACTCCGGTCGTTCTTAACCGGGCCGCCAACTTTGCCGCCACCTTCGAAGGGAGCATCAGCTCGCCACGAATCGCCTCGCGGATCGAGGCGATGATTTTATGGGACGTAAAGTCTTTAAGCAAATATCCGGATGCTCCTTTGGCCAGTGCCTCTATAATGAAATCCTCTTCGGTGAACGTCGTGAGGATCAGCACGATCGTATCCGGATTAGACTGCTTAATCTGGTGCGTTGCCGCTATTCCGTTCATAACCGGCATTTCGATGTCCATTAACACAAGCTGAGGACGCAGCTGCTCCACCAGCTCGCAAGCGGTCTGCCCATTGTCCGTCGTAGCAACGACCTCCATTTCGGGCTCCATATTGATAATGGCCTCTAGGCCTTCACGGACAATGGTTTGATCCTCTGCAATGAGTATGCTTATGCTTGACATTTCTGATCACTCCTTAAGCGCGGAACGAGGCATGGTGAGTAATAACACACAGCCTGCTCCATCCTTCGTGCTGACCTGGAAGGTGCCGCCCCTTCGCCGGGTCGTTTGGCGCATCATGGTCAATCCGAATCCAAGCCGTTCGGACGTAAAGGGCAGCCCGTTATTTTCGAGCGTAAACTGGATAGCGTCTTCTGTCTCGATCAACTCAAACCGGAAGAACGTGCAATGGCCGTGACGAATACCGTTCGTGATCCCCTCCTGCAAGGCATGGCGGATCAACTTCTCGGCCTCCGGCTCAAGACTTCCGTCGGAGACTTCAATCTTATGCTCCACGTTGACTTCCGCATATTGCTGGGAGTCGTTAATGATTTGCAGCAAGGAGTCCCGGAACGTTGCTGAAGCAGCCGCTTCCTCGGCAAGCATATGCACGGATTTCCGCATTTCATGAAGCCCTTTGCGGAGCAGGTCGGACGCATGCTTCAATTTCTCCGTCGATTCCGGTGCGTTCTGCGAAGACATTTTCAGACCGAGCTCTAACTGAACGACGCTGGCTGTTAGAATATGCCCTACGTGATCGTGAATATCGCCGGCAATTCGGTTCCGCTCGGCGAGCACGGATATCTCCGACAATGCTCTGGCCCGTTCTTCCAAAGAATGCTCAAGCTCAATGGTCCTCGCCTCCACTTCGCGTTCCAGCGTTGCATTCCAGCGTGCCAGTTGGAGATGCAGTTCAAGGCGTGCCAACAGCTCCTGCTTGTCGACGGGTTTCGCAAGATAATCATTACCGCCGTGTTCAAAACCGGCAACCAAATCCGTCATTTGACTTTTTGCGCTTAGGAAGATGACAGGCAATTCGCCAGAATTGTAATGCCTGCGTATTTCTTCACCTAATTGGAGTCCGGATACATACGGCATCATGACATCGAGAAGCGCAATGTCCGGTTTGTATCCATTCTGGATCCATTCCAGGGCCTCTTGTCCGCTGCATGTCGACCTCAGTGTATATTTTCCCGCCAGGAACTGCAAGAGTACCTGGACGTTAATCGGATCGTCATCCACGATGAGCACCGAAGGCAGTTGTTTATTGGAGTAGGCTGCCTCCCGCTCAGTCTCAACGATCTCCCAATGCGGGAATGACTCTGTCGGAATGTAATCTGCGACAGGCAGAGGAGGGCTCTTCGGCTTTCCTTCGCCAGCCATGGGGAGCGTAAAGCTGAACGTTGAGCCTTCTCCAACACCGGAGGTTACTCCAATCCTTCCGCCATGCAGTTCGACCAGCTTCTTAGTAATCGAGAGCCCGATCCCCGTACCACCTTGTTGAGATCGATCCAGAGGATTAATCTGCTCGAATGATTCAAAAATACGGTCCAGATCAGCTTCTGCGATGCCGATTCCGCTATCGGTTATCTGAACCGAAACTTGTCCTTGCAGCCTCTTTGCCGTGACGGTAACCGTCCCGGTTTCCGTGTAAGCAATCGCATTTCCAATTAAATTATGCAATATTTGCTGCAACCGATTCTCGTCGGCCATCACGTACATATCGTCCGGCAATTGATGGGATAGTCGAAGCCCTTTCTTCTCGGCTAATGGGTTGACCACTTGAAGGGTCAGCTCGACGGCCAGACGCAAGTTAACCGTCACGAGGACCAAACCGATTTCCTGGTGCTTGAGCTTTGAGAAATCCAATATATCGTTGACCAAATGGGCAAGCCGCTGGCCGCTGACCTTCATGAGCCGCAAAAGATCGATGACAGGCGATGGCAGTTTGCCGGAGCTTCCGTCAATCAATGCATCGGCCAGACCGATAATGCCATGGAGCGGAGTACGCAGCTCATGCGAAGTTTTCGCCAAAAATTCATCCTTCAGTTTATCTAATGTCAACAAACGCTCCGACAAACGCTCCACTTGGGAAAATGCCCGTGAGAATTTCATGGACAGCAATAATGCCTGCAAAAATACAAACCCCAGCACACCGTACTGCAGCAACGCTGGCGTTGTAAAGACTCCATTACGGTTTAAGGTATCATTGACCGCCGTCAGGAAAATCAGGGTAAATCCGAGTATGAGGAGGACAGCCCCTTCTTGTCGTTGCCTTGCTACCCGAATGGATGCATAAACGGCATAGAGAACAAGCCCGATGGAATAGATCTGAAATGGGATCAGTGAGTAATCGTACACCCGGATATCTGTTATAAGCACCAGTAAGGTCAAAGATATCGTGAAAAACTGCGTCAAACGCCATACCTTGCGGGATAGACTTTTGCAAACCAAACCCATGAGAACGCTGGGAATATTTCCAGTATAAATCTCGAACCCACCAGCATCGTTCGAACTGCCATGCACATACAGAATAATCCGAAATACAGCGGAGTAACGTCGTTGCGCCTGAGCACGTACAAGATGACATGATACACAGCGATCACCAGCAATGAACCGATGACGAGACTGTCTCTTACAAGCTCTACCGACTTCTCCTGCTGCAGCTGCTTGGCGTCTCCAAGCTCAAAGGCGTTATTAATCCCGCCCTTGGGATACGTAAAATTGGCGACCTGAACCAGAAGCGTCAATCGTCCGTCCGAGTCCGGCTTAACGGGTACGACTACAGACGGACCGTACTTCGGAATGGATGCCTCGTGCGTAGATTCTGGTTTACCGGCCGATGCCGCCAGGGTATCGTTGACCCATAGGGCGTATGACGAATAGATGTTACGCAGCTTGAGTGCAATCGGCTCTTCAGAATCAAGCCCGCTAATCGTCAAACGATACGTTGCATATCCGTCGGCTGGAAGCTTCCTGCCGTTCAACGAATAATTCGTCCAATACTCGGGCATATCGACGTATGCACTTACGGCAGGAAAGCTCCCTTGTTTCAGATCGTCCGGATCCAGCAGTTGGTTCCAATAAAATGCCCACTTTCCGTTCAACGCAATGGACCCGTCTGTGCCGAAATCCCATTCTTCCAGCTGAAGCTCACCGTTCTGCACGCTCACGGACGACTTCGCAGTTGCAATATCCGAAAGGCCGGCTAAAGATAAGATCAGGTAAAAAAAAACAGGGCAGCCGCGTGTTTACGCCATCTCATGCGAGAATGGACGCAACATCGATATAAATTTCATCGCCTAACCGGGCATTCCCCAGCAGGCGAAGATGTCGCTTGGTTGTAAAATCTTTGGGTTCGTAACTGTTGGGTGCTTTAGCGGGGGACAACAGCTTTAGTTGGATATAGGTTTCCGCTACAAGTTTGCTGCAGAAGAAGTCGCGGAACGAAGTAGTGATGCCGAACTTGCCCTCGATGATCTCCCAATACATCTGTTTTTTATCCGGAAACACGGCATCATGCACCTGCTCGATAAAATGATCCAGCAGCTCGTACATTTCGGGTGTTCGATCGGCATGCAGATGACGAATCGCAAACATCGTATCGTAATGGTTGCTGACATCGGTTGACAATCGATCGCGTAACTTCACGAGCTGAGGACCTGATTTCTTGATATGTAACCACGTATCCTCCAGATTATCGAGCGACGTGGATTCCCATAACAGCACTTCATCGTTCGGAGCGCGTACGACCATCGCAACATGTGACCACGGACAATGTTCCAGCGCTTCAATTCGAAGACTTCCCTTGGCTACCCCATGAGCGAGCAGAAGATCTCCGGTCTGCAGCTTAGGTTCAATCTCGTTATAAGGAACGGTGGTTTGGTTCATATTATCCCCCTTGGCTGGTGAAATTCACCATGAATTTTGGTCCTTCAGTTTAATACTAAACGCAACCCATAAATTGTCAATCACTGAAATTGGGCTTTGGCATCGTCTTTGTCCCTTCCCGAATCCATTTTTAGTAGATATAGGTGATTATCGGTTCGTACAGAGCTGCTTTCGGATATCGATTTGCGCAAACAGGCCTGCCCGGATTTGCTCCAAGGCAGGCCTGTGTATTTTAATGGTTTTCGTTTACATATTCTGGCGCTTCTCCTGTCACGCTTCCTCCCATAACCGCTTCAAATTGTCTAAACCCAATCGGGTTCCTTCCCTGCACTCCTCCATGCCCTCGAATTCCAGCGTAATATCCCCGTCATAACCGGATTCTTTAATGAGTCGAAGGATTCGCCGCACATCCAGATCCCCCTGCCCGAAGATGGAACCTCGTAGGTAATTGCCATGGGAGGTTCTGAACCACTTCCCCCCGCCCGGATCCTGATCAAACGGACGATAATAGAAGTCTTTCACGTGGACGAGCGAGGCCAGCGGCAAATTGCGTTTCACGCCGACCAGCGGCTGCTCGTCAACGCATAGAAAGTTGCCGATATCCAAGGTCGTCTTGAAATTCGGACGGTCGACTGCCTGCAGCACGCGCTGTACCCGGTCGCTTGCCTGCACGCTCACGCCATGGTTCTCGATTGTGGTCGTGATGCCGTAGCGGGCTGCGTAATCCGCGATTTGACGGCAGCCTTCCACGATCATGCCCAAATGGGTTTCCACGTAATCGATGCCCATCTTCTCCGGCGGCAGCGTGAACGCCGTTACGTCATGGCGCATATGCTTCATTCCCAGCCGGTCGACCGTATCCACGTGGCGCTTGATCCGTTCGACCTCCGCATCGAAGTCGTCCCTGCTCTCCTGGACGAAATTAGCGGGCATGGAATAATTGGATAATGCGATGCCGGCTTCGGCCGCCCGCTCACGCACCGCGTCGGCAAGTCCGGGATTGTCCTCCAGCGTATATCCATAGGGTACGATCTCCATGTGCTGTCCGCCGTTCTCCGCGATCCAATCCACCACTTCCAGAACCGTCATCTCGCCTGCACGGATAGCCGGCAGCAAGCTGTAGGTGCTCACACCAACCCTCATTGCATGATTCCTCCTTTATTTGCTTCTTCCATCGTAAGCTTCCTGATAGATTTCCAGGTAGCGGGCTACATTCATGGCCTCCAGCTGCTTCACGTAGCCGTCCCAGTCTTTATCCAGATCGGCATCGCCAATCACGAAGCGTGCCATCATTTCATCCACGTAATCGTTGATCGTTTTGGACAGATCCGCTACCTCGGACGCCTGCTCGTTTGTCAAAAACAGCGGCGGAACGGTGCTGACATCGGTTGGTTTGTAAGGTTCGTATTTATTTTTCGTCTCGTTGTACAATACGACTTCCAGATCGTCGTCTCCTTTGGCAACGGCGCTCAGGCGGAAATCATTTGTCCGCAAACTCGGGCCGGTTTGTATCCAGGCAATATTTTGCACCGTACCGTATGATTTTAGCTCAGACCAGACCGCAGGCTCCCCGTTGATGCCGACCTCTCCGTCCTTCGCTTCCCTCCATTCCTGGTCCGGACGGCCATAGACGCTGCGCAGCGTATGCTCCCGTTCGTACAGGCCATCTGCCCAGCGCAGGGCAAGCTCAGGATGCTTGGCCTTTTTCGTGATGACGAATGCACCCGGGTTCAATCCGGTGGAATCGAGAGCCGCATAGCGAACGCCGTTCGGTCCTTTGAGCGGCGGCACCGTCTTATATTCCAACCATCTGCCGCTTTCGCCGAGGAGTTGGGTAAATATACCCTGGTGGCCGCCTGTTGAAGCACCCAGAATGACCGTATCGGGATTCTCCCCGATCTGGATCAGCTGGTTGTCATCCTGCGTAAATGACTCCGGAGCGAGCAGTCCCTCGGCATACAGCTTGTTCATATACCGCAACCCTTCCCTCCACTCCGGTTTGTTGAAGGCGACGTCGAGCCTGTCGTCTTTTATGAATATATGCTTGTAACTTGAGCCGTAAACCGGATTATAAATGAAAGAATTCAACAGGAACGCATCGATGGAGGAACTCCAGGATTTCGGTGAGATCGACAGCGGAATCTCATCCTGGATTCCGTTTCCGTTCGGGTCCTGTTCTTTGAAGGCCATCAGCACCTCGTACAGCTCATCGGTGGTTTCCGGCATCTTCAGATTGAGTTTCTTCAGCCAAGGCTCATAAATCCACATTTTCTGGCTCATGGAGCAGTGATAGCATTCATTCACTTCCGGAAGCGCATAGATATTGCCGTCCAGCGCGGTAATCGTGGATTGGATTTCCGGATTATCCTGGAACAATTTCTTGGTGTTCGGCCCCTGCTTCTCGATCAAATCATTCAACGGGAGAAAGGCGCCCTGCGAGCCGTAAATCATCTGCTGCGCCGGCGATATGTTCAATCCCAGGATGACATCGGGATAGTCCTCGCTGGCAAGAACGAGATTCAGCTTCTCCTGCATGCTCTGCTCCGGAACGACCTCCCACTCGATGCGCACATTCGTTTTCTCTTCGTACCATTTGGTGAAATCGTTCGTTTCGAAATTCTCGACCAGCGGATTTCCCCGCACCATCACCTTCAAAGTGGTTTTCTCTTGAACCAGCGGATAGGTTCCCGGTTCGGATAATGCGATTGCCTCGGTACCCGTATTTTGTGCTTCATCCGCGCCTTTCGGGCCCTGTGACCCGGTACAGCCTGCAAGAAGGATACTGAATGCGGTGATAGCACCCATGATAACCCGCGTTCTTTTTCTCATAACGTCCCGCCCTCCTGAAATAATGGATGTATTAACCTTTTAACGAACCGATCATGACCCCTTTGACAAAAAACTTCTGCAGGAACGGATAAACGATCAGCAGCGGGACCGAAGTCACCACGATCAGCGAATATTTCAGCAGCTCCCGCAGCCCTTGCCGGGCCGCCGCGGTTTTGGCGTCTCCAAGCATTTCGATATTGACCTCGTTCTGCACCAGAATATCGCGGAGCACCAGCTGCAGCGGGTACAAATCCGCGCTTTTTAAATAGATCATGGCGTTGAAATATTGGTTCCAGTGGCCGACGGCATAGAATAAAGCGATGACGGCCAGGATGGGACCCGAAAGCGGCAGCACGATGCGCCATAGGAACCGGAAATCCGTACATCCGTCCAGCTGTGATGCTTCCAGCAATTCTGTAGGGAACGTCGTCTGGAAGTAGGTCCGCATGATGATGACGTTCCACACCGACAGCGCGCCGGGAATGAGCATCGACCATACCGTGTCGATCATGCCGAGATCCTTCACCAGCAGATAGGTCGGTATCAGTCCCCCATTAAACAGCATCGTGAACACAAACAGCAGCATGAACAGGCCGCGCCCCCGAAAATCTTTGCGTGATAGCGGGTAAGCCGCCATGACGGACAGAATGAGATTAATCGAGGTGCCTGCCAGCGTATAGAACAGCGTGTTCATGAAGCCTTTGGCAACCATCGTGTTTTTGAACACCGCACGGTACCCCTCGAGCGTCGGTTCGACGGGCCACAGCCATACCTTTCCCGATAAAACCGCGCTGCTGGAACTGAACGAAGCACTGACTACATAAATCAACGGATATAACACAACGATTAAGAAAACGGATAAAATGACGTAGTTCACCACCGTAAAAACGCGATCCGAGCCGGATTCCTTCATGGCAGGTGATTGCATACATGTCCTCCTTTCCTTACCAAAGACTTTCCTGCTTCAGCTTTTTGGCCGTCTGATTCACGATCAGCAGCAACACGAAGCCGATGATCGCTTTAAACAAGCCAATCGCCGTGGCATAAGAGAAATTCATCGCTTGGGATACCAGTCCTACCTTGTACACATACGTGTCGATGACCTCGGAAGATCGCAAATTCAGCGCATTCTGCATTAACAGGATTTTCTCGAAGCCGGTCTCCAGCATTTGCCCCGTATTCAGAATGAGCAGAATGATGGCGATGGGCATAATGCCCGGCAAGTCAATATGGCGCATCCGCTGCATCTTCGAAGCGCCGTCGATGACGGCTGCTTCATGGAGTGCCGGATCAATGCCTGAAAGCGTTGCCAAAAAGATGATGCAGGAAAACCCGACGTTCTGCCAAATATGGGACCACACGTAGATCGACTGAAACCAGGAGGCCTCGGCCATGAAATGATAGGGCCCTGCGCCGAACCAGCCGAGCATCGTATTGATGAGCCCCGTTCTCGGGTCCATAAACTGCAGCATCAAGCCCACCAATACGACCAGTGAGATGAAATAAGGCGCGTATGTAACCATCTGGACGGTGTTCTTGAAACGCCGGTTTCTTACATAATTCAAACCGAGCGCTAGCATAATGGGAAACGGAAAACTGGCTATCAGCGTGTACAAGCTGATCGAGAACGTATTCTTAAGCAAACGCCAAAATTCATGCGATTGGAAGAAACGTTCGAACTGGGCAAATCCGACCCATGGACTGCCACTGATTCCTTTTGTGACGTTGAACTCTTTAAACGCAATCTGCGCGCCGTACATCGGCACATACTTGAATATGATGATGTACAATAACGGGAGCAAAAAAAGCGCGTACAATTGCCAGCTGCGGATGATACTCTTCCAGCCACTCAGCAGTTACCACTCCAATCTTCAATGGGATTCGTCCCGATCCGGTCCGTGATTGGAGTATATACAGCCGGCTTGTTCCGCGTAAATCTTCATGTTCCGGTCGACTATTCAGAATTTTAGAATGGGCTGTTATTCATCAATCCGGCAGTACGCATCTCTTTAGATTAAGCATAATCTCCGGCCCGGTGAAGGCGTCTGTACTCGGTGGCGCTTATCCCGTTTACGCGTTTAAACGCCCGGCTGAAGGTGTTGAGTGACAAATAGCCGCAAGCTGCTGCGATGTCGCTGACCGGCTTGTCGCTCGTCGCCAACTCCCGCTTTGCCTCATCCATGCGGAGCTTCTCAAGATACTCCGAGAAATTCAAGCCCGTCTGCTCCTTGAAGAAGTACGATACATATGCTTCGGAAGTGTGGGTTTCCCGGGCGAGCGCGGATAAACTCAGATCGCTCTCCCCATAGTGCTTCTCGATATAGCTCAGCAGCCGGTTCGTTAAATGAGCATTATGGCTCTTCTTCCTCTCCTCGTTCTTCTGACAGAGGCGAACGAAAGCGGCGTAGAGAATATTCATGCCTTCAGCAGGGGGTAACTCGGGATTTAACGCTCGGATGACGGCATCCGTTTCCTCCGTTCTGTGGCTTCCATCATTCCCTGTCTGTTCGCTGCACTTCATCAGGGTACCGCTAAGCTCCTGGACAAGTAGCTTCTCGACGGCCATCGGCATTTGCCGATCCGACCTGTTCTTCTCTTTGATTTGCCGAAAAAGCTGCTTTGTCTCATCCAGATTGCCGGCTTTCACAAGCTGGATTAACCGCATCTCTTCGTCTGCCGGGTAATAGTAGGAAAAGGCCGGCATTACCATCTCGGCATGATAGAAGATAGGAGACTTCTCGCTCCATCCCGCATGATGCAGGACAAACTTGGCCTCCCCGTAGGAACGATACAGCTCGGCAATATTGGACCGGAACTCGCCTACGGCCATGTACAGGCCCGTGCCGGAAATTCCAATCAAATGCTCATGGATCGACTGTAGATGTGCTCGCATATGCATCGTGAAATCCTCTTTGTCCGCTGACGTTCCCGACAAGACCAGAACCAATTGATTTTCTCCAAAGTCATGCAGCAGCGCCCCTTCTCCGCATAATGATTGAATCCGGTCGCGGATGTTGATTTTGACAATATCGAGCTCCATCAGCATTTCTTCCATGAATGGCTCATGGTATCCTCGAATATGAAGAAGCGCCACCGCATGGTGAGATCCCCGGAGCTGGACCTGCGCGTGTTCCATGGCAGCCTCCAGCTCCTGCATCGACGTGAAGCTCCCTTTCAGAAGACGGTCAACCAGAACGTTTCGCAGCATCGGAATCTGCTCTTCCAACCGCTCCTTCAGCGTATCATGGCTTTCAACCAGCTCGGAAACGGAATGGCCGATATAATCAACGGCGTTACGCGAAGCAGTATGAGCTGCTTCCGATCGGGTTGAAGGAAGCAGCTGAAGGATTTTGAGGAGCGGCCTGCTGCTTCGATATGCCAAATAACCGGCTACGCCTAACCCCAGCAGCAGAGCTGTAATGAAGATGGTTAACGTCAACTGTTTGATATAATATACCTTTTGGAGCACCACGGATTTGGGCTGGGCGGATACATAGCTCCAGCCGTTGTATTCGGATGTGGATTGAGTCACAAGCATCTCCTGTTCTTCCCATCGGATATGGGTATCGCCACTTTTTATGGGAAGCGCTTTCATAAAATCCTGTTCTTTCAATCCGATGGAGCTGATCAAGTTTCCGTTAGCATCCGCTATATACGCAAAGCCCTCTTGTTCCGGATCGACTTTGCGGAGCATGTCCTGGATCTGCCTATTGTTAATCAGGACCGTAACGACCCCGCTGCTGCTTTTGTTCCCGAAGGATTGCATATAACTCACGACGGAGTATGGTTTGCCTTCATAAACAACCGAATGTCCCGGCGTATACGTTTTATAATGATACTGCCCGAACAATGCTTGCCTCCATTCGCTTAACGATTGGCCTTCATAACGCAGCAGCAAACGATAATACTGGTCTGACGTATACACCTTGCGGGGAGAGATGACCATGCTGCTGTTCTTGTACGCGATGTAATAATCCACGATGAAATGATTAAACAGTTTGTAGTTAAACAAGCTCTTTTCCAAATCCCACAAACGGTATGGGCCTGTGCCGGCAAATGGTTCTTTCTCGAATTGAAAAGATTGGATCTTGGATTCGCTCGACATCTGCCGTGCGATGTTCACGATTTCGGCAAATCGCTGATCCAGCGCTTCCTGAATTTGCTGCAGTGCCGCTGAGGTGCTCTTTACCGTCTCGTTTTCAATCAGCTCCGAGGTTTTCCCATAAGCAAACCATCCAACCAATTTGTTTTTCAAGCAGAAGACGGCATACGAGATAAAAAATCGAAACAACAGCCCTGCCTTCTCTCCCGAAACGGATTTCACCGGCAATTTCCCCCTTTCTTCCCTTCAGATATGATCCAATATATCAAAGATTGATGCGCGTAGTCAGTAGACCAAAAGGCACTGATTTTCCCCCTAGTAAGCGTCCGTAAACGCAAAAAGACCCGCCTGTGCAGATCAGATTTCGACCATTCGGTTTTACCCCGTATTTCCTAGCTTCGTCATATCCTATATCCGAACGCTGGGATTTATATGGATAACCGCCTTTTTACGTCATGTGCAGTACATCTGCACTATAGCAAACGTCATGCACAGACATAAAATAACCAGATCATGTATGGCACAGGAGGAAAAGAATGCGGAAAGGATTTAACAATTACCGGAGAAAACTGAAGCGTATTCCATCTCGTAGATTGCGGCTTCATCGAAAAACTCAACGATATATTCGTAAAGCCATCATCCAAATGATGCCCCCAAATATACAACATTCATTGAATCCCAAAGCCCAGATCGGTCGGAAATCGGCTGATCCGATTGTCGTTAATCAGAAATCGAATCATTCTGTTGTTGAAACAAAAAAAATTAGCGTTTTAATTGTGTCTTCATTGCAAGGAGAGTCGTTTTGGCGAACGGAACAATTCATATCGGATCAATTCCATCGCTTGGTCAAAGAGGTTGTTTCAATCAAAGCTTATCCAGGCTTTACTAACCTCCTGTCTCAATATAACCCTGATTTATTGTTGTTTATTGGTCATGATGTACCGCCTGAAGATTTAAACATAATTAATACAATTCCCTTAAAAACGGCAATCTGGTTATCGGATGAACCGGGAGCTTCCGATTCGCTCAAACCAGTCGTTAGCGCATTCGATTATGTCTTTACCCAAAATACGTCCCATATCCCTTTCTACTGGTATGGCTCAGGGTGTAAGCAGGTCGTTCATCTGCCCTTTGCAGCAGACCCAACCATTTATTTTCCTAAGTCTGTCCCAGACGAATATCAATCGGACGTCCTTATTATTGGCGATGCAGGCGCGGCCGACCAAGAGTATTTTCAAGGGATACAGCTCTTGCTGAATAATAAGAAGGTTCGTATTTCAGGAAAAGGATGGGAAAATGAAGACATGGTTACCCCCATTCCTCCAGATGCAGAATTATCATATTTTTATAATGGTGCTGATATCATCATCAATTGGAGTTCTTCGAGCCGCCCTGCGTTCGATGCTTCTGCCTGCGGCGCTTTTCAATTAATAAAGGATCATCCGCATATATATGGATTTATGCGTCCCGGCGAGAATCTAATTGCCTTCCATACACCCGACGAACTTCAAGAAAAACTCAACCATTACATGGTTCATGTAGATCAAAAAAGACAAGTAGCCACCAATTCTCTATGGGGAAGCAAATACGAGTATTCCTGTCTTCAACTCGTGTCAAAACTTCTTCATGTCGTAATGCACAATTAACAATGAATTCGCACAACTTGACATGATAAGCTTGTTTTAGGAGGTATGATCGGTTGAAACTCATTGCTTTCTTGTTGCCGCAATTTCATCAGATTCCGGAGAACGACCAATGGTGGGGAGAAGGATTTACGGAATGGACGAACACGAGAAAAGCCAATTCGATTTATCCGGGACACCTACAGCCTAGAGAGCCATATGAAGATTACTATTATGATTTAACGGATCCTGCTACCCGAAGATGGCAAGCGGAACTAGCGCAATATTATGGCATATACGGTTTTTGCTATTATCATTATTGGTTCAAGGGGAAACAACTACTGGAAACGCCTTTCAAACAGGTGTTGAGCAGCGGGGAACCTCGAATTCCGTTTTGTTTGTCGTGGGCGAATGAACCTTGGACACGAAAATGGGACGGCGGAGAGCATGATGTTCTCATGCCGCAAGAATATGGTGAACAAGACGATTGGGAACTACACTTCTACGCACTATTAGATGCCTTCCGTGATGAGCGATATATACGGATAGAGAATAAGCCGATCTTCATCATATACCGTCCCGATAAAATATCATGCTGTGAAGATATGATGAAACATTGGAATATTCTAGCTGTTAAAAATGGCCTCGAAGGCATCTATTTCGTGCGGACGTTAGGTGGATTCCCCTTGGCCAAACAAGATTACTTTGATGCTAATTTAGAATTTGAACCGCACTATACCTTTGCGCATAGCGGATTAAATCGTTTGTGGTCATATATGAACATAGGCAACGAGAAGCATTATGTGTTCGATTATGATTTTGTATGGCAGTATGTATTAAATCGATCGCATCACAGGGATCGGAGCAAAATCTTTCCGGGCGCTTATGTGAATTGGGACAATACACCTCGTTTAGGATTAAGAGGATTAAGCTGCTTAGGAGCCAATCCCCAAAAATTCGGTTGGTATTTGACAAGGCAAATCGAACGTGCCGTTTCTTTGTATAATAGCGAGTTTTTATTCGTAAACGCATGGAACGAATGGGCTGAAGGAACGTACCTGGAACCGGATAAGCATTATCAATATCAATATCTTGAAGCTGTTCGAACTGCATTGAAGACTACAGGCTTCTATACAGAGCCGAATATAATGACGGATATACAAAAAAACGGGAGATGAAGTCTCCCGCTCAATATCACGTTTCAATAAATGTCTTATAATCTCTGAATGCCGATATTCACACTTCCTCCCGAATTGTCTATGAATATAACATAATCAAACCCATCGGTCCCTTTTAACACGAGACCCGGCTGACCTAAAATACTGGTAGCATAGAACCTAACCTGCTGAGCAACTGATCCTCCGGCCGGTACGGAAGGCATATTACTGGCTACCAACCTTTGCCCTGCCGTTACTACACCTGTAACATTAGCATTTTGTCCAACGCTTGCACTGCCGCCAACAGCTAAATGATTCAGGATGGTTTCACTTGAATTTACTTGTAAACTTCCTGCAATTGTTTGATTCTGGTTGACTTGCAAACTCTGACCTATGGTTTGATTGCCATTGACCTGCAGATCTTGTTGAATGGTTTGGTTTCCGGTAACCAATACGTTATCAAATGTAGGCAAATCTATCACTCCTTTACATTCTAGATCCTATATCTTATGTTGAATGATGAAATCGGTCATAGTTAAAAGCTGTATTCTTATATATTAATATAGATAAATATTGTCGAAGTCGGTCTCAAGACCATGTGAATTTGGTTATCCTCGTCTCCATATCATATAATGGATAAGAATCTATGTATCGAGAGGAGACTATTGCTTATGAAAGTCAATGCGAACGAATCTCCGAAAACAACTCTATTTACAGATGATTTCACGCAAAATCCTTATCCTGTGTACGAGAAATTGAGGCAAAGCGATCCCATTATGAAGCTGCAATTTCCGGATGGTCGTCATGGGTGGCTGATCAGCAGTTATGCTGAAGCCGTCGAAGCGCTCAAGGATGGCCGGTTCAGCAAGGACGTCGCGAAGGCAATGGGCGCGGAACAGACCAGCGTGTTCAGCACGAATATGCTGTTCTCCGATCCGCCGGATCACAAACGGCTTCGCGGATTGGTCCAGAAGGGTTTCACGCCGCAGAGAATCGCGGATATGCGCAGCCATATTCAAGAGATCGCGGATAACCTGTTGGATGCCGTCTCCTCCCAAGACACCATGAATCTTATTGACGAATATGCCTTTAAGCTTCCCATTATAGTAATCAGCGAGATTCTCGGCGTACCCGCCGAGGATCAGGACAAGTTCCGGGTATGGTCCAATTCCATCATCGGCGCTTCCAATCAGGAAATGAACGAGCAGGTCGTCCAGCATATGAACGAATTCATCGCTTATTTGAGGGACTGGTTCGCCAAGGTTCGCGAACAGCCCGGCGACGATATGATCAGTCAGCTGGTCATTGCCGAGAACCAAGGTGACCGCTTATCCGAACAGGAGTTATACGGCGTCGTTACCCTGATGATCATAGCCGGTCATGAAACGACGGTGAACCTGATCGGCAATGGCGTGCTTGCATTATTCGAGCATCCGGAGCAGCGGAAGCTTCTGCAGGAACAGCCGGAACGGATTCATGGCGCCATTGAGGAAATGCTTCGCTACAACGGTCCCGTTGAATTCAGCACTTCACGATGGGCCGCGGAGGACTTGGAATTTCACGGTGTCCATATGAAAAAAGGCGACTTGGTTGTCATCGCCCTAAATTCCGCTAATCGCGATTCCACACAATTCGAGGATCCCGATCTGTTCGATATCACCCGTGAGAAGAGCCACCACTTAGCCTTCGGCAAGGGAATACACCTCTGCCTCGGAGCACCGCTCGCCAGGCTGGAAGGTGAAATCGCGATTAACACACTCCTTCGCCGCTTTCCCGATTTCGAGCTTCAGGGCAATATCGACGAGCTGGAATGGAGGCCGGGTATGATCGTGCGCGGCGTGAAGGAGATCCCCATTTCACTTCGTTCTTAATATCCAGCAGAATAATATATTTACACCTAGTAAAAAGGCGAACCCTAAAAGTGGTTCGCCTTTTGTTTTTGGATATGTTCAATTCAGTTAACATATATAACAATATGTAAACTAATTAACTGATGAACAACGAGCTTTAGTCCTTTACCGAAGCGAATAATATATATCACTCGTTTTATCCACCCGGTGTTTAAGTTATGGATATGGTAATAATGGGTAAAGTTAGTAAGTATCACTTTGTAAAACGATGGCATTCAGAATTTTATAACAGAAAGAGGATGAGACGAATGAAGTCTTCTAAAACCCATGAAAATCAAACACAGCGCTCAAACTACGCCGAACGCAACCTATGGGCCGGCATCTTGTTCGGGTTAGGGCTGGTCGGATTTATCGATGAGGTGGTATTTCACCAATTGCTGCATTGGCATCATTTCTACGATAAGTCTACAAGCGATATCGGCCTTGTCTCTGATGGTCTGTTTCATGCTTTCAGCTGGTTTGCTACCATCGGCTCCTCGTTTCTGATTGCCGATCTGCACCGAAGGAACGCGTTTTGGGCTAAACGATGGATTGGAGGCATTCTGTTAGGCGGTGGCGCTTTCCAGCTGTACGACGGCATCATCCAGCACAAGTGGATGCGACTGCATCAGATTCGTTATTTCGTCGATATAAGACCCTACGACTGGGTCTGGAATCTGATTGCTGCCGGCATGATCATCGCTGGCATCATACTCATTGCACGAACTCGAAACCGCGTCCCTTCCCGGAAGGCCGCATCCTAAGATGATTAGCCATTCGTTTCATCATCATGGTGCCGGAATGTTCGAAGGCGCTGCTGTATGGCACCCTTGGGAATGGATTTTGGGTTTCTTCCTCGCTGGCCTAATTCTGCTCTATTGGACAGCTGCTGCGGTTTCCAACCGACGCCACCGCATATGGCCTGCCCATCGCTATGTTTGCTGGATTGCGGGATTGACCTGCATAGGTTTATCGCTGGCTGGCCCGTTGGCCCGGCTTGCCCCTGCGAATTTCCCGGTGCATATGCTTGGGCATCTGCTGCTCGGCATGCTCGGGCCGCTGCTGATTGCGTTTTCAGCTCCAATGACGCTTCTGCTTCGGTCAATCAACGTGCTGTTCGCTAGAAAGATAAGCCGATTGCTTAAGAGCAAGCTCGTCCACTGTATCTCACATCCATTGGTGGCCGCTTTGTTGAATATCGGCGGCTTATGGATCCTCTACACCACCGGGTTGTTCACGGCCATGCATTCTAGCCTAATTCTTCATATAGCCGTTCATTTTCATGTGTTTGCAGCCGGATATCTATTTACGGTTTCTTTGATCTACGTGGATGTGGTTCCCTACCGCCGAAGCTTTCGGCTTCGTGCGTTCATCCTGATCATTGCCATGGCGGGACACGGGATACTCTCCAAATACTTATATGCCCATCCGCCCGACGGCGTTCCTTTCGAGCAGGCAAAGCTTGGTGGCATGCTGATGTATTACGGCGGCGATGCCGTGGATCTCGTTCTCGTGTTGTGGATGTGCATGCAATGGTATAGGTCGTCCCGTCCGCGACCGGCATCGTTTCATCCAATCCCGGATTAATCGCCGCTTACCGGATTATGCTTGGTGTCGCTGGTCTCCTCCGGCAGGCTGTTGGATATGCTCGGTACATTGCGGGGCTTATATTCAATGAGTTCCGAAGAGTATATGGCTACGGTCATTCTTCCCCCGTTCCCGAATGCCCGAATGAGGATGGGTTGATTATAGGCGTTCTCAAAGACAAAATCCGGGCCTCCCCAGCTAACCGTAGCGTCTCGACCAGGCAGCACGTAAGGGACGTTCCGGCTGTGGGAGTAGCGCTTCACAATCTGCAAACCTGCACGGTCAATCGCATTATACAGCGTCGAAGAAACCTGACAGATTCCGCCCCCCACTCCTTCGGACAATTCGCCTCTTACGATCACGCCGGCACGTTTGTACCCCCTGTCCACCGTTCTCATGCCGACGACCTCATTGAACGAGAACGTTTCCCCGGGGAATACGACTGCGCTGTCAATCGCTTGAGCAGCCAACGCGATGTTATGGGAACGATTTTTGTTATTGGAATTAAAATAGGTTACATAGTAGCCGATCGGCTTGACGCGAATGGAAGCCAGAAGCTCGGTGTCCACTTTCGGATATATCGGATACCTCGGCGCTTCGATGGAAGAAGCCCCGGTGCCGTACCAATACGAGTAGTATTGTTCCAATAGCTTGCGTCGGTCCAGACGATGGCCGTTCTGACCCGGAACGATCTGGCCGCTGCTGCCAATCTTGGCATTTCGGGCTTCCATATAGGTCTTGCGATCAAGTTTATCCACCCATTGATCGTATTTGTCCATATCCAGCAGCGGGAACACATCAAGCGCATGTTCGCTTCGATTCACGCTTTCCATGACTTTGCCTTCCTGGGTAATCGTTAAATTGTCGTTCTCCGGTTCAGTCCCTTGCAGGAGCATGAACAGTAGGCTAATGACCGACATCCATTTCAAGTGGGTTCACCTGCTTTATCTTTGTGTTTTCCTCGTCTTCGTGCGTTTTTCCTGCTATGCCCGTTTACACATCTCTTTGGTATTATGATTGCATTCTAGGTAATTCATTCAGAATTGTTTCCTTAACCACAAAAAGAAACCCGCACATTCATCGTGCGGGCTTCTTTGCAAAAGTACGATTTTATAAAGAGACTTGTGTCTCTTTCCTGCGGCTAATAGGCATGACGAGAAACAGAAACGAACTGACGGCCAGTAATTCCGCGATCCCGATGACGGTGCCCATAGGAGCTGCCGTCGTTCCGTCTCCAAGCCCGACAAGAGGGCTTGCGGCGGCGCCTAAGAGCAAAGGCAGCAAGCCTAGCAATGCAGATGCACTGCCTGAAGTATGGGCTTCCTGCTTCTGCATCGCCAGGGATGTAGTCGTTGCGCTAACCATCCCTACGGCAGAGACGATCAGGAACAGCATCGGCGCAATGAGAAACAGTCCGCCGCCAAGCCATGTAATGGCAAGCAGCGATGTGCCGCCAAAGGCTGCAATAACAAGTCCCGTCGTCAGAAGTTTGGTTTCTCCTGTGCGGGAAGCCAACCTCCCGGTAATTTGGGAGAATAGGACGATACCAACCCCGTTAACGGCAAAGAATAGGCTGTACGTTTGAGGAGACACCCCGAAGATATCCTGCAGCACGAAGGGCGATCCTGAGATATACGCGAACATCGCGGCCGATACGAACGCTTGGGAGAGCGCATATCCGATAAACACGCGATCCCGAACCAGCGTACCGAAGGTTTGAAAGGTTTGCCTGATCCCGCCGCTGGCTCTATTCTCCTTGTTCAACGTTTCCGGAAGACCAAACCATACGGCAAGCAGCATCAGCAATCCAATCAAAAACAGGACGACGAATACGCCGCGCCAAGATACAAAATTCAGAATAAAGGCACCGAATACAGGAGCGATAATTGGAGCCAATCCGTTGATCAGCATCAGTAAAGTGAAAAATTTGGTCAGCTCCGAGCCGGTGTATAAATCCCGCACAACCGCCCTGGATATGACGATGCCGGCTGCTCCGCTGGCTCCCTGCACGAAGCGGAGCGCAACCAGAACCCAAATCGTCGGTGCAAATGCACACAGTAAGGAGGTGACCGAATAAATAATCAGGGATATGATCAGCGGTGCTTTTCTCCCCCGTATATCGCTGAGCGGCCCGGCTACGAGCTGTCCAAGCGCCAGGCCGAGCAAAAATGCCGTCAAGCTTAATTGGGCTAACGATGCCGGTGACCCTAAACTTTCCGAAAGTTTAGGCAGTGCAGGCAAATACATGTCAACGGAGAGCGGTCCAAATGCCGATAGGGATCCGAGAATCAAGGCAAACTGCAGCCTCTTTCCGCGAGTCAGGACCATGGCTGAACCGGTTTCTTTGATGGAAATCGACATACTGACAGATACTTCCTTTCTCTTGCAACACATTGATGCATGGGTGATATGCTGCTGGCAATCCATCTTGATTGCTAAGCAACTATCCTATCATAGGTTATTTTTTTTGGATATTACCAACCATTTTTACTAGGACAGGGGCATGCGCAAAGTAAACGTTGTGCCAATGCCCAGTTCGCTATGTACCGTAATTCTCCCGCCATGATCTTCTACAATTTTCTGACAAAGGGACAACCCGAGCCCCGTCCCTTCTTCCTTGGTCGTATAGAACGGATCGAAAATTTTGGCAAGATTTTCATCGGCGATCCCTTTGCCGGTATCCTCGATCTGAACAACGGCCATCCCCTCTTCTGCTTTAAGCGAGATTCGAACGGAACCGGTATTTTCCATCGCCTGGAAGGAATTACGAATCAGATTGATCAGTACCTGGATGATCTTGTCCCGGTCCATCACGATTTGGATCGGCTCATCGCTTAAGTCGAGCAGAAACACATGTCCGTGCGAGGCCGCTTCGGATTCACATAAGGAGTAAACGCGCGTCATGCAATCCGATAGGGACTCAACCCTCATATTGCTGGCATGCGGCTTTGAAAAATGTAAAAATTCAGCCGTCAGCTCCCCTACCCGCGTGATTTCCCCCATGATAACCTCATACCAGGGCTGTATATTATAACTTTGATTTTTGGAAAGCTGTATAAAGCCTTTAATCGAAGTCAGCGGATTGCGTATCTCGTGGGCCATTCCGGCAGCGAGCTCCCCCACCATCTTCATTTTTTCCGTACGGATCATCTCCTCCTGGCTTCTCATCCAGGAATTGCGGCGCATTTGAAAAATCCGGTCCTCCGCCGTGCTGATGATCTCCTGATACGTTAATGCTTCGTGCGGGTAGCAAGTAATGCTATACGTCACCTGTACGCCGATATGCTCAAAATTGAACATGGTGCTGTCGATGTTGACATGCTCCGGTAGCAGTACGGCAAAGCGGTCTCCCGCATAGCGCGAGGCGGCCAGCATGTCGTTCAGGAACAATCTCCGCAGAGCACGCGAGAACCTGATCAGTATCTCATTTGCGGTGGAAATGTCCTTTGCATTTAACGATTTAAAATTGTTGATATCGAGCAGCACCAGCTGAAACGGCTTGTTCACCTCAATGAGCTGCTGGACTTTATGCAAATACCCGTCATAATTCAGAAGACCGGTTAATGCATCATGGTACGTTAAGTAATCGTTCTGCTTATATAATTTCTTTTTCTCCGATTCCAGAAAGTTAACAAAATGAAATGAAATCACAATCACAAAGGAAGCCAAACAATCAAACACGGAGACCAGAACATTGTATTTCGTTAACGGCACGTAAGTCAGACGGATTAAGGAATACTGAAGAATGATCAGGAAGCACAGCGGCATCGTTTCCTTAAATCGTTCTTTGTTATGAATGGTATTAATGATCAGTATGTAATACAGGAGGATACACCAGTTTAATTGACTTACATAGTGAAACGCCCCAAGAAACAGAAAATGAACATAACGAAGCCATTCGTACTTTCGATCAAAAACAACGGATACGTACAACAAAGTTGCCGTGAGCAGCATCAAAGGAATGGACGTGTGATAACCGAGATAGACCGACGATACCATGATAAAAATCGATATCAAGGGAACAAATAGGAGCTTAAGGACTAAAAACGACAAAGCGAATCACTCCTAAATCGCTATTACTCGCGCATATTGTAGAAATCAACGAGGCAAGTTCCACCAAATATGGTACACCATATACATGCGTCTGAACAGCAGGAAAACACCACTTTCAACAAAGCCGCCCTTTATTTTCCTGAAAATGGCGTTATTCCTGCCGTCAATTGCTATTTTCAGCTAAATTTCCTCATAACGTATCGATAGAATCTGATCGGTTACCGGATGATACGAAACCGTGACATACACGCCGAATTCAACGTTCCCTTTCTTAAGCCACAGTTTGAACTTCTCCTCCGCCAAAACACTGGATATCTTGGTTCTGCCCATATACAAATAATCCACGACGTCCATATTATATTTCCGCTTGGTTTCGGTGACGGCTAAGGTTCCCCACTTGGCATAAGCAGGCTCTCTTCTGTTCACGGCATGAATCAAAGACTGCGCAATTTCGGTCAGTTCACGCTGTCCGATCTCAGTGGAAGCTCGATTTGCTGTAGTTATGAGATATTGCCAATCCGCCTTTTCAAATACCAACAGCTGCAGCGTATTGAGCGGACCCTTGTAGAATTTAGCGGTTGTCTGCTCCGTCAATTCTAATGCTTGAAACGATAGGTGTTCCAGCTGCTGTCTATTCTCAACGGGATATAACTCGATCCTGTAGTCGTTCTCGGGTTTAAATTCGTTTCGATAATGGATCTCCAAATGCTCGTCAAGTCCGGCATGCGTGCCATAACAACGACCATATTGATGCGTAAAAGCTACGGCAGGCACTTGCGGCGGGAGCTGGATTTCTCTGCCGAAACGCTTCTCGCAAGCCCTTATCGCCTCCTCTGCCAGCCCAGCACCGCTTTCAAAAATAGCCTGCTGAAACGAAAACTCCGAAGATTCCATAGTCGCCTGATCATTAACGGGTGTGACCCCGAGCGACAAAATGCTAGCGAATAATAGGGTCCCCAGCATGTTATTCCTCCTCCTAGAGATTGGCAGACTTTGCCTGATCCTAAGATTCCCGCGGACGCTCTTCTTATTCCTGACTTGGGATTCGTTGGATAATTCTTTTGAAAAATACACACACTGTGACGGACTATGCATGAATCCGAGGTGAGTACGCGTGGGGATGAAACAGAGATTAAAATCTATTTTTTTGGTCACTCATGAGCATTCTGAATCCGGCACATCTCTATATAATCAACAGGATCCCAACCCCCAAGAAGAGGTTTCGCTGACGCTGAAGCATGTCGCGGATCAGTTTGACGATTCGGCGGACTTTGTCCATAAGATCTATCTTCACGGGCGCCTTCATGTTATGTATTTCAGCCATTTGGTCAATGAGGATCGGCTGGAGCGGGATCTGCTTCCTCCCATTTTGAATTCCGAAAACCCGCTCGATTTGTTGACGGAGCAATCACAATATGAGCATGTAACGGATTCGAAAACCTATGTGGAAGGTATTCTAAGCGGTATGGCCGCGTTTTATTATGAAGATCAAGCTTTCATGATCGATGTTATTTTCCCGACATCCCGGACGGTGGCTGAATCCGAAACGGAATCCATCATTATCGGACCGCATGAAGCGTTTACCGAACAAGCCTATACGAATCTGTCTTTGATCCGCAAGAGAGTGCAAAGTTCTCATCTCAAGGTCATCAAACTTTCCGTCGGCGAAGTTACGAAATCGGATATCTATGTTCTGTATATCCAGGACATCGCGAATGAGAAATACGTCAAAGAAGTAATAAAGCGGGTCGAAGCTATAGAGATTGATGCCATTCACGATACAAACATGCTGATCCAGTGCATTGACGATGATCCGTACTCGATTTTTGCGCAATTTTTGACCTCAGAGCGGCCGGATACCATTGCCTCCAAGCTGGTTTCGGGACGAGTCGTTGGAATTATGGACGGAAGTCCCACTGCTTTTACCGCGCCCGCCAACTTTTTTGAATTTTTCTCGTCTTCCGACGATTATTACCAGAGGTGGAGCATTGGTACGGCGACCTTGTTCCTAAGGTTTGCAGCCCTTTTGA